>NZ_OMOR01000001.1:1243038-2486077 GCF_900302465.1 Ascidiaceihabitans donghaensis | reverse complement strand
TGTTTGGACGCCGAATAGCAGGCCGCCCCCGGCACGCCGCGGATGCCCGCAATCGACGACACCGCGATCACACGCCCCCAATCGGTGTGCCGCATCGAGGCGAGACTTTCGCGGATGGTCAGAAAGGCGCCGTCCAAATTGGTTGCCATCATGTCGCGCCAGAATGTCATGTCGGTTTTATGCACGGCCTTGCCTGTTGCAACGCCTGCGTTGGCGATGCAAATCTGCACTGGCCCGCGTGCTTCAACTGCGGCCCCGATTGTGTCCACGATTTGCTGTTCCTCGCGCACGTCCATGGCCATGCCTGTCATGCCAGCGGTCGCAACCTCGTCCAAAACCTCTTGCCGACGACCTGTGATAGTAACCAACGCCCCTTGCGCCGCAAGGCTACGCGCCATGTCGAGACCGATCCCCGTGCCGCCGCCGGTGATCAGCGCGTGTTTTCCTTGCAATGACATATGAGTGCTCCCTTTAAGATGGTTTCACGGTAGTCGCCCGGATTTGTGTCGCAAACTGTGCCGTTGGGTCATTGCACTGGTTGTGACGTTAGGTGACAAGGGGGAATGAAACAACTTTCCCTGCCCGAGATGATAGATGTGCCACCCGTTTGGTTGGCTGCCTTCGCTGCGATTGCTTGGTGTCAGGCGACCTACCTTCCTTTGGGACTAAGCCTTGCACATCCGATAACCCAATTGCTGGGCGGATTGCTGGTTGGGGCAGGGGTGGTGGTGATCTTACTGGCCGCTTACGAATTTCGACGTCACAAAACATCAATTATCCCACATCTCACACCAAACAGGATTATCCAGTCCGGCGTGTTTTCAAAGTCGCGTAATCCGATCTATTTGGGCGACGCACTGATCTTGTTGGGACTGGTTTTGCGCTGGGACGCCGTGCTGTCGCTGCCCTTGGTCCCGATCTTTGTCTGGTGTATCGAACGTCGCTTTATCGTGGCCGAGGAAAACCGGATGCGGCGCGAATTTCGGGCAGATTATGGGCGATACGAACAAAAAGTACGCCGGTGGGTGTAATTCTTTGCAGATATTGTTGCTGCGTCGCAGCGTCGCGACTTGTATCGGAAACTTTTGCAGGGTAGTGGACATTGCAGAATAATGCGCCATGTTGCCGCTTATCTAAGCGCGTGTGTCGCTTATTGAATATGAACGATGGGGGACTTTCGAGTGAAGATCGGGACACCAAAAGAGGTATTTGAGGGCGAAGCCCGTGTGGCGATGACGCCAGACAGTGCGCTTCAGCTGCAAAAACTGGGTCATGAATGTGTTGTTGAAACGGGCGCAGGTGCGCTGGCGGGTTTTGACGATGCGTCGTACAAAGACGCGGGCGTTGAGGTCGTAAAAACGGCTGCCGCTTTGTGGAAGGCCGCAGATGTGGTCGCCAAGGTGCGCGCACCGGACGCGACAGAAGTCAAACGCCTGCGGGACGGTCAAACGCTGATTTCCTTCATCAACCCTGCAGCAAACGAGAAACTGCTCGATCAGGCTGCCAAGAAAGGCTCTACCGTCATCGCGATGGACATGGTCCCGCGTATTTCGCGTGCTCAGAAGATGGATGCGCTGTCTTCCATGGCGAACATCGCAGGGTATCGCGCCGTTATTGAGGCGGGTAACAACTTTGGCCGCTTCTTTACCGGTCAGATCACGGCGGCTGGCAAGGTTCCCCCTGCCAAGGTCTTGGTTGTTGGTGCCGGTGTGGCTGGTTTGGCCGCTGTTGGCACGTCCACAAGCCTTGGTGCAATCACATACGCCTTTGATGTGCGCCCCGAAGTGGCCGAGCAGATTGAATCCATGGGTGCTGAATTTGTCTTCCTCGATTTTGAAGAAGAACAGCAAGACGGCGCGGCGACTGGCGGTTATGCCTCTGTCTCTTCGCCAGAGTTCCGCGAGGCCCAATTGGCCAAGTTCCGCGAAATGGCCCCTGAGATTGACATCGTCATCACCACGGCCCTGATCCCCAACCGTGAAGCGCCTGAGCTTTGGACCGAAGACATGGTTGCGGCCATGAAACCGGGTTCTGTCATTGTCGATTTGGCGGCAGAGAAGGGCGGCAACTGCAAGCTGACCGTCATGGACGAGAAGATCGTCACCGACAACGGCGTCACCATCATCGGCTACACCGATTTCCCAAGCCGTATGGCGACGCAAGCCTCGACGCTGTATTCTACCAACATCCGCCACATGATGACGGACCTGACGCCGGAAAAAGACGGGGTCATCAACCACGACATGGAAGATGACGTCATTCGTGGCGCCACCGTGACCCATGAAAAGGCAGTCACCTTCCCGCCACCCCCACCAAAGATCGCAGCCATTGCCGCGCAGCCTAAGAAAGATGCGCCAAAAGAGCTGACGGCCGAAGAAAAACGCGCCGCAGAAACGGCGGCCTTCAAAGCACAGACCAAAAATCAAGTCACGCTTTTGGCCGTGGGTGGCATTGCATTGTTGGCCGTTGGTCTTGTTGCCCCCGCCAGCTTTATGCAGCACTTTATCGTGTTCGTTCTGTCGGTCTTCATCGGCTTTCAGGTCATCTGGGGCGTGGCGCATTCGCTGCACACACCGCTTATGGCTGTCACCAACGCCATCTCGTCCATCATCATCCTTGGTGCGCTCATGCAGATCGGATCGGGGTCCGGCCTTGTCATTCTGCTGGCTGCGCTTTCGGTCTTTATGACGGGCATCAATATTTTCGGCGGCTTCTTGGTCACACGGCGCATGCTCGCCATGTTCCAGAAATCGTAAGGGGGCGGATCAATGGAATTCGGTTTTACAACAGCGGCTTATGTGGTCGCAGCGGTTCTTTTCATCCTTTCTTTGGGTGGATTGTCCGGTCAAGAAAGCGCGAAACGCGCGGTATGGTATGGCATCGCAGGCATGGCTTTGGCTGTGGCGGCGACACTGGTCGGCCCCGGCGCTGGTTATTGGTTGCTCTCGCTGATCCTGATCGGCATGGGCGGCATGATTGGCTATCAATTGGCCACCAAAGTGCAGATGACGCAGATGCCGGAACTGGTTGCGGCGATGCACTCTCTGGTCGGTCTGGCGGCGGTCTTTGTCGGCCTCATCGCACACATTGAAATGGGCCGCGTCTTTGCCATGGGCGAAGACGAACGAAAGGCGTTGGAAGGCTTTGCGGCCTTGCTCGCCAAGAAAGATGGCGTCGAGATTGCCATTCTGCGCGTTGAATTGTTCCTTGGCATCTTCATCGGTGCGGTGACGTTCACAGGGTCGGTCATTGCCTATGGCAAGCTGGCGGGCAAAGTGGATTCAGCCGCGACGAAACTGCCGGGCGGTCACTTGTTGAACGCAGGTGCAGGCGCTTTGTCCCTGATTTGTCTGGTGTGGTACTTCAACACTGGCGGCTTCCTGCCCTTGTTCTTGATGACACTGGCTGCACTCTTCATCGGCTACCACCTGATCATGGGCATCGGCGGCGCGGATATGCCTGTCGTGGTTTCCATGTTGAACAGCTATTCCGGCTGGGCGGCGGCAGCGATTGGTTTCAGCCTTGGCAACGACCTGTTGATCGTTGTGGGCGCGCTTGTGGGCTCGTCTGGTGCGATCCTGTCCTACATCATGTGTAAGGCGATGAACCGGTCGTTTGTCTCTGTGATCTTGGGCGGCTTTGGTGGTCCTGCAGGTGAGCAGATGGCCGTTGAAGGTGAACAGATTGCGATTGAGGCGGATGGTGTTGCCACCGCTTTGAACGAGGCGGACAGCGTCATCATCATCCCCGGTTACGGTATGGCTGTGGCGCAAGCGCAAACAGGTGTGGCCGAATTGGTCCGCAAGCTGCGCGCCAAAGGCAAGAATGTGCGCTTTGCCATTCACCCTGTTGCGGGGCGTTTGCCGGGACACATGAACGTTCTGCTGGCGGAAGCGAAAGTGCCTTATGACATCGTGATGGAAATGGACGAGATCAACGAAGACTTCCCCGACACGGATGTCGCCATCGTGATCGGCTCCAACGACATCGTGAACCCTGCGGCGCAGGACGATCCCAACAGCCCTATCGCGGGTATGCCGGTTCTGGAATGCTGGAAGGCCAAAACCGTGTTCGTGTCCAAACGCGGGCAGGGGACAGGGTATTCGGGGATCGAGAACCCGCTGTTCTTCAAGGAGAACACGCGCATGTTCTATGGCGATGCAAAAGCATCCCTAGACAAACTGTTGCCGATGATCGACTGAGGCACGGTTGGTGAAGTTTGAGAAAGGCGGTCTTCGGGCCGGCTTTTTTGCTATTTGGACAGGGTTTTTGCGTACCATTGCAACGTCTTGAACAGGGCAAACAACCCGCCCGCCAGAACCATGCTTGTGATGCCGTTGCGGTTTCTCAGCGTCAGACCTAACAGGTCGGGAAACAGAACTTCGCACAAGACAAGCCCCATTAGGCTGAACAAACACCCCGACACGATCATGGCCAACACAATGACGCGGGCCTGACGCGCCGGAATGTTGGAATTGCCCTTTAACACAGCGATGCTGGCTTGCCTGTTTGATTTTGAAAAACTGCGACGCAAGCTGACGGCAGGGGACAACAGGACATAGGGCCAAAGTGCTAAAGCCACTGCTCCTGAAATCACAAATGCCAAGGCCACGGGGCCATGCATCAACGCCACAGTCGCTCCAACGGCGGCTTGTAGGGCAATGTATCTGGGGTCTTCTACGGTCTTCACGGATCACCTGTTATTCAAATTCAACGCAGACTTAGCTGACGGAAATGCCAAAAGGCGAGGGGAAAGGGCAAATCTCAACCTGCATTTTGAGGGGCTGTAAACTTGGTAGCAATATTTTTGTGGCACTCAGAGGCGTATGGATGATCTTGAAAAATACGTCGAAGCAGGCAGTGCTGCGAAGAACTCGGGTGGCTTTACGAAATGGCTGACAAAGCATGCGGTCATGTTTTACCCACGTAGCAAACGGCTGGTGGTGACGTTTGACAGTATGAAAAGCAGGGATGCGATAGCACCTGTTTATCCTTGGGGTTACAATTTTGTGGCCAAACACGGCTGGTCGCATCTGGGGATCATGATGGTGGACCGAAACGACTGGTTTCGACATCCAAGCTTGTGGGCGTGTCTTGACCGGTTTCGCAAGAAGGGTTTTTTTGAACAGTTCGATGAGGTGGTTTTTTACGGCAGCTCCATGGGGGGGTATGGGGCACTTGCCTATGCCCCTCTGTCACCGGGGGCTACGGTGGTGGCTTTGACGCCGCAAACTTCGCTTGATCCACGGATTGTTCCATTTGAGACGCGTTTTCCGGCCCCGTTTAGCCGTGGCATATGGACAGGGCCTTACGCTGACGGGGTTGCAGGTGCCGCTTCGGCAAAAAAAGTGTATGTGCTGGCGGACCCATTTTTTGCACCAGACGCACAACACGTCATGCGATTGCAAACGGACAATCTGATCTGGTTGAAAACACCACATCTGAAAAATCAGGCGGCGAATGTTCTGAAAAACGGCAAGCTTCTTTCAACTATAGTACCCGATGCGTGGGGCGGTACCCTGACGGCGCAGTCCTTTGACAAACAGTTTGACGCTTTGCGCCTATCCAAGCCCTTTGCGCGGGTTTTGATCCATTCTGCCATCGATGCAGGGCATTACGCTCTTGCCGAACGCGCCTTGGATGCAATTTCCGAAGCGCACCCAAAGTGGGCGTTTTCACCGCTGCATGAAAAACTACAAAGCGCTGCCGGGGACGGACAAAGGCATTAAACCCACTTCGGTTTGCCTTTGGTATACAATTGTATTCAGGTAACTTATTGAAATATAATAAAAGTTTGACTTTTTGCTGAAAGGGCGTATCTCTCCTACAAGAGCGGAGAACAAGACATGCCCCCTATTGACGATCACCCGATGCGCTACAAACTGGCCAACGAACTGCATGCGCGTCCGTTCCCGTCCATGTCAGCGCCTTGCACAGCCGCCTATATTGCGATCAAGCAATCAGGCAAATCGGCGACGCGTGACCGCACCCTTGATCTGGATCATTTGATTGCCTTGTTGGACCGTCACGGGGCGCCTCACCCTCAGCCCGGGGCCACGCATTACTATGGTCAAATCGGCCGCCACTGGTTGAAGTGGGAACAGCACACCGAGTTTGTCACCTATACTGTCTTCTCGGAAGGGGTAGGGGACCGTGCGTTTGATCCGTGTGCGTTCGATCCCTTTCCTGCCGATTGGCTGGCTGTCGCACCAGGGGTGACGATGACGTCGGCCCTTTTGCGCATCGAAGTGGAAGATACCGAAAGCAAGATTGTGCAACGCCTGCAGGATTGGTTTGTGCCGGAAAGCCTGGCTGTCAGTTCTGTGCTTGATGGTGCCGCTGTGGTGGCCGGAGACTTTCGGATAGATACCAGCGGTCACCAGCGGTTTGCGGTGTTTGTGGCACCGGACACAGGGGCGCGGCGTATCGGGCGCATCGTGCAGCGTTTGTGCGAGGTCGAAACCTATAAAACCATGTCGATGCTTGGATTTGCCCGATCACGCGAACTGGGGCCTGACCTGAACCGGTTGGACACGCAACTGACATCGCTGGTGGGCAACATGCGCGATGCGGATGCCGAAGCGGAAAAGACGCTTCGAGAGCTGCTGACGGTGTCCGCGGAACTGGAAACCCTGTCTGCGGAAAGCGCATTCCGCTTTGGGGCGACAGGGGCTTATGAGGCCATCGTTGATCAGCGGATCAATGCGCTGCGCGAAGAACGCTATCTTGGGCGTCAAAGCTTTGGCGAATTCATGATGCGCCGGTATGAGCCTGCGATGCGCACTGTCAAATCAGCTGAACGACGCCTTGAGGCAATGACCAGCCGTTCTATCCGCGTCAGTAATTTGTTGCGCACCCGCGTTGATGTGGAACGCTCTGCCCAGAACCAAGCCTTGTTGGAAAGCATGGACAAACGGTCTGATTTGCAGCTGCGGTTGCAGCGCACAGTCGAGGGCCTGTCTGTGGTCGCAATCAGCTATTACGCGGTGTCGCTGGCTGCTTATGTTTTGTATCCCGTGACAGAGCTTACAGGCATCAGCAAAGGTATGCTGACAGCGCTTGTCGCTTTGCCTGTGGTTGGGCTGGTCTGGTACATGGTGCGCCGCATCCGCAGCAGCGTAGAAGGCAAGTAGGCCCAAAAGGCGCGGGTTAAACGCGCCCTTCGCTCAGCGCCCCCTGATGCGCGGATCAAGCGCGTCGCGCAGGCCGTCGCCCAAGTAGTTCACACCCAGAACCGTGAGGGAAATGGCAATACCCGGAAACAGCACCCGCTCTGGAAATTCTGTCATGCGCGGAACTGCATCAGACAGCAATTTGCCCCATGTCGGAAAATCGGATGGAAAGCCAAAGCCAAGGAACGACAGCGCACTTTCGGTGATGATCGCCGTCGCCAGCCCCAAAGTCGCTGACACCATGATTGGCGAAATGACATTGGGCAGCAGGTGCCGTGTGATAATTTTGTAGTTGGATGTTCCGATAGACCGCGCCGCCAGGATGAATTCGCGTTCTTTCAGGGCCAGAATTTCGCCACGCACAATCCGTGCGGTTTGCATCCAGCTTGTGATGGCGATAACGCCCACAATCAGGATAAACATCCCCATTTCGGGTCCAAAGTTCGACCGTAAGGGTTGACGAAACAGCACCACAGCCACCAGCAAAAGTGGCAGGATCGGCAAGGACAACACAAGATCGGTGAAGCGCATCAGCCAGAAATCGAGCTTGCGGAAGTAGCCTGACATCACACCAATGCCAGTGCCGATCACCAAAGACAGCACCATAGCAGCCCAGCCCACAGCCATCGATGCGCGCCCGCCTGCGATGATGTTGGCCAGAATATCGCGGCCCAGATTGTCCGTGCCCAACGGGCGTGACCACATCACTTTGGCATCAAAATCCCACAGTGCGACAAAGATCGGTCGCACGTCGCGCAACGTCAACATTTCGCGCCCCTTTGGCAGCGCTTGCGGATCAACCCGCCAGATATAGGGCCCGATCAACACAAACAGCGTGATAAACACAAGGAAACCGCCGCCAAACAGCGCCCCTTTGTGCTTTTTGAACTGGCTCCACACATCAGCCCATTGGCTGCGGGGTTCCTTTGGGGGCTCGATGTCACGAAGCGCCTCGAAGTGATCGTCAGGTGCAGTCTCAGTCATAGCGGATCCTCGGGTCGAGCACGCCGTAAAGGACGTCTGCGATCAGGTTGAAGAGCACGATCAGGATCGCGAAAATAAAGGCCAAGGTTTGAACCGTGGGCAGGTCGTTGGACAGCAGTGCACGAATGAACATGTCGCCGATGCCCGAGACACCAAAGACCACTTCGGTGATGATGGCGCCGCCAAAGATGGCAGGGATGCCCAAAGCGATAACCGTGATCACCGGGATCATGGAATTGCGCACGACATGCACCATGACCACAACCGCTTCGGACAACCCTTTGGATCGCGCTGTGCGCACATAGTCCTGGTTCAGGTTGTCTAGCACAGAGGCCCGCATATAGCGGCTGATCTGGGCCGTGGTTTGCAGCGCAAGCACCATAACGGGCAGGATCATTTGCTGGAACTGCACCTTAAAGCTGGCCCAGTCCTCAACCACGTGGGTGGTGTCGTATAGCAGGGGCACCCATCCCAGTTGCACCGCAAAGATGATGCCCAACAAAGGTCCGGTGAAAAACGGTGGCACGGAAAAGCCAATCATGGTGATGAACGTGCCCGATTGATCAAAGACCGAATACTGGCGGTAGGCTGAGTAAATGCCCACAGGGATCGAAATCAGCACGCCCACAACATAGGCCATACCCACAACCCAGAATGTCTGGGGTAGGCGTTGCACGACCACATCCATGACCGGACCACGCCACTGCCATGAGATCACGCGTTGTTTGCCTTCGGAAAACTCCGTTCCGAAGAAGTAATCAAAGGCAACTTGCGGTTCGATCCAGAAGAACTGGATCAGCCATTTGTAGTATTGCACATAGATGGGCTCACCCAAACCAAGGGCTTCGCGCATCTTCTGCTTTACCTCTGGAGGCACGGTCAAAGGCACTTGCGCCATCGGATCACCGGGGGCGAGCTGCAACAGTAAAAAAATGATAAGGCTGATAAACAAAAGCGTCGGGATCGACAGAAGCAGTCGTCGGATCGTGAAGGTCAGCATGCGCGGCGCCTTTGTGCGTCAGTCTTTTTATGGGAAAAGGTTGGGACGCACACGCGCCCCAACCCATGGATCATAAGGCCGATACCTTATTCGCCTTTACGGTACCAGTCTGCAACATTCCACAGTTCTGAATCGAATACGTTCAAGCGAACGCCACCCAATGTGACGGCATGGCCGGACACACGACCACGATCAACCAAAGGTACGATTGTGTTGCTTTCTTTCGTCAGCATGTCGTTCATTTTGCGAGCGATTTTGCCGCGCTCTTCCAAGTCGCCTGTTGTGGCAAGCTTGTCGATCAGTGCGTCATACTCTGGATCGCAGAAGCGGTTGATGTTTTCACCCTGCCACTGGCTGTCTGGTTTCGGCTCGTTGCCGCAACGGTAGGCCGCCAGATACGCTTGTGGGTCTGTACCATCAAACACGTTCGCGTACATTTCGACGTCCGCATAGAACTTTTGGAACGTGTCAGGCGAACCTGGGTCACCACCAAAGAACACAGAGCCGTCCAGGTTGCGCAATTCGGTTTCAACGCCGATTTCGCTCCAGGATTGCTTGATCAGGGCTTGGAAGTCCTGACGCACGGCGTTTGTGGATGTTTGATACAGCAAGGACAGCTTCATGCCGTCTTTGTCACGGATGCCATCGCCGTCTGTGTCAGTCCACCCGGCTTCGTCCAGCAACGCGCGTGCGCCGTCCAGATCCTGTGTCAGGCATTCCGTGTTGTCGGACGCGTAGATCGCAGGCGCAGGCACCAGGTTACATGTTGGACGACCCGCGTCACCGTAACCGACTTCAACCAGCAATTCGCGGTCGATGGCGATAGACAAAGCTTTGCGCACACGACCATCGCTGAGGATCGGGTGAGGTTCGGCAACTGTCGCGCGTGTTTCTGGCGGCAGGTCAGGCGACGGGTTTGTCAGGTTCATTTCCAGACGCTCAACCAACGCACCGAATGCGGACACAGGCACACCTTTGCCGCCTTCAGCCATTTTGGCGATGACGTCGGGTGCCAGTTGCAGGTTCCAGGCGTAGTCAAATTCGCCGGTTTCCATGACCGCACGACCAGAGGCTTCGGCAGAACCGCCACCCTTGAACGTGACAGATGCAAAGGCTGGTTTGCCCGCTTCACGGTAGTTTTCGTTCGCAACCATTGTGATCACGTCATTTGGTTTGAAGTCTGTGACGACAAACGGGCCTGTGCCGATGGGGCCAAAGTTGGCGTCTGTGCATTCAGGTGCGCGCGCACCCATGCAGTCTGCAAACTGTGCTGCTTGGATAATCGGGGACTGGCCGCCCATGAAGGGACCATAGGGGTTTGGCTTGGGCTGGTCGAATGTAACTTTGATGGTCAGATCGTCCAAGGCTTCAACGCTTGTGACACCGTCAAATTTGGCACCCTGGGCGCAACCGCCTTCTGGGTCCATGCAATATTCAGCTGTGAATTTGACGTCAGCGGATGTCACGGGCGTGCCATCGGACCATTTCAGGCCCTCTTTCAGCTTCCACGTGATAGATGTCAGGTCTTCGGACACGCCACCATTGCCAACTGTCGGAATTTCTTGCGCCAGAAACGGCACAGGGTTGCCGTCGGGGTCGTAGCGGCCCAGCGGTTCGATCACCAGCGAAGACGATTCGATGTCTTTGGTGCCGCCCGACAGATACGGGTTCAGGATGGAAGGGGCCTGCCAATAGATGATGCGCACTTCGCCATCGCGGCCGCGTTCACCTTCGTGGCCGTCTGCATAAGCCATAGGCGCCATCGCACCCATAGCTGTTGCAGCAAGCAAGAGGGATTTGAGTTTCATGTCATACTCCATGTTGGACACTTTTCGTGCCGTTGAATGTCACGGTTGTCCGCGAACATTTTTGACCTTTGGGAAAAAACGCTTCAACTGCGATGTTTAACCTCACGGTTAAATTCAGTTTTTGCCTGTTCCCCCACAAGCCGATGATCCTATCGAAACAGGTTTGTGAAAAAATGCAAGTGTTGTCGTGCGGGAAATGCTGCGAAACCGCGCGTTACTCGGGTTGGTGTTTGACACTGTCTAAGAAACGGTCGTAGCGTCGCGTAACATTGATTTTTCCAAAGACCTTGAGGACATAGGATGCTCGATACGGCCGACGCGGCGCAACCGGCACAAACCATTGCAGAAATTGAGGGTTTGCGGGTCGAATTCCAAACCAAAGACGGGCCGGTGGTCGGTGTCAAAGACGTGTCTTTCAACATCAAGTCGGGCGAAACGGTCTGCGTTGTCGGAGAATCAGGGTCGGGAAAATCCGTATCTTCGCTGTCTTTGATGCGTCTGGTAGAGTTTGGCGGCGGCAAAATTGCGGGTGGGCGCCTGTTATTTGATCGTAAGGATCACGACAAAGTCGATTTAGCCGACATCGACCCCGAGATTATGCGTGGCATTCGTGGCAACGAGATCGGGATGATCTTCCAAGAACCCATGACGGCGCTGAACCCCGTGTTTACGGTCGGGCGTCAACTGACCGAAGGGCTGCGCCTGCATCGCGGCATGTCCAAATCCCAAGCCAACACGCGCGCCCTTGAGCTGATGCGTCAGGTGCGGATCCCCGAACCCGAACGTCGCCTAAAGCAATATCCGCATGAATTGTCAGGCGGTATGCGCCAGCGTGTTGTCATTGCCATTGCACTTGCCTGTGAGCCGCGCCTGCTGATTGCGGATGAACCGACCACAGCACTTGATGTGACCATTCAGGCCGAAATTCTGGCCCTGATGGATCGTTTGAAGCGCGAAACAGGCACCGCGGTGATGTTCATTACCCATGACATGGCGGTGGTGGCCCAAATGGCGGATCGGGTTGTCGTCATGTTCCGCGGCGAGAAGGTCGAAGAAGGCACCGTCGAAGAAATTTTCGAGAATCCGCAGCATCCCTACACAAAATCGCTTTTGGCAGCGGTCCCCAAGCTGGGCGAAATGACCGGCAAAGAATATCCCGAACCCATGGTCTTGATGAACAGCCGCAATCCGTCGGCGGGTGTCCCCATCAAAGGCACAGACGAGGTGCTGCTAGAGGTGAAAAACCTGACGACGCGCTTCCCGGTTAAAGGCGGGTTTTTCCGGCGCACTGTGGCCAATGTTCACGCCGTTGAGGATTTGTCATTTTCCATCAACAAGGGGCAAACCTTAAGTCTTGTAGGTGAATCTGGGTGCGGCAAATCTACAGCGGGCCGATCCATTTTGCGGCTGGTTGAACCGCAGGCGGGTTCGATCAAAGTGGGCGACACCGACATCATGGCGCTCAGCCACAAAGATCTGCGCGACAGCCGTCTGGACATGCAGATGATCTTCCAGGATCCGTTTGCCAGCCTGAACCCGCAGATGCAGTTGTCAGATCAGGTTGCGGAACCCATCCATAACTTTGGCACTTTAAAAGGGGCTGCCATCCAACAACGCGTTGAGATGCTGTTTGACCGTGTGGAGTTGCCGCGCAGCTTTATGCGCCGTTTCCCGCATGAATTGTCCGGTGGCCAGCGTCAGCGCGTGGCGATTGCGCGCGCATTGGCTTTGAACCCCAAGCTGATTATCGCAGACGAAGCCGTGTCGGCGCTGGATGTTTCGGTGCAGGCACAGGTTTTGAACCTGATGATGGAATTGCAATCCGAACTGGATCTGTCGTTTTTGTTCATCTCGCATGACATGGCCGTTGTCGAACGCGTCAGCCACAATGTGGGCGTGATGTATCTGGGCCGCATCGTAGAAATGGGGCCACGTGCCGCTGTGTTCGAGAATCCGCAACATCCCTACACCCAAGCGCTGATGAAAGCGGTACCTATTGCGGACCCAAGAAAGCGCAAAGATGAAAAAGATCTGAACTTTAAACCGATCCCGTCGCCGATCCACGGGCTGGATTACACCGCTGAACCGTCGGTCTACAAAGAAGTTTCGCCGGGTCACCAAGTGCTTTTGACTGACAGCGGATACTGACATGACCCTACGAATGGCGCCGCTGGACCTGATGACCAAGCTTATCAGTTTTCCAACGGTCAGCAGCGAAACCAATCTGCCTTTGATCGATTGGGTGGAAGATTACCTATTGTCTCACGGGATCACGGCACATCGTTGGCCGGACCCCGACCAACCCAATAAAGCGGCTTTGTTTGCCCATGTCGGCCCTGAAGTCGAGGGGGCAGTGGTATTGTCGGGCCACACGGATGTGGTGCCTGTCGAGGGCCAGCCATGGGACACCGACCCTTGGACGGTGGTCGAGGCGAAGGGGCGCTTTTACGGGCGCGGCACCTGTGACATGAAAGGCTACGATGCGCTGGCGATCTGGGCGCTGGTCGAGGCGCATTATGCTGAATTGCGCACGCCGATGCAGCTTGCACTCAGCTTTGACGAAGAGGTCGGCTGCACGGGCGCGCCGCCTATGATCCGGGCTATGCAAGGGGTGGTGCCAAAGGGCAGCACAGTTATTGTGGGTGAGCCGTCGATGATGAAAGCCGTCACAGGCCATAAAGGGGGCAATGCGTGGCGCACCCATGTGATCGGGTTCGAGATGCACTCGTCTTTGCAAGACCGCTCTGTCAGCGCCATCCACGAAGCAGCCCGCTTGATCGGTTGGGCCAACGACATGAACGAAACCGCTGCTGCAGCCACGCCGGGCCCGATGGCAGCCATGTTCGATCCGCCCTTCACCACCTGGCACGTGGGCACCATTCAAGGCGGCACGGCCGACAACATCACGGCCAAGGACTGCCATTTCAACATGGGATACCGGGCTGTGCCAGGTGACGACACGGACGCGTTGGACAAGGCATGGCTGGATAAAGTGGCACAGGTCGAAACAGCAATGAAAACAATCCGCCCCGAGGCGGAGATCAGATTGACCCCGAAGTTTGCCGTCCCCCCTTTGTTGCCTGAAGATATGGGGCGCGCTGAAACTTTGGCCCGGGCGTTGACCGGTGACAATGGGTCCCATGTTGTCAGCTATGGCACTGAAGCGGGGCAGTTTCAGGACGCTGGTTATTCCGCCGTGGTCTGTGGTCCTGGTGACATCGCACAAGCACACCAGCCCAACGAATACATCGAAGTGGCACAATTCGAGGCGGGCCATCAGTTCATGCGCGATCTGGTGACGCGCCTTTGTCAGTGAAACGGCGCGCTTGGCTTCACCAAGACGCCCCGCCCACCGACCCGTGTCATGTCCTTTAGGATCATAAACAGGTAAAACAGTGAAATTCCCGATCTCAGAAGCCACCCTTGTTACGTATCCCGGTCCCGTCCCAACGGAAGTGGACGTTGTTGTGATTGGTGCCGGTGTCATTGGCGTATGCACGGCACTTTTTCTGGCGCAGGACGGACACAAGGTCGCGCTGCTGGAAAAGGGCCGCATCGCGTGTGAACAATCCAGCCGCAATTGGGGGTGGATTCGGCAGCAAGGGCGCGACCCCGATGAGCTGCCCATCACAGCCGAAGCCAACCGTTTGTGGCGTGAACTGGCAGCCCAAACCAATATCGACATTGGTTTGGTACAAGGCGGTGTGACCTATCTGGCGGAAACGGCCGAAGAAATGGAGACCTATGCAAACTGGTTGCCACACGCCAAAACACATGGGGTCGACAGCAGACTGTTGAGCGACGCTGAGATTGCGCAGGTGTTTCCAGGGATTTCGCGTCGGTTTGCAGGTGCGCTCCATACACCCAGCGACATGCGTGCAGAACCTTGGGTGACGGTGCCCGCTTTGGCCGGAATAGCGGCCCGCGCAGGTGTTACAGTTGTTGAAAACTGTGCAGTGCGTTGTCTGGACCGCGAAGCGGGTCGTGTCAGTGGCGTTGTGACGGAAGCAGGCGTTATAAAAACAACACAGGTTGTTTTGGCAGCTGGGGCGTGGTCATCCCTGTTTTTGCGCAACGAAGGAATATCGCTTCCACAGTTAAGTGTCCGCGCCACAGTGGCCGCGACCCATCCCTTGCCCCATCTGTCGCAAGGGGCTGCGGCTGCTGAAAACGTCGCGTTTCGTCCACGTAGCGATGGCGGGTATTCGCTGGCAGCAGGCGGGTTTCATGAGCTGTTTGTTGGTCCGGATGCGTTTCGCGCATTGCCAAAATTCTTAACACAACTGAAACAGGACCCTTTCGGGACCCGTTTCTTGCCCAAAGCACCCAAAGGATTTCCGGATGCGTGGGGCACGAAACGCAAATGGAAGGGCGATGCGCCAAGCCCGTTTGAGGAAATGCGTGTCCTTAACCCACTGCCAAACCAGAAAAAATTGACTGACTTGTGTCGCGACTTCGCAGCATTGTTTCCGCAAATGGGCGATGTCACACTGAAAACAGCATGGGCGGGAATGATCGATACGATGCCTGATGTGGTGCCTGTGATGGACCGCGTCGACGCCCTGCCGGGGTTGACCATTGGAACCGGGTTTAGCGGTCACGGGTTTGGGATCGGACCGGGGGCGGGCAAAGTGCTGGCAGGGCTGGTCACTGGTGCAGATGTGGCGCATGATCTGACACGATTCAGGTTGAGCCGCTTTTCGGATGGCTCCCCCATGGACATCGGCCCCTCTGTTTAGGCCCCATCTGTCCAGAACCGCCAAATCAAGGTCCGACAGGTTAGGGCGTATCACATAAGGGCCTTTTCCATCGGGGGCTGCGTTTTACAGGAGATACTATGCCGATCAAAAACCGTTTTGCCGAAACCCATGCCGACATCACAGCATGGCGTAGGCATTTGCACGAGATTCCCGAACTTGATTTCGATTTGTTCGAGACCTCGAAATTCGTAGAAGAGCGTCTGCGCAGTTTTGGCATCACTGACATCACGACAGGTGTGGCGAAAACCGGTTTGGTTGCTGTGATCAAAGGCAAAACCGACACAAAAGGCCGTGTGATCGGGTTGCGCGCCGATATGGATGCATTGCCAATCGAGGAAGCGACGGGGTTGGATTATGCCTCAAAGACCCCCGGCAAAATGCACGCTTGTGGTCATGACGGACACACTGCGATGCTGTTGGGGGCGGCGCAATATCTGGCAGAGACCCGTAATTTTGACGGGACAGCTGTGCTTTTGTTCCAACCGGCCGAAGAGGGCGGCGGCGGTGGCCGTGTGATGGTTGAAGAAGGCATCATGGATCGCTTTGGTGTTCAAGAAGTCTACGGCATGCATAATATGCCTGGGCTGAAGGCGGGAGAATTTGCGATTTGCAAAGGGCCTTTGCTGGCGGCGACTGATGAATTTGTGCTGACAGTCACGGGGCAGGGTGGCCATGCCGCTGCCCCGCATGAGGCGGTTGATCCAAATGTGGCGTCTGCCCATGTGATCTTGGGGGTGCAAAGCATCGCATCACGTATCACGGACCCTTTGAAGCAGGTTGTGGTGTCAATATGCGCGCTGCATTCTGACACTGACGCCCACAATGTGATCCCGCAATCGGTCACCATGCGTGGCACTGTGCGGACCTTGGATGCGGGTGTGCGCGATTTGGCTGAAACCAGCTTGAAACGGATTGTGGAGGCCACGGCTCAGGCCCATGGCTGCACGGCGGATGTTGCCTATGTGCGCGGGTATCCTGTGACCGTGAACGCCGACGAAAACACCGATTACGCCGCCGAAGCCGCAGCCGCGGTGGCTGGGTCTGTGATTACCGATACGCCACCGATCATGGCGGGCGAAGATTTTTCCTATATGCTGGAAGCCCGCCCCGGCGCGTACATCATGGTCGGCAACGGGGAAGAGGGCGCAACGGTGCATCACCCGGCATACGACTTTGACGACGATACCATTCCAGCTGGATGCAGCTGGTTTGCTGAAATGATTGAACGGCGCATGCCTGCGGCGTAAACACGGCGATTTTCCAAAGTGCCCATGACAAGACAACACGAAAAGAGGTTCCTATGCCCGTAAAAAACCGACTTGCCGAACTGCATGACGACATCACTGCTTGGCGTCGTGATATCCACGAACATCCTGAAATCCTGTTTGAAACCCACCGCACCAGTGCATTGGTGGCCAAAAAACTGCGCGAATTTGGCTGTGACGATGTGGTTGAAGGGATCGGGCGTACGGGTGTGGTCGGTGTGATCAAAGGGAACGCGACCGGGTCCGGGAAGGTGCTGGGCTTGCGGGCGGATATGGATGCGCTGCCTATTCATGAGCAAACGGGATTGCCTTATGCCTCCAAGACAGACAACGCGATGCATGCGTGCGGGCACGATGGGCACACGGCCATGTTGTTGGGGGCTGCGCAGTACTTGTCGGAAACCCGTAATTTTGACGGGACAGTCGTTGTCATTTTCCAACCCGCAGAAGAAGGCGGCGGCGGCGGGCGCGAGATGTGTGAAGACGGGCTGATGGAGCGTTTTGGCATCCAAGAGGTGTACGGCATGCACAATTGGCCAGGCCAACCCGTGGGCAGTTTCGCAATCCGCCCAGGGGCGTTCTTTGCAGCGACAGACCAGTTTGAAATCCTGATTGAAGGATTGGGAGGGCACGCGGCCAAACCACATGAAACGGCAGATCCCACGATCATGGGAAGCCAGATTGTGATGGGTTTGCAAACCATCGCCAGCCGCAATGCCGATCCGGTTGATCGATTGGTGGTATCTGTGACCTCCTTTGAGACATCGTCAAAAGCATTCAATGTCATTCCACAACGCGTGCACCTGAAAGGGACAGTGCGCACGATGTCAGCTGAAATGCGGGTTCTGGCCGAAAAGCGCATTTACGAGATTTGTGAAGGCACAGCGACTGCATTGGGCGGCAAAGCAGAGGTTGTTTACCACCGGGGCTATCCCGTCATGGTCAATGCCGAAGCCCAAACCGAATTCGCAGCGGAGGTGGCCAAATCGGTGTCGGGCCAATGTGATGAAGCGCCTTTGGTTATGGGGGGCGAAGACTTTGCCTATTTGCTGGAAGAACGCCCCGGCGCGTATATTCTGGTGGGTAACGGCGATACTGCGATGGTGCATCACCCTGAATACAACTTCAACGACGAGGCCATTCCGGCCGGATGTTCGTGGTGGGCCGAAATTGTCGAACAGCGTATGCCCGCAAGCTGATTGGCAGGCGTGGGGTGCACCAAGGTGCACCTTACGTCCCTATCGCCCAGCCAGCATTTGCCCTGCCAGAATTTGCCCTGACAGTGTTTGATAAACAGTGTCGATCCCGTCTGCCTCGGATTGAATGCCAAATCCTGCACAGGCCATGACCCGTGCCTGTGCGCCCATCCTTTCAACATTGCCGTTTAGAATATGATCCGCTGCTTTTGTGGCTTGGCCTACGGTGCCCACGATGGTTCCTGCAATCCCGTCGGCCGTGAATGCGCGGTAGTACCCTGTGTCCGTTCCCACAAAAGGCACTGCTGATGCCATGCCTTCCAACGGGACCATTCCATAGCCTTCGTATGTGGGCAGTTGCACCACCAAAGACAGCGCTTGCATCAGTTTTGGCAGGTCCGGTGACGGGATTTCACCCACAAACAGGATGCGGTCGCTTAGGTTGGCCCGCGCGATGACGGACTTCAGCTTGTCTTGAAACGCCTGATGTGATCGCGATGCCTTGCCCACCACCAACGCCACAGCGTCCGGGTGGTCACGCAGCAACGGCAGCATCGCAGTCACAAACTGATCGGTGCCCTTCTCGGGCCGCACCCGTCCGATTGTCGCGATGCCCCGTTTGCCGCCATACCCCAAAGCCTGCCAAGCCGCGGCCCTGTCAGCGGCTGGCACATACAGGTTTGTGTCAACGCCATGCGGTACAACTGCGCGGACATGGGGCACAAAGGAAGCGGCCGCATCCGTGGTGGCAATGACTGCATCCATCCGGCTGATCAGCCAACGGGGAAACGCGGAATGGCGGCGAATGGCGGCGGACGTGAACACAATTTTGATAGGAAGGCGCAGCACATCACGCGCCCAAAGTGCCGCACGCATTTCAGTGTTGCGCCGCACGTGCCAAATGGCGCCGCCACGTGACAGCGCACGGGCCTGTTTCACCGTGGTCGGAGCGGGGCAGCCGGGCAGGGGACGACCCACCAAATGCAAGTCGTACCGCCCGGCTTGTGCTTTGACGACATTGGCTGCCGTCGCTGAAACGCCTGTGAAGTTCTTGTTAAAGTTGGTGACGAACAGCTTGTGTTTCATACGTTCAGGTCCAACCCGTCGATCAGTGCATTTGCGATGCTGTCCAGGGTGTCTGCCTGACCGCCTGCAAAGTCACGCGCGGCCTGCCTTGCTTGGGTCAATGCGACAGGGTGCTCAAACCAGTCTTGCGCCAGTTGGGCGAGGTTCGCACCGCTGCTGACCAAGCGGGCACCGCCTGCAGCCTCAAGCTTTGCATAGGTGTCGGCAAAGTTATTCACGTGTACCCCGGACAACACCGCAGAGCCCATATGGGCGGGTTCATAAGGGTTGTGCCCGCCAATCGGTTTGAGAGAACCGCCCAAAAACACAAAAGGCGCCAATGTGTACCACAGCCCCAGTTCGCCTAGGGTGTCGGCCAGATAGACTTGCGCTTGGGGTATGTCGCCAGTGCTGCGCCGCGACAGGCTTAGACCCAAATCTGTGACCAGCTTGGCGACTTCTAGTCCACGTTCAGGATGACGGGGGGCAAGGATCAAGCAGAGGTCCGGTTGGGTTTCGAGCAGTGAAATATGGGCTGTCAGCACCTCTTGTTCTTCGCCCGGATGGGTCGAACAGGCCGCCCAAACGGGGCGTGGTCCCAAAGCGTGCTGCACATCCAACAAGGATTTGCCATGCACTGGCAAAGGCGCGGACAGCGATTTCAAGTCAACGCCTTTGCGTGTTTTATCTGGCTGTGTGCCAAGTGCGATCAGTTGATCGGCCAGCGCATTGGTTTGTGCAAACACCAGCGAAAACCCTTCCAACAGGAAGCGCGCGGTTTTTGGCCGTTTGGCCCAGCGTTTCAAGGATCGTTCCGACAACCGCGCATTGACCAGCGCCATCGGCACACCAGCTTTGCGGATGTGCACAAGCATATTCGGCCAAAATTCACTTTCCACCAACACAAACGCATCGGGCCGCCACGCCCTTAAAAAACGCTTCAACGGACCGGCGCCATCAAGTGGCACAAACTGGTGCTGGCATCGCGGTGGCATACGTTTGGCAATCAGGCTGGCAGAGGTGGGGGTGCCGGATGTGATTAAGAATCGTGCTAGGGGCAAAGCACGGCCCATAGCTGCGATCAGCGACAATACCGACAGGCTTTCGCCAACAGACGCGGCATGAAACCAGATCAGCGTGCCGCCTGGACGTCGTTCTGTCGCGTGGCCCAGAACCTCATGGGCACGATGGGCAGAAATGCCTGCACGGCGCAGTTTTTTGACCCTTGCGCGTGCAGCAAAGGGCAAGACCAGCGCTGTGGCCGCCGCATAGGCGCGGTAAAGGCCTGTGGGCTTCATTACCCGCCTGTGTGGCTCATGTGGCGCGGCATTTGCCCGTCCAGCGTTTGGCGGGAATAGTCAAAATCATGCCCTTTCGGCTTCATAGCGATTGACGCGCGAATGGCGTCCTCAAGGGGGCCATCGTCACCCGGGTGGGCGCGAAGGGGCGCGCGCAAATCGGCCATGTCCTCTTGACCAAGGCACAGGTAAATTTCCCCAGTACAGGTGATGCGCACGCGGTTACAGCTTTCGCAGAAATTATGCGACAACGGCGTAATAAACCCGATCTTTTGCCCTGTTTCCTCCAGACGGACATACCGCGCGGGTCCACCTGTGCGTTCGGCCAAATCGGTTACTGTATAGTGCTTTGCATATTCGGAACGCACATCTTTCAAAGACCAATATTGCCCCAAACGGTCTTCGTTGCCGATGTCGCCCATAGGCATGACTTCGATCCACGTCAGATCAAGGCCCATTTCGGCGCACCACTGTGTAATGTGTGGCAGTTCCGGTTCATTGAAACCTTTCAGGGCCACAGCATTGATTTTAACCTTAAGCCCTGCTTTCAGTGCCGCATCGACGCCACGCAAAACTTGTGGAAGGCGCCCCCATCGGGTGATGTCGGCGAATTTTTGATCATCAAGCGTGTCCAAAGAAATGTTCACACGACGCACGCCCGCTGCAAAAAGGTCATCTGCATAGCGTTCCAGCTGCGAGCCGTTGGTGGTCAGCGTCAGTTCCTTCAAAGTGCCTGCATCAAGGTGGCGCGACATGCTGTCAAAGAAGGTCATGATGCCTTTGCGCACCAATGGCTCACCGCCTGTGATCCGCAGCTTTTCAACCCCAAGCCCGATGAACGTCGAACACATGCGGTCCAGTTCCTCTAGCGTCAACAGCTCTTTTTTGGGCAGAAACGTCATATTTTCCGACATGCAATAGACGCAGCGGAAATCGCAGCGGTCCGTGACGGAGACACGCAGATAGGTGATGGCGCGGGCGAATGGGTCAATCAAAGGAGCGTTCATAGGATCATAGGTAAAGATGCGCCATAGGCTCGGCAAGGGGGGAAAGGTGATTGATGAGGTGCAAGGCGCACACTAAGGTCGGGGTTATGAAGAATATCTTTATATGCGCGGCGCTGGCCGCAATCTTGGCGAGCTGCGCGATAGTGCCAGATCGTTTCAAACCGAAAAACCGCGCAGAGGCAGCGCAAACGGCGGAAACGCAAGACACGGGCATCAGAACGGATATCAGCACTGGGGGGGCAAGTGAACAACAACGCCCCAAAAGCCGGCCAGACGGTGCCGCTGTTGACGGTACAGTTGCCGAAGCGGGTGCTTCCGACGTGGCGAACCCGCCTGCGCAAGCCAGCGGGGCTTTGGGAACAACTGTGGCATCCTTGGGCAGCCCGGCAGAGCCCGGTTTGTGGTTGAAAACCCCTTTGGTGAAAACCCAAACATCCGGCACCGTCAACTACAAAGGCACATCGGCCAAAGTCACCCTGATCCCGATCGAAGGCCCAAAAACAGCGGGAAGCCGCATGTCCTTGCAGGCGTTTCAAACCCTCGGTGCGTCGTTGACAGACCTGGTTGAGGTTGCCGTTTCAATCTAGGGTCAAGTTGGCGATATGGCAAAACCGTTCGATTACTGTGTCACGCCTTCGTGTTTGCGGGGCGGTTGATCTTGCGGCGATAATCTACAGGTTGTCCGAACAACAACACATGATTTGCCTTGGAGAAAAACATGCCTGAGATGAAGCTGGCCGCCGGAGCGGCCTTTCCCAATTTTGATGTGCCTCAATTCGGCGGTGGCACCTTGCAAGTGGGCGTGCCAACCGGTGGCCACGACTGGCAGATGGTTGTGGTGTACCGCGGCAAACACTGCCCGATCTGCACACGTTACCTGACCACAATAAATGACCTGTTGGCCGATTTTCATGCACAAGGCGTGGATGTTGTTGCAGTCAGTGCAGACAGCGCAGAACAAGTGGAAACGCAGTTGACTGATATTTCACCAGCATTTCCAGTGGGGTACGGGATGAGCATCGAACAGATGCGTGACCTTGGTTTGTATATTTCAACGCCGCGGTCTGATGCGGAAACCGATCACCCGTTTCCGGAACCGGGTCTGTTTGTGATCAATGGCGCAGGCCAGATCCAAATCTTGGACATCTCCAACGCACCGTTTGCGCGCCCGGATCTGAATGTAGTGCTGGGGGGCATCAAATTTGTGCGCAACCCCGACAACAACTATCCGATCCGTGGCACCTACGCCTAGACGTTTAGGCGCCTAAAATTTCAGGTATTTCGCCGCTTCCTTTGCGGCGAAAGGCTTCATTTGGGGGCCGTGTTGCGCCAAAAAGCTGCGCACGGCCTCTGCATCATGTTTGGACAGATCACGCAGCCACCACGCGATGGCTTTTTGGATAAACCATTCACGGTCAGACACATAATCTGCGGCCCATCCCAGAACGCGCTGCCGGATTTCCAGATCCAGCGGCTTGGGATGGTTCTGCTTGGTCCATGGCAGGGTGATCACCAAAGCCGCACGGCGGGTCCACATGTGGTCCGATGTTGTCCAGCTTTCGATGTGATCAATGCGTGAGGGATCTGCGATTAACCGCTTTTGCCCAGCCATGCAGGCGTGATCGGCAATCGCCCAACTGTCAAAATCATCCACCCAGGACGCGATAAGCCCCCACACATCGTCGTCGTCCTTGATGCGTGCCTGTGTCAGGAGTTTGGCCGCGGCAAGACGGGCCTCATAGATGTCTGTTTCCCAAAGGGCATCCGCCAGATCAACGCGTTCTTCCACAGTCATGTCCGCGCGCCATGCTTTGGTCAGATCATTGATGATGGGGTTTGCAATTCCCAGATAAACGCGGGGTGCTTTGTGGTAGCTTGCCGATTGTTCTGCTTTTTCAGCATCTTGGTGGGTGTTCAGTTGCTCTAGGGCGTCGTCTAGGGTCATGTGGGTGCGTCCGGGGAATTGGGGGCTAAAATATGGGTGGGCAAGCCATCCAGCGTATGCTGGTTGCGATCTTCCCAATAGGTCTGGATGCCGTCGGCCCCTTTGTCCTCTGCCCATTTGGTCAATACGTCGCGCGGGCCTTGGTGCTCAAAGAATGGCACGGCATAGCCGCAGCTGGTTTGCAGCATATCCACCTGCACGTCATATATTTGGCGGGCCGCGAAGGTTTCGGGAAACAATGCATTCAAAGCGTCAAATTCTGCGTCCCGTGGGTGCAGGGTTTTGGCAGTGCCATAGGCGCGCATGATCATGGGTCGCGCTTCAAATCCGCACCACATCAAGGTCATGCGTGGATGTAGCGCCAAATGGCCTGCCGTTTCATTTCCAGAACCGGTCAAATTACGCCACACGATGCGATTGGGGCCAAGGATGCGCAGGCTGTCCATGCCCTTCGGCGAAATGTTGACCTTACCATCAGGGGCCGCAGAGCCGCTGAAAAACATGTGTTGCGCTTCTATGAAGGCGCGGTGGTTGTCTGCGATGTGATCGAATTGCTTGCCCATTGTTTTCCAACTATTCCACTGTGACAGACTTGGCCAGATTTCGGGGCTGATCCACGTCTGTGCCTTTCGCTACTGCTGTATGATAAGCCAGCAGCTGTGCCGGGATCGCGTATAAAATAGGGGCCACGATATCCGGTGATTCAGGCATTTCGATAGAGGCCCAGACCCCCTCGCTTGCTTCCGCCAAACCCTTTGCGTCAGAGACCAGAACGACCTTGCCTTTGCGTGCCATGACCTCTTGCATGTTGGACACGGTCTTGTCGAATAGACTGTCTTTCGGTGCCAAAACGACAACGGGCACATGTTTGTCGATCAGGGCGATGGGGCCGTGTTTCAGTTCACCTGATGCATAAGCTTCGGCATGTATATAGCTGATTTCTTTTAGTTTTAACGCCCCCTCATGCGCGAGCGGGTACATTTGGCCGCGCCCCAGAAAAAGCACATCGCGGGCTTCGGACAATTTGCGGGCGGCCGTGCGGATGGCTTTGTTTTGTTCCAGTGCCGTGTTGATCAATGCAGGCACACCGCGCAAACTTGAGATGTGATCTGCCAACTGATCGTCGGAGATTTCACCGCGCACATGCGCCGCTTTCAGCACCATCATCAACAAGACTGTCAACTGGCATGTGAACGCTTTGGTGGATGCCACGCCGACCTCTATGCCTGCGTGGATGGGCAACGCCAAATCGCTTTCCCGCGCAATAGAGCTTTCGGGCACGTTGATCACAGACACGATTTTGTCGGCTTTGCCTTCGCAGTACCGCAGGGCGGCCAAAGTGTCGGCGGTTTCGCCAGATTGGCTGACAAAGATCGCGGCCGTACGGGAAGGGATGGGTGGCTCGCGGTAGCGGAATTCCGATGCCACATCGACTTCGACAGGAATACGCGCGATTTGTTCGAACCAGTACTTCGCAGTCAAACACGCCAGATAAGCTGTACCACATGCGACCATGGTCAAGCGGTCGATCTTTGTGAAGTCTATGCCAGGGTCGGGCAGGGTGATTTGACCGTCGCTGCCCAGATAATTGGCCAGCGTATGACCCAGAACAGTGGGCTGTTCCGCGATCTCTTTGGCCATAAAATGCTTGTGACCGGCTTTGTCCACGCGCGCGGCGTCAATTTGGATGGTCTTGATGGGGCGGTTGGCCAAAGTGCCATTTCCGTCGCGGATTTCCAAAGATGTACGGGTCAGAACGGCACGGTCGCCTTCTTCCAGGTAGGTGATGCGGTCAGTCATCGGTGCCAAAGCAATCGCGTCAGAGCCCACGAACATCTCGCCTTGACCGTGGCCGATGGCCAAAGGTGACCCTTTGCGTGCCGCGATCATCAAATCCTCTTCACCATCGAACAAAAACGCCAAAGCAAATGCGCCTTCCAACGCGTCGATGGTCTTGTTCACAGCCTCTACAGGCGACGCGCCCTGCGCCATGTGGTACTGGGCCAGCAAAGCGACGGTTTCGGTGTCGGTTTCGGTTTGCGGCGTGATGCCGTTGGACGCCAACATTTCGCGCAACTCGCGAAAGTTTTCGATAATGCCGTTGTGCACCACGGCCACGTTTCCCGATTGGTGGGGGTGGGCGTTCATTTCGTTGGGGGCACCGTGCGTGGCCCACCGTGTGTGGCCGATGCCTGATTTGCCGGCAAGCGGTTCATGCACCAGTTTGTCGCTTAGATTTACCAGTTTTCCCACGGCCCGCCGTCGGTCCAACGCACCGTTGTTGACAGTGGCGATGCCCGCGCTGTCGTAGCCGCGATATTCAAGGCGTTTCAGCGCTTCGACAAGGATGGGCGCTGCTTCATGGTTGCCCAAGACCCCAACAATTCCACACATTTTTAGCTGCCTCTGCTTTGTCTGGCCTTTTTGGCCTTTAACATATCGAACAATTTGCTGGCCATGCCCGGTTTTTCCACTTGCGGTGCGCGTGACAGCGCCAGTGCGTTTGGTTCAACGTCAGAAGTGATGACAGAACCGCTGCCTGTCATTGCTCCATCCCCGATGGATACGGGCGCCACCAGCATAGTGTTCGATCCAATGAAGACGCCTGAACCGATGTCGGTGTAATGCTTCATAACGCCGTCATAGTTGCAGGTGATCGTGCCCGCGCCGATGTTGCTTTTGGCCCCGACGCCTGCATCGCCGATGTAGCTGAGGTGGTTGACTTTGGCCCCTTCGGCGATCTGCGCGTTTTTGATTTCTACAAAGTTGCCGATGCGCACGTCCTCGGCCAATTCCGTGCCGGGGCGCAAACGGGCGTATGGCCCGATGATGCCGCCGCGCGCCACATGGCAGCCTTCCAGATGCGAAAACGCGCGGATGGTGGCGCCACTTTCGACGGTCACACCGGGCCCGAAGACAACATTGGGTTCAATCAGCGTGTCGCGCCCGATGATCGTGTCCAACGCAAAGTAGACTGTTTCAGGGGCGACCAAAGTCACGCCATCTTCCATCAATTCTGCCCGTTTGCGGGTTTGAAACAGCGCGTCAGCTGCAGCCAGTTCAGCACGCGAGTTGACGCCCAGTGTTTCGGCTTCATCACAGGTCACCACGGTGGCGGAATGACCGCTGCGCCGCGCCAAACCGATAACGTCCGTCAGATAGTATTCGCCCGACGCATTGTCGTTGCCTGTCTGATCCAAAAGGTCGAACAAAAGCGGCGCCGGTGCACAAATGACGCCGCTGTTGCACAGCTTTAGGCTGCGCTCGATCGGGGAGGCATCTTTGAATTCGACAATCCGTTCCAGTGACGTGCCATCCATGACCAACCGCCCGTAACGGCCCGCATCCGCAGGCTCAAATCCCAGCACGACGACGTCGGCCTCGGCGTCCAGCATCGCCTGTAATGTTTCGGGCTGCACAAAAGGCGTGTCACCGTATAGGATGATCGCTTTGCCTTCAAAACCGGTCAGGCTGTCTTTGGCCTGCAACACCGCGTGACCCGTACCGAGTTGTTCCGTCTGAAGAACAACTTTGGCCGTGTCATCATGGGCTGTTGCTGCTTTTGTGACCGCGTCTGCCCCGTGACCGGCCACAATGACGGTGTGTTCGGGATCCAGCGTCGCACCTGCGTTCATCGCATGCACCAGCATCGGCGCCCCCGCGATGGGGTGCAAGACCTTGGGATTTTCGGAATTCATTCGCGTGCCTTTGCCAGCGGCAAGGATAATCAGGGCAACGGCCATAGCGTTTTCTCTTTTGTTCTGCTCGTCTCCGTTTTATCCGTTTCCCCCGAAGGCACAAGATGCAGTGGCATCAAACAAGATTGCGGGTTGCAACATCGGCAAGCGGCAACATGCCGACACCAGACCAAAGGATAAGCGGAATGAAGACGGTAATTTTTGATTTGGACGGCACATTGGCAGACACATCCGGTGATCTGATCGAAGCTGCAAACGTTTGTTTTCGCGATATGGGCGCAGGCGATATGCTGGATCCGGTCTCTGATGCAGGCACAGCTTTGCGCGGAGGCCGTGCGATGTTGCGTCTGGGGCTATCGCGGCTGAACCGGGATCATGATATGGACACGCTTGATCGGTATTACCCTGTCTTGTTAGAGGCTTACGCCAAGGACATCGATAGCCGCACCGTTATGTACCCACGCGCAATGGACGCAGTTGAAACGCTGAAAACCCGAGGTTACGGCGTGGGTATCGCAACCAACAAGCCAGAAGGTTTGGCCGAAGAGTTGTTGAAGCGGTTGGGGGTGCGTGACGCCTTCGCATCCATGGTGGGGGCAGACACGCTGCCAGTCCGCAAACCCGACCCCGAGCACCTGTTCGAGGCGGCGCGCCGCGCCGGGGGTGATCCTGCCAAAACCTGTCTGATCGGTGACAGCGACACGGATCGCAACACGGCCAAAAATGCCAACGTGCCTTCAGTTTTGGTTACTTTTGGCCCCGCAGGCGGCGATATGGCAGCCCTGACCCCCGAAGCTTTGCTGCATGATTATGCCGATTTGCCCGACTTGATCGACAATTTGCTGGGCTGAACGTGCCATTTCCGCTTTGCGGAATATGACGCCGACACCTTGACCTTGCCCTTGCGCCTTTTCAGAACGGACACCATGACACAGCATAGCGACACCGAACATTTCACCGGCAGCTTCACCCAACAAGAGCCTATTCCGGAAGCGGGCATTGAAGCCGCATTGTCGATCCTGCGGCACGGACGGTTGCACCGATACAACACGGTGCCTGATGAGCTGTCCGAAACCGCGCTTTTGGAACAGGAGTTTGCGGCACTGACCGGAGCCAAATACTGCTTGTCTGTGGCTTCGGGCGGATACGCGATGGCAACAGCGTTGCGGGCTTTGGGTGTCGCACCTGGCGATACTGTGCTGTCCAACGCATTCACATTAGCGCCTGTGCCGGGTGCGATTGCATCGGTGGGCGCGAAACCCGTCTTTGTCGGGGTTACGGAAAGCCTGACCATCGATCTCGATGATCTTGAGGCCAAAATCGACCAAGCCAAAGTTCTTTTGCTAAGCCATATGCGCGGCCACATTTGCGATATGGAACGTCTGATGGCGATCTGCGATGCGGCTGGCGTCAAAGTGGTGGAAGACTGCGCCCACACGATGGGTGCTGCGTGGGGTGATGTGCCTTCGGGGCGGTCAGGCACCGTGGGCTGCTATTCGTGCCAGACTTACAAACATGTCAATTCCGGCGAAGGTGGGTTTCTCGTCACCGACGATGAACAGGTCGCGGCCCGTGCGATCATGATGTCAGGTTCGTACATGCTGTTTGAACGGCATTTAGCAGCCCCTGATCCATCGGTTTTCGCCAAGATCAAATACGAGACCCCCAACATTTCAGGTCGCATGGACAACCTGCGCGCAGCCATCTTGCGACCGCAACTTGCGGACTTGAATACCCAATGCCAGCGCTGGAACGAACGTTACTATGTTCTGGAAAACGGTGTGCGTGACACGCCCGGGATGCAGGTGATTGAACGTCCTGATGCGGAAACCATCGTAGGATCTTCATTCCAGTTTTTGCTGCTGGATTGGTCTGCGGATGCCATTCGCAAGGTGGTGTCACGTTGCGGCGCACGGGGCGTTGAATTGAAGTGGTTTGGCGCACCCGAGCCTGCGGCCTTCACCAGCCGCTATGACAGTTGGCATTATGCCGATCCGCAGCCTATGCCCAAGTCAGATCGGATCTTGCACGGTATTGTGGATATTCGCGTGCCTTTGACCTTTTCCTTGGA
The DNA here is from genome assembly GCF_900302465.1 of Ascidiaceihabitans donghaensis. NCBI lineage: Bacteria > Pseudomonadati > Pseudomonadota > Alphaproteobacteria > Rhodobacterales > Paracoccaceae > Ascidiaceihabitans > Ascidiaceihabitans donghaensis. Next base: position 2,456,808 of record NZ_OMOR01000001.1, on the reverse strand, counting down.
CGATTGTGCATTGATCGCACGTATCATCAAAGCCGAAGTATCTGCGGTCTATCAGTCAGAGATATAAGAAAACTGGGGCTTTGTGCCCCAGTTTGTTTTTAGTGTGCTGCAATCAGGCCGTATGATTTAGGCCGCTTTGCGGAACACGATTGTTCCATGGTGACCTGCATCCGCTGTGTCGTCTGTCAGGTTCGCTTTGGCAACTTCGTACAAGAACGCCAATTTGCCTTCTGTTGCCCAGACTTCGGCTTTGGTCAGGTCCAGCCGTACCAGCTGTACGTTCGGATCGTCTTTGCCGTCTCTGAACCAGGCCGCAGCAAACACATTCCAGATGTCGTCCAGTTTGTTGGTGTCTGTGGACAGGCTAAGTTTGCCGTCAATGGCAGCGTACAGGCCTTCCTTGTCACTGGTCACGGTGTATTGCACGTCCTTGCCAGCGGCCGCGGCCTTTGCCACGTCGGTGTCCTTGGCGGTGATGAACCACATGACGTTGCCGTCTTCATCGTCGTCAGCGTAATGCGACATCGGCACTGTGCGGCCAAATCCGGTGGACAACATGCCCACGCGGGCGTCCTCAATACGGTCCCAGAATTCTTCTTTCAGATGATGTGACATGTGTCTCTCCTTTGGTCGTTTCGTTTCGTTTCGTTTCGTTGCGCTTCGGAAAGGTAACGCGCAGTGCGCCCAATCGTTCCGACAGGTGGCATCCTTCGAAACATCTTGACCCGTTTGCACGGGTCACGTTAAGTAATGAACAACTGTTCAATAAATCTGATCTGAAATTCGGTATCCAGCAATCCGATATTTATCAATCCGACGGGGGAAGACGCACGATGTTCAATGCGACCATGCAATTCGATTTGGGTGAAGACGTAAATGCACTGCGCGAGATGGTGCATCGTTGGGCGCAAGAACGCGTCAAGCCTATGGCGGCTGACATCGACGCAAAAAATGCCTTTCCGCCAGAACTGTGGACCGAAATGGGCGATCTTGGCCTTTTGGGGATCACCGTGGACGAAGACTACGGCGGGGCTGGCATGTCATATCTGGCCCATACTGTCGCTGTCGAAGAAGTGGCCCGTGCCAGCGCGTCTGTGTCACTGTCTTACGGGGCGCATTCCAACCTGTGCGTCAACCAGATAAAGCTGAACGGCACCGAAGACCAAAAACGCCAATACCTGCCCGGTTTGATTTCCGGCAAACATGTCGGCGCATTGGCGATGTCCGAGGCGGGGGCGGGATCTGATGTGGTTTCCATGAAACTGAACGCGGAAAAGCGCAACGATCACTATCGTTTGAACGGCAATAAGTACTGGATCACCAACGGCCCGGATGCCGACACACTTGTGGTCTACGCCAAAACGAACCCCGATATGGGATCCAAGGGCATCACGGCCTTTATCATCGAAAAATCCATGACGGGCTTTTCGACGTCGCCCCATTTCGACAAGCTTGGGATGCGCGGATCAAACACAGCCGAGCTGATCTTTGACGACGTGGAAGTGCCCTTTGAGAATGTGTTGGGCGAAGAGGGGCGCGGTGTCGCCGTTTTGATGTCCGGTCTGGACTATGAGCGTGTTGTGCTGGCAGGGATCGGCACCGGTATCATGGCGTCCTGTCTGGATGAAATCATGCCTTATATGGCCGAGCGTAAGCAATTTGGACAACCCATTGGCAGCTTCCAGCTGATGCAGGGCAAGATGGCGGATATGTACACGGCGATGAATTCTGCCCGCGCCTACGTCTATGAAGTCGCCAAAGCCTGCGATCGTGGGGATGTGACGCGGCAGGACGCAGCAGCGTGTTGTTTGTATGCGTCAGAGCAAGCCATGGTGCAGGCGCATCAGGCCGTGCAAGCCATGGGTGGGGCAGGGTACTTGTCCGACAACCCCGTGGGCCGCATTTTCCGCGATGCCAAACTAATGGAAATTGGCGCTGGCACATCCGAAATCCGCCGCATGCTGGTGGGGCGCGAAATGATGGGTGCCATGGGCTGATGCCACGCCAAGTGCTTCTTACGGTGTCGGGGCTGGTGATGATGGCGGCTGCGGGCGGGCTTTATCTGGGCCGTCAACAGGCCGCATTGTCCGAAACAGAAGTCATAAATGCCATTGCCGATCGTTATGTTGCTGAAACAGGCGGCGCACACAGCGATTGTGTCGCGCGGCCTGCTGACGATGTCGGGGCATGGTTGGTCATCAGCTGTGGGACCGCGTCCAGCATCAGCCAGTATTGGGTAGACCGCACAGGGCGTTTGGTTACGCCGACTGCAGGCCCAGACGCATGATGACGTCAGCACAAAATATGGCCATGCAGTGTTTGGATCACCCAGAAGATCAAACAGCGATTGTGGACGTGTCACACGGTGTGCGGCGTGATGTCAGCTATGGCAAGCTGAAGGACATGGCCGACGGGATTGCGCGTGCATTACTGGCGAGGGTTCAAGCAGGCGACCGCGTGGGGGTGTTGCTCAGCCAAAGCCCATGGTGTGCTGCGGCCCATATCGCAATCTGGAAAATAGGCGCAATATCAGTGCCTTTGTTCAAACTGTTTAAACACGACGCCTTGCAGTCGCGCATATCTGATGCCGGCATCGACATCGTTTTGACGGACGGTGAAGGGGCGGCTTTGGTGGACGGGCTGGCCACAGCCTGGTTGGCAGAAACTTGTGGCGTCGTTGGTGCAGTGGTGCCGACCCAAACGGTGGATCACAAAAGCCCCGCGATCATAATTTACACCTCTGGCACAACCGGCACAGCCAAAGGTGCGTTGCACGGTCATGGCATACTTGCAGGGCATTTGCCCGGCGTTTCGGTCAGCCACAATCATCTGGGCCATCCAGACGATTGCCTTTGGACCCCTGCAGATTGGGCCTGGATTGGCGGTTTGTTTGATGTGCTCATGCCCGGCCTTGCCTTGGGGGTGCCAGTGGTCGCTGCCAGAATGGGAAAATTTTCGGTTGAGGAATGTCTGCACATCATCCGCCAAGGTGCTGTCCGGAATGTGTTTTTTCCGCCCACGGCCTTGCGGATGCTGAAAGCGGAAGGGGCGCGGATCGATGGGTTGCGGTCTGTGGCCTCGGGGGGCGAACCGTTGGGCGTGGAAATGCTGGCGTGGGGGCGTGACGCCTTTGGGCTGCAGATCAATGAATTCTATGGCCAGACAGAATGCAACATGACGGTCTCAAGCTGCGCTTCTGATTTCCCCGCAGCCCCGGGGTGCATCGGTAAGCCTGTTGACGGTCATGAAGTGCAAGTGGTTGATAAAGATGGGAACACGACAGATGCGGAAGGGGATATTGCGGTCAAACGTGGGTCTCCCTCGATGATGTTGGAATATTGGCAACGCCCGGACGCGACGTCCGAGAAATTTCGTGGTGACTGGATGCTGACGGGCGATCGCGGTATCTGGGAGGGTGACTATCTGCGTTTCGTGGGCCGTGAGGATGATGTGATCACGTCTTCGGGTTACCGCATTGGACCTGCTGAAATCGAAGACTGTTTGCTGACGCACCCTGATGTAGTGACCTGTGGCGTTATCGGCAAACCCGATGCGCTGCGCACCGAAATTGTGAAAGCTTATGTTGTGTTGCGGGAAGGGGCCGTACGGGACGCCGAAGCACTTCAAATTTACGTGAAAGACCGGCTTGCAAGCTATTCATATCCAAGAGAAATCGAATTTTTAGAGGGCTTGCCGATGACGGTAACGGGCAAAGTGATCCGTAAGGAATTGAAGGCAATGGCAATTGCAGAGTCTCATACATGAGCGCAAGCAAGAGGTCAGTCGGCTTTGACCAAAAGGAACGTTTTCGCGTTCAAGTGCCAGACCGTTCGGTTACGGCGTTTGGGATCGCGATGGCGATACGCATGCACGCGCTGAACCGCAACACGGGTTGGATTAAGGATTAGGTTATGAAGCTCAAATCACAGATATTGACGTCCTCAGAAGCGTTTAAAGTGAACGTGACCGCCCACAAAGCTGCGTTGGGCCAGATCACGGAGGCCGCACAAGCCGCAGCCTTTGGGGGCGGTGAACGGTCTCGTGACCGTCATGTGTCGCGCGGGAAAATGTTGCCACGCGAACGTGTGGCGAACTTGCTTGATCCGGGGTCTCCGTTCTTGGAGGTCGGAGCGACGGCGGCCCATGGCATGTATGACGGGGCAGCCCCTTGCGCTGGCGTGGTTGCGGGCATTGGTCGGGTGCAGGGCCACGAGGTGATGGTGGTGTGCAACGACGCCACTGTGAAGGGTGGCACATACTACCCGATGACCGTGAAAAAGCACCTGCGCGCCCAAGAGATCGCGGAACAGAACCACTTGCCATGCATCTATCTGGTCGACAGCGGTGGCGCGAACCTGCCCAATCAGGATGAGGTTTTCCCTGACCGTGACCACTTTGGGCGCATTTTCTTTAATCAGGCGCAAATGAGCGCAAAAGGCATTCCGCAAATTGCTGTTGTGATGGGGTCTTGCACCGCGGGCGGTGCCTATGTGCCTGCTATGTCGGATGTGACAATTATCGTAAAAGAACAGGGCACAATTTTTCTGGCTGGCCCGCCGTTGGTAAAGGCCGCGACAGGTGAAGTTGTATCCGCCGAAGATTTGGGCGGCGGTGATGTGCACACGCGTTTGTCGGGGGTCGCGGACTATCTGGCCGAAGATGACACTCACGCCTTGGCACTGGCCCGTCGTGCTGTGGCGCAATTGAACCGTACAAAACCCACAACAGTGCAATGGCAAGAGGCAGAAGAACCTGCATATGACACTGCCGAATTGCTGGGGGTTGTGCCCGCAGACACCCGCCAGCCCTATGACATCCGCGAAGTTATCATGCGTGTTGTGGACGGATCGCGGTTTGACGAATTCAAACCGCGTTTCGGCGAGACTTTGGTGACGGGGTTTGCCCATTTGAAAGGCTGTCCCATTGGCATCATCGCCAACAATGGCGTGTTGTTCTCTGAAGCGGCCCAAAAGGGCGCACACTTTGTCGAGCTGTGTTCACAGCGAAAAATCCCTTTGGTCTTTTTGCAAAACATCACCGGCTTTATGGTGGGGCGCAAATACGAAAACGAAGGCATCGCGCGACACGGTGCCAAGATGGTCACGGCTGTGGCCACGACGTCTGTGCCCAAAATCACGCTTGTGGTGGGCGGATCCTTCGGGGCGGGGAATTACGGCATGGCAGGGCGTGCCTACAGCCCTCGTTTCATGTGGTCATGGCCAAATTCGCGGATCGGTGTGATGGGCGGTCAACAGGCCGCCGGTGTTCTGGCCACCGTCAAGCGCGACGGGATGGAGCGCAAAGGCGAAACATGGTCCGCCGAGGAAGAAGCCGCCTTTAAGCAGCCCACAATTGATATGTTCGAAGAACAATCGCATCCGCTTTATGCGTCGGCCCGCCTTTGGGATGATGGTGTGGTTGATCCGCGCAAAACACGCGACGTGCTGTTTCTAAGCCTGTCCGCAGCCCTGAACGCCCCGATCGAGGACACACGCTTTGGCGTGTTCCGGATGTGATGTTGCGTATGCGACTGCTTTGCGCCGGAACGCTTCATGTTTTAAAGGATGCCACATATGACTGATTTTAATCTGGGTCCCTTGTGCCTGACTGTGAAACGCTATGCACATGACGACGCAAAAGACTTCGAGAAAGCCAATTGGCTGCATATCGGCGTCAAATGCCCGACCGATGACGGCGATGTGTCTTTTGCGTCTTCCTGTCTTATGACCACCGACATTTTCGATTTCATGGATGAAACCGACGCTTTGCTGGCCGGTGAAGGTTTTCAGGCATATCTTGTCAGCCTTGAGCCCCAAGTTGACGTGCAAATTCAACGTGGCGACGGGCCGGACAGCTTCACGTTGGACATTGAACTCACACCAAACGCGCAGGACGATGAGGATACCTATGCAGTGTCCACGACCCTGTCGCGTGGCGATATGCAAGATGTGGCGGCACAGGCCAAGCGGATCATTGAAGCGTTTCCAGTGCGCTCTCTCAAAGCATCTTGAAACGGACACTATACGCCATGCCGCAGGCGTGGGGCTTTCACGCCAAGGAGAACCGGAATGTTTAACAAAATTCTCATAGCCAATCGGGGCGAGATCGCGTGCCGCGTTATGGAAACCGCCCAATCCATGGGCGTGGCTTGCGTTGCTGTTTATTCGGAAGCGGATGCGGCGTCCAAACATGTGCAAATGGCCGATGTCGCGGTCCATATCGGGGGCAACGCGCCCGCCCAAAGCTACTTGCGCGGCGATGTCATTATTCAGGCCGCCTTGGACACGGGCGCTCAGGCTATTCACCCCGGCTATGGGTTTTTATCCGAGAACCCTGATTTCGTGGATGCGGTCGAAGCCGCTGGCTTGACGTTTATCGGGCCGTCGGCGGATGCCATTCGTGCAATGGGGCTGAAAGATGCCGCCAAGGCCTTGATGGTAGAGGCAGGCGTGCCAGTTGTTCCGGGGTATCACGGTGCCGATCAGGATGATGCGCTTTTGGCGTCTGAAGCCGATAAAATCGGGTATCCTGTCTTGATCAAAGCGGTTGCAGGTGGCGGGGGCAAAGGTATGCGTTTGGTCGATGCGCCGTCCGCATTTGCCGACGCCCTGCAATCGGCCCGATCAGAGGCATCTACAGCTTTTGGCAATTCCGATGTTCTGGTTGAGAAATTTGTCTCGAAACCCCGCCACATCGAAGTGCAGGTGTTTGGGGATGGCACTCAGGCTGTGCATTTGTTTGAACGCGACTGTTCTTTGCAGCGTCGCCACCAAAAGGTCATTGAAGAAGCCCCCGCACCCGACATGACCGAACAGATGCGCGACGCTATGGGTCAGGCGGCCACCCGCGCCGCAGAAGCGATCGGGTACAAAGGTGCGGGTACCGTGGAATTTATCGTGGACGGGTCCGATGGTCTCAAAGCTGACGGATTCTTTTTCATGGAAATGAACACGCGCCTGCAGGTGGAACACCCTGTTACAGAAGCCATCACCGGGGTTGATCTGGTGGAATGGCAATTGCGGGTGGCGTCAGGTGAAGCATTGCCCAAGACCCAAAGCGAGCTGACCATTCACGGCCACGCCTTCGAGGCGCGATTGTACGCCGAAGACGTGCCCGCAGGCTTTTTGCCCGCCACGGGTACATTGACCCATCTGCAATTTCCCGCCACCGCCCGCGCTGACAGCGGCGTGCGCAGCGGCGACACCATCAGCCCGTTCTATGACCCGATGATTGCCAAGGTGATCGTGCATGGCCCAACGCGCAGCGTCGCCCTTGCACGCTTGTCCGCAGCCTTGAACGCCACACAAGTGGGCGGCACTGTGACGAACTTGAGCTTTCTGGGGGCGTTGGCCGCCCACGACGGGTTCGCCGCTGGCGATGTAGACACAGGGTTGATTGCGCGTGATCTCGATGCGTTGACAGCTGTAGCACCTGTCACGCCATCCCATTGGGCATGTGCGGGCATGTGCGCGTTGGGGCTGGGGGGCACACACACTGAGACAGGCTTCGCCCTTTGGGACCCTTTGCGCCAGTCCGTAGACATCGGCCATGGCGATGCGATCCTGCGTTTGCAGGTCGAAGTGACGTCGCCGCGGTCGCAAATCTGGCACATCGACGGCACACGCGTAGAGGCTACGCATGTCGGCGGACGTTGGATGCTTGACGGACAACCGGCACCAAAGGCCGTTCTGGCGCAGGGTGTCGTGACCGTGTTTGCCGATTATGGCATACCTTTTGATGTGATCGATCCACTGAACCGCGATGCCGGTGCGGTGGGGGATGGCAACCTTGTGGTGGCACCCATGCCGGGGCTGGTGAAACTGGTGGCGGCCAAACCTGGACAGTCTGTTCAGGCAGGCGACCGTCTGGCGGTGTTGGAAGCGATGAAAATGGAACACAGTCTTTTGGCGGCGCGTGATGGTGTGGTCGCTGAAGTTTTGGCGGCAGAAGGCGATCAGGTCGAAGCGGGGGCCCCTTTGGTACGCTTGGAGGCCGATACAGAGACGCAGGCGTGAATGATCTTACGTTGATAGGATATGAGCCAAGCGTATACACCCGCAGTGTGCGCATGGCGCTGCACGCAAAATCGGTGCCCTACACCTTCACGCAAGTGGACCCGTTTCAGGAAGACGGGCAGGCGGCGTTGGTGGGGGTGCATCCATTCGGGCGGGTGCCGGTGTTGATCCACCAAGACATCCGTATTTACGAGACAACAGCCATTCTGGAGTATCTCGACACGCAATTTACCAGCGTTCCATTGATGCCACAGGCTGGATTGCCGCGTGCCCGTGTCACGCAGGTGCAAAGCATCGCCGACAACTATGTGTACAGCAATCTGGTGCGTGGTGTGTTTTCAAACGGTGTGTTTCTGCCGCACCTTGGCTTGGACGCAAATCTTTCTGCATTAAACGCAGGGCTGGCGGCGGCCCCCCGCGTGCTGGATGCGTTGGAAGAGATTGCCCAAGAAGGCCACGCGCTGACAGGCCACGGTGTGACCCTTGCAGAGTGCCATCTTGGGCCAATGATTGCATATTTCTCCATGTACGCCGAAGCCCGCGATATGGTGCAGTCGCGCCCCGGTCTGGCGCGGTGGTGCGCGGCGTTGACGACAATGGATGCCTTTCTAAGCACCCGCCCGGACATTGTTCATCAGATAGAGAAAGTCATATGATTACATTGCATCACGTTCCTCAGTCGCGGTCCATGCGATCGCTTTGGTTGCTGCATGAACTTGAGATCGATTTTCAGGTGATCGTGCATCCGTTCGACCGGTCTTTGCGTGATCCTGCGTTTTTAAGCTTGTCGCCGGCGGGACGTGTGCCAGCCCTTGAGATTGAAGGCGAACGCATGTTCGAGACAGGCGCCATTACGCAATACCTGTGTGAACGCTTCAGTCCCGACCGGTTCGGGCGTCGCGTCGATGATCCCGACCGCATGGCGTGGCTGGTGTGGTTGCACTTTGCAGAAACCATCAGCCAGCATGCCGCTGCATTGACGCAACAGCATGTGGCGCTGCGCGAAGACCATATGCGCAGCCCCATTGTCATGAAGCTGGAAGCCAGCCGGATTTCGAAATGTTATGATGCGCTTGAGGCACGATTGAGCACGCCCATCGAAAACCGCGACTACTTGCTGACGTCCGGTTTTTCCGCGGCCGATATTTCTGTCGGCCAAGCCGTTTACATGGCCCGTCACTTTGCAACGCTGGACGCGCACCCGGAAACTGCCGCATGGTATGAACGTATCACCGCGCGGCCTGCGTTTCAGGCCAGTTTGCCCAGAGACGGCGAAAAGCTGTTTGAACAAAGCTTTTTTGCCCCTTGGCCTTTGGAAGGATAATCTATGTCGCTTGGATCCGTTGAGATTTTTGAAGTTGGCCCCCGCGATGGGTTGCAAAACGAAGCAGCAGAAATTGCAGTGGCCGATAAAGTGGCACTGGTCGATTGCCTAAGCGGTGCAGGTTTCAAACGCATTGAATGTGCCAGTTTTGTAAGCCCAAAATGGGTGCCGCAAATGGCGGGCAGCGCGGATGTGCTGGCGGGGATCACCCGCGTGCCTGGCGTGCGTTATGCGGCGTTGACCCCGAATATGCGCGGCTTTGAAGATGCCCAAGTTGCCAAAGCCGACGAGATTGCGGTGTTCGGGTCAGCCTCAGAGGGGTTTTCCAAGGCCAATATCAATGCGTCCATTGACGAGTCTCTGGACCGGTTTGCTCCGGTGATCGAAGCAGCCCGTATGATTGACCTGCCGGTGCGCGGATATGTGTCTTGCGTTGTTGAGTGTCCCTATGATGGCGCGGTTGATCCTGCGGCGGTGGCCCGTGTCGCGGACCGTTTGTTTGCGATGGGCTGTTATGAGGTGTCGTTGGGCGACACAATCGGGGGGGGAACACCAGATAGCATCGCCCGTATGTTGATGGCTGTGCGCGATGTGGTGCCTGTGGGCCGTTTGGCTGGCCACTATCACGATACTGGCGGTCGTGCGATCGACAACATCGATGCGTCTTTGGCGCTGGGCGTGCGGGTGTTTGATGCGGCTGTGGCTGGGCTTGGGGGCTGCCCTTATGCACCGGGTGCCTCTGGCAACGTGGCCACAGAAGCCGTGGCCGCGCATCTGGAGCGGCTGGGGTACGAGACAGGGCTGGATATGGATGTGATTGCCAAAGCGGCCGATATGGCACGTGCGATGAGAGGGTAACGGAAAAACCAATGGACACAATTTCAATCGACGTTGACGCCCGCGGCGTCGCCACCATGACGCTGGACCGCGCCGACAAACACAACGCCATGAGCGCACAGATGCTGGCGGAATTGACGCAAGCTGCCCACGATCTGGGATCGGATGATGCGGTGCGGGTTGTTGTGCTGACGGGGGCGGGCAAAAGTTTTTGCGCGGGTGGTGATCTGGGCTGGATGCGCGAACAGATGGCCGCAGACGCCGAAACGCGCGGGCGCGAAGCCGCGAAGCTGGCCCATATGCTGCAGGCCCTGAACACGATGCCAAAACCTTTGATTGGCGCTTTGCAGGGCAATGCATTTGGGGGTGGCGTCGGCATGGCGTCGGTCTGTGATGTGGCCATTGGGGTGGATCATCTGAAGATGGGACTGACCGAAACACGGTTGGGCATTATCCCTGCCACGATTGGCCCATATGTGATTGCACGCATGGGCGAAGGACGTGCGCGGCGCGTCTTTATGTCATCGCGTCTGTTTGGCGCGGCTGAGGCTGTGGAATTGGGGCTTTTGGCGCGCGCTGTGCCTGCAGAGACGTTGACAGAGGCCGTTGAGGCGGAAGTTGTGCCTTACCTGAGTTGTGCCCCCGGTGCTGTGGCGGCCGCGAAAGCCTTGGCGCGGGATTTGGGGCCGCGCATCGACAATGACACAATCGCCATGACCATCAACGCATTGAAATCACGTTGGGAAACCGATGAAGCGGCCGAAGGCATCGGTGCGTTCTTCGATAAGCGTAAAGCGGCGTGGATGGGCTAAGGCCTTTGTCTGGTTCGTAAATTACGGCTTTGGCTGTTCCAGAAATTCGATTTCGACGAAGGCGCATTCAAAGTCGTTTGCGCTTATCACGTCGTGGGCGACGCCAAGTTCACGGAAGTAGGGAACACCGGTCTTCATATCGGCCAATGTACGCGAGCCGTCTTCGCCCAGGATTTCCAACTGCCCGTCAAACAGTGGCACCACCACGTAGTCATAGGCATGGCGGTGCCAGCCTGTGTTGTCGCCGCGCTTTGGGAAGCGCCATTCGGTGACACGCGTGCGATCGTTTTCTATATAGGCATGGGCCAGGGCGGTGCCTTGGGTCGGTGCATCACACATTTTTGAGTCCTTTTGAAAACAGTCCGAGCGATGGAATGACACGAGAATCAACCGTGCGCAGGATTTTGTAAAGGTATCAGAATCAGGACAGCCTTTGGCGGGTTTTATGCTGTGTGAATGTGCACAAAAGAACACAAACCAAAAACATAGGGACCACAGTGTGGCTTAAAGTACAGGCTTCGGGCAGGCGCCTGCCATTGGGGGTGTCGTGAAATCTTGCGGGGTTTAACCGGATTTGAACTTATAGGCCGTTAGGGGATGTGGAAGACAGCCAACCACGCGATCAGGCAAGGCGAAAACCTTGTCCGGTTGGTTGACCCCGGACAGGCGTGGGGGTACACCCAACACCGTCAACGTCGCCACTTGACTGCACGGCTCAAAATGCGCTGTGCAAGACAAAGGAGCCAACATGGAAGAGATGCTGCGGGAGTACCTCCCCATTCTCGTTTTTCTGGCCGTCGCCATCGGTCTCGGTCTTGCCCTCATTTTAGCCGCTGTCGTGGTTGCCGTGCGCAACCCGGACCCCGAAAAGGTGTCGGCGTATGAATGTGGGTTCAATGCATTTGATGATGCGCGCATGAAGTTTGATGTTCGGTTCTATCTGGTGTCGATCTTGTTCATTATTTTCGATCTTGAAATTGCCTTCCTGTTCCCTTGGGCTGTGGCCTTCAAGGACGTCAGCATGGTGGGTTTTTGGTCTATGATGGTGTTCTTGGCCGTGCTGACTGCCGGGTTTGCCTATGAATGGAAAAAAGGGGCGCTGGAATGGCAGTAACCGCCACAGGAGGGGCCGACCGCGAGGTCGCCACCCAGTCTTTGAACGCTGAGCTGCAAGACAAGGGCTTTTTGCTGACCTCTACGGAGGATTTGATCAACTGGGCGCGTACAGGGTCATTGCACTGGATGACATTTGGTCTGGCCTGCTGCGCGGTTGAGATGATGCACACCTCTATGCCGCGCTATGACCTGGAACGGTTTGGGACAGCGCCGCGTGCGTCCCCGCGCCAGTCCGACCTGATGATCGTGGCGGGCACGCTGACCAACAAAATGGCTCCTGCTTTGCGCAAGGTGTATGACCAGATGCCGGAACCGCGGTATGTGATTTCCATGGGGTCTTGCGCCAATGGGGGCGGGTATTACCATTACAGCTACTCTGTTGTGCGTGGCTGTGACCGTATTGTACCCGTGGATGTTTATGTTCCGGGCTGCCCACCCACAGCCGAAGCATTGCTTTATGGCATCATGCAACTGCAACGCAAAATGCGCCGCACCGGCACAATCGTTCGTTAAGGACCTGAATCATGTCTGAAGCATTAAAAGAACTCGGCGCGTATATCGAAGCCAAGCGGGCAGATTGTGTCTTGTCGTGGGACATCAGCCGCGATGAGCTGAATGTCGATGTGGCCCCAACCAACATCGCGGGCCTTGTGGACTTTCTGAAAACCGATGCCACCTGCAAGTTTTCGACTTTGGTTGATATCACGGCCGTAGACTACACAGGCCGCGCAAAGCGGTTTGATGTCGTTTATCACTTTTTGTCGATGTATCAGAACCACCGCATCCGTTTGCGTGTGTCGATCCGCGAAGACCAGATGGTGCCGTCGCTGTGTGATGTGCACCCTTCGGCCAATTGGTTCGAGCGCGAAATCTTCGACATGTTTGGCATTCTCTTTTCCGGCCACCCGGATTTGCGTCGCATCCTGACCGACTACGGCTTTCGGGGCTATCCGCTGCGCAAGGATTTCCCAACCACGGGGTATACCGAAGTGCGCTACGACGAAGTTGAAAAGCGCGTGGTTTATGAACCTGTCAGCCTTGTTCAGGAATACCGCCAATTCGACTTCATGAGCCCATGGGAAGGCGCGGAATACATCCTGCCCGGCGACGAGAAGACGGACTAACAGCATGGTTGGCGCGCATCTTTTCACACTGAGTACCCCCCGAGGTACACTATGACAGACAAAACGGTTGTCATAGGTATTGGTGCGCAAAAAGGTGGCACGTCATGGCTGCACTATTTTTTGAAACACCATCCACAATGTGCGATGTCGTCCATCAAAGAACTGCATTATTTCGACTGTGTTGAAATGAAGCGTCAGGCGTTTATGGCGGATACTGTAAAAACCCGTCGGGCTGCGATCTTTGGCGATCCCGACCGCACGGCTGAAATCGTGGCCCCGATGTCTTATGAGGCTGCGCTGGAACGGTTTGAGAAGTGGTCCGATTTGATGACACACGAAGCCATCGATAAAGACGCATATCTTGAATATTTGTTGTGGGGCAGTGATGGGGCGTCGGTTGTTGGTGAAGTAACACCAGCCTATGCAATGCTAAGCGCTGACAGTTTGCGTGAAATGCACAGCGTTGCAGCAAACACAAAGCTGATCTTCCTGATGCGCGATCCGGTTTCACGGCTGTGGTCGAACCTACGTATGCGGGCGAAAAAGCGGGCGCAGACATCCGAAGACATGCTGGCGCACACATTAGCCGATTTTGCCAAAATACAAGCCGGTGGGATCAAAGGGGTCGCCTGGCGTTCGGACTACCGAATGACGCTGGACAATTTGAAAGCGACTTTGCCTGCGCAAGATGTGCATGTTGATTTCTTTGAAACCCTGTTTGACGGCGGTGCGTCGCGGATTTGCAAGTTTCTTGGGATTGATGACTTCGAAGCCCCGGTCGAGACGAATGTAAATGAGGGCATAAAAATCGATTTGCCGCAAGAATTGGGGCGCCAGATGTTTCTGTGGCTTAAGCCGCAATATACGTATGTGCGTGACATTTTTGAACAATTGCCCGCCAAATGGACGCAAAGCATGGAGGTCTACGCCTGATGGATACCTTGTTTTGGTTGGCCGTCGCGGCCGCTACAATCATTCCAATGCTGAAATTGCTGCCATTTTTTGGCATCAATAAACTGTGGGCCTTTGCCTGCTTGTTGCCCATCGGCACAGTCGTGTTGTTGTGGGTTATCGCGATGAAGCAACAAGAGCTGGAGAAGCGTTAATGGCGGCTCCGATGTTTCTTTTCGGGATAGGGGCCGCGAAGGCGGGCACCACGTGGCTGGCGCAAGCCCTGCGTGCGCATCCGCAAGCGGCAATGCCCCCGTTCAAGGAAACGCATTATTTCGACAGCCTTGAACACGACAGCGCACTTTGGTCCATGGACCAGTTGATCGGTGTGCGCCAAGGGGTGCGTGTTGATTTGGCGCAAGCCAAGACCCGAAAAATCCGCGATCGGCTGACATTTCGTGTCAAGGAAATGGACCGTTGGATGGGTTTGGTCGGTGCGAAGGTTGAAAACGACAAGCGGTACGAAGCCCTGATGCATCGCCGCGCGAACGATGAAACGCGAGTATGCGCCGACATCACGCCGGCTTATGCGTTGTTGTCTGAAAAAACATACAAGCGTATGGCCGCTTTGAATGGCGGAAAAACACGCTTTGTGATGATATTACGTGATCCGGTAGACCGCCTGTGGTCTAACCTTTCGATGACGGCGCAACGACGGGCGAAACGCGGGCGTCCATTGGACGACGTGCAAAACGAATTGTTGCGTGGTATCACGGATGGATCGAACTCTGCGGAAATGGCGCGGTCTGACTATGCATCGACCTTGGCGCGGCTGACCAAAGCTGTTCCGAAATCCAAGTTAAAAGTATTGTTTTTTGAACAGTTGTTTGAAAAAGACACTTTGGAAGATTTGTCCGAGTTTCTGGGCTTCGACGATGTTTTGACGGGTCCGTCAGAACCTGCGAACGCCGGGGCGGGGCAGGCGATGGATGCAAACACACACACGCTCTTGGCGGATGCCATGCAGCCTCAATATGATTTTGTCATGTCCAGGTTCGATGCGGTTCCCCCGCGTTGGCAGGACAATATGAAGGGACCAGTGCAGTGATGGACGGCTCGAAATTTGACGACGCCTTGACGGGCGAACAAAAAATCCGGAATTTCAACATCAACTTCGGGCCTCAACACCCGGCGGCACACGGTGTTTTGCGCTTGGTGCTTGAGTTGGACGGCGAAGTAGTGGAACGGTGCGATCCGCACATCGGTTTGTTGCACCGTGGCACTGAAAAGCTGATGGAATCGCGCACCTATCTGCAAAACCTGCCCTATTTCGACCGCCTCGATTACGTGGCGCCGATGAACCAGGAACACGCATGGTGTTTGGCGATCGAGAAGTTGACTGGCGTTGAAGTGCCGCGTCGCGCGTCGCTGATCCGTGTATTGTACTGCGAAATTGGTCGTGTTTTGAACCACTTGCTGAACGTGACGACACAGGCTTTGGATGTGGGGGCTTTGACGCCGCCGCTGTGGGGCTTTGAAGAGCGCGAAAAGCTGATGATTTTCTACGAACGTGCCTGCGGTGCACGTTTGCACGCAGCCTACTTCCGTCCCGGTGGTGTGCATCAGGATTTGCCTGATGATTTGCTCGATGACATCGAACAATGGGCGCATGAATTCCCCAATATGCTAAACGATATTGACGGGCTACTGACCGAAAACCGTATCTTCAAACAGCGCAACTGCGATATTGGCGTTGTTACTGAGGAAGACATCCTGAACTACGGGTTTTCCGGTGTGATGGTACGCGGCTCTGGGATGGCATGGGATTTGCGCCGTGCGCAGCCCTACGAATGCTACGATGAATTTGATTTCCAAATCCCGGTTGGAAAAAACGGCGACTGCTATGACCGTTACCTGTGCCGCATGGAAGAGATGCGTCAATCCGTGTCGATCATCAAACAGGCTATTGGCAAATTGCGCGAAGCCACAGGTGATGTTCTGGCACGGGGCAAGATAACGCCACCGTCGCGTTCAGACATGAAAACCTCCATGGAAAGCCTGATCCACCACTTCAAGCTTTACACAGAAGGGTTCCATGTGCCCGAAGGCGAGGTTTACGTGGCCGTTGAGGCGCCGAAAGGTGAATTTGGCGTCTATCTTGTGGCTGATGGCTCGAACAAGCCGTACCGCTGCAAAATCCGCGCACCCGGGTTCCTGCATTTGCAGGCTATGGATCACATCAGCAAAGGGCACCAACTGGCTGATGTTGCTGCAATTATTGGTACCATGGATGTCGTATTCGGGGAAATCGACCGATAATGCAACGGATCCAATTTCATCTCGCTCAAAAAACCTCCGCCGGAGGCTCCTGCAGTCTCCGCACGCATCAAGGTAAAATCTAATGCTCCGCCGCTTGCACAAAGACCAACCAGACAGTTTCGCTTTTACCCCAGCCAACCAGGCATGGGCTGAAGCGCAGATTACCAAATATCCCGAAGGACGCCAGGCTTCGGCGATCATCCCTTTGTTGTGGCGTGCACAAGAGCAGGAAGGCTGGCTGACACGGCCGGCCATTGAGCACATCTCGGATATGCTTGGCTTGGCTTATATCCGTGGTCTCGAAGTCGCGTCTTTTTACTTTATGTTCCAATTGCAACCT
The DNA here is from genome assembly GCF_900302465.1 of Ascidiaceihabitans donghaensis. Taxonomy (NCBI): domain Bacteria; kingdom Pseudomonadati; phylum Pseudomonadota; class Alphaproteobacteria; order Rhodobacterales; family Paracoccaceae; genus Ascidiaceihabitans; species Ascidiaceihabitans donghaensis. The sequence continues at coordinate 2,440,030 of NZ_OMOR01000001.1, read as the reverse complement.
GTTGGAACAGTGGCACATATTCAGGTTTGTGGCACCACGTCCTGTATGATCTGCGGCGCCGAGGATCTGATCGGTGTTTGCAAAGAAAAGATCGCCGCCAAACCGCACGAGATTTCACAAGATGGCAAGTTCTCGTGGGAAGAAGTGGAATGTCTTGGGTCCTGTTCAAACGCACCAATGGCGCAGATCGGCAAAGACTATTACGAGGATCTGACAACGGCCCGCTTCACAGAAATTCTGGAGGAACTGGCCGACGGTAAAGTGCCCACGCCGGGGCCGCAAAATGGCCGCTATGCGTCCGAGCCTTTGTCGGGCATAACAAGCTTGAAAGACTTCGACAGCGGCAAAACTCAGTACAATGCGTCCGTTCAACTTGCGACGGATATTGGTGACACGGTTAAGCGGATTGACGGCACAGAAGTGCCTTTGGTTGCACCGTGGCTGGGCAAGGCCGCCAATACTTCAACGACGCCGAAAGCCAAAGTGGCGAAAACGCCAGCAGTTTCCAAGGCGCCTGCGTCTCAAAAGAAATCCATCGCAAAACCCAAACCATCTGAACCTGCAGCCGCGCCGGCAGACCCGGATCTTGCCGCGTCCGGACCTGGTAAAAAGCCCCGAACCATGAGTGCTCCGCGCAAAGCCGGTGCTGATGATTTGAAGCTGATCAAAGGCATTGGACCAAAACTTGAGGCTTTGGTGAACTCTTTAGGGTTTTTCCACTACGACCAGATTTCCAAATGGACGTCGGAAGAAGTGTCTTGGGTTGATCAGAACCTTGCCGGTTTCAAAGGTCGCGTGACCCGTGACACTTGGGTGGATCAGGCCCGCGCCCTGGCGGCAGGCGAAGAAACAGAATTTTCCCAACGTGCAAAAAAAGACGGTATCTATAAAAAATAATACGAACATAAAAAGACGGGAGAGGGACGACTATGGATAACAATCAAGGAAGTATGGGCTGCGCCTTAGGGTGTTGGTTGGTTGCTGCTTTGGGCGGCTTGCTGGCATTGATTTTGCTGATGTTTATCGGCGGATGGACCTTTATGCAGGCAGCCTTCATCGGTGCTGTCATATTCATTGTTGCGGGTTTGCTTCTTAGTTTGGTGATGTGCAAACCGCTCCCCGCACCGGGTGCACAGTCCGAAGCCGAAACGCCTTTGGCCCGCGCTCAGGCACAAAATGCTGCGAACACTGTAGCATCTGCCCCAACCACCGCATCGCAAAGCGCTGCTACATCGCCTGTAGCCGCAGCACCTGCCGCAGATGCAGCTACGTCTGACACCGAAACAGCATCAGACACGTCTGTCGCTAATACGGCGCCTGCTGCGGTTGCAGCGGCAGCAACCGCCAGCACAGCCGCAGTAATAAAACCGTCTGCAGAGCTGAAAGGCACAAAGGAACTTGCAGAACGCAAGGGCACTTACAAATACGAAAAGCCGGTGGAAGACGCGCCCAAGGCCAAAGCTCCGGCCAAGAAAGCGGCTGCGAAAAAGCCGGCGGCGAAAAAGGCAGATGCAAAACCGGCTGAGACAAAGGCCGCTGAGACAAAGGCTGCTGCGAAAAAACAAGCACCTGCCAAAAAAGCGCCTGCCAAAAAGGCAACCACTGCAAAAGCCACCGCGGACAAAGCGCCGGCCAAGAAATCGGCAGCTGCAAAACCTGCAAGCGCTGCAAAACCTGCGGCGGCCAAACGTGCGCCGGTTGCAGCGGACGGCAAGCCTGAAACCCTGACCGCCGCACGAGGCGGCGCGGCCGATGATCTCAAACAGATCAAAGGTGTGGGGCCGGGCCTTGAAAAGACATTAAACGAACTTGGCTTTTACCACTTCGATCAAGTCGCCGGTTGGCGCAAAAAAGAAATCGAATGGGTCGACAGCCGCTTAAAGTTCAAAGGCCGCATCGAGCGGGACGAGTGGACCAAACAAGCCAAAGTTTTGGCAAAAGGCGGGACGACCGACTTCTCGAACAAGGTTAAGAAAGGTGGCGTTTACTAAACGCTAAACAAAACTGTGCAAAGCCAAGACACAACCACAAAAGCAGGACAGCGTGTTGCGCTGGTAATTGCCGGATTGGGCATATTTTGGCTTTGCGCGAATTTGGCAGGTTCCTATTTCGGCTGGTCCAACCGGACCCGTGCCTTGATGGACTTAGCCACGCTCGCCGGTTTCGGCGCAGCACTTTGGATCGTTTTTAAAATCTGGCGACAGCGCCAGACAGACAAGGGTTAGCGTTATGCTGAAGGACCAGGACCGCATCTTTACCAACTTGTACGGCATGCATGATCGTACATTGGCAGGCGCCAAAGCGCGTGGCCACTGGGATGGCACAGCGGCCATGATCAAAAAGGGCCGCGACTGGATCGTCGACGAGATGAAGAAATCCGGTCTGCGTGGGCGGGGTGGTGCAGGCTTCCCGACTGGGTTGAAATGGTCCTTCATGCCTAAGGAAAGCGACGGTCGCCCGTCTTATCTGGTTGTGAATGCAGACGAATCCGAACCGGGCACCTGCAAAGACCGCGAGATCATGCGCCATGATCCGCACACGTTGATCGAAGGCTGCTTGATTGCGTCCTTCGCCATGAATGCAAACGCCTGCTACATCTACATTCGTGGTGAATACATCCGCGAAAAAGAGGCCCTGCAAGCGGCCATTGATGAAGCCTATGATGCTGGTCTTTTGGGCAAGAACGCCGCGAAATCCGGCTGGGATTTTGACCTGTACTTGCACCACGGTGCAGGGGCCTACATTTGCGGCGAAGAAACATCGCTGTTGGAAAGCCTTGAAGGTAAAAAAGGCATGCCACGCATGAAGCCGCCATTTCCGGCTGGCGCAGGTCTTTATGGCTGCCCGACAACCGTGAACAACGTGGAATCGATTGCCGTTGTGCCAACCATTCTGCGCCGCGGGGCAGAATGGTTTTCAGGCTTCGGTCGGGCCAACAATGCAGGCACAAAGCTGTTTGCTATTTCCGGTCACGTCAACAATCCTTGTGTCGTCGAAGAGGCCATGTCGATTGGTTTCGAAGAGCTGATCGAAACCCATTGTGGTGGCATTCGCGGCGGTTGGGACAATTTGAAGGCTGTGATCCCGGGCGGATCTTCGGTGCCGATGATCCCGGGCAAAGACATGCGCGACGCCATCATGGACTTCGACTATTTGCGCGAGCAACGGTCCGGTCTTGGCACTGCAGCTGTCATCGTCATGGACAATTCCACGGATGTGATCAAAGCAATCTGGCGCTTGTCCAAATTCTACAAACACGAAAGCTGCGGCCAGTGCACGCCGTGCCGTGAAGGCACCGGCTGGATGATGCGTGTGATGGACCGTCTGGTTACAGGCGAGGCAGAGCCAGAAGAAATCGACATGTTGCTTGATGTGACCAAACAGGTCGAAGGCCACACAATTTGTGCTTTGGGTGATGCGGCCGCATGGCCCATTCAGGGGCTGATCCGGCACTTCCGTGACGAAATTGAAGACCGCATCAAACACAAACGCACGGGGCGCGTCAGCGCGGTGGCCGCAGAGTGAACGGCACATCGTTCATATGTGCTGTGGTGGCGTTTGGCGTGGTGACCGGTGCGGTTTCTGCGTCGGAACGCCCTGCGCCTGAGTACTATTTGGACGCTCTGATCGATACGACCACCGCACAGCAACTCGCGCTTGCCTGTCCGACGCTAAGTGTAAATTTACCACGGGTGGCACAGGCCACGGGCGACGTGATCGCGCGGCTTGAGGAAGACGGATTTACCATGACTGCAGAACAAACCGGCATGGAAGATGCAACCGATGCACTGGCGTCACGTCAGGACGCGTTTGTTACGAAATACGGTCTGCAGAATCCATCCGCTGATGCGGTGTGCGCGGCGGGCCGGGCTGAAATCCAAGAGGGGACTGTTATGGGTAGCTATTTGATTGAGGTGTCGGGATGATGGTCAAGTATTCCTTGGGCATACTTGCAGTCGCCGCAACTTTGGCAGCCTGCAACAAGAAAGAAGATGCGATTGCATTTGATGGCCAATTCTTTCGTGCCAAACTTTCTAAGGTCGACAAACAGCGCGACCAGTTCACTGTAACAATCGGCCCTGTGTCGTCTTCTTTGGATGGCGCCAAAGAAGCCGGCCGCTATGAGGCCACACGGTATTGCATCGAACAGTTCGGAACATCCAACAAAACATGGGTCATCGGCCCGGACAGCCCGAACGAACAGCTTCGTATTGAAGGTGACAAACTTGTTTTGCGCGGAGCCTGCGTAGAGTGACACTGAGTTTCACATACGGAGCATTTTTGCTGCTTGGGACTGCCTGTTATTGCATAACAGCATGTCTCTTTCCCATGTCTGTGGGCAGGTTGACGCATTTTGCGCAGCCACTGTCCGCGAAAGGGATATGTGATGAATAAACTTGTGCAAATCACCGCCATTGTTTGCGTTATGGCCGGAGCTGCGGTCGCAAAACCGAACCTGCGCGACGTTGATGCCATTGACGATGCGTTACTGGCTGTGGGTTTGGCGGATGAAATACGAAAAACCTGCTCAGAAATCTCTCCAAGGTACTTGAAGGCCTTGAGGTTTGTGAACGGTTTGCGCGATAAGGCCCGTGACATGGGGTATTCGGACGCAGAGATCGACGCGTATCGCAAATCCCCGACTGAGAAGGCGCGTCTCAGGAAAGAAGGCAAGGCATATCTGGCCGCCAATGGTGTGGTTCCGGATCAACCAGAAACATATTGCGCGCTTGGCCGCGCCGAAATCGAAAAATCGAGCCTTATTGGTTCGTTACTCAGGGTGAATTGACGCATGAGCGACCTTCGCAAAGTTAACATCGACGGCACCGAGATCGAAGTGGATGGGGCAATGACCCTGATCCAAGCCTGTGAGCAAGCAGGCGTGGAAATCCCGCGGTTTTGTTACCACGAACGTCTGACGATTGCCGGCAACTGCCGCATGTGCCTGGTCGAAGTTGTCGGGGGGCCGCCAAAACCCGCAGCCTCATGCGCCATGCAGGTGCGCGATTTGCGCCCCGGTCCCGAAGGTCAGGCCCCACAAGTCAAAACCAATTCGCCGATGGTCAAAAAAGCCCGCGAAGGCGTGATGGAATTTTTGCTGATCAACCACCCGCTGGATTGCCCGATTTGCGATCAGGGCGGCGAATGTGATCTGCAGGATCAGGCCATGGCGTACGGCGTCGATTTCAGCCGGTTCCGCGAAGCCAAACGTGCGACGGATGATCTGGATCTTGGCCCGTTGGTCGAAACCCATATGACGCGCTGCATTTCATGCACCCGCTGTGTGCGCTTCACCACCGAAGTGGCAGGCATTGCCCAAATGGGGCAAACAGGCCGTGGCGAAGATGCTGAAATCACCTCCTATCTGGGCGAAACCCTCGACAGCAACTTGCAAGGCAACATCATTGATTTGTGCCCTGTCGGCGCACTCGTCTCGAAACCCTATGCCTTCACGGCGCGTCCTTGGGAACTGACAAAGACCGAAAGCATCGACGTAATGGATGCGCTTGGATCCAACATCCGCGTTGACACAAAAGGTCGCGAAGTCATGCGTTTCTTGCCGTTGAACCATGATGGCGTGAACGAAGAATGGATTTCCGACAAGACCCGTTTTGTCTGGGACGGCTTGCGCCGCCAGCGCTTGGACACGCCTTACATTCGCGAAAACGGCAAGTTGCGCAAAGCGACCTGGCCCGAAGCCTTGTCTGCCGCTGCAGCAGCGATGAAAGGTAAAAAGCTTGCCGGTCTGGTGGGCGATCTTGCGTCGGTCGAAGCCACCTACGCTTTGAAGGCATTGATCGAAGGGCAGGGCGGTGTTGTTGAATGCCGCACCGATGGCGCCAAGCTGCCTGCGGGCAACCGCGCGGGCTATGCGGGGCAAGCCACCATCGAAGACATCGACGACGCCGAAATGATTTTGCTGGTTGGCACAAACCCGCGTCTTGAAGCGCCTGTATTGAATGCACGTATCCGCAAAGCGTGGCTGCGTGGTGCAAAAGTCGCAATGATTGGCGAAGCAGCGGATTTGACCTATGATGTGGAGCACATCGGAACGGACCGCGCGGCATTGTCCAAATTGGCTGCGATGGACCATTCTGACAAACAAGGCGTCAAAGGCATCACTATTGTGGGGCAGGGCGCTTTGAATGAAGCTGACGGGGCTGCTGTCTTGGGCACTGTGATGTCTATGGCCGAAGCGGCACAGTCCAAATTGATGGTGCTGCACACCGCTGCATCCCGCGTAGGTGCCATGGACGTGGGGGCGACAAACGACGCTGGCATGGACGGCGTGTCGCAAGCCGAGGTGATCTACAACCTTGGTGCGGATGAAGTGGACGTTGCTGACGGCCCATTTGTAATCTATCAAGGCAGCCATGGCGACCGCGGTGCACATCGTGCCGACATCATCTTGCCGGGTGCTGCCTATACAGAAGAACCCGGGATTTTCGTGAACACCGAAGGACGTCCTCAATTGGCGCAGCGTGCGGGGTTTGCGCCCGGTGAAGCCAAGGAAAACTGGGCCATTTTGCGTGCACTTAGCGCTGAACTGAATGCAACACTTCCCTTCGACAGCGTGGCCCAACTGCGCGCTGCTTTGGTCAAAGACGTGCCGCATCTGGGGGACATAGATGTTGTTCCTGAAAACAGCTGGGTCGCCGAGGCCGCGGGCGATTTGGGCAAGGCGGACTTCCGCGCAGCCGTTACAGATTTCTATCTGACAAACCCGATTGCGCGTGCCAGCCAGCTGATGGCTGAACTAAGTGCAGGGGCAAAGGCCCGCCAGACAGAGGCGATTGCCGCAGAATGAAGCTTTTGGCGATCATACCAATAGCGACCTTGACGGCCTGCGACCCTGTTCCCACGGCGGAACAGTTCATTCCGGATTACCTCGGGGTGGAAACGGCGCTTTTGGATGATGATCTTGTACAATTTAAAGTGGCGATGACGAATGCCCTGTCGTCCAAAGACGTTGATAACTATGCCGAATGTGCAGCCGCCCAGTATACACTGATCCGTGGCTGGGGTTTCGCGCGCCATGTGCGCACAAATGTAAATGAGGAGGGTGGCGTGTGGCGTGCAGATGCTGTTTACACCATTTCGCCATCCTTGCCGCGCGGGTTGCGCACGATCGACGCTGAAGTCGTGACTGCCGCTTGTGTGGAAAAGGGAATACCGACGGTGTGAGGACCTATGGCTGACTTCTTTATGAACACCACATTGGGCATTTTGCTGACGATTGTTGGACAAATTTTGCTTGTTGTCGTCCCGCTTTTGCTGGCCTTGGCCTTCTTGATGTATGCGGACCGTAAAATCTGGGCCGCAGTTATGATGCGCCGCGGACCCAACGTGGTTGGCGTATTTGGCTTGCTGCAAAGCTTCGCAGACTTTGGCAAATACATCGTCAAGGAGATCGTTGTGCCAGCGGGCGCAGACAAAGCGGTTTTCTTTATGGCGCCGATGGTCACGCTTGTGATGTCGCTGATTGCCTGGGCTGTGATCCCGTTCAACGACGGCTGGGTGTTGTCCTCGATCAACGTGGCTATTTTATACGTATTCGCCGTGTCTTCACTTGAAGTTTACGGGGTGATCATGGGGGGCTGGGCGTCCAACTCCAAATATCCGTTCCTTGGATCTTTGCGATCTGCGGCGCAGATGATTTCATACGAGGTTTCAATCGGCCTGATCATCATCGGTGTCGTCATTAGCGCAGGTTCTTTGAACTTCGGCGAAATTGTTGCTGCGCAAGACACTGGTGCGGGTTTACTGGGCTGGTTCTGGCTGCCGCATTTCCCGATGCTGATCTTGTTCTTTATCAGCGCCTTGGCCGAAACCAATCGTCCACCATTTGACTTGCCCGAGGCTGAATCCGAATTGGTTGCAGGCTATCAGGTCGAATATTCATCAACACCGTTCTTGTTGTTCATGATCGGTGAATTGGTGGCCGTTGTTTTGATGTGTGCGTTGATTTCGCTGATGTTCCTTGGTGGATGGTTGTCGCCCATCCCGGGCTTGCCTGATGGCATTTTCTGGATGGTTGCCAAAATCGGCTTGGTGTTCTTCTTCTTCTCGATGGTGAAAGCCATCACACCGCGCTACCGCTATGACCAATTGATGCGATTGGGTTGGAAGGTCTTCTTGCCGTTCTCTCTCGCGTGGGTTGTTTTCGTGGCCTTTGCTGCCAAATTTGACTGGTTCTGGGGTGTCTATGCCCGTTGGGCCGTAGGAGGCTGATCATGACACAGATTGATTACACACGTGCCGCCAAGTACTTCTTGCTGCAGGATTATTGGCTGGGTTTCAAACTGGGTATGAAGCACTTCTTTCGCCCCAAGGTGACGTTGAATTACCCACATGAAAAAGGCCCGTTAAGCCCGCGTTTTCGGGGCGAACATGCGCTGCGTCGCTATCCCAATGGTGAAGAACGTTGCATCGCCTGCAAGCTGTGCGAAGCAGTTTGCCCGGCACAAGCCATCACGATCGACGCTGAACCACGCGATGACGGCAGCCGCCGCTCAACGCGGTACGACATTGACATGACAAAGTGTATCTATTGCGGCTTTTGCCAAGAAGCCTGTCCTGTGGATGCGATTGTCGAAGGGCCGAACTTCGAGTTTTCCACGGAAACACGCGAAGAACTGTATTATGACAAGGACAAATTGCTGTCCAATGGCGACCGTTGGGAGGCCGAGATTGCGCGTAATCTCGAACTCGACGCGCCGTATCGCTGAAGGCTAGGGCTAACACCATGGGCGCTTGGGGCGTAAGCATATTTGAAGACGACACCAGCCTCGATTGGATCGAGGATGACTACACGTCTGGTGGCGTTGAGGCTGTGCGCGGGGCGTTAACGGCGGCTGTCGAAACCACGGCTGGTGACACCTTGGACTATGACGAAGGCATTCCTGCCCGAGTCGCAGCCGAAATCGTCGCTGTGTGTTTTGGCGCTGCACATCCCGAAATGGGCACTGACAATTCCGAGACGCTTCTGGAGCATATCGACGACGTCACGCAGGATCGCGATTTGATTCCATTGGCTCTGCAAGCGCTTGCCCGGGTGAATGCCGACAACTCCGAACTGCAAGAGCTTTGGGCCGAAGGTGATCAAAGCGCATGGGACGCGGAAATCGAAGGCCTTGAGATTAGGTTGCGGGGACTGACATGACCGACCCCAAAAATCCGTTCGCCGACATGATGGCGCAGATGCAGAAAATGGCCAAGGACATGCCGGCCATGGACGCCTTCACGCCCGAAGGTTTTGAAAAGATGATGGGCACTATGCCCAAGGACATGATGGAAAGCATGTTCGGCAACGCATTGAACGAAGGCGCATTGGACGCACGTACAAAACTGTTGCTGACCCTTGCAGGCTTAACCATTCAGGGCGCCGACAATGCCGTTGCCATTCGCCAGACCATGCGCCACGCCAAAGAGGCAGGCGCCACCGACCAACACATCAGTGAAACCATTGGAATGATGACGGCTTTTGCCGGAATGCCTGCTGTAACCAAAGCGTTGCAATTGGCCCAAGAGGTCACCGCCGAAACCAAGTCCGACACAAAGGATGACAAATCATGAGCGTCTTCGCCTTTTACCTTTTTGCGATTTCGGTTGTTGCGGGGGGCTTCTTTACAGTTGTAAGCCGCAACCCCGTCCATTCCGTGTTGTGGCTTATTTTGGCATTCCTCAGCTCGGCAGGACTGTTTGTCCTTCTTGGTGCTGAATTTGTCGCCATGTTGCTGATCATTGTTTATGTAGGCGCGGTTGCGGTTCTGTTCTTGTTCGTGGTCATGATGTTGGACATCGATTTTGCAGAACTAAAGGCCGAAATGGCGAAATACATGCCGCTGGCCTTGTTGATTGCCTTGGTAATTTTGATGCAATTCGTGATCGCATTCGGGGCTTGGGAAAGCAACGCGGCCGCGGAAGGGTTGCGCGCACAGGTTACTCCGGTTGACCGCCACAACACCGAAGCCCTCGGCCTGATCTTGTATGATCAATATTTCCTTTTGTTCCAACTGTCCGGGCTGATCCTGCTGGTTGCGATGATCGGTGCAATTGTCTTGACCCTGCGCCACCGGACGGATGTTAAACGTCAGGATGTGGTGGCACAGATGATGCGCGACCCGGCGAAGGCGATGGAACTGAAAGACATCAAACCGGGGCAGGGGTTGTAAGCAAAACCATGACCGTGCGCTTGTCTTTCATATCCTGCGGTTTGGCGGCCTTGGTAGGGGCTGTGCCTGCTTTGGCGTGCTCTATTGCACAGCCGGACTGGAACAAGCGGGTTAAACATTCTGACACCTGTTCCTTTTACTACGCCGGTGCAAATGACATGGGCGCCGGGAAAGACGCTGTCGATCAAGGCAACGGACTTGTGTCGCAAGAGCTTAGCTTTTTTTTCGCAAGTGGAATGGCTGTTGTGGACTGCACCTCTGCCACATCTGCAATTGTCTGGGCCAAGAGCCCACCGCAAGACGAACAGACAAGTTGTGGAGAAACACTGCCGATTTCAGCGCATTTGCCGCCAAAAGGTGCACTGGATGTGTCGGGTATCGGTTCTGTGGCCGGTCTTGTTCAGTTCGCTGCTGCGAACGGGTTCAAAACCACGGCTGATGCAAATGACCTGAACAAAAATCAACGTCACAAAGATCGCTTTGATGCGTTTTGTGGATGCAAGTTACATTACCCCGAAAGCGCGGGTGCCAAGAAATGACCGAGGGAAAGACATGATCGGACTAGAACATTACCTGACGGTGGCGGCGACGCTATTTGTCATTGGCATTTTTGGGCTCTTTCTGAACCGCAAGAACGTGATCATCCTATTGATGAGCATCGAATTGATGCTGCTGGCTGTGAACATCAACCTCGTTGCATTTTCCAGCTTTCTCGACGATCTGGTGGGACAGGTGTTTACATTGTTTGTGCTGACCGTGGCTGCCGCTGAAGCTGCCATTGGCCTTGCCATTCTGGTCTGTTTCTTCCGCAACCGTGGCACCATTGCGGTTGAAGACGTCAACGTGATGAAGGGTTAAAGATCATGGAAACCACTATCCTTTTCGCGCCACTTGTTGGTGCCCTTCTATGTGGCTTTGGTTGGCGCGTTTTTGGCGAGGCCGCAGCGATGTGGATCGCTACAGGCTTTCTGTTTTTGGCTGCTGCCCTGTCGTGGGTTGTTTTCCTGACGTTCGACGGTGCCACGCAGCAAATCGAGATCCTGCGCTTTATCCAAAGCGGTTTGCTTGACACATCCTGGGCGATCCGTCTCGATCGCTTGACGGCGATCATGCTGATCGTGATCACAACGGTTTCGGCGTTGGTGCACCTCTATTCCTTTGGATATATGGCCAATGACCCGCAGTGGCGTGATGGCGAAAGCTACAAGCCACGCTTTTTTGCGTATCTGTCGTTCTTTACCTTTGCGATGTTGATGCTGGTGACGGCCGACAACTTGCTGCAGCTGTTCTTTGGCTGGGAAGGTGTGGGCGTCGCTTCTTATTTGCTGATTGGCTTTTACTACCGCAAACCGACTGCGAATGCCGCGGCTATCAAGGCGTTTGTGGTGAACCGGGTTGGCGATTTCGGCTTCTTGCTGGCCATCTTCGCACTGTATTTCATGACGCAAAGCATCAGCTTTGACCAAGTGTTCGCAGCCGTCCCAGATTTGGCCGAGCAGCAACTGACCTTCTTGTGGCGCGATTGGAACGCGGCCAATGTGATTGCGTTCTTGTTGTTTGTCGGTGCGATGGGCAAGTCGGCCCAATTGTTCTTGCACACTTGGTTGCCAGACGCGATGGAGGGGCCGACGCCTGTGTCTGCCTTGATCCACGCCGCAACCATGGTCACCGCCGGTGTGTTTCTGGTCTGCCGCATGTCGCCGTTGATGGAATTTGCCCCTGAGGCGATGATGTTTGTCACCGTCATAGGTGCGACGACGGCGTTTTTTGCTGCAACTGTTGGCTTGGTTCAAACCGATATCAAACGCGTGATCGCCTATTCGACCTGCTCGCAATTGGGCTATATGTTCGTGGCCGCTGGCGTCGGTATGTATTCCGCGGCCATGTTCCACCTGTTCACACACGCGTTCTTCAAAGCGATGTTGTTCTTGGGGGCAGGGTCGGTGATCCATGCCATGCACCACGAACAGGACATGACCAACTACGGCGGTTTGCGCAAAAAGATACCGTGGACATTCCGGGCGATGATGATCGGGACTTTGGCGATCACTGGTGTTGGTATTCCACTGACGCATTACGGTTTCGCGGGCTTCTTGTCTAAAGATGCCATCATCGAAAGCGCCTATGCGGGTGGGTCGTCTTATGGATTTTGGCTGCTTGTGATCGCGGCTGCCATGACATCTTTCTATTCTTGGCGCCTGATGTTCCTGACATTCTACGGCGAAGCGCGCGGCGACAAGCATACCCACGAGCACGCGCATGAAAGCCCGATGGTGATGCTGATCCCACTTGGTGTTCTAAGCCTCGGTGCGATCTTTGCGGGCATGATCTGGTTCAAGCCGTTTTTCGGGCATACGAATTACGTCGCTGATTTTTACGGCATCCCCTATGAGGAAGCTGCCTCGCATGGCGACACCAAGGTCGAGGGCGCGGAAGAAGATCACGGTGACGCAGGTTCACACGGTGACGAAAAAGCCGAACACCACTACGCTTTTGCAGGGGCGCCCGGGGAAGGGGCCTTGTACTTTGCACCTGACAATACAGTGCTGGATGATGCACACAATGTGCCGGCTTGGGTCAAAGTATCGCCGTTTGTCGCGATGTTGGGCGGCTTTATCATGGCAATGTGGTTCTATATCTGGAACCCGACGCTGCCGGGACGTTTGGCCGAAAACCAACGCCCATTGTACTTGTTCTTCAAGAACAAGTGGTACTTTGACGAACTTTACAATGTCGTGTTTGTCGGTCCGGCCAAAGCCATCGGACGGTTCTTGTGGAAGCGTGGCGACGGAAACGTCATTGACGGCGGCCTCAACGGCATCGCTATGGGGATCATCCCGTTCTTCACGCGCCTCGCAGGACGTGCGCAATCGGGTTACATTTTCACTTACGCCTTCGCCATGGTGATCGGCATCGCAGCACTCGTCACATGGATGACGCTCAGCGGAGGAGCGCACTAATGGATAACCTTCTTTCCATTGTCACCTTTATCCCGGCTCTTGCAGCTTTGATTTTGGCTGTGTTTCTACGCGGAGACGATGCAGCCGCCAATCGCAACGCCAAGATGGCTGCGATGTTTGCGACTTCGGCCACATTTGTTGTGTCTTTGTTTATCCTGTTCGGTTTCGATGTGAACGACACCGGCTTCCAGTTTGTCGAACAGGCCGACTGGCTGATGGGGCTACAGTACAAAATGGGTGTCGATGGCATCAGCTTGCTGTTTGTGATGCTGACGACATTTATGATGCCGCTGGTCATTGCAGCATCTTGGAATGTTGAAAGCCGCGTCAAAGAATACATGATTGCATTCTTGCTGCTTGAGACACTGATGCTGGGCGTTTTCATGGCGCTGGATCTGGTTCTGTTTTACCTTTTCTTTGAGGCAGGTCTGATCCCGATGTTCCTGATCATCGGCATTTGGGGCGGGGCGAACCGTGTGTATGCCAGCTTCAAATTCTTCCTATACACGTTCTTTGGGTCTGTTTTGATGCTGGTCGCGATGGTCGGCATGTATGCCGATGCCCAGACCACAGACATCACAGTGCTACTGAACCATGAGTTCGCATTCGAGACATTTAGCATTCTGGGTGTGCAGATTGTGGGCGGGCTACAGACGCTGTTGTTCTTGGCGTTCTTTGCAAGTTTCGCAGTGAAAATGCCGATGTGGCCGGTGCACACTTGGCTGCCGGATGCGCACGTTCAAGCGCCAACCGCGGGCTCGGTCGTGTTGGCCGCAATCTTGTTGAAAATGGGCGGCTACGGCTTCTTGCGTTTCTCGTTGCCAATGTTCCCGGTCGGATCTGACGTATTGTCGCCGTTGGTGTTGTGGATGTCGGCCATTGCCATCGTCTACACATCGCTGGTTGCTTTGGTGCAAGACGATATGAAAAAGCTGATTGCCTATTCATCGGTCGCGCACATGGGCTTCGTAACAATGGGGATATTCGCGGCCAACCAGCAAGGCATTGATGGCGCGATTTTCCAGATGATCAGCCACGGCTTTATTTCTGGTGCGCTGTTCTTGTGTGTTGGTGTTATTTACGACCGGATGCACACCCGTGACATCGACGCCTATGGCGGGTTGGTGAACCGGATGCCTGCGTATGCGATGATCTTTATGCTGTTTACCATGGCCAACGTCGGCTTGCCCGGCACATCTGGGTTTGTCGGCGAATTTCTGACGCTGATGGCTGTGTTCCAAGTGAACACCTGGGTGGCTTTGGTGGCGACAACCGGCGTCATCTTCTCTGCGGCCTATGCGTTGTGGTTGTACCGCCGCGTGGTGATGGGGGACCTGATCAAGGAAAGCTTGAAATCGATCACGGATATGACGACCCGTGAACGCATGATTTTTGCACCGCTGGTGGTCATGACCTTGTTGCTTGGGGTTTATCCTGCACTTGTGTTGGACATCATCGGGCCCTCTGTGGCCGCTCTGGTTACGAATTACGATACGGCACTGGCCGCGGCGGATGCTGCAAGCCAGATGGCCTCAAACTAAAAGGAGCGGGGCATATGTCCGCTGATCTGAGCATTATCCTGCCTGAAATCCTGTTGTCGCTGTTTGCGATGCTGGGCTTGCTGGGCGCGGTTTACACTGGAAAAGACGGCATGGCGTCAGCCCTTGTTTGGGCAACGGCCGTGGCCATGACAGCCCTTGGGGTCTGGATCGGTTTGACAGGGCAGGGCGTCAATGTGGCCTTTGGTGGCATGTTCGTTGACGACGGCTTTGCACGGTTTTCCAAGGTGATGATTTTGCTGTCAGCTGCAGCTGTGCTGATCATGTCCGAAGGCTATATGAAAGCACGTGGACTGTTGCGCTTTGAGTATCCGGTTCTGGTCGCGCTAAGCGTTGTGGGCATGATGGTTATGGTGTCGGCGGGTGATTTGATGGCGCTTTACATGGGGTTGGAGCTGCAATCCTTGGCGCTGTACGTTATAGCATCTTTGCGCCGGGATTCCGTACGCTCAACCGAGGCCGGCTTGAAGTATTTCGTTCTGGGCGCGTTGTCGTCGGGTTTGTTGTTGTACGGTGCCTCCCTGATCTATGGCTATGCTGGCACGACGCTGTTTTCCGGCATTGCACAAACGGCTGTGCACGGTGAAGTGTCGCTTGGGCTGTTGTTTGGCTTGATCTTCCTGATTTCCGGCTTGGCTTTCAAAGTGTCCGCTGTGCCGTTCCACATGTGGACACCCGACGTCTACGAAGGGGCGCCGACGCCAATCACAGCATTCTTTGCCACAGCCCCGAAAGTTGCGGCCATCGCGTTGTTCGCCCGCGTGATGCATGATGCCTTTGGCCTTGCGGTCCAAGACTGGAGCCAGGTCATCGCGCTTTTGTCTGTGTTGTCGATGTTGCTGGGGGCTATCGCAGCGATTGGTCAGACCAACATCAAGCGCCTTATGGCCTATTCATCAATCGCACACATGGGCTACGCGTTGATCGGACTGGCGGCAGGCACGGCATTGGGTGTTCAGGCGATGCTGGTTTACATGGCAATCTACGTGACGATGAACATCGGCACCTTCGCCTTCATCCTGATGATGGAACGCGACGGACAACCGGTCACAGACATCGCGGCCCTGAACCAGCTTGCGAAACGTGAACCGGGCAAAGCGCTTGCCATGTTGGTTTTGCTGTTTTCACTGGCTGGTGTGCCGCCCATGCTTGGGTTCTTTGCCAAGTTTGGCGTGTGGCAAGCGGGTGTGGACGCGGGATTGGTCTGGCTGGTTGTGGTCAGTGCGGTGGCGTCCGCCATCGGTGCATATTATTATCTGCGTATTGTGTTCTTTATGTATTTCGGGGCAGAAAACGGCGGTGTCGAAATGCGCGGATCACGCAGGCTTTGGGTCTTTTTGATGGGCGGCGCATTTATCATCGGTGTGGCATGGCTGCCTGGTGTGAATATGTTCGGCATCGAGAGCATCGCAAACGTTGCGGCTGTATCACTTGTTAAATAATCGACCCTTCGGGGAAGATTTATCAAACGAGGTAAAACCATGAGCGGATGGCCGGACGGATATGGACGGCGCATTCTGGCATCCGTGGATTCCACTTTGTCTGAAGCCGCGCGTATTGCACCTGAAATTGCGGGCCCCGAATGGATTCTTGCGCACACGCAAACAGCTGCGCGGGGCCGACGGGGGCGGGCGTGGTCCGCGCCCACGGGCAATTTTTCAGCGACATTGGTGCTGCCGGTTGCTGAACCTGCGCAACACGCAGCATTGCGTTCCTTTGTGGCCTCTTTGGCGTTGTATGATGCGTTTGTCGCGGTCAGCGGACAAAGTTCAGCGTTTGCGCTGAAATGGCCCAACGACGTGTTGCTGCGCGGCGGTAAGGTCGCAGGCATTCTGCTGGAAAGCGCAGGGCAAGGGCATGTACTGTCGCATTTGGCGATCGGCATCGGTGTGAACCTTGCCGCGGCCCCCAGTGTTCAGGACGTGGAAGCAGGCGCCGTGCCGCCTGTCGCGTTGCGGACCACCTTGGGGATCAATGTAACCCCTGAAGCTTTTCTTGATGCGCTGGCTGTGGCTTATGCAAACTATGAAGCCCAATTTCGGGATTTTGGTTTCGCCCCCATCCGTACGGCATGGATGCAAAAAGCTGCCCGTCTTAATGAAATGATCCGCGCCCGTACTGCACGCGAAGAATGGCACGGTATCTTTCGCGAGGTGGATGCTGATGGCCAACTTGTTCTGGAGACAGCCAAAGGCCGGATCAGCGTGCCTGCGGCGGACGTCTATTTTTAAGGGAGAAACCTTATGCTTTTGGCGATTGATTGTGGCAACACCAATACGGTGTTTTCCATCTGGGACGGCGAGGCGTTTATCGGCACATGGCGCACGGCCACTGAATGGCAGCGCACGGCGGATCAATACTATGTCTGGCTTAGCACGTTAATGAAGTTCCAGAACATTGACGTCGAAATCACTGACGTCATTGTATCTTCGACGGTGCCGCGCGTGGTCTTCAATCTGCGCGTTCTGGCAGACAGGTATTTCAACACGCGTCCCATTGTTGTGGGCAAGCCAGACTGCCTGCTGCCTGTGGACGTGCGCGTGGATGCTGGTACAGCCGTAGGTCCGGACAGGCTAGTAAACACGGTCGCCGGGTTCGACCTATACGGCGGGGACCTGATTATGGTCGATTTTGGCACCGCCACGACCTTTGATGTTGTTGCTGAAGACGGTGCTTACGTGGGTGGCGTCATCGCACCAGGTGTGAACCTAAGCCTTGAGGCGCTTCATCAGGCTGCTGCGGCTTTGCCCCACGTAGATATTTCCAAACCACAGGCTGTTGTGGGCACCAATACTGTGGCCTGTATGCAGTCTGGTGTCTTTTGGGGTTACGTGGGCCTCGTTAAAGAGATATGTGCGCGCATAAAGGCGGAGCGCGACCGGGATATGAAAGTGATCTCGACCGGCGGGCTGGCACCATTGTTCCAGCAATCCCAAGCGCTTTTTGATGACTTTCAAGATGATTTGACGATGCACGGGCTGACCGTGATCCATCGATACAACAAGGAAAATAACTGACTTATGAGCAGTGAACGATTGATTTATCTGCCCCTTGGCGGGGCGGGCGAAATTGGCATGAATGCCTATGTTTATGGCTACGGGAAACCCGATCAGGAACGCCTGATCGTTGTGGATCTGGGCGTGACCTTCCCGGATATGGACGGCACACCGGGGGTGGATCTGATCCTGCCCGATGTGACGTGGCTGGAAGAACGGCGCGACCGGATTGAAGCTATCTTTGTGACACACGCCCATGAAGACCACGTGGGCGCGGTCGCACATACCTACAAAAGCTTGGGCGCCCCGATTTATGCCCGTGCCTTTACCGCGAATATCGCAAGACGCAAAATGTCCGAACACGGCCACCCCGATGATGCGGTGACAGTTATGGGCGCTTGGCCAGAGCAACGCGACTTCGGCCCTTTCAAAGTCGGGTTCTTGCCAATCTCGCATTCCATCCCGGAAAGTGGTGCATTGGTCATCGACAGCCCGTCGGGCCGCGTGATCCACAGCGGGGACTTCAAGCTGGATAAAACCCCTGTTGTGGGCGAAGCCTTTGATCCTGATCTGTGGGCCGAGGTCTGCAAGGGGGGCGTCAAAGCGCTGGTTTGCGACAGCACCAATGTGTTTTCGCCTGTCGCAGGGCGCTCGGAAATCACAGTGGGTCCCGAGATCGAAAAACTGGTCAACTCAGCACCTGGAATGGTTGTTGCCACAACATTTGCGTCCAACGTCGCGCGTGTGAAAACATTGGCGGATGCCGCTGAACGGGCAGGGCGTTCCATCGTGTTGCTTGGCCGTTCTATGCGGCGCATGATCGAGGCATCTATCGAGACGGGTGTATTGAAAGACTTCCCGGCTGTCGTATCTACAGAAGACGCCAAGAACATTCCACGCGAAAACCTGATGCTTTTGGTCACGGGATCGCAAGGCGAACGCCGCGCGGCCTCTGCGCAATTGGCCCGTGGGAAATACATGGGATTGTCGATGAAAGAAGGCGACATGTTCCTGTTTTCATCCAAAACTATTCCGGGCAACGAACGCGGCGTGATCCGCATCATCAACGCGTTTTCCGAGATGGGTGTGGATGTGGTCGACGACAGCTCTGGTTTGTACCACGTGTCAGGCCATGCCAACCGCCCCGATCTGGAAGCGTTGCATGACATTGTGAAACCGCAAATTCTGGTTCCAATGCACGGTGAACACCGGCATTTGCGCGAACATGTGAAGATTGCCAAGGCCAAAGGCATGGCAGGTGTTTTGGCTGTCAATGGCATGATGATCGACCTGTCGGGCAATGCGCCCACGGTCGCGGAATACATCGAAACGGGCCGGACATATCTGGATGGTTCGGTTCAGATCGGGGCTTTGGACGGGGTTGTACGTGACCGGATCCGGATGGCGCTGAACGGTCATGTGGTTGTGACGTTGATCATCGATGACGAAGATGAGCCGCTGGGGGATCCATGGTGCGAACTGATGGGATTGCCTGAAACAGGCAGCTCAAACAGTGCATTGGTAGATGTTTTGGAACATGATCTGGGGCAGTTTTTGGGGCGTGCGGACGCCAAAACCTTGCGTGACGATGACAAACTTGGCGAAGCGCTTCGTCGCGTTGTGCGCAACTCTGCGCAGGGCGAGATTGGCAAAAAACCAGAAGTCACAGTGGTGGTGTCGCGTCTGCATTGATGTGCAACACGCTTTATCTAAACAAAAAAGGGGCGCAGCGATGGCTGCGCCCCTTTTTCAATTTCACGGTCAAAAGCGCTATTGGCTTTCGTAACGCTCTGCAAAGCTTTGTTGAATAAACGTCGGTGTGTGATCGCCCAAGCCGACAACCTTATTATGGTTGTTGTTGTGGCGGTTGTTGTTTTTGTCGTGATCACCCGAATTGGAACGACTGCGACCACCCCGTGATCGGGATTGTTTCTGATCCGTTTCAGCCGGAGGCGTCTGTTCCGATTTGGCTGGCACAGGTGTATCCACAACGGCCGTTTCCTTCGGCGTTTCCTGCGCAGCTTCAGATTTTGCTGTGTCCGATTTTTTCGATCTGCTGCGTGTGCGTTTCGGCTTTTCAGATGGTGTCGGTTTGTCATCCGCCGCAGCGTCGGTTTCCACGGGCGTTTTGCCTTTGGACAGCGGGTTTTCCAAGCGCGGGATTTCTTTTTGGATCAGGCGTTCGATGTCTTCGAAGTTCTTTTCATCACGGGGGACGCAGATCATGATGGCCTTGCCATCGCGCCCTGCACGACCCGTCCGTCCGATGCGGTGTACGTAGTCTTCTGCGTGACCGGGTACGTCGAAGTTGAACACATGGCTGACGCTTGGCACATCTAGTCCGCGGGCGGCAACATCAGAGGCACATAAGAAGCGCAATTCGCCGTTGCGGAACCCTTCGAGTGTCTTGGTGCGCTGTGATTGATCGAGATCCCCATGAATAGGCGCTGCATCATAGCCGTATTTTTTCAATGACTTAGCGACAATATCCACATCTGTTTTGCGGTTGCAAAAGATAATGGCGTTGGTGCATTTGCCGCCTTCGGCGTCAATCAGCATCCGCAACGCTTTGCGCTTTTCTGTTGCTTCACGGTCTTTGCGTGACCCTTTGAACATGACCACGGCCTGCTCAATGTTCTCTGAGGCCGTCGCTTGACGGGCCACTTCGACGCGTTCGGGGTTGGACAGGAACGTGTTGGTGATCCGTTCGATTTCAGGTGCCATCGTGGCCGAGAAAAACAGAGTTTGGCGGGTGAAAGGTGTCAGTCCGAAGATACGTTCGATGTCAGGGATGAACCCCATATCAAGCATCCGGTCGGCTTCATCGACAACCATGACTTTCACGTCGTTCAAAATCAGTTTGCCGCGCTCAAAATGGTCCAAAAGACGGCCCGGAGTGGCAATCAAAACGTCGACGCCTTTGTCGATCAGCGTGTCCTGTTCCTTGAACGACACGCCACCGATCAGAAGCGCTTTGGTCAGTTTCACATGTTTGGCATAAGTGTCGAAGTTTTCGGCAACCTGTGCTGCCAATTCACGCGTTGGACACAGCACCAAAGATCGCGGCATACGCGCACGCGCACGGCCACGTGCAAGCATGGTTATCAAAGGCAGTGTAAAGCTGGCGGTTTTGCCTGTGCCGGTTTGGGCAATGCCCAGAACGTCGCGCCCTTCCAGGGCCGGTGGGATCGCCCCGGCTTGAATGGGGGTCGGGCTTTCATAGCCTGCTTCGTCAATGGCTTTGAGAACCTTAGGGTTCAGGTTCAGATCAGAAAATTTTGTCATGTACGTCCGTGGTTTGCGGACTACAATTTGGCCCGCGGCAGCAATAAATGTCGGCCCGCATGGCCCAAGAGGCAGCCCTATGGCCGCGACATGGACGGGACTTAACAAAACCCTGCGGCAGGGTCAAACAATCACGTGATTTGCGGAAAATGACGCGCGACTGTTGCATCCAAATCCAGATTGATCAGCCGCAACGCTCCGTGATCTTCCAGCCGTGCCCGCAATTCGGGGCTGTCGCCTGCGACTTCGTCGTAAAAGGCACGTAATCCGGCCGCACCATCGTGGGCTTCGATCGCGCAGAACATCTCGTGAATCGTCAGCCCGCCTTTTTCGGTGCTGTGAACGCTGGGGATTTCGGATCTGTATGACCCTTGTTCCAGTCGAAACTGGTAACTTGCCATCCAGTCATCCCATGTTTTTGCATGGCAATGCGCAAGATCTATGCCCGGCAGTTCAACTTCGCCGGGGTTCATATCGTCGCCTTGAAACGCATTATGGATGCGCAAGTGCATATCTTGCAGACCAGTGCGGACAAAAATTTTGCCAGCAACATGACTAAGGAACCCGGCCCGCAAGTAACTGCCGTAAGTTGGGTAAAGCTGTGACACAAGCGCTTTGCGCGCAGGGCCACTTGGCAAAAAGGCTTTGAAGGCGGTGCCGTCACCTGCCAGTTGTTCCATGGGGCGCATTCGCGCGCAGATTGCATCCTCCGCCAGCTTGCCCAGATGCCGTCCCACAGGGGCATCGGTCACCAAGAATTCGTCGACGTCGATATGGCCCAACCAGGCGACGTCCTGTTTGCGCCTATAGGCGTATGTCGCGTTGCGTGATTGGCGTACCTGATGTTTGACGGGACGCTTTCCACCCAGCTTTTTCCAATGCGCCGTGTCGCAGGCGAATACTCTGATTTTTGAATGGGCTTTAAGAGGGACGTAGGCATCGCTGTCTGGATCATCCAAAAAGATGAAAAGTCTGTGGGCGCCCTTGTCCAAATGGTAGGCGGCGAATTTCAGGATGTCAGAAGACGGGCCAAGGAAAGTCGTGACCAATCCCCATTTTACATCGTCCATAGAATGTGTCCTGCTACCCGTTTGGCGCGAGTTTACTGCATTTTCTCGGATTTGAAATCCTGCATCCGTGCGAAAATGCTACGCGTGTCCGACATGACCATCCGCAACATTCGAAAGGCGAGCGGGCGGATGGTTTTGTCTTGTTCACCTAGCGCCCAAAGTCGCGCCAACATGACTTTGTCCAAATCACCGCCACGCAGGCTGTAGGGGGCCATGTCAAACGCCAATGGGGGGCGCTTTTTGGGACGCAGAACACGGCGGCGTGTGTCACCGGCGTCACCGGATGCGCGCCGTTCACTGTCATGCAGTTTCACCAGATCAAACAGTGTGGACAGCCCCATACCACATGCCCTTTGCTCCGGCGTTTGCCCGCAATCGGCAAAGGTTGTGGCTGTTGAGATCAGCCAGCGCACTGACAGTTCCGCTGCAAGCACATGGCCCTGTTCCTCCCAAATCCGGTGGAAAAGGGGCATCGCTGCGGCAGGTGGATCAGTTCGGCGCGACACGGCAATTAGAAAGCCATGCAAAAGCTCTAATTGGCTTTTACCTTGAAATTCTATCTGTAATTCCAGCCACTTGCGGTCTGCGGAAAAACGCGGTGTTTCCTCAAGGTCTTGTGTGGGCACTGGCACGATCGCTTTGTTAAGTGCCTCAAGGTCAACGTCGGACGGGGGCAGTCTTGCGGCTGCGTCCTCAAAGGGGATTTGGCGTTTTTCCAGGAAGCGCATCAAGCGTCTGAAACCGCCTGCATAGATGTCGTCATCTGGATCGTGGGGGGGCACTATACCATCATTTCCTTGGTCGCCGTCAGTCGGATGTCGGGGTAATCGCGATCAACGCGGTCAATGTCCCACTGCAAGCGCGTCAAGTAAACAATGTCGCCATCGTGGTCATGCGCAATGTGCTGCTTGTTGCTTTCCGTAAACTTATCAATGGCTTGCTTTTCGCCATTAACCCAACGCGCTGAAGTGAACTGGGATTGCTCGAAGCGCACAGGAAGCCCGTATTCCAGCTCAATCCGGCTGGCGAGCACTTCAAATTGCAACTGCCCCACGACGCCCACGACAAATCCGGAACCGATCGAAGGTTTAAAGACTTTGGCCGCACCTTCTTCCGCGAATTGCATCAATGCTTTTTCAAGGTGTTTGGATTTCAACGGATCGCCCGCCCGCACCCCTTGCAACAATTCGGGGGCGAAAGACGGGATGCCCGTCACGCGAATGGCTTCGCCTTCGGTCAACGTGTCGCCGATGCGCAATTGCCCATGGTTGGGAATGCCGATGATGTCGCCTGCCCATGCTTCTTCCGCCAGCTCACGGTCCGAGGCCAAAAATAGCACCGGGCTGCTTATAGCCATCGGCTTTTTGGTGCGCACGTGGGTTAATTTCATGCCCCGGTGGAAGTGTCCTGATGCAAGGCGCACAAATGCGACGCGGTCGCGGTGCTTTGGGTCCATGTTGGCCTGCACTTTGAACACGAAACCAGAAACCTTTGTTTCTTCCGGCAGAATTTCCCGTGGTTGAGCAGACTGAATTTGCGGTTCTGGACCAAATTTGGCGATGCCTTCCATCAATTCCTTCACACCGAAGGAGTTAATCGCAGAGCCAAACCAAATAGGTGTTAACGATCCTTCAGCCATGGCCGCAGCGTCCATCGGAGGCAGCAGTTCACGGGCCATCTCCAGTTCTTCGCGCAATTGTTCCAGCTGTGCGGCGGGCACGTGTTCGGCCAGCTTGGGATCATCAAGACCGTTGATTTCTATGGATTCAGATACTTTGTTGCGGTCCGCACGGTCCATAATTTCCAAGCGGTCGCGCAAAATATCGTAACATCCGATAAAGTCGCGCCCGACCCCGATTGGCCATGACGCAGGTGTGACGTCGATGGCCAGATTTTCTTGTATTTCGTCAATAATTTCAAAGGTGTCGCGGCTTTCACGGTCCATTTTGTTACAGAATGTCAAAATGGGCAGATCGCGCATGCGGCAGACTTCGAACAGTTTCTGGGTCTGGCTTTCCACACCTTTTGCGCCATCGATGACCATCACGGCGGCATCCACAGCCGTCAACGTTCGGTACGTGTCTTCGGAAAAGTCGGAGTGGCCAGGCGTGTCGACCAGATTAAATCGGAACTCCCCGTCTTTGTTGGTGAAATCAAATGACATTGCGGATGCTGAAACCGAAATACCACGATCTTTTTCCATTGCCATAAAGTCGGATCGCGTGCGGCGCGCCTCACCTTTGGCCCGCACCTGTCCCGCCATTTGAATGGCGCCGCCAAACAGCAGGAATTTTTCCGTTAACGTGGTCTTGCCCGCATCGGGGTGAGAGATGATCGCAAAGGTGCGACGCCGCGCAATTTCTGGCGGCAAGACGGGGCGGTTTTTGGGAGTGTCCAACATAAGAACTGCTATAGATTGGGGTTGCGAAGGGCGCAAGACGGCAGCGAAGTGCGGATGATGCCGGTTTGTCCGATTGTGAAGGCGATGCCCCATATCTGACATCGCCACGATCATCTAATTTGGCATTCTTAGCTTACATTTACACAAGGTCCAGCGCATGCCCCCCCTTCACATAACAGACGTTTCGGGTGTTCCCGCATCCCCTTCGCCGATATCAAACGCCGTTGTTGTTGGCGGCACCTGCCACATATCCGGCCAGTTGTCGGTTTACGACGATGGATACCGCGCGGGCAGCGCACGCACAGAAGCGGAACGCGCGTTTGAATTGGTGTTTAAGATCGCGCAGGCTGCGGGTTTTGATCGCGACGACATAGTGTATATCGACATCGCATTCTCTGACATCGAGCGTGATCTGGCAGAGGTGAACGACGTATGTCGTGCGCAGTTCTCCCGCTTTCCAGCACGGACAATCTATGAGGCGGCAAAGCTTCCGTTTGGCGCCAAGATCAAAATTCAAGCGGTGGCCATGAAAGACTGTGGCTGACGGGCCTTTATGAAAGGCAAATACGACAGGCCAACACAGCCCATCTTCTCAGGCTTGTAACCATTTGTTTTGCAGGGCAGGTTGAACACCACACAAACGCTGTTGAAAATGAGACATCGAAAAATGGCATTTATGTTCCCGCAAGATTTCGATCCGAACCCTATCCTGACGGAAGGCGGGCTTACGTTAAGTCCCTTGTTAGAAAGGGATCGCCAAGGCCTGACACAGGCGGCCAGTGATCCGCTGATCTGGGCGGGGCATCCTGTGCGCAACAGGCACGAACCAGCTGTATTCGAACCGTACTTTGATATGCTTCTGGCATCCAATGCGGCGCTTGCCATCCGGGACAAAACGGATCGCATCATCGGCTGCACAGTCTTTTACACCGACACCAACGCGCCGTCGCGATTGTCGATTGGCTTTACCTTTTTGGAACGTGCGCACTGGGGGGGTAACACCAACCGGATCGTCAAGCGACTGACGCTTGGCCATTTGTTCACCTATTGCTCTGAGGCCTGGTTTCATATTGCACCAGACAACTTGCGATCTCAGACCGCAACCATGCGCCTTGGGGCGGTTTTCACCCATGAGGCGGATATTGATCTGGCAGGGGGTGCTACCCGTTGGCGATGCTATTGTCTGACGCAAGAGGCTTGGCAGACCAACGATATGGGGTGTTGAGCCGTGGCTTTGTAAACTATTTTAAAACGAAAAACCTGCCATTGCCTGCGCAATTTTCGGCAATTGGCAGGCGTTTGTCTGGACTGCAGGTTACCTCGACGATGCTTTGCGCAGCACTTCGGCGATGTCAGGCCGGTTCAACAATCCTTCTTGAACGTCCAAGCCTGCATGGGGCAGGTCAGAGTGGCCCGGGATGACATCGCCCATGGCCTCTGACAATTCTGTCGGAAGCACGGGTTTTGTGCGTGTGTCGATCAGCATGGATTCAGCCGCGATCCCTTCAGCGTAGATGATCTGGTGGCTGTCGAACAGCAGTTGGAAATAATCCACAAACCCGCCGTCCTGCACGGTTACGCTGTCACCGTTTACAAGGTGGCGGGCTTTTACCAAAAGCTCTGATCGTCCAGCGCCAAGTTCATCGGAACGTTGGTAAATAAACAAGCGATGGTCCGGGCTTACAATCAAGTGGTTGTCGTTGTTCAACGTGCCTGCGCGAATACAAATGGGGGCGAATTCCCCGACGGCGCGCACAGTGCTTTGCCCGATCCAACGCACCGCTTGCGGCCCATCATCGCGGGTCAGGACCTTATCGCCCAGTTTCAGGTCTTCGATCAGTCTCTGTTCGCCCGACGCCATGGTAATATGGGTTCCGCGGGTGAAGCTGACACAGGCAACATGGGCAAATTTCTGTGCGGCGTTTTTGGTGTCTATGCCAACAAGTGAATAGGTGGTTTTGGGCGAAAGCATCGCGAGGGGCAGAATATAGATATCGTTGATATCACCTGCGCCATCGACTTCGACCAACACCAAAACATCTGTGGTTTGCCCGTCTGGCGACATAAAGGTCAGGGCGCTGTCCAAGTGAACGGCAGATCCGTGCGTGCCGGTTTCGCTGTCTTGGGACACAGTAAATTGCGCACCTGTTCCCGCCTGAAGGGACAACCGGACAGGAGCCGTTGCACCAGACAGTTCATAGGTATCGTCCAACATCAGTTCTGCTGCGAAAGACACAGCATCCCCCATATTTGCGCCGTCGACCACAGACAATGCCTGCGCCCTGAAAACAGGCACGCTTTGGGCGGGTCCGGTGCGGTTGTGTGTGCTGTGCGACATGAAACTCAAAAGCCTTGTGGTGGGACGGACTGTGTCTCTAGCCCTTCGTAGTTTAGAAATATGGCACAGACACGTCAAACTTCCGTTATTTTGCAGGAGATTGCATTTTCGCGCTCTGGCGTTGGGGCAAGGGCAACGGTAGGGTTTGGCAAATAGCACCCCAAATTGGGTTGCATCCATCAAGGAGACTGCGAAATGGATTTAGGGATCAAAGGCAAACGGGCATTGGTATGTGCGTCGTCCAAAGGTTTGGGGCTTGGATGTGCCGAAGCCTTGGCCGAGGCTGGTGTTGATTTGGTGATGAACGCGCGCGGGGCCGAGGCGCTTGAAGCCTCTGCCGCCGACATTCGCACCCGTTTCGGGGTTGATGTGGTGACTGTGGCTGCAGATGTGACCACGGCCGCAGGGCAGGCGGCAGTGTTAGAGGCCGCGCAAGGCGTGGACATTCTGGTCAACAATGCAGGTGGTCCGCCCCCCGGCATGTGGTCGGATTGGGACCGCGATGATTTCATTGCAGCGCTTGATGCCAACATGTTGACGCCCATCGCTTTGATCAAAGGTCTTGTGCCGGCCATGATGGATCGCGGATGGGGCCGCGTGGTCAATATCACATCGCAATCCGTCAAAGCCCCTATCGCGGTTCTGGGACTTTCCAATGCCGCACGCACAGGGCTTACCGGCTATGTTGCGGGGACATCGCGCCAAGTCGCGGGATCAGGTGTGACCATCAACAACCTGCTGCCGGGCATCCACGCGACTGACCGCGCGGTGTCGTTGGATACAGGCGTTACAAAAGCCAAAGGCATCACCATGGAAGAGGCCAAAGCCGAACGCTGTGCAACCATTCCAGCGGGCCGCTATGGCACACGCGAAGAGTTCGGTGCGGCCTGCGCGTTTCTGTGCAGCAAACATGCAGGCTTTATCGTAGGACAGAACATCCTGCTGGACGGTGGCGGCACCAACGCCACCATTTAAGGAGAGCACTGCAATGGTAGCATCGCAATGGTAGCTCAGGGGGAAAGCATGGCGGATGCGCTGTTCAATGCGGACAGCGTAGGCCAGCTGGCGGCAGAATTTGCCGCAGGCGTGCCCGGCTTTGACGCCGCGCGTTTTGCGCGTGATGCTCTGGCCGGGTTCGAAAGCCGTGCGCTTATGGCGCGCATGGATTGGCTTGCCGATTGTGCACAGGCACAATTATCGCCGGAGTTCGCCGTCATGGCGGATCAACTGGAAGCCGCGATGCCAGCGCCTTTGGACCCCGACCTGACCGACGACGATTTTGGACATTTCATCCATGCCGTACCCGGAATTCTGGCTGTGCGCCACGGTTTGCAAGACGATCCGGACCGTGCATTGGATTTGCTACTGGCTGCCACCCAGCGGTTTTCGATGGAATTTTACATTCGTGACTTCATCAATCTCTGGCCTGAAAAAACGCAAGCCCGCCTGATCGACTGGGCGCAGCACGACAACTATCATGTGCGGCGTTTGGTCAGCGAAGGCACACGCCCGAAATTGCCATGGGCCAAGGCCATCACCATGAGCACCGAGGCCCGCCAACCTCTTTTGGAAGCGCTGCAGGGGGACACGACACGCTATGTCACGCGGTCGGTGGCCAATCATCTCAACGATCTGAGCAAATCCGAACCGGACACAGTTTTGCAATGGCTTGGCGCGTGGCAGGCTGGCGGGCAGCAAGACCCCAAAGAACTGGGCTGGATGACAAAACATGCGCTGCGCACTTTAGTCAAACAGGGGCACGAAGGCGCTATGGGCCGGCTTGGCTACCACGCCGATGCGCCGATTGCGGTGCGGGCCACGTTGCAAGACGCCCATGTGGCGATGGGGCAGGCCGTTACTTTTCAGGTTGAGATTGAAGCGTCACAAACTGTGCCTGTGTTGATCGACTACCGTATCCGCTTTGCGCGTCCGGGTGGCAAAACCAGCGAAAAAGTATTCAAGCTGAAACAAACCGAAGTCCGTGGGGGAAAGCCTTGCGTGGTCAAAAAAGCCCATAAACTAAAGGGGGGTGCAAGCACGTTTACGCTGCATCCCGGTGCGCATCAAATCATAGTGCAGGTGAACGGGCGCGATCACGCAACACTAGATTTCGATCTGACCCAAACCTAGCGCATCACATTTAAGTGCAAAGGGGCGGATGTGCTGGTTCAAGTCTGGCGCACCTGCTAGCAGCGCAAAAACAAAATTTCGGGGTCTTTATGCAAACCACCATCCTTATCGCCGTCTTTGCGGCCCTCGTTGTGGCCAGTGTTTTGGCTGCGCCCCGACGTGCATCTGTGGACGGGTTTTTCTCTGGTCGCGGCGCGAATGGCCAAGCGCCGGCGTTGTGGGTTCTGGTTCTAAGCCAAGTCACAACATGGATTTTTGCACGCAGCCTGATGAACGCGGCCATTCTGGGATATTACTACGGCAGTGCAGGCACCTTGGCCTATGCGGCCTACTATGGATCGTTTCTGACCGGTGGTTTTATCGTGGCGCGACTGCGTGAAGGCGGCGCAGTGTCGGTGCAAGACTGGTTGCAGGCCCGCTTTGGCGCTTTGGGCACGACGTGCTACAATGCGGTCATCGGCTTGCGCTTGTTGTCAGAGGTCTTTGCCAATCTGTTGATCGTGGGGCTGATTGCGTCGGCTGTTTTGGGTGGGTCCGGGACATTGGCAGTCGTTGTCGTGGCAATTTTGGGCTTGGGGTATTCGGCTTGGGGCGGGCTTAGTGCGGCGTTGCGCACTGACGTTGTCCAAATGCTGCTGTTTTTGGTGGCCTTCGGGGCTGCGTTTCTCAGCCTGATCCTAAGCCCCGGCTTTGACGCCGTGGCGGTTGTGACGGCGCCCGGCGCGTCGGGGCCTTATAACGGTTGGATTTTGCTGGTGGTTGCGGGGTTGCAGGTCTTTTCCTACCCGGCACATGATCCGGTGATGATGGACCGCGGGTTTATCGCGGACCGCGACACAACCAAACGGTCCTTTGTGCACGCCTTTTGGCTGTCGACCTTGTGCATTCTGGCGTTTGGCGCTTTTGGTATTCAAGCGAGCCTCGTGGGGGCCGAATACCAAAATGAGCTGATTGGCACGTGGGCGCAGATGTTTCCGCCTTGGGTTTTTGCGCTTTTGATGGTGTCGCTGATTGTTTCGGCACTTAGCACATTGGATTCGGCGTTGGCCTCTTCGGCGCGGCTGGTGGTGGAAGAACTGAAGCTGGCGCCACGTAGCCTATTGGGGGGCCGCGTTGTCATGGTCGTTTTTATGGCGCTTGGGGCGGCTTTGACGCTGTGGGGCAACAAGACGCTGTTTGACGCGGTTGCTGTGTCGGGAACGGCGTCGATGTTCTTGACGCCTGTGCTGGTTGTTGGGCTGGTGATGGGGCGCAAAATTGCGCTTTGGTCCTATCTTGTGGCTTTTGGCGCGGCTATTTTTGGCGCCTTGGCCTATTTTGGGCGCAGCTGGCCAAGCTTTGCGGCGGTTTTGCCAGAGGGGCACAAATACGAACAGCTGTTGGTGATTTGTGTGCTGGTTTTGGTGGTGGGTTTTGTTGCGGTGCTTGCAGGGGCACGCAAGGGCTGATAGCTGCTTATCCGATGGTTTTAATCGGAATTTGCCAATGTTGGAAAAGCCAGTGAACGAAGCGCCCTTGGCCGATGTGACGCCCCCCCGTCTTGAAATCCGCAATCTACATCGCAGCTTTGAAGGCCGCGCAGTGGTGGATGACGTGTCGCTGCGCGTTATGCCGGGGCAGGTGACGTGCCTGTTGGGCCCGTCCGGCTGCGGCAAATCCACGACGTTGCGCATGATTGCCGGCGTGGAAATGCAAGACAGCGGACAAATTTTCGTAGATGGCAAGCTGATTTGCGACACGGTGTTTCGGGTGCCACCCGAGCGGCGCGAGATCGGGTTGATGTTTCAGGATTTTGCCCTGTTCCCGCATCTCAGCGTGGCCGACAACGTGGCATACGGTCTGAAGGGGTCCAAGGCCGACAAACGCGCCCGCGTCGAGGAATTGTTGGTGCGTGTTGATCTTTTGCGTTTCATCGACGGGTATCCGCATCAGCTGTCGGGGGGGGAACAGCAGCGTGTGGCCTTGGCCCGTGCCTTGGCCCCCAAACCGCGTATCATGCTGATGGATGAGCCGTTTTCGGGCCTTGATAATCGCCTGCGTGATGGCATTCGCGATGAGACGCTGGCGATTTTGAAAGAAGAAGACACAGCCGTTCTGCTGGTCACCCACGAGCCGGACGAAGCCATGCGTATGGCCGATGAGATTGCGCTGATGCGCGACGGCAAGATCGTGCAGCAGGGTGCGCCCTACAATGTCTATACGCGACCGATTGACCGTGCCTCTGTTGCGTTTTTCTCGGATGCGAACATGCTGACAGCAACGGTAGAGGGGGCCTTGGCGATGACGCCCTTTGGTCGCTTTCTGGCCCCCGGTGTGCCGGATGGTACGGCCGTGGACATTGTCTTTCGTCCCCAGCATCTGCGTATTGATTTTGACCGGGCGGGCCAAGGCCCTGTGCCCACGCCTGTAGACGGAACACCCGCACGCGCGGTGGTGGAACGTGCGCGTTTCATGGGCAACGAAAGTCTGGTGGAATTCCGTCTGGATCACGATGGTTCTATCATGAAAGCCACAGTGCCGGCTGTGTTTTTGCCCGCCAAGGGCAAGGCGATGTGGCTGACGATCCGGCGTGACCGGTGTTTTGTTTTTCCATCTGAGGGGGGCGCATGATGCGACTTTTGACTGAGTTTGGCATGGGCACGTCCCTGCGCCGTGGCGATTACACCCAAGCGGCCAAACGCGCTGTGCAAGACGCGCTGTGGCACAATTCGATCAATTTGGCAGAGCTGTTTGGCTTTGATAAATCCGCCATGCGGATCACCGTTGAAATTAGCGTGCAAAAACCTGATTTAGTGGATATTGAAGCCGTCGCAGAGGTGTTTCCCTACGGTTCAACCACCTTCAAGGTCCACAAAGGCGGCCTTGATGTACCGCGCCCTGACGGGGACGGAAACCCCACCATAATGGCCAATGTCGCCCTGTCTGTGGCCTTTGACATGGAGAAAGCCGATGACTGATCAAATTGAGCAGAGGGTGATTATCGAAATGGGCATGGGCAATGATTTGCATGGTCAGGATTACACCAAAGCGGCGGGCCGTGCGATCGAAGATGCGTTTCGCCATTCGTCGTTGCCTTTGTTTGGGGCGCTTGAGTTGTCCCATGATGCAATGCGTGTGCAGGTGACAGTTGGGGTACAGGAACCTGACAAGCTGGATATGGACGTGTTGACTGCGAAGCTGCCACGCGGTCGTGCTGAAGTGCGTGCTGTATTTGGTGGTATGAATGTGGTGTCTGATGAAGGGGCAGACACAATTGTGATTGCCCAAGCGGCCGTCGAGGCATTCTTACCCCCGCAAACGGGATGGCGGTTGAAAAAGTAACACGGCGAGATAGGTCTTTTGCTGCTCTGCAATTTTTCAAGTCACGTGGTCTTCCAAGCGTTTGCCAGGTTCGTCCACAAACAATTCTGGCAAAGCATCTGCCGATTGGATCAGATCGACGCGGAACACGCGGAAGGCATCGCGGGTTTCGCACCACGCGGTCAGGCTCCAGATCCGTCCCCAATATTCCAAGTGCAGCGGGCGGATTTTCCGTGTTGTGATGCGGTCGCCTTTTGAATGGTAGGTGATGCGCAGCTTTTGACGGGCTTTGATTGCCGTGCGCAGTGTTGCCATGTGGGAAAATCCGCGTACGGCGTCGGCAAAAGGGTAGCTTGCGAATTTCCAACTGTCCGCGTCCGCAATACCCCGTTCTGGCAGCATCGCGTCAACTTTTTCGGCCAGCGTTTCCGCAGCAGCCTTAAGATCAGGATCCGCAGCCTCGGCCACAATTGCTATGCCCAGGTTCAGGGCTTCCAGCTCTGACGGGGTCAGGGTGAGCGGGGGCAGGGTGACGGCAGGGCTGATTTTATACCCCACGCCACGCGTCCCTTCGATTGGCACGCCAGACGCCACCAGCGTGTCCATATCGCGGTAAATTGTGCGTAAAGACACATCCAATTTTTGCGCTATGTCTTTCGCGCGGTGCAGGTTCCCATCGCGCAAGATTTGCATGGCATCGAAAAGGCGGTCAGAGCGGCGCATGGGAATGCCTTTGTGTTGCGTTTTTCCAAAACGGTCGCGTGATGTTTGATCTTGGACAGGGGGCTCTGCCCCCTACGCCTGTTCCAGGCGACCCCCGGGATATTTTCGGCAAGAAGAAACCTAAGCAAAATGGCGCGGGTGTTGGTTTGTGATACCGTGTGTGGGCCATTGAAGCTCTGTTTGATGATATACAACTGCCATTAAACTGTCAGTTGCTGAAAATGTCCAATGGAATGGCGTGAAATTTCTCCAACAGAATTGCATTCTGGCGCTTTGGCGCTTTCCATGACCGTTACACTGCGATTACGTCTTTTGAAAAATCACGAACGCACCTGATGTGCGTTCATTGGGAGAATTACAAAATGTTGAACAATATCGGCCTTCCAGGCATCCTGCTTATCGCTATCGTTGTTTTGGTCCTGTTTGGACGTGGCAAGATTTCCAACCTGATGGGGGAAGTTGGCAAAGGCATTACATCCTTTAAAAAGGGCATCAACGAAGGCCAGAAAGAGTTGGAAGAAGAAACCGCCACTGCCGACGAAATCAAAGACGTGACCCCGGAAGCTGCAGAAAAAAACAAGGCGTAAGTCATGTTTGATCTGGGCGGAACAGAGCTGTTGGTGATTGGGGTTGTGGCGCTGATTGTGGTTGGCCCCAAGGACTTGCCTGTGCTGTTTCGCAATGTGGGCCGGTATGTCGGCAAAGCCAAAGGCATGGCGCGCGAATTTTCCTATGCCATGAACAAAGCGGCTGATGACACCGGCATGGGCGACATTTCCAAGACCCTCAAGACCGCAACCAACCCCATCGGGTCGGCCATGGATGGCGTCAAGGATGCCGCCCGTGATGTCACCAGTTCCTTGACCGACGTTGATGCCAACAGCGAAACCGGCAAGCTGGCGGCGCAGA
The DNA here is from genome assembly GCF_900302465.1 of Ascidiaceihabitans donghaensis. Taxonomy (NCBI): domain Bacteria; kingdom Pseudomonadati; phylum Pseudomonadota; class Alphaproteobacteria; order Rhodobacterales; family Paracoccaceae; genus Ascidiaceihabitans; species Ascidiaceihabitans donghaensis. Next base: position 2,406,184 of record NZ_OMOR01000001.1, on the reverse strand, counting down.
AGGCAGAGCGGATCGAAAAGGCAAAAGAAACAGCCAAGAAGATGCAAGCATCCTCTGCGCGTGCCGCGGCCGAGCGCAAAGCCCGCGAAGCTCAGGACGCTTTGGAAAAAGCCGACGCTTACGAGGCCGCACTGAAGGCCGACACCCCCAAGAGTGATACATGAGCCAATCTGACAATATGGACGACAGCACAGCGCCGCTGATTGAACACCTGACCGAATTGCGCACGCGGTTGATCCGCGCTGTGCTTGCGTTTCTGGTGGGCATCATTCTGGCCTTTGTTGTGGCTGAACCGATTTTGCAATTCCTGCTTGTGCCGATCAAAAACACATTGATCGAATTGGGCGACGCGGCGCCCACGCTGCAATATACATCGCCGCAAGAATACCTGTTTACGCTGTTTCGAATATCCATGGTTTTCGGATTTGCACTGTCCTTTCCCGTAATCGGCTACCAGCTATGGCGGTTTGTGGCACCGGGGCTTTACAAACAGGAAAAGAACGCGTTTTTGCCGTTTCTGGTCGCGTCCCCTTTGATGTTTTTGCTTGGCGCATCCTTTGCGCATTTCGTGGTGACGCCGCTGGCGATGGCCTTCTTTTTAGGTTTTGCGGATGTATCTTCGATCTTTGCCGCAATTCTGGGGGGGGCCGTGGGCGGTGACGTTCCCGCCGACGTGAATGTGGCCACCGGTGGTTTGGACGCTGCCGTGGCAGATGACAGCGTACGCATCACATTCTTTGGCAAAGTTAATGAAAGCCTTGATATTACACTGAAATTTATCATGGCTTTTGGGCTGTGTTTTCAGCTGCCTGTCCTTTTGACCCTGATGGGTAAAGCCGGTCTGGTCAGTGCAGAGGGCTTGGGCAATGTGCGTAAATATGCGGTTGTTGGCATTTTGGTGTTGGCGGCTTTGGTGACACCACCGGATGTGATCACCCAAGGGATTTTGTTTGTCGTGGTCTACGGGCTTTACGAGATTTCCATCTTTTTGGTAGCGCGTGTCGAAAAAACGCGCGAGGCAAAGCTGCGTGCTGATGGCTACTACGACGACGAAGATGACTTCGGGGATGATCTTGACGATGATCTGAGCGATGAAATGGTCGATGAATTCGACAATGATCTGGATGATAGTCTGGACGAAGACGGTCCAAAGAAATGACCAAGGACCCCATGGAACGGATCGCGCAGGCGCTGGAACGTATGGCGCCCGCGCCGTCGCCCGCGCCTGATTTTGCCGCCTCCGCTTTTGTTTGGCACACAGGACCGGACCGGCTTGAGCCGGTCACACAGGTGTCGCGCGTGTCGTTGGAGTTGCTGGTGGGCATCGACCGGTCCCGGGACACGCTTTTGGCAAATACGACGCAGTTCGCCAAAGGATTGCCCGCCAACAATGCCCTTCTTTGGGGGGCGCGAGGCATGGGAAAGTCCAGTCTGGTCAAGGCTGTGCATGCAGACGTCGCATCCCGTCATCCCGACCTGAAAATTGTGGAACTGCAACGCGAAGACCTGCCTTCGGTTGGACGTTTGCTTAATCTGTTGCGCACCGCGTCCGGGCGATTTGTCTTGTATTGCGATGACCTGAGCTTTGGGCACGACGATGCCCACTATAAATCGCTAAAGGCCGTGTTGGACGGTGGGATTGAAGGGCGGCCAGACAACGTGGTGCTTTATGCGACGTCAAACCGTCGTCATTTGATGCCGCGTGACATGATCGAAAATGAACGCGGTTCTGCGATCAACCCTGCGGAGGCGGTGGAAGAAAAGGTATCATTGTCCGACCGGTTCGGACTTTGGCTGGGGTTCCATGCCTGCGATCAGGATCAATACCTGTCAATGATTGAGGGGTACTGCGCATCTTACGGGCTTAAGACCAACTCAGATACGTTGCGGGCTGAAGCGATTGAATGGCAGGCGACACGTGGGTCCAGATCAGGGCGCGTCGCTTGGCAATTTTTTACGGACCTTGCAGGCCGTCACGGGCTTAAACTTTAAAAGACCAATGTCTTTATCCTAAAAAACCGGGGGAGCCGTCCAGCCGGGGGCAGCGCCCCCAGTGTCGCAACCTCAAGCGGCCAAAACAGAGGCTTCAAACTTGCGCAAACACGGCGCAGCCTTTGGACCGAAAGCCGTAATATCAGGCACCAAAGCCCCAATTTCGCGACGTGCCTGGGGATGAACAGTTTGCAGCGTGATTTCACCGGGGTACAGGCTTTCGCTCCAAAGTCCTGCGCTTTGCACAATTTGATGGGCGTCAAACAAGATGTGCCAATAGTCCACCACACCGCCTACACGGCGAAACACACCATCGCAGCCCAACAGATCTACAGCACGCACCAAAACCTCATCCTGACCAAACAGCAAATCAGCGCGCCAATCATCCAACAAAATAGCATGTTGCGGCGACACAACCAGATCTTGGGTGTTGCCAAACGCACCGGCGCGGATCACGATAGGGGCCGTTTCTGCAATGGCAGGGGCTGGAGTGCAGCCTGACCAAATCAAGGGTTGGTATCCTGCGTCCCGCGTCAAAACCAAATCGCCGGGTGACAATGTTTCGATTGCACGAGGGCCTGTTTGGGTCTCGATCATCGTGCCTGCTGCGAAACAAACCACTTCGCCGCCAAGGGCGGTATGGGCCACAAAATCTCCGTTGTCGGTGATGCCGCCCACAGTCAGGTCTGTGTCAGCAGGGGGCATGCCATCGGGAAAAACAAGGAAATAGCCGTTTTCCGCGCCAGCGGTGATGGTGTCGCTGTTGTCCAAATCGACGTCAATGACCGCAACAGTCCACGTATTGCCAAGCCCGTCCGAGACGGAAAAGGTGTAGTCCCAGATCAGTTGGGTGTCTGTGCCACCGATGTTTGTCGTTTGCTCTCCGACGCCCCCGATTTGCTCTTGGGCATTGACCTGTTCGTTGTTTGTGCCGTCGCCATTAAAGTTTGTGGCGCCGTCGTTTTCCTCGACCACAAAGTAGGTGCTGTCACCGCTGTAGCGCCACGTGCCAGAGGGGGCGAACCGATAGTCAACGGCACTGCCGCCCAATGTGCTTTGTGTGCCTAAAATGGCAAAGGTGTACCCAAAAAAAACAGCCATCGTTTCTTACCAATCCAACAGGTTACGTTGAATTGTTTCTGAATGGGCAACAGGGCCTCAGTGCGGCGGAAACAGTCGATTTGAGGCAAATACAAGGTCATTTTTAAGCAAATGGGGCAGGTATTGGCGATTATGGCAACAGTTGGTCAAAGAAACCAATCTACAGTTGCATGTGAATGTGATCGTCATGACGTGCAGCGCGGCATCCTTGAAACCGTACCTTTCCGCCTGTCACGCCGTACCGTTGCGCCAAATGCGGTTCGACAAAAATCTTGTCGACACGCGGGTCGTTCTTCAAAAGACGCAACGCTGTGGCCATGCGTTTGTCATCCAAGGACCAGTCTGGCCAAAAACCTTGCAACCACGCCATATCCCACCGCAACAAAGGCCAGCGCCTCGGGCAGGATGTTGGTCCGTTCTGGAAGGCGAAATAGCCGATGGGTGATCTTGTTTGCCCCCGAAGATAGCCGTTTTCGTTTTCGTAGTAGAACGCGATATCCGCCTTTTCCCCGTCATTGTGGGACAGATGCGGCAACAAAGGCATGCCGTTCCAAAACGGAAATCCCGCATCCAGAACCTGTGTGACTGTGTCGGGATGGGCAGCGGCCATGTCGTGGGCCATGTCTTGTAGCACTGTGCTGAGCTCGGGTGTCACATAGTGCCGGTTCAAGGCGCAATACAGGGTGGATTGCATCTGAAGCGGTCCTGATTGCAGACAGGACAATGGCGTCCGCCCAAAAACAGGCGCCACAAACACAGATGTTACGGACAAAACGACATATGCACACAGAAAAACCAAAACCCGGCGTCTTGTCAGCAGGGCGATAATCCAGGCGATACCCCCCAATTGGGTCACTACAGTCAGCACCACCACAAGCAGGCCGTGCAGCCCAACGGACAGCGTGCGCCGCACCAGTTCGGCGCCTTACTGCAGGTAAGGTGTCGGATCGACGCTGTCGAAGCCTTTACGCACTTCGAAATGCACAAAAGACTGATCGCCATCGCGCAATTTTGCAATGCCTTGTCCGCGGCGTACCGTGTCGCCTTTTTGGACCTGAACGTCCGTGACGTTGGCATAAACCGTCAACAGGTTGTCTGCATGGCGCACGACAACGATCGGCACGCCGTCACCGCTTTTGGTGATGGCGGCAACGGTGCCTGCATCTGCGGCTTTCACGGACGTGCCTGGGGCTGCTTTGATATTTATGCCTTCATTGCGGCCTTTTGCATACTCGCGAATGATGCTGCCCTTTACGGGGTACACCAAGCGGGCGTTGGTTGCAGCCTTGGGGGGGGCGCCCACATCAATGGTAGGGGCTGGCTCAGGCTTTGCAGCTGCGGGGGTTGTGTCTTCATCAGGCAAAGGTTTGGTCGCACTGGGCGGTGTTGGCGTGGCAGACCCGGCGCCGGGCACCGAAGTGTCATCCAGTACACGGGCAGGCGGGGCCTGTTTGGCCACAGGGATCAGCAAGAATTGACCTTCGCGCACGGCAAAGTTGCTGCCAAGCCCGTTCCATTCCGCCAAAGACCGCACAGGCACTTGATACAGGCGCGCAATCGTATAGGCAGTTTCTCCGCGTTCAACCTTGTGGCGGATGGGCTCGACGCCTGAAGGTTTCGGGGTGTCTGGCAGGGTTGCCGTTTGCACAGGCGTGGTGTCGGGGGCATTGTCGATTGCACTGCCAGCCAATGTGGTGACATCAACAGAAGAAGGACGGATCGGGCCTGTGGTGGCAGCACCGGTTGCGGGCGATGGTTCTGACACGCGGCGGGGCAGGGCGATGATTTCGTCTTTGCGCAAGGGAACATCAGCCGCGACACCGTTGAAGCGGGCCAGTTCATTGGCATCCAGCCCCAGACGTGCAGCCACATCGTTCAAAGTGTCTCCGCGTTTTGCAATGGCGACTTGATAGTTCGGATATGAAATAACACCCCGATTGTCCGCTGAGGGTCTTTTGGCTGTGGCGTTCACAGCTGCATCCTTGGTTGTGAAACCACCGCCGATGCCGCGCAGGTCAAAATCAAGCGGTTCGTCACAAGCGGATAAAACCATCAAACCGGAAACGGCAAAAAACATAGAAGTGCGCACACTCCGGCGGGAATTAACGTGGGTCATCGACTGCGTCCTCATGTGGCCCCATGTTTGCCCGGGGCGCTTGGGCGCAAGAATATAGGGTTTAACACCGTTTTGCCAGAAACGATTGCACAGGCACAAAACCGCGCAAAGCCCCGCCGAGGCAGGGTTTCTTTTCGCTAAAAATATCCTGGGGGCGCGCGAAAGCGCGGGGGCAAGGCCCCCAACAACCGCGCCCCATACTCAAGGGGCAGACTTATTCAAGTTCTACCAGCAAATCCTTGGCGTCAATCTGGCCGCCGGGTTGCACATGCACAGCCTTCACAACAGCGTCGCGTTCGGCGTGAATACCGGTTTCCATCTTCATGGCCTCAATGGTCAAAAGCAAATCGCCTTCTTTGACCTCTTTGCCCACAACCGCCGCCACGGAGGCCACAACGCCCGGCATAGGTGCGCCAATGTGATCGGCATTGCCGACCTCAGCCTTAGGCCGCTGGATCGTTGTGGCTTTGACCATACGGTTGGGCACACGAATGACGCGCGGCTGACCGTTGAGTTCAAAGAAGACTTTGGCTTCGCCGTCCTCATTGGTCTCGCCAATGGCTTGCATGCGAATTTCCAGCGTTTTTCCCGGATCAATCTCGGCTGTGATCTCGTCGCCGGGCTGCATGCCATAAAAGAAGGTATGCGTCGGCAGTACGCGCACCGGGCCATAGGTGCGATGACGCCCCATGTAGTCCAAAAACACCTTTGGATACATCAGATAGCCTTGCAAATCCTCGTCATCGACGTCTTTGCCTTCCAGCAAGGCTGTCAGTTCTGTACGGGTCGCATCGAGATCGGTGGGTGGCACGTCTGCACCGGGGCGCATTGTGTTGGGGGCCTCACCCTTGAGCACTTTGGTTTGAATGCCTGCAGGAAACCCACCCGGAGGCTGGCCCAAGTTGCCGCGCATCATGTCGACCACGCTGTCAGGAAATGCCACGTCTTTGTCCGCGTCCTCGACCTCATCGCGGGTCAACCCTTGGGACACCATCATCAGTGCCATGTCGCCGACGACTTTTGAGGATGGCGTGACTTTGACGATGTCGCCAAACATCTTGTTCACATCCGCATAGGTGCGCGCGACCTCGGGCCAGCGTTCTTCCAATCCCAAAGACCGTGCTTGTGCCTTGAGGTTGGTAAACTGGCCACCCGGCATCTCGTGCAGGTAGACCTCGGACGAGGGCGCCTGCATGCCAGACTCGAACGCCGCATATTGCCCGCGCACCGCTTCCCAGTAGTCGGAAATGTCGCGGATTGCATTCATGTCCAACCCGGTGTCGCGGTCGGTGTGTTGCAGGCTTTCGACCACGGTGCCCAAAGTCGCTTGCGATGTGTTGCCCGACAGCGCGTCCATGGCGCAATCGACTGCATCTACGCCTGCCTCAGCCGCCGCGAGGATCGTGGCTGACGCGATGCCGGCTGTGTCATGAGTGTGGAAGTGGATCGGCAGGCCGACTTCTTGTTTTAGGGCACGCACCAAAACACGCGCGGCTGCGGGTTTCAACAAACCCGCCATGTCTTTCAACCCCAGCACATGCGCACCAGCGGCCTTCAATTCATTGCCCATGTCCACATAGTATTTCAGGTCATATTTGGACCGGTCGGGGTCCATGATATCGCCCGTGTAGCAAATCGTGCCTTCGCAGACCTTGTTCTGCTCCTGCACCGCGTCCATGGCCACGCGCATGTTTTCAACCCAGTTCAGGCTGTCAAACACGCGGAACACATCGACGCCGGTGTTTGCGGCCACACGCACAAAATCCTGCACCACATTGTCGGGATAGTTGGTGTAACCAACCCCATTGGCGCCGCGCAAAAGCATCTGCGTCATAATGTTGGGCATGCGTTCGCGCAGATCACGCAGGCGCTGCCACGGGCATTCCTGCAAGAAGCGGTAAGCAACATCAAAAGTCGCACCGCCCCAGCATTCCATGGAAAACAGTTGCGGCAGATTGGCAGAATAGGCCGAGGCGACCTTAACCATATCGTAGCTGCGCATGCGGGTCGCCAACAAGGATTGGTGCCCATCGCGCATGGTGGTGTCGGTGATCAGCAGTTGTTGGTGGGCCTTCATCCAGTCGGCAACCGCTTGGGGGCCTTTTTGTTCCAAAAGGTTGCGCGTGCCCATTTGAGGCTCGTTCAGATGGGCCGGGGCTTTTGGTTCTTTCAAGTCGCGGCGCGGCATCGCGCGGTCTTTGGTCTCGGGGTGTCCGTTCACGGAAATATCCGCGATGTAGGTCAGCACCTTGGTGCCACGGTCGCGGCGGCGTTTGAACTGGAACAGGTTCGGCGTCTCGTCGATGAACTTGGTGTGGTAGGTATTGTCGAGGAACGTGGGGTGTTTCAGCAGGTTCTCGACAAAGGCGATGTTGGTGGACACGCCACGAATACGGAATTCACGCAGGGCGCGGTCCATGCGGGCGATGGCCAATTCAGGTGTCTGCGCCTTGGCGGTGACTTTGACCAGCAGTGAATCGTAGTAGCGCGTGATCACACCACCCGAATATGCCGTGCCGCCATCTAGGCGGATGCCAAAACCTGTCGCTTCGCGGAAGGCGGTGATGCGGCCATAATCGGGGATAAAGTTGTTTTGCGGGTCTTCGGTGGTGATCCGCGTTTGCAAGGCGTGGCCTGTCAGTTGGACATCAGCTTGAGTGGCTTTGCCAGTGGCCTCGGCGATGGTTTTGCCTTCGGCGATCAGGATCTGGGACTGCACGATGTCGATGCCGGTGACTTCCTCGGTTACGGTATGTTCGACCTGCACGCGCGGGTTCACTTCGATGAAGTAAAACTTGCCTGTTTCCATATCCATCAAGAATTCGACAGTGCCTGCACATTCATAGTTCACATGTTTGCAGATTTTGTACCCCAGCTCGCAAATCTCTGTGCGCTGTTCTTCGCTGAGGTAGGGAGCAGGGGCGCGTTCGACCACTTTCTGGTTGCGGCGCTGCACGGAACAGTCGCGTTCAAACAGGTGGTACATGCCGCCGTGGCTGTCACCGAGGATTTGCACCTCGACGTGGCGGGCGCGCATGATCATCTTTTCCAGATAACCTTCACCGTTGCCAAAGGCGGCTTCAGCTTCGCGGCGGCCTTCCAGCACTTTTTCTTCCAGCTCGTCTTCGGACATGATGGGGCGCATTCCGCGACCACCGCCACCCCATGACGCTTTCAGCATCAAAGGATACCCGACTTCGGCCGCTTCTGCCTTGATGGCGGCCATATCGTCGCCCAGAACTTCCGTGGCAGGAATGACAGGAACGCCAGCCTCAACCGCGACGCGGCGCGCGGACGCCTTGTCGCCAAGGGCGCGCATGGTTTCGGCCTTGGGGCCAATAAACGTGATGCCGTTTTTGGCGCAGGCGTCCACAAAATCGGGGTTTTCCGACAGCAGGCCATAGCCGGGGTGGATCGCGTCGGCGCCGCATTCACGCGCCACACGAATAATTTCGTCAATGCTGAGGTAGGCTGCGACCGGCCCCATGCCTTCGCCGATCCGGTAGGCTTCGTCCGCTTTGAAGCGGTGCAACCCCAATTTGTCTTCTTCGGCAAACACCGCCACCGTTTTTTTGCCCATCTCGTTGGCGGCCCGCATGATGCGGATGGCGATTTCGCCGCGGTTGGCGATGAGAATTTTTTTGAAGTCGGTCATAGGGCAGGTCCTTTTTGGAGCCGGTATGCAGTTGCGCCACGTTCTATGTCGTTTTCTTAAAGTGGTAAACGCGTAGTTTTGGGTAGAAAAGCGATGTTTGCGCCAACGCGGGCGACGCAAGCGTGTAATTGTTTCCCTTAGGTCACTTGTATACAGTTGTGAACAGAACCAGAGACTTAGCGCCCGTGGTGTATCGTGTCAGGCAATTCACCTAACGTCCGTGCACCCAGTTGACCCATGTTGGCTTCCATGTCGCGCGCCAGCAGATCGGCCAGATGCGCGGGACCCGCTTTGCCCAATGCGCCAAGGGCATAGTGCCAAGCGCGGCCCATCATCACAAAATTTGCCCCCAGCGCCAAAGCGCGTAATATATCAAGCCCGCCTTCAATTCCGCTGTCAAAGATTATTGGCAACGTCGTCGCGGCCCGCATTGCAGGCAGTGTATCAATGGCGGCCGGCGCCCCATCAAATTGGCGTCCTGCATGATTGGACAACCAGATCGCATCTACACCAAGTGTTTCAAGCCGTTCCGCATCTTGGGGGCGCGTGACACCTTTGATCACAAATGGCCCGTCCCAGGCATCGCGCAACCATTCTACATAAGACCAGTCAGGCGAGGTACGCAGCAAGTAACCAACATGTTCTGTTGTTGAACGTCCTTGTCCCGCGGCATCGGTGTATTTGTCCAGCATGCGCATATGCGGCATGCCTGTCTTCATGATGCCCAGTGCCCAAGCCGGGCATCGAACCACCTGCGCCAGCAAACGCGGCGTCAGCTTAGGCGGGTTTGTCAGCCCCGACCGCGTCTGGCGTTCGCGCCGCGAAGCCACGGGAACGTCCACGGTCAATATGAGCGTTCTGAACCCGCTGGCCTTTGCACGGTTCAGCATATCTGTGCGAATGGCTTCGTCGCGCGGGGGGTACATCTGGAACCAAGCATGATCACCCAGATGCGGTGCAACGTCTTCGGGGGCCTGAGTGGCGACTGTCGACAATGCATAAGGAATGCCAAGTCTAGCGCCTGCTTGGGCCAGCAGTGTTTCGGCGCCAGGCCATATCAGCCCGGACATCCCGATAGGGGAAATGCCAAAGGGCAGGGGATAGTTATGTCCCAACAATGATGTGGAGAGGTCTGGTTTGAATTCGCCGTGCAAAATCGAGGGCAAAAAACCTACAGCGTCCAAGCCATCCCGGTTGCGCTGCTTTGTGCGTTCGTCGCCTGTGGCACTGTCGAGGTATTCCCACACGAAATGCGGGATACGTTTTTGGGCTGCATGGCGCAGGTCAGAAAGGCCGGGGTAACTGCTGTGAAGGTCCATTTGCGCATTTGCGCTGGGTTTGCATGGCTTGGCAAGGGTGCAAGGGGGCCAGCCCCCATCCTGCGGACTCCCCCCGGGATATTTATAGCGAAAAGAAGCGGGGAACATCTTGTGAACACGGGTTTTCCTTTTTCTGATTTGGCGTTACATTACCGCCATGAGCAGTTTTGATGAAATGGACGCCTTTGATGGCGCGTCTTTGTCCGCCCGCGCCATGGCTGCGCGTCCGCAACCCTATCTTGACGGGTTGAACCCTGCACAGCGGGCCGCCGTCGAGCAGATGGACGGCCCTGTTTTGATGTTGGCAGGCGCTGGCACTGGCAAAACCAAAGCTTTGACTGCACGCATTGTGCATTTGATGAATACCGGCCGTGCGCGTCCCAATGAAATTCTGGCAGTTACGTTTACCAATAAAGCCGCGCGTGAAATGAAAAACCGCGTCGGCGGCATGTTGGGGCAACAGATCGAAGGCATGCCGTGGCTTGGCACATTTCACGCAATTTGTGTGAAGCTTTTGCGCCGACATGCTGAACTTGTCGGGTTGAAAAGCAACTTCACGATTTTGGATACGGACGACCAATTGCGCTTGCTCAAACAGCTGGTGTCTGCCGCTGGCATTGACGACAAGCGTTGGCCTGCGCGCATGTTGGCCGGCATTATCGACGATTGGAAAAACCGTGCATTGACGCCAGATAAAATTCCGGCAGCCGATGGCGGTGCCTACAACCATAAAGGCCCGGAATTATACGCCCAGTATCAGGCCCGATTGTTGGAGTTGAACGCCACAGATTTTGGCGATTTGCTGCTGCACATGGTCACGATTTTTCAGACCCATGGCGATGTTCTGTCGCAATACCAGCGCTGGTTCAAATACATCCTTGTAGACGAATACCAAGACACGAACGTCGCGCAATATCTGTGGCTTAGGCTGCTGGCCTCAGGCCACAAAAACATCTGCTGTGTTGGTGACGACGACCAATCTATCTACGGGTGGCGCGGCGCAGAAGTGGGCAATATCCTGCGCTTTGAGACTGATTTTCCCGGATCGCACGTGGTGCGTCTGGAGCAAAACTACCGGTCCACGCCGCATATTTTAGGTGCCGCATCCGGGGTTATCGAAGGCAACGCAGGACGGCTTGGCAAAACCTTGTGGACCGAAGAAACCGACGGCGAAAAGGTGCGTTTGATCGGCCATTGGGACGGTGAGGAAGAGGCGCGCTGGATCGGAGACGAGATAGAAGCGTCCCAACGCGGCACGCGGGGCATGGCCCCGATGTCGCTGGACCATATGGCCATTCTGGTCCGTGCATCACATCAGATGCGTGCCTTTGAAGATCGCTTTTTGACCATAGGCCTGCCGTACCGCGTTATTGGCGGCCCACGCTTTTACGAGCGCATGGAAATCCGCGACGCAATGGCATATTTTCGCGTTGTCACAAGCCCCGACAATGATCTGGCGTTTGAGCGCATCGTGAACACGCCCAAACGCGGTCTTGGCGACAAAGCGCAGCAGACCATTCAGATTGCGGCGCGATCCAACGGTGTTTCGTTGGTGGAAGGTGCGCGGATCGCAGTCGATAGCGGCTTGATAAAAGGTAAAGGTGGCAGTGAGTTACGCAAGCTTGTTGAAGGAATAGACCGTTGGATCGGGATGTCGCGCGGGCCCGTTGTGGCGCGCGATATTGGTGACGATGATGTCATCGACGAAGGTGTGACGACGGGTGTGGAATACGGCGCCCCGCAGATGACCCATGTTGAGCTGGCGCAGGTTATTCTGGACGAAAGCGGGTACACGACCCATTGGCAAAACGACAAAACGCCTGAAGCACCCGGGCGGTTGGAAAACCTTAAGGAACTTGTGAAAGCTTTGGAGCAGTTCGAGAATTTGCAAGGGTTTCTGGAACATGTCAGCCTGATTATGGACAATGAAAGTGATGATGGGGGCGCGAAAGTGTCCATCATGACGCTGCACGCGGCCAAAGGGCTTGAATTTCCCTGCGTGTTTTTGCCCGGCTGGGAAGACGGGTTGTTTCCATCGCAGCGTTCAATGGATGAAAGCGGCCAAAAGGGGCTCGAGGAGGAACGGCGTCTGGCTTACGTGGGCATTACCCGCGCAGAGGAGCTGTGTACGATTTCCTTTGCCGCCAATCGCCGCGTGTTCGGGCAATGGCAATCAAGCTTACCGTCGCGTTTCATTGATGAGCTGCCTCAGGAACATGTCGATGTTCTGACGCCTCCGGGGTTGTATGGCGGTGGATTTGGTGCTGCCGCCCCCCAAGCAGAGGTACAGTCGAATTTGCATCAGGCGGCGTCTGAGGCGAATGTATACAACTCACCCGGATGGCGCAGGTTGCAGGCGCGGTCACAACAGCGTCCAGTAAGTCAGCCCGCCGAAAGCAAAAACACCATCATCGATATGACCGCAGTCAGCAGCTTTACGGTGGGCGAACGGGTGTTTCATCAAAAGTTCGGCTATGGCGCCGTTTTGGAAATTGAAGGCGACAAGCTGGAAATCGCGTTTGAAAAGGCAGGCACCAAGAAGGTTGTGGCCAAGTTCATCTCTGGCGTGGATGACATCCCGTTTTAAGTGTGCGAGTCGGCGTTTTCTGCGTCAAAGACAGCCATCATTTGGGCACGCAGGCGGGCCACATCATCGTCTGGCGTGGCGTTCGGGTCGCAATGAAACGGCGGCAGAACTTTTAACGTGACTGTGCCGCTCAAGGGGAAAAACCGCCCCTTTGGCAGTAAACGGTCTGAATTCAGAATAAGAATAGGCCGGATCGTACGCCCCGTTTCGCGGGCCACCAACACAGCGCCGGCTTTGAATTCCCCCAAGGATTGGGTTTTTGTGCGTGTGCCTTCGGGAAACAACACGACAGAGCGGCGCGGCGGCATGGTTCCCACGGCTTCTGACAGTGTATCCATCGCAACCTTGCCGCTGCGGCGGTCGATTTCGACCAGTCCCGCGCCTTTGAAACCGGTGCTGAGAAGTTTGGCGTCGCACAGTTCTTTCTTGGCGGCGAATGTGAACCATTTCGCATCTGGGACAGCATCCATCAAGGTGAAGCCATCCAGATGGCTGCGGTGGTTGATGACAATCACGCTGTTTTCGTCGGCCGCCAAAGCGTCCTTTTCCGCCTGTGTGATGGCGACTTTGATGCTGAGCAGGTTCAGCAGCCGTGAACATGCCCGTTTGACAGTGCGCCAATACCAGCCCCGGAACCCTTTGCGTTTGCTACACAAAAGCGGCACGAAACCTATGTAGAGAAAGTAAAACGGGCCAGCAAGGATCAATACAGCGCGTTTGATTAAGCGTATCAGTGCTGTGTCGTGCGGTGATGTGGGGGAAGGTGAGGCCACAGTGATCCTGACGTGCTGTCTAAAGGGCAGGCCAAGGATAGTCCGGGCACTTGGGCGGGTGTAGCGGGTGTGCAGGGCAAGGGGCAAGGGTGAAGTTGACGCAGGGGTAGGTTGAGAGCTTGCGCGAAGCCTAGCACGAAAGGTAGGTGACGTACCCTGTATCGTCGGCTGCGATGTAGGTTCCGTCGGGGCTGCGCCGCCAGCGTTCCCACGTCAGCTTGTTCTCGAATACCCCCAAAGAGGTAATGAACTGTATGCTTTCGGGGTAGCGAAAATATGAAATGGCATTGCGTTCAAAGACATCGATCTGTTCAAAATCGTGGCTGTATTCACCAAAACCGGTTTGTTTCATGCGCATCTTGCGCCCGTCCCGTTGAAACGTCACTCGGGCGTTTGGATAAACGGGCATGAATTCTTGAGTACACCATGATCCTTCCAGCGCGTCCATTTGCGCCAGACTAAGGCGTTGTTCGCGAATGGTATCTTCATCAAGAAAGCCCATGAAATAGAGCCCCACAATCACAGTGATTGTGGATGCGGCCAAAGTAATTACGATTGATGTCTTATTGAGAAAATCAAATGTCATGGCCAGCCTTTGAACATATCTGATCCCTTACCAACGAACGGGTCAACTGTCTTTCCCCAAGCCTTCCAGCAACGGGACAAATCGCACGTCGCGCATTTCGTCGTACTCTAATCCGCTTTCGGTTTTGTGCACGCGGATCAGGCTTTGGACCGCGTCACTTTGGCCAACAGGCACCACCATGATTCCACCCATTTTGAGTTGTGCCAGAAGGGGGCCGGGGGGATCTTCTGCGGCGGCGGTCACTATGATCTTGTCGAACGGTGCTTGGTCGGGCAGTCCGAAGCTGCCGTCGCCGGTGATGGCCGTGATGTTATGCAGGTCAAACGCATCGAAGATGTCGCGGGCTTCGCGCACAAGGCGGCGGTGGCGGTCAACAGTATAGACGCGGCGCGCGAGTTTGGCGAGGATCGCAGCCTGATAGCCGGACCCCGTGCCCACTTCGAGCACCTTGTCACGTGGGGTGATATTCAACGCCTGGCTCATCAAACCCACAACCGATGGCTGGCTGATGGTTTGTCCACACGCAATTGGCAGCGGCATGTCCTCATAGGCGCGGTCGGTGAAAATGCCTTTCACAAAGGGGCCGCGATCAATCGCTTCCATGGCTTCAAGCACCCGTTTGTCTGTCACCCCCTTGGAGCGCAGATGGTAAAGGAACTGCATCTTTTGTTCCGCCTGAGACAGGGCACCGTCATCCGTCATGTGTTGAGGCTTTGCAGGCTGTCAAACGTGTCATGGGCCGTCAGATCGGCGCGCATCGGTGTGACCGAAATATACCCATCAAGGTTCACTGCGGCATCTGTACCGGGCGCGCATTCAGCACGTTGGTCACCGCCCTTAATCCAAAGAAACTTGCGTCCTGACGGCGCGTGGTGGGGTTCTGTCGAGAAGCCCGTGTTTTCACGGCGTCCTTGTGCCGCAAGCCGGATGCCTTTGACATCGGCGCCCATCACTGGCGGGAAATTGACGTTGTAGAACAAGGAATAATCATCGCGTTCTTGCGGGGCGGCAGCTAGGATTTTTCGCACGACATTGACGCCGTGCATAGCCGCGGCCTCAAACGGATTGTCAGCGGTGTTGTTGGCAGGCCCGTAGTATTGCGAAAGCGCGATAGCGGGCAGCCCCTGCAAGGCCGCTTCCATCGCGGCCCCGATCGTGCCTGAATAGAGTGTGTTTTCAGCTGAATTATTGCCGCGGTTGACACCTGAAAGCACAAGATCTGGCTTTGCGTTTTGCATCACTTCGTGCAGCCCGGCCAGAACGCAATCTGCTGGTGCGCCTTCACAGGCAAACCTGCGGGGGCCAAGTTCGGAAATCATCATAGGGTGTGTGTAGCTGACGCAATGTCCGACACCGGATTGTTCAAACGCAGGGGCCACTGTCCAGACTTCGCCCTTTGGCCCCGCGATCTCGGATGCGATGGCGTGCATGATTTTTAGCCCCGGTGCTGCGATGCCGTCGTCGTTTGTGATGAGAATGCGCATTTGGGTCCCCTTTTGCATCTTGATAGGCGCGGCAGGGATACGCGGCAAGGGCAGGAGCCTCCGGCGGGGATTTTTTAGGGAAAAAGACCTGTGCGGCGTTGCGTTTGGGACTCAGGCGTTTGGCCTTGTGGTGTGGTCGTGATCTTTTTGGAACGGTTTACATGCTGATCTGTGCCAACAGCGCCTGTGCTTGTGACGCAGGCGTGTTCAAAGTGCTGCGGTCTTCGCCCGGGTGAAAGCGGGCGCGTGTGCTTGTCGGCATTGGTTTCGGTGTCAGAATATGCACATGAGGTCCGGTTTTCGCGGTCTCGCGTTGCCAGCTTGTCGCCAAAGCAATTTGCGCGGCTTTTGTGGCTCCGTAGCTGCCAAAAAACTTTTCGCCCGCGCATGGGTCGTCGAAGAACAATGCGTGTCCGGTGTCGCCCAGAAGGGGCGCGATAAATTGGATCAGCGTTGCTGTCGCAGTGATGTTGCCAGTAATGGATTTCGCCAGATCTTTGCCGTCGATGTGGCTGGTAGGCGCTAGCGGGGCTGCATGGATCGCAGTGTGCGCCCACAAATCCAATGTGCCCCAACGGTCATGGATGCCGCGGCACAAGGTGGCCATCGCATCGGCGTTCGTCACATCCATTGGGGCCAGTGTCGCGCTGCCACCCTTTGCTTTGATTCTATCGTCCAGCTCTTCCAGTGCGCCTGTGGTTTTGGCCACGGCAATGATGTGGTGTGTTGCGCAGAGGTCTTCTGCGAGGGCTGCGCCGAGCCCGCGAGAGGCGCCGGTTATAAGAGCTGTTTTTGTCATGCCTGCGTAGTGATGCGCTTTCGCCCCGTCGTCAAGCTTTGCTACGGTGATAGGTCAGCGTCAGTGTGGCGCAGTGATGCAGCGCGTCTTCGGGTAGGGGGGCGTCCAAGGGCAGCCAGAGCGACCGTTTGCCTTCATACGTGAAAGTGTTGGGGTAAAGGGTGCGCATTGTTTCGGGCAACGTGCTGTTGCAATTAAGGAATAGCCCCAAGGCGTCCGCGTGTTTTGGATGCCAGCAGGACCGCAGCGTTGAGCCGGTGCGTGGCTTTGAAGGCAGCCATGCAGGTTCGTTCCATTTGGTGGTTTCTTGCAGATCAACATCTGCATCTTGCGCAGCGGTATGCACGATGGAGCGCAGTTCAAGGAAACGGGACTGCGCCTTTTTCGGCCAGTGCCGGATAAGCGCGGTGAGGTTGGGGGCGAGGTTTTGCATAGCAACAGATTACTTGGGCGTCATGACAGATACTGTCAGTAGAGTTAAGTGTCTTTTAATGTTGGAAAGATCGCAACAACCGTATCGACAAGTTTACGTGCGTCCACTGGATCCAGTTCCAATCCGAACCCCAGTTTCCTTGTACCGTTGGTCAAATGGATCACTCCGGCATCCGCTGAACGCCACCCTTTGAAGTTTTTCTGATGCCGCCCTTTTGGATTGGGGACCACCCGCATGTTGCTCACTGCAGTCATTGCGACAGCTACGGGCTTTGACCAAAACGGCACGCGTCGTAAGATAATCAAACTATGATCAGAGATCGAAATCTCTTCTTTTCCCGAAACCATCCATAAAAAAGCCGAAAGGGCAACAAGCCCACCGACAGTCCAGAAACACAGCCAAACCAGAAGAAATAGAGTGATAAAGCCGAGGGGTGAAAGGATCAACGCGCCCAAGGCAGAGATCCAACCAACAGCCCATCCAACCAGCCAAAACCCTAAGAACAGACATATCCCGACGTTGCGTTTCGCACGAATGGTGATCAACAACGCGTCGTTGCGTTGTTCCAGTTTGATGCGCTTGTCACTCGTTTCTGTCATGAAAGCGGTGTTGGCAGGTGGGATTGTTCGTGCATGTCAAATGTCGCCCCATCCACGTACGCCATCACCAAAATGCTTAAAAATGGTGTTGTTGGATAAATCGCCCCAATCACTCAGCCGCCTTCATCACAAACCCATCGTCGATTTTGTCTGCCGGGATCACCGGATATTCCCCCGAGAAGCAGGCGTCGCAATATTGCGGGCAAGCTTTGTCGCGCCCTTTGGCTTCGCCGACCGCGCGGTAGAGCCCATCAAGCGAGATGAATTTCAGGCTGTCGACGCCGAGGTGGTCGCGCATTTCCTCTTCTGACATTGTGGCCGCAAGCAGTTTGTCACGGTCAGGCGTGTCGACGCCGTAGAAACATGGCCATGCAGTTGGGGGCGATGCGATGCGGAAATGGACCTCTGCGGCGCCGGCATCAAGGATCATTTCCTTGATCTTGCGACTGGTTGTGCCACGCACGACACTGTCGTCTACCAAGATCACCCGTTTGCCTTTGATCAGGGCGCGGTTCACGTTCAGCTTCAGACGCACCCCCATGTTGCGGATGCTTTCCGTCGGCTCGATAAACGTCCGTCCCATGTATTGGTTGCGGATGATGCCCATCGCGTAGGGGATGCCGGATTCCAGCGAAAACCCGATGGCCGCAGGCGTGCCGGAATCAGGGACCGGGCAGACCAGATCGGCCTCCACCGGGGATTCTTTGGCCAGCTCACGCCCGATGTTTTCGCGTGTCTCGTAAACAGAGCGCCCGCCAAGGATGCTGTCGGGGCGGCTGAAATAGACATGTTCAAATATGCAGAACTTGGACGGTTGGCGGCGGAAGGGAAAGTGGCTTTGGACGCCGTATTTTTCTGAAATGACAACCATTTCACCGGGTTCAATCTCGCGGACGAATTCCGCGCCGATGATGTCCAGCGCACAGGTTTCTGAACTTAGCGCCCAGCCGTCACCGACCTTGCCCAACACCAGCGGACGCACGCCCAAGGGATCGCGCACACCGATCAGTTTGGTGCGGGTCATAGCGACCACTGAAAACGCGCCCTCAACACGGCGCAAAGCGTCTTCCATGCGTTCAGGGATGTTGCGCTGCAAGGACCGTGCCATCAGGTGGATGATACATTCGCTGTCAGAGGAGGACTGAAAAATCGATCCCCGTTCGATCAGTTCACGGCGCAGTGCATTGGCGTTGGTGATGTTGCCGTTGTGGGCAATCGCGGCCCCGCCCATGGCGAATTCACCAAAGAAGGGCTGCACATCGCGGATCGCGGTTTGCCCCTTTGAGCCGGCAGTGGAATAGCGCACATGGCCGATAGCAAGGGGGCCGGGCAGGGTTTCCATCACTTTTTGTGAGGTGAAGTTGTCGCGCACATAGCCGAAGCGGCGCGCAGAGTTGAACCCCATTTCAGGGTCATGGCTTACAATGCCGCCTGCTTCCTGACCGCGGTGTTGCAGCGCGTGCAAACCAAGGGCCACAAAATTGGCGGCCTCTTTGGTGCCAAGGACGCCGAAAATTCCGCATTCCTCCTTGAGCTTGTCATCATCAAAGGGGTGTGCGGGAGGCATTAGATTGGACACAGCGGCAGCTCCGAATCCGGACAGGGAGGGTTCATCCCTCTGTTAAGGGGTTCGGGCGCGTATGTCACGGTGCGATGACAAAAAGGCAGGCTGTTAGCTGTCTCTAAAGAAATTGTGTTTAAGGCAGGGCAGACTTGATCCTATTTGGAACGACTTATGCGCCCAGAGTTCACAAAATCGTCTAGCGATGCCGAAATGGCCAAGGCCAAAGCCATGGCCCAAATGGTCGATCGCACATATGCAGTGATCGAATTTGACGCCGGCGGGCATGTTTTACATGCCAATGACCTGTTTTTGACGGCCATGGGATACACAATGAATGAAATTGTGGGCCAACATCACAGAATTTTTGTCGATGCGGTGTATGGGAAGTCCGTGCAGTATCGTGAGTTTTGGGATTACCTCAATTCGGGCCAGACCCACCAAGGACAATATGAACGCTTTACAAAACGGGGGCAGGCAATGTGGCTACAAGCGTCATATGCACCGGTTTTTGCAGCTGATGGCTCTGTGTCTTCGATCATTAAACTTGCGTCGGATGTTACACCGCGGCGCAGCGTTGTGAACTCCATTTCTGCAGGGTTGTCGCAACTTGAGAATGGTGATCTGACGTACCGGGTCCAAGTGACGCCCGACAATGAATTGTTTGATCTGGCCCGGGGCTACAATGCCTCTATGGAACGATTGGAACATGTGTTCCAGACCGTAGGGAAGGTCGCCAAGGGACTGAACGTTGCAGCGGCGGACATTTTGACCCGTGCGAACGAAGCAGCTGACGCAGCCTTGCGCAATGCTGCGTCTTTTGAAGAAACCTCGGCAGAGGTTGATGTGGTCGCATCTTCCGTCACCAAAACTTCTGAAAACGCAGGACATGCGTTGAAAAATACGGAAAAAGCCGCACAGATTGCCGATTCCAGCGCAAGCACAATGGCGTGCGCCTTGGATGCAACCACTGAGATGCGCAAAGCGACAACTGAAATGTCGGAAATCAATGAGGTCATCGATTCTATAGCGTTCCAAACTAATCTTTTGGCTTTGAACGCAGGTATTGAAGCTGCCCGCGCGGGCCAAAGTGGCGCAGGTTTTGCCGTGGTGGCCACTGAAATTCGAAATCTTGCGGGGCGGTCCCAAGATGCTTCTGGCAAAATTCAGGCGTTGATCGCGCGCTCTGTCCAGCAAGCCAAGACTACCCAGAACCATGTCACGGAAAGCGAAGCCAATCTAAAAGATGTTCAGGAAAAGTCCCGCCAAGTTGCGGAAGGCATGACACAGATTTCCAGAGAGGCAGGCGAACAGGCGGAACGCGTTGCAATGATCAATGCAGTTGTTCGTGATCTTGCCGCATCCAGCGAAAAAAGCGCTGAATCGGCGTCGGACAACCAAGACTCCGTCGAGCGTCTGACACGTTACAGCCAGACCCTGAACCAAGAGCTTCGCAATTTCGGAGTGGCGCAGGTGCAATCCGCACAGTGATAGATGCCTGCAACAATAAAAAAGGCCGCGCTAATGCGCGACCTGATTAGTTTAATGCTCAGATTGCTTGTCGTTATTGGGGATCAGGGGCTTCGCAGCTGCTGATCAGGTTTTCGTATTGCTGGGTGATCCACCCGAATGCCTGTTCTGGTTCTTGATCTTGAATTTGGCCTGTGAAACGCCCGAAGACTGCGGCGGACCGGCTTTCGTCGACAACTGTAAATTCCTGTCCCGTGATCACAGTATCGTAGACGAAAAACGCGATGGCTACCAAAAGGATGCCGCGCAAAACACCGAAGAAGAACCCAAGACCCTGATCAACACCGCCCAATGCGGAGCGTTGGATCAGAGAAGAAAACAGCGGTGTGAACAAAGACACAACGATCAGCGCCACGGCAAACACCAAGCCAAACGCGCTGATGATTCCCAATTCACAGCTGTCTGCAATGATGTCGCCCACGACAGGAATTTCGCGTACCAGCGGTTCAACTTTTGGTGCAAAAAGAAAACCCAGAATAGCGGCCAGAACCCAGCCGGCGATGGCCATGATTTCACGCATAAGACCACGGCCGTAAGCCAATAAGGCTGAGAGTATGATGACAATGGCGACGACGCCGTCAATGATGGTAAAACCTTCCATGGTTTTCTGCCCTTTTCTTGTTCTTATTTATCCGGCGCCGAAAATGTCACCAACAAACTGTGTTAAATCGCCCATCTGTCGCAAGGACATGCCAGTAACCTCTATCGGTTTTCCACCCGATGGCGCAATCGCAGCTGTGAAACCAAGTTTTTGCGCTTCTTTCAACCTATTTTCGGTCTGTGGGCCGGGACGCAGGGCGCCAGACAGGCTGATTTCTCCAAAAACAACGGCACCTTCCGGCAAAGGCGCGTCTTCACGCGCACTTAAAAGGGCGGCTGCCACGGCCAGATCTGCCGCAGGTTCGCTGATCTTCATACCGCCTGCAACGTTCAGATAGACGTCCAACCCCGCAAACGGGATGCCGCATCGCGATTCTAGAACGGCCAAAATCATCGCCAAACGACTGCCATCCCATCCCACAACGGACCGGCGCGGCTGCGAATGTGGGCTAGGGGCCACCAATGCCTGCAATTCAACCAACACGGGGCGTGTGCCTTCGACGCCTGCAAAAACGACCGATCCGGCGCTGGGTGTGCCGCGTTCGCTTAGGAAAAGGGCTGATGGGTTTGTGACCTCGGCCAAACCTGATCCCGTCATTTCAAACACGCCGATTTCATCTGCAGGCCCGAAACGGTTCTTGACCGCGCGCAGAATGCGAAACTGGTGGCCGCGCTCTCCTTCGAAATAAAGCACCGTATCAACCATGTGTTCAACAACGCGTGGGCCGGCAATCTGTCCTTCTTTGGTGACATGACCAACCAGGATCACGGACATGCCGTTGCGTTTTGCAAATGTTGTCAGCTCGTGTGCCGCGCTACGCACCTGACTGACAGAGCCCGGCGCACTGTCCACTGTGTCAGACCACATGGTCTGGATCGAATCGATGATCACAAGCTGTGGTTTTTCGTTTTCAAGCGTCGTGAGAATGTCACGCAAATTGGTTTCTGATGCCAATTGCACCGGCGCGTCCGTCAACCCAAGGCGCTGGGCGCGCATGCGGACCTGTGCACTGGCTTCTTCGCCTGACACATAGATGGTCTTTAAACCGGAACGGGCAAACTGCGCCGCACCTTGCAGCAAAAGTGTGGATTTGCCGATACCTGGATCGCCGCCTACCAAAATGGCGGAGGCAGGCACCAAGCCACCACCTAAAACCCGGTCCAGTTCGTCAATACCGGATCGCGTTCGCGGCGGCGGTGCTTCTTTTGTGGCAAGATCGGTCAGTTGCACTGTGCTGCCGCGCCGCGCGCCCAGCGATTTTCCCGACGGGCCGGACTTTGACAGCCCTTTGTCCTCGACAATGGTGTTCCATTCGCCGCACCCGTCGCACCGCCCGGACCATTTGGTGTAGCTGGACGCGCAAGCAGAGCAGGTGAATGTCGTTGATGATTTGGCCATGGCGCCTTTTGCCTTAAGCAAGGAAGGGGGTCAAAGGCTTATTCGGCTGCTTTTGGTGGTAGTTCCACAACAGTATTGTCCGTGCGTACAATGGTTTCGAGGCCAAGTTCCGGCAGCGCCCCACGCAATTCGTCACGCAGACGATCCAATTGTGCGGCAGCAACGCTTTCTTCAAGCTCAATTTCATGAAGCCAGTGTTTCAATTCGGTGCTGACGGCTTTGGCTTCTGCCAGACGCGTGTTGAATTGTTGCACTTCAAACTGTCGTTCTTTCAAGAATGCCCGCGCCCGTGAGACGCGATCATCTGAATAAACTTCTGCCAGCTCTTTCGAGATGTGCGACATTTGCGCTGCAATTTCAAGTACTTCAGGTTCTAAAGATGACAGATCTGGATGATCGCGCAGATAGGCTAAACGTTCTTTGATAGCGTCAAATTCCGAACTGATCCGAAAAACATCACCCCGATCGGCTGCATGAACCGCCCCATACGCGCGGGCCACGTCCTGCATCCCGATTGCAAACTGGCGGTGGGAATTTTCCAAAGTCATTATGCGTCTGTTCGAGGGCAAGAAGAAACACAATGCTACGGCCAACACAGTTGCAATGATTTGCACATACATGCCGGCGTTGTCGACGAATTCACCATTCCAGATTGCGTTGACTTCCAACCAAGGCAACAGCCCAAAGACAGCAAGACCCGTGACAGTAACAAGTGCCAAGGCGGTGAAGGCAAAGCAGGCCAAGGCGATGCGTTGCATTAAAAACTGCACCAGATAAAAAACACCACGCACATGCGTCACGACTGTCTTCCCCCCAGAAGATGATTTCGTAGGCAAACATACGCCGATTAACCAACTTCTCGAAGGGGAAAACCAAGAAATCCACACCAAACCGCTAAAATGTGATCAGTTTAAGGAGGTTTCTAAGGTGATTGTTTCACGTTTCGCGTCAATCTTTTGGTCGCTTTTGCAATTGTTCACTGAGCCAACTGATCAAGATTGAGGCAAGGATGAGTACAGTAAACAAATATAGGCCCCAAGCAGTTTCTATGCGTCCAATCCCGATCCCCTTAGAAAGTGTGATGTAGACCGCGATTAGAAAAATGTCGGCCATTGCCAGTTTTCCCATCACGTGGATGGCGGGTAAGGTGCGCGCACTCAGAAGATCAAAATGCAACAACGCCAGCAGGATCGTTTTGAGATACGGGGCAAAAAGCGCAAAAACCGTGACGACCAACGCCAGAAAAACATCGCTGCCCCACAGCGACTGCAAGCCTGTTACCACACTGATTTCATTCAAGCTGAACAGCGGCAGGACACCGGCGCGCATCAGTGGAGCGAACCATGCAACAGGATATAGCACCAGCAAACTCAGATTGGCACAGCGCAGAAAGGTCAGAACGATAGGGCGTTGCATTGGGTTCAGGCCTTAGACGTGATCAAAAACGGGTTCGTTTGGAGGGGTATGACAGGTTTTCGGCGTCGAACATGCATCTTTGATACTTTTCAACGTACCGATTCAATGGGGCCCTCGGCACGGCCATGGATAAATTGATCCAGATATGGGTCGCCGGCCGCGTCAATGTCTGCCGCAGGACCCGCCCACTGGATAACCCCGTTGTGCAACATCGCAACTGTATCCGCGATGGCGCGCACCGACGTCATGTCGTGGGTGATCGTCATGGTTGTGGCTTTCATTTCCGTCACAATTTCGCGGATGAGATCGTTGATGACACCGGCCATGATCGGGTCCAGACCTGTTGTGGGTTCATCAAAAAATATGATCTCGGGATCGGCAGCAATGGCCCGCGCCAGCCCCACGCGTTTTTGCATGCCACCGGACAACTCCGCCGGTAAACGGTCCGCAACATCAGGGGTAAGCCCGACGCGGCGCAGTTTTTCGATCGCAATGGCGCGGGCTTCGTCTTTGGGTTTTTTCAAGCTGCCCCGCAGCAAACGAAATGCCACGTTTTGCCAAACTGGCAAGCTGTCGAACAGCGCGGCGCCCTGAAACAGCATTCCGAATTTGGCCAGAAACGCATCCCGGTCTGTTTTGGTTACATCCTGCCCGTCGACAGTGATTGTACCTTGATCGGGTGTGACCAACCCCAGCACCGACTTGATTGTGATGGATTTGCCAGTGCCGGACCCCCCAATGATCACCATAGATGTGCCGCGTTCGACCGTTAGATCAACACCGCGCAATACGTGATTGTTTCCAAAGGATTTATGGACATTTTCAAGTTTGATCATAGCGAGAAAAACACCCCGGTCAGCACAAAGTTAGCTGCAAGAATAAGGATCGCTGCAGCTTCGACTGATCCTTTGGTTGCGCGTCCAACCCCCTGGGCGCCGCGACCGGAGTTCATACCGTAGTAACACCCCATCGTGGCTGCGATAAATCCAAAGACCCCACCTTTAACCAGCGATGATACAATGTCGCGCAGTTCCAGAAAATCGACGGTGTTTCGAATGTAGGCCGCAGGATTGAACCCAAGCGTGCCTGTGGCAACTGCGTAGCCTCCAAAAATGCCGATGATGTCGCCCACGGCGACCAGCGCAGGCACTGTCAGCGTGGCGGCAACGACACGCGGCACAGTTAGATATTGCATGGGATGGGTAGACAGCGTCACCAATGCGTCGATTTGTTCGGTGACTTTCATGGTCGCGATTTCGGCGGCGATAGATGATGTGACCCGTGCGGCAATCATCAATCCCACCAGAACCGGCCCAAGTTCTCTGACCATGCCGATGGCCACAATTTGTGGCACCACGGCTTCTGCGTTGAACCGTGCCCCGCCTGCATAAATTTGCAGGGCCAGCGCACCGCCTGTGAACACCGCCGTCAGGCCCACAACAGGCAACGACAACCACCCAATGTTCAGGAGGGCAACAGCCAATTCGCGCAGATAGAAGGGGGGGCGCACCATGTGGCTTAACGTCGAGAAAGCAAACAAAGTCACGCGCCCGATTGCGCCCAACAGCCCCAAGGCAGAACGCCCGATGCCAGCAAGCCAGCTCATTCCGTGTAGGTCCTGTGGTATCTGTGGCCCATTGATGTCAGGATTTCATAACCGATTGTGCCTGCACAAGCTGCCAAGTGATCGACAGTCTGTAATTGTCCCAACAGCTGCAATGTCTCTGACGCGTGGGGTGCATCTGTGATGTCGACTGTGATCATGTCCATAGACACACGGCCAATCACGGGGACTTCGACCTGACCGGCGTACATGGATGCACCGTCCCCGATGGCGCGGATCAAGCCATCGGCATATCCTGCGGCCACGGTTGCAACCAGGCTGGGGCGTGTAGCCACCCATGCATTGCCGTATCCAACGCTTTCTCCGATGGCGACCTCGCGGGTCTGGATCACGGGAACATCCAGTGTCACGACGGGCGCCGCATCTGCAAACGGTGCGCCTCCATATAGGCCGATGCCGGGGCGGGTCATGTCGAAATGATAGTCGGACCCAAGCAGAATTCCGCCCGTGGCAGCCAAGGATCGTGGCGCGTCTATGCCGTCTGTCATTTCGACAAAGCTGCCAAGTTGTTGCGCGTTCATCGGATGGGCAGGGTCATCTGCACAGGCCAGATGAGACATTATCAACGTGGGGTTCTGCGCCAACGCAATATCGCGCAGCGCGGACCATTCGCTTGGTTCCATGCCCAGCCGGTTCATCCCTGTATCAAGCTGCAACCCGAAAGGGGCGCCGGGCAGGGCTTCTACGTGACGCAGCATTTGGTCAACCGAATTGATCATCGGCGTCAGGTCGGCGTCACGGATCACGTCTGTGTCGCCGGCCATATGCCCTGAAAACACATTGATTGTTGGGCCGGGGCCAAGGGCTGTGCGCAAAATGGCACCTTCTTCGGCGGCTGCCACAAAGAAGGTGCGCGCACCGGCTTTGGCCAAGGCGCGTCCGACAGACGGCGCACCCAACCCATATCCGTTGGCTTTGACCACGGCGGCGGTGTCGACCTCTGTCATGGCGTCCAGCGACGTCCAATTGGCGACCAAAGCGCCCAGATCAATTGTTAAATGTGCGGTGCTCATGACGTGCGTTGTGACATGTGTGGATTTGCGGTCAAGTGGATTTAAGCCTGCACCCAAGCCCGCGAAGTCAGAATTCCTGATCGTCGCCCTGGTTCAGGTATTGGGGGGCCAGATTTCCAAAGCGGGTAAAACGGCCTTCAAACGACAGATCAACGGTGCCGATTGGACCGTGACGCTGTTTGCCGATCACAACTTCGGCGCGGCCATGCAGGCGCTCCATTTCTTCTTGCCATGCCGCCATGGCTTCAAGATCGTGATCACCGGGTTTTTCGCGTTCCTTGTAATATTCTTCGCGGAACACAAACATGACCACATCCGCATCCTGTTCGATAGATCCGGATTCACGCAAATCCGAAAGCTGCGGGCGTTTGTCTTCGCGGTTTTCGACCTGACGCGACAACTGGGACAGGGCGATCACGGGGATGTCCAGTTCCTTGGCGATGGCCTTTAAACCCATCGTGATTTCGGAGATTTCGTTCACACGGTTTTCCGACCGACCGGTGCCACGCACAAGCTGAAGATAGTCGATGATCAGCAAATCAAGACCATGGGTTCGCTTCAGACGTCGTGCACGTGCTGCCAATTGGCTGATGGGCAAAGCAGGGGTGTCATCAATGAACAGCGGGCAAGCCTCTAGTGCTTTTGCCGCGTCCACAAAACGCCGGAATTCGCCTTCGGTCATGTCGCCTGACCGAATTTGTTGGCTGGGGATTTCTGAGGCTTCGGACAGGATACGGGCGGCAAGCTGTTCGGCGCTCATTTCCAGTGAATAAAAGCCCACGACACCGCCGTCTACCGCGCCTTCCGTGCCATCTGCTGTCAGTCCGCGCCGGTAGGCTTTGGCGACATTAAAGGCAATGTTGGTGGCCAGGGACGTTTTGCCCATTGACGGACGTCCGGCCAGGATCAGCAAGTCGGAGCGGTGCAACCCGCCCAGCTTTTTGTCCATGTCGATCAGGCCGGTTGAGACACCCGACAAGCCGCCATCACGTTGGTAAGCTGCGTTGGCAACATTCACTGCGTCCGTTACGGCTTTGAGAAAGCTTTGAAATCCGCTTTCGACCTGGCCTTGCTCTGCCAGCTTGTACAGGTGTTGTTCGGCCTCCACGATCTGTTCGCGTGGCTCTGATGCGACGTCAATTCGCGCCGCTTTCGCTGAAATATCTCGCCCCAACAGGATCAGATCGCGGCGGGTGGACAGATCATAGATCATCTGGGCGTAGTCGCGCACCGCGTAAGATGAAATCGCAGCCCCCGCAAGACGGGCCAGATAAGCGGGGCCGCCAAGTTGTTTCAGGCCTTCGTCGTCTTCCATAAAGGACTTCAACGTCACGGGGCTGGCCAAATTGTTTTTGGCAATCCGCGCCGCGGCGATGTCAAAAATCCGCGCGTGCACGGGTTCATAAAAGTGTTTTGGCCCGATGATCGATGCCGCACGGTCATAAACGTCGTTGTTTGTCAGAATAGCACCCAGAAGCTGTTGTTCAGCTTCGATGGAATGGGGCATGGTTTCTGCGGCCTCGACCTGTGGGCTTTCTCCGGAAAAACTGCTGATCTCGTTCATTTTGCCCCACCTGTTTTGTCACCCGCCCCCCGGCAGATGTTTGACGCACCTCATACCTTTACGCCCCTGTCGGGCGCAAATTGTATATTCTGTGGATAACTCTGACCATACACGATGTTGCGTTCAAATGCACCCGTTACCCCGTATGATGGGGTCGGGTTATGATTTTTTATTGGCGTCCTGCCATGCGCGCGGGTTGTTCAAAAATGCTTCAACACCCGTGATTGTTGCATCGTCGAAAGCACCAGACGCCTTGGCTTCGGCCAAAACGTCCCACCACGTGCATAAGTAGTGCAAGCCAACCCCATGATCGCCCAAGGTCTTTTCTGTTTCAGGGAAAATGCCATAATAGAAAATGACCGCCGTATGGGCACAGGTTGCTCCGGTGTCGCGAATCGCATCGACAAATGACAGTTTTGAACCGCCGTCCGTGGTCAGGTCTTCGACCAACAAGACCCGTTCACCTTCGGACATGGCCCCTTCGATGCGGGCATTGCGACCGTAGCCTTTGGGCTTTTTGCGCACATATGTCATTGGCAAAGCCATGCGTTCCGCGACCAGTGCCGCAAACGGAATCCCTGCAGTTTCGCCACCGGCAATGTTATCGAAGGCTTCAAAACCTGCGTTGCGCATCACTGTTACCGTCAAGAAATCCATCAATGTGCTACGTATCCGTGGATAGCTGATCAATTTGCGGCAATCGATGTACGTTGGGCTGGGCAGGCCCGACGCCAATGTGAACGGGTCTTCGGTGTTAAAATGTACCGCTTTGATTTCCAGCAACATACGTGCCGTCAGGCGGGCCATTTCTTGCGCTGTGGGGTAGCTGGTGGGGATCATCAGAGAAACTTTCGTATGGTGCGCCGGTTGGAGCCTCCGGCGGAGGTTTATTTTGCGAGATGAAGCAGGATCAGGTCACGCGCCAATGGAGCGGGTAGCCGGGATCAAAGACTGTGACGGGGCCTTCGTCTGTGGCCACGTGGCCCGGATAGACAATAACGTCGCCTTTTGTCAGCGTGATTGTGTCTGTATTTGCTGCCAGCCCGTAGAACGCGGGACCGTGCAAGCTGGTGAAGCCTTCCAGATGTCCCAGCTTGTCTTCGTCTTCAAAGACCTGTGCCAGAATTGACATCGTATTTGGCGCAGTGAAACAGCCTGCGCAGCCACATGGCAGCAACTTGTTGGCGTCAGTGTGTGGTGCGCTGTCTGTCCCAAGAAAGAAGCGCGTTTCACCTGATGTCGCAGCGTCGCGCAGCGCCAGACGGTGTTCTTCGCGTTTGGCCACTGGCAGGCAATAGTAGTGTGGCTTGATTCCACCTGCCAGAATGTGATTGCGATTGATCACCAAATGGTGGGTTGTGATTGTTGCACCAAGGTTTGGCCCTTGGGCGCGGGCATAATCGACCGCGTTTTTTGTTGTGATGTGTTCCATCACAACTTTCAGGTCCGGCGTTGCTTTGCGGATCGGATCCAGAACGCGGTCGATAAAGACGGCTTCGCGGTCGAAAATGTCGATGTCGTGATCTGTTACTTCGCCGTGCACACACAAAGGCAAGCCGATTTCTGCCATCTTTTCCAGAGTGGGGCGCACATTTTCAAAACGGCTGACCCCGGACGCGGAATTGGTTGTGGCGCCTGCCGGGTAAAGTTTGACAGCATTGATCAGACCGGATGCGTAGGCCGAAGCCACATCGCCGGGATCGGTGTCTTCGGTCAGATACAGTGTCATCAGGGGGGTGAAGGCGCTGCCTTTTGGCAAAGCTGCCAAAATCCTGTCCTTGTATGCAGCGGCTTGCGCCCCTGTGACAACCGGCGGCACGAGGTTTGGCATGATAATCGCACGGCCAAAATGTGCGGCGGTATGGGGCAAAACGGCTTGCATCATCGCGCCATCGCGCAGATGCAAATGCCAATCATCGGGGCGGCGAAGCGTAAGCGTTTGTGTCATGGTGGCGCGTTAGCACGGCAACTGTGTTGAGGCCAGAGCTTTACGCTTGTGGCGATGTGCCTGCAGCATCGTCATGAGCGTTGTTCTGGGGGGCGTCCAGTTCCGCCAAACGCCGCGCAAAACGGGGCGCTTTGGTTCGAGACGTCACATTCTTGCAAATCATACGCGTCAATGCGAACCGTTCGTCGCGATCGGTCACGGCCATTAACGTACGTAAATATCCACGGTTGTCCCGTCGTGCGCGGTACATTTTTGCAAAGCTTTCTGTGTCCAGCTTGCCTGCGTTCGCTTTGGAAATGACCTGAAACAGAATGTTCATGTCCATCATCTGGCTTTGCAAAGCTGCCCCCATAAAACGCATCCGGAATTTGGACACGTTCGGGCGGGTGAACAGCGCCGCATGCATCGCATCTAGCGGGTCGTTGGAATCGTAGAACACAAATGCAGCGTCGGCCGCATCCAGCATATCGGGGGCGTAACCGTAACGGTTTGTAAAGCTCACGCGGCGATGGTCTGTAAAGCGGTCGTCCCATTCGGTGACGCGGGGGTCCAAGGTGGCTTGCGGTTGTATCGCCACAACACGCGCCCCCGGGGCGGCCACAGAAAACGCGGAAGCCGCATAACCACAAGGGCCGGCGCCGTAAAAAATCACCTGTGAGAAGTCGTCGAAAAATCCGTCGTCGATCAATGCATCAAAGTGACCATAGACCTTTCCGTCGCGGAACCATGTGTCGCCATCGCTGACCAGGCACAAATGCGACCACCCCATGCTGGCAACCATATCCCAGCCCAAAGGCAGGGCGTTTTCACGCAAACCGCGGATGCCTTGTACCGTCTCGAAAGTCACCAGCAACGTATCGCTT
Organism: Ascidiaceihabitans donghaensis; assembly: GCF_900302465.1. Taxonomy (NCBI): domain Bacteria; kingdom Pseudomonadati; phylum Pseudomonadota; class Alphaproteobacteria; order Rhodobacterales; family Paracoccaceae; genus Ascidiaceihabitans; species Ascidiaceihabitans donghaensis. Next base: position 2,375,222 of record NZ_OMOR01000001.1, on the reverse strand, counting down.
TTTTGTACAAAGGCTGCGAAATGCTTGCGCCCTAAGGCTTTGAAGTAGCCGTGTTCATTGGCAATTTCTGCAATACGTGTGACCCATGGACCTTTGGCCAGATCACCCAAAGGTGTCTCGAATGTTTGGGCATGGTCTTCCATATGCGTCACGTCCTCAATCACAAAACTCCCCTTTTGACGGGGATGGTTGCGATCAAGGTAGGCGTCGATTGGGGCATAAATTGGAACAATTTGTGCCAATTGCGGGCCAATTACCGGTCATATGCGCTGGTGTATTTTCACTATTTTTGTTTCGCTTTGCGGGCCGCATTGGCAAAACCTATCATGAAACGGGCCGCCGATTTGTTTACAGGCCGCGTCGGGGCCGCCATCAGCAAACGTCCGAACAAGGCGCGAAACGGCTCCTTCAACATCAGCTCTTCAAAGCGCGTGTGGCGCCACCGGACTGCTTTGTTGTGTAGCTCATCCAGCTTTTTGTCGCCTCTCAATTCTTGAACAATCTGAGCGCGTTTGGGCATGAGCCGGGAAATGCTTGTGTCGATGTCCGTGTTGAAATTCCTCTCGACCCAATAATCGAGCCCCAGAATATCATCGGAATGCACCGCACGCCCACGATCGGCTTTTACCACATAGCTTTCAAGAGCGCCCAAAGGATAATGGTTCAGCTGTGCCAAAGCATAATTCGATTGCCCGAAGTTTGAAAAAATGCGTTTGGTCTTGAATTGGTCGGGCAGGGCACGGCCTTCGCAATCGTACCATTGCGCCTTCGCCAGTTTCTTTTCATCGGGATTGCGCGGGCGGTGTACACCGACCTTTTGGTAGGTGCCGTTGTTGGCGTAAAGCGTTTTGAACATCGACGCCCGCCATGGCCATTGCAGAACCGCAGGGGCGCATTTGGTAAACTGATCCAGAACGGGCATGTCTTTGAAGCGGACAACGTCGCTGTTCCCGAACAATCGCCAAGTGAGCGTTATGGCCGTCGCGTCTGGTAGTGCAGACAACAATGCGGTCAGGGTGCCGTCACCGACGTGGATGTTGACGAATTCATCCACATCCAGTGGAAGTATCCAATCCGCTTGTTTGACGATGTCCAATTTATCGGCTTGCTTCAGCGCCGTGAACTGGATGCCGCCTTTGTCATAGGGGCCATCGTTGCGAATATGCGTGATCTGCCCCATTTTGTGCAACCGATCCAAAATGGTGTCGGTGCCATCTTGGCAATCGTTTGAGAAGACTAGGAAATCCGTGAACCCGACAGCCCGATGATGGGCCAGCCATTCCAGCACAAAGGCGCCTTCATTGCGGACAGTCAAGATGGCAAGGAATTTCAATGGCTTGCCTTAGGGAATTGACCCGCCATCAGCTTTCCATATCCAGCGCTAACGCATAGGCCACGCGTTCTGTTTCGTTCAGTTTCACTTTAAGCGCTTGCTGGTAGAGGTCTTCGAATTCGGGCATGCCGTGCAATTCTTCAGCCTTGGCAAGATGCCATTCTAGCCCCGTTTCATGCCATTTGCGCAGGTGCGGGTCAGACATGAGCCGATCATATTCGGCGCGGGTGCGCGGCACGTTTCGCTTGATCGTAATGTCGCGAAAGTCGGACCAATCCATGCGAATCCAGTAGTTGATTCCAATGGACCGATCGACATGCAACGCCCGTCCGCGTTGACGCTTGATCAGAAAGCTTTCGGCAGAGCGAAGGGCGTAGTGGTTCAGTTGAATCAGGTCGTAGCCAATGGATTTCTTGGAATTGCGCCACCCGCTTTCGGCGGCCTCTTTCGTCATGTCTTGACCAGAGCCATTCACCCATTTCACCTTGTTTTTGAAACTATCGTCCAGTTTGTTTGGGCGGTGGCAGCTGATTTTCTCATAGGCTCCGATGTTCTTGAACATAGTTTTGAAGCCCCAAACCGTGTGTGGTTTTGGGCAGAACTTCGGGGCGCACGTGTCGAACTGATCAATCACCAGATCGTCGTTCAACCGTGTGACACCGTTGTGCCCGAACAAGCGCCAAGTCATCGCAACATTTGTCGCATCCGGCACGCGTTCAAAGAAGTCGGCCAAGGTGCCATTGCCACAGCGCACGTTCATGAATTCATCCACATCAATGTGAATGATCCATTCGGCGTTCTTGATCACAGGTTCTTTAAGGGATTGATTTAACGCGTATTGCTGAGGAGAGTTGCCTTTCCAGTTGTCGTTGTTGCGATGCTGGATCACGCCCATATCCTGCAAGCGGTCCAGCAATTCAGACGTGCCATCAGAACAGTCATTTGTGTAAATCAGAAAGTTATCGACGCCCATGGCGCGGTGATAGGCGATCCATTCCACGATGTAGGGCGTTTCATTTTTCATACAGCCGACGATGACGTTGCCGGAATTGTTTTTGGGCAAATCCCGTGGAGGCACAGGGGTGTAAGCCGCCGCCAACTCTTCTTCGTTTACGGCACCCATCTTATTGTGTGGCGCGAAAGACGATGTGCGCAGCTTTTCGAAGTTCTGCACAGCCAGCGGGGGCATCAATTTGCGTGCCGTGGCACTTAAACCGTCTTTAGGCGGTGTATCGTCTGTGACTGGCATGGGCACAGGGCTGCCGTTGATGCGGGCCAAGTCTGCGGCTTTGGTTTTGCGTTCTTCTTTGGTGGCTTTGTCGATGCGCCACATAAAGCCCAAAAGATATTGAGACGCGCGAAACCCGAACATCGGATCAGCTTCACACCATGGGGTTTTTGCGCGGGGCTTTTTGAAGGTTGCAGCGGTTAGCCCTTTGTGTGCTTTGATTAACTTTGCGTTGCTCGTGGCAAAGGTTTTTGAGATATCGCTAAGGGACGCAACATCAATTGCATCGCCGTCTACTTTGATTTCGTTGACAAAACCGCGCCACAACTGGCGAGGTAAAATACGCTTCTTGGATGCGAGAACCTGTAAGATTAACGCATTCAATTGCCGTCCACGGGCCATCCATGCCGCTGATGGCGGAGGCGATACATCGCTGGCCGCAGCTTTGCCGATTGCGCCTTTGATCCCGAACATATCGCGCAGCTCGTCCGTGACGGTTTGGGCTGCAAAAGCTTCGGCATCAAAACTGCGTAGTGCAACAGAACCGGTGCCGAACACATCTTCCCAGAACGTAACAAGTCGCGCGTAATCCAGCCAAAAGGGGGCGCCTTGGTTTTCTTCAAATACACCTGCTTGTGGATCGATTTTTGGATGTGATGCAATGCAATCATCCCACCACGTTTTTGTACCTGCCAGATCAAGTTCCTGTGCCAAGGACACACCGCGGCCTTCAAGGATTTGTTCGTGGTAATGGCGCGTCAACACGGCGGCCTGTTCGTCAACATGTGCAATGATGCGGATGTCATCCGAAAGAGGGGCCAGCAGCGCTTTGAGGCGGTGCAATTCAGTAGTCCGCGACAGGCAAGCGCCCAATTGAGAGGCAGACAAGATCAGGTCAGTTGGCTGATGTTGCGCGACTTCCTTGGCCAAATCACCAGCCAAGGCATCATGCAGCACTTTTTGTTTGTCGGCCGTGATGTAGCCGCGATTGTAGCGGAGCGGATCAACATGATCGGCGTCGGTCACAGCCATAAACAAGCGGGTGTGGTTTTTGTTGCCGGGGCTGCGTGCAAACAGAACGCCTTTGGAAATCAACTGGTCGCGTTTGTCGGCCAGAACCTCTTGCAGCCGGTCTGCGCCGACATGTTCCAAGCCGATGTGCAAATGGATGCGCATTACGCTACCTCATTGTTTGTATTCAGGTTTTCCGGATTGGCATTGGCGCGGCCCCACCATGTGATCGGCACGCCAACAAAACCGCTTAGCAGATCGGTCACATTTGGATCAGTCACTTCGTATTCCAGAAAATCATCATCATCGTTAAAATATGTGCGCAAAGTCGCGTAGTGGGCGTCTATCCATTGAACACGCTCCTTCGATGTTTCGCCGTAGCCTTTGGGCAAACCGGGAATGTTGCTTTCCGGCAATCGCACAGTGCCCAGATTGGACCACGCCAGCATAGATTGCGACACATCCCAACTGTCGCGGTTGGAGGCCACAAATTTGACGCCCGGATTCGTTTTGCGCAGCGCCTCAATCAATCCGAAATCCATTTGCGGCCAGATTGATTTGCCCTCTGACAGGGTGCTCATTTCTGCGACGGCATCAAAACCATAAAGCAATGCGGCGGGGTTGCCGGATTCGTAATATCCGCGATACAGCAATTCTGCGACAAATTGGTGATGTATGGCGCGGTTGTTGGTTTGCTTCGGCTTGATACGGTGATCTGCCACATGCATGCCCGCGCGGCGCAAAGCACGCGCCAAAGTCGTGGTGCCGGTTTTTGGCAAGCCAAGGTTGACCACACTCAAGCTCATGACGCGATGTCCAAAGGCAGGCCCAACGCGACAAGCATTTCTTCTTCTTGAGGGGGCAGTTTCGATGCGCTGCGCAACTGCTTTTGCATTTCTTGATAGGCGGGTTGCGCCAAAAGCTCATCACGTTTTTTACGGTGCAAAGCCACTGCATCGTCATGCAAACGCTTGATTGTATCATCCGCCATCAATGCAGCCATTTCTGATGCCAGATCAGGAAGGTAGCGCGAAATTGACGTGTCTTCCCAAGCGGGGTCATTGCGTTCGCGCCAATAGGTGTCGTCAAACGCACGGTTCTCGCGGTTGACATCGCCACGGTCATTTTTGACCAGATAACTGTCTAAGCTGCGCAGGGCGTAATGGTTCAAAGTTGCAAAATTCCGTGCGCCAGCCGCGGGAAATTTGCGAATACGCCGTGGATTGGCTGCAACCAAAAAACGGTGCGGCACAGGTCTGCCAGACCCATCTGTCCAGCTCGGGCGTTTCTTTGGCGGCAACTTACCTTTGAAGAATGGACGGTGTGCACCATAATAGTGCAGGGGGAAATCGTGCCGGATCAACGACTTCACTTCGATCGCGGCTTCTCCGCACCACAGATCAGGATTGTGGCACCGGGTGAATTGTTCAATGACAGGACGGTCTTCGAATGTATCCACATCATCGTTGGCAAAAAACTGGAAGGTTAGGCTGATGGCTTGCGGATTCCCACAGGCATCAATCAGCGCCGGAATTGTGTGATCGCCCACATGGATGTTTAGAAATTCGTCAACATCTGCGACCCAAACCCAATCCGCATTGATGACGACGTCTTGTTTGCGTGCGTCTTTCAAGGCTTCCATTTGATAATTGCGTCCCTCTGCGGGGTTGGGCAGATGCTGCACCAACCCCTTGGCCGCAAGCGCATCCAGCAAATGGTCTGTGCCATCCGTGCAATCGTTTGAATAGAAAAGGAAATCGCTTACGCCAAGAACACGGTGAAACGCGATCCATTCCAGCAAAAACGGGCCTTCGTTTTTAACACAGGTGACTGCGGTTATGCGCATATCTGGCATAGCCCCGCGCATGAAGTGTGTGCGTGCATCGTTTCTTCCGCCTCTTGGGTCACAGCCTTATGGCTTACGGACCTCTTTTATTCGCTTAACAGCATGCCAGTTTCTGCGAATCAGGTCAATCTTTCCGAAACCACGACTTTATGCGCCCTTGACCGCGCACCGTTGCAGTGCACTTGATACGCGCAAGGGGAGACCACGTATGACCGAAATTTCATCCATCGATGCGGTGCAAAAAATGTTGGCGGATCAAGGCTATGTCTGTAGTCGGGCGTTGGGCACAGTTGTGTTCCTGTCGCTGCGTCTGGGACGGCCTTTGTTCCTGGAAGGCGAGGCCGGTGTTGGAAAGACCGAAATCGCCAAGGCGCTTGCTGCGTCTTTGGGCCGCAAATTGATCCGCTTGCAATGCTACGAAGGGCTGGACGCATCCAGCGCGGTGTATGAATGGAATTTTCCAGCGCAAATGGTCGCAATACGGGCTGCAGAGGCATCAGGCGGGGCGGACAAAAAGGCGTTGCAAACCGAACTTTTCAGCGACGACTACTTGATCGAACGCCCGTTGCTGGAAGCGATGCGGCCAAATGAAAACGGCCCGCCGGTTTTGCTGATTGACGAACTTGACCGCACCGATGAACCCTTTGAGGCGTTTTTGCTGGAAGCGCTAAGTGATTTTCAGGTGACCATCCCCGAAATGGGCACAATCAAAGCACCGGAACCCCCCATCGTAGTTGTCACCTCCAACCGCACCCGCGAAGTTCACGACGCATTGAAGCGGCGGTGTTTGTATCATTGGGTGGACTACCCGAATTTCGAACGCGAGATGGAAATTTTGACAGCACGCGCACCGGAAGCTGCCGAAAGTCTAAGTCGCGAAGTGGTTGCTTTCGTGCAGAAATTGCGCACTGAGGACTTGTTCAAAAAGCCTGGCGTTGCAGAAACCATCGACTGGGCCAAATGCCTGCTGGCTTTGGATGTCATAACCCTTAGCCCGGAAGTCATCGCCGACACGTTGGGCGCCATCCTGAAGTATCAAGACGACATTGCAAAGCTACACGGATCTGAAGCCAAGCGTATTCTGGATCAGGCCAAAGCGACGATGGAACCTGTCTAGCTGTGGTCGAACACATACCTCTTGAATTGCCGGATGATCCGAAACTGGCCGGCAACATCACCCACTTTGCACGGGCGCTGCGGCGCGGTGGTCTGCCGATCGGACCGGGGCGGGTGATTGATTCTATTCGTGCGGTGGAAGCTGCCGGATTTACCGAAAAGCAGGACTTTTATTGGACGTTGCACGCGTGTTTCGTAAACAGACCCGAACATCGTGCCGTCTTTGCCCAGATTTTTCGCCTGTATTGGCGCGACCCGCGGTATCTGGAATATATGATGGCTGCGATGTTGCCTGCGGTGCGTGGTGTACAAGAAGACCGAAGCGCTCAGGCCGCTGAAAAACGGGCCGCCGAGGCGCTGCTGGACGGCGCAGAGGCGCCTGTGGATCAGCCCGAGACCCCCAAGGATGACGACGGGTCGGAACTGGAAATTGACGCCTCCCTCACCATGAGCGCGGAAGAACGCTTGCGCAGTCTTGATTTTGAACAGATGAGCACAGCTGAAATGGCCGCCGCCAAGCGCATGCTGTCGCGTATGAAGCTGCCTGTGCAACCGATCCCGTCACGCCGGTCAAAGCCCGCGCATCAGGGTCGTGTCGATGCGGCCAAAACCCTGCGCGCCGCGATGCGTCGGGGGGGCGAACTGTACAAGATTGAACGCAAAGCGCCGCGCTTGCGCTGGCCGAATTTGGTTGTTTTGTGCGATATTTCAGGCTCCATGAGCCAATATTCCCGTGTGGTTTTGCACTTTCTGCATGCGGTTTCGAATGCCAAAGGGGCGGGTTGGGCCAAGGTTCATGCCTTCACCTTTGGCACGCAATTGACCAATATTACCAGACACCTGGGGCAACGCGATGTGGATGCGGCATTGGCTGCTGCCGGGGCGGAAGCGCAAGATTGGGAAGGCGGCACACGCATCGGGCAATGTCTTGAGACGTTCAACCGCGATTGGTCACGGCGTGTGATGGGGCAGGGGGCTGTGGTGCTTGTGATCACGGACGGTTTGGACCGCGACGACCCGGACGCGCTGGCCAAGCAGATGCAACGCCTTCAACTGTCGTCCAAGCGTTTGATATGGTTAAATCCTTTGCTGCGTTGGGACGGGTTTGCGCCCAAAGCCCGCGGGATTGCCGCGATGCTACCCCATGTGGACAGCTTTCGCGCAGGCCATTCGATTGCATCGCTGGAAGAACTGGCAGAGGTGATTTCCCGCCCAGACGATGTGGGCGAGAAAGCGCGTCTTATGTCCGGGCTTTAGGCGACCGCTGCTGCAAAGCTGCTTCGGTAGATGTCAGACAATTCTGCCAAAGAAGCGCTGCTTGTGTTGCTGAACCAGACGTCCTCAGATGTGAATTTTCCAACGGACTGGATCGTAATGCCGGCCTGTCCAGCCGCCAGCATCAACCCTTCAGCCTGATCAAAGTTGCAAGCAATCAGGTAGCGCCCCTGGTCCTCACCGAACAATGTAGGCGTGTCGTCGCTGTCCAGCCAAACACCCACGCCTGCCGCTTCAGCCAGTTCAAACGCAGCCAAGGCAAGGCCGCCATCTGACAAGTCCGTACAGGCCGTAATCAACGCACGGTTGTCGCGGATGAAGTCGCCATGTTTCTTCTCGGCGGCCAGATCGACGGCAGGGGCGTCGCCTTCAACGCGGTTGAAGACCTCGGCCAGCAAAGCGGATTGTCCCAGATGCCCTGTCGTCTCACCGATCACTAAAGCCACATGTCCGTCGCGCACGTCGCAGCCGATGATCTCGTCTGTGTGCTTGAGCAGACCCACAGCGCCTATGGTCGGCGTGGGCAGGATCGCTGTGCCGTCGGTCTCATTGTAAAGCGAGACGTTGCCAGAGACGATCGGCATATCAAGCGCTTTAACCGCTTTACCTATGCCTTTGATAGCGCCGACAAATTGGCCCATGATCTCTGGTTTCTCGGGGTTGCCGAAGTTCATGTTATCTGTGGTTGCCAGCGGGACAGCGCCCACGGCGGTCAGATTGCGATAGGCTTCGGCCACGGCTTGTTTGCCGCCCTCAACAGGGTTGGCTTTGACATAGCGTGGCGTCACGTCAGAGGTGAAGGCCAGTGCTTTGTCGGTGCCATGGATACGGACGATGCCGGATCCGATGTTGGGCGTGCGCGCGCTATCGGCCATGACCATCGTGTCATACTGCTCATAGACCCACTGTTTTGCGGCGTAGTTGGGCGACGAAATCAGCGCCTTTAGCCCGTCAATGGGATCGATGCTGGGCACGTCAGCCAATGGATCAGCAGGAGGCGTTTCAACCCAAGGGCGATCATATTCGGGGGCCGTGCCCGCCAATGTCTTCAGCGGTAAATCCGCTTTGGTTTCGCCATTGTGCACGATATGGAAACGATCTTCGGCGATTGTTTCGCCAACGATGGCGAAATCAAGGTCCCATTTGTCGAAAACCGCTTTGGCTTCAGCTTCCAATTCGGGTTTCAGAACCATCAACATGCGTTCCTGAGACTCGCTCAGCATCATTTCATAGGCTGTCATCGCCTCTTCGCGCACAGGCACGTTTTCAAGGTGCAAGCGCACGCCCAAATTACCCTTATCGCCCATTTCGACGGCAGAACACGTGAGACCAGCGGCCCCCATATCCTGGATCGAGATCACGGCGCCGGTTTGCATCAGCTCAAGCGTCGCTTCCATCAGGCGTTTTTCGGTGAAGGGGTCACCGACCTGAACGGTGGGACGTTTTTCTTCAATCGTGTCGTCAAATTCAGCTGATGCCATCGTCGCGCCGCCCACACCATCACGGCCGGTTTTTGCGCCAAGATAGACGACGGGCATGCCGATGCCGGAAGCGGCCGAATAGAAAATCTTGTCGGCGTCCGCCAAACCTGCCGCAAAAGCGTTCACAAGGCAGTTGCCGTTGTAGGCTGGGTCAAAGCGCACTTCGCCGCCCGCACATGGCACGCCGAAACAGTTGCCGTACCCACCAACGCCCGCAACAACGCCGTTCACAAGCTGTTTGGTTTTGTGGTGGCCGGGTTCGCCGAAGCTAAGCGAGTTCATTGATGCAATAGGACGTGCGCCCATGGTGAACACATCGCGCAGGATGCCGCCGACGCCTGTGGCCGCCCCTTGGTAGGGTTCGATATATGAAGGGTGGTTGTGGCTTTCCATTTTGAAAACAACGGCTTGTCCGTCGCCAATATCTACCACGCCGGCATTTTCACCAGGGCCGCAGATCACCTGAGGGCCTTCGGTGGGCAAAGTGCGCAGCCACTTCTTGGAGGATTTGTAGGAACAGTGTTCGTTCCACATCGCGGAAAAAATGCCAAGTTCGGTAAACGTCGGCTCGCGTCCAACGATCTCGAGGATGCGGTTGTATTCATCAGGGCTAAGCCCGTGGCTGGCAATGAGATCTGGTGTGATTGCTGGCTCTGTCATGTGCCTGATGTCCCCCGAATGGCAATGCGTTGCCGTCTCTTACATGCACCTGCGCGTGGGGGAAAGGGGCTGTGGGTGGACAACGGCGAACCTGTGAAAAACCGGGCCGTGCGGCGGTGCGCACGACCCGGTGGGATGGCCGATAATTTGTGGGGTCTTAGAAGATTGTGACGTCCACGCGGTCCGCGCTGCCTTGCACGCCAGACGCTTTCACTTTTGCCAACAGCTCGTTGTAGGTCGTGTCCAACACGATGGCGTTCCCTGCCAATACGATGTTGTCGGGCTGGATCGTCATGACCATGCGGTCGGCGCCAACGACGGACTTGTCGAAAACGTCAATCACCAGTTCCGGATTGCCTTGGGCGTTGTAGTCAATTTCTTCGATCACACCGATCTGTTCGCCTTCATTTGTTTTCAGCATCTCGCCCTTTGCGTTTTCCAGCGCGATAATGTTTTTCGTCTCCAGACCACTGTATTGTATGTCGGAAGCTGTGTCACCGGTAGAGTTTGCAGGCGAATTGGTGTCATATTCTTTCTGCGTCGACGCCACTGTGGTGGCATTGTCTGTTTCAGATTCGTTGTAGCCTGCCAATGCGCCTGTGGCGGCGATGGCGGAAGCTGCGGTCAGGGTCAGAAATACGTTGCGTTTCATGGTTGTCTCCTTTTGCTCTGCGGCAAGTGTGCCGCTGTCTGGGGAAACAACGTGAAGATCACAGAAATCGTTCCAAAAACTTTCCCATTGGAGTGAATTAATAGGATAAATAATTGACTCTAAGCCAAAAAATTACCGTTGATCACCTGCGCCGCCGGGTGCGGTATCTTGGGCAGCTTGAGTGGCGGCCGCGGAAATTGCAGCTTTGTCTTCCTCTGTCAGATCGCCGTTGTCCATGGATGGCAGTGCAACGCGTACTTCGCGGCGTGCAAATTCGATCCCGTTGGACGCGAATGCCGCGTTCACACGGTTGAAGATCTCTTTTCGGATCATGAATTGTGTGCCGGGTTTGCACATGAATTTGCCCCGGATCACCATGCCGACATCATCAATTTCCAAGACGCCTTGCGATTTGAAGGGGGCAAGAAAATCATCTTTGAATTCTTCCACGGCAAGTAAATCCTGACCGATTTTTTTGAAGATTTTTTTCACTTTGTTGGGGTCGCTGTCGAAGGGCACAGTGAAGCGCAGTTTCATGATCACCCAATCGCGGCTGAAGTTGGTGATCTTGGGAATTTCACCGTAGGGGATCGTGTGCACCGGCCCCTTGTGGTGGCGCAGTTGCATGGACCGGATCGAGATTTTCTCGACCGTGCCCATTGTGCCCTCGACCTCGACATATTCTCCGGTTCGAAACGCATCGTCGACCAGAAAGAAAATACCGGATACGACGTCTGTCACCAGCTTTTGTGCCCCAAACCCGATCGCCAAGCCCACAATCCCGGCCCCTGCCAGTAACGGTGTTGTATCAACGCCGACGTTGGACAGGCCAAGCAGTAAAAATACCACCACGATTGTGGCCTGACATACCGCCAAAATCAGGGGAAGCACTGTGGACAACCTTGATCCACCCGCACCGCCGCCATCTCCGCCGATCTCTTGGCTTTCAGGATCGAAGCCCGATGCAGTCTGTTCCGCGGCCAGTTTGCGATTGATGTAAAGTGAGACGACCTCGTAGATCAGATACCCGATCGACATGATGATCAGGAATTCCATCAGTTTGGCGGCCAGTTGTGGTCCAACGCCTGCTGAGGCCACGTTTTCCGGGCTCATGCCCCAGAAACCAGCAATAGAGATGATCACCAATCCAAAAACGACAACACGTCCGATGCGCACATAAGACCTTTTGGCCGAGGCATGGGCGCGTTCTGCCACAGCCCCTTCGCCAGTCATGGGGGGCGCGAAATGGCGGACAAGTCCACGGATCATCGTGTCCATTGCAGGTGCAAACATCAGCAACATCATCGTTTTGTAGTGTGGTTGCGACCGCAGCAATGCGAAATTTTCGTAGCTGACAACGATATTGATAACCCACCATACAGCAAACACTACAAAGATAGCGAAATAGGGATAGGCCCGTGCGATCCGGTTTTCCATCACACTGACGTCGGGATCAAATCCGCGCATCATGGACTGCATGCTGTCGCGGTAGCGCCAAAGGACAACAATCAGATATATGTGAAGCGACAGGTTCAACCAGAACCCAAGTCGCATTTCCCCCATCGGCACGCCGTGCAATTCGTTAAATGCGATAATTGCACCTGAGAACCCAAGCAGGAATGCGATCCAGAACTGGTGAAAACACGCGGAGCGCGCCGATTTTGTATCGACATTCAGCAGTCTGTATTCGGGGTTCATTGGGGCAAACAAGAAAAAGCCAATGGAGAGCATGAAACGGGGGAACCCGATCAGATAGAGCCCGACAATCGCCACGATCGGCAAAATATCTTCGGGCAAAATCGCGAGGCCAACGGCACGTGACACGCCCACAAAGATCAGGACTGCCACGACCTGTGTTGTCAGCCGCTGCACCAGCAACTGAATTGTCTCGCGCAGTTGCATGTTGTCGGGGTCTGCTGGGGGCAAAATACGCCAGTTCCGCGTCAACCTGCGGAAAAACAATTCAGCAATGATACCGGACCCGTACACCAACGCCATGTACCCCAACAATTTCAGCAATCCGCCAAAGCCGCGTAGACGGTCATTGTAAAAGGTCGAAAATGCCTTTGCTTGCTGAGTGAAAAGAAGCGGCAGGCGTTCGACTGCCACTGTGATCGAAGTAAAAGCACCGGCTGTGGCGTGGTAGAAAAAATCCGATACGTTGTTGTCGTCCTCAGGTTTTTGGACAGCTTTCGCTTCGAGCTGATCCAGCAAAATGGCGCGCACTTCGGCATCCGATAGCCTGGAAATCAACGCGTTGGCTGTTTCAACAGTAAGATCGTCGGGTAATGTTACTTGCGTGTCCGGGACAGAAGACGTGCCGTTTGGTAAGCCCATTTGTGCCTGCGCAAACGTCGGCGCGATGCACACACACATCAAAAGCGCAGCAATCTGGATGAATCTTAACATTATATTGTCCCCCTAGGCCTTAAACGAAGGGTGACTTCAAATCCGTCGCTGAAACAAGAGGATTCATTGTTCTAGCGTTCGCCTTAAGCGAAAAAAAAGGGCCGAGACAAGCTCGGCCCAGTCCAACAGGGAGGTTGAAGATGAGGCGCTGGGAAGCGCTCATCGTCTTCATGAGTTGAATTAGTAATCACAGTGCCTACGATCAAGGCGCATTGTGCCGCAGGGTGGTCAAACCCGCTATGCATTTTTTGCATATCTCAGGTTTTTTGCTGGTCTCTCAACTGCTTACGGTACGAAATGATCTCTTCCTGCACAAAGTCGCGGAAGGCAGAAATACGCTTGGACTGACGTAATTCTTCTGGGTACGCCAAAAATACAGGCACTTCGGCCGACTCGACTTCGGGTAAAACCCGCACAAGGTCAGGAAAATCCTGTGTCACATAGTCCGGTAAAATGCCGACCCCCAGATCATGTAAAACGCCTTGTAAAACTCCGAAGTAGTTGTTCACGGTCAACAGCGATTTCACGTCATGGGTCATCAAGCTTTGCACAAGCGTCGCACTTGCGCCAACCTGTGTGGCGTTTACGTTTTGGCAGATCAGCCGGTGATTTTGCAAATCCTCAGGTGTGTTTAGTGCCGCATTTGCATCAAGATACCCAGGCGAGGCGAAGGCTTGCATGCGCACACTCATCAACCGCTTCCGGATCAAATCGGCCTGACTGGGTTCTTTCATGCGAATGGCCACGTCAGCTTCGCGCATTGGCAAGTCCAAAACACGTTCTTCCAGCATCAGATCAACGCTGAGGTCTGGGTACTGTTCGTAAAGCTTCGGCAGGCGCGGGGCCAACCACAGCGTGCCAAAGCCAATGGTTGTGGTGACGCGCAGGTCCCCGAACACTTCTTCTTCACTGTCGCGAATGCGGGCACTGGCGGCATCAAGCCGTTTGGTCATGGCGTTTGTGGCGTCAAACAACAGCTCACCTTGTTCGGTCAGAATCAAGCCGCGTGCATGACGGTGGAAAAGCGTTGCGTTCAGTGATTCTTCAAGGGCGCGGACCTGACGGCTGACCGCGGATTGCGAAAGGTGCAGTTTGTCACCTGCATGTGTCAAACTGCCAGCATCAGCCACCGCATGAAAAACTCTTAACTTATCCCAGTCCATCTTACACTCTTTCCAGTTTGGCTATGTCATACCGTGAAATGACGCAAATGACACATGGGGTTGGTCAGCTTTTGTCCTAATGGGCAAAAAAATACTATACAGGTCAGTAATTGTGACCTAATGTGATGTCAAATTACGCAAGACTGATCCAAGCTGGGAGGCACGGGGATGACCACGCAAAAGATTTCGCTTCATGATCGCTATGATTTGGAAAAAAGCCCGGTTCTGTTGAACGGGACGCAAGCGCTGGTGCGTTTGATGTTGATGCAAAAGGCACGCGATGAGGCGGCTGGGTTAAACACCGCAGGGCTTGTGACAGGCTATCGTGGATCTCCGTTGGGGGCGGTCGACATGCAGATGGAGCGCGCCCTAAAGCCTTTGTCAGCCGCAGATATTACCTTTCAGTCCGGTTTAAACGAAGACCTCGCGGCCACGGCGCACTGGGGGGCGCAGCAGGCAGAACTGCGTGGTGAGGGTAAATACGACGGCGTGTTTGGCTTGTGGTACGGGAAAGGCCCCGGAGTGGACCGGTCCGGCGACGTGATGCGCCATGCCAATATGGCTGGCTCGTCCGCGCAGGGCGGTGTGTTGATGGCGATGGGGGACGACCACACCGGTGAATCGTCGACCGTGTTGCACCAATCCGAATTTGCTATGGTCGACGCCTATATGCCGGTGGTGTCGCCCGCGGGTGTGCAGGAAATTCTCGATTATGGTTTGTATGGCTATGCCTTGTCTCGGTTTGCCGGTGTTTGGGTTGGGCTAAAGACCATGAAGGACACAGTCGAAGTGACGTCTGTGGTGGATGGCGATCCACACAGGTTGTCTTTTGTGACGCCGGACTTTGAAATGCCGAACGGTGGTTTGAATATACGCCTTGTCGATGACCGTATCGAACAAGAAGCGCGACTGATCGATTACAAGCGCCACGCCGCTGAAGCCTTTGCTGCTGCTAACAAAATGGACAAACGCGTTTGGGGCAAGCCCGGCGCCAAAATAGGTTTGGTGGCGGCGGGTAAAAACTGGCTTGATCTTGTTCATGCGTTGTCCTTGCTGAACATCGACGCCGCAGAGGCAGAGCGTTTAGGCATAACCACCTACAAAGTGGGGCAAACGTGGCCTTTGGATATGAAGACCTTCAACGATTGGGCTGACGGTCTGGATCTGATTATCGTCGTTGAAGAGAAGCGCAAATTGATCGAGGTGCAAATCAAAGAGGCATTGTTCGACAATCGACAGGGCCGCCGTGTGTATGGCGGAACCCGCGAAGGCGAGACCTTTTTTAGCGCCAAATGGGCGCTGGACCCGATCGAAATTGCCGAAAAACTCGGGCAAGTTCTGGTTGATGAAGGTCGCAATACTGACGGCATCACCGGCGGATTGGCCATGTTGGATGAGGCCCGCAGGTCCGACAACGCAGAAGAAATCGCCGCGCGCCTGCCGTACTTCTGTTCGGGATGTCCGCACAACTCTTCGACGAAGGTGCCAGAGGGCAGTCGGGCCTACGCAGGCATCGGGTGCCATTTCATGGCACAGTGGATGGACCGCGAAACGCTTGGATTTACCCATATGGGGGCAGAAGGCGCGAACTGGATTGGTGAAGCGCCATTTTCAAAAACGCCACATGTGTTTCAAAACCTTGGCGACGGAACCTACAATCACTCGGGCGTGCAAGCGATCCGTGCGGCTTTGGCGGCTGGCACCAACATTACGTATAAGATTTTGTTCAATGATGCGGTCGCCATGACAGGGGGCCAAGACAACGACGGCGATTTAAGTCCCGAGCGTATCGCATCTGAATTGCGGGCGATGGGTGTGCAAAACCTTGCCGTGGTCTACGATGATAAAGAAGACGTGAACTTTGCAAACTTCCCGCAAGGGATTGAAATCAAAGAACGCGCGTATTTGCAAACTGTACAAGAGCAGTTTGCAAAGTTAACGGGCGTGTCTGCTATCGTTTACATCCAGACCTGTGCTGCTGAAAAACGTCGTCGCCGCAAACGCGGCACCTTTCCCGACCCGGACAAGCGCATGTTCATCAATTCGGATGTGTGTGAAGGCTGTGGTGATTGCGGCGTTCAGTCTAACTGCGTGTCTATCGTGCCAAAGGAAACCGAACTGGGCCGCAAACGCGCGATCGATCAATCATCGTGCAACAAGGACTTTTCTTGCGTTAAAGGTTTTTGCCCGTCGTTTGTCAGCTTGGAAGGCGCAGTTGTGCGCAAAGAAGCCACAACAGATTTGGAATTGCCCGACCTGCCAGCCCCCACGATTCCCGAAATTGACGGCACGTGGAATGTGGTGATCACAGGGGTTGGCGGTACAGGTGTCGTGACCATCGGTGCTGTGATGGCGCAAGCTGCTCATATCGATGGCAAAGGCGCCGGCATGATGGAAATGGCAGGATTGGCGCAAAAAGGTGGTGCGGTGCATATCCATTGTCGCCTTGCGAATGATCCGCATGATATTTCGGCCATCCGTGTCGCCACTGGCGAAGCCGACGCGTTGATCGGTGGGGACTTGGTTGTGTCGGCCGGGGCTAAAACGCTTGGTCTGACCAAGTCCGGTCGCACAGGCGCTGTGGTGAACAGCCACGAAATTATCACAGGTGACTTCACACGAGACACCGAATTTTCGCTGCCATCGGACCGCCTAAGCCTTGCCCTTGAAGCACGCATGCAGAACCGTGTGGACCTGTTTGATGCCTCTGATCTGGCAAAGGCCGTTCTGGGGGATAGCATTTTTTCCAATATGATGATTTTCGGGGCAGCATGGCAGCGTGGATTGTTGCCTTTGACCCATGCCGCAATTGTGCAAGCCGTCACGTTGAACGGTGCTGCGGTTGACCGCAATCTGCGTGCTTTTGAGATCGGGCGCTGGGCTGTTTTGCATCCGCAAGATGCGCAAGCGATCTTAACGCCCAATGTGGTTGCATTGCCGAAATCAACAGAGGAAGAACTGCAGGTTCGTGCCGCTCAATTGGTGGCTTATCAAGGCCGCGGACTGGCGAAGAGGTACCGTAAGCTGGTCGATGCTATTGCAGACAGCGACGTTAAAAAAGCTGCATTAAAAGGCTATCATAAGCTTTTGTCTTATAAGGATGAGTACGAAGTAGCGCGCCTGCTTTTGACCTCTCGTGAAAAGGCGCGTGCAGAGTTTGATGGCGACTTCAAAATGACCTTCAATCTGGCCCCGCCCATGTTGTCGAAGATGGGACCCGAAGGGCGCCCGATGAAGCGTGAATTTGGGCAATGGTTGGAAACGCCACTGCGCATGTTAACCAAGTTCAAACGCTTGCGTGGCACGCCTTTGGATGTGTTTGGCTACACAGCGGAACGAAAAATGGAACGTGCCCTGATCAAGCAATTTGAGGCCGACATGAAAGCTGTTTTGCCGCTGCTGACGGCGGACACCAAAGACGCGATTGTGGCGTTGGCGGAGCTGCCTTTGCAAATAAGGGGCTTTGGTTCTGTGAAGGCCCAAAATGAGGCCAAGGCGGCAAAGCGGCGTGAAGAATTGCTAAGTGCCATTAAATCAGGTGGGGCACCTATGGCGCGCGCGGCGGAATAGAGATGTCACATCTGTGTCATAAGGTCTGTGCACAATGAAGCGCAGCGTCTAAAACACTGACAGATCAAACATGCCGCTGGGAACCAAAGCCATGGCCCCGTCATACGTGCCGTCACAAAAGCTTTCACGCCGTGATGTCACACGCGATATCACCTACGCCCATTCCGCATCCTCCACAGCAGGACGTGCGGTGATACGCGTGATTGAGAATTCCACTGGACGTTTGGGTCTCATAAAACGTGCGCAAGGCTATGAGGCAGAAGTGGCTGCGGGCCGCGACTTTTGGTCCGTTATGGTGGATCGATATGGCCTTGGACTGGACATCTTCGAGGGGGCATTGTCCAACATTCCGCGCAACGGTCCAGTTATTTTGATTGCCAATCACCCTTATGGTATTCTGGACGGGCTGATGATGGGACATATGTTGTCCCAAGCGCGTGGAGATTTTCGAATACTGGCCAATTCGGTGTTTTGTAAAGCGGACGCATTGAACAGGATTGTTTTGCCGATCTCTTTTGACGCATCCAAAGACGCGGCGTTGCTTAATCTTCAAACCCGTAAAGATGCCCTGTCTTATTTGCGCAACGGCGGTGCACTGGGTGTGTTTCCCGGTGGCACGGTAAGCACGGCAGAGCGGCCTTTTGGCCAGCCTTTGGATCCCGGTTGGCGTCATTTTACGGCCAGGCTGATCGCACAGTCTGATGCCATAGTAGTACCCGTATATTTTGACGGGCACACCAGCCGGATGTTTCAGATCGCCAGCCATTTGCACAGCACCCTGCGCCTTGGATTGCTTATCAAAGAATTCAAAACACGCGTCGATACACCTGTGCGCGTGGCCATCGGCAATCCGATTGGCCGCGACGTCTTGAACAGCTTTCGTGGCGACAGCAAACAGATGATGGATTTCCTGCGCAAAGCCACGTATGAGCTGTCTCCAAGCCCAAATCAAAGCTTTGATCTTGGGTACGAGTTTGAAACCAAACTTCGATAGCAAAGTTGGGGTGGCCTGATGGCGGTTGGTATTTTTGACAGTGGTTTAGGCGGCTTGACCGTTCTGGAGGCCGTGCAAAAGCGTTTGCCGGATGTCGAATTCGTGTATCTTGCTGACAGCGCCAATGCGCCTTACGGCGTGCGCACAGCCGATGACATCTACGACTTGACCTGTAAAGCCGTGCAACGCCTGTTCGATGCCGGTTGCGATTTGGTGATTTTGGCCTGCAACACAGCCTCTGCTGCCGCTTTGCGTCGGATGCAAGAAGGCTGGATACCGGAAGGCAAGCGTGTCTTGGGTGTGTTTGTCCCCTTGATCGAGGCGCTGACTGAAAGGCAGTGGGGTGACAATTCTCCGCCCCGTGAGGTCGAGGTAAAACACGTGGCGTTGTTTGCGACCCCTGCGACAGTGGCCAGCCGCGCATTTCAGCGTGAGCTCGCGTTCCGTGCTATTGGCGTCGACGTCGAAGCGCAGGCCTGTGGCGGTGTGGTAGATGCCATCGAAGACGGTGACATGATCCTTGCCGAAGCACTTGTGCGCAGCCATGTGGATGCGTTGATGCGTAAGATGCCGCAACCGCAAGCGGGCATTTTAGGGTGTACGCATTATCCTTTGATGAAAGATGCGTTTCAAGCGGCTTTGGGCGCTGATGTGAAGCTGTTCTCACAAGCCGATTTGGTGGGCGAAAGCCTGGCTGACTATCTGGGCCGCCATCCTGACAAAATCGGAGCAGGCGAAAGCGCCAATCTAACCACAGGCGATCCCAAGCGCGTCAGTGACCGCGCGACGCAATTTTTGCGACGACAGATCAGCTTTGACGCCGCTTGATCCTGATCTAAACACACGAGACCAACATGACACATTCTATCGCAATTCTGGGCGCCAGTGGGTACACAGGTGCCGAACTTATTCGGCTGATTGACGGGCATTCCGCTATGCAAATCAAGGCTTTGGGCGCCTATTCCAAAGCCGGACAAAGCATCGCGCAAGTGTTCCCGCATCTGCGCCATCTGGATTTACCGGATATGGTCAGCTTTGATAAAATAGACTGGTCCGGGATTGATCTGTGCTTTTGCGCCTTGCCCCATAAAACCAGCCAAGAGGTCATTCGCGATCTGCCAAAGACACTGAAAATCGTTGATCTGAGTGCCGATTTCAGGCTGCGTGATCCGGAAGCCTATGCCCAGTGGTACGGCAACCCGCACAGCGCCGTTGAGATGCAAGGTGAGGCGGTCTACGGTTTGACCGAATTCTACCGCGACGACATCGCAGCGGCCCGTTTGGTTGCGGGCACCGGATGTAATGCGGCCACTGGCCAATTTGCGTTGCGCCCGTTGATTGCCGCTGGCGTCATTGATCTGGACGAGATCATCTTGGACCTAAAGTGTGCGGTATCAGGGGCGGGGCGCGCCTTGAAAGAAAACCTGCTGCATGCAGAACTGTCCGAAGGCTATCATGCCTACGCCGTTGGTGGCACGCATCGGCATCTGGGGGAGTTTGATCAGGAATTCACAGCCCTGGCGGGACGTCCGGTGCATGTGCAGTTTACGCCACATCTGGTTCCTGCCAATCGCGGAATTTTGGCCACAACCTATGTCAAAGGTGATGCACAAAAGATCTATGACACGATGGCGCAAGCCTATTTGAATGAACCCTTTATCGAAGTTCTACCTATGGGCGAAGCCCCAAGCACGCGCCACATCCGCGGGTCGAATTTTTGCCATATCGGCGTCATAAAAGATCGTATCGATGGCCGTGCGATAGTTGTTGCAGCGTTGGATAACCTGACAAAAGGTAGCAGCGGGCAGGCGTTGCAAAATGCCAATCTGATGTTAGGTGTGGAAGAGACCGAAGGCCTTATGATGGCGCCTTTGTTCCCGTAACCGCAGGAGCTGCTGATGAAATCGCTGAAAAAACAACGCCGTATTCAAGTGATTGCTGTTGCGGCTGTTGCGTTGGTTTTGTCCACAGTTCTGATTGGTTACGCGATGCGCGACGGGATCAATTTCTTCCGCTCGCCAAGCCAGGTTGTTGATGCCCCCCCACCACCAACAGAGGTGTTTCGCATCGGTGGCTTGGTTGAAGAAGGGTCTATTGTGCGCGGGCAGGGCGAAAGCATTCGGTTTGTTGTGACGGACGGCGGGGCCTCGGTCCCTGCGGTTTACACAGGCGTTTTGCCGGACTTGTTCGAAGAGAATCAAGGTATGGTGGGCACTGGCCGTTACGTGAACGGCATCTTTGAAGCGTCTGAAATATTGGCCAAACATGACGAGACATATATGCCATCCGAAGTTATCGACGCTTTGAAAGAACAAGGCGTTTACGTCGAGCCGGAGGCATGAACAGCGCCGCACCGTACGCAGCCCAAGCCTTGCGTTAACCTTGATATGTGCAGTCTTGCCGCAACGAAACATGCGGCGAGGCAGCGACATGCAAACGGTTCACGACATTGCAACCCAGATTGTTCACCGTGAAGGTGGGTACGTCAACGATCCCGATGATCCCGGAGGGGCTACAAATTTTGGCGTAACCATCCACACCATGCGCCGGTTGGGGCTGGATCTGGACCGCGATGGCGCAATCACACCGCGTGACGTTCAGGCACTCAGCCGTGCGCAGGCCATTGATATTTTCGTAAAGCACTACTTTGAGCGCCCCCAAATCGCAGAGCTGCCCAAAGTGCTGCATGCGACAGTGTTTGACATGTATGTCAACGCAGGTGGCAATGCGGTGAAGATTTTGCAACGCTTGTTGCGCGACATGGGGCAGGCAGTTGTTGTGGACGGCGCACTTGGACCACAATCAATCGGCGCCACACATGCCGCCCACAAACAGGCGCGCGGCTACATGGTGGACGCATATGGCATCGCACGCCGTAACTATTATTTTCGCATCGCAGACAAACGCAGCGCCAGTCGAAAATATGCAAGGACACGGGCAGGGGGCAAAGGCGGCTGGATCACCCGCGCAGAAGAATTCATTTCACCCAAATACCACCTGTCAGCGGAACAATTTCAGCAAAGGATCGCATCATGGGGTTGATAGAACGTATGTTTGGTCTGGTCTTTGGCGGGGGCAGCAATGTCATCCGCGACACAGCACATGTCTTTCGGGAGAACGCCGAAAATGGCGCCGGGCGTCAAGCGCGTATTCAAGGTCAAGCCATGCAGCAATACGGACGCGAGTTCGAGGTGCCACGCCAAGGCGGTTTTGACCGGTTTATGGATGGCGTTAATCGTTTGCCGCGGCCTGCTTTGGCACTGGGCACGATGGGGCTGTTTGTGTCCGCCATGGTCAACCCGCTTTGGTTTGCAGAGCGTATGCAAGGCATCGCTTTGGTGCCTGAACCCCTTTGGTGGTTGTTGGGGGTGATCGTATCCTTTTATTTTGGTGCTCGTCACCAAGTCAAAAGCCAGCAATTTCAGCGCGAGATCGTGGGATCGATGGCGCATGTTCCGCAAGTCATGGAAAACATCCAAGCCCTGCGCAGCTTGCGGGCGGACAGCATAGGTGCCGCAGATACCGGGCAAGATGCACGTCTGGGTGTTGCATCTATCCTGCCTGATGCCAATGCTGCCCTTGACGCTTGGAAACGTCGCAAAGCGTGATGCTTTTCCCCGCGACAATGTGATCACCTGAATTTGGGGAATTCCATTGGCGCGGGGCGGATGCGGCCCTATACCGTTAGGTATGATTACAGAGCTTGGACATTTCGCACTGCTGCTCGCCTTTGTTGTGGCGATCGTGCAGACTATTGTTCCCCTGATCGGGGCACACAAACGCTGGTCGTCTTGGATGGCGGTTGCAGAACCCGCAGCATCGGCGCAGTTCCTGCTGACGGCTTTTTCGTTTGCTGCACTGACTTGGGCATTTGTGACATCTGATTTCAGCCTGCGTCTTGTGGTGTTGAACAGCCATTCTGCAAAACCGCTTTTGTACAAAATCAGCGGCACGTGGGGCAATCACGAAGGATCAATGCTGCTTTGGGTGCTGATCGTGACATTGTTCGGCGCGACAGCCGCCTGGTTCGGCAATAACTTGCCCCCAACCTTGCGCGCCCGGGTTCTTGCGGTGCAATCCGCCATTGCAGTGGCGTTTTTCGCTTTCATCATTTTCACGTCCAACCCGTTTGTGCGCTTGGGCGTTCCTCCGTTTGACGGACAAGATCTGAACCCGCTTTTGCAAGATCCCGGTTTGGCGTTCCATCCGCCGTTCTTGTATTTGGGCTACGTTGGTCTCAGCATGGCGTTCAGCTTTGCGGTTGCAGCCTTGATCGAAGGACGCGTGGATGCGGCATGGGGCCGTTGGGTGCGTCCTTGGACCTTAGCCGCATGGGTGTTTTTGACCATCGGTATCGCGCTTGGATCGTGGTGGGCGTATTATGAACTTGGCTGGGGCGGGTTCTGGTTCTGGGATCCGGTCGAAAACGCATCATTCATGCCTTGGCTGTTGGCCGCCGCGTTGCTGCATTCCGCTATTGTCGTGGAAAAGCGCGAAAGCTTGAAAAGCTGGACCATCTTGCTTGCTATTCTGGCGTTCGGGTTTTCGTTGATCGGGACATTCATTGTGCGGTCTGGCTTGCTGACATCGGTGCATGCCTTCGCCAACGATCCCGAGCGGGGCGTGTTCATTTTGATGATCCTTGGCTTTTTCATGGGTGGGGCTTTGCTGTTGTTTGCCTTTCGCGCCAGCACCATGGAGGCCAAAGGGATCTTTGGGGTTGTCAGCCGTGAAAGCGCTTTGGTGACGAACAATGTGCTGTTGGCTGTCAGTTGCTTTGTGGTGTTTGTCGGCACGATGTGGCCGCTGGTCGCAGAGATGTTTTTTGACCGAAAGCTCAGCGTTGGGCCCCCGTTCTTTAACATGGCGTTCACACCCTTCATGTTGGTGTTGGGCCTGGTGTTGCCGGTCGGCGCCATGTTGCCTTGGAAGCGTGGTCAGTTGACCCGCGCAATGGCGCCTTTGAAATACGCGTTCCTGCTGGCTTTCGCCATTGGGGGACTGGTTTGGGCGATGCAAACCGGACGCAGCTTGTTGGGGCCGATTGGGGTGTTTCTGGCGGCGTGGCTGATTATGGGGTCCGTTGTGGATCTGTTGTCGCGCACTGGTCGTGGCGGGGACCGCTTCGGCAGGCTTCTGCGCCTTCCGCGTGCTGATTGGGGCAAAACGGTTGCCCATTCGGGGCTTGGGATCACTATGATGGGGGTCGCTGGGCTAACGGCTTGGCAGCAAGAGGACATTCGTGTCGCCCAGATCGGTGAACCCTTCGATGTAGGCGCATATACGCTGACTTTGGACGGTGTCGAAGAGTTCGAAGGACCAAACTACCTGTCCACCATGGGATTGGTGACACTGGCGCAAAACGGGCGTGAAATCGCACAGTTGCGTCCTGAAAAGCGGATCTATCCCGTGGCACAAATGCCAACCACCGAGGCGGCGATTGACTATGATCTGGCCCGCGATGTCTACGTTGTGATTGGCGACCCGCAAGCTGCAGGGGGCTGGGCCATTCGGACCTACATCAAGCCTTTGACAAACTGGATTTGGATTGGCTGCGCTTTGATGGCCTTGGGTGGACTGCTAAGCCTAAGCGACCGGAGGTTCCGCGTGGCCGCGGGCGCCCGTAAAGCTGCGACGCCGCAAGGGGTGCCCGCGGAATGAAGCGTTTTGTCTTGATGTTGTGCCTGTTGGCTGCCCCTGCTTGGGCTGTTGAACCGGATGAAGTGTTAAGTGATCCAGTGCTGGAACAACGGGCGCGTGACATTTCAAAAGGATTGCGGTGTCTGGTGTGCCAAAACGAAAGCATCGACGAAAGCCACGCGTCTTTGGCCAAAGACCTAAGGGTGCTGGTGCGTGAACGGTTGGTGGCGGGCGACAGCGACACGCAAACTGTTGATTTCATTGTCGAGCGCTATGGTGAATATGTGCTGTTGAACCCGCGCGCGTCCGGATCAACCCTGTTGCTTTGGGCGGCGGGGCCTTTGATGCTTTTGCTGGCTGGCGCGATCGGGTTTGGCTATGTGCGCAAGCGGGCGGGTGCCAAAGCGCCACAAGAGGATGCGTTGAGCGTTGAAGAAGAAGCACGTTTGCGGCAAATTTTGAAAGAATGACGCGCGGTTTCGCTTTTCAGGCGGGACCGTTTTGATATGTCAGGGGCAAGCTTTGAAAAAGGACGCCCCATGGATTACCAAACACTGACATATGACCTGTCTGACAACATTGCGCTGATCTCGCTTAATCGCCCGGACGTGATGAACGCAATGAATACGCAAATGCGGGCGGAAATCCAACATGCGGTGACACAAGGCGGGCGCTCTGCGCGTGCCGTAGTCATGACAGGCAATGGCCGGGCGTTTTGTTCGGGACAAGATTTAGGGGACAGTGGGGATGGTACCGGTTCTGATCCCGAGCAGTCATTGCGGGACGAATATGAACCGATGCTGCGTGCGATTTTTGATTGCCCTGTGCCTACGATCGCAGCTGTAAACGGGGCCGCAGCAGGCGCAGGGGCCAATCTGGCGCTGGCGTTTGATGTGGTGATTGCTTCTGAAAGCGCCTATTTCATGCAGGCCTTTACGCGTATCGGCTTGATCCCGGATGCGGGCGGCACCTACACAATGCCGCGCACCATGGGGATGGCAAAAGCCATGGGGGCTGCGCTTTTTGCGGACAAAATCAGTGCCAAGCAGGCCGATGATTGGGGCATGATCTGGGAACACGTCGGGGATGATGTCTTTGACGCGCATTGGAAGGCCAGAGCGGCCCATCTGGCCCAAGGGCCAACGGCCGCCTACGCTTCTGCCAAGATCGCTATTCGAGGCACTTGGGACAACGATCGAGAAGAACAGCTTGCCCTGGAAGCCAAAGAACAAGGCAACTGCGGACGCACCCGCGATTTCAAAGAAGGCGTTTTGGCATTTTCAGAAAAGCGTCCGGCGCTTTTTGAGGGGCGGTAAACGATCCGCCTGTCTTTGTGTTTTAGGTCGCGTGTCGGGCGACCAAAAGCACATCTTCGGCACATGGGACATCGCCTGCGCGTGACAGCACTGCCACAGGGGTGCCGTCCGCACGCAATGTGATCAGTGCAGACGCATCGTCTGAATCAACTGTAATGACGGGGGGCGCGTTTTGCGCGTCATAGATCACGACGATCTGGTCATTTTCCGTATCAGGGTCAGCAAGCAAGGCACATTCTGTTTCAATCATCGGCGCTTTCATCAACGCAGCCCAGTGCTGTTCGGGGGCGGGTCGTTGCGTGTGTGTCGCCATGGTGTCTTGCCTCTTGTCTGCACGCCACGTCCAAATAGCTGCGTGCGGTCCATTTAGCAGCTGCTGATACCAGCCAAATCTGCGTTTTTGAATCGTCTTGAGCTTAGTTAATGGGTGATGGATTGCCGGGTCAAGCGCCGCAAGGCCATTGTGACAGCTGCGGCAACAATGGCCTTTTATCGCGTTTATTGCAGGTTAATTTCGATGCCAATTCAGCGAAAAACCGCTTGTTTTGGTGTGGGGGTATCCAGAGATTACGTGATTTGGTGGGCGTAAAATAAAACGCCCCGCTGCATCTGCGCGGAGCGTTTAAACTGGTTAGAACTTGATTTTCGTTAGCGGTTTTCGATGTCCACATAGTCGCGGGATGTGTCACCAAGATACAATTGGCGTGGACGACCGATTTTATTTTGTGGATCAGCAATCATCTCTTTCCATTGCGAAATCCAGCCCACGGTCCGTGACAGTGCAAAGATCGGTGTGAACATGGACGTTGGGAAACCCATCGCTTCAAGAATGATGCCTGAATAAAAGTCCACGTTCGGGAACAGTTTCTTTTCTGCGAAATACGGATCGGCCAGTGCGGCTTTTTCCAATTCCTTCGCAACTTGCAAAATTGGATTGTTTTCCACACCCAGCAATTCCAGAACTTCGTCTGCGGATTGCTTCATCACGGTCGCACGCGGGTCGTGGTTTTTGTAGACGCGGTGTCCAAAGCCCATCAAGCGGAACGGATCGTCTTTGTCTTTGGCCCGGGCGATGAATTCAGGAATGCGGTCCGGTGTGCCGATTTCATTCAGCATTTCCAGACATGCTTGGTTTGCACCACCGTGGGCAGGGCCCCAAAGGCAGGCGATGCCGGCCGCAATGCACGCAAACGGATTGGCACCGGACGAGGACGCCAAGCGGACTGTCGACGTAGATGCGTTTTGTTCGTGGTCTGCATGTAACGTAAAGATACGGTCCATAGCTCGGGCCAAAATGGGATCGACGTTATATTCTTCTGCAGGAACAGAGAAACACATGTGCAGGAAGTTGGCGGCGTAATCCAGATCATTGCGTGGATACACAAACGGTTGCCCGATCGAATACTTGTACGCCATTGCAGCAATCGTCGGCATCTTCGCAATCAAACGGTGGGACGCGACTTCGCGCTGATACGCGTCGGAAATATCCGTGCTGTCATGATAGAACGCAGACATCGCGCCCACCACGCCGACCATTGTGGCCATCGGGTGTGCATCGCGGCGGAACCCACGGAAAAAGTTGTGCATTTGTTCGTGGATCATCGTGTGGCGCGTGATCGTCGCCTCGAACTCTTCCAAAGCCGCTGGTGTCGGCAGCTCACCGTACAGCAGCAGATAGCATACCTCTAGATAGTGGGATTTGCCCGCCAACTGGTCAATGGGATAGCCACGGTGCAACAATTCGCCTTTGCCACCGTCAATGAAGGTGATTGTGCTGTCGCAGCTCGCCGTTGAGGTGAAGCCAGGGTCATATGTAAAGACGCCAGCCTGCGCATAGAGTTTGCGAATATCGACCACATCCGGGCCTGCGGTTGGCGAAAACATTGGCAACTCATACTCGGTGCCGTCAATCGTCAGCGTTGCGGATTTATTACTGTCGGTCATGTTATCCCTTCCTATGTCATCATCCGGGGTTCTCCCGGTTGCGTTTGAGCAGCGACGCTCAGCACAATTTTGCGGTTCAATTCCCGCAGTTGTGCAGTTGTTATACTGTGCACCCTTTCAAAGGTCTTAACCCTCGACGGATGCAGCCTCATTCAGTCGGGCAAGGGTTTCCTCGCGCCCCAGAACAAGCATCATATCGAAAACCGAAGGGGTTACCGCGCGTCCTGCAAGTGCCGCCCTTAAAGGCCCAGCCAACTTACCGAACTTGGTGCCCTGAGCCTCGGCAAAGCCATTCAGGACTGTCTCCAGTGTGTCTCTGTCCCAGCTAGCATTTTGCAGATGCGGCGTCAATTCTCTCAGTATACCACGGGATACCAAATCAAGATGTTTTGAAGCTTTTTCATCTGGCGTGATAGGGCGGCTGGACAGAACAAATGCTGCCTTTTCAAGAAGTTCAGGGAAAGTTTTGGAGCGTTCTTTCAAAAATGGCATTGCAGCCAATAAGCCCGTCAGTTGTGCCGTATCCAATGCATCGCCGCCAGACGCGTTCAGAAATGCTATCAATTCGCGCTGCAACGCAGCGTCACTTGCCGCCGCAATGTGCTGCCCAGACAGGTTTTCCAGCTTTTTAAGATCAAATCGCGCGGGGCTTTTGCCGATTCCACCCAGATCAAACCAGTCCAGCGCCTGCGCGTCGCTAAAGAATTCATCGTCACCGTGGCTCCAGCCCAGCCGCGTCAGGTAATTGCGCATGCCTGCGGCGGGATACCCCATCGTCTGATATTCTTCCGCGCCCGTTGCGCCATGCCGTTTGGACATTTTTTTGCCGTCTGGCCCATGGATCAGTGGAATATGTGCCCAAACTGGCACCTTCCAGTCCATCGCGTTGTAGATCATCATCTGGCGTGCGGCGTTGTTCAAATGATCATCGCCGCGGATCACATGGGTTACACCCATATCATGATCATCGACCACAACAGCCAACATATAAACGGGACTGCCATCAGAGCGCAGCAGCACCATATCGTCCAACTGGTCGTTGCGTATAGTCACATCGCCTTGCACGGCATCCTTGATGACGGTGTTGCCATCACGGGGCGCTTTGATGCGTACAACGTAAGGTGCGTCGGGGTGGGTGTCATCTTGGGCGTCTCGCCATGGGCTGTGATACAGCGTTGATTTTCCTTCCGCTTTCGCCGCGTCGCGAAAGGCCTGGATGTCATCTTGTGTTGCGAAACACTTATAGGCTTTGCCTGCGGCCAACAGTGTGTGGGCCACCTCTGCGTGACGGGAGGCGCCTTCGAACTGGCTGACGGGATCACCATCATAATCCAGTCCCAGCCACGCCATGCTTTTCAGAATCGCTTCGGTGGCTTCGGGGGTCGAACGCGCACGGTCGGTATCTTCGATACGCAGCAGGAACTTTCCGCCGCGACCGCGCGCATATAGCCAGTTGAACAAGGCTGTCCGTGCCCCGCCAATGTGCAAATAGCCAGTAGGAGAGGGTGCAAAACGGGTGACGACTGCATCGGTCATTGGCGGAATTTACCTTTCCGTAACCATAAAGGGGATAGCGTTCTGACCTGTCTATATAGTGAAGAAACCGGGGGCAAGCATGCGCGCCTTAGAAGCAGTGCGCGGCGTTTGGGCCGCACAGCGCGGGCATTTGTTTGCTTGGGTGCCTGTGTGCTTGGCCATCGGCATAGGTGCCTTCTTTTCATTGCGGTTTGAGCCATCATTGGGGGTCATCGGAAGCGTTGCGATGATCGGCGTCTCTGCGGCCGCTTGGGGCTGGCACAAGCGTGCTTTCGGATCACCTTTGACAATCGCGCTTTGTATCATCTGCGCAGGATTTGTTGTTGCAGCGTGGCGCGCCCACAGCGTTGCGGGGCCTATTTTAGGGTGGCGGTACTATGGCGCGATCGAGGGTCGGGTGATTGCGATGGATCGGTCGTCTTCCGATGCGGTGCGACTGACGTTGGACGCGGTGACACTGGACGATGTGTCGCCGCGGCGTACACCGCTGAGGGTTCGCATATCCTTACACGGTGATGCGGCTTTCGGGGTCACGGCCTTGCCTGGAATGCGCATCATGACAACCGGGCACCTGTCGCCTCCGGGGGGGCCTGTCGAACCCGGCGGTTTCAATTTCCAGCGCCATGCGTGGTTTGGGCAGTTGGGGGCGGTTGGATATACACGTGTGCCCTTGGTCGCCATCAAAGCCCCGAAACGTGGCGACATGTCGTTGATGATTTTTCGGCTGCGCATGGCGATTTCTGCGCGCGTCCAGCAGACGTTGCCCGGTGATGTGGGCGGATTTGCAGCCGCTGTTACAACAGGGGACAGGTCGGCATTAAGCAAAGAGGCGCTGAATGATCTACGCGCCAGCAACACCGCACACCTGATTGCGATTTCAGGGCTGCATATGGGATTGTTAAGCGGTTTTGTCTTTGCGTTGTTGCGTATTGTTATCGCATTGATCCAGCCGCTGGCATTGCGCATTTCGGCACGCAAATGGGCGGCCGGTGGTGCGCTTTGCATCGCTGCGGTTTATCTTGCGTTGTCGGGGGGCAACGTGTCCACAGAGCGCGCGTTTATCATGGTTGCGGTCGCATTGACGGCGGTGATGTGTGACAGACGCGCCATCAGTTTACGTGCCGTGGCAATGGCCGCAATCATTGTTTTGGTTCTGCAACCCGAAGCCATGTTGGGGCCGGGGTTCCAGATGTCTTTTGCAGCGACAACGGCGTTGGTTGCCGTGTTCGGGTGGATGCGCGATGCACAGATCAAATTAGGACCGGATTGGGCGCAACCCGTTGTTGGGGTCGTGTTGTCCTCTGCGATTGCCGGATTGGCCACGGCGCCAATCGGGGCTGCACATTTCAACGCTGTGGCGCATTACGGATTGGTGGCCAACTTGTTGAGCGTGCCATTGATGGGCATGATCGTCATTCCTGCGGCTGTATTTGCCGCCCTTTTGGCGCCCTTTGGGCTAGAAGGCTTGGGCTTGTGGGTCATGGGATTGGGTTTGCAGTGGATCCTTGGTGTGGCTGACTGGGTGGCTGGGCTGGAGGGTGCGCGCGGCTATGTTGCTGGGCCGGGACCGTGGGTTCTGCCTGTAATGGCATTGGGCGGTTGCATGGTCATTATCTGGCACGGCCGATTGCGGTGGCTTGGCACGGTTCCTGTTGTTTTGGCTTTTGCAATGTGGGGGGGCGCACAGCGTCCCACAGCACTGATTGCCGACAACGGATCATTGGTTGGGGTTATGACAGATGCAGGCCGCGCCCTCAGCAAGGCCAAAGGGGCAGGATTTGTCGCACGCAACTGGTTGGAAAATGATGGTGATCCAAGCAGTCAATCATATGCTGCAGGGCGGTGGCCGGGGGACGGGGGACGGCTGCAAGTCACGCATATCGGGGCGGTGGAACTGGTTCATGTCATTGGTAAAAAAGCTGCATCTGCCGTTCTGGACTGCGACGCACGACAGCTTTTGGTGGCCTCTGCGCCACTCAAGATCAGCGGATGCCCGGTGTATGATCCGCAACGTTTACGACAGACCGGCGCCGTGGCTTTGTTTGCCAAAGGGGATGGCCTTGATGTGGTGACAGTACGTGATGTGACGGGTGACAGATTGTGGTCAAATTGGGCCAAATGAAAACGACAAAGGCGGCCAAAACCTGACCGCCTTTGCAAAAAGAAATGGTGTGGTCAGTAGGTGCGGATAAGGCCGACCAGCTTGCCCTGCACTTTGACTTTGTCGTCCGTGAAAACGCGCGTTTCATAGGCGGGGTTGGCGGCTTCCAAAGCGATGGTGTTGCCCTTGCGCATGTAGCGCTTCAGCGTGGCTTCGTGGTCTTCGACAAGGGCCACAACAATATCGCCGTTGTCCGCCACGGACGTTTCGCGGATCACCACGACATCACCGTCATTGATGCCTGCGTCGATCATCGAATCGCCTTTGACTTCAAGGGCATAGTGATTGCCTTGGCCTGCCAACATCTGCCCGGGTACGGCCACATTGCGCGATGCATGGCTGATGGCTTCGATGGGAACACCCGCAGCGATCTGCCCCATAACTGGCAGTTCGATCGCGTGAATGGCGTCGACGGGCAGGGCAGCCGGAGGGGGTGGCCCATCAGGCCGATCGCCCTGAATGACACGCGGTGTAAATCCGGATGTGGGTGCGCCACCCATGCTTTCGGGCAGCTTCACAATTTCGATGGCACGGGCGCGGTGGGCAAGGCGGCGGATAAAGCCGCGTTCCTCCAAGGCGGTGATCAATCGGTGAATGCCGGATTTGGAACGCAAATCCAGCGCTTCTTTCATTTCGTCAAAGCTGGGGGGGACACCGTCGCGCTGCACACGCTTGTGAATAAATCCCAGCAAATCCAACTGCTTCTTGGTCAGCATACTTGGTCCTCACGCCTGTTGGTTTGCGTTTGTTCTATTCATGTTCTTGTTTTGTGTCAACGATTTGTTAAAATTGATGCAAATATCTTACCAAATCATTAAATTGCAATTGTTTCGACGACATCGCCTATGGCGCGGGCAGGGTCGCCGGCGGGGCGCACGATCAAAACATCCGATGTGGACAGAACCGACAACAATGAGCTGTCTTGCAGATCCGCGCTGATGACCCCCTGGGCAGTGGTCGTGCCGCGCATGTAGTGTTCGCGTGGTCCGTTTGCGGTCAAAGGTGCTGCCAAAGTCATCTTTTGCCGTGGCGCTGCGGTTTTAGGCAAACCCTGCATGGCACGCACAAGTGGTGCTATGAAAACACTGCCGCAGACCATTGCAGACACAGGATTTCCCGGCAACCCGACCATTGGCATGCCTGACAAACGCCCCGCCATCAGCGGCTTTCCCGGTCGCATGGCGACTTTGTAGAACGACTGTTCCATGCCCATTTCAGCGGCCACTGGCGCCACCAGATCATGGTCCCCCACAGAAGCGCCGCCTACTGTGATCACCAGATCGGAGCCTTTGGCCAGATCGAAAGCCGCACGAAGCGACCCTTCCGTGTCGGCAGCAATCGGCAATATGCGGGGGTGTGCGCCAAGGTCTTCCAACATGGCTGCAAGCCCAAAGGTGTTGGACGCGATGATCTGGTCTGGGCCCGGGGCTTCGCCGGGCATGACCAATTCATCC
This sequence comes from Ascidiaceihabitans donghaensis, assembly GCF_900302465.1. NCBI lineage: Bacteria > Pseudomonadati > Pseudomonadota > Alphaproteobacteria > Rhodobacterales > Paracoccaceae > Ascidiaceihabitans > Ascidiaceihabitans donghaensis. The sequence continues at coordinate 2,342,433 of NZ_OMOR01000001.1, read as the reverse complement.
CCCGTTGAAATCAGGGATACAACAGGTCGGCGCACAACGGGGACATCGGCGATGTTCATTGACGCCAACAGTGCGATATCGGCAGGCGTCAGCAGACGCGGCGCAGACAGCGGGGTGCCTTTTGTGAAATCAACGCCAGCCGCTCGAATGTTGTCTTTGGATCCAACATTCCGGCCCAGAGTAATCAAATCACCGCGGCGGATCGTGTCTTCTTGAATGACGACAAAATCTGCGCCCTGCGGTACCGGTGCGCCGGTGAAAATACGCACCGCTTGCCCCGCACCCACAACGCCGTCCCAGCGATGTCCTGCTGCACTTTCACCTATCACCTTGAAAAGCGCGTCTGCCTCGACCTCGGCCGCCTTTACGGCGTATCCGTCCATCGAAGACGCCGCAAAAGGCGGCTGTGTGCGCTGTGCAGCAACATCGCGTGCCAAAACACGTCCATTGGCGTGGCGTAAGGGCACGTCTTCGGTGGCCAGTGGCGACACCAAAGCGAACAGCGCATCCAAAGCCTCTGTGACGGTGATCATGACAATTCGCCTTCCTGTGCCAGTTCATCGATTTGTGGGGCTTCTTCGTCCATGGCCGAAACGAGACTGGTTAAATTCCGCCAGTCTTTACCGTTTGACGTCATGACGCCTCGTAACGCCCTGATTTACCGCCGTCTTTCAGGACCACGTGAATGCCGCCGATTTCCATCGCTTTATCCACCGCTTTCGACATGTCGTACGCGGTCAATGCGGCCGTGGAGGCGGCCGTCAGGGCTTCCATTTCAACACCGGTCTGTCCGGTGGTTTTCACGGTGGCCGTGATGCGGATGCCGGGAAGATCTGCGTCGGGGGTCAAATCGACCGCGACTTTGGTGATGGGCAGCGGATGGCACAGCGGGATAAGATCGCTGGTGCGTTTGGCGGCCATAATACCAGCCAGACGTGCAACACCCAGAACATCACCCTTTTTGGCGCGGCCTTCGGTAATGATATCAAAGGTTTCGCGCTGCATCTTAATCCAGCCTGTCGCCGTGGCAATACGGTCTGTGACGGCCTTTTCAGAGACGTCGACCATATGTGCGTCGCCTTTGGCATCAAAATGGGTCAGTGCCATTACATGCCACCAGGCATAAGCGGATTGGCCAAAAGATCGCGGGTCGCGGCCATAACGTCGTCCTGCCGCATCAGGCTTTCACCGATCAGGAAACTACGCGCACCGTACATGGCCATTTCAGCCAGTTCTTTTGGCGTGTTCAGACCGCTTTCGCAGATGATCATTTTATCGGCGGGCACAAGCTTGGATAGGGTGCGCGTGGTGTCCAAAGTGGTCTCGAACGTCTTGAGATTACGATTGTTGATGCCGATCAACGGGCTTTTCAAATGGCCTGTGCGTTCCAGTTCTGCCTGATCATGCACTTCAATCAAGGCGTCCATGCCCCATTCAAAAGCGGCAGCTTCCAGTTCGGCGGCCTGAGCGTCGGTGACGGACGCCATCACGATCAAAATACAATCTGCCCCGAGGGCGCGGGCTTCGGCCACCTGATAGGTGTCATACATGAAATCTTTACGCAAAACGGGCAGCTCGCACGCGGCACGCGCATCTACCAAGAATTCTTTGGCGCCTTGGAAACTGGGCGTGTCTGTCAACACCGACAAACAGGCCGCACCGCCGTCTTCATAGGCTTTGGCATGGGCGGCGGGATCAAAATCATCGCGGATCAACCCTTTTGACGGGCTGGCTTTTTTGACCTCTGCAATCAGTGCATAGCCTTCGCGGGATTTGACGCGTAACGCATCGGCAAAGGGACGTACAACAGGGGCAGATTGCGCCTCTGCTTGGACTGCTTCGAGTGGTTTTGCGGCCTTGTCGGCTTCGATTTCCTCAAGCTTGTACGCTTTGATTTTGTCCAGAATGGTGTCGGTCATGATGATGCACCTTTTGTTATTGCAGCCACAGCTGTGATTTTAGCGCGTGCCGCACCGCTGTCGATGCTTTCACGCGCCATTTCGACGCCTGCCTTCAGGTCAGGCGCTGCATCCGCGACAACCAACGCCGCCGCCGAATTCAAAAGCACGGCATCACGGTAGGCGGACGGGGTGCCGTCCAGCAACGCATTGAAGTCACGCGCGTTTTCTTCAGGGGTGCCGCCGATGATGTCCTCGAAGGGATGCTCGGGCAGGCCCGCGTCTTCGGGGGTGATCTCAAAATCGCGCACAGAGCCGTTTTCCACTGCCGACACCCAGCTTACTCCGGTGATTGTCAGCTCATCCGTGCCGTCGGATCCGTGAACCAACCATGCCTTTTCGGAACCAAGCGCCAAAAGCGTTTCTGCCATGGGCCGGATCAATTCGCGTGAAAAAGCGCCCGTCAGCTGTCGCTTTACACCGGCAGGGTTGGTCAGAGGCCCAAGGATGTTGAAAATAGTGCGTGTGCCCAATTCCGCCCGCGCAGGCATAACATGTGCCGTGGCAGGATGGTGCATCGGGGCCATCATGAAACCAATGCCGACTTCGTTCAGCGCCTTTTCCACCACGTCCGGCCCAACCATCACGTTCAACCCCATTTGGGTCAACGCATCCGCCGCGCCGGATTTGGAACTGAGGTTGCGATTGCCGTGTTTGGCCACCACCACGCCAGCACCAGCCACCACAAAGGCAGTGGCCGTGGAAATATTAAGCGTGCCTTTGCCGTCGCCGCCGGTGCCCACGATGTCCATCGCACCTGCGGGGGCCCGTACCGAATTGCATTTGGCACGCATCACAGCGGCGGCCGCGGCATATTCATCCACGGTTTCGCCGCGTGTGCGCAACGCCATCAGCAGACCACCCGTTTGGGCAGGGGTGGCTTCGCCGTCAAACAGTATTGAAAATGCCTGCTGGGCCTGATCACGTGTCAAAGGGCCGTTGGCCGCGGCATCAATCAGCGGTTTTAAAGCGTCACTCATGCAGGCACCTTCATTGTATCGACGAAGTTTTTCAAAAGGGCGTGCCCGTGTTCGGAGCGAATGGATTCAGGGTGAAACTGCACGCCGTGTATGGGCAGGCTGCGATGTTGCAAACCCATGATGGTTCCGTTTTCAAGCTCGGCGGTGATATTCAAGCTGTCGGGCAGGGTGTCCCGGTCGACCACAAGCGAATGATACCGCGTGGCATCAAAGGGCGTGGGCAATCCCGCGAAAAGCCCTTGGCCTGTGTGATGCATCCGCCCCATTTTACCGTGTACAATTTCATCGCAGCGCACGACTTGACCACCGAAGGCCTGACCAATGGTTTGATGCCCCAGACAAACCCCCAAAAGCGGTGTCTGCGTTTCGGCAGCGGCTTGCGTCAAGGCCAGACATATTCCGGCCTGATCGGGATCGCATGGTCCAGGTGACAGCAAAATCCCGGCGGGGTTCATTGCCATCGCGGCCTGTACGTCAATTTGATCGTTGCGGCGCACTTCGATTTCGGTGCCAAGAACACCAAGGTAATGCACGAGGTTATAGGTAAAACTGTCGTAATTGTCGATCAGAAGCAGCATGTGATTAACTTTTGGTTCCGGCTTTGTTTTCAGGGCTAGAGAGGCGTCGCGGGGCAGTGTAGAGTATGCGTCATACATGTTCAGGCTTGTGCGCCAGCGTCAAGAGGTGCGGCAAGCCAAGATCAGGCAATTGAGACAGAGCAAACAGGCGGAGACGACGGGCAATGGCACGGGGATTTCTGAGCGGAGCAGTGATGGGCGGCGTGGTCAGCGTTGCAGTGGCAGGGGCAGCATCGCTTTTGTCGGGCGATTTGGCCGTGCCGCAAGTGTCTGATGCAGCGCCGGGTGGCGTGGACGCGCCAGCTGTTGGAGAGGCCGCACAAACTGCAGCACAAGCCACAGCCGCGCGAGACGCAGATCTTGTACAAGACAGTGCCGCGCAAACCGCAACACCGACACCCGACGATGTGGATGCGGCAAAACAAGCAGGCGAAGATCGACCGACAGTGCCGCAAGCAGGCAATGTTCAGGGGTTGGGCGATCCATCACAAGGTGCAAGCTCTGCTGCGGTGGATGTGGACGGGGACGCGCCCGTACTGCCAAGCCCGCAAGCCGTTTTGCCCGAAGCGGAAACACGCGAAGAACTATCAATTTCCACGGACCCCGCGCAGCCTCCGGCGCCTTCGGTGCCTGATGCTGAAACAGCCTTTGAAACGCCATCGACGGATGCGCCCGCGCAGCCGCAAGCCCCTGACGTGACAGGGCAGGCTGCGCCGGACGATGTGACGTCGGAAGACACCAACACGCCAGAAACGCAGGTCCCGGAAACATCGGCTGAACCAGACGCGCAGGCTGAAAACAACACCACATTGCCCACCACATCAAATGCGCAAGCGGCAGATTCAGAGCGCCGCCCGACCATCGGGCAGCCTGCCGGTTCTTTGGTGGACCGAACCGACGATACCCCCGAAGTTGTGGACACAGCGCCAGCCCCGAGTGAGCCCGCTTCAGACACGCGTCCGATTGTGGCCTTTGCCCAGCCATTTGAGCGATCGGAAGACAAGCCGTTGATGTCTATTGTGTTGATCGACCAAGGCACGGACCTAAGCGAAGGACCTGTCGGTTTGGCTGCTTTGCGCAGCTTCCCGTATCCGATCACCTTTGCCATTGACCCGAATTTGCCTGACGCGGCATCACGTATGTCAGGGTACCGCGCGCAAGGCTTTGAGGTTTTGATCCTGATGGATTTACCAACAGGTGCCACGCCAACTGATGCGGAAGTGACATTGGATGTGGCGTTTTCCGCATTGCCCGAAGCCGTTGGCGTGCTGGAAGGTGTGTCGACAGGGGTGCAGGAAAACCGTGAGGCATCCGATCAAGTGACCCAGATTTTGGCGGCATCCGGTCACGGTTTCGTGGTCCAATCCAAAGGGCTGAACACGGCGCAAAAACTGGCCGCACGGGCGGGGGTGCCATCGGCAACGGTGTTTCGCGACTTTGATAGCGCGGACCAGACCCCCACCGTCATTCGTCGCTTTTTGGATCAGGCCGCATTCCGCGCAGGCCAAGAAGGTGGTGTGATCATGATGGGACGCTTGCGGGCCGATACCATTTCGGCGCTGATCTTATGGGGCCTCCAAGACCGCGCATCCCGCGTGGATCTGGCGCCTGTTTCGGCATTGTTGGGGACGCAAGACGACGGGTGAGATCCCTTGAACAGTAGGTCGTGGAGATAGTGAAATGACGTTTTTGACAAACCTAATTTGTGTGGCCGTCGCGGCTTTTGCAGTGCATGTGCCAATGCAGGCTCAGGCGCAACAGCTTCAAACCTTCGGCACAAAAGCAAAGGTTTTGGTCATCGACGACACCGGTTTGAGCGCAGAGCAAACAAAGCAGTTACGAAGCTTTACCAAAAAACGCTCATATTTCGGGGCCTTTGCTGCAAGCCCGTCAACGGGCCGTTGGGATGCAGAAACAGGTTTTTCCAGTCAGGCAAAGGTGCAAGAATTTGTCCGGGGCAAATGCAACATCTTGGGCGGTACATCGGATTGCAAAATTGTGGCAGTATCAATCCCGACCTCGTTGACCGTTAGCACTACAAATGCGACTGGCCTGTCCTTGGCGCAGTTAGAGTACTTCGAACAGACATATTTGAAAAATACCCGCCGATACCCGCGTGATTACGCGGCGTTTGCTGTGAACGGATTTTTTGCAGTTGCGCGGTGGGGGCGTGGGCATGAAGCGCGTGCTGTTTCGGACGCTTTGGCAGATTGCCGCAGGTATGGCGCACGGTTCAAAGGACAAGACACAGCGGAGGTTTACAAACTGCGCGTAAAGCTCGGGTTGCTTGAATGCTCTGTCATTGATGTGCGGCGGCATAAAGACCGGAACTAAATACGGCCCTTGGCCGCCTAACGGGTCAATTCCTTCATCCCGCGCTCCAACCCGTTCAATGTCATCGGCACCATGCGGTCTTTGCCAAAGATCTCTTGGATCATGGTGATGGAATGGGTGTAGTTCCAATATTTCTCTTGGATGGGATTAATCCACAGATGTGACGACCATTGATCGCGCGCCCGTTCCAGCCAGACTTGGCCACTTTCGGGGTTCCAGTGTTCGTTCGCGCCCCCGGGGTAGGCGATCTCATAGGGCGACATGGATGCGTCGCCCACAAAAATGCATTTGTAATCAGGGCCATAGGTGCGCAGTACTTCATGGGTGGATTGCTGTGCGTCCCAGCGGCGGCGGTTGTCTTTCCATACGCCTTCGTAAAGGCAGTTGTGGAAATAGAAGTGTTCCATGTGTTTGAATTCTGTGCGCGCAGCCGAAAAAAGTTCCTCAACGACTTTCACATGCGGGTCCATTGAGCCACCAATGTCCAAAAACAGCAAAACCTTAACGGCGTTGCGGCGTTCTGGCCGTGTTTTCACATCCAAGTAACCATTTTCAGCCGTGGCGCGGATGGTCCCATTCAGGTCCAATTCGTCTTGTGCGCCATCACGGGCCCATTTGCGCAATCGCTTCAAAGCGACCTTGATGTTGCGCGTGCCCAGTTCAACTGTGTCGTCCAAGTTCTTGAATTCGCGCTTGTCCCAGACTTTGGTTGCCTTTTGGTGACGCGATTCTTTTTGGCCGATGCGGACGCCTTCGGGGTTGTAGCCGTAGGCCCCAAAAGGCGAGGTGCCAGCCGTGCCGACCCATTTATTGCCGCCTTGGTGGCGGCCTTTTTGTTCCTCAAGACGCTTTTTCAACGTCTCCATTAACTTTTCAAAGCCGCCCATGGCCTCGATCTCGGCTTTTTCGTCTTCGGACAGGTGTTTTTCGGCCAACTTCTTCAGCCAATCGGACGGGATATCGACAGCCTCCATGACCAGTTCGATGGAAATGTTTTCCAAACCCTCAAAAGCCGCGGCAAAGGCGCGGTCGAATTTGTCGATGTTGCGTTCATCTTTGACCATGCTGACGCGGGCCAAATAATAGAAGGCTTCGATGTCGTAGGTCGCAAGCCCCGCTTTCATACCTTCCAGAAACGCCAAAAATTCGCGCAATGACACAGGCACGCCGTTGTTGCGCAGGCTCTCAAAGAAGGGAATGAACATCAGACGCCCACGCGCTGCAAGATCACGACGCAGATGGTGCCGACAATGGCAAAAGCCAATGCATAACCCGCTGCATATTGTGCGATGTCCAGTTTGTTGCCACCGCGTCTTTGTGCTGTGAAACCGCCGATAATTGCGCCGAATGCCGCGCCGCCCCAGATGATCATAGTGTCCGCCCCTTAGCAAAAAGGTATTAAATGCGGCCTTTTTTCAGCGGGCTGAGAGACGAGATTTCACGCAGCTTGGCCCGCACGGCCCAGTCAGGACCAAATCCGTATCGCGCCCACCCCAGACTGTCCAGTCTGACGGTACGTGCTTCTGCGGTCCGGCCTTGCAAATCAAGCGCTTCGGCCCGCAACAACAGCAGCGTGGACAACAGGGCTGCATTTTCGTTTTGCGCCGCTTTGTCTATGTGCGGCGAGATCAGCCGCAAAGCCCGTTCGCCGTCGCCTTGGGTCACGGCACGCGCCGCCAACTGGGTCGCAACATAGGCACGGTGCAGGGTGGCTCCGGGGGTCTTGGCGTAGTATTTGTCAGCCATCAAAAAGTGCTGGTACGCCGCTTCGGGATCGGACCCCAACAGAATACGGCCCTTGGCGTAATGCGCGAACGCACGGCGGTGATCTTGCCAACCCATGGCGGCGGCAATGTTCAACGCTTTGTCTGCGGCCACAAGCCGGGCCTTCATTGCGGTTCCGGGCCCAAGTGCGGATTGCACCGCTTGAGACCATGCGCGCGGTGTGCGGGTGGCGAATTTGGCGGCACGGGCGCCGCCCGCGGGATTGATACGGTTGAAAATCTGCGGCAAACGCTGCGCCACTTGGCCGCGTGTCATACCGGACCGGATTTCCGGTGCATAATAGGCCTTCAACATCATCATATCGAAGCCTGTCAGAACCGTGTGCACGTTATCATCGTTGAACACGCTGTCGGGCAAACGGTACAGGTCATTCAAGGGCCCAATGGCTTGTGCCAGTTCTTCATGAAGGCAGTCGCGTACCTCTTGGGGGCTTGCATCATTGGGCAGGAAAATCGCCAATTGTTTGCGTTCGCGCATCTCGGCCCAGCTGGTGCGCGACGTGCGTTTGGCTTGGCGATATTCCTTGATAGAGGTGATGTTCGGCACCACAAAACACGCAGCATGGGGCAGGGCGCGGCGAATATCGGCACGACTGACAGCTTCAATGGTGATGTTGGCGGGCTTGTTTGATGCGGTTTGCTGGATGTCGATGCTGGCTTCTGAGCGCAGTCTGTGCAGCAGCTTGTTCAGATCAGATCCAAGGGACGCAGGCGGGGCACCTGTGACACGCACTGAAATCGGCGTCTCAAAACGGGTGAAAACCGGTAGTGCGCGCCCGCTTTCCAAATTGAAAGACAGTTCCACAAAATCCAGCGCCAGATCGTTGTTCGATTTGGCAGGGCGCACTGGACGCGGCGCTCCAAATGTTTTCATTGGTGGGAATGTGCTGTTCGCAATCGCGGCACGGGTGGCTGTGTCCGTGGGCGTTGTGGGCATACAGGCATTCAACGTCAGGGCCAGGGGCAGAAGAAACCGTCTCATGTTGCCCTCTGGTACTTAAGAAAGGGGGTCAACTGAGCGATGCGGTCGTAAAGTTTGCGGGCTGTGGCGTTGCTGTCTTGCGTATTCCAATAGACGGACGGGGCATTTTTAGCGTCGGCGGCGGCGTAGACCGCTTCAATCAAGGCTTTGCCGACACCCTGTCCGCGTACAGCCGGATCCGTATACAGGTCTTGCAGGTAGCAGGTGTTCTCGATTTTCCAGCCGTGGCGGTGGAACAGGTAGTGGGTTAATCCGACAAGGCGGCCATCCAGTTCGGCGACCAGACCTGAGAAGTCTTGTGGATCATCTCCGAGAAGGCGATCAAAGTAGACGTCAAACGTGCGTGTGGGCACCGAAGTTTCGTAAAACTCCAGATATGCTGTCCACAGCGCGGCCCATTGTTCGCGGTCTGACGCCGCAAGAGGCCGCACACGGAGTGCGTTGGTTGTCGTCATTACTGGTGCCTGCCCAATATTATTGCCGTTGGAGGGTCTTTTGCCCCCTCAACCCGACCTTGATAGGGAGCAATTAAGGCAAAAACGTGGCAAATGGTGCAGAAAATTACACGCAAAGCGGGAATGCGTCGAGCGCACTCATGGTGTTAAGGCATTGTTAAGGTTAACGAAATGCTACTTTGGAGGCCCGTGGCAAAAAAGTCCCAAATGGGGCGGAAAGCCGATTTTTGCCTTATTTCAAATCCTTGGCAACCGGGCTTGAGTTAATGAATTATGCCTCAAGCGGCTGCCAAGTTTGGTAAATGCCATTTGATTGGCATCAAGAGCGTGTTAGCGCCGCTCACCGCGGGCCATAAATGCGAGACGCTCAAACAGATGTACGTCTTGTTCGTTTTTCAGCAAGGCACCATGCAGCTTTGGCAAGGCACTGGCGCCGCCGGTTTTCAAATCCTCGGCGCTCATGTCTTCGGCAAGCAGCAGCTTGAGCCAGTCCAGCACTTCGGATGTAGACGGCTTTTTCTTTAGACCCGCTTGTTCGCGGATTTCGAAGAACTGCGTCAATGCCGTCGTCAGCAGTTGTTCTTTGATACCCGGATGGTGGACTTCGACAATTGCGCGCATCGTGTCCATGTCGGGGAACCGGATATAGTGAAAGAAACAGCGGCGCAAAAAGGCGTCTGGCAGTTCTTTTTCATTGTTGGACGTGATGATGACGATAGGGCGGTTCACGGCGCGAATTGTTTCGCCTGTCTCATAGACATAGAACTCCATCTTATCGAGCTCTTGCAGCAGGTCATTCGGAAATTCGATATCCGCCTTGTCGATCTCGTCGATCAGCAGCACGACTTTCTCACCGGCTTCAAAAGCCTCCCACAACTTACCCTTGCGGATATAGTTGGCGACATCATGCACTTTTTCTTCGCCCAACTGGCTGTCGCGCAACCGCGACACCGCGTCATATTCATACAGGCCTTGCTGTGCGCGGGTTGTGGATTTGATGTTCCATTCAATCATACGTAGACCAAGGGACGTGGCCACTTGCTTGGCCAATTCGGTCTTACCTGTGCCGGGTTCGCCTTTAACGAGCAAGGGGCGCTCCAAAGTGACGGCGGCATTCACCGCAATCGTTAGGTCGTCGGTGGCGACATAACTGTCAGTGCCTTGGAATTTCATAGTCTTTTCCCCTTAAGAATATCGTAACGTGTTGCCCGCTTTTAGCCACAAATACGCAGTATTGTGTAGTGACAATCGTCGGGGGCTGCGATAGACGCTGCGGCATAAGCCTTGGCTTCATAGAATTTGAGGGATCAGAAATGGCAAATGCCAAAACGATCGAGGGGGACGACATGAAACAAGAGACGTTCTTGCCGGATGACTACCGTCCTGCCGAAGATGAACCATTTATGAACGACCGTCAGGTCGAGTATTTCCGCCGCAAACTGCAAAACTGGAAATCGGAATTGCAAGCAGGCAGCCGCGACACCATTGAAGCGCTGCAAGACGGAACACGTAACATTCCGGATGTGACGGATCGTGCGTCGGAAGAAACAGATCGCGCCCTGGAATTGCGGACGCGTGACCGCCAACGCAAACTGGTCGCAAAGATCGACGCGGCCTTGCGCCGTATCGACGAAGACGAATTCGGCTACTGCTCGGTCACGGGCGAACCCATTTCTTTGAAACGTCTGGATGCGCGTCCAATCGCCACCATGAGCCTTGAGGCGCAAGAGCGTCACGAGCGCCGTGAAAAAGTGCACCGCGACGACTGAATGCGTCTTGGATAAAGTTTCAAAAACGCGTGGGTCTGTCGGCCTGCGCGTTTTTGCGTTTCGGCGATGTGTTAAGTGGGTGACAAGGCGATGCTTCGAAATGTGATTGTGGTTGGTGGCGGAATTGCCGGTCTTGCGGCGGCCACACTTTTGGGTCGTGCAGGGGCATCTGTTACACTTCTGGAACGGGCCCCAGCCCTGCGCGAGGTGGGCGCAGGCATTCAAATTAGTCCGAATGGATTGACTGTTCTGCGGGCCATGGGGCTTGAAACGCCTTTGCAACAGTCGGGCGCCGTTCAAGCGCAGGCCGTGTGTCTGTGTGATTACAAACGACCCGGTGAGGTGGCCCGTCTGGATCTGACACGTCTTGGGAATGATCAAAAATACTACTTTGTTCATCGCGCAGATGTGTTGACCGTTTTGGTCAATGCCGCGCGTCAGGCCGGTGTGCAGATTATGACCAATATGGCTGTGAAGGCGATCTCTTCCGGAGCGCCGGCCTCGGTCGACCTGATGGATGGCACGTGTTTGCGTGCCGAACTTGTGGTGGCTGCTGACGGCGTACATTCTGTCGGTCGCAGCGGCCTGAACCCTACATCCGATCCGTTTTTCACAGGGCAGGTGGCATGGCGGGCGATGGTTGAAAACATGCATGATGTGCCATCCGAAGCCCGCGTGTTTATGGGGCCGGGACGACATATCGTCAGCTATCCACTGCGCCACGGTAAGTTGGTGAACATTGTGGCTGTTGAAGAACGCGATACTTGGGTTGCTGAAGGGTGGGATCACGTGGGCGACGCCGACGTGTTACGGGCGCGGTTTGCCGATTTTGAAGGGCCGTCGGCTGCGTTACTGGACGCAGTTGGTGACGTGTCGGTCTGGGGGTTGCACAGGCATCCGATTGCAAAGACATGGTACAATGAAGGCGTCGTGTTGGTTGGCGATGCTGCCCATCCGACGCTGCCGTTCTTGGCACAGGGCGCGAATATGGCGCTGGAAGATGTTTGGGTTCTGGCACAATGTTTGAAAAACAAAGGCTTAGATGGCCTGCAAGCCTATCAGGATGTTCGCATGGCCCGCGTGCCACGCGTTTTGAAAGTGGCTGACGGGAATGCGCGCAATTATCATTTGCGGCCGGGACCGATGCGGTCTGTAGCGCATTTAGGTTTGAAGACGCTCAGCAATCTGGCCCCTGGCGTGATGCTAGGGAAGTTCGATTGGCTGTATCGTCACGATGTCACAGCACCGCGTTAGATCGCCAGATCGACCCAAATGGGCACGTGGTCAGATGGCTTTTCCCGTGCTCTGATGTCTTTATCAATGGCGCAATTGGTTAATGTATCGGCGCATGTGGGGCTGAGCAAAAAGTGGTCGATGCGGATGCCGTCGTTTTTGTTCCATGCCCCTGCCTGATAATCCCAGAAGGAATACTGACCGGGCCGCGGATCACGAGCGCGGAACGCATCCGTCAAACCAAGGTTTATCAATTTACGAAAAGCTGTGCGGCTTTCGGGCCGGAAAAGGGCGTCTTCTGTCCAGACTTCTGGGCGGGCGGCATCTTCGGATTGTGGGATGATGTTGTAATCGCCCGCCATCAAAAAAGGCATTTCTTCCGCCATCAGCTGTTCGGCGCGATTTTGTAGGCGCTGCATCCAAGCCAGTTTGTAGTCGTATTTCGGACCGGGCGCAGGGTTGCCGTTTGGCAAATACAGGCCGCACACGCGCAAGGGGTGGTGATCGCCCATAACCGTTGCTTCGATCCAACGCGCTTGTTCGTCGCTGTCGTCGCCGGGCAATCCGCGTGTGACGTCTTCGAGGGGCAGTTTTGACAGGATGGCAACCCCGTTGAAAGACTTTTGACCGTGGGTTTCGACGTTATAGCCGCGATCCTCAAACAGCTCGCGCGGGAAGTTTTCATCGACGGACTTGATCTCTTGCAAGACGACCACGTCTGGTTGCGCTTCATCCAACCATTCGGGAAGTGCATTTATGCGCGCTTTGATACCGTTGATGTTGAAACTGGCGATTTTCATTTGGTCGCTCCCTGCAGTGGCACTGAAGCTATCGCCGAAGTCGATGGATTGGGCAAGGGGCGTGTCTTCACAGATTCGCCGATAAAGAATCTATTAACGGGAAAATACATCTTAAAGTTGTTTAATTTGACATGAGTTGAGGCATACACACCCGCTCATTTTGATTAATTAAAGTTTTTTGAAATCAGGATATAAGCCATTAATAACTAGTAAAAACATATAATTATGCGTGTTACATAAAGTAGAAAAATGTACGCATTAATCAATTATTAACTGTATTTTTCTTTTAACACTCTCCTTTAACGTGCAAGCAAAGAGACATTCAAACCAACCTCAAAAAGGAAGTTTACAATGACTGCACTGCGCAAATCCGACCTTCAATTCGATTTGATCGATACCGCTGCTTTTGCTGGCGAAGGCGTTGAAATGTTTTCATCTGGTTCGGCCCCGTCTGCCTCTGAAATGCTGACCGGAGATCTATGTGATGCGTTTTCTTCCGGCTCTGCGCCGACGATGACAACTGGCGCTGAAACCGGGTTGTTTTCGTCCGGATCTGCACCAAATCTGGCGTCGATGTCTTTGACTGGCGATGCTGTCGAGATGTTTTCTTCGGGCTCGGCGCCGGTCATGTCATCTGATGCGTCACGCGGTGAAGCCGTGCAAATGTTTTCGTCAGGGTCCGCGCCAGTTACCACATCGCAAGTGACAGGCGACGCGACCGAGATGTTCTCGTCAGGGTCTTAACCCCCACGCTTTGGCACGTTTGAAGTCACATAAGGACACCTGAATTATGACCAATATCGTAACTTTGAACGTGCCAGCACGCCGCCAAACGGACCAAGATCAAATATCGCATTTGATTGCAGGCTTCGGGCAGCACCGCAGAGGGCCAGACGATGTGTTTTGGCTAAAAGAGAATGCGGAATTATTGAATATTCTGGAATGCACTACGGCTGACATCTTGCCAAACGCCTTGGAAAACCACCAAGCGTTCTACGCGGGTCTAAAGCAAAGAATTGCCTTTTTCCCACAATATTACAGGTTCTTACTGTCTATCTGCTTGGATTTGGAAGACCTTGGGTATGGCGGATCGCAAGGCGAAAGCTTGTGTGATTGGGTGGTAACGCAAGGCCTGCCTGAAGCAGAATTGTCAGACTTACAACGTGCTGAGGCCCGCCGGTTACTGGCAAGGCGCGGCGTGGACCTGAAAGACGATACAGGATTAACGGAACGGTTGCACCGATTTATCGATAGGGCGGACACGTTTGCTTTGCCCAACAAAAAAGCAGCCTATGAGCTGACACATATCGTGTTCTACCTTTCACAATACGGGCGTTGTGATCCGAAACTAAGCAACAATGCTATTCGTGGACTGCGGTTTGCGGGTATTTTGGCCTATCTCGATCAAAACGCCGATCTGTTGGCGGAAATCTGCATCGCACTGCGGTATGCAAACCAAACACCCCCGCAGGTTTGGGAAGATTGGGTGATGCGAACGCTTTCGGATTTTGACGTCCAAGCTGGCCAAAATGTCGATGTCGCTGACGACTACCACATGTTTTTTGTCTGCGGGTGGCTGTCTCGCCTTAAAGGAGGGACTGCGCATAATGTTACAATCCCCGAAGGGCGTATGCGTTTGACGGCAGCAGCAATGCCAGCGGGTCCGCTGCGTAGCATGTCAGCCTGCTTGTTTCAAATGGAAGGGTCGCGCAGCGCGGACTGGCATAAGATGCGTCCTGTTCTGGAACAATCCGTTGATGAAAATGGGTACTTGATCTTGCAATCTGCAGCACAGTCGATAGATGAATTCGACGTGTTTTTTGAAGGATTTTCCCGCGTTAGCTTCGCATCGTAACCCATTACATAGAAAAAGAAGTTCCGCATCCGCAGGCGCTGGTTGCATTCGGGTTTTCAATCACAAAACGCGCACCAATCAACTCCTCTGAAAAGTCGATCACAGCATTTGACAAGAACGGCAGCGACACGGCGTCCACAATGACTTTCTGCCCTGATCCTTCCAGCACCAGATCATCTTCTTTCGGAGTGTCGAGCGCAATTTCATATTGAAACCCGGAACACCCGCCACCTTCAACAGCAACACGCAGGGCTTGGCCCTGATCGTTGGCTCCAATTTCGGCAAGGCGTTCAAATGCGCGGGCTGTGACTTTTGGGGGCAGTTGCATGACCTGAGGCTCCGAAAATTAAGTGATGGCCATATTTCCATCACTGTTCGACATCAATATAGAGGGGCTGTAGCCAAGCGACAAGGACAGGCCAATGAATGCCGCATATGCTTGTGACCCTGCCACGTCCAAGGGACGGCGCGTGCCAGAGGAAGAATCGCATTTTCGGTCGTGTTTTCAACGCGATCGTGACCGTATTATTCACGCCAGCGCATTTCGCAGGCTGAAACATAAAACCCAAGTGTTTGTTGAACATGAAGGGGATTATTACCGCACACGTCTGACCCATTCCATTGAAGTGGCGCAAGTGGCACGCACCATCGCCGGCGCGCTACATCTGAATACGGAACTGACCGAAGCTGTGGCCTTGGCACATGATCTGGGTCATCCGCCGTTTGGGCACACCGGTGAAGACACTTTGCACGCGTTGATGAAAGGGTACGGTGGCTTTGATCACAACGCCCAAGCCATCAAGATTGTGACGTCTCTGGAACAGCATTACGCAGACTTTGATGGGTTGAACTTAACCTGGGAAGCTCTTGAAGGTATTGCAAAACATAACGGACCGGTCGTTGGGGAATTGCCCGTGGCACTTGCAACCTATGATGCATTGCACGATCTGGAACTGGACACACACGCAAGTGCCGAAGCCCAGGTTGCGGCTTTGTCTGATGACATCGCCTATAACAACCACGATCTGCACGATGGCTTGCGTGCAGGCCTGTTCACGGACGCAGATATTCAGGCGTTGCCCATTGTTGGCGCGGCCTACGCGCAGGTCGACGACGCATACCCAAACCTTGACGTTGAGCGCCGCCGCCACGAAGCGTTGCGCCGCGTCTTTGGCGTGATGGTGGCCGATGTGATCGAAACCTCGCAAACGCTGCTGGAAACCAGCGCCGCAACATCTGCTCGTGACATCCGCATGTTGGGGCGCCCCGTAATCAAGTTTTCGTCGCAAGTCTGGAAAGACCTTCAAGCCATCCGTCACTTTCTGTTTACGCAAATGTACCGCGCACCCAGCGTGATGCAGAAGCGGGCAGAGGTCAGCCAGATCATCGAGGACTTGTTTCCACTGTTTCTAAACCATCCCGATAAAATGCCGGAAAACTGGTATGCAATGACACGAAATCTGGATGAAAGCGCTACGGCGCGTGTGGTCAGTGACTATATTTCAGGCATGACTGACCGGTTTGCGCTTTTGGAACATCTGCGCTTGCACCCCAGCGGGTGATCGCCCCAAGACCTTGCCGCTCTGACCGTTGACCTGCCTGTGCGGCGTGATACACCGCGCACACCATCATCTTAGGAAAAGTCCCATGAACCTTTTTGCCCAAATGCGCGCCCGCGTCCTGTCCGATCTGGAAGCGCTGCAATCCCGCGGTGTGTTGCCAGAAGGGCTTTCCATGGACAACGTCGCGGTTGAGCCGCCACGTGATCCGGCGCACGGAGATATGGCGACAAACGCTGCTATGGTTTTGGCCAAGCCCGCAGGCATGAAGCCGCGCGACATTGCACAGGCGCTTGCAGATGAACTGACATCTGATGACCGTGTCACATCCTGCGAAGTCGCAGGTCCCGGCTTTTTGAACCTGCGTTTGGCCCCGACTGTGTGGCAGGGCGTCGTTCAGGATGTCTTGCAGCAAGGCGCCGGATTTGGCCGGTCAGATCTGGGGCAGGGCAAAAAAGTGATGGTGGAATATGTCTCTGCCAACCCGACGGGGCCTTTGCACGTGGGGCACACCCGCGGCGCGGTCTTTGGCGATGCTTTAGCGTCTTTGCTGGACTTTGCAGGCTACAACGTGACCCGTGAATACTACATCAACGATGGCGGCGCACAGGTCGATGTTTTGGCGCGGTCTGTGTATCTGCGGTATCTGGAAGCGCACGGTCAGGACGTCGCGTTCGAGGACGGGACATACCCCGGTGATTACCTGATTGATGTCGGGATAGCCCTGAAAGCCAAAGTGGGCGATGCGTTTGTCGACAAAGGCGAACAGTTTTGGCTGCAAGACGTGCGGGAATACGCAACCGAAGCCATGATGGATCTGATCCGCGCGGATCTGGGCCAGCTGGGCATCAAGATGGACAATTTCTTTTCTGAAAAATCCCTGTACGGCACGGGGCTGATTGAAAGCGCCATCAAATCACTGGATGACAAGGGCCTGATTTATGAAGGCGTTCTTGAACCTCCCAAAGGCAAAAAACCCGAGGACTGGGAGCCACGCGAACAAACTTTGTTCAAATCCACCGATCATGGCGACGATGTGGATCGCCCCGTGAAGAAATCGGACGGGGCATGGACCTATTTTGCGCCCGACATCGCCTATCACTTTGACAAGGTGCAGCGCGGATTTGACATGTTGATTGATGTGTTCGGTGCAGATCACGGCGGCTATGTGAAACGCATGAAGGCTGCTGTTTCGGCCCTGTCGGACGGCCGTGTGCCGCTGGACATCAAGTTGACGCAACTTGTGAAGTTGTACAAGAATGGCGAGCCGTTCAAAATGTCCAAGCGGGCAGGGACCTTTGTCACCCTGCGCGATGTTGTGGATCAAGTGGGGTCCGACGTGACGCGGTTTGTGATGCTGACGCGCAAAAACGACGCGCCGTTGGACTTTGACTTTGACAAGGTGCTGGAACAATCCAAAGACAATCCTGTCTATTACGTTCAATATGCCCATGCGCGGATCGCGTCAATTTTGCGCAAAGCCACGGATGCTGGCATAGCGGTGCACGATACGGATTTGTCTTCTGCGGATTTGAGCAAGCTGGATCACACAGCCGAATTGGCGCTGGCCATGAAGTTGAGCGAATGGCCCCGTTTGGTCGAAACGGCGGCCCGCTCGAATGAGCCGCACCGGGTTGCGTTCTATCTTTACGAATTGGCGTCTGATTTTCACAGCTTGTACCATCTGGGCCGGTCGGAAGACGGGCTGCGGGCCATTCAGGACGATGATCATGCCACAAGTCAGGCAAAAATCGCCCTCGCACGTGCCACAGCTGTTGTAATAGCTGCGGGCCTTGGTATCTTGGGAGTTGAGCCAGCCGAAGAGATGCGTTGAACCAATAACCGCCTCGGCTGAACAGGCACGAAATCAGTTGACCGATCAGGCAATGTATCTGACCGGCAAAGAGGCAAAATGGCAAACGTATCCTATACCCATGATCTGGGCGCTGGTGGCTATGCGCAATCCGCACCCCACACATCACCAAAGCCGCGTAATGCTTTGACAAACCTGACAAATTTGACCGCAGCGGGGGTGTCTTTGGCATTGATGGCTGGGGTCGCTGTTTGGGGTTACAAGTTGATGGTGCGTGATGTCAGCGGTATCCCTGTGGTGCAGGCGGCCAGCGGTGACATGCGGGTGCGTCCCGAAGATCCGGGTGGGCAACTTGCTATCAACCAGGGCCTTGCCGTGAACGAAGTGGCTGCTGTTGGTGTGGCTGCAAAGCCTGCTGATCGGCTGGTTCTTGCGCCGCGTCCGGTGGATTTGACCCACGAAGATATGCCAACACCCGTCGCAATGGTGGCGCCTGTGCAACAACCGGTTGTATCATCTGCCCCGATCGAGCAACCACAAACGTTGGATGTGGCCGCAGCACTTGAAAGCGGATCGGTTGAGGATTTGGTGAACCAGCTGACAGCGGGCGCAGACAGGATCGAAGCGGAAACGGAAGCTCAGCCTGTTCAGGTGGTGGCCTCAGTCACGCCGCCCACACCGGAAGCCATGCCAACGCCTGTGGTGATTGATGCCCCTGGCATAAAAACGTCGTTTCGCCCACAACTGCGCCCGAAGGCTTTGAAGGCGGTGGCGTCTGCCACGGCCACAACAAATGCCACCCCCGCAGCGGCACCCGCAAACGCCGAAGTTGACGCCGCATCCTTGCCCGCAGGGACACGTCTGGTGCAACTTGGTGCCTTTGACAGCGCCGAAATTGCGCGCAGCCAATGGACCAAGCTGGAAGGCCGGTTTGGGGATTATCTGTATGGAAAACAACGCATTGTTCAAAAAGCCAAAAGTGGCGGACGCACATTTTATCGCCTGCGCGCCATGGGGTTCGAAGACTTGAGCGACGCACGCCGTTTCTGTTCAGCGCTGCTGGCTGAAAAAGCGGATTGTATTCCGGTCGTCACGCGATGAACCGTTTCGGGGCGACGATCCTTGATGCGGACGGGCTGCGGCTGACGTCGGAGGAAATAGCGTTTTTCAAAGATGTGAAGCCGTTCGGCTTCATTCTGTTTGCCCGTAACATCGACACACCGGATCAAGTACGTGCCTTGTGTGGCGACTTTCGCGAGGCTGTTGGGTACGATTGCCCCATAACCATTGATCAAGAAGGCGGGCGTGTGCAGCGGTTGCGTGCCCCGATCTGGCGCGAATGGTTGCCTCCGATGGATTTTGTTACAGCGGCCGGACCGAAAGCCGAGCGTGCCATGTATTTGCGCCACCGGGTGATTGCCCATGAATTGTTTGCGCTTGGCATCGACAGCAACTGTGCCCCTATGGTGGATGTTGCGGGTGACAACACCCATGATTTTCTTCGCAACCGGTGTTACGGAACGGATGCTGTGACTGTATCCGCTTTGGGGCGCACTGCGGCTGAGGGATTGTTGGATGGCGGCGTTCTGCCTGTTGTCAAACACATGCCGGGCCACGGGCGTGCAACGGCGGACAGTCACTTTGATTTGCCACATGTCGCAAACATGAAAAACGATCTGCAAGATCATGATTTTGCGCCGTTTAAGGCGCTTTGTGACCTGCCAATGGGGATGACCGCGCATCTGGTTTATTCCGACATCGACACGGCCCCTGCGACATTGTCCAAACCTGTGATGGATGTCATTCGCAATGTTATCGGCTTTGATGGTTTGATCATGACAGATGACATTGCCATGAAAGCGCTCAGTGGTGATCTGGGGGATCTGAGCCGTCAGGCTCTGCAAGCTGGATGTGACGTGATATTGCACTGCAACGGCACACTGGCTGAACGGCGCAGGGTGGCAGAAGCTTCGGGCGAAATGACAGATGCGGCGCAGACACGGGCCATTGCTGCCTTGAATGCGCGCAAAACCCCCGACGAGATTGACATTTCCGCGTATGACGCCGAACTTGAAGCGCTGACAGGGGGCTGAAGCGGGGCAGGCCAAATGGCTGAAGATACATTCGAGGAAGATCGCGTTTCTGTGGCCGACCGTTTGGCCGCAGAGGCATTGATTGTCGATGTGGACGGCTTTGAAGGCCCGCTTGACTTGCTCTTGACTCTATCGCGTACTCAAAAAGTCGATTTGCGCAAAGTTTCTGTTTTGCAATTGGCACGTCAATACCTTGCGTTTGTTGAAAAAGCGAAGGCTCTGCGGCTGGAATTGGCGGCGGATTACCTTGTGATGGCGGCGTGGTTGGCCTTCTTGAAGTCCCGTTTATTGTTGCCACCGGACCCAACAGAAGAGGGGCCATCAGGTGAAGAACTGGCCGCCCATCTGGCGTTTCAGTTGGAACGCTTGCAAGCGATGCGCGACAGTGCGGCGCGCTTGATGGGGCGCGACCAGTTGGGGCGGGATTTCTTTGCGCGGGGGCAGGCTGAAACCGTCGAACGGGTCAAACGTGTCACATACACAGCGACGCTTTTGGACCTGATGCAAGGCTACGCGCGTATTCGGACCCGTGACGATTTCCGCCCTTTTATTCTGGACAGGGATTCGGTTTTCACGATGGAGCAAGCTTTGGAGCGGATGCGTCCCCTTATGGGATATGCGGGGGAATGGACTGACATTCTAAGCTATTTGCCCGAAGGGTGGGACATGGACCCCGTCAAACTACGCTCTGCCACTGCAGCGACGTTTGCGGCATCTCTGGAGTTGGTGAAAGAAGGGCATATGGAAATCAGGCAAACCGAGATTTTTGCACCTATCCAGCTGCGTAAGAAGGTTTAAAGGCATGACGGATCGCGTGGAAGAGATCGAAAATGAAGAACAAAGCCTTTTCGCAGCCCCTCCGATGGGGGAACAGGAACGTATGGTCGAAGCGATCTTGTTTGCGACAGCCGAACCTGTAACGGCCAAGGAACTGGCAGCACGGATGCCGCATGGGTGTGATCCCGCCGAGGCGCTGGTTCATTTGCGCAAACGTTATGACGGGCGTGGTGTGACGTTGAACAAGGTGGGGGATGCCTGGGCGATGCGCACCGCCCCCGACCTTGGGTTTTTGATGCAAAAGGAAACGGTGGAAACCCGCAAGCTCAGTCGTGCGGCCATCGAAACACTGGCCATCATTGCGTACCACCAACCCGTCACCCGCGCCGAGATAGAGGAAATTCGTGGCGTTTCGGTCAGTCGGGGCACTGTTGACCAGCTGTTGGAAATGGAATGGATCCGCTTTGGCCGTCGCAAAATGACACCGGGGCGGCCTGTGACCTTTGTGGTCACTCAAGGGTTTTTGGACCATTTCGGATTGGAAAACGCACGTGATTTGCCAGGCTTGAAAGAACTGCGATCCGCTGGATTGCTGGAAAATCGGCCGCCACCAGGGTCGATGCCGGGGCCGGGGGAGGTTGAAGAAGACGAAACCGATGAAGGGCAATCCGAACTTTTTGAGGATTAACCTGAAAATCGCCGTATTTGATGCTATATTGGTGACATACCTAAAACGAGGCAGCGCTCTGCAATGAACCAGATATTGAACATGTTTATGCGTCTTGTGATGCGCAAAATGATGAGCAAAGGCATTGATGCAGGGTTTAAGGGCGCCAGCGGTATGGCGCGGCGTCGCAAGCAACAGCAGCAGCCAATGGGTGAGATCGACGATTATGGAAACCCCACTGGTCGGTCTGGTAGTGCACCCAAAGACACCTCTGAACGTGACCGCATCAGGGCAGAGCGTCGGGCGCGTCGCGCCGCACGTCAGCAGGATTAATACGTGTTACACTGTCGGCGTTTTGAAGTGTTTGCTTAGCTTCAAGCCCTGACCCTGATAATTGGATTTCAGGTCCGCACCGTAAAGTTGCGTTGGGTCTTCAGCCATCTTTTCATAGACCAAACGGCCGACGACTTGACCATGTTCCAGCACAAAAGGTGCCTCATGGCAGCGCACTTCCAACACGCCGCGTGACCCTGTGCCGCCTGCCGTCGCGTGGCCAAAGCCGGGATCAAAAAAGCCTGCGTAATGCACGCGGAATTCTCCGACCATGGCCAGATAAGGTGCCATTTCAGCAGCATAGCTTGGCGGGATGCACACGGCCTCGCGGCTGACAAGAATGTAGAACGCGCCGGGATCTAGAATGATATGCCCATCTGTGCTGTGCACATCTTCCCAATAGGCACGCGGATCGTAGTGGCCGATGCGGTCCAGATCAATCACGCCTGTGTGGGGTTTCGCGCGGTAGCCCACCAAGGATGTGCCGGGCAGTTTCAGGTCGACGGAAAACCCAAGTCCGTCATCAATCACAGCTGTGCCATTCACAAGCGGTGTGTCGTTGTGCAACGCGCTGAGGGCGGCATCGTCCAGCACAGCATGTCCGGTGCGAAAGCGGATCTGGTTCAGGCGCATGCCCGGCCGCACGAGAACGGAAAAAGACCGGGGGCAAATTTCTGCGTAAAGCGGGCCGGTGTAGCCATCGGGGATGCGGTCGAATTCTGTGCCGCCATCGGTAATTGTGCGCGTCAGTAAATCCAGACGACCGGTTGAGCTTTTGGCGTTGGCCACAGCACTCATACCCGCAGGCAGCGCAAGCCCTTCCATCAAAGGCACCACGTACACGCAGCCTTTTTCCAACACTGCACCATCGGTCAAATCGACCCGGTGCATTTCAAATTCCTGCAACCTGTCCGATACTTTTGCACCAGCGCCCGACAAGAAAGACGCACGCACGCGATACGCCACAGTGCCCAGACGCAGGTCAAGGCTTGCGGGTTGAATTTGTGGTACAGTCACAGCAGGGGACCCCGTGATCTGACCGGTTTCAATCATCTGGCTGATGTGTTGATTTGGGATGACGCCTGTCACAGGTTTTGCTTCCTATCTACGACAAACGCCCGCAACCTGATGGCCGCGGGCGATTTGAGCAAGTCGGTAATTGGTCGGGCTAGCAGGACTCGAACCTGCGACCTTCCGTCCCCCAGACGGACGCGCTACCAGGCTGCGCCATAGCCCGACTTGTGGGGCTTCATACCCGATTTTGGGCGGCAAGCAAGAAAGAATTGCCACTTCGCTTACTCTTTATGTGCGGCGGTCATCCTGTCGCGTAATGCGGCCAGCTGAGACAACAAAGCCGTGGCTTCGGGGGATGCGGATTTGGCTGTTGTCAGTGCCGTCAACAATGCAGGGTGTGCCGGAAATTCTGAATCGGGCGGCGTGTCCGGCACATCAATGATATTGGGCTTCAGCACCGGGGCCGGAATTGGCGTAATGTCTTCTACTGGATCTGTCGTGACTGCATCGTTGGCGGAAACTGGATCGTCAGAGTCTGTCTGAGCCTCAGGTTCTGTCTGAACGTCAGCGTTTGTCTTGGCTTCGGGGGCCTGCATCTGCGTGCTTTGGGTTTGGTCCGCAACCGGGGGCGGAGACAAAGGCGATGTGCGCCGGATAAACGCTGGCATCTGTGGCATGGAGTCAGAAACGGGCGTATCATCCGCGGTGTCTGGCGTCGGGTCAGGCTGAGAAGGGGCTGGCGCAGACGGGGCAGACGCTTTGAACATCACCTCTGGTACATCTGGTTCCGACGCAACTGGATCGACCATTTCGGTACCTGCTTGTACCGTATTCGAAATGTCCGCCCCATCACCATCACCTTCGGGGGAAGAGGTCGCGGCTGGCTCCGCTGGTGTCGTCTGCATGTCCGGTGCAGGCGTAGGCACGTCAGCGGCATAATCCGGTCCGTTGTCCTCAGACGATGATGTATCAGCGATAACCTCGTCTGCTGCGTCCGACACAAGCGCGGTGTCTGCTGGCATGGGATCGTCTTGCGGTGGTTCGTCTTGCGGTGGTTCGGCTTGCGCTGCGGCTTCGTCGTCCGGGACCACATGGGATGGCTCAACCGTTTGCGGCTCATGCGGTACAAGGGGCGGAGGAGGGGGCACAGGAGAAGTGGTCTGCAGGTGTTGGGATGCGGATGGCGCTGCTTCCGGCATCACGACTGCGTCTTGGGTAAAAGACGGGCGCGGCGCGTCATCGGGTGCTTTGGGCTGAACATCTACCGGACGGGCAAACTTTGTAATTGTGGCGTCCGTGTTCGGCTCTGCACCATCGTCGAAAAGGTCCAATGTGGACGTGTCATTTGCGTCTTGCATATCTTTTGAGGTTGTCTGGCTTTGTCGTTTTAAGGGTACATCGGCGGGAATAGCGGCAGAGGCCTCATCCAAGCTGGACGACATTGCAGACACATGTGCGATGCCTTTTTCGCGCAACACCTTTTGCACACCTTTGATCGTCAGTCCGTCGTCGTGAAGCAGCTTTCTGATGCCGCCCAACAACAACATGTCAACAGGACGGTAATACCGGCGCCCACCTGCGCGTTTGACAGGTTTGACTTGAGTGAATTTGCTTTCCCAAAACCGCAGAACATGGGTTTGAACCCCAAGCCAGTCTGCCACTTCGGAGATTGTGCGAAAGGCGTCGGCGGATTTACTCATGTGATCAGGACTTGTTGCCTGACGCCACACGGTCCTTCATCAGATGCGAGGGACGGAAGGTCAAAACGCGACGAGGATTGATTGGAACTTCTTCACCGGTTTTCGGGTTACGGCCCACGCGTGCGGATTTTTCACGCACAGAAAAGGTGCCAAAGGACGAAATCTTGACTTGCTGGCCTTTGACCAAAGCATCGGACATGTGGTCCAGCACGCTTTCCACCAATGTCGCACTTTCGTTGCGCGACAATCCGACCTCGCGAAATACCGCTTCGCTTAGGTCCATGCGTGTCAAAGTCTTTTCGGCCATCATTCATCCCCTTATTCTGAGCAACCATAGGGTGCTGCGAATTTACGAGTCAATATCAATGACTTGTGCTGCGTTGTTTCTGCAGGTTTTTTGCGCATAAAGAGCGGCTTACCAGCGTAGAACCACCGCACCCCACGCCAAACCGCCGCCGATTGCTTCTGTCACGATCAAATCACCGTCTTTGATTTGTCCGCGATCACGTCCCACGGACAAAGCCAGAGGAATCGATGCAGCCGACGTGTTGCCATGATCCTGAACCGTCACCACAACGTTTTCCATCGGCACACCCATCTTCTTGGCGGTGCCTTGAATGATGCGAATGTTGGCTTGGTGGGGCACGACCCAATCGATGTCGTCCGCAGTTACATTGGCGTCCGCCATAGCGGTGTTGGCGGTTGCAGCCAGTTTTTCGACGGCATGGCGGAACACCTGATTTCCCTGCATCCTTAAGTATCCGGTGGTCCCTGTGCTGACGCCGCCGTCCACATACAGCAAATCGCGGTGGGTGCCGTCCGAATTCAGGTCGGTGGCCAATATCCCGCGGTCGTCTTTTGTGCCTTCACCATCCGTGGCTTCCAGCACCAATGCACCAGCCCCATCGCCAAACAACACGCACGTGCCACGGTCTGTCCAGTCCATGATGCGGCTGAAGGTTTCGGCGCCAATCACCAACACGCGCTTGGCCTGACCGGACAAGACCAAAGCGTTGGCGTTGGACAACGCAAAGATAAACCCGGCACACACGGCCTGAATATCAAAAGCAAAGCCTTTTTTCATGCCCAGATTGGCTTGCACCATGGTCGCAGCTGACGGAAATGTCAGGTCGGCTGTCGACGTGGCAAGCACGATGGCATCCACATCATCGGCTGTCAGACCGGCATCTGCCAAGGCTGCTTTGGCCGCTTCTGTGGCCATCATTGATGTTGTTTCACCGTCGCCTGCAAAGTGCCGGCGTTCGATACCGGATCGCGACACGATCCATTCGTCGGTGGTGTCCAGGGTCTTTTCAAACTCGGCGTTTGGTACAACGCGCTGGGGTAAATAGTGGCCAACGCCTTTGACTGTTGCGCGAAGTGTCATGCCTGCGTGTGTCCTGTGTCTTCTGTCGTTTTGTCTTCAGTGGGCAAAACGGCGGCGACTCGGGCCGCCAGTTTGTCGTTGAACCCATTCTGCGCCAATTGTGCCGCAAGGGAAATAGCAGCTGATACGCCAGTAGCATCTGCCGACCCGTGCGACTTTACGACTGTGCCATTTAGCCCCAAAAACACCCCGCCATTGACGCGGCGTGGATCAATGCGCCGTTTCAGGCGCTGCAATGACGTAAATGCAAGCAATGAGGCAAGCCGCGACAAAGGGGTGTACTTGAATGCTTCTTTCAGCAAATCACCGATCAAGCCCGCAGTGCCTTCACCTGTTTTGATAGCCACATTGCCCGTGAATCCGTCTGTGACGATCACATCCGCCACATCCCCCGGAATGTCACTGCCTTCGACAAAGCCCACAAAATCGAATTCGGCTTGGGCTTCGTTGGCTTTGATCAAATCAAAGGCATCGTGCAATTCGGCGCGGCCTTTGTGTTCTTCGGTGCCGACGTTCAGCAATCCGACACGCGGGCGGGGCAGGTCCATACCATTGCGGGCATAAGACGCGCCCATCAATGCGTAACGCAGCAGATCATCAGCATCGGCGCGAATGTCGGCGCCGACATCCAGCATCACATTGAAACCTTGCGGATTGCGTGACGGCCATAGAACGGCGATGGCTGGGCGGTTCACGCCCGGCAATTTACGCAACCGGATCATGGAAAGCGCCATCAACGCGCCTGTGTTGCCGCAGCTGACGGCCACATCGGCTTCGCGGGCGCGCACCGTTTCGACGGTGGAATACATCGACGTGCCTTTGCCATGGCGGACGACATGGCTGGGTTTGTCTTCCATCGTCACGACGGAATCAGCCGCACGCACGGTGCAACGGTCCCGCAACGGTTTACGTTTTGCGATCAATGCGTCCAACTCGGCTTGGGGGCCGTGCAAGATCAGATCAATGTTGGGATTTCGTTTGACGAAGATAGCGCAGCCGGCAACCACTGTTGCCGGGCCGCTGTCTCCGCCCATGGCATCCACTGCTATCACAAGCCGCTGGCGCGTGGTGTCCGTCTTATCGGGTCGCGCCAGTGTCATAGGGGTGCCTGTTTGCCGGGATGCCTCAAGGCGGCCAAAGGAGCTTAGGCCGCGTCGTCTTCCAGATCGACTTCTTCAGTCATCGCAACAATTTCGTTGTTGTCGTAGTGACCGCAAGACGCGCAAATGTGATGTGGGCGTTTCAGCTCACCGCAGTTGTCGCATTCGTTTGGGTTTGCAGCCACCAGGGAATCATGCGCGCGGCGGTTGTTGCGGCGTGAATTGGAGACTTTGTTCTGTTGAACAGCCATAGGAAGGGCCTTTGTGTTTGAGGGCGGCGTTCATGTTGCCACCAAGGTTACAGCGTATCGGTTCTTTGAGCTTTTGGAGCGTTTAGGGTGCAAGGCCCCGCATGTCCAACGCTAAATGCAATGAGGGCGGCAAAATACTGCGAATTCGTGTATAAGCAAGCAGATATTTTGACCTGTCAGTCCGGTTTGTCTTCCATCTTGTCCTTTAGGGCTACCAGCCCGGCAAAGGGGCGTGCGTCTGCGTCCGTCATCGCCGCTTCACCCGGTTTGGTAAAGACTGTGTTGGACAGGGCCGCATCGGGCGCACGGGGGTAATCGGGGACCGTAAGGCTCAGGGCTTCAATCATGACGACTGCGGGGTCGATAAACGCGCCCAGCAATTCAATGCCATCGTCGTCAGGCATTTCGACTTCTTCTTCGTTCACTTCGGGAATCGATTTCAGAAACATCCGTTCCACCGGCGTATCAATGCGTGTGGTCACAGGGTCCAAAGTCACGGTGCAGGGCTGCACGACAGTCGCCCCGAGGGTGCCTTTCAACTGCCAGTCAGCTTTGCCGACGGCGCGGATGGAGCCGGAGAATCGCAGTTTGCGCAGGCTTGTCAGATCAAGCTGTGCTGCAATTTCGGACATGGCATCAGCGTTGGGCCGCAAATCAAACGGTTTTGGCGCACGTTGCGGCAGGTCAGCGACGCGATATGCGGTGGGTGAAGCGATCTGTGAACACATGTTATTGCTTTCATTTCTTGAAACGGGGCCGTTCCTTTGTTAGGCGAGATAAAAGCCAAGTGGGTTTAGGGCAAGAGGGCAGAGTAAATGACACGCAGCAATTTGAACCGCACGGTTGTGCGCTCGTGCGCAATTCTGGCCTTGGGCTTTAGCTTAACTGCATGTGCAGCGACCTTTCGCAACCACGGCTATATCCCGCCGCAAGAGGACCTTGATCTGTTGGCTGTGGGCATCGACACCCGTGCGTCTGTCGAGGAATCAGTGGGATCCCCATCTGCGGGGGGCGTGTTGGAAGGCGGCGACTACTTCTATGTCTTTTCGCGGGTACGCACCTTTGGGTTCAAAAAGCCCACAGTTGTGGAACGTCAGGTGCTGGCCATCAGTTTTGACGAAGCGGGCGTTGTGAAAAACATTGAACGCTTCGGGTTGGAAGATGGTCGTGTCGTGCCCTTGGCGCGCCGTGTGACCAGCTCTGGTGTGACCAACAAGACCTTCCTGCGTCAGTTGCTTGGCAACTTGGGCCGCTTTTCACCCGGGGCGTTGTAAGCCGCGCCCATCGGAGCGTTCTGATCCAATGAAGCCGTTGCACAAAGGGCGATACGTCGCAGCATTGGCCTCATCCCAACAAGATTTGAACGAAGCCTTTGATCTTCGTGCGCGCTGTTTTGGTGTCAAACATCCGGATGTGGACCGTTTTGATGCGGGATGCGCCCATATCCTTGTGCGGCGTGATAATGTGCTTGTGTGCTGCGCACGCATGATACCGTTGCGTGGTGGCGATATCCTGCATAGCTATACTGCGCAGTTCTATGATCTGAGCGCATTGTCGCAGTATCCTGACAAAACGATGGAACTGGGCCGTTTTTGCATTGATCCGGCACTTTTTGATCCAAATATTCTGCGCATTGTTTGGGGGGCCATCACGTCTTATGTCGATGAGAACAATGTGAAAATGTTGTTCGGGTGTTCTTCTTTTGCAGGTATTCGGCCCGCGCCTTACCGCGATGCCTTTTCGTTGCTAAAATCCCGCTATCTTGGGCCGGAGCAATGGTTGCCCAACGCAAAGGCCGCCCATTTGTGCGCATTTCCTGACGCATCAGATCAGCCCATCAACCGTAGCGCTGCACTGAAACAGATGCCGCCATTGTTGCGAACCTATCTGGTGATGGGGGGGTGGGTGTCGGATCATGCTGTTGTGGATCATGACATGAACACGCTGCATGTCTTTACAGGGGTGGACGTGGCGGCAATCCCTGCGTCGCGCAAACGGGCTTTGCGTGCGGTTGCGGGCTAAGGCGTGACGCAAGTTTATTTTTCGCCTCGCTGTAGGGTTCCACTTATTTTGCGCTCCGCGCAAGGGTAGGCGTTGACCCTATGGCCTGCGCAGTCTAGCTGGCAGGCATGGCACGTGTACCTCTTTTACAGCTCAATGAAATCTCTCTGACCTTCGGAGGCGACCCTGTCTTTGACGGATTGTCTTTGGTGGCGCAACCGGGCGACCGCGTCGCTTTGGTCGGGCGCAATGGCTCAGGTAAATCCACCTTGATGAAAGTCATGGGAGGGTTGATCGAACCCGACCGTGGTGAAGTGATCGCGGGGCCGGGGGTCTCAGTGGGATACATGGAACAGGACCCGGACTTGTCGGGCTACGCCACGCTTGGGGATTTTGCGTCAGCGGGGCTTGATGCTTCCGAGATGTACAAGGTGGAACGGGCAGGCGAAGGGTTGAAATTCGATCCGGCGCGCCCCGTTGAAACTGCGTCAGGCGGGGAACGGCGCCGGGCGGCTTTGGCGCGTCTGATGGCGGATGCACCCGACTTGATGCTTCTGGACGAGCCGACAAACCACTTGGATATCGAAGCGATTGCTTGGCTGGAATCAGAGCTGAAAGCGACGCGCAAAGGGTTCATTATTATCAGCCACGACCGTGCATTTTTGCGTGAACTTACCCGTGCAACCCTTTGGATTGACAGAGGATCTGTGCGGCGACAGGAAAAAGGCTTTGAAGCCTTTGAGGCATGGCGCGACGAGACGTGGGATGAAGAAGACACCCAGCGCCACAAGCTGAACCGCAAGATCAAAGCCGAAGCGCGATGGGCCGTCGAAGGCATCAGTGCGCGCCGCAAACGCAATCAGGGGCGCGTGCGGGCGTTGCAGGAACTGCGCTCTGAACGGGCCAGCCAGATCAATCGTCAGGGTGCTGCGGCAATGGCGCTGGATGCGGGGCCAAAATCTGGTCGCAAGGTGATGGAAGCCACAGGGATTACCAAGGCCTATGGCGACAAAGTCATCCTGAAACCCTTTGATTTGACGGTGCAACGCGGTGACCGGATCGCGTTGGTTGGTCCCAACGGTGTGGGCAAAACCACGCTTTTGAACATGCTGATTGGGCGCGAAGAACCAGACACAGGCACCATCAAACTGGGCACCAATCTGGAACTTGCGTTGTTTGATCAGGCCCGCGACCAGCTTGACCCCGACATGAGCCTTTGGGACAGCCTGACAGGGGACCCGGAGATGCGCGTGTCTGGCAAAGCGGACCAGATCATGGTGCGCGGCCATCCCAAACACGTCGTGGGGTATCTGAAAGAATTTCTGTTTGATGAAGGGCAGGCGCGCGCACCGGTGCGGTCATTGTCCGGGGGCGAAAAAGCGCGGTTGCTGCTGGCCAAGATCATGGCACGCACATCCAACGTGCTTGTGTTGGATGAACCCACCAACGATCTGGATGTCGAAACGCTGGACCTGTTGCAAGATTTGCTCAGCCAATATGACGGCACTGTCCTTTTGGTCAGCCACGACCGTGATTTTCTGGACCGCGTCGCTGTGACCACCATCGCTATGGAGGGCGATGGCAAGGCCACAGTTTATGCAGGCGGCTGGTCCGACTACATCGCGCAACGCCAGCAAGATGATTTCTCACAAAGTGTTGTGAAAACAAAAGGGTCTGCGCCAAAGGTCAGGGATGAAAAAACCGTTAAATCGGGGCTGAGCTTCACTGAAAAGCACCGTTTGGAAACGCTGCCTGCCGAAATGGAGCGTTTGTCCGCCGAGATCGCAAAACTTGAAGACCTGATGAGCGATCCGGAATTGTTCACGCGTGAGCCTGTCAAATTCCAGAAAGCCACCGATGCGTTGATACAGCGCAACGAAAAGCTGCAGGAAGCCGAAGAAGAATGGCTGATGCTTGAGGAAAAAGCCTCAGAGTGATCGCGCAGGGTTGCCGACAACCGTCGCATTTGCCGCGACATCTTTCGTGACAACACTGCCTGCGCCGATGATCGCGCCGTCGCCGATCGTGACGCCGGGCATGATGATCGCACCACCGCCGACCCAAACATCGGCCCCGATGGTCACAGGGTAGGCAATTTCCAATCCTGCTGCACGTTTGATGCGATCTTTATGGTGTTGTGCCGTATAGATGTGGACGCCCGGTCCGAACATGGATCTGTCCCCGACGCGCACAGGGGCTGTGTCCAATATCGTGCACCCCGCGTTGAAATAGACCAAATCCCCCAAATGGATGTTGAAGCCGTAAGGGCAATGAAACATCGTCTCAATGCGCACATCAGCCCCTATGCTTCCAAACAATCCGTGCAGTTTCGGGGCCAGATGGCCACGGTCTTGGGGGGCCATAGTGTTGTGTTCATGGACGGCATCCAACGCCACAGCCCGCAGTGCATCCAGCTCGGCGTCGATACAGGTATACCACTGACCGGTCTTCATTTTCTCCAGTTCGGATGCCATCACCGCATCCGCAATGCGCCGTCCAGCCGGATCACCTCGCCGTTCAGATAGCCCATTTCCACGATAAATGCGGCCAGTCTTGCGTATTCCTTCGGATCACCCAAACGTGCAGGGTTTGGCACGTCTGCGGCCAATGATGCCTGAACGTCCTCGGGCAACCCTGCCAACATGGGCGTCATGAAAATACCGGGCGCAATCGCCATGACGCGGATGCCGCTGGATGCCAAATCGCGCGCCATCGGCAATGTCATGCCCACGATCCCACCTTTGGACGCAGCATAGGCAGCTTGGCCTTTTTGGCCGTCAAAAGCCGCGATTGAGGCAGTGTTGATAATGACCCCGCGTGCGCCATCTGCGTCGGGATCGTTTTGTGCCATGGCTGCTGCTGCCAAGCGTGACACGTTAAAGCTGCCTACCAGATTGATATCAATGGTTTTCTGGAACGCCCCCAACGGATGCGGCCCCTCGCGGCCTACGGTTTTGATGCCCAATGCTATGCCGGCGCAATTCACCGCCGTTGTGATGCGGCCCATTGCTTTGGTCGCCATATCCAAGGCATTTGCCACAGAGGCTTCGTCTGTGACGTCCGTTTGCACAAATGTGCCGCCGATGGCTTCTGCCACAGTCGGGCCGCGGTCCGCGTCGCGGTCCAGCAAGGTCACAGAGGCGCCCAAAGACGCAAAGTGGCGTGCCGTGGCTTCGCCCAGACCGGACGCGCCGCCGGTAATGATTGCCGCTGTTGATGAAATATCCATGGTGCGCCTCGCAGTGAGAAGGGCGATCTGACAAGACCACCTTGATTTGAACATGTGTTCAGTTAATCACGCGATGTCATGCCGTGCAAGGGGCGACCAACGCAACCAAGTTCCCCCCAAGTTGAATGGGCGCGCCCCCGAGCGCAGCTTGAACCTGTTAAGATTTGGTGTTTTGGGGTCCAAAAGCCCCAAGTCCAGCCGCCCGATACCCCGATCACTTAACCAGTTCTGAGCGGTCCATAAAATCAGGTTATGGGCATGATGAAGTCGTCCCAGCGTTGTGGTGTGCCCGATGTGATACGTCGCGCGGGTGGTGCCATGTAACAAAAACAACATTTGCGCCACGGTTTGCCCCTTCAATTTGGCAGTGAAGACCTGGCATTTCTTGGGGGCCACTTGCGCAAATGCCCGTGTCAGCCCGACTGGCCAATTGCGGTAGCCCTGCTTTTGTCCCTGTGCGGCATCAAGATCGGGCAATGCGGCATCTGGCAACATGGGGGCACGCACAACGGTCAGGTCCGAATTTTGTGCATGTCGCAACTGGTTGCGCCATTTTTGATGCAATCCGGCAAAGCGGATTGACTGCGGAACACGCAAGTCGATCTTGGCTGCGCAGGCGGGTTTGCGCAGGCGCAGCCCATACTTACGGGTAAAGGTTTCAGGTGACAGGATGAGGGGAAGGCGATGCAGTCCGACCTGTCGAAGATGGTCGCTTAAGGCTGCACAGGGCGTGGCGCGTGGCAGCATGGCCACGGATATGCCCATGACACGGCGGTGTAGAACAAGGGCACCATCAGGCAAAATAACAGGACCCTGACCACACAGTCGCAAAGCGTCTGCAAAGTCATGGGACTGCATCAAGGATGTGTCAGGGTCGTTGGCCATATCGAACATGGCCGCCATCATGCCGAATTAACCTTAATCAAAGGTAAAATGGCATGGCATTTCCAACTGTGCGGAACATCAGTCAGATTGTGAGCACACCAATGTGTATAGTGTCGGACCCGTTCGAGAGTACTTCAGATCCTGCACGCCGCATCCGGTTCTTCGTGCCATCTTTCCAGCCTCTTTTTCCGCGACTTGCGGCGACGGCAAAGGGTGGCCCCGACGCGTTGTCATGCCGCCGTATCGGATAAAAATGCTGCGAGGCTGCTGGATGTCTTTTGTAGAAAACGCCAGGTAGTGTTTGTCGATATAGCTGATCCCTACCTCGAATGGCATCGATTCACAGGCGGCCATCGCCAGAGCGACGAATTCCCTCGTGTAACGTTCCATCCCCCCCATGCAGCTTGCGTGCAATGGGGCTGAGGCGAACAGGCCTGCTGTAAACGCGAGGGTTCTAGCCCATCTGAACAAGTGCATGTCTTTTCTTCCCTGCTGACAACTTGATAGGCGATGCCAACGCGCCCGCGTCGATCATCATCCCTGCATCCGTCAAAGGCGCGTCATCGATTTTTGCGCCGTTTTCAGAAATCAACCGTTTGGCTTCTTTGCCAGACCCTGCAAGCCCGGATTTGACCAAAAGCTGTACAATGGAAATCCCGTCACCCACATCCGCGGCACTCAGCGTCAAGGTGGGCAGGTCGTCCCCGATCCCGCCTTTTTCAAACACTTCGCGGGCGGTTGCTTCTGCTGCGGCTGCGGCGTCGGCCCCGTGCAGCAAACCTGTGACCTCATTGGCCAGGCGCACTTTCGCGGCGTTGATCTCGGATCCTTCCAACGCGCCAAGGCGGTCACATTCGTCGACAGGCAGTTCAGTATATAGTTTCAGGAAACGCCCCACATCGGCATCGGTGGTGTTGCGCCAGAATTGCCAGAATTCGTAGGGCGACAGCATGTCGGGGTTCAACCAAACCGCGCCAGACTGCGATTTGCCCATTTTCTTGCCATCAGACGTGGTCAAAAGGGGCGAGGTCAGCCCATAAACTTCGCCATCAATCACACGGCGCGTCAGGTCGATTCCGTTGACAATGTTGCCCCATTGATCCGATCCACCCATCTGCATGATGCAGCCATAGCGACGGTGAAGCTCCATGAAATCATAGGCTTGAAGGATCATATAGTTGAATTCCAGAAACGACAGCGACTGTTCACGGTCCAGCCGCGATTTGACACTTTCAAAAGACAACATCCGGTTGATCGAAAAATGCCGCCCGATGTCGCGCAGAAAATCGAGGTAGTTCAGCTCGTCCAGCCATTCGGCGTTGTTGATCATCATCGCATCTGTGGGGCCGTCGCCGTAGTCGAGGTAGGCCGAGAACACCTTTTTGATGCCCGCGATGTTGTCGTCGATGGCAGCCGCGTCCAACAAAGGTCGCTCATCCGCGCGAAAGGACGGATCGCCCACCTTGGTTGTGCCGCCCCCCATCAGGGTGATCGGCTTGTTGCCGGTCTTTTGTAGCCAGCGCAGCATCATGATCTGGATCAGCGATCCGACATGCAAAGACTTGGCCGTGGCATCAAATCCGATGTACCCGGGCATGCCGCCTTTCAAAAGCGCCTCGTCCAACCCTTGATAGTCGGTGCAATCGGCAAGAAAGCCGCGCTCCATCATCACAGTGACGAATTCCGATTTTGGGTGGTAGGTCATGGCTCTTGCCCTTGGTTTGATTTGCGGGGCAATCTATAGGCGCAGGGCAAGAGAATAAAAAGGGGCAAAGGGAACGCGCCATGAGCAAGCTTAAGACAAAAGATGCAGTGGTGCGTGCTTTGGGCGCTATGAGCGGCACGTCATTGGATGGTGTCGATGCGGCGGTGCTGGAAACAGACGGTCATGATATTGTCGGTTTCGGCCCGTCGGAGTACCGGATGTATTCTGCGCAGGAACGGGCGACCATCGCTGCGGGTTTTGGCCAGTGGGCGGGCAGTGATGTTGACGCTGCATCCTCGGTTGTGGACGCGGCCCACGCGCAGGCCTTGCAGGGGTTCGGGGCTGTAGATGTGATCGGCTTTCATGGTCAGACCCTTGCGCATGCCCCGCGCTTGCAAGGCACGTTGCAAGTGGGCGATGGGGCGGCATTGGCACAGGCGCTGAATGCGCCGGTGGTTTGGGACTTTCGCAGTGCCGACGTGCAGATGGGGGGCGAAGGTGCACCGCTTGCGCCATTTTTCCACCATGCCTGCGCACGGTACATCAAGGAAAAGGCGCCTTTGGCATTTTTGAACCTCGGTGGCGTGGGCAACATCACATGGGTTGATCCGCGTATACCGCAACCGCAAACGGACGGGGCTGTGCTGGCTTTTGACACTGGCCCCGCCAACGCGCCCATCAACGATCTGGTGCAGGCACGTTGCGGTTTGGCCTTTGATGACGGCGGCCGGATTGCGGCGAAAGGCACAGTAGAGCAAGGTGCGCTGGAACTGTTTCTGGCTGAACCCTACTTTACCCGAATGCCGCCAAAGTCATTGGATAGAAACGATTTTTCTGAAATGATCGGCTTGGTGTCCGAACTGGATGATGCCGATGCTGCGGCCACATTGACTGCCATGTGTGCGGCGGGCGTGATGGAGGCGATGCAACATTGCCCGTCACCGCCATCCCGCGTTTTGGTCACGGGCGGCGGGCGGCACAATCCGGTGTTGATGCAGATGCTGTCTGTGTCGCTGGATTGCCCCGTTGCAGCCGTGGAAACCGTGGGCCTCGACGGGGATATGCTGGAAGCGCAGGCTTTTGCCTATCTGGCTGTGCGTGTGGCGCGGGGGCTGCCCACATCGTGTTCCAGTACAACAGGGGTGCGGGCGGCAGTGTCTGGCGGGACGCTTAGCTATCCAAGCCCTGCACATAGTCTTTCGTAAAACGCCTGTAGCTGGGCGAGGTCGATTTCAGATGCGGCTGCATGATCGCGTGCAGCTCTGGCAATTGGTGAAACGGCACAGTCGGATAGCTGTGGTGTTCGGCGTGGTAGGGCATATTCCAAGCAATGAAGCGCACCATCCGGGATGTGTATGTGGTGCGCGTGTTTTCCAGCATATCGGCGACAGGCGGGCAATGACCGTGTTCCGCCAAAAGATACAAGCGCAACACCGGTTGACCGATCAAGGCAGGCACAACCCATATCCATAACGCGACGGGCGAAACCGTCAACGACAGTGCAATCAGGGCGTAGAGCCCCAGCAACACACGGGCTTCGCGACGCATGGCACCGTGTTGTCGCGGTGGCAGGTATGGTGCATCCAGTGCGCCAAACGCGTTGGACAAAAGTGTTTTGGCATTGCCCGTCCAATAGCCCCATCCGCTCAGGTACAGCACATAAGCCTTCCATGTTTCGGGACGTCCTGCGCCCGCCAGTTCGGGGTCGCGGTCCGGATCGTTGGTAAACCGGTGGTGGGCCAGATGAAAATAACGGAACCACGTGAAAGGCAAAATCAAGGGCAGGGCGGTCAGATGCCCAACAAAGTTGTTCATCCAGTTTTGTGCAAAAGGCGTATGGTGGGTGCATTCATGGCTAAGGGTGAATAAAAACACGATCAACACCCCTTGGGGGATCATCATCAACGGCCAGAACGGGCCTTGCAACACGATGTAGGCGGTGGCGAAACCCAAAGCCGCGACATACACCGCCAGATGGCGCAGGCCCTTTCGGGTGTCTTTTTGCGTCAAGCTGGCTTTTGTGTCCGGCGCGATGCCTGCGATGATGTCTGTGTGCATTTTTCAGTCTCTTGGAATGTCGAAACCGGGCGCGGCCAAAGTGAAACCGTCAAAGCGGAAGCCGGGCGAGACAGTACAGCTGACCAAGGTGTATTCGCCTGTTGTTGCGGCGGCTTGCCAATGGCCTTTTGGCACGATGATCTGGGGCGCGCCTTTGGACAGGTCAGGGGACAAAACGTGATCTTTGGCGGGGCCTTCGTCCGTGGCAGACAGGGACAATATCAAAGGTGCGCCAGCGTGGTACAACCAGATCTCGGTTGCATCGACATGGTGCCAATGGCTGCTTTCGCCCTGTTTTAAAAGGAAATAGATGCATGTCCCTGACGGGCGGTCGTCTGCCCCTTCCACGGTATCAGCCACCCAGGTCTGACGGTAAAAGCCGCCTTCTGGATGGGGGCTTAGGTTCAAGCGGTCGATGATGTCTTGAGCTGTCATTCACAAAGCGTAAAGGTATCGCAAAGGACTTCCAAGGGGACTTCTATGCATGTGGTCATCATCGGCGCCGGGATCATCGGGGCCAGTCTGGCATATTCGGTCGCGCAGGCGGGGGCGCGCGTCACGGTTGTGGATGCAAGCGGGCCTGCGGCTGCAGCCTCTGGCCGGTCGTTCGGCTGGATCAACGCCAACTTTTTTCATGACACAGATCATTTTCGGCTGCGGGCGGCTGGTATCGACGCTTACCGCAAGCTTTGCAGCGACCTTGCGTTGCCCGTGACGTTTTCGGGATGTTTGTGCTGGGAAGATCAAGGGGCGGCGCTGGATGCACAGGCGCAGGCTTTGGTGGATCTCGGCTATGCGGCTGACATTTTGTCATCCAAGCAGATTGCCGCAATGGAACCGCATATCAAAGCACCGGATCGCGCGTTGTTCTTTCAGGCAGAGGCGGCTGCAGACGCGACGGCCATGACCCACGCATTGTTACAGGCCAGCGGTGCGCGGCGCGTTATGGGATGTGCTGTGGAGGCCATCGAAACATCGCAGGGACGTGCCACCGGGGTGCGCATTGCGGGTGGCGTCTTGAAAGCGGATAAAGTTGTGGTTGCCGCAGGCACGGCAAGCCCCGATCTTTTGTCGCCCATGGGGGTCAACCTGCCGATGTTGCGCCGTCCCGGCGTTATTTTTCACACGCGCCCTTTGCCACGCGTGGTGTCGCACGTCTGCGTGGCGCCGATTGGTGAGTTTCGGCAATGTCCCGATGGGCGTATCGTGATGCCAGCGGCTGTGGCGCATCAGGCGGATCAAAGCAGCGCGATCGACGCCACGCCAGCCGATCTTGCAACGCAAGCCTGCGCCCGTTTGCAAAAGATATTGCCAGATGTCGCACTTGATTGGGAAGAAGCCAACCTTGCCATGCGACCTGTGCCGCAAGACGGATTGCCAGTGGTGGGGGCCTGCGGTGCAGACGGCGTGTTCACGTCAGTCATGCACTCGGGTGTGACGTTGGCGCCAATCGTGGCGCAAATTCTGGCGCAAGAGGTACTGGAACAGCCTTTGACCAACGCGCAGGCTGATCTGATTGCGCCTTACCGTCCGGATCGCTTTCAAAGCGCGTGATCGAAGAACCGCAATGTGTTTGCGAACGCGGGGTCGGGATCATAAAACGGGTCACAGGGTTGGAAACCATTTTTTTCATATAAGGCAATGGCTTCGGTCAATGTGTGCACTGTATCCAAAACCATGCGGGTGTGTCCTTCGGCTTTTGCTGCGGCCATTGCAGCCTGTAGCAATAGCCCGCCAGCCCCCAATCCGCGTGCGGCGTCAGACACATAGATACGTTTGACTTCGCATGGGCCGGACGGGTGTGGATAGTACATCGCACAGCCAACCACATCTCCGTCCAGATCCGCGACCAGAATGTCACCCAAAGGACGCGCATGGATGCGGGGCAAGTCGGCGATCAGGGCCGCATAAGATGTCTTGGAATAGTAGCGTTCCACCATGTCAGGCACGTGACCTGTGCGCCCGATCAACAAGTCGCGGTAGGCCCAAGCCAAAGTGGCAAGGGCCGTCGCGTCTTCGGGCAATTGCGCAGACCGGATGCGCAAGGTCATTTCAGGATGGAACGGCCCGCGTAGTCTGCGGTTTCACCCAAGGCCTCTTCGATGCGGATCAACTGGTTGTATTTCGCCAACCGGTCCGAACGTGCCAGCGATCCGGTTTTGATCTGACCGCAGTTGGTGGCGACTGCAAGGTCTGCGATTGTAGCGTCTTCGGTCTCGCCAGAGCGGTGGCTCATGACGTTGGTGAAGCCTGCGCGGTGGGCCATATCAACGGCTTGCAGGGTTTCCGTCAGGGTGCCGATCTGGTTGACCTTGACCAGCATGGAATTGGCGCTGCCGCGTTTGATACCTTCGGCGAGGCGCGCCGGATTTGTCACGAACAGATCGTCGCCCACCAGTTGCACTTTGTCGCCCAAACGCTCGGTCAGGGCCTTCCAGCCGTCCCAGTCGTCCTCGGACATGCCGTCTTCGATGGAAATGATAGGATAATCCGCCACAAGCGCCGCCAGATAGTCGACGTTTTCCTCCGATGACAGGGTCTTGCCTTCGCCTGCGAAAACATACGCGCCGTCCT
This sequence comes from Ascidiaceihabitans donghaensis, assembly GCF_900302465.1. Lineage (NCBI taxonomy): Bacteria > Pseudomonadati > Pseudomonadota > Alphaproteobacteria > Rhodobacterales > Paracoccaceae > Ascidiaceihabitans > Ascidiaceihabitans donghaensis. Next base: position 2,302,559 of record NZ_OMOR01000001.1, on the reverse strand, counting down.
TGTAGTATTCGGTAGCCGCACAATCGAGGGCCAGATACATGTCCTCGCCCGGTTTGTAGCCTGCTTTTTCGATGGATTTCAGAACGAAATCCAGCGCATCGCGAGTCGAGCTGATGTTGGGTGCAAACCCGCCTTCGTCGCCGATGCCCGTGGACAGGCCCGCCGCAGACAACTCGCCTTTCAGCGTGTGGAACACTTCGGCGCCCATGCGCACGGCGTCGCGGATGTTTTCGGCCGCGACCGGCATGATCATGAATTCCTGAATATCGATGGGGTTGTCGGCGTGTTCACCGCCATTGATGATGTTCATCATCGGCACAGGCAACATGCGCGCCGACGTGCCGCCCACGTAACGATAAAGCGGTTGGGCACAGTAATCGGCGGCGGCTTTGGCCGTGGCCAGCGACACGCCAAGAATTGCATTGGCCCCAAGGCGGCTTTTGTTGTCGGTGCCGTCCAGTTCGATCATCGCCTGATCGATTTCGACTTGCTCGACGGCCTCGATGCCTACAAGCGCTTCGGCGATTTCGCCGTTGACGGCGGCACAGGCTTCCAACACGCCTTTGCCCATGTAGCGTGCTTTGTCGCCATCGCGCTTTTCCACGGCCTCATAGGCGCCGGTCGATGCGCCCGAAGGCACCGCAGCACGCCCCATTGTGCCATCTTCCAAGATCACATCGACTTCGACCGTTGGGTTGCCCCGGCTGTCCAGAATTTCGCGGGCGTGAATGTCGATGATGGTGCTCATGATGCGTGTCCTTTGGTGGCTGATATGCGCCTTCTACAAGCCCTGACGCTAAGGTTAAAGTGTGGTTTTGACGCGGCGTTCGCGCCAGACGGTATAGATGCCCGAAGCGACGATGATCACCGACCCCAACAATGTCAGCGCATCGGGGCGTTCTTGAAACACAAAGAACCCGACAACCAATGCAAACAACAAACGGCTGTAGCGAAAGGGGGTCACGAAGCTGACTTCGCCCACACGCATTGCGGCGACAATCCCGTAATAGGCAATCACACCGATCACAATCGAACATCCCACCAAAAGCCAGCCTGTGGGCGAGGGCGCAACCCACCACGTATCGTTTACACTTTGCAAGATCAGCGCGGCAGGGATCAGCACCACAAAGGCCAAAAAGCTAAGTTGCATGGACGACATGGATTTGGGGATGCGCCGCGTGGCGATGTCGCGGATGGCAAGTCCCAGCACGCCTTGCAGAGTGAAGAGAGACAGGTAATCAAAGCCCTCCATGCCGGGGCGGATGATCAACATGACGCCAACAAACCCCACCAGAATGGCAGACCAGCGCCGCCAGCCGACTTTTTCGCCCAAAAACACAGCCGCCCCAAGTGTGACAACCAAGGGGGTGGCCTGCAAAATGGCCGAGGCGGTTGAAATAGGGGTCAGGGCAATCGCGGTCACAAACCCCACGGTACCGAACAACTCGCCAAAGTTGCGGATCAGCACAGGGGCGGTCAGCATGTCGCGTGACACAATCGCAAGGCCCATTTGGCGGCAGATGATCGCATAGATAATCGCGCCGCCTGTGGCCATCAAGCCGATGATCTGGCCAATAGGCAGGCTGCCTGCCAGAAGTTTGATGAACATGTCTTCGATGGCGAAGCCAAGCATCGCCAGCACCATGATGCCAGCCCCGCGTAAATTGTCCATGATGCGTCCTTTGCCCGTGTGCCGCACAGGTGTCAGTGAACGTTGGGGAAGTCGAGGCCAATATCAAAGCAGACCGTCATAAGGGGCACGGCAATCCGCGCCGCACCTGCGGGTGTCTTAACGCAGTGCTCCGCGCCTATTCGGTTTCGCCCAGTTCTTGCGTCAACCATCTGCCAAGGTCTGCGGCAGGCAGTACTTTTTCCGGGTGATCGTTGAAAATGATGCTGTTGGGCATGCCGTCAAATGCAGCTTCGCGGGGGTCCTGAACGATGGTACGCCCGCCCACGTCAAAGATCACCTGTGCGCCGCGCATTCCATCTTTGAGCGTGCCTGACAAAACAACAGCCACCGCCCGGTCGCCGTATTCTGCTGCCATGGTCATGAACAATGCATCAATCGACGGGCGAAAACCGGAATCATGCACCAATTGCGACAGCTTCAACGCACCGTTTTGAAAAAAGACATGTTTTGCGCCAGGCACAACATGAATACAGCCGTTTTGTAACACGTCGCCATCTTCAACCTTTTTTACAGGCAGGGGGGTGATGGCTTGCAGAACTTCGGTCAATTGGGAATCGGGCAAACTGTGAACCGCAATAACAATGGGGGCATCCAAATGGGCCGGCCGCTCTTTTATCAGGTCACAAATGGCGCGGACGCCCCCTGCAGATGCACCAATAGCGACAACATTTTTCAGATCGGCAGACGTGTCTTGCACGGTGGGCTCCTTTCAGATGCGAAAACATAAACCCTGCGGCACAAAATGCCGCCTGTGCCACCGCGTTACTTTTTTATCGGCACACCAAACAATTCCAACCGATGGCCGCGCAGCTCATAGCCAAGTTTCTTGGCGATGCGTTCTTGCAGTTCTTCGATGTCGGGGTCCACAAATTCGATAACTTCGCCCGAGTTCATATCAATCAGATGGTCGTGATGTTCGCGTTCGGCGTCTTCATAGCGCGCACGCCCGTCGCCGAATTCCAGCTTATCGAGAATGTTCGCTTCTTCAAACAGTTTCACGGTGCGGTAGACTGTGGCGATTGAAATGCCGGCGTCTATGGCGTTTGCACGGGCATAGAGTTCTTCTACATCAGGGTGATCGTCGCTGTCTTGCAACACTTGGGCTATGACGCGGCGAGGTGCTGTCATGCGCAGCCCTTTGGCTTCGCAACGCTGAATGATGGATTGGCGCATGGGCTGGCGTCTCGTGTTCGGATCGTGGTTCTTCAATGTAGCGACCTTTGCGCACAGGGGCCAGTGGGCAATGGGCTGCGGGTTGACTTATTGTGTGCAAAGGCGCATCTGCCCCCCAAGCGATGCTGTCTGCCGCGTGAGCAGTGCAAGTAAGAGCGGGTCTATCCGCCTCGATGACGGACCAAAACGGTCCTGATGAAACAGCAGCAACGCCGATGTTCCCAAAATCACGCGTGGGGCCGACCCCGTGGTGGCCGCCTTTGTACGTTTGGTGCAATGGCGTGATGTTGCTGCGGCACCCAAGAACGCTGTGGCCTGAGATGATCAGAGCCGCGATAGGACTGATATGAGCGATTTTGACATGATGAACCTGCCACCGAAACTGGTGGCACGGATTGAAGCGATGGGTATCAAAGAACCCACACCGATCCAGAAACAAGCCATTCCACACGGGCTGAACGGCCGTGACGTGATGGGGCTGGCACAAACCGGCACCGGTAAAACACTGGCCTTTGGTGTGCCCTTGGTGGCCCAAATGTTGGAATACGGCCAAAAGCCCGACCCCAAAACAGTGCGGGGGCTGGTTTTGGCACCAACCCGTGAACTGGCCACGCAGATTGCCGAACAATTGCAGGCGCTGACGCAGAAAACCGCCATCAAAACCGCCATTGTGGTGGGCGGCCAATCCATCAACGCGCAAATCAAGCGTTTGGAAAAGGGCATTGACCTGTTGGTTGCGACACCGGGCCGTTTGATCGACCTGATGGACCGCCGCGCATTGCTTTTGGATGAAACGGTCTTTTTGGTCTTGGACGAGGCCGACCAGATGCTGGACTTGGGCTTTATCCACGCGCTGCGCAAGATTTCGTCCATGTTGCCTGAAGATCGCCAGACCATGCTGTTTTCGGCAACCATGCCCAAACAGATGAACGAAATCGCCAACAGCTATCTGAAATCGCCAATTCGCGTGGAAGTGTCACCTCCGGGCAAGGTGGCAGATAAAGTCACGCAGGAATTGCACTACATCGCCAAGGCTGAAAAATCCAAGCTGCTGATTGAGTTGCTCAGCGCCCACAAAGACGAACGCGCTTTGGTATTTGGCCGCACAAAACATGGCATGGAAAAGCTGTCGCGCAATCTGGAAAAGGCTGGATTTGCAGCAGGCTCCATTCACGGCAACAAATCCCAAGGCCAACGCGACCGTGCGATTGCGGCCTTCAAGGCAGGTACGATCAAAGTGCTGGTGGCCACAGATGTAGCAGCGCGGGGCTTGGATATTCCAGACGTCAAACATGTTTACAACTACGAACTGCCCAATGTGCCAGACAACTATGTCCACCGCATCGGCCGGACTGCGCGGGCTGGCAAAGACGGTGCCGCGGTGGCATTCTGTGCCCCTGACGAGGTCAAGGAATTGCGCGACATTCAGAAAACTATCGGGAAACCGATCCCCGTGGCCTCTGGTCGGGCATGGGAGCCTTCTGAAGAAGAAAAGCCCAAACAACGCGGGCGTGGCGGACGCCCCGGTGACAAACCGGGCGGGCATCGCAGTGGCGGGCGCGGCAAACCCGGCGGCGGTGCAGGACATTCGGGTGGTGGTGCGGGCAAGCCCGGTGGTGGCAATCGTCGTCGGCGCAAGCCAGCCCCCAAGGCTTGATAGGTTGCCCTGCATGTCCTTCGCTTTTTGCCAGGGACTGATCTAAACTGGACCGCGCCCTGACAAATGGGCGCGGTTTTTGCTTTTGTGGGGTTTGATATGACTTGGATGACGCGGCTGACCGGACTTGCGACAGAATCCCATGCGCAAGTGCAAAAGCATTTGCACATGCAAGCAGACAAACTGATGTGCGCGCCCAATGGTCAGCATTATGGGGCAGGGCACTTGACCATGCCGCGTCTTTCAAAGGTACAACAGGCGCCAATACGTGCCACAGGCCCGCTGAGGGTGCGTGAAGTTGTGGCAGACGTTCAAGCGTTGCACACAGACCCCGCCAATGCGGGGGCTGTGTTTCAAGTGGCTTCGCAGTTCAACATGCTGGAAATGGTGTCGCCTCGGGTCTCGCCGGAACAGGGTGTGGGCATTTACGAACACGACCATACCCAAGGACCGGCTTGCGCAATTGCCTGTGGCGCAGGCACGATTTTTCGCAACTACTTTGTAGACGTGGACGGGTGTGGGGTATTGGGACAAACCGAAAGCAGACAGTTGAACGGGTTGTCGGGGATTGACGCCGCACTGGACAACACCCGCCACGGTTATTGGGATATGGTGAACGGCTATATGATCCCGAAACCCGGTGGTTTGGACAGGTTGAACGCGGTTTTGACCGCGATGGACGATCAAAAGCAACATGCGCTGCTTGGGGCTTTGGCTGTGGGGCATCACGCAAACGTCGAAGTGACACTGGGCGGTGCAGGACATTCTGTCACCCAAATCTATTGCAGCGCATTGCCTGTGTCCTATTGCGCAGACCCCGATGTGGCGTGGTCGATTTTTGCGCGACTGGTCTTGAAAGGCGCATATGAGGCGACTTTGCGTTTGGCGGTGCAAAATGCGGCGCTCACGGGCAATAATCTTGTGTTTTTGACACTTCTGGGTGGGGGCGCATTTGGCAATCGCGCGGATTGGATTGTGGATGCGGTGCTGCAGGGGTTGGCATGTGTTGCAGACAGCGGACTGGACGTGCGCATTGTAAGCTACGGCGGGTCAAGCGCTGTGGCACAAGATATCTTGACACAGTGGCACGCATAGCCCGCACGTTTTGGTGTGTAGGCTAGGGTCAGGACCCATTAATTCTGCGCCGTCAGCGGCAATTTCACAAGATTTCAGTGGTTTGGGGCGTGCCGCAAATAGTAGTTCTATTTGCAAGCGTTCCACGACGCTGAAATGAAGTGAAATCGTCGCCCTCTGGGTTTGACGGATTTTCCCGCTGACTGCGTCACATCTGTTTGAAATAGAACCACTATTCTTGCACAAGATGCTTCTTGTCAGCGAAAAAATCTGTCAAACTGACGGCGCAGAATTAATGGGTCCTGACCCTATGCAAGTTGATGTGGTGTCAGGTGTAAAGCGCAGGCTCTCCGAGCTTTTCGTGAATTTGGTTAACCGTCTGAGGGGTCACGTTCAGCGCGTTGCTCAGCTGATCCAGATATTGCGCTTCGGCTTGGCTGTCCAAATCAATGCCAAGAACAGAGACCGCGTAAATCTGTTCTTCCATGCCGGCGGGCACCTGCGACGCCAAACCGTTCACATCGACGGGTGATTGCATTTCTGATTGCACAAAAGCGGCTTCTTCGGTGTCGACCTCTTCGCCCAACTGACCCAAAAGCGCGTCGCGTTCGGCGTCGTCAAAATTCCCGTCGCATTTTGCAGCTTGGATCATGGCGCGCAGCATCAATGCTGCTGCGGCTTCCTGATCGGCAGAGGGTTCAATTTCAGGTTCTGGTGTTTGCGAAAATGCCGAATTCAGCACAGAGCCGAAGCTGTCGTTGCTGGTGGCGGGCTTGTTGCCCAAGGCGCCTGCCAGTCCGCCCAGAAGCCCACCGGCGCCTGCGGCCCCTGCCAGACCGCCCAAGACATCGGACAGGCCCCCGCCAGAACTGTTGTTCGCGCCACCACCAAGGCTGTCCAGCAGACCGCCCAAACCGCCTGAAAGACCGCCCGCAGCTTGTTGTGTGCCGCCCAGTAATCCGCCCAGCAAGTCCTGAACACCACCGCCAGCACTGGCCGCTGTTTGACCACCGCCACCCAGAAGCCCGCCCAGCAGATCTGCAGCACCACCACCACCGCCGCCGCCTGACAATCCGCCCAATAGTCCGGCAAGACCACCACTGCCGGCTTGCGCGGCCGCAGGTTTGGCTTTTTTGGATGCAGCGACGCCGATAGCGACTTGGGCCAGTGTTTTCATCAGACTCATGACAGTGTTCCCTGTGTAAATTGGATTCGTTTGGGTTAATTTGGCAGATTTTGCAGCTTATGCACACAAATGCCTGTCCCAGAGTGTTTTTGAGACATCTGCGGCGGCGCACCCCGTCGGCCACCATGTGCAGCTTTGATCCGGCAAGTGATTGACTTTGTTTCGGTCCTGCCGCTTGCTGCGCCCATGGAACGCAAAGCGCATCTCGATCAGTTTGGCACGATTGCCTTGACCGCATTCGCCTTGAATTTGGCGGTGAATCAGGTGGTGGTTAAAGTCACAAATGGCGGGTTAGAGCCGGTTTTTGCAGCCGGACTTCGATCTGTTGGCGCGGTGATGGTGCTGACGCTTTGGATGTGGTGGCGTGGTGTTTCGCTGCGGTTGTCGATGGTGACCCTATGGGCGGGGGTCTTGTCGGGTGTGTTGTTCGCCGCAGAGTTCACCGCACTTTTCACGGCCATCGATTTGTCCACTGTGTCGCGTGTTTCCATTATTTTCTATTCCATGCCTGTCTGGTTGGCACTTGGCGCCCATGTGTTGTTGCCGGGCGAAGCTTTGACGGGCAAACGGGCGTTGGGGTTGCTTTTGGCAATGTCAGGTGTGGTGCTGGCGATTTTTGAACGCGATCAGGTTCAGGTCAGCTGGTTGGGCGATGCGTTGGCGCTGTTTGCGGCGATGTGTTGGGCTGCAATCGCGCTGGGCGTCCGTTTGACGCCATTGGCCAAAGTCCCGCCTGCCCAACAACTGTATTGGCAACTGATCGTATCCGCGCCCATTTTGCTGCTTCTGGCGCCCTTGTTCGGGCCGTTGGTGCGCGACATAGCGCCCATTCACCTCGTGGGGCTTGCCTATCAGATCATTGCCGTTGCCAGCTTGGGGTTTTTGGCGTGGTTCTGGCTTATGTCTGTTTATCCCGCGAACACGGTGGCGTCGTTCAGCTTTTTGTCGCCGGTGTTTGCCGTGATCCTTGGGTGGTTGGTTCTGGACGAACAGGTGGGGGTGCAAATTTGGGCCGCTTTGGGTCTGGTCGCTGCCGGAATATTCTTGATCAACCGGCGGTAGGGGGCGCTGCCCCCCGCGCTGTTCGCGCGTTCCCGGGATATTTTTAGCGAAAAGAAGCGTTACGTGCCGCAGAACGTCGCCGGCACGATTTGCTGTGTCGTCGGGGCGCTGTGCAGATCAGGGTCCGTGGATGTGTAGGGCGTCTTCAGGGCTTTGTTCAGTCGTTCAAGCGGTTCGTAGTCGCCTGCAACTGCGTGGGAAATCATGTCTTCAATGCGGTGGTTGCGGGGAATGACCTGGGGGTTGCACCGCGCCATTGTTGTTTGTGCATCGGCTTCGGATTGCAAACGCGCCATCCAATCTTTTTCCCAAGCATCAAAACCGTCGCGGTCCACAAATTGGTCCCGTGCGGTGTCCGTGCCAAGTGCTGCAAAGGTGTTGGTGAAATCCGCTCCATCTTTTTGCATCAAGGCCAGAAGATCGTCGATTAGTACACGGTCTTCGGTTTTTGCGCCCACCAAGCCGATCTTCTGGCCAAAACGGGTGAGCCACTGTGCTTCGATCCGGTCCGGCATCGCGTGCACAATCGCTGTGGCCTGCTCCAATGCCGCTTCTTTGTTGTCCATCTGTTGCAAAAGCGCCGTTGCAAATTGTGCCATGTTCCACACCGCGATCCCCGGTTGGTTGCCATAGGCATACCGCCCTTGAGCATCGATGGAGCTGAACACACGCCCCTGATCGAAACTGTCCATGAAGGCGCAGGGGCCATAGTCGATGGTTTCCCCTGAGATGGTGCAGTTGTCGGTATTCATGACACCGTGGATGAAGCCCACAGACATCCAAGCAGGAATAAGTGCCGCCTGCGCGTCACATACCGCTTGTAGCAGCCCCATCGGCCCGTCTGCTTCCGGATAGTGCCGGGCGATGGCGTAATTTGTCAGTTGCGTCAAAGGCGCGATCTGCCCGCGATGCGCAAAAACCTGAAAACTGCCCACTCGCAAATGGCTTTGGGCCACACGGGTCAACACCGCCCCAGGCATTGCGCCGGTATCACGGTAAACGGTGTCTCCGGTACCCACGGCGGCCAAAGCGCGTGTTGTCGGAATGCCCATAGCATGCATTGCTTCCGAGATCACGTATTCACGCAGCACTGGCCCCAACCATGCGCGCCCATCGCCCATACGGCTGTAGGGCGTGGGTCCTGATCCCTTAAGCTGGATGTCGCGTCGTATCCCGTCCGTGCCGACGGTTTCCCCCAGCAGCACCGCGCGGCCATCGCCAAGCTGTGGATTGTAATTGCCAAACTGGTGTCCGGCATAAAGCTGTGCAAGGGGGGCGGCCCCGTCAGGCACTACATTGCCAGCAAAGATCTGCGCCATATCCGCGAGATCCCCCGGCTGAACCCGCAAAAGCTGTGCAAGGCTTTCGTTAAACGCAATCATATAGGGGGCACTGACGGGCGTCGGATTTTGCGCACTGTAAAAGGTGTTTGGCAGGCCCGCAAAGCTGTTGTCGAAGGGAATTCTCAGGGTCATGGGCCTAGCCTTTGGGTGAAATAGGTCAGAAGCGTCGTGTCATAAGGTGATAATTGGGTCGCAACGCAAATCCTGCACGGGCGTAAAGACGCTGGGCGGTTTCATTTGTTTGATCAACTTCAAGGTGCAAGGCCTTTAGTCCGGCGCCTGCAAGCGCACGCGGCAAACTTAGAAGCGTTTCGGAGGCGATGCCGCGTTTGCGCACGCCGGGGCGAATATAGAGCTCATCGATGAAACCGTCCAAGCCGCCAAACTCGACCGACCAGCCAAAGGTGATCACGATATAACCGATCGCGGCCCTGGGGGGGCCAATCAGGTAAACCACGCCGTGGGGAATACCGTCCAGCAAAGGGGCAAGACCCGCGCGGCGCATATCGTCGGATTGCGCGATGCCTTCTTCGGCGTGAAAGGCGGCAACCAGGATCATCAAACGGTCAAGATGCTCGGGGGTCGCAAGGGTCAGGGCCGCGCTCATACGTAGTGTTCCAATGCTTTGGCTTCGGCCTTTTTTATCCAGTCGGATTTGCAATCGCCGTAGCTGTGTGTGTCACCCGGATGCAGGGCAGCACATCTGGCTTTTTCGCGGGTGTAGACGGCGCGTAAAATGCCGTTGTCGCGCAAGGCATCGCGGAAGGCGAGGTGGCGTGCAATGTCTTTGTGGTCTTGAGGGTAACAATGGGCCTGAACTTGCCGAGCGCCAGTGACCGGATCGTCACGGCGGGCATAGTGCCGCCCTTCAAGGCCAAAAGCGCCCATCCATTCATAGCCCAATGATGTCACGGCATCTGCTGCTTCGGCTGCATGAGGCTGCGTGTCAAAGATCGGCATCAGATCAATCACCGGTTTCGCAGGCAACCCCGGCACAGAGGTCGACCCGATGTGGTGAATGGTTTGTAAACCCACAAGTTTCAAAGCCCGCCATTCATCGCACAGCGCTTGCGCAACAGCAGGCCAGTTTGGGTCTGGCGCAACAAGAATGGTCACAGACGCGCCAAACGCGTCGTCAAAAGCGCGAAGAAAGCATCGGCATCAAGGTCTCCGATGAACAGCGCGTTTGGGGGGCGGTCCGTTACACCCCACCAGTCGGTCACCGTCATGCCCATCGTCAGCTCGGATTGTGTTTCCACCACCACATTGACCTTTCGGCCACTGAAAATATCGGGGCGTATCAGATAGGCCGTCACACACGGATCGTGTAACGGGGCGGCCGCAGATCCGTATTTTTCCTTGTCGAAGCGTTCAAAAAAGTCGGTCATTTGCGCAACCGCGACACCGCAAGGGGTGCCAAGGGCGCGAAATGCGTCGTTGCGCGGTTTGGTCACAAGGGCTTTGTGTGTGACATCAAGGGGCATAACCACAATGTCCACGCCGCTTTTAAACACAATATCAGCCGCTTGCGGGTCAACGTAGATGTTGAATTCGGCAGTTGGGGTGATGTTGCCGACTTCAAAATATGCGCCCCCCATCAGCACAATCTGTTGCACGCGCTGGGCAATGTCGGGGGCTTTTTCAAAGGCGGTGGCGATGTTTGTCAGCGGCCCCAACGGGCAAAGCGTCACGGTGCCGGGTGCTTCGGTTCTGAGGGTGTCGATGATGAAATCAACCGCGTGTTGGTCTTGCAGGGGCATCGCGGGATCTGGCAGGTCCGGACCGTCAAGACCGGTTTGCCCGTGCACGTGTTCCGCCGTTACAAGGTCGCGGCCCAACGGGCGATCACAGCCCACATAAACAGGCACATCCGTTTTGCCCGCCAGTTCGCAAATTTTGCGGGCATTTTTCTGGGTCAGATCAAGTGGCACATTGCCTGCGACGGCAGTGATGCCCAAGACTTCAAGGTCTTCGGGGCTGGCGAGGGCCAGTAAAATAGCGACGGCGTCGTCCTGACCGGGATCCGTGTCGATGATAATCTTGCGAGGGGGCATGTGGTGTTTTGGCCTTTTGTGCTGTGGCGCGGACTGTCGCAAGCCGGTTCGGGGTTGTCCAGACACATCGCGGTGACGGGTATTGTGGGTAGCGTTTGGCAGATCAGGTGGGGCGGTTGGCTTTCTCGGCGCGTTTAACGTCATTCCACGCCGCGTCCATTTCCTGCAGATCGCTGTCTTGTGGGGTTTTGCCTTTTTGGGCAAGGGCGGCCTCTACGCCTTCAAAGCGGCGCGTGAATTTGGCATTGGCGGCCCGTAAGGCGGCTTCTGGTTCTACGCCTAAATGACGGCCAAGGTTGGCCATGACAAACATCAGATCACCAAATTCCTCGGTGACTTCTGCGTGGGTCAGCGTATCGCGTGCTTCGACGAGTTCTGCGGCTTCCTCTTGTATTTTATCGATCACCTGATCGGTGCTGGGCCAATCAAAGCCAACACGGGCGGCACGTTTTTGCAGTTTGAACGCTCGCAAAAGTGCTGGCAGGCCGACGGCAACACCATCCAGCGTCCCGCCTTGCGCTTTTCCAGCGCGTTCTGCGGCTTTTATCGCCTCCCAGTCGCGAGTTTGTTGTTCGGCGGACTTGTCGCGTGATTCGTCGCCGAAGACATGGGGATGTCGCGCCACCATCTTGTCGCTGATGTTGCGGACCACCGATTGAAAGCTGAAATGTCCCAGTTCTTCGCCGATGGCGGTGTGATAGACCGATTGGAGCAGCAAATCGCCCAATTCGCCTTCCAGATCCGCCCAATCGCCGCGCTCGATCGCGTCGGCCACCTCATAGGCTTCCTCAATCGTGTAAGGGGCAATGGTGTCAAAGGTCTGCTCGATGTCCCAAGGACAACCTGTGGCAGGGTCACGCAGGCGGCGCATGATCTCAAGCAGACGGTCGATGCCCGCATTCTGGTCGTGGATTAGTGCATCTTCCATTGCAGCCCCCTGCGGTTTCGGTTTGGATGCACCAAACCTTATTCAGGGCAAAGGAGTCCACCCATGGCCATCGTTAATCGTATAGCAGGCTTTGCCGAAGACATGGCCGCGTGGCGGCAGCACTTGCACACCATTCCCGAATTGGGGCGCGAGTGTCACAAGACGGCAGCGTTTGTTGTGGAAAAGCTGCGTGAATTCGGGATCACTGACATTCACGAAGGATTTGCGACAACGGGTGTTGTGGCGATTATCGAAGGGCAGGGACCGGGGCCGACAATCGGGTTGCGGGCAGACATGGACGGCTTGCCCATCGTCGAGGCCACGGGGCTGGATTATGCATCCACCCACGACGGCCGGATGCATGCCTGCGGTCACGACGGGCACACCACCATGTTGCTGGGCGCCGCCAAATATCTGGCCGAGACACGCAATTTCTCGGGCCGTGTTGCATTGATTTTCCAGCCCGATGAAGAAGCCACCGGCGGGGCCGAAGCCATGGTCGAGGAAGGCATTATGGACACCTTTGACATCGCGCAGGTCTACGGCGTGCACAATGCGCCCGATTTTCCGGTGGGCCAGTTTATGACGACGTCCGGCCCTCTGATGGCGGCTGCGGATTCGGTGCATATTACCATTCAGGGGCAGGGCGGGCACGGCGCCAACCCCCACGACGCCATAGATCCTGTGGTCGCGGCCTGTTCCATCGGCCAAGCGATCCAGACGATTTCCAGCCGTAACATGGACGCGTTCAAGCAGCTGGTCATTTCGCTGACGCAAATCCACACCGGTTCGGTGGAAAACGTCATCCCTGACACGGCCTACATGAATTGCACCGTGCGCACCTTCGATCCCGAGATCCGCGACATGGCCGAACGCCGCCTGCGTGAGATTGCCGAAGGTCAGGCCGCCAGCTTTGGCTGCACAGTCGATTTTGTGTACCACCGCGGCTACCCGCCCACTGTGAACACAGAAGTGGGCGTGGCGCTGGCCACAGACGTGGCGCGGAATGTTGTGGGCGCGGACGCGGTTTTGGACAATGTGGAACCCGTCATGGGGTCTGAAGATTTTTCCTACATGCTTGAGGCCCGCCCGGGCGCGTACCTGTTTTTGGGCCAAGGCAAAAGCGCATCGCTGCACCACCCCGAATACAATTTCAACGATGAAGTGGCCCCTGTCGGTGCGTCCTTCTTTGCGCGGCTGGTGGAAACGGCGCAACCGGTGGCGGGATAACGTCATGGGATTGGAAGATGCAAAAAGTCAAGTAGATCATGGGTTTACCCGCGATGACCTAAAAGGGCTGACCAATGAAAACACCTTTGGTGGGGCGCTGTCGTTTCTGCGTCGGCGCTATACCAAGGACCTGACCCACGCCGACATCGCTGTGACAGGTGTGCCGTTCGACCAAGCGGTCACCAACCGCCCCGGCACACGGCTTGGGCCGCGCGCAATCCGCGAAGCCTCTGCGCTGCAAGCCCCTGATGCGCCCTACGGCTGGCCCTTTGATGTGCTTTGTGAAATGGCCATCGTGGACTATGGCGATCTGGCGTTTGATTACGCCAATATTCCTGCCTTTCCTGCGGCCTTGACCGATCATATCGCGGGCATTCTGGCGACGGATACAGCATCTGTGACCTTGGGCGGTGATCATTACATCAGTTTTCCGATCCTGAAGGCCTATGCCGCCAAATACGGTCCCATGTCACTGATCCAAATCGATGCGCATACCGACACCTGGGCGGATGATAATATGGACCGCGTCGATCACGGCACGATGTTTTACAAAGCCGTGAAAATGGGGCTAGTGGACCCTGCGCGGTCGGTGCAGATCGGCATTCGCACCACGAACGAAGACACATTGGGCGTCAACATCATCGACGCGGCCACCGTGCATGACATCGGCCCCGTGGAAACCGCGCGACGCGCGCGTAGTATCGTGGGCGACCATCCTGTCTATCTGACCTTTGATATAGACGGATTGGACCCCGCCTTTGCGCCCGGCACAGGAACCCCTGTTTGGGGGGGGCTCAGCAGCGCACAGGCGGCGCGACTGTTGCGTGAATTGGCGGGCATCAACATCAAAGGCGGTGACGTGGTGGAAGTGTCCCCGCCTTTTGATACAACGGGGGCCACGGCGATTGCGGGCGCCCATGTCGCAACAGAGCTGTGTTGCCTGCTGGGATGGAGACTGCGCAATGGCGGATAAAAATCAACCGATCAGTGGCAATGCGCTGGCCCGTTTTTCTGGTCCTAACACATTTATGCGTCTGCCAGCGGTCAACGACCTGAAAGGTCTTGATGTGGCGGTTTTGGGCATTCCCATGGACATCGGTACCTCATGGCGGTCCGGCACGCGCTTTGGCCCCAAGGAAGTGCGCAGCCAAAGTGCGATGTTGCGGCCTTATCATATGCAAACGGGGGCCGCGCCCTTTGACAGCCTACAAGTGGCGGACATTGGCGATCTGGCGATCAATACATTTTCCCTAAGTGACAGTTTGCGCATTATTCAAGATAGTTACGATGCGATCTTAAACTACGATGCGATGCCTATGGCCATCGGGGGCGATCATTCAATCACTTTACCCATCCTGCGGGCGATGGCCAAACGGCACGGGCCTGTGGCCTTGGTGCATGTGGACGCCCATGCGGATGTGAACGACGAAATGTTTGGTGAAAAGGAAACCCACGGCACGGTGTTCCGCCGCGCCTATGAAGAGGGGTTGATCGTTCCTGAAAAGACGTACCAAGTCGGCCTGCGCGGCACAGGGTACGGTGCAGATGATTTCAAAGAAGCGGCACGGTGGGGCTTTCAACAATTCCCCAGCCACGAACTGTGGCATCGTCCACTGGACACTTTGGGCGCTGAAATCCGGCGCGATATCGGGGATGTGCCCACATACATCACCTATGACATCGACAGCCTTGACCCGGCCTACGCCCCCGGTACCGGAACGCCAGAAATTGGTGGGCTAACCACACCGCAAGCCATGCAACTTATTCGTGCGTTGCGTGGCGTCAGTGTTGTGGGCTGCGACCTTGTTGAGGTATCGCCGCCCTATGACACGTCTGGAAATACGGCGCTGGTCGGGGCCAACATTCTGTACGAAATGCTGTGCATTTTGCCCGGGGTGGCCTACCGATAATGCCGATTTTGATGATGTGACGAAAGCAACATGAAAAAAGGTGTGGGTATGGCGATTTGGGGAATATTGCTGCTGGTTGTGGCGGGGCTGGCTTACATCCGGTTGGCGCCGTCTGATCCGGCGCGTTGGCACACTGCGATTGAAGCCGACAGCGACAAACGCTTCGCGGCGGGTGCTATTCGGGTGACGCAGGCAGGTCCAGATGCGCTGGCTCTTGTCGATAAGGCTGCACAGGCTTTGCCGCGCACGTCACGTTTGGCCGGATCGGTTGAGGACGGGCACATCACCTACATCACACGGTCCAAATTGATGGGGTTTCCTGACTACACAACGGTTCAACAGGCAAACGGGACGTTGAAATTGCACGCCCGTTTGCGGTTCGGGCGTTCAGATCTTGGCGTCAATGATGCGCGATTGCGGCAACTGCTGGCGGCTTTGCCCTAGGCCGGGCCGCACGTCTGGCCCCATGCTGGACAAACACCCGTTTTGCACTTCGCGCCACATTGGCACGTTCAGCGACATCTGGCACTGGGCTGTGAACATGCGCCCGTCAACATGCAGGCAAATGCTTTGCCCCAATTCAATGCGGGCACCTGATGTATCGGTGCAATAACACTCGACCGTTTTGCCGCTGGGACTGGTGACGTCAGCGGCTACAGGAAAAGCCAATAGGCTCAGGAATAAAACGCCATATCTCATGTGGTGAAGCTTATCACAGTTCCGCCTCTTGACCAAACCCCTTCAATCCCGCACAGACAGGTCATGATCCCTGCAGACCGACTAGAACAGATCAATCAGCGTTTTCAATTCCTTGAAGCCTCAATGGCGGCAGGGGCAGATGGCGCGGATATTGCGGCTTTGGCCAAAGAATATTCCGATTTGAAGCCTGTCGTGGACCAGATCATCGCATACCGCCAAATCCTGACAGGAATTGATGACGCAGAGGCGATGCTGGACGACCCCGATATGGCGGAGTTGGCGCGCGAAGAGCTTCCGCAATTGCGCGACGCCTTGCCGGACGCTGAAGCTGCGTTGCAACTGGCACTGTTGCCCAAAGATGCTGCAGACGCGAAGCCTGCGATGCTGGAAATCCGCCCTGGCACTGGCGGCGACGAAGCGGCGTTGTTTGCGGGTGATTTGTTGCGCATGTATCTGCGTTACGCCGAAGCGCGGGGCTGGAAATACGACATCATCGAAGAACAGCTGACTGAACTGGGCGGCGTCAAGGAAGTTGTGGTGCATATCAAAGGCGAAAATGTCTTTGCGCGGATGAAATACGAAAGCGGCGTGCACCGTGTGCAGCGTGTGCCCTCCACCGAAAGTCAGGGGCGTGTGCATACATCTGCGGCAACGGTCGCAGTTTTGCCCGAAGCTGAAGACGTAGACATCCAGATCGACGCAAACGATCTGCGGATCGACACAATGCGGGCGTCAGGTTCTGGTGGGCAACACGTCAACACCACCGATTCTGCCGTGCGCATCACGCATTTGCCCACCGGGCTGATGGTCACCAGTTCCGAGAAAAGCCAACACCGCAACCGCGAGATCGCGATGCAAGTTTTACGTGCGCGGCTGTATGACATGGAACGCAGCCGCATTGATGACGCGCGGTCAGCGGACCGCGCCAGCCAAGTCGGGTCGGGCGACCGGTCAGAGCGTATTCGCACCTACAATTTCCCCCAAGGGCGCATGACAGATCACCGTATCAATCTGACGCTATACAAATTGGATGCGGTCATGACGGGGGATCTGGACGAAATTGTCGATGCGCTGACTGCAGACGATCAGGCCCGTAAACTTGCCGAGATGGGCACATGACTGCAGCGCAGGCTTTGGTGGCCGCGACGGCGAAACTACGGGCGTCTGGTGTGCCGGATCCTGCGCGCGATGCACGGGTGTTGCTGGCCCATGCGGCTTCGGTGGATGCGGCGCGTATCACCTTGATTGCACCCGAAGATTTGGCCCCTGATATTGCCGAACGCTATGACCAGTTGATTTCGCTCCGGGCTGTGCGTGTGCCAGTATCACATCTGATCGGAGCGCGTGAATTTTATGGCCGCCGTTTTAACGTAAGCTCTGATGTTCTGGACCCAAGGCCCGAAACCGAGACGCTGATCGAAGCGGCATTGGCGCAGCCGTTTGGGTCGGTTTTGGACATCGGGACCGGTTCGGGATGCATCCTGATTACCCTGTTGGCGGAACGCCCTACGGCCGTAGGGGTGGGGACCGACCTGTCCGAAGCAGCCTGTTTGCAAGCCAGTGCAAACGCTGTGTCCAACGGGGTGGCGGACCGCGCCGATATTTTTCAGTCCGACTGGTTCGGGTCTGTGACAGGGCGCTTTGATTTGATCGTGTCCAATCCGCCCTATCTTGCAGTCGAAGAAATGGAAGGTGTGGCACCGGAATTGCGCGACCATGAACCGCGTATGGCACTGACGGATGAAGCAGACGGGCTGACGGGATACCGCGTGTTAGCGGCGTTGGCGCAAGACCATCTTGACCCCGGGGGGCGTGTTCTTACGGAAATCGGACACAAGCAGGGGCCGGGTGTGTGCGCGCTGTTCGAGGCCGCGGGCTGGCGCAATGTTCGGGTTTTACCGGATCTGGATGGGCGCGACAGGGTGGTTTGTGCGGATTTTGCCGGCTGATCGTAGCAAATTCAGCATTTATCCACTGAATCATGTGATTTATCGGGGCTATAGTGGGATTTAGGCTTGCCGCGACGGGGCCACCGTGTTTATTCAAAGGCGTTGCAGTGGTGGATGCCTACGTTAGGTAGTCCCGCGCGGCTCATAGCCCAACAATTCGATATCGCAAACAAGATGCAAGGCGCATCCGACATCGTCCAAGCTTAATCACGAAGGCTGAAGTGAATTTATGAAATCGTCCAGATCACGCTCTAGGTCCAAGAACAATCGCAACCGCGGTGGCAACAACAACAACAGCGGTGGCAACGTCGTCAATCGCGTGTTCGACAGCTCCGGTCCCGAGGGCAAAGTGCGCGGCACGCCGCAACAGATCATCGACAAATACAATCAACTGGCCCGCGATGCGCAACTTAGCGGTGATCGCGTCGCATTGGAAAACTTCCAGCAACACGCCGAACACTACACACGCATGCTGTCTGAAGCGCAGCGTGAAATGGACGCCAAGCGCGAAGAGCAAGAACGCCAGAACCGTGAACGTCAGGCCGAGCGTGATCGCGAACGTCAAGAACGTGTGGAACGCCAGGAAGCCGCATCAAACGATCCCGGGGAAGCGCCACAGCCTGAGGTGACGGAACAGCCAGCACCCAAACCACAGCCGGAACAGGCAGCAGAGGGTGACAGCGGGTTGGTCGAAACACCAGAAAGCCAACCCAAGCCAAAACCGCGCCCACGTCGCAAACCGAAACCAAAACCGGCACCCGCAGCTGACGCGGCCCCCGCGCCAGAGGCCCCAAGCACTCCGGACGCGCCCGAAGCTGCAGAGTGATCGCGTAAAAACACGACGAAGACAAAAGCCCTGCCAGTCGCGGGGCTTTTTTTGCGTGTTGGACAGTTTGTGCACGAAACGCTGTTGTCAGTGCGGTTTGCCACACGTAGGCTTTTGGCTATGAAACATGTCCCAAAAGAAACCACAGACGACGCACTTATTCAGGAATTTCTGAACAAAGGCGGCAAGGTCAGCGTTGGCAAAACCAAACCGTTGAAGCCTGAACTGGGCCTAAGCAACAATGTTTGGAACAACAAGCTGACAAAAGAAGAAAAAGCGGCCCGCGACAAAAAGGGCTGATTTAAGCTGCATCCACGGCACGGGCCAAAGCGCAAAACCCTTCCAGCGGGATTTGCTCCGCACGGTCTGTGGGTTTGATACCCGCTTCACGCATACGGTCTTCTATATCGGGTGCGACACTTTTTAATGACGCACGCAGCATCTTTCGACGTTGCCCGAACCCGGCAGCGACAATGCGCGACAGCGTTGCTGCCTTGGCAGGAAAGCGCGGTTCAGCCAACGCCTTCAAATGCACCACAGCACTGGAAACTTTTGGCGGTGGCGTGAAGGCCCCGGGCGGCAACGACAGCACGATTTCTGCCTCTGCACGCCATTGTGCCAGAATGGCCAAACGCCCATAGGCCTTTGACCCCGGCTGCGCCACGATCCGCTGTGCCACTTCGCGTTGAAACATCAACGTCAAGCTGTCCCAGAAAGGCGGCCAGTCTTTGGGCGTCAACCACCTCACCAAAAGTTCGGTTCCCACATTATAGGGCAGGTTTGCTGCCACCCGAATGGGTGGGCTCAGATGCACAAGCGGGTCAATGTCCAATGCATCACCTTCAATGACCTGCAAACGGTCGGGGTAGGCTTGGGCGATTTCGTTCAGTGCAGGCAAGCAACGCGGATCTTTTTCAATCGCCAGTACCCGCCGCGCCCCTTCGCTGAGCAAACCACGTGTTAACCCGCCCGGACCGGGGCCGATTTCAAGCACATCACAGCCCGTCAGATCACCGGCTTGTCGTGCAATCTTTGCCGTCAGGTTCAGATCCAGCAGAAAATTCTGCCCCAAGGATTTGCGCGCACTTAGCTCATGGGTGGCAATCACATCCCGCAACGGGGGAAGGGTGTCGATCTGGCTCATGTTTTGCTCATCTTTTGGGCCAGTTTCAGGGCCTCTACCATGCTGGTTTCATCGGCGATGCCTTTGCCTGCAATATCAAAGGCTGTGCCATGATCCGGCGAAGTACGAATGAAGGGAAGTCCAAGCGTGACGTTGACGCCCTTGTCAAAAGCCAGCGTTTTTATCGGAATAAGTGCTTGATCGTGGTACATGCAAATCGCGGCGTCATATTTGGCGCGGGCTGCGGCGTGGAACATCGTGTCCGCGGGCAGGGGGCCGGTCAGGTCATAGCCCTCTGCCACCATGTCACGCACAAGGTCGGCTATCCAATCGACCTCTTGTCGGCCCATTTTACCGCCTTCGCCTGCGTGGGGGTTCAAACCCGCGATGGCAAGGCGGGGGGCATTGATCTGGAATTGACGTTGCAGGTCGCGGTGCGTGATGGCGATGGTGTCACGCAACACTGCAGGCGTCAGCGCCGCAGGCACATCAGCCAGCGGGATGTGGATTGTTGTGGGCACCACGCGCAGCGCATCACTGGCAAGCATCATAACGGCATGTGCCCCGTTGCCTGCCAAAGCCTCTAGGTATTCAGTATGTCCGGGGTAGGCAAACTGGGCCCCGTCTTGCAGCGCTTTTTTGTGAATGGGGGCAGTACAGATTGCGCTGGCATGGCCTTGGGTGACCCAATCCACACAAGCCGCGATAACATCGATGACACCTTGCGCGTCTTTCGGATCGGGGTGCCCGGGCGTTGAATGTCCGGCAAAACCATAGGTCAGAACAGGAAGCCCTTGCGCCATGGCATTTGCTGCTTCTGACGGATGGTCAATGCCCACAACAGGTGTGTCTGCTGGCAGATGTCTGGGGTCCCCCACATAGGCCATGGGCACCGTAGAGCGCAAAACCTGATAAGCTTTTGCGGCGACCTCGGGGCCAATACCCGCAGGCTCACCGCAGCTTATAACGATCGGCAGTGTCACTTGTATTCGATACGAGCGTCCGCACGCAACTGTTCCAAAAGACTGTCAGACAGGCCCGTCAACTGTTGTTGACGCAGGCCGGCTGCAACTGTTTCACGATCGGTTTCTTCGTTCAGTGCAGCAGTGCGGCCGCACAGCATCAAAAAGACCAGTGTTTCGCCGTTGGACCGTGTTAGGTTGGTCGAGACTTCGCCGGGGTCCAGTTTTGCCAGTTCGATGGCGATGTCTTGGGGGATGTCCGCAGGGGCCAAGCTGCCGCGATCCAACGCGGATTCGGGTTGGCCTTTGGCGACGCCATAAAGATCATCACAAACATCGATTTTGGCTTTCAGGGCTTCGGCTGCGGACAAGGTCGCCTGAGACCGGCCACCTGCCATGTAGTATGCGGCATACTCTACGGCTGCGAATTCGGGGGCAGGCGCGTCCGTTTCTTCAATGTCGCGCAGTTGGAACAGGGCCACGGCACCGGGAATGGGCAGTGGCTGCGTGATTTCACCCACGCTAAGCCCCAAAATCACGCCGCGCAACTGAGGCGGCATATTGCTAAGCGGCACCCAATCCAGCCGTCCGCCGCGTGTCCGTGTGGCCGTGGCAGAATGCTGTCGGGCAAAGCTTGAAAATTCAGCGATGCTTTTGGCTTGGGCAATCCGTTCCGCCAAAGCCTGCACTTGGGCGGCCTTCGGGGGTGGGGCGGGAATGATAATTTCAGACAGCAGAATGCGAATGCTGCCTTGGTCACTGGACGCGGCCAATGCGCGGTCAATTTCCGCAGATGAAATTTGAACACGGTTGCCATATCGCGCCCGGATCAGGTCGCGCCACGCAATGTTGACTGTGACGAAATCACGGAACGTTTCCTGCGATACACCGGCTTGCCCCAACAGGCGCACAAATTCGGGCAGCTCAATGTTGCCGCGTGTGGCGAATTCTGCCATCGACGCGGTGACGCCTTCTTCCGTCAACACAAGACCTGCGTCGCGGGTTGCCTCGATCCGCAAGCGGTCTTCGATCAGCGCTTCAATGGCAGCATCACGCGTGCCACCGGGGGCGCCAATGATTTGCAAAAAGCGGATGCGCTGGTTGACTTCGAATTCCGTGACAATGCTGTCGTTGACTTGCACGACGGGTTTAAACAGGTTTTGGGCTGTGGCAGGCAACACGAGGGCCGCAGTGAGCGCCAAGGCAAGGACGGATCGTTTCATCGGTTTACTGCTCATCTTGTTTTTGTTTCGCATGAGTTGGCGTATCTTTCAGTTCCATTGGAGGCTGAAAAACCGCGCAAGGATATTGTAAAGCCCAGATTGGTCGAAGGCTCAACACTTGTTGAGGATGTATAGCGCCGCTTCACAGAGAAATCGACTGTAACACATTCATTGACGTATTGGATGCCCAAACCGGCGCTGGCCGCGCGGTCATCCACCAAATCGTATCGCCAGTTCGCATTGGCGGTCCACACATTGCTCAGCTTGTAGGTGCCATCAAACGTCAGTTCCGATACGGCTGTGGGACGGTCCTCTGCGGCATCCGCGGTCAGCCACACATAAGAGGTGCCAAAGCTGCTGCGTTGTCCGGCCCAATCACCGCGCAATTCGGCTTTGGAGACGTCGAACTTTTCGTTGAACAGGGCGCGGCCCGTCACAGAAAACCCGCCTTCGGATTTGAGTTGTCCAGCCAGCAAGAAATCGGAATGTGTTCCGGCAAGGCCGGATGTGTCAGAAAAATCGGTGTTGGCACGGCGGCGAATGACTTGGCCGAAGGTCAGATGACTGTCCCAGCCTTCGTTGCCAAAGTGGCTCCAGTTGATCCCGATTGCAGCGGTGGCGCTGCGTTCGCGCCGGTCAGGGCGCGGGAAACGTGACAGGGACAACAGGTTGCCTTCGTCGAATTCGACGCGGGTGCTTTCCTCGTTGGGAATGTTCAGGTTTGATCCACCCGTCGCACCAATTTGCAGCACAGGTTCCAGCAGTTGGCGACCATTAGGGCCCTGACGCACCATCGGATAGCGCAAGGTCAGCGATGTACGGGGCACGATGTCAGAGTCCGGATCGGTGAAAAACGCATCCTGTTTGACGTGGAACAGATCTGCGGCAAACCCGATGCCAAAATCCGCCTGCAGCCCGTTGCGGAAGGTCCATTGACGGTGCCAGTCCGCTTCGAGGTTCAGACGCAGCACATCCCGCCCGTCTGCAATGCCATCGCCATTTGTATCGTTGGGATCACCGGATTGGCGGAAATGACCATGGGCGTTGGCCGCAATACGAAATTCGCCGCCAAGCTGGTTGGGGAAAAAGCGTTGTTCATACGTCGCTTCGATGACGTTCGTCGGCAAGGTCTTGTTCACTTCGCCTTCGCGCAAGGTCCGGAAGTTGATCACGGCTGCCCGTATGTATTTGTCACGTCTGGCCCGCGTCAAAGCCAGCTCGCTCGTCAAGCGGTCCGCGTCGGTGATGCCATAGTCGATCAGATAGGCGTCATCCGATGTGGTTTCCAAAGCAAAGCTTAGAACATAGCCGCGTTCCAGATCAAAACGGCCTTCCCCGAACAAATAACCGCGATCTTCGCCGGGGCGCAGATCATCCCGGGTATAGGCACCTTCGAAGGAAATGCGGCCCGTTTTGAACGCCTGACGATAGCGGAAATTCAACGTGTCTGTGCGTGCGGACCAATAGGGGCTAAGTGTCAGGTCCCGATGATCGCCAAGCTTGATAAAATACGGAACGATTATGCCTGTTCCCAATTGCGACGTTGTGCGCAGCGACGGGATCAGAAACCCGCTGGCGCGTTCCAAAGTCGGGTCGGGCAGGCGTAGGCGCGGCAAGTAAAACACCGGCACATTGCGAATGCGAAACTGGGCGCGATCAAAGTACAGCTGTTGTTCTTGCTGGTCATGTACAACGCGCTTTGCACGGATTTGCCACAAGGGGGCTTTGCCGCTGTCGCAGACATGGCACGATGTCACGGCAGTTTTGTAAAGCTGGGTGTAGCGCCCGCCGACGCGGTTCATTTCCACAGCGGCCAACTGCAACTGTTCGTTCATCACAACGCGCGCACCGATCAAAAGCCCGTCTTGCAGGTCTTTGCTCAGCTCTGCCTGATCCGCCACAACCACGATGTCGGGCCCGTCTTGCAGTAAAATCGGCCCTGTCAAAACCAGCGAGCCATTGCGGGCGTCATATGTCACGCCTTGCGCACGAAGGCGGGTGTCGCCTTGGAATATCTCGACGTTGCCTGTTGCGATTAAGACGCGGTCACGGGTGACTTCTACACTGTCCGCGACCAAAGCCGCAGGCGGCGGTGGGGTATCTTGTGCAAGAACCGCCAAAGGGGCGCAAGCCAAAATACATGCAACTGCCAGATTACGGATCATCCATCCTCCGCATGCAACAAGAGGCCAACAGCCAATAGAATCGCGGCAGCAGGTGGCGCCCATGCTGCCAAAACGGTGGGAATCTGCCCGTTTTCCCCTAAAATCTGCGCAAAACTACGCATAAAATACAGCCCAAACCCCATTAGAACTGCGGACAGCACAGCAATGCCCGTCCCCCCAAAACGGGTATGGCGCATGGTGAAGGCCGCGGCAACAAGAACCATCGCCATCAAGAACGCGGGCCGTGCCAGTTCGGCCTGCATCCAGACCTTGTGGCGGCGCGCGGAAAAACCGGCTTGTTCCAATTGCGCGATGAACTCGGGCATGTCCCAGATGGCTACACTGGCCGGTGTGCCAAGGCTTTCGCGGATGCGGTCCAGGGTCAAGGACGATGGCACCTCTAGCAACTCGTGTGTTGTGGCGTTGCCCTCAGGGTTGATGCCGGCTTGCAATGGCCATTCCTTGGCGCTGCGTAAAGACCATGCCCCCAACTGCAAAGCGGCGCTTTTGGCCTCGATGCGCCGCAAAGGGCTGCCGTTTTCGCCGTATTCCATGAAGGTCACGTCATACAGCACGGACGCATCTGCGTTGGACTGGCTTGCGCGAATAACCGTTTGGCCGCTTTCGCTGCCTTGGCGCAACCACAGGCCTTCCGCGCTGATGGACAGGGTCGATGCGCCACCACTGCGGTAGCCGTCCACCAATGCGCTGTAACGCTTTGTTGTGGCGGCCACGATAGGGGTCAGCATACCCACCCCCATACATCCGATGATCAAAGCCACCACGACAGGTGACATAAGGGTGCGCATGGCTGAGCGCCCGGCGGCACGTGCCACCACCAATTCGGAAGACCGCGCAAGGCTGATAAACAAAACCACAGTTGCCAGGATCATGATCAATGGCAAAATCTGGTTGATGGTCTCGGGGGCGTTCAACAAAGACAGTGTCAGACGTTGCCCCAATGTGACCCCCATATCCGAAAAGCGGCGGGTTTGCTCAATCAGATCGACCAAAACAACCAACGTCAAAAAGACGCCCGTAATGATCAAAAAACTCATGGCAAAACGGCGGGCAAAGTAGAAATGTAAAATCATAGCGCCACCTCTTTGCGACGGCGCCACCATCTGGGGTGGGCGGCGGTGAACAACATTCCCGCAACCAAAGCCGCTCCGATCAGTGCAGGCACATACATCACGAACCATTTGGATGCGTCCTGAACGACGGTATCAACCAAAGCCGATCGCGCCCCGTCTATGAAGATCAACAAGCCAAATGCAATCACAACTTCGCGCCACACGCCAAAGCGTGAAAAGCCGCCGATCAAAAGTGTCGAAAACCCGATCAACGCAGCAGCGACACAAAACAACGGCTGCGCAAAGCGGCTGTGAAATTCTTCGGCAATGCTGCCGCGTTTGGCGCCGGTTTGATCGGCAATCACATCCCAGTCCTGCATCAAAGCCAAGGAATTAAGATGCCTGATCGAGGTCGATTTGCCGTCGTCGGATTTGACGATGGCGCTGATATCAAAAGAAAAGTCCGCAAACTTTGCCGTGGACAAAGTCTGGGTCTGGGTGTTGAGCCGCTGCGCCAGCCCATCCACCATAATCAATGTGCTGCCATCCCCGTTGCGCACCAGATACGCCTCTGAGGCTGTGTAGGTGACCGTTTCTACAGGCGCACGCCTGTCGGACAAAAACACATCCCGCAACACGCCTTCGTCATCGATTTCGCGGGTGTAAAAGGTGACACCTTTGGTGGGGTTCAGAAAGGTGCCTTCTGTCAAAAGGCGGGCGGTGACGTTTTGGGATATCTCGGCTTCGCGTTCACTGACCAAAGCCTGCGCCGAAGGCACCAAGACATGGCTGAGCAGCGACATCATGGCGGCCGAAATCAAACCGAAGATAAAAACAGGACGGGCCAAGCGCCATGGGCTGCTGCCTGTGGCGTGCATCACCGTCAGTTCGCTTTCATTGTTCATGCGGTTGGTGACGTAAACGGAGGCGGCAAAAGTCGCCAAGGGCAACACTGTCGTAATCAACTTGGGCAGGCTCAGTGCGGTGAATTCCAAAAAGACCAAAGCGGTCTGGCCATCGCTGATCAACCGGTCAAACAAAACCACGGCGCGGTTGATCCAAAGCACGGCCACCAGAACCAGTGAAAAGAATCCAAACAACAGCAGAAGCTGCGACAGGACATATCTGTCGAGTTTGGCCACTCATTTCCCCCAAGGTCTGTCGTGTTTTTCGTTTGCAGCCACAATAGGGCAAGCGGGGCGCGGGGAAAACTGTTATCTGGTTTTTTCATAGCGGTCGCGCTAGGTCTTGGCGAAACATCGCATGCCGCCTCCATGAAAGGGTCCCCCAATGAGAAAACCAACAGCCATCCGTTTCGAGATGACGGACATCGCAAAGCTGAAAGATCACACAGGCCGTGTGGCAATCTTTGTGGATGAAGAGGGCCGTTTGGACAGCAATGCGCGGCGTTGCAACACCTTGACCAAAGGTGCAGTCGCACGCGCTGTAGAAGGCGATGCTTTCGCAAAAACCAAGCCCGGACAGGCATTTACGCTGAATATGCCTGTTGGCATGGCAGCCATTGCGCTTGATATTGTTCGTGTGGCGCGTCGGTCGACGGTTGTGCAGTCGCGTAAAACAGGGGCCACTTTGGCCAAGCTGCGCGGCACGGCTGAAGTGTTGGTGGCCGCCGGGCCTTTGCGCGGTGTCGAAAACGTAGCACTTGGACTGGCGATGCGGGATTACACCTTTGTGGATCACAAGACCGGCAGCGATGACATTTCCGGGTCTGTGGTGATTATGTGCTCCAAACCCGACGCCGCAACGCAAGCCGCTTCGCCTTTGTTGGCCATCGCGGAAGGCGCATTCATGACGCGCGATTTGACAAACGAACCTGCGAACATTCTGACAACCACAGAATTTGCCAACCGCTTGGAAGACATGCGCGACTTGGGATTGAAGGTAGAGGTTTTGGATGAGGAAGCGCTGGCAAGCCTTGGAATGCGAACGCTTTTGTCGGTTGGTCAAGGTTCGGATAGCCCGTCCAAAGTCGTCGTGATGGAATGGAACGGTGGCACTGAGGGCGACGCACCACTGGCGCTGATCGGCAAAGGCGTGGTGTTTGACACTGGCGGCATCAGCCTGAAACCTGCAGGCGGCATGGAAGACATGACCATGGACATGGGGGGCGCAGGCGTTGTGGCGGGCACGATGCGTGCATTGGCGTTGCGCGGTGCGAAAGCCAATGTTGTAGGGCTTGTCGGTTTGGTGGAAAACATGCCGTCTGGCAATGCAACCCGCCCCGGGGATGTGATCACATCCATGAAAGGCGATACTGTCGAGGTCATCAACACAGATGCCGAAGGTCGTTTGGTGTTGTGTGATGTGATGTGGTACGCGCAGGACCGTTTTGCCCCCAAGGCAATGATTGATCTGGCAACACTGACAGGTGCGATCATCATCGGATTGGGGCATGAAAACGCCGGGGTGTTTTCTAACAATGACACGTTC
Source organism: Ascidiaceihabitans donghaensis (assembly GCF_900302465.1). Lineage (NCBI taxonomy): Bacteria > Pseudomonadati > Pseudomonadota > Alphaproteobacteria > Rhodobacterales > Paracoccaceae > Ascidiaceihabitans > Ascidiaceihabitans donghaensis. The sequence goes on along the minus strand of NZ_OMOR01000001.1, from coordinate 2,274,778 downwards.
TGCAATGCATTTTTGAAAGCGGCTGAGGCCGAAGGCGAAGGCGCGTGGCGCATGCCTTTGGGTGACGCATATGACGACATGTTGAAAAGCCGCATCGCTGACATGAAAAATATCGGCGGGCGTCCTGCAGGATCCATCACTGCGGCGCAGTTTTTGCAGCGGTTTGTGAAAGATGACACACCGTGGATCCACTTGGATATCGCAGGTGTTGCATCGGTGAAATCCGAAACAGCACTGGCACCCACAGGGGCCACAGGGTGGGGTGTTATGGCATTGAACCGCTTGGTGTCGGACGTCTACGAGGACGGCTGATGGGGGCCGCCTATTTCTATCATCTAACGCGCCGTTCAATGGATGAGACGCTGACCATGTTGCTGGGAAAAGCCGGGCAGGCGGGGTGGCGCGTGGCCGTGCGTGGTGTTGATCCGGGACGCATGATGTGGCTGGACGAAAAGCTGTGGATGGGGGCAGACGACAGTTTTCTGCCCCATGGGATCGCAGGCGGTTCACATGATGCGGACCAACCCATCTTGCTGACCACGCAAGCCCAATCCGCTAATTCACCGCACTGTGTCATGAGCATCGATGGTGCAGACGTGACCGCCGATGAAATCGCAACGCTGGACCGCGTTTGCGTGTTGTTCGATGGCAATGATGACCGTGCTTTGGACCGGGCGCGGGGGCAATGGAAGACCCTGAAAGCGGCAGGGGCGTCGGCGCAATATTGGTCGGAGGCAAGCGGGTCTTGGGAGAAAAAGGCAGAGATGTGAGGCGCTTAGCGCGTCAAACTTAACCCATTTGCTGTTATTTCGATCCTGCCCCAGCGTTGCAGGTATCCCATGCCCAACAACGATCCCGCCATGTCGCCTTCGTTCACAATGGCACGGACATTTGTGTCGATATGGGGGCCCAAAGCGACCTCGTCCAAGCGCACTGTGGCTGTTTTCACTTCACCGTTCGCTGTAATGGCGCGGCCGGAAAATATCAGGTTTTCCAGGTTCAAACCGGCGCGTTTTGCATCTTTGCGGGACAAAACCATGTCGGTGGCGCCCGTGTCTACGATGAAATCTACGGGCGCGCCGTTCAAACTCAGTGTCAGATAATAATGCCCATCCGGGCTGCGTGGGACGTCGACTTTGCCATTTTCATCAAAACTGGCCTGTTGCGGGTTTAGCCCTTTGGAAATGTCACCCCAAAGTCCAGCGGCGGCAATAGCCCCTAAAAATATGAGCACCCAAATGGCGGCCTGTTGCAACGTCCGGTTCCAGTTGCTGCGTGCTTGTGTCCAGAATCCTACGGCCAACAAAAGCCCCAAGAGGATCAGATAGATTGCACTGGCTTGATCGACGTTTTCCATGAACCCTCCGACGGCTTCGGGTAGAACATAGTGGTTCTTTTTAAAATGTCAGCCTGCGCCGGGACCAAACCCGAACGCGGCCAGCCCATCCAACATAATTTGCACGGAAAGGGCGGCCAAAAGCATGCCCAAAAGCCGTGTCAAAACGGTAATACCCGTCTTGCCCAGTACCTTTTCGATCAACCCGCTGGCCAAAAACAACCCGAAAGCGATCAGCAACACGGCCGCTGTTACGCCAAGCACCATGCCCAGACCTTCCAATCCGGGACGCTGGTTTGTCAGCAAAATTACGGATGCGATGGCGCCTGGTCCCGCAATCAGGGGAATGGCCAAAGGAAAGACCGAAGGGTCTTCGTTGTCATCTTCGTCTGCCTGATCTTCGCGACGCTTTGTGCGTCTCTCAAACAGCATGTCGAGGGCAGTAAGAAACAACAACACCCCGCCCGATACCTGAAAAGCGGGCATGGAGATGCCAATAAACCCAAGCAGCGATTCGCCAAGAAGCGCAAAAAGGATGAGTATGACCATCGCGATCACACAGGCCCGCACCGCGATCGAACGGCGTTTTTTAACATCCTGCCCTTGTGTCAGCGCCAAAAACAACGGCGCGAGGCCGATAGGGTCGATGATCACGAACATCGTCACGAACGCGGTAATCAGAAATGTGGTGTCAATCATTGGCGTTGTATCCGGGGGCGCTGCCCCCGGACCCCCGGGATATTTTTAGCGAAAAGAAACAAAAGCTTGTGGTCTAGGCGGCATTGGCTTTTTCAAGCTTTTCCAAAGCCTGCATCCACAGGGCTTCGGCACGGTCCAGCGCGTTCATGACTTCGGCGTACTTCTTCTGCCAAACTTCCATTTCCCCAAGCTTGCTGTCCTCGTAAAGGGCAGGGTCTGCCAGTTTGGTGGCCAGCTTGTCGCGCATTGTATTCAGTTTTTCGACACGGTCTTCGGATTTGCGCACTTCGGCTTTTAACGCCAACAGTGCGTCCCGACCGGGCTTTTGTGCTTTGGGCGCTGCCGCCTTCGCTTTGGCCGGTTTATCGCTGGACAGCAGAAGTTTGCGGTAGCTTTCCAGATCGTCGTCGTAGGGCTTTACTGTGCCATCAGACACGAGCCAAAGCCGGTCCGCGACCATGCTGAGCAGGTGCATGTCGTGGCTGACCAAGATGACCGCGCCGGTATAGGCGGTTAGCGCTTCGACCAATGCTTCGCGGCTTTCGATGTCCAGGTGGTTTGTCGGTTCGTCCAAAATCAGCATATGCGGTGCGTCCAGCGTGGCCAGCAACAACGAAAGCCGCGCTTTTTGCCCACCAGAGAGGCGTCCTACAACAGTTTCGGCCTGATCCGGCCCCAACCCGAAGCCCGCCAGATTGGCCCGCAGCTTGGATTGCAGAACGCCGGGGCGCATGGACTGCAAGTGTTGCAGCGGCGTCTCGTCCACGAACAATTCATCCACCTGATGCTGCGCGAAATACCCGATGCGCAGTTTGGTGGAGCGGTTCATACGGCCACCCATCAAATCCAGACGGTCAGACAACAGTTTGGACAGGGTCGATTTGCCTTGCCCGTTCTTGCCCAGCAACGCGATACGGTCATCTTGGTCGATGCGCAGGTCAAGCTTTTTCAGCACAACTGTGTCGCCGTAACCGGTTGAGCCGCCTTCAATGTTGATGATGGGCGGTGACATTTCTTCGGGTTCGGGAAAGGTGAACACCCGCTTTGCAGCCTCTTCGGGGGCCGCGATCATATCCATCTTTTCGATCATTTTCAGGCGGGATTGCGCCTGTTTCGCTTTGGATGCCTTGGCTTTGAAACGATCCACAAAGGCTTGCATGTGATCTTTGCGCGCCTGTTGTTTCTTGGCCATTGCGGCTTGCACAGCACGGCGTTCGGCCCGTTGCCGCGCGAATTGGTCATAGGGGCCTGAATAAAAAGTCAGATTGCGTTCTTCGAGGTGCAAAATACCTTCTACGGCGCGGTTCAACAAACCACGGTCGTGGCTGATGATGATGACGGTGTGGGGGTATTTGGCCAGATAGGCTTCCAGCCAGAGCGCACCTTCAAGGTCAAGGTAGTTGGTCGGTTCATCGAGCAACAGCAAGTCAGGCTGCGAAAATAGAACCGCTGCCAAGGCCACACGCATCCGCCAGCCGCCAGAAAAATCAGAGCAGGGCATCTGTTGTTCTTTGTCATCAAAGCCCAGGCCCTTAAGGATTGAGGATGCGCGTGCTTCGGCCGACCATGCGTTGATGTCGGCCAGACGGGTCTGGATTTCTGCGATACGGTTGGGGTCTTCGGTCTGTTCGGACAAAAGAGATGCGCGTTCGGTGTCGGCGGCCAAAACCGTGTCGACAAGCGATGTCTCGGATGCGGGGACTTCTTGGGCCACACCACCGATGCGGGCTTTGGACGGCAATGAAATGTCGCCACCGTCCAGCAACAATTCGCCGCGGATCAGCTTGAACAGCGTGGTTTTGCCTGCACCGTTGGCCCCGATCAGGCCAACCTTGTGGCCTTCGGGAATGACAGCACTGGCACCAGCAAGCAGCGGGCGGCCTTCGACGGAATAGGATATATCATTGATGCGCAACATGGGCGCGGTGTGGCGCAAGGGCGCTGCGCTGTCAATCGGTGGTGGGCGGGCGGAATTGTTCTTTTCAAGGGCCGCCGTGCATGGTAGGCGGCGCGCAATAGTCAAGGCGGGCCGGGGTCCGCACCATCCCAGGAGTGAATACCATGGCGCTTGAGCGTACTTTTTCCATCATCAAACCAGATGCCACCAAACGCAACCTGACAGGCAAGATCGTTGCCAAGTTCGAAGAAGCCGGTTTGCGCGTTGTTGCATCCAAGCGCATCCAGATGACTCTGGCGCAAGCGCAAGAATTTTACGGTGTCCATTCTGAGCGCCCTTTCTTTGGCGAATTGTGCGAGTTCATGATTTCCGAACCCGTCGTTGTGCAGGTTCTGGAAGGCGAAGGCGCCATTGCGAAAAACCGTGAAGTCATGGGCGCTACAAACCCAGCTGACGCTGCACCGGGCACGATCCGCGCGGAATTTGCCGAAAGCGTCGGCGAAAACTCTGTTCACGGTTCTGATGCGCCAGAAACAGCTGCAGTGGAAATCGCGTATTTCTTCTCTGGTTTGGAGTTGGTGGGCTAAGCCCTAACTGCTTTTAGCGACAAGATTTGAAAAAGGGCGGGTGCAAGTCACCGGCCCTTTTTTGTTGAGATACGTGTGTTATGAATGACGTACGGTGCGCGCCTGTTTTTAGCGCTTCTCCAAAATTCCGATTTTATTCATCATTTGTTCGAATGCACCACGCCCTTCATCGGAGGCTTGGGATTTGATCTGATCAAAATTTTTGCGCAAATTGCGTTTTTCATCGCCTTTGCAATCGTTCCACGGGCGCCCCTGAAGCCCCATCACCAACACGTAATAACCGATGAAGTGCGGTTTCATGCCGGTTTGCAACAGGCGGCGGTAGGTTTCGTCAGGCCCGAGTGCCCGCAATTCTTCCGCGGAATGTATTCCTGCCTTTTCGCAGGACGCTTCCATGGCGGGGCCAAGGTTGCGGATAGAAGATACAGGCGTTGTCATGCCCTGATCTTATGAGCTGTGGTTTAGATTGTCATCAAAACAACGTGCTTAAAGGCTCGCGTAATCCGTGATGACGGGGGCAGGGCGGTTGTCCTGCGCTTGAACGGGTTGCGGGGCTGGTGCCGGGTCTTTTTGTGACATTGTGGACCTCAATGGATTGTGAACCCGTTAACTTCAGCACAGCTCTAAGGTTAAAGGGGGGCGCAAATGAGGCAAAATTGTGACGAGGTTGGCGGAGGCTTTACCGCTTTGAAATACGGTACCGCGTGGTTTGACGATAGGTGTCGCCCGGGGCCAACAGGATGTCTGGAAAACTTGCATGGTTCGGGGCGTCTGGCCAACCTTGGGGCTCCAATGCGACACCGGCATAGGGCGCCAGCGCATGGGGAAAGCTGGCGCAGGTTGCGTTTTGCGGTAGACCCGCACCGTCATAGACTTGCAGGCCCGCTTCCGTGCTGTCGATGTCCACGCATAACCCGTCGCTTGCCTGCAGCGTTACGATGTGGCGGGGGGTCATGTGTTTCGACCCTGGCAAACAAACACAATGGTCTATATTTTTCGCACGAGGTAGGTATCGTAACGTGTTGAAATCAAGAACTGTTCCTTCGGTCTTGGGCGTCTGGCCTGTTGGAATGTTCGCGTTGTCCACTTCGACATATCGGTCCCCCGCCACCCAAAGTTTTGTGTCCGAGATCGTTTTGTCCAATGCCCAATAGGGATGGTGGGCGATGTTCATCGGGGTTTTTTGCGTCGTCGTCGCCGTGATATCCAGACTGAGTGCGTTCGCGGTCAAACGATAGGTTGCTGTAAATTTTCGAAGCCCGGGTAAGCCGCCAACGCCATCTTCCAAAACGCACTTCAGGGTGATTTGTGTCGGGGTTACGTCAGAGGCCGTCCAATGGATGGCGTGCAATCCGCTGTCACCCGAATGAAGTGTTGTACGGTTGTTTTCGTTACACTGCATTTGATAGGTTTTTCCATCGATGACCAATTGGCCGTTCGCAAGACGGTTTGCGATCGGTCCGACCAATGGTCCGGCAAAGATAGGAATGTTCGCATGGTTTGCTGAATCCTCAAACCCCAGCAAAAGGTCGCGTTTCACATAACGTAGACGAGACAAGGTTGCCCCTTGGGCCAGAACTTCTGCGTGTAAGGGGCCGCAAGATAAGGTGAATTTGTCAGTCATGTTTCATATTTTGATCGTATCCACAGCTTTTGCAAGACACGCTTTGACAAAGCTTGACCTTGGCGCCGATCAAGCCTTTTGTGCAAACAACACCAATGTAAGGATGCCCAAATGGACCGCGCAAAAATCGTGCATGAGAATTTCTTGCGGCGCGTACAGGCGCAGGATTTCCCTCAGGGTGCTGCGCCAAAATCGGGTTTGGACGCAACCACAGCAATCGAGATTTTTCGGGCAGGCTGCCTGAGCCGGGCGTTGGACTTGACCAGCCGTGACATGCAAAAGGCGGGGCAGGGTTTTTACACTATCGGATCGTCTGGCCACGAGGGGATGGCGGCTGTGGCACGTGCGTTACGTCCCGATGACATTGCGTTTTTGCACTACCGCGATGCAGCTTTTCAAATCGCGCGCGCGGATCAAGTGCCAGGGCAGACGATAACATGGGACATGCTGCTTAGTTTTGCCTGTTCCTCCGAAGACCCGACAAGCGGCGGGCGGCACAAAGTTCTGGGATCAAAGTCGCTGATGATACCGCCGCAAACATCAACTATCGCAAGTCATTTGCCGAAAGCCGTCGGGGCCGCATTTTCACTTGGGTTGGCCCGCAGACATGCCCCGGAACATCGGGAATTGCCGCAAGACGGCATTGCGATGTGCAGTTTCGGTGATGCGTCTGCCAACCACTCCACAGCGCAAGGGGCGTTTAACACCGCGGGCTGGACATCTGTTCAAGCCACGCCATTGCCTTTGCTGTTTGTGTGTGAAGACAACGGTATCGGGATTTCGACTAAGACGCCACAAGGGTGGATTGCGGCATCCATGAAACACCGCCCAGGGGTCGCGTATTTTGAGGCTGACGGTTTGGACATCTATGACACATACGCGACGGCCCAAGCAGCTGCCGACTATGTGCGTACACGGCGCAAACCTGCGTTTTTGCACCTGAGAATGGTACGTCTGTACGGTCACGCCGGTGCGGATATCGCCACCAGTTACCTCCCCAAGTCCGAAGTGGAGGCCGATGAGGCAAATGATCCACTGTTGCACGGCGTGCGTTTGCTGCGGGATGCGGGGGCATTGGCGCCGGAAGATGCTTTGAACATCTACACATCCACCGCCGCACGCGTCAAAGACGTGGCGGCCACAGTCGTCACGCGGCCCCATCTGCAGACGGCGCAAGATGTTATGGCCGCCATCGTCCCGCCAAAGCGCACCTGCACCCCAAGCAATGGACCCAGCACATCAACGCGAACAGCGGTGTTTGGAAGTGACGCAAAAGCACAAGCGGCTCCGCAACCTATGGCCAAGCTGATCAATTGGGCTTTAACCGACATTATGTTGGACCATCCCGAAACGGTCATGATGGGGGAAGATGTCGGGCGCAAAGGCGGGGTTTACGGTGTAACGCAGCGGTTGCAGCAACGTTTCGGGCCAGACCGTGTGATTGACAGCCTGTTGGACGAACAAAGCATCCTTGGTCTTGCGATTGGCATGGCGCACAACGGTTTTATTCCGATCCCTGAAATCCAGTTCTTGGCCTATCTGCACAACGCCGAAGATCAATTGCGCGGGGAAGCGGCGACGCTGCCGTTCTTTTCAAATGGTCAATTCACCAACCCAATGGTGCTGCGCATCGCAGGGCTTGGGTACCAGAAGGGCTTCGGGGGGCATTTTCACAACGACAACTCCTTGGCTGTTCTGCGCGATATTCCCGGCGTGATTATTGCCTGCCCGTCTAATGGGGCGGATGCTGTGGGCATGTTGCGTGAAGCCGTTCGGTTGGCGCGTGAAGAACAAAGGGTCGTGGTTTTTGTTGAACCGATCGCCCTTTATCCCATGCGCGATCTTGCACAAACTGGCGATGGTGGTTGGATGTCGACGTATCCTTTGGGCCGTCAGAGTATTGGGTTAACCGATATCGGTGTGCATGGGAATGGCACAGACATCGCGATACTGAGCTATGGCAATGGGCATTATCTGTCTCGTCAGGCGCAGGTTGATTTGGAGGATCTCAACATCAATGCGCGTGTTATTGACATGCGTTGGATCGCGCCTTTGCCCGAAGCCGCAATTGTGCAAGCTGTTCAAGGCTGCGATCACGTATTGATCGTGGACGAATGTCGACGCACCGGCGGACAAGGCGATGCGCTGATTGCGTTGCTGGCTCGAAACAACGTAAATTCGGTTGGTATATTGGCGGCTGAAGACAGCTTTATTGCGACGGGTCCGGCCTATTCTGCAACACTTCCATCCCGTGAAGGAATTGTTGCGATGGCCAGAAACATGGTGACAGGAGAGGGCGCATGACCCGCCGCGCGGTGCTGATTTTTCCTGGACGGGGGACGTACAATGCCCCTGAGCTGGGGTACGTGTCGCGGCATCACGGGCTTGAAAACGACACTGTTCGACAATTCGATGCGCATCGGAAATCGAATGGTCACTTGACAGTGTCGGACCTTGACGGTGCCGCAAAATTTGACCCGGAAACCTATTCGACTGGCAGTGTTGCGTCGGCTCTGATCTTTGCGTGTGGGGCCCTGGATGCTCAGGTCTTGGCAGATGATATTGAAATTGTTGCGATTACGGGCAATTCGATGGGTTGGTATACGGCTTTGGCCGCTGCCAGTGTTTTGTCGCTTCCAGACGGTTTTCAAGTGGCCGACACCATGGGCTGTTTGATGGAGGAACACGGTGTTGGCGGACAAACTGTGTATCCTTTTGTTGGCGATGACTGGCAAAGTGATGAGGTTGAAAAGCAGCGGCTTTTAAACTTGATTTCAGACATAGCGTCAAAGCCTCAACATCAGTTGTCTTTGTCTATTGATTTGGGTGGCATGCTTGTTGTCGCAGGGGACATTGCCGGGTTGGCTGCGTTTGAAAAAGCGGTTCCGCAGAAAGGCGTTTTCCCATTAAGGCTGAAAAACCACGCTGCATTTCACACGCATATGCAACAAAATGTTGCGCAACTGGGGCGTCAGGCTCTGGCTGATATTGATTGGAGTTCGCCCAACGTCCCCATTATTGACGGAACCGGTAAGATCTGGTGGCCTGACATGTCGGACCTTCAGGCCTTGGCGGCCTACACTTTAGGCGACCAGATCTGTGAAACCTATAATTTTACGAAAGCTGTACAAGTTGCGGCAAAAGAATACGCCCCCGATTTGTTTGTTGTCGCGGGGCCGGGTACGACGTTGGGCGGTGCTGTCGCGCAATCGCTGGTGGGCTGCGGGTGGTTGGGTATGCGCGATCGAGACAGTTTTTTGCAGCTTCAGGCCGAAACTGGGGTGTTGAGTGCCATGGGTCGTGACGATCAGAGACGAAAAGTGGAGAAATGACGCACGTCGGTATCATTCTTTATGATTGTGAGACGCAGCCGCACCGACGTTGTTGAGTAACATCTAATCAGACCAGTGAGCCGGTAGATTGAATTTCCGTTGCGTCAGTTTTTATTAAGTGTCTTCGAAAACGTCGGTACGGAAACCAGACCCTGACTGCGTTGATCTAGCGGAATAGAGGTTTCACGGTAGTTACTTCAAAACAAATTGACATCACCTGTACCATCTTCAGGCATTTTTTCCGAAGCGACCGGGCATACCAAATGTTGTGTCGATGCCAGATGTAGGTCTTGAACCAATTGTTTTGGGTCCGTACACCCTTCGCTAAGACTGCATAGCAATCTGGACGTGTCCATAATCGATTGGTTCAAAAAATCTAGCCGCTGAAAGTCTTCCATAGCATTCGGATGTTTGGACAGGATGACATGGAAATGTTCTGTCATGAAGTCTTCTGTGGTTGTCAAAGTCTTCGACAAGTTCGCGACGTGCTGGGCCATTCTGCCCAAAACAGTCAACAAATATTGTACTTCGGAATTTGGATCATGATCCTTCATTTTTAGAGAGGACCAACAACGGTCTCTATGCATCTGCGCAAATCTGCTTGCTCAAATGGCTTTTTTAAATAGTTATTCATGCCCAATTTACGCCCATAGTCTATAATTTGCTGTTCAGCACGGCCGGTTACGAGAATAAACCCAACGCCTTTTGTCTTTTCTCCGCTGCGTAAGCTGTGAAGCAACTTTAGGCCGTCCATATTTGGCATGTTATAGTCAGATATGACCAAGTGAACTGGCGCCTTGGCCAGAACCCGAAGTGCATCTGCACCGTCTTCGGCTGTCGACACATTTGAAATGCCGAATGAATCAAGGGCTTGAGTTATCAGTCCTCTGCTTGTGGACATGTCATCGACTACCATAATTCTGATTTGATCCCTCAGTGCCATTTATTTTCCCTATGGTGTACGGTGGTCGAAAATTTGATTTTCTTTTTCAAAATCGGATGATTTCGAAGCGTCTGTTGTGTTGTTTTTTTCGTCAGGCGGCCTCACTTTTTTCCAGCTCTATAATGTTCGACAAATCCAACACCCGGATCATGCGTTCATCCAGCAAGGTAAGGGCCTTAATAACACCAGCTTGAGAACTTGTTGACATTTCAGGAGGGGGTTGAAGATCGCTTTCCGTTAAAGCGATGATATCCGACACGGCGTCTACAAGAAGCCCTGTCATGCTATCTTTGTGTTTGACGACAATAATGACATTTCGCTCGGTATGTTCTCGAGATTCCATTCCCAGTCGTTCCGCCAAATCCATTACCGGAAGAACGGTGCCGCGGAGATTTATGACGCCTTTCATATGCTTGGGCGCATGTGGCAATGGCGTTGTCCGCGTCCATCCTCGGATTTCTCGGACACACATGATGTCCAGTGAATACTCTTGGTCCCCGAGACGGAAGGTGAGCAATTCGGAAGGTACGCTGGTTTCTACATCGGTCATTTGAAATGTCCTGTTATTTACGAAGCAAATCTGGTTGCAGCTGAACTATCCTGCGCTTGAACAATTATGTCCGAAGGGTCGAGAATAAGGGCAATCTGCCCATCACCCAGAATGGTTGCTGCTGCGATCCCGGGGGCACGATAGAAGCTGTCATCTAACCCTTTGATCACCACTTGGCGTTGGTCTTGAATATCGTCAACGATGAGCGCGGCCCTATTGCCGTCTTCCTGAACAATCAACAACACGACAGAATCTATATAGCTGTCTTTTGTCTCCCGGTACCCTAAAGAGACCCCCAGATCAAAAAGGGGAACGAACTCTCCGCGGACCCGAACGACATCAAGTCCAGGGCGGACCTGGTCCAAATTTTCTTCGGTAAGGGTCAGTGTTTCCACCACGACATTTAGAGGTAGAACAAGCGTTTCTTCTGCGATTTGAACAACCATTCCATCCAACACTGCCAGTGTTAATGGCAACGATATTGAAAAGGTTGTGCCAACCCCTTTCTGGGAGGTTATTGTGATGCGTCCGCCCAAAGCCTGAATAGAAGTCCTTACTACGTCCATTCCCACACCGCGCCCCGAAAGGTCTGACACGCTGCTTGCGGTTGAAAAGCCTGGAAGAAACAACAGATTGTCGATTTCAGTGTCCAATAGCACAGCGTCAGCAGGAATGAGCCCTTTTTCAGTGGCAATCTGCTGAACTTTGGGTCGGTTTATTCCGCCGCCGTCATCTGAAACTTCAATCACAACGCGGCCCGAGCGATGCGCAGCGGTCAAACGGACTTGTCCTTGTGGAGATTTCCCTGCTGCTTTGCGGTCCGCAGTTGTTTCCAATCCGTGATCGACAGCATTTCGGATCATATGGGTCAGGGGGTCAGCAAGACGTTCAATGACAGTTTTGTCGACTTCAGTATTTTCGCCGTCAGTTTCCAGCCGAACGTCCTTATTAACGGCCGCAGATGCTTCACGTATGATACGTGACATTCTTTGAAATAGAGACTTAACAGGCTGTGCACGGATCATCATGACACTGTCCTGAATGTCACGGGTGAGACGTTGAAATTCTTCCAGTCCGTTCATTGCATCCGAATGTGGTGACAGCCCGGCTGCTTCCAGACTTTGCGACAACATGGCTTGGTTGATAACCAATTCACCGACCAAGTTTACCAAACGTTCAATTCTGTCCAAATCAACGCGCACAACGGACTTCGCTGCTGCGGCTCCGGGTGCTTTAGGTGGCGTCTGCAAGGGTTGTGGAGGCTTCATTCCTAGACCAGTATCAGGTGCGTCATCTTGTGTCGGTGGAGGTTCTGGCAGATCAGGCAGATCATCCACTTCAGGCGTGACGTTTGGGCTTTGCGCACTGTCCGAAGTAATTTTTAGGTCGCACAGTCCATCGACAAATTCAAAAACAGACTCAATTTCAGCAGTTTCAACATTTGCCGAGAGCGTCACCTGCCATGAAAGATAAGGCATTTCTGGCGACAATTCCTCTAAGGCAGGCAACTTGTCCAGATTGCATTCGGTTTTGCATTTACCCAGTTCTTGCAATGCTTTGAGAATTTGAAACGGTTCATTTCCAGTTTCGAAAAGTTCTGCATTGGGGGTGAAATGAATGTAGAATTTAGGCTGCTCTGGTTCGACGGACATATCGGGTATGTCCAGATCAAGGTCCAGATCAAGGTCCAGATTTAACCCCATTGGTTGGAAGTCGATTTCTTCTTCTTCAGCTTCTTCTTCCGGGCTTCCGCCAATTGCAACATCAAGCTCATCAGTCAGTAGCTTCCCTTGATCGTCCGGCAGATCAAATCCGTCGCGTGCTGCACGAACAAGATCTGAAAGGTGATCAGCGCAACGGAAGAACAATTTTAAGAGACTGCTGTCGATTTCCAAAGTACCCGATCGGATACTGTCCATCACCGTTTCATACCGGTGCGCAAACCGGACCAGTTTTTCCAACCCAAAAGCACCGGCACCACCCTTGATCGAATGGACCGCCCGAAAGACGACGTTGATTGTCTCAGCGTCCCATTCGCCGTCGTCAATGGTCTGCAATCCATCGTGCATCGCTTCAAGCAATTCTTCACATTCAATGAAGAATGAGGCCTTAATCTCGGCCATTGGATCGGTTGGTTCGGTCATGTTTTTTGTCCTTACCCGGCAACCATCTGAAGCGCTTTGATCAATTTCGTCGGTTCAAACGGCTTTACGATCCACCCTGTTGCCCCGGCTTGCCGCGCACGCATTTTAAGTTCAGGTGCAGCTTCAGTGGTCAGGACCAAAATAGGAGTGGCGCGATATGAATTCTTTTGGCGGACCGCGTCGATGAACCCGAAGCCGTCCATCCGAGGCATGTTGATGTCGGTGATAATCGCGTCGGGGGAAAGGTTTTCAAGAACTTCGACACCGTGAATACCGTCATCGGCAGTATGGACAGTAAAACCGGCTGGTTCCAACGCCAGTCGGATCATTTCACGCATTGTACGGCTGTCATCAACGGCCAAAATTTCAAGGCTCATGCTGTGCCCTCCATGAGGTTTGCGGAATTGAGCCCCATGTAGCCCAATTGCTGTTCGACACGTTCGCTGACATTTTCAAGCTTTAAAGATGCCCCTGATGCGTGGGTGCGCCGTGCCGTTGCCAAAATGGCCTGTGCACCTAATGCGCCGAAATGTACGACGTCTGAGGCGTCCAAAATAATGTCGGTGCCTGCATCGACTGCTTTCAAATCCGATACCAGTTTCTCAGAAAAGGACAGATCGAGCCGCGCTGTTAGTTTAATTGTCTCAGCCATAGATCTGATCCAAACTACCAACCTGTTGCATCGTCATCGCGTTCTCCATCCAGTCTCAATTCGAACGATCTCTGTTTAGCCGAGGGGTTCTTAAGACAGCGTTACTAGCTAAGATTTCTTTTGCATCTCCAAAAGAAAACGCCCCGCTGCGGAAGCAACGGGGCGTTTAAATCTGTTATTTAGTGTAGTGATCAGGCCTTACGACGGCGTCCACCTGTGCGCCCGGCGCGACCGCGGCCTTCTTGGCCAGCTTTGGGCGCCACCTTGTTAAAGCTGATCCAATCACCGCCGTGCGGGTCATTGTCTGTCAGGAAATTGGCTGCGCGAATGGCTTCCATTTCCTTGCCTGCGCGTGCCTGGGTTGATCCGATCCCAAACATTTGAGCAAAAGCTTCGTCATCCATATCAGCCGGTAAGATGATACCTGATGCTTCGACTTCCGCGCGCTTCTCCGCCAAACGCTTTGGGCCAACCGGCAATGCCACAGGGTTCATGATCGCTGACGTCATGCCTGCGCCCATTGCCATCGGCAAAAACGCATTGTTGATGCCGTGACGGTTCGGCAGACCAAAAGAAATGTTGGACGCGCCACATGTCGTGTTCACGCCCAGTTCTTCGCGCAAACGGCGTACAAGCGTGAAAACCTGAAGTCCGGCAGTGGCCATCGCACCAATCGGCATAACCAATGGGTCAACAACGATGTCATGCGCGGGAATGCCGAAATCAGCCGCCCGTTCCACGATTTTCTTGGCAACAGCGAAACGCACATCCGGGTCTTCGGAAATACCTGTGTCGTCGTTGGAAATCGCGACAACAGGCACGTTGTATTTCTTGACCAACGGCAAAACCATTTCCAGACGTTCTTCTTCGCCTGTAACCGAGTTCAAAAGGGGGCGACCTTCGGCAGCGGCCAAACCGTTTTCCAAAGCCCCTGGAACAGAGCTGTCGATGCACAAGGGGCAGTCTGTAATGGCTTGTACGCGCTGCACCAGTTCGGTCATCAACATAGGCTCAACAAAGTTGTTGTCCGCATAGCGGGGGTCTTCGGCCATTTTGTTGGAAAAAACAGCACCAGAGTTGATGTCGAGGATATTCGCGCCCGCCATAACCTGTGCCAATGCATCGGCTTCAACGCGTGAAAAATCACCGCGTTCCAATTCTTCGGACAGTACTTTTCGGCCCGTTGGGTTGATCCGTTCTCCGATCACGCAAAAGGGCTGGTCAAACCCGATGACGGCTGTTTTTGTCTTGGATTCGACAATCGTTTTTACCATGACGGCAATCCTTTATGCGTTTTTCGGTGTGGCTGCGGCCCCACCGTTTTCGATAGCCCAATTTGCATTGGTTTTGATGCCGCCCAGCGGGAAAAAGTGAACTTGGGCGATGTTGAAATCTGGGTTGGCCGCTTTGTGTGCAGCCAATTCCGAGATGACTTCTGTGGGTTCAAATGGCAAAAGCAGTTTCGTGACGTCTTTGGCGCGCCGTTGCAGCACACGCAAAGAGGGGCCAACGCCGCAAGCGATGGCAAATTTGATCATGGTTTGCAGCTTGGCGGGACCCGCAATGCCGATGTGAATGGGCAAATCAATGCCCGCTGCTTTCAGCGCGTCAGCCCATTCGATGATCGGACCTGCTTCAAAGGCAAACTGAGTGGCCAAAGCCATCTTCGCATCGGTACGGGTGGAAAAATCCTGCTTCCAGCGCAGCGCGTCATCGACGTTTTTCATGCTGCCGTCGGGATCAATGTCTTTGTTGCCTTCGGGGTGGCCTGCGACGTGCAAATGTTTGAAGCCGGCCGCGTCAAACGCACCTGTTTCCAAAAGCTGCATGGAGCTGTCGAAATCACCATGAGGCGTTGTGACGCCGCCAGCCAATAGCAACGCCTGATCGACGTTTGCTTCGCCTTGATAACGGGCGATCCAGTCTTGCAAAGTGGATGCGTCTTTGATGATGCGGGCCGGAAAGTGCGGCATCACATCAAAGCCTTCGGCGTTTAGGCGCTTGGCGGTGTCGACCATGTCTTCGATGGGGGTGCCTTCGATATGCGCGATGTAAACGCGCGTGCCTTCGGGCAAGATGTCGCCAAAGTTATCCACTTTTGCAGCAGTGCGGGGCATCACCTCGATGGAATAGCCTTGCAGAAAGCTTTCAACCTCTGGGGACAAACGGCCTGCATCGGGGCCTTCGGATTTTTTGAAATTGAACAAAGCCATCAGCTTTCCTTTCCAAGGAGTGGACCCGTCAGGTTGGGGCGTGTCCGTCGTTTGCAATCAACGCCTTGATGCGATCTGCATCATATTCGGCTTCCAGACGCAGGGCTTCTGCCTCTGCGATCTGGTCGGGGTCACCGTCCATGGGGTAGGGGGCCGCTTTGCGCCATTCGGCAAGATAAGCATCGGCATCTTTGGCGTTCACTTTCATCGCGGCGCGGTCGATGGCTTGTTCAAACCGCTCTTCCAGCTGGCGTTTTGATCCACGACGTCCTTTGCCCACGATGACTTGGGCAGGAATGTCGCGCCAATATACGATCGTGACGTCTGGCATGTGTGATTCCCCTTGGTTGGTTTGGCCTGTGTAGGGCAGGTTTTGCGCATTCCGGCGTCGTTTTTCGACAGAAACGAAGCTGTCCGCGACCTCTTTGTCTGCACCTGTTTAGGCGGGCTCTGTAAAAGGGGCCAGTGCGCGGGTTGCTCAAAATCCTCATGGTTTTCATGAGGGCGATGTTTTAGGTTGTGTCCAAAGCATGGATCACATGTGCAAAAGCGTGAGGCTGCATACCAAAATGATCAAAGTCGAAGCACATAAGATAGCCTATATGGCGCTGCCAAAAGCGGCGTGTTCTTCGATAAAAAAGGCATTGGCCACGATCGACCCAGCCGTCAAAGTGGATGAATTGGCGGACACCGAATATGACTATGACAAGTGGCATATGGTGTATCCAACACAACGGTTTCGCCCGCACCGGTGGTCTGCCCTTGATCCCGACTGGTTCGGTTTCACCGTGGTCCGCGATCCGGTCAAACGCTTGATGGCGTGTTACACGAACCGTGTGGTGGAACGTGGTGAACTTAAAAACAGCCGGAAAATCAAAAACGGGGCCTATAACTTGCCTGTGGACCCTGATCCGGATTTCTTCTTTCAAAATCTGGACGCCTACAAAAAGGCGGCCTCGGTTATCAAACACCATGCGATGCACACGTGGTTGTTCACCGGCCCCGATCTGAGTGTGTACAAAAAGGTCTACCCCACGGAAAAGTTGGGGGCATTGGCAAAGGATCTCAGCGACTGGACCAATGCGCCATTTGAGATCGGGCGCGAAAATACAAGCTCGATGACTTTGACGCTGGATGATTTGAAACCGGAAACTGTAAAAGCGCTGACGCCGTGGTTGTGTTTGGAATACGGGTTCTTGATCAACCACTACGACAAACGCCCGGCGCAATTGCAGGCACTGTAGCGGTCTGGCCCCTAAATGGGTCCGGTCCCTAAATGGGCCTGTGCGGCGCTTGGGTCTTGCGTGTGCTTGGCTGCAGGCTTATCGTAAACACAACTCGATATGAAAGGCGCGCAAGATGGCGCCACAGCGTCCCAATGGTGCGGGCGCGCAAAACGATAAGGGCGCTGTAAAGCGTCCGTCAAAAAGACGTCCCGTACCGGCACAGCCCCGGTCTGAGCAGCTTTATGCTGCATTGGATTTGGGAACAAATAGCTGCCGCATGTTGATAGCCCAGCCCAAAGGGGGCGGGTTCCATGTGGTGGACAGTTTCTCAAAGTCCGTCCAATTGGGGGCGGGACTTGAGAAAAGCGGGCGTTTGTCGCGCGGATCAATGGCGCGTACCGTTCAGGCCTTGCGCATCTGCCAGCAAAAATTACGCAAACATAAAGTCAAACGCATGCGTTTGGTGGCGACTGAGGCCTGTCGTCGGGCGCTTAATGCGGATGATTTTATCAACCGTGCCCACCGCGAAACCGGTCTGCGTCTTGAAATCATCAAACCCGAAGAAGAAGCACGGCTTGCGGTCATTTCCTGCGCCCCATTGGTCAGCAAAAAGACCGAAAACCTGTTGGTTGTGGATATCGGGGGCGGGTCGACCGAACTGGTTTGGATCGACATGAAAAATGTGCCCAAACGGGATCGCCCGCAATCTATCATGCGGTTGCATTCGGGGTTTATCGCGCTGGACAAATCAATGCCGGCGGCACGGGTCGTTGACTGGATTTCCGTGCCTTTGGGTGTGGCGACATTGCGCGACCAGTTTAATGATGTTGAAAACGACGCCGCACGGTTTGCGCTTATGAGCTGGTTTTTTGAAGAAAACCTGTCTGATTTTTCGCCCTATCACGACACGGAAGCCCGCGAACGTTTTCAGATTGTCGGCACGTCCGGCACCGTCACAACTGTGGCGGCCAGTCACCTTGGGCTGAAGCGGTACGACCGGACAAAAGTAGACGGGCTGCGCATGTCGTCGACGCAAATCGACACCGTGATCAGCTCATATCTGGAAATGGGCCCTGACGGACGCCGTGCCGACCCGCGCATCGGCCAAGACCGTCAGGCGTTGATCATGTCGGGGGCCGCGATTTTGCAGGCATTGATGCGTTGCTGGCCCACAGACAAATTGTCAGTTGCGGATCGCGGTCTGCGTGAAGGGCTGTTATATGCACAAATGAGCGCCGATGGCGTTCTGGACAGTGGAGCGTTTTGAGCATGGCTAAGAAACCCGGACCATCAGGCAGTGGCAAGACGCCTACGGGCAAGAATACCTCGGGGCGCGGACAGCGTGATCTGAAAGTAAAGGTCAAATCGGCCCGCGGGCGCACAACCAGTTCGACCCGCTGGTTACAGCGCCAGTTGAACGACCCTTATGTCAAACGCGCCCGTGCCGAAGGGTACCGCGGACGGGCTGCGTTCAAAATCATGGAGCTGGATGATAAGTACCGCTTTTTGGTGCCGGGGGCGCGGGTGGTTGATCTGGGCTGTGCGCCGGGCGGTTGGTGTCAGGTGGCGGTCAAACGCGTCAATGCGCTGGACGAGCGATCAGGCAAGGCAGTTGGCACAATTCTGGGCGTGGATCTGCAGGAAATGGAACCGATTGCAGGCTGCACTTTGCATCAATTGGATTTTATGGAAGACGACGCTGATCTGAAGGTCAAGGACTGGCTGGGTGGGCAGGCGGATGTTGTGATGTCCGATATGGCGGCCTCCAGTTCCGGTCATAAGCAAACCGATCACATGCGCATCATCGCTTTGTGTGAGGCTGCTGCGTATTTTGCTTTTGACGTTCTGGAAGAGGGCGGCACATTTGTCGCCAAAGTTCTGGCGGGGGGGGCTGAGGGCGATTTGCAAAAACTGCTGAAGCAGCGCTTTAAGAAAGTGGCGAATTTCAAGCCACCTTCATCGCGCTCCGACAGTTCTGAAAAATTTGTCGTGGCGACCGGTTTCAAAGGCTAAATTTGAAAGGCCAAAGCGCAAGTCGATAGTGATGTGACGGGCAGGGCCTAGTTGGGGCGCTGTAGTGTTTTCGCGGCACTCAGCTTGATCATCTCCACCTCTTCAGGTGTCGCTTTGCGAAACGTCAATTTGCGGGCAGGCGCCACAACGTCAGCGGCCCGTTCGCCTTGGCGCAACAGCTCAAACAGCCGCGAATGGCGCGGGTCCTTGGGATCATGAAGATGTCGTGACATAAGATCGTCCTGTGTTTCAGTCACAAAACCATACGTGAAGAATGCGCCAATGGTGGGGCGCATCCAAGGTTATTCAAAGCCCGACAACAGTGTCTGACAACAAGAAATCCAACAAAGCCTGTGTGGTGCCTGTGGGATGTTCGTCCACAAAGAAATGCCCGCCAGGCAGGCCTGCGCTTTGCATATGCGTCAGGCGGTCCGCCCATGTGGCTGGCACATCATACAGCTTGCCCATAATGCCGTCTGCGCCGTAAAGCACCAAAGCAGGGCAGGTGATTTCGCGCCCCAGATCGGCCGCATCCAATGCAAAATCCACGTCAATGGCCGCGCGGTAATCGTTGCATGTGGCATGGATCACTTCCGGTTTGCGCCACGCATTGCGGTAGTGGTCCAGAGCGACGGGATCAAAAGCGTCAAGCGGTGTTGCCCCCCAAGCCGTCAAGGCGGTCTGGTAGTAGGTGTCGGGGTCGGATGCGATTAGATTTTCTGGAAATGGTGCGGGCTGCGCCAGAAAAAACCAATGGTAATAGGCCCGTGCCACGTTTTGTTGCAGATCGTTTAACAGTGTATGCGTTGGAATGATGTCCATCACTGTCAGGCTTTTGACAGCTTCGGGGGCATCCAGTGTCAGCCTATGCGCGGTGCGCGCACCACGATCATGCCCCACAAGATGGAATCTGTCGTGCCCCAAATGGGCCATAAGTGCCGTTTGATCGGCCGCCATTGCACGAAAGCTGTAGTTTTCCATGCCTTCCGGCGCCGCGCTGTCGCCGTAGCCGCGCAAATCGGCTGCAACGACGGTGAAGTGGTGTGCAAGCGCCGGTGCCACCTGTCGCCACATTGCGCGGGTTTGTGGAAAACCATGTAACAACAACAAGGCAGGGCCGGACCCGCCTATGCTGTAAGCTATCGTCTGGTCGCCAAGCTGCGCTGTGCCGTTTTCAAACCCGTCAATCATGATCTGTCCTTTACGTCAGCGCATCTAGGATACGTGCCCAACTGCGGATGCCCTTGTGAAAGCTCTCCACGTCGTATTTTTCATTTGGGGAATGCAGGGCATCATCGTCCTTGCCGAAGCCAATCAGCATGGGCGTTGTGTCCAGAATGTTCTGGAAATGGCCTGCAATCGGGATCGAGCCGCCGCAGCCCACATAAGCCGCAGGCACCCCCCATTCGGTCGACAGCGCCTGACGGGCTTTTTCAAACATCGGATCGGTGGTTTCTGTGGCCGATGCAGCACCCGAGCTGTGGCCCTTGAACTCCACGGTGCAGTCTTCGGGCAGCATGCTTTGCACATAAGCGCGGAAATTGGCGCGAATGGCTTCAGGGTCCTGATCACCCACAAGGCGAAAACTGATTTTGGCATGGGCCTGCGCGGGGAGAACGGTTTTGAAGCCATCACCGGTGTAGCCGCCCCAAATTCCGTTCACTTCGCAGGTGGGACGCGACCAGATCATTTCCAAAGGTGTGCGGTCCTGTTCGCCTGCAGGATGGCTCAGCCCCACTTCGCCCAGAAAATGCGCATGATCAAAGGCCAAGCCTTGCCACTGTGCTTCCATTTCATCGGAAAGCTCTGCCACACCGTCGTAGAAATGCGGAACGGTGATGCGCCCCTCATCGTCGTGCAAACCGGCAATAACCTTGCCCATGACGCGAATCGGGTTGATGGAAATGCCGCCATACATGCCGGAATGCAGGTCGATGTCGGGGCCTTGGATGGTGAATTCTTCGCCCAAAAGCCCGCGCAGCATGGTCACGATGGCGGGTGTTTTGCTTTCGAACAGCCCTGTATCGCAGATCAGGGCAATGTCGGCCCGCAATTCGTCGGCGTTTTCCTGCATGAATGGCACAAGGCTGGGTGATCCACTTTCCTCTTCGCCCTCAAAGAAAAAGGTGATGCGGCAGGGCAGGGCGCCATGCACGTGGGTCCAGGCGCGGCAGGCTTCCAGAAACGTCATCAATTGCCCCTTGTCGTCGGCAGAGCCGCGGCCGCGAATGACCTGACCTTTGGCAGTGTCTTCAACTTGCGGATCAAACGGATCATTGTCCCACAAGTCCAAGGGATCGACAGGCTGCACATCATAGTGGCCATAAAACAGCAAATGCGGCCCATCGCTGTCTTCGTTGATGTGGCCCACAACCATCGGATGACCGGGGGTTTCACGCTTTTGTGCAGGCACACCCAGACGCGCCAGATCCGCCACCAGCCAATCGGCAGCCGTTTGGCAATGCTGCGCATAGGCGGGGTCGGTGGAAATTGACGGGATGCGCAACAGCTCTTTCAGGCGCTCAGTGGCGTCAGACAGATCAGTGTCGATTTTGGCAAGGACGGCATCAAGGGACATGAGGAGGCTCCGGATAATTGTGTGTTGGTGCCACGTTACGCAGGCCAAGCCGACTGTCCAGCCCGTTTCCTATCGGCGTCATGACGTACATGTGTTTTTGCAGATGCGACAAGGTGCGCATAATTTAGGGGGCCGAAGTGCTGGCGCAGAATCTAAATTCATTCTAAGTATGACATATATTTAATCAGACGTATTTTTATCAAAGTCATTACAACACCTTAAGACGACGGAGTGACCGGTTTGGACTATACTGCAAAGCTAGATGAAGCGATTGGGCGCCTACACGAAGAGGGACGCTACCGCACGTTTATCGATATTGAACGCCAGAATGGCCAGTTCCCCCACGCGGTTTGGACAACGCCAGAGGGCGACAAAAAAGACATCACAGTGTGGTGTGGCAACGACTATTTGGGTATGGGCCAGCATCCTGTTGTTCTGGACGCGATGCATGAAGCCATCGAAGCCACCGGCGCAGGGTCGGGCGGGACGCGCAATATTTCCGGCACGACAGTGTACCACAAGCGCCTTGAGGCCGAACTGGCGGATTTGCATGGCAAGGAAGCCGCGCTGCTGTTTACCTCGGCCTATATCGCCAACGATGCGACACTGAGCACTTTGCCGAAGTTGTTTCCGGGTCTCATCATCTACTCTGATGCTTTGAACCACGCCTCTATGATCGAAGGTGTGCGTCGCAACGGTGGCGCAAAGCGTATTTTCCGGCACAATGATGTGGAGCACCTGCGTGAGCTTCTGGCTGCTGACGATCCTGCGGCCCCCAAGATCATTGCCTTTGAATCGATTTATTCGATGGACGGCGATTTTGGTCCCATCGAAGCGATCTGCGATTTGGCCGATGAATTCGGGGCACTGACGTATATTGACGAAGTGCACGCCGTTGGCATGTACGGGCCACGCGGCGCGGGGGTTGCGGAACGCGATCGCTTGATGCACCGGTTGGACATTATCAATGGCACCCTGGCCAAAGCATACGGCGTGATGGGCGGATACATCGCAGCATCCGAGAAAATGTGTGACGCCATAAGATCTTACGCGCCGGGCTTCATCTTTACCACGTCGTTGCCGCCAGCCGTTGCCGCGGGCGCTGCGGCCTCTGTTGCGTTTTTGAAAACTGCGCCGGAATTGCGTGAACAACAACAGACACAAGCCAAAATTCTGAAACTTCGATTGAAGGGTCTTGGATTGCCGATCATTGATCACGGCAGCCACATTGTACCTGTGATGGTCGGCAACCCTGTGCACACGCAGCTTCTAAGCGATATGTTGTTGCAAGATCATGGCATTTACGTGCAGCCCATCAACTTTCCGACGGTGCCGCGTGGCACGGAACGGTTGCGCTTTACGCCCTCGCCAGTACACGGTGCGTCCGAAATGGATGCGCTTGTGACTGCAATGGACGGTTTATGGTCTCATTGTGCGCTGAATCGTGCCGAACTAACGGCATAATTCCCCTCAGGGTGCATTTCAATTGGCGCTATGCTAAGGTGCTGCTAACAACGGGTCGAAAGTCGAATCGCCTAGGGGATGGCGGACTTTAAGGCCTAAGAGCAGTGCAGATATGGAAGACGGGGCGCACCAACTATGATCGGGCGAAAGCAACCCAAGATCATTGAAGAAAACGTTGAACCAAAAGGGTTTGACGATTTCGAACTGCGCCTTGGCGACATGATGCGCGGCGAACGCGCCACAATGGGCAAAAGCCTGCTGGACGTGCAACGCGAACTGCGCATCAAAGCGAGCTACATCGCTGCCATTGAAAATTGTGATCCGGAAGCGTTCGACACACCCGGTTTTATCGCGGGCTACGTGCGGTCATATGCGCGGTATCTGGATATGGATCCGGACCGGGCCTTTGCGGTGTTTTGCACCGAGAGCGGATTTTCTGTAGCGCACGGCATGTCGGCAGAGGCTTCTGTTGTCAAAAAACCGTCCCGCGAAGATCGCCTGAACAGCGGCCGCAGCGCTGATATTTTTGCGAAACCTGCAACACCTTTTATTCCGACAGGTGAAAGTATTTGGAACCGGGTTGAACCGGGCGCCATCGGGTCGTCGCTTGTTCTGATCGCCCTGATCGGGGCCATCGGATTTGGTGGCTACTCTGTGTTGCAAGAAGTGCAACGTGTGCAAGTGGCCCCGGTAGATCAAACGCCTGTCGTTTTGGCGGACCTTGACCCTCTGGATGATGCCGTTACGGCACCCAGCGCTGAAGTGAACCCTGCCGCGCCACAGCTTTCGGAAAATCCGCGCGGTGATGCGCTGGACCGCCTGTACCGGCCTCAGGCGTTGGATGTTCCGGTTTTGATTGCGCGCGATGCGCCCATTGCAAACATCGATCCCAGCTCAATCGGCAGTTTCACCTCTCCATCGCCTGACAGTGTTGTCGTGGCTGGCATCAATGATGCGACTGCGTCGTCCGGTTCTTTGGCGGGCAGCTTGAATGTGCCGCAGGTTGTTGAAGGCCCAGCACCTGCGTTGCAAATGGTCGCAGTGCGCCCATCGTGGGTGCGTGTGCGGGCTGCTGATGGCACCATCATCTTCGAATCCACCATGCAGGCTGGCGACACATGGAACGCGCCAGCCACCGAAGAACCCCCCACTTTGCGAACGGGCGAAAGCGGTGCGATCTACTTTGCTATGGACAATAAATTCTATGGCCCTGTGGGACCTAACGGGTCTGTGACATCCAATCTGCCGCTGGATGTGGCCGAGCTGAAACAAAACTATGTGCCAGCCGATTTGCAAACTGACGCAGGGCTGACACAGTATGCGGAAGCCAAAGCGCTTGAGTTGACGCAAGGCGAAAACGGCACGGACTAATCTGCTGCGGGTCCTTGTGACGCTGTTCTAAACTGTCTACCTTACATTACAGATTATCCTTCTTGCGGAGACTGAAATGTCGCTGAACCACATTCGTCCTTGGCGCAATATCTACCGGCGCAAAAGCCGGCAGATCATGGTGGGCAATGTGCCTGTGGGGGGCGATGCTCCGATCACTGTGCAGACGATGACCAACACTTTGACCACGGATGCCAAGGCGACGATTGCCCAAATTCAGGCAGCGGCCGAGGCTGGCGCAGACATTGTGCGTGTTTCAGTGCCCGACGAAGCGTCATCCCAAGCGATGAAAGAAATTGTACGTGAATCGCCGGTGCCTTTGGTGGCGGACATCCATTTTCACTATAAACGCGGGATTGAAGCCGCTCAGGCAGGGGCCGCGTGTCTGCGCATCAATCCCGGCAACATCGGCGATGAAAAGCGTGTAAAAGAGGTGATCAAAGCCGCGCGTGACCACAACTGTTCGATCCGTATCGGCGTCAACGCAGGATCGCTTGAGAAACACTTGTTGGACAAATACGGCGAACCTTGTCCGGATGCGATGGTCGAAAGTGGTCTGGATCACATCAAAATCTTGCAAGACAACGATTTTCACAATTTCAAAATCAGTTGCAAGGCCTCGGACGTGTTCATGGCCGCGGCCGCCTACCAACAATTGGCGGAAGCCACCGATGCACCGATCCATCTTGGCATTACAGAAGCAGGGGGGCTGACATCTGGCACCA
Source organism: Ascidiaceihabitans donghaensis (assembly GCF_900302465.1). NCBI lineage: Bacteria > Pseudomonadati > Pseudomonadota > Alphaproteobacteria > Rhodobacterales > Paracoccaceae > Ascidiaceihabitans > Ascidiaceihabitans donghaensis. The sequence goes on along the minus strand of NZ_OMOR01000001.1, from coordinate 2,249,406 downwards.
TCAAATCTGCCATCGGTTTGGGCAACCTGTTGTGGATGGGGATCGGCGACACGATCCGGGTATCGCTGTCTGCGGACCCTGTGGAAGAGGTGAAGGTTGGTTATGAAATTCTCAAATCATTGGGACTGCGGCATCGCGGTGTGAACATTATCAGTTGCCCTTCTTGTGCGCGTCAGGGGTTTGACGTGATAAAAACCGTTGAGATTTTGGAAGACCGTTTGGCTCATATCAAAACGCCAATGTCTTTGTCGATCATCGGCTGCGTTGTGAACGGGCCGGGCGAAGCTTTGATGACAGATGTCGGGTTTACGGGCGGCGGCAACGGTGCTGGAATGGTCTATCTTGCGGGCAAACAAAGCCATAAGCTGGGCAATGACGCAATGATTGAGCATATTGTCGAACAGGTCGAAACCAAAGCCGCCGCAATTGAGCAGGCTGCACTGGATACGGCAGCAGAGTAACAGACGGGCGATCCGCAACTTAGACCACAAGGATTGGGCCATCATTTGAAGAACACTGCAGTGAAAGACCGAAGGCGATACGATTTGTCGGGCGTCAAAATCATTGACAGTTTTTCGAATATGGAAGTGCGGCTGCGTATCGCGTTATTGATCCCACTGGCGCTGCAATTGTCGTGGTGGTTAAGTGCGCCTTTGTTTTCGTACATCATGGCAGCCTATCTGGTGGCTTTGTCGGTGTATTTCCGTCTCATTGCGAAAGCGCCTCGCAAAGTTGGCACAGGGCATCTGGCTGGCTTGTTGATATTGTCATTGATCACACACGCCATGTTTCTCAGCTGTGCGGTTTTGCTGTGGTCCTTTGACGGGCGTATCGCGCAGTCATTAGGTATGATGTTGTGGTTTGCGGCAATGCTGAATGCGATCTCTCCCAGAGCGGTGGAGAGCTATTTCTTGATCATGGATATTTGTGTGATTTTCCTGTCGGGGGTGGCCATGCTGATGATCGAATTTATGCGTGGCACCGATGGCGCGACGTTGGCTGTGTTCAGCATTTCGTTTTTGGCGCTTTTTTTGTATCACATTCAATCTATCAGCGGGATTGCCAGATTTCGTGGGAAGCTGTTGCAGCTTCGTCGCGGCGAAAAAGAAGCCGACAGGCAACGGGCCATTGGCCAGCTGGTCGGTGGGGTTGCCCATGATTTCAATAACTTGTTGACCGTCGTTATCGGAAATCTACAACTGCACGGCGAAGTAACAGAGGTCGCGGAACGTAAAGAACTTCTGCGCGAAGCGGAAAGGGCCGCACGGCGTGGGGCTGATTTGACTGGTCAACTTTTGGCTTTTTCCAGAAAATCACAACTGTTGCCGGAGCCCGCAAGCATCGATCAGATTGTGAAGGATGTGAAACCGCTTATTATGAGGCTATTGGGCGAAAAGCATAATTTGGAATTCCACATCTCTAAGGATACCCCGTTGATTGATGTGGATTTGGCAAAACTGCAAGCGGTTTTGATGAACCTAATTTTGAACGCAAGGGACGCGATGGTCGATGGCGGCACGATAAAGTTCCACGCCGAACCCAGTTATGCGCTAAAAAACCGCACGCTCAGCATAAAAATCGCAGACAAGGGAACCGGGATTGAACCGAGTATTTTGCCACAGGTGTTTGATCCCTATTTCACGACCAAACCGGTCGGTAAGGGATCCGGACTTGGCTTGTCGATGGCCAAGGGCTTTGTCGAACAGTCCGGCGGGCAGCTTCATCTGACCTCAAAGGTCGGACGTGGAACTCAAGTGGTGTTGAATTTTCCTGCGTTTTTCCCCACGTCCTGACGCCCATTATAAAATCGTTGGAAAAGGTGGGCCTTAGCCGCGCTTTTCTTTGATCATTTCCATCATCTGGTCGTAAGGCAGATAGCCGCGCAGCATTTCGTCATGCACAACAAAGGTCGGCGTGCCGGTAATGCGCAGTTTTTGGGCCAAAGCGCGTGTGCGGGTGATTTCCTCCGTCACGTCTGCGCTGTCCATTCGGGCTTCGATCGCTGCGGTGTCCAAGCCCAAAGTTGTGCCCAAGCGGCGCAACATCGGCAAAGATACGTCCCCGTTTACAGTCATCAATGCATCGTTCAGGGCCTTGTAGCTTTCACCACCAGCAACCTGTTTTGTGGCCACAGCAAACCGCGATGCTAGAACTGACTGTTCCCCAAGGATAGGAAATTCTTTTACGATCAGACGAATGTTTCCGTCTGTTTCCAACAGCTTGGACACTTCGCCATGGGCGCGTTTGCAATACCCGCATCGATAATCCAGAAACTCAACCAATGTGATATCGCCATCGGGATTGCCGCCAACATAGGAAAACCCGTCGTTGAAAATCTCGTCGGCATTGTCTGTGACCATGCTCAGATCTGCTTGCACCTGCGCTTGCTGCTGGCGTTCTTCCAGAACATTGACCGCTTCCATAATCACTTCCGGATTGTCCATCAAATAGGAGCGAACCTCTTGGCGGAAAATAGAACGTTCTTCTGCGGACATTTTGGTCAAATCGAGCGCGGCAGCAGGCATGGCAAAAAGCCCTGCAACGGCGGCTGCGGTCAAAGTATGGTGCAAGGACATTGGGTTATCTCCGTTTTTTTGCGGCGCGTTTGGTGGCAATCAACACATCTTGCGCCCGTTGCCAAGGGCCACTGCCTTGCGGCAATAGATCCGATGCGCGTTTGGCGTGAATACCTGCGTCTTTCAGTCGGCCCGTCAGGGCATAGCGTTCGGCTGTCACCAAAGCGGCCATGCCGGGTTGTTTTGATTTGGCGTAGGCCACGGACAAATCGCGCAACATGATGCCGTCCCGAAAATCGATTGACCTGGCTTTTTCCAATGTTGTGCGTGCAGCGTTGATGTCGCCCCGCACCAGCAATGCGCGGCCATATCCCGACAAGATCAGCGCATCACGCGGGGCGAGACGTACGGCCTGTGCATAAGCGTTTTGGGCTGCTGCAAATTGACGGGATTCCATCAAGATTTGCCCTTTGAGGTCATACAAAAATGCATCTTTCGGCCGTTGTGCAATCGCTTGATTGATCGTTTTCACAGCTTTTTTGGTTTTGGATGTCCGGTGGTACGCCACAGCCTGGCGCATCAGCTTCACATCCGCGTAACCGCTTTCACCCGCTCGGCGCAGTGTCCATTTCGGGGCGCGTTGAAAGGCGGTAAGTTTGCCTTTGACCCGTGCAAACCAATAGCTGGCATTCTGGTCTTTGGTCGCGGTTTTGTTGGCTGCAACATAGGCTTCCAAAGCACGAATACGGTCACGCGACAAAGGGTGGCTGCGCAGATACGGGTCCTGACGTGATGCGCTCAACAGCTCTTTGCCGCGGAAAATATCCAAAGTGTCCAACAGCCCTTTGGGATTGACGCCTGCGCTGCGCATGTAGCGTACGCCGGTTTGATCTGCGGATGCTTCTTCGGCGCGCGTGTGGCTTAAAAAGGCACGTTGTGCCGCGCTTTGTGTCCCCAACGCGATGCCTGTGGCGGCTTCGGCCCCACCGGCGGCTGCAGCAATGGCGGCCAGTGCCAAACCCAAACCGGCAGCTGTGCGTGATGCGCCCAAATTGGTGATGCGGCGTGTGATGTGCCCGTTTGTGATATGGGCCGCCTCATGCGCAATCACGCCTTGCAGCATTTCGGCGTTTGTCATTTTGTTGATAAGGCCCGAGTGGATGAAAATCGCACTGTTGTTCACGACAAATGCATTCAACGTGGAATCGTTCACAATCAGGATTTTCACCCTATGCGGGCTTAGCCCCGCGGCCCGCAAAATAGGCGTTGCGATTTGCTTTAGGCCGTATTCGATGTCCGCATCGCGCAGCAGGCTTGTGGCGGATGCGGGAAGAACCGCCAGACACATCGCAAAAAACAAAGCCATTGCCCGACCAATCAGGCGGGCAGGTGTTGACGGGTGTGCAAGGACGCTGTGAAAGGACATGGACACACTAGGAAGGAATATCATGAGAGTTTCAACCCGCTCAAAGGTCGATCCCTTTATTGTGATGGATGTTATGGAGGCTGCGCGGCGTGCAGAAGCGGAAGGCCGCCATATTATCCATATGGAAGTGGGCCAGCCCGGAACCGGTGCGCCCAAGGCAGCAACGCGCACTTTGGCGCAGGCGATGGCTGACGGGCCTTTGGGGTATACTGTGGCGCTTGGTCTGCCTGCGCTGCGCCAGCGAATTGCAAAGATGTATGGTGATTGGCACGGTATTGATCTGGATCCGAACCGCGTGGTTGTCACGTCCGGGTCGTCCGGCGGATTCATTTTGGCCTTCACAGCACTGTTTGACAGTGGCGACCGCGTCGGGATCGGGGCACCGGGGTATCCCAGCTACCGCCAAATTTTACATGCTTTGGGGCTGACACCGGTGGATTTGCAAACATCTTCTGAAAACCGTTTGCAACCCACAGCAGGTGACTTTGCAAATAGTGATTTGCAGGGTTTGCTCTTTGCAAGTCCCGCCAATCCAAGCGGCACAATGCTTGATACATCTGCGATGACAAAGCTAATTGAAGGTGCGCAAGCCCAAGGGGCCTCGGTGATTTCTGACGAAATTTACCACGGTATTGAATATGAAGCCAAAGCCGTAACGGCCTTGAGCATCACGGATGAGTGTTACGTCATCAATTCTTTTTCAAAGTACTTCAGTATGACCGGCTGGCGCATCGGCTGGATGGTTGTGCCTGAAGATCACGTGCGTGTGGTAGAACGTATTGCGCAAAACATGTTTATCTGTGCGCCGCATGCCAGTCAGGTCGCTGCATTGGCGGCGATGGACGCCAAAGATGAGCTTGAAGCGAACATGGATGTTTACCGAGCCAACCGCGCCTTTATGTTGGACGGACTGCCAAAGGCCGGGTTTGCAAAATTCGCGCCGCCGGATGGCGCTTTTTATGTCTATGCGGATGTCTCTGAATTCACCGAAGACAGCCGCAGCTTTGCGGCCGACATCTTAAGCGAAGCAGGGGTTGCTGTCACACCGGGACTGGATTTTGACCCGGTGCGTGGTCATAAAACTTTGCGGTTTTCATATGCGCGCAGTTCTCAGGACATCACGGAAGGTTTGGCCAGATTGCAGGCGTTTATGGTCCGTCGGGGCTTCGCTTGACGTAAAATCTGGCGTAAGATGTGCCAAACGCCCAACAGAGGCAGAGCGGTATGTGGAACTTTCTGAAGGCAACTTGCGTGTTGGCGATGCTGTGCGGTCCTGCGGCCGCGCAAAGCCTAAGTGCTGTGGCCCGTGTGGATGGCACCAAAAGCAGCATAGAAGATGGATGGTTCGGCAAGACGCAACTGACATTGCATCTCAGTCAAGGGGTGCCGTTTCGGGTGTTCCATCTGGCGGATCCGCCGCGTTTGGTTGTGGATTTCCAAGATGCCAATTGGGCCGGCGTTGAGGCGTCCGATATTCTAAAGGAACCCGGGCGGATCACGCAGGTGCGCTTTGGGCCATTCAAACAGGGCTGGTCCCGTTTGGTGCTTGATCTGGCGGAACCGATGCTGCCCAGCGAGATTGGATTGCCTGTCGATGCACAAACAGGGCAAGCTGTGTTGGGCATCGCGCTGAAAGTCGCGTCAAAGCAGGAATTTGCGGCCAAGGCCGGTGCGCCAGCCGACGCACGCTGGGAAGCCAGCACAACAGAGCCGCAGATTACAGCCAAAGCAGACGATCGTTTCGTGATTGTGATTGATCCGGGGCATGGCGGCGTTGATCCGGGGGCGGTGCGCGACGGGATCAATGAAAAGGACCTGATGCTGACCATGGCGCGTGGTTTGGCAGAAACGCTTGCGCGGTCCGGGCAGGCGGATGTGTATTTGACCCGCAACGAAGATGTTTTTGTTTCTTTGCCCGCGCGCGTCGGGATGGCGCACCGTGCAAAAGCCGACCTTTTCCTGTCGCTTCACGCAGACGCGCTCAGTCAAGGTCAAGCCCATGGGGCGACCGTCTATACACTTGCAGATGAAGCGTCTGATGCCGCGTCGGCACAGTTGGCCGCGCAACACAATCGCGCTGATATCATCGCCGGTGTTGATTTAAGCGGGGCCGATGATTCCGTGGCCGGTGTCCTGATTGATTTGGCGCGTCAGGAAACCAATCCGCGCAACGACGCTTTGGCCACAGCACTGTTGGATGGTATGGAAGCTGCGGGAAAGCCACTGGCCAAAACACGGCAACGGCGTGCTGGTTTTTCTGTGTTGAAGTCCGCTGATATTCCTTCTGTTCTGCTTGAGGTCGGTTTTCTGTCCAGCCCCCGCGATCTGGCAAATTTACGTGATCCTGTCTGGCGCGAGGGGATGATCAATGCGTTGGCGCAATCAATCTTGGATTGGCGGGCGGATGATTTGGCGAAACGGGCGCTGATCCGCCAGTAAAACATCGGCCAATGGGCGGGTTTTAGCCGTCTGAATACCACTTCGTGTTTTGACCAAAATCGCGCGCTCCGGTATAGGTTGACCCCAGAGCAGAACCTCAGAGAGGCGCGGACACAATGTTCCGATTTATTTTATCGTTTTTTGGCGGTATTTTCACAACGATTACAATGGGTTTGGGTATGTTGGCCCTGACCATCGGCGCGGTGTTCTGGATGTATGGACGGGACTTGCCCAGCCACGAATCTCTGGCGCAATATACACCGCCCACAATCAGCCGTATTTATTCGGGCCAGGGCCGGATCATTGATGAGTTCGCCAAGGAACGCCGCCTGTTTGCCCCCGCCGACACGATCCCGGACTTGATCAAACAGGCATTTGTGTCCGCCGAAGACAAGAATTTCTACACCCATGAGGGGTACGATTTGCGCGGCATCGCAGCTGCTGCAATTGACGCGATTAAATCCCGCGGTCGAGACGTGCGCGGGGCGTCTACGATTACCCAGCAGGTGATGAAGAACTTCTTGCTGTCTGGTGATCGTCAAGCACAGCGGAAGATCAAGGAAATCATTCTGGCCAGCCGTATTGAGGAGACGCTAGACAAAGAGCAGATTCTGGAATTGTACCTGAACGAAATCTTTTTGGGTCAAAACAGCTACGGCGTGGCCGCTGCCAGCCAGACATATTTCAACAAGAACCTCGGCCAATTGGCCCCGCACGAGGCGGCGACACTGGCCAGCTTGCCCAAAGCGCCATCCGACTACCATCCGGTGCGCCGTAAAGACCGCCTGACATCGCGTCGCAATTTTGTGCTGAAAGAGATGATGGAGAACGGCTATATCTCCGAAACCGTTTATGAAAGCGAACGGGCCAAACCTTTGCGTTCGGTACAAAACGGTGACTTTGACAGTTTCAAAAAAGAACTGCCGCCGCGCGATTACTTCACCGATGAAATTCGCCGCCAATTGACCCGTGATTTTGGCGAAGGTGAATTTTTCACCGGTGGTCTGAGTGTTCGCGCGACCATCGATAATGAAATGCAGCCCATTGCCGCCAACGCCTTGCGCAAACAGCTTGAGCGTTTTGACCGGGGGCAGGGTGTTTGGCGTGGCACGGGAAAATTCATCGCGGAAGATGCTTTGTCTGACGAAGCCGTGTGGCGCGCTGCCCTGGCGGATGTCAAAGTGGCCCGTGACGTTGACCTGGAAAACCAGTGGTACCCCGCCGTGGTGCTTGAGGTGGGCAACAACGACGCCCGTATCGGCATTGAAGGTGTGGAAGAGGACGAAGACGGGCACTGGGTGCCTGCGAAAGACGTGCAATGGGCGCGCAAACGTCGCGAAGACGGTTCTTTGGCGAAGAAAGCCCGCGTGGCCGGTGATTTGCTCACCGTAGGTGATGTTGTTTTGGTGCGCCGCATGACGGCAGATGCAGACGGATCATTCATCCGCTGGACCTTGCGCCAAATTCCGCAAGTGCAGGGTGGTTTTGTTGCGATGGACGTCGATACGGGCCGTGTGATTTCCATGCAAGGCGGGTTCAGCTACCAACATTCGGTCTTTAACCGTGCGACCCAAGCCAAACGCCAGCCGGGGTCGTCGTTCAAACCGTTTGTTTACGCGGCAGCCCTCGATAGCGGGTACACGCCCGCCACGATCGTGGTCGACGCGCCGATTGAAATCAATACGCCACAAGGGCTGTGGCGCCCCAAGAACGCCTCTAACAAGTTTTACGGGCCGACACCTTTGCGCACCGGGATTGAACAGTCACGAAACTTGATGACGATCCGTTTGGCAGAAGAAGTGGGCATGGACACAGTCGCAGCCTACGCCGAAAGCTTTGGTGTTTACGATCAGCTGGGGCGTTTTCTGGCAAACGCTTTGGGATCTGAAGAAACCACGCTTTACCAAATGGTTGCGGCTTATGCGATGTTTGCCAATGGCGGCGAACGCGTGCGCCCGACATTGGTAGACCGCGTTCAGGACCGCTATGGCAAAACTGTGTACCGTCACGATGAACGCACCTGTGATGACTGCCGTATTGCCAGCCTTGATCCGGGGTTTGCGCCGCAAATCCTGTCAGACCGCGAACGGGTTATGGACCCCATCACGGCCTACCAGTTGACGTCGATGATGCGCGGTGTTGTCGAACGCGGAACGGCCCGCAAAGCGGTCAAACTGCCAGTGCCGACGGCAGGTAAAACCGGCACAACCAACGATTCCAAAGATGTGTGGTTTGTCGGGTTCACCAGCAACATCGTTGCAGGGTGCTACATCGGGTATGACCAACCGCGATCTATGGGACGTGGCGCATCGGGGGGCGGCATGTGCGGACCCGTCTTTCAGGAGTTTATGAAAGAAGCGACCAAGAAATATGGTGGTGGCCCGTTTGATGTCCCGCCTGGGGGACACTTTATCAACATCGATCGCTTCACCGGCGCACGTCTTGGCGATGGCGCGTCTGGCCCTAACGTAGTTGCGGAATACTTCCGAGACGGTGAAGAGCCGACCTTTGGTGTGTCTTTTGACGGTGGCTTTGCGATGGGCGGTGATCTGCCATTGGTGGAAGAGGTGCAACGGACGTCCAAGCAGGTTACGACCTCTACCGGTAAGAAAGCCGTGGTGGGGGGAAAAGCCAGCTTCGGCACGCTCAGTTCCGGCGGATTGTATTAACAAGCGCCACCGCTTGGCCCATCGCTTGCCCATGGGCGCGCGGTGGTCTATCACGCGGGTCTAACTGTTGAACCTAAAGGTTAAATCCGATGCGCGCAGAGCTTCAAAATACCGTAGCCGAGATTGAAAAATCCCTAGAGCTTTTGGGCCAACGGCTGGATGTTGAAACAGCGCCATATCGCTTGGAAGAATTTAACGCGCGTGTCGAAAACCCCAATCTGTGGGATGATCCAGACGCCGCCCAAAAGCTGATGCGCGACCGTCAGATGTTGGTGGATGCCATCGACACCTATGAAGGCATCAAAACCGATTTGGCCGACAACATCGATTTGATTGAGCTGGGCGAGATGGAAGAAGACGCAGAAGTTGTTGCAGATGCAGAAGCGGCACTGACAGCGCTTGCAGCGATGGCGGCCCAAAAAGAGCTAGAAGCATTGTTGGATGGTGAAGCCGACGGAAATGATACATTTCTGGAAATCAATTCCGGGGCAGGCGGCACAGAATCCTGTGACTGGGCATCCATGTTGGCGCGTATGTATGTGCGATGGGCCGAAAAGAAAGGCTACAAGGTTGAATTGCAGTCTGAAAGTGCCGGCGAAGAGGCGGGGATCAAATCCGCGACTTATAAAATCAGTGGAACAAACGCCTATGGCTGGATGAAATCGGAAAGCGGCGTCCATCGCTTGGTGCGTATCTCGCCGTTCGATTCCGCTGCGAAACGGCACACCTCTTTTACCTCGGTTGGGGTGTATCCTGTTGTGGATGACAACATTGAAATCGAAGTGAACCCGGCTGATATCCGTATCGATACCTATCGGTCCTCGGGGGCGGGCGGACAGCACGTCAACACCACGGATTCCGCTGTGCGTATCACACACGCGCCAACTGGCATCGTGGTGACGAGTTCCGAAAAATCGCAGCACCAGAACCGGGACATCGCGATGAAAGCGTTAAAGTCGCGCCTGTATCAGATGGAACTGGACCGCCGGAATGCTGCGGTGAACGAAATGCATGAAAACAAGGGCGATGCGGGGTGGGGCAACCAAATCCGGTCCTATGTTTTGCAGCCCTATCAGATGGTCAAAGACCTGCGCACGAACTTTGAGACCTCGGACACCAAAGGGGTGCTTGACGGTGATTTGGACGGGTTGATGGGGGCCACTTTGGCGATGGACGTGTCAGGCAAAAGCCGCGCAGAAGCACAGGGCGACTGATCTCCAACCTTTGGGGCGGACCGTGTTTGAGACGACCCAATTGTCCAGCGACAATGGCTGCAATGGCCTTGCGCTGACAAAGCTTTTCGCGTTCCTTTAACATATGACAGATTTAAGTTTCCAAAGTGCGCTGACGCTTTCCGAAAAACTGGCCGATGGTACTGTAAGCGCCTCGGACGTAATGCAATCGACGCTGAACCGTATCGACGCCGTAAATGGGACCGTAAATGCCATCGTGTCTTTACGGGACAGCGATGCTTTGATGGCCGAAGCCCGCAGTGCGGATAAAACCGCACGTAAGGGCTGGCTGCACGGAATACCCATTGCGATCAAAGATTTGGCCAATGCAAAAGGGTTTCCCACATCAATGGGGTCCCCTTTGTTTGCCGGACAGATGGCACAGGCAGATGATGTTATGGTGGCACGTCTGCGAGACGCTGGTGCGATTGTCATAGGGAAAACCAACACGCCTGAATTCGGTCTTGGAAGCCATACGTTCAATCCCGTGTTCGGCGCCACGCGAAATCCCTACGGCCCGGGGCAAACGGCTGGTGGATCATCAGGTGGGGCGGCCGTGGCCTTGGCGACAGGTATGCTTTGTGTGGCGGATGGGTCTGATATGATGGGGTCCTTGCGCAATCCGGCCGCTTGGAACAACGTCTACGGGATGCGACCAACATTCGGGTTGGTGCCATCAGAGCCTCAGGGCGATACGTTCTTGCATCAAAATGCGACAAACGGGCCAATGGCGCGAACCCCAAAAGATCTTGCGGCCCTGTTGGATACGATGGCAGGCCCTGATCCGCGTCAACCCCATGGGATTGCCCTGTCCCAGACCCTGCCTGCCATAGACGGAGACGTCACGGGCTTGCGTGTGGGGTGGTTGGGGGATTGGGGCGGTGCAATCCCGCTTGAGGATGGCATTGACGAACTGTCGCAAACCGCGCTGCGCCAAATGTCTGATATGGGCTGCGTTGTGGATGCACTGAACCCTCCGTTTTCGCCAGACGCGATCTGGGACAGCTGGACCACGTTGCGCGCGTTCAATGTGTCGATGGGGTTACGCGCATTGTACGAGGACGAGACGAAACGCCAGCGCTTGAAACCTTCTGCACAGTGGGAAATCGAAAAGGGTTTGGCCTTGTCGGCCACTGAAATTCATGACGCCAGTGCAGTGCGGTCTGGTTGGTTTAAATCTGCTTCGCATCTATTTGATAAATATGATGTAATTGTTGCCCCGTCCGCGCAGGTGTGGCCATTCGATGTGGCATTGGAATACCCCAAAACAGTCGCGGGGCAAACAATGGATACCTATCATCGCTGGATGGAAATTGTGATCGCCCCAAGCCTTCTTGGTTTGCCCGTCGTCAATGTTCCAGTGGGCTTTGGCGGGCCGAATGATCTGCCAATGGGGCTGCAACTGATCGGTCGTCGTGGGTCAGATGCCATGCTTTTGCGTTTGGCGCAAAATTGGCACCTTGCAACCGATTGGCCAAATGCGCGACGCCCGAGACTTGAAATAACAGTATAGTATGGCGCACACTCCCGAAATGGAACGATCACCAGAAACCTTACCCGCCAATCATGGGGTGCCTGAGATGGATGCGCCCAATATCGCCATTTTACGCGGTGCACTTGTGTCGGGGTGGCAGGATTTTAAAGCGGCCCCTGTGTTTGGTCTGCTCGCGGCATTGGCCTGCATATTGGCAGGATGGATGATGGTGGGGGTGACCTATGCTTCGGGTCACACGTTTTGGCTCATTTTGATGGTGTTCGGATTTCCGTTGGCGGCGCCTTTTGCAGCTTTTGGCACCTATGAGGTGTCACGCAGACGTGCAGCGGGGCAGCGCGTGTCGGTGGGCGCAGTGCTGCGCGTTATGTGGGGAGAGCGCAATCGCCAACTGCCTTGGCTGTGTGCCATCATGATCGTCGTTTTGCTGTTTTGGTTTTTCCTTGGCCACATGATCTTTGCGCTGTTTCTGGGACTTGCGCCGATGACGAATATTTCTTCGTCTCTGACGGTGTTTTTGACGCCGGACGGGGTGATGATGTTGGGAATGGGCACAGTTGTAGGCGCCGGTTTTGCGCTTTTTCTGTTTTCAATGTGCGTGATCGGGTTGCCGTTGTTGCTGGACCGTGAGGTGGATTATGTGACGGCGATGCTGACCAGCGTTCAAACCGTGATGGCGCATCCTTGGGTCATGTTGCCATGGGCGATCTTTGTTGCGGGGGTTTGCCTGTTGGCGCTGCTGCCTGGCTTTTTGGGCTTGTTGATCGTTCTTCCGTGGCTGGGCCATGCGTCGTGGCATGTTTACGCCGCACTGCTGGACGGACCTGCCCAGTCATAAGCCACAGCTTCCGGTGGGCGGCCAAACCTATGCCGGTTCGCGGCCTTCCGCGACCAACCTAAGCCGCAATGCCTCGGCCTGTGTGTGTCCGAGTTCCAGGGCAAACACATAAGCATGTGTCAGAAAAAAGCAGGCCGCATCCAGATCAACAGCCTGATCCGCAGCTTGGGTATACAAAGCCACCAAAGCGTTTTGGTCAGATGCTGTATGTGCCGCCAGCATAGCGGCATTTAAATCTGTCATTCTGCCGCAAGGGGGCTGCGATGGGTTTGGATCCGGGTAGCGACCCATTCGTGAAACAGATGTGTGGGGCTGTCCATGGCCGGCGAAAACCGCCCGCCGTCGAAGTGAACTGCGTGACGTCCGCGCTGCATGCCTTCTACAACAAAGACATCTTCTGCAAAGACGTCTTTCCAAAGGCGCGTGTTTTGGGCCCGCAAGCCCGCGTCTGTTTTGTCAGAAGCATAGTACAAGTGAATGTTTTCAATTGTTTTTTCGGGACCTTGCGGCAGTAGAACAATCGAGAAAACATGGTCGCGGTGCACGCCCAACAGGACATTTGGAAAGGCCGTGATATATTCTGCCGCCGTGTCCCATGTCTGTGACAACCCGTCAAAGTCGGGAAAGCTGTTCCCTTGATCGTCCTTCAATTGGCGGTACACATATGTGCCTTGTCCCGCGAAGGTTTGTTTTTTCTCGATATGGTAATGGTCTTCAAGGCGGGAATAGCTGTTCAGGCCGGGGTGTACCCAAGGCAAGTGGTAGCTTTCGCAATAGTTCTCGACTGCCAACTTCCAATTGCAATTGATCTCAAGCTGAAACCGGCTGTCGGCACCACCATGATGGATTGGTGTGTCAAACTCTGACCAGCGTTCCATCAGGGCTGCGTTTACAGTTTCAAACGGCGCTGCATCCCCTGAAATATTGATCCAGATGACATCCATCCAGATGTGGCTGCGGATTTCGACCAAACCCAATAATGAACGATCGATGTCGGGATGTGTGTTTTGCCCCGGCCCGCCGACATGCGGTGTTGAAACAAGGCGGCCATCCGTTGAATAGCACCAACTGTGATAGGGGCAGCGAATTGCGCCTTCGATTTTGCGGGGGGCATCGACAAGGATCATGCCGCGGTGACGGCATGTGTTTTGAAAAACGCGCACTGCGCCGTTTTTGTCGCGCACCATCAGCAATGGCATGCCCAAAAAGTCGATGGGCACGGCATCACCGATATCCGGCACATCTGCGCCCACAGCCAAACCCGCCCAGCCCGCAAACAGAACGGCGTTTTTTTCTTCATCGAAGATGTCCGGATCAATGTAGTGCGCATTTGGCAAGCCATTGGCGTGCTCGATGGGTTGGCATACTGTGTCAAGATCGGTGGTGGTCATGGCTGGCCCCTCGCTGATGTCTTGTTCCAGCGTTACAAGGGAAGCCATTGCTTTGTGTGCTCATCCGCGACTTGAGTTTTCCCAATGCGACATTGCCCGCTGGCGTCAACCAAAGGGGCGTGCAGGGTCCAACAAACGTCTGTGGAACGGGATAAGATCTTCTTCGGCACAATATCCTGATTTCCGCGCCGCCGCCATCGCCGTCGAGAAATCGCTCCCCAGATGTTCATACACCATGCGAACAGCCCGATCACCGGACATGCTTTCGCGTACTGTGCGGGCCACGTAACCAACCCAGAAGTTGTTTTCAAAAGATGCAACGCGGCTAAGGTAGTTAAATGAACAGGTCATGGAATTGCGCCGCGATATAAGGGCTGCGATGCCTTCTTCTTGTTGCATGACAAGGCCGCGGAATTCGCTGGCACTGCGTTTTGCCGACAACCCCTGGGATTGCATGGCTTGGCGCGTCTCGTAGCCGCGGATGTAAGTGACAGTGTTTTCGCGTTTTACAAACACCAAACCTTCGACAAATTGCGAAGCTTCCAGAAAGCTGCGGCGCGTAAAGCGGAAAAAGCCACTGGGAAAGAGATCTTCGGGGATGCCATAGGCGCCACGTCCGACGAAATCGCGTAAAAATGGCCCTGAAATTGGGTCGGACAATGAATTGATCGTCTCGACGGGTTCCAAAAGCATGCGTGCGTCTACATGAAAGAATGCACATATCCGCGCCAAAACATCAGGTCTCGGGAAGCTTTCCCCCGCAAGGTATCTGTTGAATTGGGTGCGGTTGATACCAAGTTGCCGCGACAACTCTGACACAGATTGGTAGTTTTGGGATAAAATCCGCAAATTCGAGCCGAACATACTGCGCAATTCAGCAGGTGTTTTAACGTGGGGGGGCATCTTAGCTCCGTCTGTGTCCTACGTAATAGATCATACCAATTAACGAGTTAACGGCGCGGATTAACTTGATGTTAATAAGTTGACGCCAATTAGAGTCACCTGCGTTGCGCAAGCGCGGCACCACGATACGCACATGGACACAAATTGCAAGAGTACGATACCGAGTTAACCATGTGCACCGGCTCCAAAATCTAGTCAGATATGGCTATTGCGAAACAAGCAGGGCAAGTTTCATGATTGGTGTCATCCTTTGGAGCGACGAAGTAGATCGTCAGGCCGTTATCTGGTGCGAAGATCAGGGCGATCTGGCATTTTTGGATGATGCGAGTTCATTGTCCGAGGGCAAACCGTTTTTTGCTGTCGGAGACGTTGTGCGTTTCGACCTTTACGTCGAGGCGAACCTGCGACGGGCGCACAATGCAACAATACTAGAGGACGACACGGCACAGACGCAAACTGCGCCTCAACGATTGGACACATCACAGGCATCAGCCAAAATTATTCCATTCCGGCCAGTGCCTGAGACACCAACTACACCAAACAAACGCAACGTGCAGGGCGCGTAGACGTTTAATCGCCGCGTGACAGGGCGGCAACACCGGTGCGTGCGACATCAGCAAGCCCCAAGGGGCGCATCAGATCAGCGAAAGCGTCAATTTTTTCGGGCGCACCGGTAATTTCAAAAACAAAGCTTTCAAGCGTGCTGTCCACCACGTTGGCCCGGAAAATATCCGCAAGCCGCAGGGCTTCGACACGTTTATCTCCGGTACTGGCCACTTTGAACATGGCCAGTTCGCGTTCAACGCAAGGGCCCTCTACAGTCAGATCGTGTACTTCGTGTACTGTCACGATCCGTCCCAGCTGCGCCTTGATCTGTTCGATCACTTGCGGGGTGCCGGCGGTGACAATGGTGATGCGGCTTAGATGACCCTGATGGTCCACTTCAGCCACCGTCAGGCTTTCAATGTTGTACCCGCGTCCTGAAAACAACCCAATCACACGCGCCAGAACACCGGGTTCATTTTCGACCAAGACCGCCAACGTGTGACGTTCAATGACGTCTGAAAACGTGGGCCGCAAGTTATATGCGGATTTGGATGAAGCACCTTTTTTGATCTTCAGAGCGGACATGGGATTTTTCCTTACGCAAACGATGTTTAAGCCTACCGCTGTTCCTGTCAAATGACCAGAGAAACACTGTTTTTTTGAGCTTGATAATTGTCGATTAAGAGCTTGGCGATATGAGGGGAAAAAGCACAGAAAGAGACAGTCGATGTTGCTGCAAAATCTGATCGATCAAGCATTTGGTGCACCCGACGGGCTGGCGGCGTTGTCCCGCGATTGGGCGCCTATGCTGGACACATTGCCTGGCTGGTTTTGGAGCGTCGATGAAAACTATACCTTGACGTATCTCAGCGACAATGTCGGCGTGATCACCGGATCCACGCATTCCGATTTAACGGGCATTTCGATCTTGGATCCTATCTATGGTGACGCCAAAACCGAAGCAGGCATAGATGCCTATTATTCGGCCTTACGCGCGCAACGACCGTTTAACAACTTATGCTACGAACGAAACATGAAAGACGGAACGCGCGTGGTTTTGATGGACAGTGCTATTCCGGTCTTCGACGACAAGGGTGCGTTTCGCGGTTTCAACGGCATCAGCATTCATGTCACGCACACAATCGAAAAGGCGGGCGCAACATCCGGTCTGGTCTACGGGCTCAAGTCGCGTGCAGATGCGCTTGAACGTGAACTGTCCACCCGCAACGCAGAGCTGGAGGCCAACAACAAACTTCTCAGCGAGGTATTGGAAGCGATGGGGGAAGGGTTGATTGTGACCTCCAAGCACAAGCTGTTTGACCCGGAAAATGAAGTCATCATGGTGAATCCGGCATACCGGAAACTGTTTGATCTTGATGATGATGACGTGATGCCGGGAACATTGGTGAAAGATCTCACCCGCAAACTGGTAGAGCGGGGGCATGTGTCCAAGGACGACGTATTGCGCAAGCGCTTCGAGGAAGAAACCATGGCCATGCGACCTGTATTGATCGACATTCCCGGTTTGAACCGGACCTGTTCCGTGACCTCGAGTATGCGCCGCAACGGTGGCTACATTCTAGTGCATTCAGATGTCACAGAATTACATGCACATAATCTGATGCTGCAAGAAGCCAAAGATGCTGCCGAGGTGGCTGCGACCACCAAGTCAAATTTTCTTGCCACCATGAGCCATGAAATCCGGACACCGATGAATGGCATCGTCGGCATGGCCGATATGCTCGCGCAAAGCGAATTGGACACGGATCAACAAGAATATATTGAAACGATCCGGTCTTCTGCTTTGGCTTTGACGGGGTTGATTTCGGACATTCTGGATTTCTCCAAGATAGAAGCTGGGCATCTTGAGCTAAAACTGGAACCTTATGAATTGCGCAGCCTGTTGTACGAAGTTTGCGGGTTGTTGAACCCGCTTGCGCAGTCTACCGGGCTGGATTTAAGCCTGCATGTCGATCCGGACGTGCCGGCGGATGTGATGGGCGATGCATTTCGATTGCGTCAGGTCTTGTTAAATTTGCTTGGCAATGCTGTGAAGTTTACGCGGCAAGGACGTGTTGCCCTGACTGTGACGCGAAACCCGAAAACCGGGCTTCTTGCATTTGCGGTGTCTGACACAGGCATCGGTATCCCCGAAGAAATGCTGGATAATATTTTTACACCGTTCGAACAAGTCGATGCAGGCTTGCGGCGAGGTTTCGAGGGAACTGGCCTTGGACTGTCCATCACGCGCAACATCGTAGAAGTCATGGGCGGCACCCTGTCTGTAACATCCCGTTTGGGAAAGGGGTCGCGGTTTTGCGTGGTCATGCCTTTAGAAGAGGCAGCCGCCAGCCTCAAAACTCCCGAAGTTGAGGCACGACATGATCATACATGCTTCGAAGGCGTGCGGGTCCTGGTGGCCGAAGATAACAAGACCAACCAGTTGGTCGTGCGGCGAATGTTGGAAAAAAACGGTGTTACCATCGTGGCGGCCAACAACGGTGAACGGGCGTGCGAGATTTACATGGATGAACGGTTTGATTTGGTTTTGATGGACTTGTCCATGCCCGTCATGAGCGGTCTGGAAGCCAGCGTAACAATCCGGTCATTTGAACAGAACAATGGGAAGACGCGTTGCCCAATCGTGGCCTTGACGGGCAATGCGTTCGATAAAGACAAAGAAGCGGCGCAAGATGCGGGGATGGATGACTTTTTGACCAAACCTGTGCGTCTGGATGACCTTTTGACCTGTCTGGACCGGCATTTGCGTATCGCCAGCTAAGCACCAAGCTAAGCACCGGGGCAGGCGCGCCAGCCCCGGTTGTTGTGCGCCTGAATTAAACCAGAACAGAGCCTTTTGCGTCGATCACACCTTGGGTGTCGGCTTCGCCCAGCAACATTTCATTGTGGGCCTTGCCCGACGGGATCATCGGGAAGCAGTTTTCGTGTTTTTCGACCAAACAATCGAACAGCACCGGCCCGTCATGGTTCAACATTTCCATGATGGCGTCGTCCAAATCATCGGGGTCTGAACAAATGATGCCTTTGGCCCCGAAGGCTTCGGCCAACTTCACAAAGTCGGGCAGGCTTTCCGACCAGCTGGACGAATAGCGTTCACCATGCAAAAGCTCCTGCCACTGGCGCACCATGCCAAGGCGTTCGTTGTTCAAAATGAACTGTTTGACCGGCAAATTGTATTGCATCGCGGTGCCCAGCTCTTGCATGTTCATCAACCAGCTGGCTTCGCCTGCAACATTGATGACCAAAGCTTCCGGATGGCCCATTTGCACGCCGATTGAGGCAGGGAACCCGTAGCCCATTGTTCCCAGACCACCCGATGTCATCCAGCGGTTTGGATCTTCAAAGCCCAGATATTGTGCAGCCCACATCTGGTGTTGGCCCACTTCGGTCGTGATGTAGCGATCGTGACCCTTGGTCAATGCCTCAAGCCGCTGCAATGCGTACTGCGGCTTGATGGTTTTGCCCTTTTGCGTGAACTTCAAGCAGTCGACCTTGCGCCATTCGTTGATCTGGCCCCACCATTTGCCAACAGCGTCCACGTTCGTTTTGCGACCGCGTGATTTCCAAACCTTCAGAATGTCCTCCAACACATGGCCCACGTCACCCACAATCGGAATGTCGACGCGGATCACCTTGTTGATGGACGATGGATCGATATCGATGTGGGCCTTTTTGGATTTTGGGCTGAACGCACTGATCAATCCGGTGATACGGTCGTCAAACCGTGCGCCAATGTTGATCATCAAATCGCAGTCATGCATGGCCATGTTGGCTTCGTATAGCCCGTGCATGCCCAGCATCCCCAGCCAATTGTTGCCAGACGCAGGGTATGAGCCAAGGCCCATCAATGTCGATGTGATGGGGAAGTTTGTGGCGCCAACAAGTTCGCGCAGCAACTGGCTGGCACCGGGGCCAGAGTTAATCACGCCGCCGCCCGTGTAAAACAAGGGGCGTTTGGCCTTTTCAATCGCGGCGACCAGTTCTTCGATCTCTTCCATGTCGCCCTTCAATTTGGGCTGGTAATGTGACACCGACGGTTTCTTTTCGGTGTATTGGCCGTTGGCGAACTGTACGTCTTTCGGGATGTCGACCAAAACCGGGCCGGGACGGCCATTGGTGGCCACATGAAAAGCTTCGTGCAGCACGCCGGACAGTGCGTCCGTCTCTTTGACCAGCCAATTGTGTTTGGTGCAGGGGCGCGTGATGCCAACGGTGTCGGCTTCCTGAAAGGCGTCAGAGCCGATCATGAATGTGGGCACCTGACCCGTCAGAACAACAATCGGAATGCTGTCCAAAAGCGCATCGGTCAACCCGGTCACTGCGTTCGTTGCACCGGGACCTGATGTCACAAGGCAAACGCCGGGTTTGCCGGTGGATCGCGCATAGCCTTCGGCGGCATGCACGGCACCTTGTTCATGGCGAACAAGAATATGTTTGATAGAGTTTTGCTGAAAAATCTCGTCATAAATTGGTAGCACAGCACCACCAGGATATCCGAATACTGTGTCGACACCCTGATCAATCAGGGCTTGAACAACCATTTTCGCTCCGGTCATTTGGCGTGTCATCTTTTTGTGCTCCGTTTAAAGATGTGTCATTTTCATTTGCGCAAAAAAAAGCCCCCGTTCTGGCGGGGGCGCATGGGATCCTTTAGGGAAGTCCGTTACCGGCCCATGCGCTGTTTTCCTAGAATGACGACAAGTGCGTACATACCCTTTGGGCCTTTCGTTGCGTTTTGTGACAATATGTGTGGTAAACAGCAGCGTCAACACCTGCTTGACGGAAAATGTGTCGCAGGGGTGTAATTTTTTGTATTTTTATTTCGCCAAGGGCGCTTCGCGCGACATTTTTGCGAATTGAGTGCCGGTTTTCGCCTGACTTGATCTATTTCGTCTCGATTTCCGCACGTGCGCTTGTGGCAAGAGACTGGATTTCTTCCGCAAGTGATTTGAATTCCGTGGCAATCACAGCCAACCCGCGCCCTGCGTCACCTGCGCGGGCCGCTTCCACAGAGGCGTTGAGCGACACAAGACGCACGTGTTTGCCGATGTGTTCAAGCCGACCCAATGTGGACATGACCGCGCGGGATGATTTTTGGGCTTCGCTGGCCTTTCGTTCCCGCGCACTGTCCAGATCGGTCCACAGCCTGTTGCACAGGCGTGTGACCATATCGTGGAACCCTTTGTTGCGGGCAAAATCCATATGGGCCTTTAGCGCGTTCGCAAGTGCTTTGGCGTTTTGAGGCTGCGCGGCTGTTTTTTCGATAACTTTTGACAGTTCCAGCATATGCAAGACACCGTCGACGTCTGCGGGCATTGTCTTTGCCAGTCTGAACACCCAATCAGCTATTTCCTTCGGGATGTCGTCGTTGATGTAAGTTCCAGTTAACAGTGCTTTAACATCTTCTATTTCGCGTATTTGCTGTGCCAAAAGGTCAAATACCGCAGCTTGTTCTGCATCTGACGGTTTTGTAATGGGGTCGGGCAAATAGATGATGCGTCCGGTCAGCCCGACACGAATAACCTTCGCCCGCGTGGTCGCTATGCGGTCGATCACGTCACGGCGCATCGGAAAGTCGTCAATGCGTGATACGTTGTTAGGAGGGGGCACTGTTTGCGGAGCTTGGATATTCATTCCAAAGGCGATAGCTAAAAATTGCTAATAAACCCTAAAAAGCAAAGGTCAAAGCGTACTGCCTGTGCCCTGCAATACGCCATGCTCCATCGCGTAGCGCGTCAGCCCGGCGGTTGAGGAGATCCCCAATTTTCGTTTGATATTTTTGCGGTGTGTCTCAACTGTGCGCACAGAAATATCCAGCTCATTGGCCACTTGTTTGTTCGACTTACCCTGCGCCAGTTGTAGCAAAATAGTTTGTTCACGCCCCGTCAGCGCATCACGTGCATCGCCGGGTTTGGGTTTCAACGATCCGGCAGCCCCGGTGCAGAGGTATTGTTCGCCCCGCATCACTGCGTCTATCGCCAGCTTGATTTCATCGGTTGGCACATCTTTCAGAACATACCCCATCGCCCCGTGGCTTAGGGCGGACGATATGTATTCGGGGCTGTCATGCATCGACAGCACAAGCACACGTGTGCCCGGGCGCTGTTCGATCACCATTTCTGTGGCGGTCAGGCCGCCCATTTCCGGCATGTTCAGATCCATCAAGATGACGTCGGGGTTCAGGGTTTCAAGTTGCTCTACGACTGCGCGGCCGTTGTTCAAGGTGCCGACCACATCCAGCTCGGGGTAGCTTTCCAGAACGGATTGGATGCCTTGGGCAACCATCGGGTGATCATCAACAATCAGAACGCGGATAGGCTGGGTCATACGGGAACTCGTTTTGCGAGGGTTTCGTCAGAAGAAGGCGGCAGAAGATGCGTGAGCGGAACAGTGGCTTCGATGATTGTGCCTTTGCCGATCCCGCGTGCGGACAGGATGCGCAATGTGCCATCCAACTGCTCAACGCGTTCTTGCATGTTGCGCAATCCGATACCGGGGCCACGCTGTTCTACGGATTGGTTCATACCCCGACCGTTGTCTGATATGCGCAGCGTCGCGCCCCGTTTGTGCCCGCGCAGATCAAGCTTGGCCTGCGTGGCGCCGGCGTGGCGTTCAATATTGGTCAAAGCTTCTTGCGCGATGCGGTACAGCGCGATCTTGGCATTTGAATCCAGCCGGTTGCGAAACACTACGGTGTGAAAGTCGGTTTGAATGCCTGTGCGATCTTCAAAATCTTCGGTCAACGATTTGAGGGCGGGACCAAGCCCCAAATCATCTAGAACACCGGGGCGCAAATCCCGGCTGATGCGACGCACTTCGTTGATGGCAGTGCCCAAGTGTTCAATGCCTTGGTCGAGGGATTGGTCGGCATCTGGCGTGCCACGATCGAATCTGCGCCGTGCACTGTCCAATGTGTAGCGCACGCCCACCAAAATCTGGCTGATGCCATCGTGCAATTCACGCGCCACGCGGCCGCGTTCTTCTTCTTGGGCATCGAAAACGCGCTGGGTCAGTTTCTTGAGCTTGGCATCGGCCAAACGGCGTTCACGAAAGTTGATGACCATGCCTGACAAAAACACCATCAGTATCGCAGCCAGCGTGATCGCTGAGATGTATACGAATGTCCGCTGGATACGGCTTTCAACGTCCGCGCGGGCTGTGGCAACTGTGGCCAGCACATCGTCGATGAACACGCCTGTGCCAACAGCCCACCGCCATGAGGGGAAAGAGGTGACATAAGTGATCATGCGCGCTTCTTTGCCCGTCGAGGGTTTCGACCACAGATGCGTCAAATACCCGTCGCCTTGCCGTGCAATGCGGATCAATTCATCGACAACGGGCGTTCCTTCGCTGTCGGTTTCGTTCACAAAAGTCTGGTTGATGCGTTCTGTTTGACGGGGGCTGACCAGATTGGTGCCATCGTAATCATACACAAAAAAGAACCCGTCATCGCCGTAAATCATCGCTGACAGGATCTGTTTGACCTGTTGTTTCGCTTCTTCGTCATCGGGGGACGCATTTCCATAGATAAAGTAAAACCCGTTGCGTGCCTGAGTGACGTAATTGCGCAGTTCGGCTTTCTTTGCCTCAAGCAACTGGTTTTCCAGTGCTTTGATTTCGCGTTCCGCCAAAGCGCGGCTTTGGACCGCGACAAGGGCTGCGATGGCAGCCACCGCCAGAATAAGGGGGATAGAGGCCACCAAAGATAGCTTTTGACCATAGTTCGGTGTGAAGGCTGACAAGAGGCGGCGCATGGCGAATCGATACGCGGGATTTCGCCCGAATCAAAGGGGGAGGGGGACGCGAGGGGCGGAAAACCATTGGAAATGATGTAAAAAAATCCCCCGATAGCGCTAAATGCGGGGGCTTACGTGCTGCGTCTACGCAGTAATAGGTATTTCAAATTTTCACGATGCGACTAGTGTGGCGACACTCGAAACGATCCGTCTGCGGGGGCAATCCCCCTTTGGACATCATATCTGGGAGGATCACTATATGGATCGTCGTTCATTTTTGAAGACATCTGCACTGGGCGGCACAGCCGCTGCTGCATCTACATTGGCCGCACCTGTTTACGCGCAAGGCAAGCGCACCCTGACAATGGTTACATCCTGGCCCCGCGGTTTTGCGGTTCTGGATGATGCTGCGTCATACTTGGAAAAGTTCGTGGGCGAAATGTCCGATGGCAACTTGACCATCGACAAAAAAGCACCTGGCGAACTGGTTGGCGCGTTGGAAGTGTTTGACGCGGTTTCTTCCGGTCAAGCCGACATGTACCACTCTGCCGACTACTACTACATCGGTCAGCACCCCGGTTACGCGTACTTCACAGCCGTGCCTTTCGGTGGCACAGCACAAGAAGTCACAAACTGGTACGAGCACGGCGGCGGCCAAGAGCTGCACGACGAGCTGGGCGAAATCTTCAACCTCAAAGGCCTGTTGGCGGGTAACTCCGGTTCGCAGTCCGGTGGTTGGTTCCGCAACGAAATCAACTCTGCTGCCGACTTCAACGGCCTCAAGTTCCGTATGCCGGGTCTTGGCGGTAAAGTTCTGGGTAAATTGGGCGCTTCTGTTCAAAACATCCCAGGCGGCGAACTGTATCAAGCGCTGTCTTCCGGTGCTTTGGACGGTCTTGAGTGGGTTGGCCCACAAGCGGACGAACGCGCGGGCTTCCAAGAAGTTGCAAAAGTCTACTACACAGCCGGCTTCCACGAGCCAGGTTCGGCTTTGGCGTCTTCCGTCAACCTTGACGTCTGGAACGACCTGACACCACAGCATCAGGCGATCTTGCAAAACGCATCGCGCGCCACGACACACGTCCAGTTGGCAGAAACACTGTCCAACAACGGCGCGGCATTGGCCCGTTTGCAGCAGCAAGGTGTGAAAACACTGCAGTTTGGTGACGACGTTTGGGATGCATTCGGTGCAGCCTCCAAAGAAGTCATGGACGAAAACATGGGCGACGAACTGTTCGCGAAGATCCGTGAATCGTTCGAAGCGTCTTTGGCGTCTTCCGCAAGCTGGATCAACAAATCCGATGCCTACTATGTCCAACAGCGTATCCGCGTTCTGGGCGGCTGAGGCTTAGCTTAAAAACATCGAATAGGCCCCTGATTTTTAATGATAAATTCAGGGGCCTTTTTGACACAAACCACGATTACAGGCACGCATCGCCTTAAAAGAATTGCAAGGCCCATAACGGGTTCGGGGGGACATCATGGGAAATGAAGGCGTCGTGTCATTTGGACAGCTGATCAGCGGGATCGGGTCAGGCATTGTGTGGATGCTGACCGAAACGGTGATGGCCTTTTACAACATTGCCTACGCGGTAACGCATCCCGGCCTTTGGCTGGACTGGAGCAACAAAGAAGCTGTCATGCGCTTTGTGTATTACGGCGGCTCTACTGAATTTTTCTTTGCAGTGTTCGCCCTCTTTCTGGTGCTGACCATCGGCGGCCTGATCCGGAACGAAATCATGTGGGGGGTCGTGCGTATCCTTGAAGGTTTCGCCAACGGCATCGGCCGCTTGTTTGCTTGGGCTGGCCTTTTGATGGTGCTTCAACAGATTATCATCGTATTTTTGCAGCGGATTTTCACGCGCCCCGACATCTCTATCGGCTTTGGTATTCCGCTTCAGTTCGACATCTCCTGGTTCGCCGAAGAACTGAAGCTTTACAACGCCTTGGTCGTTGCACTTTGTGCGACATATACCTTTGTACAGGGCGGCCATGTCCGCGTGGATCTGGTATATTCCGCCGTCAAATTCCGCACCAAGAAGGTCATCGACATGTTCGGTGCCATTTTCTTCATGATGCCTGCGGCAATCCTGACATGGATGTATGGCTGGTACTTCTTGTGGCGCCACCTGATCGTGCCAAAGCCGTCGGCCTCTGACACATTGGACCGCTTGCTGCTGAAATCACGCGCCATGCGCTGGAACGTCGAAACCATCGGCTTTTCCCCCAACGGATTTACGGGCTATTTCTTGTTCAAAATCCTGCTGGTCGCGTTCACTGCACTGGTGTTTTTACACGCAATAGCTTTCCTGTATCGCTCTTACCTTGAATGGAAAGAGGGCGAAGAAAGCGAAGGCAAATATCTGGATCGCGACACACTTGGCGAAGGCGAAGAAGCCTATGAAGGGACGCACTAATGGAACATTTTCAGAAAAAGTGGGTACCGGTCTTTGGGTCAGCGACCCTCGCTCGGTTCGAAAATGTGACGGGAGCTAAATAATGCTATTTGGTCTTGATGGGGTCGAGATTGGCCTGATTATCGTCTTTGTTTGCCTGTTTGGCGGCATTTTGTCCGGCTTTCCCGTGGCTTTTGCCATCGGTGGTGCGGGTGTCATATCTTTCGGCATTATTGCCGCCTTGGACAGTGCAGGATTGCTGATCCACCAAGCCATTGACCAGTCTGCACAAGCCTACCGCGATTTGGTCAATTCCGGCGTTGATCCCAACAGCATCAGCGTCTTCAGGTTCCCTGACCTGCCACGCATCGGTGAGCCTGTGTTCCCGAAAGGCTGGGAAGTTGCACTGGACCGGAACGTATCGTTCATCGTGAACCGCATGAATGAACGCGTGTTCGCGGGGGCTTCTATCGAGACGCTGCTGGCGGTTTTGATGTTCGTTATGATGGGCATCACGTTGGAGCGCTCAAAGATTGCCAACGACCTGCTGACCACAATGGCGCGTGTCTTTGGCCCGTTGCCGGGTGGTTTGGCTGTTTCGATTGTAGTGGTTGGTGCCTTTTTGGCGGCCTCCACGGGGATCGTCGGCGCAACAGTGGTGACAATGGGCCTGCTGGCGTTGCCGACAATGCTGCGCAATGGGTACTCACCTGAGATCGCAACGGGCGTCATCGCGGCCTCTGGCACTTTGGGGCAGATCATTCCGCCGTCCATCGTGATTGTTTTGTTGGGCACGTTGGCGGGGGACTTGTATTCATCCGCGCAAGAAGCACGCGCCATGTCCGTGGGCTGCCAATCGGCGCTGACGTATTTGGGTGAGCCTGCGGTTGTGTCTGTCGGTACCTTGTTCCAGGCAGCCTTGTTGCCGGGCATTCTGTTGGCGTTGCTCTATGCGCTTTATGCCTTTGGATACGCGTTGTTGAACCCCGACAAAGCCCCTGCGGTGCCGATGGGATCCACCAACGCCGAACCCGTCACACGCGGTGAAGCGCTGACATGGTTCTTGTTTGTGCCAGTGGCGTTGATCGTGGGCACGGTGCTTTTGGGCAATCTTGGGATTGTGGGCAGCCAAAGCATGGTGGTGTCTTCGTTCTCCGACATAGGCGAAAGCGCGTCTTTGCGCACCAATGTCTCTGAAATGTGCCAAGCAGCGATGATCGAATTGCACGGCCAGCCTGCATGGGATGCAGCCGTGGCACAGCAAGCGGCCATTGAAGCAGCAGGCGGTGTTCAACAGTCCGAACGTCTCAGCCCTGAGGCGTTGCAAGCGGCGATTGATGCAAAAGTCGCAGCTGCAGCCCCCATCGGGACTGGCACAGCCATTTTGCTGATCTTTATGGGGCTGATCCTGAGCGTCGCACGCGGCGTCTCACCATCGGCAAACCCGCGCCCTCTGATCGTCGGTGGCATTGGTGTTGTGTTGGCTTTGATTGTGGACATTGCCTTGGTCGGCCCCGAAACATCGGCTGGCGTTTATGTCGCCATGATGTTCCTGCCAGCAGTGGCGATCCTGTACGGGGTTGTCTTTGGTGTCACGCTTTGCGCCAAAAACGAACTGATCCGCGTGGTCTTTCCACCGCTGATCCTGATCGTGGCTGTTCTTGGGTCTATCCTTGGCGGCATCACAAACCCGACGCCTGCTGCGGCTCTTGGGGCAGGTGGGGCGATCATGTTGGCGGCCTACCGCAAACTGCGTGACACAGACCGCTCACCCAAGGTCATCATCTGGTCTACGCTGGCCATCATCATCTGCATCCTTGTGGGCGTGAATTTTGATCTTCGCATCAACCAAGACGATGTGTCTTTTGAAAGCTGGGTGGCCTTCTTCGTGGCTTACGGCGCTTACATGTACGCATTGTTCGGCTTGTTGTTTTCCTGCTGGATCCTGTTCACAAGCGGCGTCTTGACGCCAGTGGTACGGGAAACCGCCAAGGTCACGTCCATGGTCTTCACCATCCTGATTGGATCGCAGTTGTTGAACCTTGTGGTCATCAGCTTCGGGGGCGAACATTACATCCAGCAATTCCTCAAGTCGTTTGACAATGAGGTGACGGTCTTCCTGATTGTGATGCTGGTGCTGTTCATCCTTGGGTTTGTCTTGGACTTCCTTGAGATCATCTACATCGTGATCCCTATCGTTGGTCCCGTCATCTACGGCGGCACCTTCGACCCCAAATGGGTGACGATTATGATCGCGGTGAACCTGCAGACGTCCTTCCTGACACCGCCCTTTGGATTTGCGCTGTTCTACCTGCGCGGGGTCGCCCCCAAAGAGGTCACAACACGTCACATCTATCGCGGCATCCTGCCATTCGTTCTGATCCAGGTGGGGGGATTGTTCCTGCTCTATTGGTTCCCTGCGATTGTCACGATCGTGCCGGACCTGATCCCGAACTGATCGAGGCAAAATTGCAAACCGGAAAGGCCGCTCTTTTGAGTGGCCTTTTTTTGGGGTCTGGTGTTGGGTGGTGGGCAAGGAGACGACGAAATGGCCCAACCCGACTACGCAGCGTCGCGAACTGTGGATTTTGACGAAATTCCCGTTGTGGATGTGTCCGAACTGGACACCGCAGTCGGCCGCGCCCGCATCAGTGCTGACATCATGGCGGCGGCGCAAACGTCGGGGTTTTTCTATATTTCGGGCCATGGCATCCACCAGGGCCTGATAGATCGCGCCTTTGCCGCCTCGCGTGACTTCTTTGCTTTACCGGCGGATGACAAAGCCACGGTACAGGTGAACACGGATCAGCGCGGATGGATGGGGCAGGGCATGACCCATCTGGAGGGCGCCAAAACCCACGACGCCAAGGAAGTGTTCTTTTGGGGGTGGGATGTGGATGCAGACAACAAGGACGTCAAAGCAGGTGTGCCGATGGTGGCCGTCAACCAATGGCCAGACGCGGTCGCCCCTGATTTGAAGCCACAGCTGATGGCTTATTATCTCAGTGTCGTAGACATGGGCCGCAAGATCATGGGTGCCCTTGCCACCGGGTTGGGGCGCGAGGCCACATTTTTCGACAAAGCCTATGCAGCGCCTTTGGCGCGGGGGCAATTGGTCTACTATCCGGCCATGACCGAAGACGACCGGATGGCCCAGCGCTTTGGTGCAGCGGCCCATTCTGATTTCGGAGCGCTTACAATTTTAAAGCAAGACGACGTGGGCGGGCTTCAGGTGCAAAACCTTGCTGGGGAATGGATCGACGCGCCGCCGCTGCCGGGCACATTCGTGTGCAACATCGGGGACCTTCTGGAACGCTGGAGCAATGGGCGTCTGGTGTCCACCAAACATCGGGTGTTGAACAGTTCGGGACGCAGCCGGTACTCGGTGCCGATCTTTTTCGACCCCGCCAGCCAGACACCGATTGATCCGGCGGATTTCGGGGCAGTTGATCCGAATTATACTGTTGTCACGGCCGGCGAACATATCGCAGGCCGCAACGGGCGCAATTTCAAGCAGTATCAAAAAGACTAGGCGTTTGGCTTACAAGCCTTTGTCCATCAAGTCTTTGATGTCTGCCTGCGACGTGCCGGCCACGATGCGGCCCAGTTCCTGACCGCCTTTCAGAACGATCAACGTGGAACGGCGCGGGATGTTGCGTGATGTGGTGACGTCGTGTGACTTGTAGTCGTCCCAGTCCACGCGCACAAACGTCATGGCGCTGTTGTAGGCGGGGTTTTCGCCGCGCAATTGCCCGATGATGCGTTCTTGGCGTGCGCATGTGGAACACCAGTCGGCGGCATAATCCACAAACACGGTTTCGCCGCGGTCCAAAGCGTCTTGGATCAGGCCGGGCGTATAGTCTTTCAGTTCCGTGCTGGCCTGTGCCGCCATCGGCAAGACAGCTGTGGCAGTGCAGGCAAGGAAAAAGTCACGACGGTTCATTTGGATCTCCTGAGATTATATTGAAACAGATAGGTCTTGCAGCCAGTAGGGCAAAACCTGCACCAACCACGCCTCGATGATGTGGTTGACTTTGAACAGCAGCATCAGGCCCACGACCACAAATGTCGCACCAAGGATCGGTTTGGATTTTGCAGCCACCGTGCGCAGGCGTGTGGCACGGCTGCGTATGGCTTCGCGCGCACCCAGACCCAGACCGAGAATCAAAGTGGATACGCCTGCAGCGAACGCGACCATAATCAGTGTCACATAGCCAAGGTTTTCACCCTGTGATGCAAGTGCTATTGCCCCACCCAGCGTGGGACCAATGCACGGCGACCAAACGGTGCCCAACAGCAATCCGCCGATGAACTGCCCTTTGGTGCTTTGATTGTCGATGTCATTCATCGTGCCGTCTGCACGACCTGCCATACCTGCTGCCGCAGCTTCAAAGCGGGTGGACAATGCAGGGACCAAAAGGACCGTGCCAAAGACGACCATTATAACGGCCCCGATTTGGGCCAACGTGTCTTGCGTCAACCCGATGGCACCGCCAAAGGCTGTGACCAGCACGCCAAAGACAACAAAAGACAGGCTCATACCCGCGGCCAAAGCCACCGGCCCCATGCGGCTGGCGTTCAATGAAGACACCAAGACAATCGGCAACACCGGCAGTACGCAAGGGTTGATCAGGGTCAGCAGCCCGGCGAGATAAGCAAATACAAATTCCATAACGGGTATATATGACGCGACACCAGCCGTGGCCAAATGACAAAGCTGTCAGTCGTTGTAACAGACAGGTTAACCGACGCTGTAACAGACGCTTTGTAACAAACTGGCGGCGTCACCGCGTCAGGTGGTGGGGCGTGTGTCTGGCAAAGAGATATTGGCCACCTGTTCCGCGATGGGATCCGTGGACAAAGGATGGCGGCGCGCGCGGAACCTTTCGGGATCGTCCATCGGGGTCCATGCGCCGTCTGTGTAGACCTCAAGCCCGGAAAAATTGGCTTTGTAGCCCATTTTCTGGCTGCCCGGCACCCAATAGCCCAAGTAGACGTAGGGCAAGTTCGCTTCGCGGGCGATCTCGATGTGGTCAAGGATCAGGTAGGTGCCAAAACTGTTGCGTGGCATGTCGGGCTTGTAAAAAGAATAAACCATACTAAGGCCATCAGACAAAACATCCGTCAAACTGACGGCAGTGAGGTCCTTTGAATCGTCGTCGGTGTATTCAATGACACGGCTGCGGATCGGTGTTTCTTCGATCATCGCGGCAAATTCGAACACATCCATGTCCGCCATGCCCCCATCCGCGTGGCGGCTGTCCAGATAGGTGCGAAACAAGTCATATTGTGCTTCGGTGGCCCAAGGGGATGTAGCGCGGCGCGACAAGGATGTGTTTCGGCGTATGACGCGCTTTTGGCTTTTGGAGGGCACAAATTTTGAAACGTCGATGCGCGCAGACAAACATGCAGAGCATTCCGAACAGGACGGGCGGTACAAGACGTTCTGCGACCGGCGAAATCCTTGTTGTGATAGGCTGTCGTTCAGTGTGGTTGCGTTTTCGCCCTGCAATGCGGTGAAAAGCTTACGTTCCATGCGCCCATCCAGATACGGACAGGGTTGCGGTGCCGTTACATAAAACTGCGGCGCAATGGGAAGCGTGTGGCGCATAAGGGACCTGACTGATTTACTCAATTGTATCCCAACCACCTGCAAGCGCAAGCGATTCAGTGCATTGTGGTTTATGAAACCTGTGTCAGCGGCTGCGGCGGTTTAGCATCGCCGTGCCAAGGACCATATCGGTCAAGGACTGACCACGCGGGCTGGCGCACATAAAGATCACCGAAACGATCTGAACAACGACTGTACCCAAGGTTAGGTGGTAACCGATGGTGTGTAACGCCGCTTCTGCAAAGTTCAGGCGCATGCCGTCGCGGTTGCGCAATTCGATGGCTGCGATACGCATTCCAAGTGTCGCCGATCCGCCGGCAATGGTGATGATGCGGTAGCCAAGGCTGACCACAAACAACAAAAACGGCAGGAAAAACAGTGCTGTAAAGGCGGTGAATGGCACGATAACGGCGGTGAGAATACCGATGATCACGGCGTCGATAACCCATGCCAACAACCGTTTGCCCGGCACATCGGCATAGAATTGGGATTGGCGATCTGGATCAGGCAGATGTGTCATGGGGTGTCTTTTGCGCTTTTTATGTCAGGAACAGGGAAAAGGTGGCTCCGGCCCGATGGAATACGGGCCGGACACTGGGTTACGCGTCAGGTGTTGCAGCGTCGTCAGACTTGCGGGCACGTTCGTCCATAAACTGGTCGAATTCCGACTTGTCTTTGGCTTCGCGCAGGCGCTCAAGGAAGGCTTCGAAATTGTGTTGCTCTTCTTCAAGGCGGCGCAGCGTGTCTGCTTTGTAGCTGTCGAAGGCCGAATTGCCTGTGGTGCGTGTCGCGCCAAATCCACTGTGACGGCTCATTTTATGGCTGCAAGATTTAGAAAACATGCGTTTGCTCCAGATCATGTAAAACAGAAGGGCGAGGCCGACGGGCCAGAAGAACACAAAACCCAGAACCATGGCTGCGATCCATGCGCCTTTGCCTTTGTTATCAAGCCAGTCTTCGGTCTTCGTGAACCATCCGCCAGAGGCAGAGGAAGGGGCGGTTTGTGTCAGGGTTGTCATCTGTTGCCTTTCGTTGGTGACGATCAGTGTGAAAGACAATGTAAATCCCTTTCACATCATACAAGATGGGACCGCAACCGCTGTCTGGCAAGGTATAATGTAAATCTTTTTTACATTTAGTTTGTTTGTTTTTTAAAATCAGATACTTGGCAGGATGTTAATGCGCAAATTTCCGCAGTCGAGCTTGAGAAAACATGGTTCGGGGTGCCTGCGGCCGCCCAAATCACATCAAATTCTTGCAACTTAGGGTCCAGAAACGCCCGTATTGGGTTCTTATGCCCAACTGGCGACACGCCGCCGATTGCAAACCCTGTCTGTGCACGGATCAACGCGGCATCCGCTTTGCCCAAAGGCTCACATGCCAATGCCGCTGCTTTGGCGGCGTCGACCTGATTGCCACCGGCGGTGATAAACAGAATTGCCTCTCCGCTGGTTTCGCCTGCAAAAATGATGGATTTGGCAATTTGGTCTATCTCGCATCCAATAGCATGCGCTGCGTCAGCTGCGGTGCGGGCTTGTGCAGTTTCCACAATATTCGGGGTCAGCCCTGCAGCTTCCAAAGCGGCGCGGACACGTTTTAAACTTTTGCTCATGGGCGCATCCTGTCGATGCCATAAAACAAGTGCAAGCCCCATTGACGCTGACGTCGCTGCGGCGGAAGTTGCGTCATGACTTTGCTTGATCAAATGACCCGATGCCCCCGCGCCTTTGACCCCGAACTTGGGGCAGGGGCCACAGACCACGTCCGGAACCTTGCCCCACCCGCGCAAAACCTTCTGCATGGCGCGGCGGGCAGCAGCCCTTATCTGGCGGGTCTTATTCAAAAGGAAGCCGATTGGATTGTTGGCGCCATTGACGATCCTGACGCAGCCCTTGCCGCGCAAATGCTGTGTGGCAGGGATGTGGCGCCGGATCAGTTGGGGGCGGTCTTGCGACAGGGCAAGCGCCGGGTGGCTTTGCTGACGGCTTTGGCGGACTTGGGGGGGGCATGGTCGTTGGCGCAGGTGACACAAGCCCTGACAGATTTTGCGGATGCTGCCACTCAGGCCGCACTACAAGCCAGCATCGCGGCCCAAGTGAAGCGCGGCAAACTGCCCGGAGTTTCGATGGATGATGTGGAAACCGCAGGCGGTATGGTGGTGCTAGCCATGGGGAAAATGGGTGCCGGAGAATTGAACTATTCGTCCGACATCGATTTGATCTGCCTGTTTGATGAGACCCGCTTTGATGTTGCGGATTTTGCGCAGGCCCGCATGGGATTTGTGAAAGCGACACGCGCTATGTCGGCTTTGCTGAATGATCTGACAGGCGATGGGTATGTGTTTCGCACTGATTTGCGCCTGCGCCCTGATCCGGGGGTGACGCCGGTGTGTATGGCGATGGAAGCGGCAGAGCGTTACTATGAAAGCCTTGGCCGCACCTGGGAACGGGCCGCCTACATCAAAGCACGCCCTGCGGCGGGTGATCTTGCCGCGGGCGACGGCTTTTTGAAGGCGCTGCGGCCATTTGTGTGGCGCAAGCATCTGGACTTTGCGGCCATTCAAGATGCCCATGACATGCGGCTTGCGATCCGCGAACACAAAGGGCTGGGTGGCCCCATTACATTGCCGGGTCACAACATGAAACTGGGGCGTGGCGGTATCCGCGAAATCGAATTTTTCACCCAGACCCGCCAGTTGATTGCAGGGGGGCGCGATGTCGATCTGCGCATGCGTGGCACCTGTGAAGGTTTGGCGGGGCTGTCCCAAAAGGGCTGGATTGATGCGGACGTCGCGGACCTGTTGACTGACAATTATGTGGCACACCGCACCGTCGAACACCGCTTGCAAATGGTGCGCGATGCCCAAACACACAGTTTGCCGCAAAGTGGCGATGGCATGGCACGGATCGCCTGCCTGATGGACATGGACGTGCGCGACCTTGAAGCCGATTTGCATCACAGGCTCAGCGCGGTGCATGACGCCATCGAAGGCTTTTTCGCCCCCTCTGCAACAGATGATGCGCCAGAGCATACGTTGGACACGGCGGCGATTGAACGGTGGCACAGCTATCCGTCGCTGCGCAGTGAACGGGCCGCCGCATTGTTCGAGCGGATCAAACCCACGCTGTTGCGCCGACTTGAACAAGCGCCCCGACCGCAAGATGCATTGTTGGCGTTTGACGGGTTTTTGGCGGGGTTGCCTGCGGGGGTGCAATTGTTTGCGCTGTTTGATGCCAACCCGTCTTTGGTGGATCTTTTGGTCGATATTGTCAGCACATCGCCGGCCTTGGCGGAATATTTGTCTCGCAACGCCGGCGTGTTTGATGCGGTGATTGGGGGTAGTTTCTTTGCGCAGTGGCCCGGCCAAGACGCTTTGCAAGCCGAGCTAGCGCAGCTTTTGAACCATGAGGCCGACTATGAGGCAAAACTGGATGCTGTGCGCCGGTGGAACAAAGAATGGCACTTTCGCATCGGTGTGCACCAGTTGCGTGGATTGGTCAGCGCCTCGGAAGCGGCTGCGCAATATGCCGATCTGGCGCGGGCTGTCATTGTCTGCTTGTGGCCAGAGGTCGGCGCACAGTTTGCAAAGAAACACGGGGCCGCACCGGGGCGCGGGGCTGTTGTGCTTGGCATGGGATCGTTGGGGGCTGGGCGTCTGAATGCGACATCTGATCTGGATATTATTGTGATCTATGATGCGGACGGGGTCGAGGCGTCATCAGGCCCCAAGCCCTTGGCCACGCGGCAATATTACGCGCGCCTGACGCAAGCGATGATCACGGCCATGACGGCGCCTATGGCGCAAGGCCGGCTTTATGAGGTGGATATGCGCCTGCGGCCCTCTGGCACCCAAGGGCCGGTGGCCACCAGTTGGGGCAGTTTTCAAAGCTACCAGAAAGAACAGGCATGGGTTTGGGAACATCTTGCACTGACCCGCGCGGCAGTGGTGGCGGGGGCAGACGCATTGGGGCGCGATGTCGAAGCCTTCCGCCACGAGGTGCTTCACACGCCCCGCGACGCGGCCCACATCCTGAACGAGGTTGCGCAAATGCGGGTGCGGATCGCGCAAGCCAAGGAAGCCACATCGATGTGGGACGCCAAAATCGGACCCGGCCGGTTGCAGGATATCGAACTGTGCGCCCAAGCCTTTTTGCTGATTTCTGGGAGCGTTACGCGATCTGTGCAGGATGGTATAGTCGCTGGTGTCGGTGCTGGCCTTCTGAGTGACGCGGATGGCGTTGTTTTATCTGACGTTTATGATGTGTGTTGGCGCGTGCAAATGGCGTCCAAGCTACTGACGGGGCGATCATTGGGGCATGACGATGTCAGGTCTGGCGGTCATGACTTTTTGCGACGGACAATGGATGGGATCGGATCAGATGATCTTGAAACACACTATGCTAAAGCGGCGGCTGTCATTGACAGGGTCGTTGCACTGGGAGAGCAGCATGAGAAAAGGGGATGATCTGGACCCGAAGGGTTTGATTTTTGAAGCCTACCGCATTGAAGGCATCCTGAAGTCGGAATGCCGGACGATTTTTTTGGACTGGGCGCTGAGTTTGCCGATGGAAACTGATACGGCACAGACGCTTCGGGCTTTGATCGAAAAATATGCAAAGGATATGCCACAGCATCCGATGTCCGAGGTTATGCACGAAGGTCTGGTCGGAATGGCTGCTCCGCGCAGGCGCGGTGGATGGCGTAGCCGGGCGCGGGATTGATCCCTGCGCTTTGGCGTTTTCCACGTCATTGGACATAGCGTGCCGGGATGCACCCGCCGCGACATTGCCCATATAGTTTCACAGCATTACAGAAAATTTGACGCAAAGTTGCCCCAATTCCACGTCAAATGTTGCCTCAACCAAAAATGGTAATTGCCGAACAATCGGCTGGAGGACGACATGAAGACAATTAAACTTATGATGGCATTGGTCGTTGGCGGATTGGTTTCTGCTTGTGCAAATCCGGACACCGCCACACGTAACGCGCGTTTCGTGCCCGAAGCCCCGAAACTGCAAGCGACAGTTCCTGCAATCACCAAGTCGTCTGTCCGCATTGAACGCATCAACGTCTCTGTGCCCCGCACCCTGAAGGTCTCTGAACGCAATCTGTACTACCCAGGCGGTGACATTGTATGGCGCGAAGATCCCATCGGCGACCGCCATGCCCAGGTCAAAGCTATCTTTGAAGCAGGTTTCGCCAAGGGCGCTGCACAAATGGATGGTCTGGTGCCTGTTGTGTTGGATGTGCAAGTGCAACGCTTTCATGCGCTGACTGAAAAGGCCCGCTATTCGACTGGCGGCGTTCACAACATCATTTTTAAAATGCGCCTTCGTGATGCCGTTACCGGCTTGGCTTTGGGTGAACCTTATGAAGTGACCGCAGATCTGGCAGCCTTTGGTGGCCGTCATGCTTTGGCCGCTGAAGCCCGCGGACAAACACAAAAGGTCCGCATCACAGACCATCTGGCTGAAGTGATCCGGCAGGAATTGACCAACCCCGAAGGCTACAAAAACGCCAGACTTGGATTTCTGCAG
Source organism: Ascidiaceihabitans donghaensis (assembly GCF_900302465.1). NCBI lineage: Bacteria > Pseudomonadati > Pseudomonadota > Alphaproteobacteria > Rhodobacterales > Paracoccaceae > Ascidiaceihabitans > Ascidiaceihabitans donghaensis. Next base: position 2,212,653 of record NZ_OMOR01000001.1, on the reverse strand, counting down.
GCCGTGAACAAGCTTTAAGCTTTCACAATGCTACAATAGACCGTAGGGAAGGGCGCTATGACAGCTCCCTTTTCTGATGACCCGACCCTCGCCCCTTCACGTCCCGTTGTGCGCATGCGCCCAAAGTCCAATGCGCGTGCCATACGCCACGGCTTTCCGTGGGTGTATGCCAACGAATTGGTGACCGACCGCCGCACCAAGGCTCTGGTTCCCGGTGCTTTTGCCGTTCTGGAAGACGAAGCGCGGGTGCCTTTGGGATTGGTTTCGGTCAACGGGGCCTCCAAAATCATCGCACGTATGATCGACACCGACCCAAACGCTGTGATCGATCAGGCGTGGTTCGAAGCCCGCATTGCGCGTGCATTTGGCTTGCGCGAGAAAATCTATGATACGCCGTTCTATCGTTTGATCCATGCCGAAGCAGATGGCTTGCCCGGTGTCGTGGTGGACCGTTTCGGGGATGTGTGTGTTATTCAACCAAACGCAGCCTATGCCGATGTGCATATCGAAATGATCCGCGACGCATTGGCGTCCGTCACCGGAGTGTCTTGTATCCTGAAAAACGCCAGCGGGCGCACGCGCGGCTTGGAAGGGCTGGATGATGTGTCCATGACGCTTTTAGGCGAAACGCCATCTGCCCCTGTTCCTGTTTTGATGAACGGTGCGACGTATATGGCGGACCTGACAGGCGGGCAGAAAACCGGGCTGTTTTTTGACCAACGCCCCAACCACGCCTTTGCGGCGATGGCATCCAAGGGCGCACGCGTGTTGGATGTGTTTTCCCATGTGGGCGGCTTTTCCTTGGCGGCTTTGGCGGCTGGTGCGACCTCTGCTGTGGCTGTGGATGGCTCTGCGCCCGCGCTTGAACTGGCGAAAGCCGGAGCTGCGGCGTCGGGCTTTGGTGATGCGTTTTCAACCCGTCAGGGCGACGCGTTTGATACATTGGCGGCATTGCGCGAAGAGGGGGCCACATTCGATGTGGTGATCTGTGATCCGCCCGCCTTTGCGCCTTCGCGTCAAGCTTTGGATGCCGGTTTGCGTGCCTATGAGCGTATCGCGCGACTGGCGGCGCAATTGGTGGCAGACAACGGGATTTTGGGGCTGTGTTCGTGTTCCCATGCTGCTGACCTGTCGCAATTCCGCGCGGCCTGTGTGCGTGGGATCGGGCGCGGCGGCAGGCAAGGGGCCATCATCCACACTGGCTTTGCAGGTCCCGACCACCCGATGCTGCCCCAATTGGCCGAAAGCGGATATCTCAAGTCAGTGTTCTTCCGCCTGTGATCGTCTTTCTGGACGCCTGCGTTTTGTTTCCGACGGTGATGCGTGAAATGATCGTGGGCGCTGCAAAGTCGGGAGCATTCCAGATCCAGTATTCGCCCCGCGTGCTCGAGGAATGGGCCCGCGCGGCGCGGCGTCTGGGAGACATGGGCGAGATGCAGGCCCGCGCCGAAATCGCTTTGCTGCGCAGCGCATTTCCCAAGGCAGAAGTGACGCCGAAACAAGGCCTTGATCAGCGTTTGTGGCTGCCAGATGACAATGATATTCATGTTCTGGCGGCTGCGATCACCGGGTCTGCCGATGCGATCATGACGTCCAACACCAAGGATTTCCCGAAACACATTCTGGCCGAAGAAGGGTTGGGCCGCGTGGACCCTGACGGCTTTTTGGTGCGCATCCAAAAGACACACCCCGAGGCCATGGCAGACGTCGGTGCACGCGTGTTGCATCAGGCAAGACAAATGCCCGGCCCCGATTGGTCCATTCGCAGCTTGATGAAAAAGGCAAGACTTCCGCGGCTTGGCAAGGCGTTAAGCTGATCTGTTGTTGATACCGCCCTGAGCGTTTGTGTGAAGGCCGCCAAACAGGGGTAGCCTTGTATTTCCAAGTACGCGTTTTGTGCCAATTGCGATTTTTTTAGAATAATTCTAAATTGGGGCTTGGCAAACACCATCAGCGTCATAGATGATGTGCATAGCCAGCTTCGTTGCCAGCCAGTTTATCCGTTTTATCATAGACCATGCAGGGACATATCATGACACAGACCGCAAGCGCACTGTCGCAAGATGCCACCGCCGCCATCGTTGAGGCACTGAACCAATCCGTTGCTGAAACCGCCGTGACAACTATGTTGGCGCAGAACTTTCACTGGAATGTGACAGGAATGGGCTTTGGTCCGCTTCACGACTTGTTCCAGCAGATTTACGAAGACCATTTCATCGGTCAGGATGATCTGGCTGAACGGATCAAAGCGTTGGATGGCCATGCGGAAGGCACGTTGGCCGGGATGCTGAAACGGTCAAAGGTATCGGAAGATTCAGGCCACGGTACGGACAAAGACATGATCGCAGCACTACTGACGGCGCAAGAAACACTGGCCTCGACCTTGGCGGGGTGTGGTGAAATCGCAGCCAATTACGCTGACACCTTGACCGAAGACCTGTGTATCGCGCGCGGTCAAATCCACGAAAAGTTCGCATGGATTTTGCGGTCGCATTTGCGTTAATCCAGATCGCATTCACGTAATGAGTGGGGCAGGGCACTGCCCTTCTTTTTGCATTTTTTGGCATAGGCCAAATTCCATGCGGAATACTGTCCAAGACGGTCTTGTTGAGCCGTCAGCATGTCAACAAATGCGGCCCGGTGGTCGTCCCGTTTCAAACGCTTGAACATCGATTTCTGGGGCTTTGTCATGGAACACCCGATACAATGCCCTTGGCGTTTGTACTTGCAGACATCGATACAGGGATTGGGCGTTTTGGGCATTTTGCCTGGTTCCTTCGGGGCGTTACCGGTGGCTTCTTAGTTTATAAAAATAGTCAACTAATGGTTTAGGCGGCGGAACAACAGGTTTCAAGGCTGGGCAGGCTTGACGATTTACATTGTGGGCGAAAACGGGCCTTAAATCACTTTTCCAAAGCCCAGAATAAGCTGTCGCAATCCAACTGCGGCACCCATCAAAATGCACACAAGTGTGACAGGCGCACTGAACGCCAGTACCGACATCGCAGACAGTCCCTGACCCACGCTGCACCCAATGGCGACAACGGCACCAATCCCCATAAGGGCCGCGCCCAGAATCTGCCGGCGCAATTCGCGTGGATCGTCACAGGCTTCCCAACGAAAATGGCCTTTGTAAAGGCTGCCAAGGAAGGCCCCCAGCAATACGCCCACAACAGATCCGGTGCCAAAACTGATAGAATTGCCCGATGAAGTCATCGTATATAAAACCGTTTCGCCAATGGGCGCTGAAAATGTGTGGCTGAGGACGGGCGTCGCATCAAAGCCAGTTGCCGCCACCCACTGTGTTCCTGCCCACCCCGAAACAATGGCCGCGCCTGCCACAGCACCCCACACAATGTAACTTGGGTCGCGCCGCAAACTACGACTTAACAGGGTAAAGCCCAGAATTGCCGTGCCTATGACGATGCCGCTTATTTCGGGGGTCGCACCGGTCCAGTGCGCCAAGACATGTGCAAAGGTTGTTGTGTTGTATGTTGGATCGCTTGTCAGGTCGGGATTGCCAAACACCCACAAGCGCAGGGCCGACAATGGCCCGCCCAAAGCGATGTAGGCAAAGATGCCCATCACCAGAACAATAAGAAGGGACCGAAGATCTCCGCCGCCGACACGCGCCAAGGCGCCGTAGCCGCAATTGCCCGCCAAAGCCATGCCATAGCCAAAGACCAGACCGCCAAAGATACTGGCCAGTGGGTTCCAACCGCGCCCAAGATACAGTGTTTGTTGCAGGTCCAGAAAACCGAACAAAGACAAGGAAAATGTGCCAATCACCGAGACGCCAATCGCGATGCCCCACATGCGCAGCCGCAAGGGATTTTCACCGTAATACAGATCCTCTATCGCACCTAAAGTGCAAAACCGCCCGATCCGTGCAGCCAGCCCCAAAAGAATACCACCAAAGGTGCCAATCAAAGCCACCAGTCCAGCGTCTGATATCATGTCACCCATGAACTTGGTCCGCTGCTATGGGACGATGGAAATGCTTTGCGGCCTTTAGGCGTCGCGGCAGAACAGATCATAAACCACTTCCATGATCTGTGTGGGACGATCATCTGCCAGACTGTAGTAGATTGCCTTGCCCGCACGCCGCGGTACAACCAGACCTTCCAGACGCAGGCGGGACAGCTGTTGGGACACGGCGGCCTGACGTGCAGACAGCAGTTCCTCAAGTTCCGTGACCGACTTTTCGCCGGATGCCAGATGGCACAGGATCATCAAGCGACCCTCATGGCTGATGGCCTTGAGGAAGTTGGCGGCTTGCATGGCATTGGCAGCCATCTTGTCCATGTCTTCCGTACACATATTGGCGTCAAAAACTGGAAGCCCCATAGGTCTCTCTCTGTTTAGTGGAACGATATCTGCGTCCAAATGATTGATCGTGGTCATGTACTGTCCTTACCCTGAGATATCAACGTTGGCCTGAGACAGCATCTTGCCAAGCAATCCCCAAAAAAAGTCCTCGCCCGGATAGCCCTCTATGCGTGACATTTCCTGTCCCTCCACGACCAGCACAAATGTGGGTGTGAAGGTCAAGGATCGCGCAAAAGTGATATCATCGGGCCGTTTGGCGCGAATATCCATCCGCCTCAGCGGCGCTGCGGCCCCTTCTTCGGTTTTTGGATAGATCGGCGCAATTTCTGCGTTCCATCTTGCACACCAGATGCACCCCTTTTCTTCGACCATAACCAGCTGGGTGTCAGCCCAAGCTGCGCCAACCGAAGCAGTCAGCAAGGATATAGCAAGAAACAGGCGGCGGAAGAACATGTGAAATTGACCTTTCGATAATAAACAACTTAATATGAATATGTGAATTACACAAGAGGACGGCACACCCATGTTGGATATCACGTTTGCAGGTGCGGCGTTTGCCGGATTGCTGTCCTTTTTGTCGCCCTGCATTCTGCCCATCGTGCCTTTTTACCTCAGTTATCTGGCAGGTGTGGGCATGAACCAGATCAGCGCAGATGCAGACATCGACAGCAAAACGCGTGGACGGGCCGTCTTGGCAGCTTGCTTTTTTGCGGCTGGTGTCATCACCATTTTCATGGGGCTGGGGGCGGCGGCCACTGTTTTTGGGCAGGTTGTTCGGGACTACTTCGATGTTTTGCGCTGGATTGCGGCGGCGATCATCATTGCAATGGGACTGCATTTTCTGGGCGTCTTACGGATCGGCATTCTGTATCGCCAATTGCGGGCGGACACCGGGGCCACCTCAAGTGTCAGCCTTGTGGGGGCCTATGTGATCGGGCTGGCCTTTGCCTTTGGCTGGACCCCCTGTGTGGGGCCAGTACTGGCCGCGATTTTATTCACGGCCGCGGGGTCTGATACCGCGTCACACGGGGCATTGCTGTTGTTTGTGTATGGTTTGGGCATGACAGCCCCGTTTGTTTTGGCGGCACTGTTTATCGGGCCTTTCATGCGTTGGATGTCCGGTTTTCGCAGGCATTTGGGGCTGATTGAAAAAATCATGGGCGTGTTGCTGATTGTTTTTGGCCTTCTGATCGCCACCAATTCTATGAACATCATCGCGCAATGGATGCTTGAAGTCGGACCGGACATCGGTGTGTTGCGTTAATTTGAAAGGAGCAGGCATGAAACGGTTTTTGCTGGCATGGGTTATGGGTATTTTTGCAGTATCGGGGGCGTATGCCGCTGAGCTGGGCGATGATGGTTTGCACAAGGCCTCTTGGATGCGGGACACGTTCAAAGATCTGTCCGAGGATCTTGAAGAGGCCACAGCCGAAGGCAAACGCCTGATGGTGATCATTGAACAACGCGGCTGTATCTATTGCCAGCAGATGCATGAAGATGTCTTCCCGCTTGAAAACATCGCGGCCTTTATCGAAGACAATTACTTTGTTGTTCAGATCAACATGTTTGGCGACGTAGAGGTCACAGACTTCGACGGCACAACCTTGCCGGAAAAGGACATGGTGCGGAAATGGGGGGCTTTGTTTACCCCGATGATTCTGTTTTTTCCCGAAAAAGTGGCAGATGACCAAAGCGCCGCTGAAGCGTCTGTTGCAACGATGCCAGGGGCTTTTGGGCAATACACTACCTTCAATATGCTGAATTGGGTTGTGGAAAAAGGGTATGACGGAGAAGAAAGTTTCCAACGATATCATGCACGTAAGTTTGCAGAACAATCCAAATGACAAATTTGGGGCGTGGCAGTTTGCAGTCAAATATTATAATTCAATTAAGTGAATTTGATGTTGCGTCCTCACGTTTTCGTGCGCTACGGTATACAAAGCTAAGTGTTTGGGAGGACGCATGAAGAATTCTATTTTTGCAGTTGCGGCCACGATGATCGCCGCGACGGGTTTGCACGCTGAAGAAGTTCTGCCAACCAATGTGGCCTTCAACGACGGCGCCGTTGAGCAGTCATTGTCTGGCGTGGCGGGTGATGCCGCAAACGGGCGCATCATCGTGGGCGACAAAGGGCAGGGCAACTGCGTTGCATGCCATCAGGTTGCGGATTTGGCGGATGTGCCGTTTCAAGGCGAAATTGGTCCGGCGCTGGACGGCGCGGGCGAACGCTGGTCAGAGGCAGAGCTGCGCGGGATCGTGGCCAATGCCAAAATCATGTTCGAAGACAGCATGATGCCGTCTTTCTACAAAACCGAAGGCTTCATCCGGCCCGGCAACGCATACACAGGAAAAGCGGCGGACGACACGTTTGGCCCACTTCTGAGCGCCCAGCAAATCGAAGACGTCGTGGCATATCTCGCCACGCTCAAAGAAGAATAAGTCCCCTAATCGGGACACAAAGGAGACACGTTCATGGAACTCACAAGACGTAGTGCAATCATTTTGGGCGCAAGTGCGCTGCTTGTGGCGGGGCTGCCAAAGCAGGGTGCTGCCGCGGCAACCAGCGATGAATTGATCGCGGCCTTCACGGGTGGTGCAGAAGTTGGCGCAGGCGACATCAAACTGACGGCGCCTGAAATTGCCGAAAACGGCAACACAGTGCCAATCGAGGTATCCTCTGGCACGGCCACTGAAATTCTGGTGCTTGCGATGGGCAATCCAACGCCAAGTGTCGCAACATTCAAATTTGGCACATTGGCGGCCTCTCGTGCCGCGTCCACGCGTATTCGCCTGGCGGGCACACAGGATGTCGTTGCCATCGCGAAGCTGGAAGACGGGTCGTTTGTGAAAACGTCCAGCACTGTCAAAGTAACAATCGGCGGCTGCGGCGGCTAAAAGCATCTAGGAGAAACAATCATGGCATCTGGTGTAAAACCCCGCGTCAAAGTCCCCAAAAAAGCGGCGGCTGGTGAAACGATCACGATCAAGACTTTGATCAGCCACAAAATGGAATCCGGCCAGCGAAAAGACAAAGAAGGCAACGTGATTCCGCGTTCGATCATCAACCGCTTCACATGCGATTTCAACGGTGAGAACGTTGTCGATGTAAAGCTTGAGCCTGCGATTTCGACCAACCCGTATTTCGAATTCGAAGCGGTCGTTCCTGAAGCCGGTGAATTTGCGTTTACGTGGTACGACGACGACGGTTCTGTCTACGACACAACCAAAAAAATCGCGATCGAATAAGCGAAACAGTCTTGGGAGGGACATCATGAGAAAATTGACGGGCGCCATTCTGGCGACAGTTCTGACAACGACGGTCGCTTCAGCTGATCCAGTTGATGACAACCTTGTCCTGAACGAAGAAACGCAAATTGTGACGCGTACAGCCGCCCCTGCACATGTATCGGACGCCTTGGACGAAGTGATGTCTGGCTGGTTGTTTCGCGGCACGGAAACCCGCGCGATGCAAGCGGACGACTTTGACAACCCCGGCATGATCTTTGTGGAACAAGCCATGGACGCATGGACGGTTGCTGATGGATCCGAAGGCAAATCATGTGCGTCTTGCCACAACGACATCGAAAGCATGGCGGGCGTAAAGCCAACCTACCCAAAGTGGGACGAGGCGGCAGGCAAGGTTCAAACGCTGCAAATGCAGATGAACGAATGTCGCACTGAACGCATGGGTGCCGAGCCTTGGAAATATGACAAAAGCGACGCCATCAACATGGAAGCTGCTTTGTCTTCTGTGTCACGCGGCATACCTGTCAATGTGGCCATCGACGGCCCTGCGCAATCCACGTGGGAGCTGGGCAAAGAGATGTACTATACACGCACAGGTCAGCTAGAGCTGTCTTGCGCCAATTGCCACGAAGACAGCTACGGGATGATGATCCGCGCCGACCACCTCAGCCAAGGGCAGATCAACGGCTTTCCTGTGTACCGGTTGAAAAACACCAAACTGAACGGGGCACATTCCCGCTTCAAAGGGTGTGTGCGCGACACGCGTGCAGAAACCTACAGCCCGGGCAGCAACGAATTCACAGCGCTTGAGCTATATGTCGCGTCACGCGGCAACGGCCTAAGCGTCGAGGGTCCGTCTATCCGAAACTAACCTGAAAACGGCCCCGTCACCGGTTTGGTGCGGGGTCGTTTTTTTAAGAAATTCATTCACAAATGCGCATACGTGCGCATGATCTGGAGCCTCCCATGATTTCTCGCCGCGACTTTCTACAGACCAGCATGGCCACAGCCGCTCTTTACGGGGCGTCGGGTTTTGGAAACTGGTCCCGTCTGGCCGCACAGCAAAGCCTGTCGCAAGACAAGCTGCTTGAATTCGACACTTTCGGGAACGTGTCCCTGATCCACATCACAGACATCCACGCCCAGTTGGTGCCGCATTACTTCCGTGAACCTTCTGTCAACATCGGCGTCGGGTCAAACAAAGGGGCGGTGCCGCATGTAACGGGCGCGGATTTTCGCAAACTGTACGGGATCGACGACGGTAGCCATTCTGCTTATGCGTTGACGTACAACGATTTTTCGTCACTGGCCAAAGGCTACGGAAACATTGGCGGCATGGACCGCGTATCGACCGTGATCAATGCGATCCGCGCCGATCGCCCCGACGCATTGCTGCTGGATGGCGGTGATACATGGCACGGCAGCTACACCTGCTACCAAAGTCAGGGTCAGGATATGGTCAACGTTATGAACGCGTTGAAGCCCGACGCGATGACTTTTCATTGGGAATTCACGCTGGGTTCTGACCGCGTGGCTGAGATCGTCGAAGGATTGCCCTTTGCAGCCCTTGGTCAAAACATCTTTGACGCCGAATGGGACGAACCCGCAGAGCTGTTTCCACCTTACAAATTCTTTGAACGCGGCGGTGTGAAGATCGCCGTTATCGGTCAAGCGTTCCCTTACATGCCCATCGCCAACCCCGGTTGGATGTTCCCTGAATATTCATTCGGTATCCGCGACGAACGGATGCAAGAGATGGTGGATGAGGTGCGCAGCAAAGGCGCAGAGCTGGTTGTGTGCCTCAGCCACAACGGCTTTGACGTGGACAAGAAGATGGCAGGCAAAGTGACCGGCATCGACGTGATCCTGTCGGGCCATACACATGACGCGTTGCCTGAACCCGTTTTGATTGGCGAGACAATCATCGTGGCCTCCGGGTCCACAGGGAAATTCGTCAGCCGTGTGGATCTGGACGTGCGCGATGGCCGCATGATGGGGTTCCGCCATAAACTGATCCCGATTTTGTCGGATGTGATTGCGCCTGACCCGATTGTCACCAAAGTCATCGAAGAACAACGCGCACCACATATTGACGCGCTGCGCGAAGTCATCGGCAAAACGGCAGACGATCAGCTTTTGTACCGCCGTGGCAATTTTAACGGGACATGGGACGATCTGATTTGCGACGCTTTGATTTCCGAACGCGAGGCCGACATCGCCTTGTCGCCGGGCGTGCGTTGGGGGCCGTCTGTTTTGCCGGGTCAGGACATCACCCGCGAAGACATCTGGAACGTCACATCCATGACCTATGGTCAAGCTTACCGCACTGAAATGACTGGTGAATTCCTGCATGTGGTGCTGGAAGACGTGGCCGACAACCTGTTCAATCCGGACCCCTATTATCAGCAAGGTGGCGATATGGTGCGTGTGGGTGGCCTTGGGTACCGCATCGACATCTCCAAACCCCAAGGGGACCGCATCACAGAAATGACCTTGCTGAAAACCGGCGAAGCCATTGACCCTGCCAAGTCCTATCAAGTGGCCGGCTGGGCGTCGGTCAATGAAGACACCGAAGGGCCGCAAATCTGGGATGTGGTTGAGGCGCATATCGCCAAACAGGGGACGATTTCCCTTGATCCAAACAATAGCGTGAAAGTGGTCGGCGCTTAAGCGCACCACGAAAAGGAGGCATAAGACATGTCAGATAATGAAACAGGGAACGGTTCATCCGCTCATCCGTCGCGGCGTGCGTTTTTGCGTGGTGCAGCTGCGGCAGGCGCGGGGGCGCTGACCGCCACAGGAGCAAACGCCGCAACGCCGGATCCGCTCATCACCGAAGTACAGCCTTGGGCGCAAGCCTTCGGGGAAGGGGTCGACGAGACGCCTTATGGCATGCCGATCAAGTTTGAAGATGATGTGGTGCGCCGCAACGTCGAATGGCTGACAGCCGACACAGTAAGCTCTATCAATTTCACGCCCATCCATGCGCTGGACGGCACGATCACGCCGCAGGGGTGCGCGTTTGAGCGTCACCATTCCGGTGCAATCGAGCTGCGCAAAGAAGATTACCGTTTGATGATCAACGGGCTTGTCGACACGCCTTTGGTCTTTACCTACGCCGATCTGGAACGTTTCCCGCGCGAAAACCACGTCTACTTCTGCGAATGTGCCGCCAATACGGGCATGGAATGGGCAGGCGCACAGTTGAACGGCGCACAATTCACCCATGGCATGATCCACAACATGGAATACACAGGCGTGCCCTTGCGCACCTTGTTGGAAGAAGCGGGTCTGGATACGGCAGGCGACCTGAAAGACAAATGGGTCTTTGTGGAGGGGGCGGATGCGTCTTCAAACGGGCGGTCCATTCCGATGGAAAAAGCGCTGGACGATGTTCTGGTGGCCTTCAAAGCCAACGGCGAAGCCCTGCGCAAGGAACACGGCTATCCTGTGCGTCTGGTTGTCCCGGGCTGGGAAGGCAACATGTGGGTGAAGTGGATTCGCCGCATTGAGGTCACCGACCAAGCCATTGAAAGTCGTGAAGAAACCAGCAAATACACAGATGTTCTGGACAACGGAATTGCGCGCAAATGGACCTGGGCGATGGATGCCAAATCCGTGGTCACCAGCCCAAGCCCACAAGCGCCAATCACCCATGGCAAAGGACCACTGGTGGTCACAGGCCTTGCTTGGTCGGGCCGCGGGGCCATCACCCGCGTTGATGTGTCCAAAGACGGCGGCATGACATGGGAAACCGCGCGTCTGGCCAAACCGGGTGAGAAAATGGCGCTGACGCGCTTCTATCTGGACACGGACTGGGACGGCTCAGAGATGATGCTGCAAAGCCGTGCAATGGACGACACAGGTTATGTGCAACCGACCAAAGCGCAGTTACGCGAGGTGCGCGGGCTGAATTCAATCTATCACAACAACTGCATTCAAACTTGGTTGGTGCGCTCAAACGGCGAGGCGGAAAATGTCGAAGTTTCTTAAATCAACAGCTTTGGTTGCGGTGTTTGGTCTGGTTTCAAGTCCTGCAATGGCAGAGAAATTCGGACTTGGACGTGCGGCCCTTCCGGCTGAAATTGCAGCATGGGACGGTGACGTCAGCCCGGATGGCACGGGCCTTCCCGTTGGCTCAGGTGATGCGATTGATGGCGAAGAAATCTTTGCCGATCAATGTGCTGCCTGCCACGGTGATTTCGCCGAAGGCATTGATAACTGGCCAAAACTTGCAGGTGGTGCAGGGACCTTGGACCATGAAGACCCTTTGAAAACAGTGGGGTCTTACTGGCCGTACCTCAGCACAACATATGACTACATCAAACGGTCTATGCCCTACGGCAATGCGGGCACATTGTCCGACGACGAGGTTTACGCAATCGTGGCCTATATCCTGTATTCCAATGATCTGATTGACGATGATTTTGTCTTGTCGAACGAGACATTCTTTGACGTAGAGATGCCAAACGCAGGTGGTTTCATCCTCGATGATAGGGCAGAGACGGAATACGCGCAATGGACAGGCGCGCCGTGCATGGAAAACTGCAAGGACAGCGCTGTAAAAGTCACCATGCGTGCCATGGTTCTGGACGTGACCCCACAAGAAGAAGGGGAGGCCCCCAAAGCCGAACCCGCGGCTGTGGTGGAAGAAGCTGCTGTTGCAGATCCAGCGCCAGAGGTTGTTGAAGCAGCGTTTGATCCTGATCTGGCAGCCAAAGGCGAAAAGGTCTTTAAAAAATGCAAATCCTGCCACCAAGTCGGTGAAAAAGCCAAAAACCGGTCTGGTCCTGTGTTGAACGGCATTGTGGGCGGTGCTGCGGGTACCGTTGACGGGTTCAAATACTCCAAACCCATGAAAGCTGCGGCAGAAGGTGGATTGATCTGGACGGAAACAGAACTGGCTGCATTTCTGGCGAAGCCGAAAGCATACATGAAAGGCACAAAAATGTCGTTTGCCGGATTGAAAAAGGAAGCGGACCAGCTTGCCGTGATTGAATACCTCAAATCGGTGGGGGAATAATCCTTGTTGGGCCGATTTCGATTATTGCTAACCTGCGCAGCCTTTGTGGCTGCGGGGGTGGCTGCTGCAGAGGATCTTGGCGACCCTGAAAAGGGTGAAAAGATCTTCAAGAAATGTACCGGTTGCCACCAAATTGGCAGCGGCGCCGTCGATAAGATCGGACCGCACCTGAACGGCATCTTTGGAAGCCAAGCCGCAGCCCACGACGGGTACCGTTATTCAAAATCCATGAAACGTGCAGGCGATGACGGGTTGATCTGGACGGCTGAAACGCTGGACGCCTATCTTGAAAATCCACGTGCCCTTGTGTCCAAAACACGCATGAGCTTTCGGGGGCTGAAAGATGCCGAAGACCGCGCAAATGTGCTGGCCTATCTACGCGGTTTTTCTGACAATCCCGCCGACATTCCCGAAGCTGAACCCACGGCGCTTGCGACAGATCACGACATCGATCCTGCGATCCTCGCCTTGGAGGGCGATCCGGAATACGGCGAATACCTCGCAAGCGAATGCCTGACCTGCCACAAGGCGGACGGCAGCGCGGACGGTATTCCATCCATCACGCTATGGGACACGGAAGACTTTGTGATCGCCATGCACGCCTACAAACGCAAACTTAGGCCACATCCCGTCATGCAAATGATGGCGGGGCGGTTGAACGACGAAGAAATCGCGGCACTTGCTGCGTATTTTAAGGACCTCGAATAAGAGGCCACACTCTGGGAGGAGAAAAACATGAAACTGAACAGACGCCTATTTTTAGGAACAGGGACTGCTGCTGCGGCAACACTGTCCGCGCCCACGGTTTTTGCCGATGGTCACGGCAAGCCACGAGTTGTGGTTGTTGGTGGTGGCGCCGGTGGGGCAACCGCTGCCCGCTACATCGCCAAAGACAGCAAAGGCGCGATTGACGTCACCCTGATCGAACCCACGCGCATGTACTACACATGCTTCTTTTCGAACCTCTATCTTGGGGGCGTGAAAGAGATCGACGATCTGGGCCATTCCTACGGCGGTCTGGCCGCAGGCGGCGTGAATGTTGTGCATGATTGGGCCGTTGCTGTGGACCGCGACGCCAAGACTGTGTCGCTGGCCGGTGGTGGCAGCGTGCCTTACGACAAGCTGATCCTAAGCCCAGGCATCGACTTTGTTGAGGGCGCGGTCGAAGGGTGGGATTTGTCTGCCCAGAACGCGATGCCACATGCCTATAAAGGCGGATCACAGACCGAATTGTTGAAAGCACAGCTCGCGGCGATGCCCGAAGGCGGCACCTTTGCGATGGTGGCCCCACCCAACCCCTATCGTTGCCCCCCCGGACCATATGAGCGTGTCTCGATGGTTGCGCATTACCTGAAGGCCAACAACCCAACGGCGAAAATCATCGTCGCGGACCCCAAGCCGAAATTCTCGAAAATGGCGTTGTTCCAAGAAGGATGGGGCGAACATTACGATGGTATGATCGACTGGATCGGCGAAGATTTTGGCGGCGGCGAAGTGTCCGTTGATCCGAATGCGATGACCGTGACCATCGACGGCGAAGTCACCAAGGTCGATGTTTGCAACGTCATTCCTGCCATGAAAGCGGGCCGCATTGCAGAGCTTGCGGGTGTAACAGACGGCAATTGGGCGCCTGTGAATGCCGCTGATATGTCCACAAAGGCGGACGCGGATGTCTATGTGTTAGGCGATGCCTCAAGCCAGGGCGACATGCCGAAATCGGGCTTTTCTGCCAACTCTCAGGCCAAAGTGTGCGCCAATGCGGTGCGCGGTGCCTTGACCGGCTCCAAAGTCTTCCCGGCCAAGTTCTCGAACACCTGCTGGTCTTTGATCGACACAAATGATGGTGTCAAAGTCGGTGCAACCTACGAGGCCACGGACGAAAAGATCGCCAAAGTCGACGGGTTCATTTCGGCCACAGGGGAAAGCGCGGAGTTGCGCAAAGCCACCTATGAGGAATCCGAAGGTTGGTATGCAGGTATCACGGCTGACATGTTCGGCTGATACATCAAGGGGCCTTGCGCTAGATCAAGGCCCCTTGTTCCTATCCGACGCAAACTGCCCAACAGGAGGACAGCACCATGTTGAAATCAATACTATTGGGCGGATTAATGTCTGCGGCGTCTGTGACGCTGGCGGCTGCGCAAGACACCTCAACCACTTACATCTACGACGGCTCGTTTGATGACGCAGCGTTCAGCGTCGAAAGCGCCATCATCGGCAAAGGGCTGGTGATTGATTACGTCAGCCACACCGGTGAGATGCTGGAACGGACACGTGCCGATGTGGGCAGTGATGTGAAACTGTTTGAAGCCGCCGACATCTTTGTTTTTTGTTCCGCGGCCCTGTCACGCAAAGTGATGGAAGCTGACCCGATGAACATTGCACACTGCCCCTATGGCATCTTTGTCGCGGAACGCGACGGCAAGGTGATGATCGGGTATCGCAACTATCCCGAGGGCCCCATGCAAAAGGTGCAGGCGCTGTTGGACGACATTGTAAACGAGGCGATAGACTTCTGATGCATTACCAGACTTTCTTCAAAGACGCGCTTGATGACCTGCGTGACCAAGGCAACTACCGCGTTTTTGCGGATCTTGAACGCCACCGTGGATCTTTCCCACGGGCGACCGCCCGCGATGGCACGTCTGGACATGACACCGCCGACGTCACGATCTGGTGTTCGAATGATTACCTTGGCATGGGCCAGCATCCGGATGTTCTGAATGCGATGCACGATGCATTGGATCGCTGCGGGGCAGGGGCTGGCGGCACGCGCAATATCTCTGGAACCACCCATGATCACGTGTTGCTGGAAGCTGAACTTGCTGATCTGCATGCCAAAGAGGCCGCACTTTTGTTCACCTCCGGTTACGTGTCGAACTGGGCTGCTTTGGGCACCTTGGCGGGACGTATCCCCGATTGCGTCGTGCTGTCAGACGCGCTGAACCATGCGTCGATGATCGAAGGCATTCGCCATTCACGTGCGGATCGGATGATTTGGAAGCACAATGATCTGGCCGATCTAGAAGCCAAACTTGCCAGCTTGCCCATAGACCGCCCCAAGCTGATTGCTTTTGAAAGCGTCTATTCCATGGACGGTGACATCGCCCCGATCCGTGAAATCTGTGATCTGGCAGATAAATACAACGCCATGACCTACCTTGATGAGGTGCATGCCGTTGGCCTTTACGGCCCGCGCGGGGGCGGTGTGGCTGAACAAGAAGGCTTGATGGACCGGCTGACGGTGATTGAAGGCACGCTTGGCAAGGCCTTTGGTGTGATGGGCGGGTATATCGCGGCCTCTGCCGAACTTTGTGATTTTGTGCGCAGCTTTGCCAGCGGTTTTATCTTTACCACTGCCATTCCGCCTGCTGTCGCGGCTGGCGCTGCGGCCTCGATACGCCACCTGAAAGCAAACAACACAGAGCGCCGGACCCAGCAGGCCAAAGTGGCACAGGTCCGTGCCGATCTGGACCGCATTGGCATCCCGCATGTCGACAATCCTAGCCATATTATTCCGGTAATGGTCGGCGATCCGGTGAAATGCAAATTCATCTCGGATGTGCTGTTGAAAGATTATGGCGTCTACATTCAACCCATCAACTACCCGACTGTGCCCAAAGGCACCGAACGTCTGCGCATCACGCCGTCCCCTGTGCATTCAGACGCGGATATCGCCCATCTGATCGGGGCGTTGGGGGGTCTATGGGAACAATGCCAACTGGCTCGTATTCCGATGGCCGCACAATAATCAGGCCACTGCAGTGGAACGCGGCATTCGCAACAGCACCAGTTGTGTTGCGGCGGCCCCAATCCACATAAACAGCAGCGCGACCCAGGCGGTGACAGCGAAGACTGATCCGCCTGACATGCCTGCCCCCACAGCGCAACCGCCCGCCAGCATGCTGCCAAACCCCATCAATACGCCGCCAAGCAGATACCGCTCCATCGGCATGTCTGGCTCAAACCGTTGAATGCGGGCGTCACCGGTCAACATCGCCATACCCATGGCCCCCAAAAACACCCCCGGAACCAAGCCTGACCCAAAGCCCAAAGGCAGTGAGCGTTCGTTGACCAACCCCATAAGCGTATCAGCCGATGGGCCGGTAAAGGTAACAGACGACACCGCAACCACATCGAAAGACGCTGTGGCGACCGCATAGGTGCCCATCCAGCCCAAGGCGACAGCAACACCCACAAGCACTGCAGCAAAAATGCGTGAGATAGCAGTGCCTTTTGCCTGCGCGAACCAAAGGGCGCACAGCAAGGTTGCCCCCGACACAATGGCCATCGCGGTGGGGGATATGTCGAAAGCTGTCAGCAGGTTGCGGCCATCGCCCCCCGGCACAGTCCACAAAGCGCCAAGCGCCTCGCGGACCGGGGCCAGACCACCGCGCAGGGACGCTTGCGCCGTCAATGTCAGCACCAATCCTGTAATCACGGCACGCAGGTTTCCTGTGGCGGACAAAACAAGCAACCGGCTGGCACAGCCGCGGGCAAGGATCATGCCTGCGCCGAACAGTGCGCCCCCTATAATCGCCCCCGACAAGCTTCCTGTGGCAGCCAGTTGGCGGGCTTGGCTCACGTCCAGAACGCCAAAGGCGATCATCGACTGAACCCCCAAAACAGCGGCACTGAATGCAATCACCCAAATCGAAAGGCTGCTGCCCCATGCCCGTGTCGCAAATTCTATCGTCGCGGACCGAAGACAAAAGCGTGAATGCTGCGCTGCGGCCCCAAAGAGCATGCCGACACCCAAAGCGAGGACAAAAAGAACGGGGCCTTCCCCAAATCGGTCTAACAGCTGTTCCATCATGTGTCCCTTCGGCCCGTGACGGCACCCTGCCAGATCAATGCCCCAACAGCTTTGATGTGCATCAACGTCCTGAGCCTAAGGGCAAATCAGCTATTCAAACTCCATTTGCTCATACACGCGGCCTGCGTTTTTCGTCGCCAGCTCTTCGAATGTGTCGAGATGGGAATAGGGCGATTGATCGACGTAGTAGGCTTCGGCCAGATCGCCGCCCGCATCCAGATGGTCCCCGACTTTGCCACGCAAATAGATCAGATAGTCATGGGTGTACCGGCGCACCTGATCCATATTTGTGGGATGGCCGTGACCGGGAATGACATAAGTCGCCTGCAACGGTTCAAAGGCATCGTTCCACGTTGTGATCCAGTCGGCAGTCATGGTGTGATCAAAGATCGGCAACATCCGCTCGTGAAAGGCCATGTCTCCGGAAATCACCAAGCTTTTTTGAGGCAACCAGACGACAATGTCGCCGGGGCTGTGGGCTGGCCCCAAATACCGTGCTTCGATGTCGACCCCGCCCAATGTCAGGGCGTAGGTGTCGTCAAAGGTGATGGTGGGCGCAACCACGTCTGTTTTGTCGGCTTTTTCTTTGACGCGATTTTGGGCGGCTTGCAGCGATCTGTCCCCGTATTCCTCAAATTCGTGCGCGGCATCGACGTGGGCCACGATGTCAACGCCCTGCGTGGCCCAATATGAATTGCCAAGCATGGCATGGCCTTGACCGTTTTCGTTGAACACCAGTTTGACAGGCTGATCTGTGATGGCTTTGATTTCGGCGTGCAATGCTTCGGCCAGCGCATAGGACGCACCGCTGTTGATCACAACGACGCCTTCGCTTGTGACGATGAAGCTTAGGTTGTTGTTGTGGCCCGCATTTTCATAGGTGGGCGGGGCGGTGGCGCCGATGGCGGAAAAGACGCCGGGGATGACTTCTACGGGTTTGGAATACAGAACCGACGCTGGATATTGATCGGCAATATCTTCGCTGGCGGAACAGGGCAGGGCGGCGAGGCACAAGACAAAGGCAAGCGGTTTCATCACGTATCCTCCGGTACAAAAACATAGCCAGACGCGGCCTTGTCGACATAGCCCGTGCCGTTGCCGGGCAAATGGTATCCGATGATGCGGGTCTTTTCCGCAGCCAGTTGATCCATCAGGCGCAAACGGGTTTGTGCAGCCATTTCCTGATCCTGATCCGATCCAGAGTTCCATTCGGGCTTTTCGAACGCAACGTGGTGATTGCCGATGCAGTCCCCCAAAATCATCACCGCCTCTGTGCCGTTGCGCACTTCGATGGCCATGTGGCCGGGTGTGTGACCAAAAGTGGCGCGCGCCGCGACGCCCGGCATGATTTCTTCGCCGTCTTTGAAGAAGGTGATGTTGTCTTCGATCATCTCAAGCCGCCGTTTGGCGCCCACAGCAAAAGACGCGCGTGCGTCTCCAATGCTGTCGACCGTGTTGGGGTCCATCCAGTAATCCCATTCCGCTTTGCCGATCTGATAAGTCGCTTCCGTGAACAGCGGATCGTCAAAATCATCCAGCAATCCCCACAAATGATCGGGGTGCGCATGGGTGAATACAACGTCGGTGACGTCTTCGGGGGCGACACCCAAAGCGTCCAGCGACTCCAGAAGGATGCCAGAGTTCGGCGCGAAATCCGGCCCGGAGCCCACGTCAAACAACACCGTGCGATCACCGTGGCGCATCAGCGTCACATTGCATGGTGGTTCAAGCACGTCGGACGAAAGGCTGAATTTCTCCAATATGGGGGCCAGTTTGTCCTTTGGCATAGGGTCAAAAATAAACCCGCCCGGCAAGGTCAACGACCCATCGCTGACAACATCCAGCCGGATATCCCCCAAGGTCAATTCTGCATGGGCAAACTTTGGGTGCAGTCCAAGCAAGGCCGCGGCGCTACCGCCTGCAAGAAACGCTCTGCGTGAAGGTTTCATCGGCATATCCCCTTATAAATTCTTTTATAGGAATATGACGGATTGTTTTCCGCATCGCAAGCATTTGGTTGTAGAGCGACACGTGTGAGCAAGTTGGAACCCGCCGTGGTCACACTTCAGAATTGGTTCATAAAGCTGCGATCAATGTGGTCTTTGACCCGCCAAACAAGGTGTCCTGCAGCGCTCCAACCTCTTTTTTCGCCAAAGGCCCGTTTGCCGCCAAGCGAGACCAATTTAAGGTAGTCGGACTGCGGATCATACATTTGCAGGGCATCCCCAAGCATAGAATTTCGCAGATTTTGCAACAACACAGGTGCCTGCCGCACGGCGTAAACACCAGCCTTCGGGCGGGGGGCAAATCCCATATGTGCACAGTCACCGACGGCAAACACGCCGGGTGCGCTGGTTTCAAGTGTGTCTGAAACCTCAATAAACCCAGCGTCCAAGATCAGGCCGGTGTCCGTGATCCAATCATGTGGGGTGGCACCTGCAGCACCAACAATAAAGTTGGCCGGTGTTTCAGTCCCATCTGCAAAAATAACGCTGGCAGCTGTGACTTCGGCAACGTCCACACCCTCGCGCACATCCACTGCGTTTGCCTTTAGTTCCCGCCGAATGCGGTTTTGCGTCTGCGTGCTGTTTGCGGACAAAATTTTGCTGCGGTCCAAAAGTGTCACTGAAACGGCGTCGTCATGCTGCCGCAACGCCCAAGCCATCGCCATGGCAAGTTCCGCGCCTGCGATACCACCACCTATAATAGCCACGTGTTTCGGGCCGGATTGGTTGCGAAACCTGTCCCATTGGCGTGAAAAGCGATCCAGTGGTTTTGCGGGCACGCCGTATTTTTGAAAACCGGGCAGGGCGTCCATCCGCGACGTGATCCCCACATCGACCGATGCCAGATCGTAGTTCAAGTCGGTTCCGTTTTCCAGTTGAACAGTCTTGCGTTCAAGGTTCATTGCCACGGCTTTACCGTCAATCAAATTTGCCCCGACACGTCGACACAATGCCGCAAGGTCTATGTCCAGCTCTTGGCGCGTGTAGTGCCCCGCCACAAACCCGGGCAACATGCCTGAATAAGGCGCCGTCTTGCCCGGATTGATCACCGTGACGTCAGCGCCTGCCAATGGGGCGGCTTTCAAAGCGTTCAGCACCAAAGCATGCGTATGGCCGCCGCCAACAAGAACGATAGATTTGGCAGCTGACGGTGTCATCATTTTTCCTCAGATGCTTCAAACATCACACAACATGACGCCAACGGCGTTTGTAATAGTCATGATTAACAGGCGCTAGCAGTCTTTGCAGGTTCTTAGACCGAAGATGCGGTAGATCGGGCAGAAATTTACAAGTGCTGTCCCAACCAAAATCGCACCGATAAAACCCCACGCGCCAATGGTTCCCGTCGCGGCCAGAACAATCAGTAAAGCCCCTAAAGCCAGTCGTGCGATACGATCCCAACGTGCCAAATTACGTGTCATCAAGTGTCTCCCTGTGTGTGATAGGACCTGAGTACCAAGACGCAAAGCAGCTTTATGTGACTTTATCACATGCGCGCAGGGTTTTTGTGCGCCCAGAACTGCCGTCTTTTACAAAATCAACAGGAATAGGAGTGTGGCGGAGAGACAGGGATTCGAACCCTGGGAACCCGTGAAGGCTCAACGGTTTTCGAGACCGCCCCGTTCGACCACTCCGGCACCTCTCCGCGGGGGTCTGGTGCGCGTCATTTAGTGCGCAATGCGTCCCCACGCAAGCGTCAATGATATCCATCCTTACGAAAGGGGTTTTTAATTGCACATGTGCTGCGAACACCTAAGTTGGTGTCCAACCTATCAAAGGATTGAACCTATGCATCACGTCCGTCTTACACTTCACCGACTGTTTGCAGCCCTTGTCGCATCATTGTGTGTTGCAGTTGCGGCCCAAGCTGCCGATCGCGCCCGATTGCAGGACTTTTTAGAGGTGACGGGGTTTGATGTTGCATTGGAAAGCATCAAGCTTTCGGCGGAAAGCGCGCCGCAAATGCTGGGTGCAGATGCGCAGGACTTCGGGTTTCAATGGACCGCTTTGACGGAACAGGTCTTTGACAAAAAGATCATGCACGGGCTTGCACTGGATATTCTTGGCGAAACTTTAAGCGACGATTTGCTGAACCACGCGGCGGCATTCTATGAAACGGATCTGGGCAAACGACTGGTCGCGGTGGAAAACGCATCACACTTGACGCAAGATGATGGATTGAAATCCGAAAGCGGTGAAGACATCGTGGCAGGCCTTTTGCGTATCGGCAGCCCGCGTTTGGAAATCCTGAAACGTATGAACCAGGCCAGCGATAGCGCAGGCACTGCCGTGCGTGCCATTCAAGAGGTGCAGGTGCGCTTTTTGATGGCTGCGGCGGCGGCTGGTGTGGTGGAATTGCGTATGGACGAAGCGGACCTGCGCGAAGCGTTCCGAGCAGATGAAGCCGAAATGCGCCGGAGCTTGCAAGTGTCTGCCTTGTCTGGTGCGGCCTATACCTATCAGGCGTTTTCAGACGCCGAAGTCGAAACCTATACGCAAGCGTTGGAACATCCCGATATGCGTAAAGTCTATGATTTGATGAACGCCGTACAATACGAAATCATGGCCAACCGCTTTGAGGCGCTGGCGGCCCGTATGAAGGGTTTGCAGCCCTCACAGGAGTTGTAAATGTTGCGTCGTACGCTTCTGTCCGCAGCTGTTCTGCTGTGGTCCGCACCTATGGCTTGGGCCGATGCACAGCTGACTGTGGCCTTGGACCGTTTGGGCGTCTCGGACATGATTGGCATCATGCGGATTGAAGGGGCCGATTACGCGCAAGCGCTGAACACCGATTTTCTAGGCGGGCAGGGCGGCGGCCTTTGGGACGGGCAAATCCGGGATATCTACGATGCGGACCGTATGTATGAAACAGTGCGCGGTGCGTTCGACGAAATGTCGGATATTCATCTGCAACAGATCAACTTGTTCTTCGGGTCCGAACTGGGATCGGAGATCATTGAACTGGAATTGGCGGCCAGACGCGCCATGATGGATGAAACCATCGAAGACATGGCAAAAAACGCGTATGAACGGGCTTTGAGTGAGGATCCTGTGAAAGTTGGCCCGTTGAAAGACCTCGCCAGTGCCGGTGACATGATTGATCGCAATGTGACCGGTGCGCTGACGGCCAACTATCGCTTTTACAGCGGAATGGTCGATGGCGGCGCGTTCGATATGACGGACGACGAAATGCTGGCGGAATCTTGGGCGCAAGAAGCGGATATACGTATCGAAACAGAGCAGTGGCTGATGGGCTATCTGATGCTAAGCTACCGGCCCTTGGACGAGCAGGATTTCCAAACGTATCTGGCGTTCACCCAAACGCAGGCAGGGCGGGCGTTGAACGCTGCGATCTTTGACGGGTTCAACACGATGTATGCCGATATTTCCTACGCCTTGGGGCGGGCCGTTGCGTTGAACATGCAGGGCGCTGATCTGTAGGGGGATTTATAAGGGCAAAGCGCTTGACTTGGGGGGCGATCCGGTGCATTTGGCGGCTTCCATTGGGGGATACATCCCTCTTATTTATATGAACATCTCTAGCGGGATGCGCAGTCCGAGGCGGGTAAGTGCCCGAAAATGCTGGTGAAACAGCTGCCACAAGACGCGGTAAACACAAGGAAGACCCCATGTTCGCGGTCATGAAAACCGGCGGCAAACAGTACAAAGTTCAATCCGGAGATATTCTTCGTGTTGAAAAATTGGCTGCAAATGCTGGCGAAACAATCCAATTCAACGATGTATTGATGCTGGGCGGTGACAAGGTCACTGTTGGTGCACCTCTCATCGCTGGTGCAGGCGTGCAAGCCGAAGTGGTCGATCAGATCAAAGGCGAAAAGACGATCAACTTCGTCAAACGCCGTCGTAAGCACTCCTCCAAGCGCACCAAAGGCCACCGTCAAAAACTGACGCTGGTGAAAATCACCGAGATCCTCGCCTCTGGCGCAGACAAATCCGGCGTCGCCGCGGCTGTCGGTGCAGGGTCGGTTGGCTCTGTTGCTTTGGCGGCAATCGACGCGAAATCACCTGCTGCCAACAAAGATCAGGTGAAAAAAGCATCCAAAGCAGCCCCTGCCGAAAAAGCTGAAGAGAAAAAGGCAGCGCCTAAGAAGGCCGCTCCTAAGAAAGCAGCCAAAGGCGACGGCGACGATCTGTCCACCATTTCTGGTGTCGGTCCGGTCATCGTGAAAAAGCTGCACGCTGAAGGCGTAACAACATTCGCGCAAATCGCTGCGTGGACAGATGCCGACGTTGAAGCGATCGAAGAGAAACTGTCATTCAAAGGCCGCGTTGGCCGTGAAGAGTGGATCAAGCAAGCCAAAGAGCTGGCTAAAGGCTAAGGCCCCAAAATTCAGGAGAATTCCAAATGGCACACAAAAAAGCAGGTGGTTCATCCCGGAACGGTCGCGATTCAGCGGGTCGTCGTCTTGGCGTGAAAAAATATGGCGGCGAAGCTGTCATCCCAGGCAACATCATCGTCCGTCAACGCGGCACGAAGTTTTGGCCGGGCCAAGGCGTAGGCATGGGCAAGGATCACACGATCTTTGCAACAGTGGACGGCAACGTGACGTTCCACTCCGGCCTGAAAAACCGCAAATTCATTTCCGTGACACCGGTGGCCGAGGCCGCTGAATAAGCCGTACCCGGATTGAAAAGCATCAAAGGGATCGGCGGAAACGCCGGTCCCTTTTTCGTTTCAATCCTTTAGTGAACTTAGGATCCTTTTGTTGTGCAACATACCCTGACATCAGAACGCCTGATCTTGCGCCCTTTTGTGCCGCAGGATGCTGATGCTATTGTTGCAGCCCTCAATGATGCCGAAACCTGCCGCGGCCTGACTGTGGTGCCATACCCGTATACGAACCAGGATGCGGACCAGTTCATTTCAGACGGTACGGCGCAGGCGTCTGCCGTGTGTTTGAAAGACGGCCAGTTGATCGGTTGCATAGGCTTGGGTGCCCAATTGGGGTATTGGTTTGCAAAACCGCACTGGGGCAAAGGTTACGCCACTGAAGCCGCGCATGCTGTTTTGGCAGATCATTTCGCCCACAGCGATACAGATGTGATGTCTGGTTATGTCGATGACAACTTCGCGTCGGCTGCGGTCTTGCGGAAATTGGGTTTTGTGGTTGTTGGCAACACAATGTTGCACATCCGCTCGCGTGGCATCGCGGTCCCGGCAAAGTCTGTATGTCTGACGCGAACACAGTGGGAGGCACAGTCATGAGCGTGGCCATAGCATCCTTCGCCATCTTCGCGGCCAGCCAAGTTGGCACGCCCGGGCCTGCCAACATGGCGCTTCTGGCCACAGGGGCGCGGTACGGGTTTTACCGCGCGTTGCCTTTCATGCTGGGTGTCGCCTTTGGCAAACAGCTGATTATCTGGCCCATAGGGTTCGGTCTGATGGAACTGGCCGACCGTGCGCCGTTTGTGTTCACGGCCCTCAAATATGTATCTGCCGCATATATCATCTGGCTGGCGTGGAAAGTTGCGAATATGCGGCTGAACACGGCACAAGGACCGGGCAAGCCACCCGGTTTTGCCGCAGGGCTGATCGTGCATCCGCTTAATCCAAAGGCCTGGGCGATGATCGTGGGTGGCTTTACAGCATTTGTTGAGCCGGGCACGTCGGCACTTTACGCGACTGCAACGATTGGGGCTGTACTGCTGGCGTGTCAGCTTTTGATGCATCCGTTCTGGACGCTTGGCGGGCATGTGATCGCGCACACCCTCGCAGGAACGCGCAGCGAACCCTATCTTATGTACACCCTTGCGGGCCTGACGGTTGCATCGGTGCTTTTCGTGCTGTTCGGAGGAGGAACATAACGATGGACGTTAAAGAATTGGCGATGCAGCCGACGATAGAAACAGAACGCTTTGATCTGCGGCCTTTGCGGGTGTCGGACAAGGGGCTTATCGAGATGTACAGCAGCGACAAGCGCGTGGCGCATATGACAACCTCGATCCCACATCCGTTGCCCCCCGGTACCACAGACGCCTTTGTGGCGCGGGCCATGAAAGACGACCGCGCCGAAGACATCTGGGTTATGGATGGCACCAAAGCGGACGGGGCCGAAGTGATGGGCGTGATTTCCTTACAGCGTATGGATCGCAACCAGTCCGAAGTCGGCTATTGGGTGGCGCCGGCCTTTTGGAACACCGGGCTTGCGCGTGACGCAGTCGAGGCCCTGGTCAACGCCAACCCGATGGGGCACGCCACAATGTTTGCATCCGTCTTCCAAGACAACGCAGCCTCCGCGCGCGTTTTGACCCATTGCGGCTTTGAATACCTCGGAGACGCCGAAAGTTTCTGCGTGGCGCGCGACACGACCGTGCCCACTTGGACCTACACCCATAAACTATAGATTGAGCCTGTGCGCGACACAGGTTAGGACGCATCCATGAAATTTCTTGATCTGTGCAAAGTATACATCCGCTCCGGTGCCGGAGGTGGCGGTTGCGTCAGCTTCCGACGTGAAAAATACATCGAATACGGTGGCCCTGACGGTGGCGACGGTGGGACAGGCGGCTCGGTCTGGGCCGAAGCTGTGGATGGTCTGAACACGCTGATCGATTTCCGCTATCAACAGCACTTTTTCGCCAAGAACGGCATCCCCGGTATGGGACGCCAGCGCACGGGCGCTGATGGTGACGATATTATCCTGCGCCTGCCTGTGGGGACTGAAATTCTGGACGAAGATCAGGAAACCGTGATTGCCGATCTGACGGAACTTGGGCAACGTGTCCAATTGGCCAAGGGCGGCAATGGTGGGTTTGGCAACTTGCACTTTAAATCCGCCACCAACCAAGCGCCACGTCGGGCCAATCCGGGCCAGGACGGGGTGGAACGTACGTTATGGTTGCGCCTGAAGCTGATTGCGGATGTGGGCTTGTTGGGGCTTCCCAATGCTGGCAAGTCGACCTTTTTGGCAGCGACATCCAACGCACGCCCGAAGATTGCGGATTATCCGTTCACCACCTTGCACCCCAATCTTGGGGTCGTTGGGGTGGATAACACTGAATTCGTGGTTGCCGATATTCCGGGCCTGATCGAAGGCGCGTCCGAGGGGCGCGGGCTGGGGGATTTGTTCTTGGGGCACGTGGAACGCTGCGCTGTGCTGTTGCATCTGATTGACGGCACGTCTGAATCCATCGGGCAGGACTATTCCACGATCATCAACGAACTTGAGGCCTATGGCGGCGAACTGGCGGACAAACCACGCATCACGGTGCTAAACAAGATCGACGCATTGGATGATGACGAACGCGCCGAAGCCAAAGCCATTCTGGAAGCGGCCTCCGGTGGTCCTGTGATGATGATGTCCGGGGTGGCGCGCGAGGGGGTGACCGACGTGTTGCGTGCCCTGCGCGGTGAAATTGACGACGATCGCTTGCGGCATCGTCCCGCGGAGGAGGCAGAGCCTTGGCGTCCGTAACATCCGCCAAACGGCTGGTTGTCAAAATTGGATCAGCCCTGCTGGTCGATAAAATCAGCGGCGATTTGCGCCATGACTGGTTGCAGGGGTTGGCGCAGGACGTCGCGTGGTTAAGCGAAAGTGGCACGCAGGTTGTGTTGGTGTCCTCGGGGTCTATCGCTTTGGGGCGCGGGGTTTTGGGATTGCCAAAGACTGACCTGCCGCTGGAACAATCACAAGCGGCAGCAGCGGTGGGCCAAATCCGGTTGGCACGCGCCTATGAAGAAGCACTGGCACCTTTCGGCATCACCGCGGCTCAAGTGCTGATGACGCTCGAAGACACCAGCGACAGACGCCGATACTTGAATTCGCGCGCCACATTCGAACAGTTGATTGGCTTTGGTGCAGTGCCCATCGTGAATGAAAACGACACCGTGGCAACCGACGAAATCCGCTTTGGCGACAACGATCGTTTGGCGGCACAAATTGCCGCGACAATAGGGGCAGACCAACTTGTACTGCTGTCGGATGTGGACGGGTTCTATTCGGCGAACCCTGCCGATGACCCGACCGCTGTGCGCTACGACACAATTGATCATATCACAGCCGACATCGAAGCCATGGCGGGCGATGCCGGATCCGGGCTGTCTAAGGGTGGTATGAAAACCAAGGTTATGGCGGCCAAAACGGCAACGGCGGCGGGCTGCGCAATGGTGATTTGCGAAGGCTCTGCACGGCGTCCGTTGACAGCGTTGGAAAATGGGGCGAACTGCACGTGGTTCACTGCGACACTGGATCCGCAAACGGCACGCAAACGCTGGATTGGCGCGATGAAGCCCAAAGGCAGCGTCATCTTGGACGCCGGTGCAGTGACGGCCCTGAAACGCGGCAACAGCCTTCTGCCCGCCGGCGTACAAGGCAGTACAGGACGTTTCAAACGCGGTGACGCCGTGGCCATCCACGACGCGAACGGGCATCAGCTTGGCCTGGGGTTGACCCGATACACAGCTGAAGAAACCAATGTTATACAGGGCCATAAAAGCGCCGAAATCGAAACTCTGCTCGGCTATCCGGGACGGGCAGCACTCATACATCGCGACGATATGGCACTGTGATCCCATCTTCATCTCGCCAAATAAACCTCCGCCGGAGGCTCCCCAAGCCGGCAACAGGACCAAACACATGACTGACACTCAAGATATCAAAACTCTCATGGCGCGACTTGGCGCAGATGCGAAAGCGGCGGCTGGCGAATTGGCATCAGCCAGCGCGGAACGTAAACATGCTGCATTGATTTCTGCCGCAGACAACGTTTGGAATGCGCGGGCACATATCATTTCTGAAAACGCCAAAGACCTTGCATATGGTAAGGAAAAGGGGCTGTCGGATGCGATGATGGACCGGTTGATGCTGGACGAGGACCGCATCCAATCCATCGTCGACGGGCTGCGCAACATCGCAGAGCAGGCCGATCCGGTGGGCGAAGTCATTGCCGAATGGACACAACCCACGGGGCTGAATATCAAGCGGGTGCGCACACCTTTGGGCGTGATTGGCGTGATTTACGAAAGCCGTCCCAACGTGACAGCGGATGCCGGGGCGCTGTGTCTTAAAGCCGGAAATGCGGTGATTTTGCGCGGCGGGTCAGAAGGCTTCAATTCCTCACGCGCCATTCATGCGTGTCTGGTTCAGGGGTTGAAGGACGCGAACCTGCCCGAAGCGTCAATCCAGCTTGTGCCCACACGCGACCGCGCCGCCGTGCAAGAAATGCTGACCATGACCAACACCATTGACGTGATTGTGCCCCGAGGTGGGAAGGGATTGGTGGGACTGGTGCAAAAAGAAGCCCGCGTGCCGGTTTTTGCCCATCTGGAGGGCATTGTGCATATCTACGTGGATCAACACGCCGATCCCGCAAAAGTACTAAACGTGGTGTTGAACGCCAAAACGCGGCGTACAGGTATTTGCGGTGCTGCGGAGTGTTTGTTGATCCATGAGGCTGTGGCCGACACAATCGGGCAGGGCATTGTGAAAGCGTTGGTCGATGCAGGCGTAGAAGTGCGCGCGGGCGCCAATCTGGCCAAGATCGCGGGTACTGTGCCTGCCGATGAAACGGACTGGGGCACAGAGTATCTGGATATGATAATCGCTGCTAAAACCGTTGGCAGCGTCGATGAAGCGATTGCCCACATCCGCCAGTATGGATCAAACCACACCGATTGCGTTCTTACCGAAGACCAAAACGTTGCGGACAGGTTTATGCAGCGTCTCGACAGCGCGATTTTGATGCACAATGCGTCGACCCAATTTGCCGATGGTGGCGAATTCGGCATGGGGGCCGAAATCGGTATCGCAACAGGCAAGATGCACGCGCGCGGCCCAGTGGGGGCAGCCCAATTGACCAGTTTTAAATATCTGGTGGTCGGGGATGGAACAACACGCGCGTGATGGCATAGGCGTCAGAAGCTGATCTTGATGTCCTGATCGCCGATTGATGTGGCCGGTGTGCGGTTTTCGTCCTGCGCCACAGCAGGAAGCAATGCGAACTGTACATGCGCAGGGGCCAAACTGTCTTCTGCGTCAGCGCCGTCCAGAATACGCCACAGGGCCGTATCGATGTTCAGCTTGTCGGCTTTGCCGTGGATCATCCATTTGCCGTCGGTGCATGTGACTTCCAAACGTCCACCGTAAGGCATGGCTGTCTCAGCGCATTGAATGGCCAGAAATGCCAGACGTACCATGCTGCGCGGCTGCGCATCCAATGGCCCCCAAGCCACTTTCAAGCGGCTGCTGCGCATCACATCATTCAAGACAGAAACGATTTCAGAGCGCCCTATTTCCTGATCACTCGATGCGCCATAAGCCACACGGAAAAACCGGATGCGTGCGCTGGCGTTGTCGACGCTTTCCGTGATCAAATCCAGCTCGGGGCCTTCATTGGCAGCAGCCCCCGTCATGCCCAACAATTCCAACCCATTGTTGATTGCCCCGATTGGCGATATGAGATCATGGCAAATGCGGCTGCCGATCAAAGCGGCAAGGTTGACTGTGTTATGCCCCATTGGATGTTCCAATGCGAAGCTGTGGGAGGCGATGAAGGGATATGGAAGATCTAAATGCCATTCTGGCTCCGGGTATGTTGGTCAGGCACCCTGATCATAGTGATTGGGGCACCGGGCAGGTTCAAAGCAACATCTCGGGCCGTGTGACTGTGAATTTTCGCCATCAAGGTAAAATCACGATCGACAGTTCCAGAGTGCCGCTGGTTCCCGTATTTGATGGATCAACATAGTTTCCGAAAGGTTAACGGGACGTGTGGTCTACAAGTTTATCCTAATTAATTCAGGTTGTGAACTATCTCATATTCTACTTATACGCGAGATTCGCAAGTGCACATCCCTAAGTTTCGCGCAGCATTTGCTGAAACCCCCAATGACCTGCGCTTGGCGCAGAGATTGCGGTATGACGTGTTCGTGTCAGAGCTGGGCGGCACAGGCCCAATGGTCGATCATGACAACAAACTGGAAAAAGACCGCTTTGACGCGGTATCAGACCATCTTTTGCTGTTTGACGATGCTTTGGGGACGGTCGTGGGGGTGTACCGCTTGATGTCACGTGATCAAGCCCGCAGCGCCGGTCAGTTTTATTCGCAGGCCGAATACGATCTGGCCCCGCTGTTGCGATCAGACCAAAAGGTGCTGGAACTGGGCCGATCCTGCTTGCACCCCGACCACCGCGGTGGTGCCGCGATGATCCACCTGTGGGGCGCACTGGCGGACTACATTGCACGTCATCGTATTGACATTCTGTTTGGTGTGGCCAGTTTCCATGGCACTGATCTCGCCCGTCTTGCGGCGCCTTTGTCTTTGCTGCACCACCGCCATTTGGCACCACAAAAACTACGTGTGCGGGCGCAGGCAGACGCCTTTCAAACGATGAATCTGGTGCCTGAACCTGCGTTGGACAGACGTGCGGCTATGGTTGATATGCCTGCGTTGATCAAAGCCTATTTGCGTTTGGGTGGCGTCGTCGGGGAAGGCGCGTATATTGACCGGCAGTTTAACACGACGGATGTTTTTATGATGATGGACACGAGCAAAATCAACGCAAAGCACGCGCGTCTGTATGCGCGCACAGACGTCAAAGGACCCGCATCATGACCGTCAGCTGGAGCGACGGGCAAGAGCCCGAGCCAAAGACCTTTGGCATGGCGGACAAGCTGCGTGTGGTGCGGCGCGGTATCGTTATCATCGCGGTAATCCTTGTGTCGTTGTTGGCCCTGCTTGTCCTGCGCTTGCCGGAACGCGCGTTTTATGGCCGTCGTCGTCCGTTGACCCCTTATATTGTGCAATTTGTGTGCCGCACTTCATTGTTTGTGCTTGGCATCAAAATCACGCAACACGGGCAGCCCATGACGCAGGCAGGGGCGGTGGTGTCAAACCACACCAGCTGGTTGGACATTTTGGTGCTTAACGCCGAACAACAGGTGTTTTTTGTTTCCAAAGACGAAGTCGCCAATTGGCCGGGCATCGGTGTTCTGGCGCGTGTCACGGGCACAATGTTTGTTGTGCGCGACCGTGCGCATGCGGACAAGCAAACCGCGATGCTGACGCGACGGCTGAAGGCAGGGCACCGCATGCTGTTTTTCCCTGAAGGCACCAGCACGGACGGGCTGCGGGTGTTGCCTTTCAAACCGACGTTGTTCGAAGCCTTTCTGGCACCTGGCCTGCCGGACCAGACCTACATCCAATGCATCTCGGCTGTGTTTCATGCGCCGCCGGGCGAAGACCCGCGGTTCTATGGTTGGTGGGGTGATATGTCGTTTGGTACGCATCTGTTGATGACTTTGGCGCAAAAGCAGCAAGGTTCGGTGGAAATCACCTATCATCCGCCCACCAAGGTCTGGGATCATGGGGGGCGCAAAGCGCTGGCTGCGTTCTGCGAGGCCGAAGTGCGATCGGTGCACCACCGCAAACACCGCGCGATCGAAGATCAGGCCGCAGTGATGTCGAAGTGAACTCGCGGCAGGGCGGTGCCAACAGCGGCGCCCGCCATTTCGATACTGCCTTCACCTGTAAGCGCTACGGTTTGACGGCGGATGAAAAAATCGACCGTTGATCCGAAGGTCAACGAACACCCCCCCGCAGAACGGTCCGTAAATTCCACCAGACCACCGCGCACTGTCATTGTGGCATGCACCCGTGAAATCCACGGCTCTGCGATGACAATGGTGCATTCAGGGGATCGCCCGATTTTGATCTCTTCGCCTTCGTGCAGGGTGTGCGTTTTGCCATCAAATCGCAATGTCACAACGGCACCTGTTTCTGTGGCGCGGCGTTTCAGGTTCAGCATCTCGGGTTGTGCGACAAGGCGGGTCATGCCGTCTTCGTCTGGTGCCAGAAGGGCGTAGATCTCTGTTGGCACTTCGGTGCCTTTTAAAGTCATTTCCCCCATGGGGCGCAACTCAGAGGCCTGACTGGGTGCGATCTTTTCGACAAATGTGCCGCTTAACAAAACTTCGTTGTCTTTGGACCGGCCAGACAATCGGGCGGCCACATTGACAGCCCCCCCAAACAATTCGGTGCCACGCCACAAAACAGTGCCGTAGTGCAAGCCACCATGGACAGACACAGAGCCTGCGGTGCCGTAGTCCAGAATTTCTTTGGCCGCGATCAATGCACGATCCGCGTTTTCGAACAGGCACAGCACATCATCGCCTTTGGTGCGGACAAATTCGCCGCCGCGGCGGTTGGCGATTTCCAGCATGCCCTCGACACAATCGTGGACCATCTTACTGGCGCGTTCATCACCATGTTGTTCATAAAGCGGGGTGCTGCCTGACACGTCACACAGCAAAATTGCGCGATCCACACTCATTGCTCAAGCAATCCTTCACAGTTGCAGCGCAAAATACGCGCCCTAAAGTCATTAAAACCAATGCATCAACTATACGCGTCATGCAGGTTTTCGCCAAGGCACAAGACCGGGGCAAACAAGGGCTACGACACAGGGTTTTCCGTACCTTTTGACGCTTGAGGTGTTTTTGACCATATACAAATGCTGATCCATGATGGGGCAAATTCGAATTTTCGGCCGGCGCCACAACCATAGCGCGTTGTTTTGGTTGGCGATTCGCACGGGATCTGGCCTATGGCGCTCTAAATCCCGCAATAACGCCTTGCCGTGCAGGCAAATCCCGCTTATACGCGCGGCACTTAAACCCGCAGTCGGGGTTATCGGGCCTTGGGACAGACATCCCCCAACGTCCACCGGTTGATGCAATCGCATCTTCCCCCGACGAGGCGAAAACCGGAAAGGTAAAGACAACATGGCTCTTCCTGAGTTCACCATGCGCCAATTGCTTGAAGCAGGCGTACACTTTGGTCACCAAACACAGCGCTGGAACCCGCGTATGGGCACGTATATTTACGGCGCACGCAACGGCATTCACATCATGGACCTGACACAAACAGTGCCCATGCTGGACCAAGCGCTGGAAGTGATCCGCAACACAGTCGCCAAAGGCGGCAGCGTGTTGTTTGTGGGCACAAAACGTCAAGCGGCACAGCCTATCGCTGATGCAGCCGAAAAATGCGCACAGTACTACATGAACCACCGCTGGTTGGGCGGCACATTGACCAACTGGCAAACCGTGTCCAAGTCCATCCAGCGTCTGAAAAACATCGACGAGCAATCCGAGATGGGCTTTGAGGGCTTCACCAAAAAAGAACGTCTGGGCATGGAACGTGACCAGGGCAAATTGCAAGCGTCTTTGGGCGGCATTCGCGAAATGGGCGGTCGTCCCGACCTGATCTTTGTGATCGACGTGAAAAAAGAGGCATTGGCCATCGCGGAAGCCAACAAACTGGGTATCCCGGTTGTGGCTGTTGTCGACACCAACTGCTCTCCTGATGGCATCGACTACATCATTCCAGGCAACGACGACGCGGCACGCGCCATCGCTTTGTACACAGACCTTGCAGCACGTGCGGCACTTGACGGCATGTCCGCTCAATTGGGCGCCGCTGGCGTTGATCTGGGCGCAATGGAAGAAGCACCTGTCGAAGAAGCCGTAGCTGAAGAAGCTGCAGCGGAAGCGCCTGCCGAAAGCTAAGGCTTTCATACGGATGACACATGAAGCGGGCAGGGGTCCGCTTCACTCACACCTCTTATCAGGAGAACATTGATGGCTATTACAGCAGCAATGGTAAAAGAACTGCGCGACAGCACCGGCGCAGGCATGATGGACGCGAAAAAAGCGTTGACCGAGAACGATGGCGACATGGAAGCAGCGGTTGATTGGCTGCGCACCAAAGGTTTGGCCAAAGCGGCGAAAAAATCCGGTCGTACAGCAGCTGAAGGTCTTGTGGCCGTCAAAGTTGAAGGCGGCAAAGGCGTTGCGGTTGAAGTGAATTCTGAAACCGACTTCGTTGGCAAAAACGCGGACTTCCAGAAGATGGTTGCAGGCATTGCAGACGTTGCGATCAACACATCCGATATCGACGCGCTGAAAGCGGCTGACATGGACGGCAAATCCGTTGAGCAGACCGTGACAGACGCGGTTGCTGTGATCGGCGAAAACATGTCCGTGCGTCGCATGGCCGTGCAAGAAGGCAGCACAGTGGTGTCTTATGTTCACAACGCGGCGGCACCCGGCATGGGCAAAATCGGTGTTTTGGTTGCTATGGACGGCGGCGACGAAGCGTTTGGCAAACAGGTTGCGATGCACATCGCCGCTGTGAACCCTGCGTCTTTGTCTGAAGCGGACCTTGACCCGGCAGTTGTCGAAAAAGAGAAAACCGTTCAGATGGACATCGCACGCGAATCCGGCAAGCCGGAAGCTGTGATCGAAAAAATGATCGTTGGCCGCATGAAGAAATACATGGCTGAAGTGACACTTTTGAACCAATCCTTCGTGGTGAACCCCGATTTGACAGTGGAAGCCGCTGCCAAAGAAGCGGGTGCGACCATCACAGGGTTTGTACGTCTTGAAGTTGGCGAAGGCATCGAAGTTGTCAAAGAAGACTTCGCAGCTGAAGTTGCGAAAGCTGCTCAAGGGTGAGCTTCATCTGATAACGTATTGAAAAGGCGTCTCAATCACTGAGGCGCCTTTTTTATTTCTGCAGGTGGATTATGAAAACCAACCGTGACAATCTTGTTGGCAGTCTTTGGATGATTGCTGCGATGGCAGGTTTTGCCGTCGAGGACAGCTTTGTAAAAGCGGCCACGAAAACTTTGCCAGTGGCGCAGGTTTTGGTCCTTTTCGGGTTGGGCGGGGCGCTGGTGTTTGCGTTGAATGCCTTTCGCCTCAAAGATCCGTTGTTTTCCAAAGCTGTGGTATCTCCGCCCATGTTGGTGCGGGTGTGCTTTGAAATCACCGGCCGATTGTTTTACGTGCTTGCCTTGGCCTATGCGTCCCTGTCTTCCGCAACAGTCATTTTACAAGCGACGCCATTGGTCGTCATTGCCTTTGCGGCTTTGTTTATGGGCGAAACGGTAGGATGGCGGCGGTGGACTGCTATTTTTGTGGGGCTGTTGGGGGTGTTGGTGATCTTGAACCCCAGTGCTGACAGTTTCACATGGGCCTCCCTTTTGGCTGTGGTTGGCCTTTTGGGGTTTGCGGGGCGCGATCTGGCGTCACGGGCCGCCCCTGCGTCCCTAAGCACGTCGGTGTTGGGGGTCTACGGGTTCATGGCTGTTGCCGTGGCGGGGGGGCTTTATTTCCTGTGGGAAGGGCGCGGTGCGGTGGCGCTTTCCCCCGTGGTTGCGTGGACCATGACGGGCGCAGTCGGGGCTGGTGTTCTGGCATATGCGTGCCTGATGAAAGCCATGCGCACAGGTGAAGTTGCGGCTGTCACCCCGTTTCGCTACACGCGGTTGTTGTTCGGGATCGGCGCCGCAGTGTTCTGGTTTGGCGAAACGATTACGGCCAACATGGTTGTTGGATCAGGTCTGATTGTTTTGTCCGGGCTTTTCATTTTGATGCGCGGCGCCAGCAAATCGGCGGCGTAGTCATCTGGTGGCCAACGGCTGCGCGAACCGCGACACACAAAGGAAAAACGGCGGGGTCGCACTCACACAACCCCACCGTCCTTGCCCCGTTTTTGCACGTCCAAAGCCACGGGGATGAGACGCGGGACATGTGCAATAAATCGACCCAGATGCATACATTACGCACATCTGGGCCGGGGTCCGGGATTTACCGGGCGAGGTAGATTAACTTGTAATTGCAAGCGTCTTCCCCAGCGTCCCTCAGGCCAAAGCCTCCACTCAAGGAACGCTTTTAGAATGGTACTTAGCCGTGATTAAGGAAAGTCAGGGAATCCTTACCAACTTATAGGTGTGTGATCTGATGACGTTAGGTCTGTGGGACTATGCAGGTTCGTGTGTTGCACCTATCCTAAGTGCAAAGCGGAGGAGACAACGATGAAAGATGAAGCCCCACAAACAGGTTTGGGAAAAGGGTTCGACATCCCTGACCCTATGGAAATTCAGTCACTTAAAGGACATGTGTCTGACGCCGAATGGCAGGCGCGGGTTGAACTGGCAGCCACCTACCGCTTTTGCGCCATGCATGGTTGGACCGATCTGGTGTTCACGCATATTTCTGCAAGGTTGCCAGACGAAGACGGCGAAGAGCGGTTTTTGATTAACCCTTACGGGGTGATGTTTGACGAAATGACCGCGTCTTGTCTGGTGAAGATCGACACCGAAGGCACCATTTGTCAGGACACGCCGTACTTTATCAATCCGGCAGGGTTTACCATCCATTCTGCGATCCACATGGCACGGATGGACGCAGGGTGTGTGATCCATGTGCACACGCCTTACGGTGTGGCCGTGTCGGTGCAAAAAGACGGGTTGCGTCGGTACACCCAGTTTTCCATGATTGTGAACAATGACTTGGCCTATCATGACTATGAAGGCATTGCGCTGGATTTAAGCGAACGGGAACGCATCGTGCAGGACATGGGCGACAAGAACCTGCTGATGTTGCGCAACCACGGCACCCTGACGGTCGGGCCGAACTGTGCGATTGCGTTCTTGCGCATGTATTTCCTTGAAAACGCCTGCAAAACGCAAATTTTTGCGCAAAGCGTGGGATCCGAAGACAAGCTGATCGAAGAACCGCCAGCCATGGCTGACACCGTGGGCGGACAGGCGGCTGCGGCCTTTACGCCGGGCTCTGGTGACAATCTTGTTTGGCCCGGATTGATGCGCAAACTGAAACGCACCAATCCCGGTCATGATCATTAGCGGGCAAAAACCCCGATCGCAAACATGCCTTTTTAAAGTGGGCGCCTTCGGGCGCCCAAATTGTTTGGAACCTTTCGGGACGTCCCGTGTTGTTTCCATGAGACGCGGATGATTGCACATGCACGATCCGCGACACTGGAAATCGAGAATGGAGATCACTATGAATTGGGATCAAATCGAAGGTAAATGGAAAGAAATGTCCGGCTCTGTCAAAGCCAAGTGGGGCGAACTGACCGACGACGAAATCGCCGAAGTCAATGGTGACCGCGAGGCGCTGGAAGGCAAGCTGCAAGCGAAATACGGCAAGACCAAAGAACAGGCAAAAGAGGAAGTGGACAGCTTCCTTGCGTCCCACTAAGACGCAGGACACGACCATCGAAAAGGGCTGCCTTCGGGCGGCTCTTTTTGCGTTTTGAGGGGACGTCTTTGCCTCGGGTCCTGACCCTAAACTTCTGCTTCCAGAATAAACATCTGGTTGGCAAACGCGGCTTTCAACACAGCCTGTGCTGTCGTCTCAACCGCCAGATTTTCCCGTGCCAACCGCAGATGTTTTTCCACAGTTGCTGAGGTAAGCCCCATCAAAAGTGCGATATCTTGCATTGTTTTGCCGTCACCGACCCATTCAAGCGCTTCGCGTTGGCGCTTTGTCAGGTTCCGATTGGGGCCGGAATAGGGCAGCGTCAGAATTTTCAGATGTGCAATATTGTTCATCAGGTGGATATCACGGCCATGATTTTTCCATACGGCGTCAATGTCTTGCTGCGACAGACCGCGTCGCGCGGTCAAAGCGATTGCACCTTTTGATCGGGCCGAGATGGATTTGAAACTGATGGTGTAGCCCGCCGTAACCCCCATCGACAGGTTGAAATCTAACACACGCATTTCGGCAGGGGTCAGGTCTTTCAGGCGATTTTCAGCAGCCAGAATGCCCCAGCTGCTGGCACCTTCATGGGTCAACGCCCAATTGACCATTGGCGCATTGGCATAATGCTGTTCGCCCAAAAACGTGTCGGTGTAGTCTTTGTCGTGGTTGGTGAGGATTATAAAATCCTCAGGGTCGCCAAGGGAGGTCCCTGATCGGTAACGCGTGAACCCGTAGATCAGCCGATCGAACCCGTAGTCGGCCATGCGTTCGGTATGGGCCGTCCACAATTCCTGCATACTTTGACAGTTGGACAGGAAATGCAGGTAGCTTCGCATGTCGGCGCTGGTCATGATGTGGCCTGCAAATGGGTGTGCATAGCTGCTATGGCCAGGGGGTATCCATTCGCGCCAAAGCCGCAGATCACCCCAAGGGCCACTTTTGCAATGTAACTTGTGTGCCGGAACTCTTCGCGGGCATGCACATTGCTGAGATGCAATTCGATGCACGGCAATTCCACGCTGGCGATGGCGTCCATCAACGCAATCGATGTGTGTGTGTAGGCACCCGCGTTCAAAATCAAACCGCCAAACACCCCCTTGGCTGCATGGATTTCGTCGACCAATGCGCCTTCGTGGTTGGATTGCATGAAGCCTATGTCAAGGTTCAGTGCTTTTGCATGTGCCCGGCACGTGGCCTCGATGTCGGCCAGTGTCGTGCTGCCGTAGACCTCTGGCTGGCGTGTGCCCAACAGGTTCAGGTTTGGTCCGTTCAGGATCAAGAGTGCGGTCATAACGATGTGTTCCGGCGTGAGTGCGTCCCATCTGTGTTAGCTGGGTCGGGGGGCGTATGTCTAGTGTATGCGTTGTGTCTGCAAACGCGT
Organism: Ascidiaceihabitans donghaensis; assembly: GCF_900302465.1. Classification (NCBI taxonomy): domain Bacteria; kingdom Pseudomonadati; phylum Pseudomonadota; class Alphaproteobacteria; order Rhodobacterales; family Paracoccaceae; genus Ascidiaceihabitans; species Ascidiaceihabitans donghaensis. The sequence continues at coordinate 2,173,816 of NZ_OMOR01000001.1, read as the reverse complement.
TACGCCTCAAACACCGCCAGTCCCAGCCAATCGGCAACCAAAGCGGGTGTGTCGGACCCTTCGATTTCGATGGTAAGCGCATTTTCGCGCAACAGGTCTGTCGCGTTGCGTTGAGTGACCGACGTCAGAACAAAGCGCCCCCGCAAACGGCTTCCTGCTGTCACCGGCTTCAGAAAACGCAGTTTGTTGAAACCGTAGTTGATGCCCATCACCTGTCCTTCGGCCATGTCAAAGCAATCGTAGGCAAACCGCGACGCAAGGCTCAGGGTCAAAAACCCATGTGCGATTGCGCCCCCGAACGGGGTTTCGGCTTTGGCGCGTTCGGGATCGATATGTATCCACTGGTCGTCATGTGTGGTTTTGGCAAAATCGTCGATCATGGCCTGATCAACGGTGATCCAGTTTGAGACGCCGACCTCTGTGCCGATTTGCGCCTCCATTGCTGCTTTTGCGGTTTCAATATGTGTCATGATCATTCTCCCTTTGGATCGGCACCGACGCGGACCATGCGTTTGCCTTTGTTGTCGCCTGCCAAAAGCCCGATCAGCGCCTTGGGAGCGTTTTCAAGCCCCTCAACGATATCTTCGGTGACTTTGATCTGGCCGTTTGCCACCCAGGTTTGCAGCGCGCGGATGGCCTTGTTGTCGTCTTTGGCAAAGTCCATCACGATGAAGCCTTCCATGCGCAGACGCTTGACCACCAAGGCGCCGGGCAGGTTGCGTGGCCCGGTGGGGTTGGCGCTGTCGTATTGGCTGATGGCGCCGCAGCAGGCAATGCGGCCCCGTTCGTTCATCAGTGCCACAGTTGTTTCCAACACAGGTCCGCCAACGTTGTCGAAATAGACGTCGATCCCGTTTGGGCAGGCGGCACGCAGAGCTTTGAACAATCCTTTTTCGCGGTAATCCACACAGGCGTCGAACCCAAGCTCATCAACCACCCATTTGCATTTCTCGGGTCCGCCTGCGATGCCAACCACGTGACAGCCAAGCGCTTTGGCGATCTGCCCGACGTAGCCTCCGACCGATCCGGCAGCCGCTGACACAACAACCGTTTCGCCTGCCATGGGATTGCCGACGCTAACCAACCCGTGAAATGCTGTTTTGCCCGCGATGCCATAGACCGAAATCAGGTTGGACAACGTGTCGACCTTTGGCAATTTTTGCACCGCGCGTGCGGGGCGCGTGACATAATCAGCCCACACGCTTTCGGCGGCCACAATGTCCCCAATCGCGATTTTCGGGCTGTTGGATGCCATGACTTCGCAAATTGAATAGGTGGCCATAACGTCGCCCGCTTTCACAGCGTCGCGGTACGTGGCGCCTTGCATCCAAGACCGGTTGGCCGCGTCAATGGACATCAGGATCGTGCGCAGCAACACTTCGCCTTCGCCCGCTACAGGCATTTCGGCATCCTGAAGTGCGAAATGGTCTTCGGTCAATGTGCCTTGCGGCAGCTGTGAAACAATAATTTGACGGTTGGTCATGTTGGGATTTCCTTGTTAGGTTTCTTGGAAAAAGGAGTGTTGAGATGACGCAGGAATACAGGCAGCCAGTCTATCACCCCCCCAAAGGGGCGGCTGACATCATGTTGATCAGGCACGGCGAAAGCATGCCCGCCAAGGCAGGCGTGGATTTTCCGATGAAAGACGGACATGGCAACCCGGTGCTGCACCCCCAAGGGGAACGACAAGCCGTTGCGGTCGGGGAAAGACTGAAAAATAGCACCTTTGCCTGCATTTACGTGACCAAGCTGCAGCGGACGCATCAAACCGCAGCGCCGCTGCTGGGACATCTGGGGATGCAATCTGTTGAAGATCCCGACCTGCATGAAGTGCATTTGGGCGATTGGGATGGGGGATTGTACCGCATCAAAGCCGCGCAGGGTGATCCTGCTTTTGATCGCATGCGCGAAACAGGCGAATGGGGCGAAATTCCCGGGGCGGAAACCACGGCGCAGTTCCATGGACGGGTCAAACGCGGATTGGCCCGTGTTGCAGCGGCCCATGCGGACGAACGTGTGGCGGTCTTTGTGCACGGCGGCGTGATCGCAGCTGCGATGTCTATCGCCACAGGGTGCGGCCCGTTTACCTTCGGGGGCGCGGCAAACGGGTCGATAAGCCGGTTGGTCATTACTGGCGATCAGATGGCTGTGCGCGGGTTCAACGACATCAGCCATCTTGAAGGGCTGTAGCGGTTTCAAAGGGTCAGCGCGACTTTGCCCAAGACTTTCCGATCCGATATGTATTCCAATGCCTTACCGGCATCTTCTAAAGTGAATGTCTGGGTCACACGGGGTTTGATTTGTCCCTTGCTGTACATCAAAAACAGTTCGGTCATATTTTCCATATGGCCTTTGGGGTCCACCATTGTGGACGCCCCCCAGAAGACACCAACGATCTGGCAGGATTTCAGCAACGTCAGGTTCAAGGGGATGCTTGGAATGCCTGCGGGGAAGCCAACCACAAGGAAACGGCCTGCCCATGCCATGGCGCGCACAACCGGTTCTGCGTAATCACCGCCAACCGCATCATAGGCCACATCAACACCTTTGCCGCCGGTCAGGGATTTGATCTGGTTTGAGAACTCTTTTTGGGCTGCGCGGTCCATGTCGCCGGGATAAATCAAGGTCTCGTCCGCGCCCAGTTCCTTACAAAACGCCGCTTTGTCCTCGGAGGATACGGCCGCGATTACACGTGCACCGGCGGCTTTGCCCAGCTCGATCGCTGCGGCGCCGACACCGCCAGCGGCGCCAAGGATCAACAATGTTTCGCCTTCCTTGATCGCAGCGCGGTCTTTCAATGCGTGGTGCGACGTGCCGTAGGTCAGAACAAGGCAGGCTGCATCTTCAAACGGCATACCGTCTGGCATCGGCAAACACCGTGCCTCCGCGACACACAGATGCGTGGCAAACCCGCCAAAGCCGGTCATGGCGATCACTTTGTCACCTTCTTTCAGGCCTTTGACCCCTTCACCAACCGCATCAACTACGCCTGCCACTTCGCCGCCCGGTGCAAAGGGACGTGGTGGTTTCATCTGGTAAAGATCGCGAATGATCAAAGTGTCGGGAAAGTTCACGCCAGCCGCCTTGACTGCGATGCGGACCTCGCCTTTGGCGGGGGTGGGGTCTGGCAGTTCAGTCAGCTCAAGTGCCTCGGGCCCTCCGGCAACAGTGCTCAACATGGCTTTCATTGTAATCTCTCCCCTAAAAGTTTTGACGTAACGGCATAGCTGCCAGACATCTTGTCAGGGGTAAGTTTGGCTGCAACACTTGGACCAGTAAATGCGAAATACGATTTTGCAGGGTGGAACGTAACGGCATAACCCGCAGCGCCACCTGTCTGGGAGGACAAACATGACCGATACAGATTTGGGTGCTTTCCGCACTGAAACCCGCGCGTGGTTGGAGGCGAATTGCCCCACCGAAATGCGCGATGGTGTCCGCGACGAGGAAACGATTTGCTGGGGTGGGCGCAACTGGCAGTTCACGTCAGACGCGCAAAAGACGTGGCTTGAGGTGATGGCCGCCAAGGGGTGGACCGTGCCCACATGGCCCGTGGAATACGGTGGTGCCGGATTGGACCGTGCCCACGATAAGGTTTTGCAAGAAGAACTGGACGCCATCGGGGCGCGCTGGCCGTTGCAAAGCTTTGGCATTTGGATGCTTGGGCCTGCCTTGCTGGCCTTCGGGTCGCATGAGCAAAAATTGCAGTATCTGCCGCCAATTGCACGCGGCGAAGTGCGCTGGTGTCAAGGCTATTCAGAACCGGGCGCAGGTTCGGATTTGGCAAGCGTTCAGACAAAAGCCGTTAGTGATGGTGACCATTATGTTGTAAATGGACAAAAGGTCTGGACATCCTATGCGGACAAAGCCGACTGTATTTTTGCGCTTGTGCGTACCGATCCGGATGCGAAAAAGCATCTTGGGATTTCCTTCCTTTTGATCGACATGGACACAGCCGGAGTGTCGACGAAACCAATTCGCTTGATCTCTGGATCGTCTCCGTTCTGTGAAACATTCTTCGATGACGTGCGGGTGCCCAAATCCAATGTGGTGGGCACTGAACATCGCGGCTGGGACGTGGCAAAGCACTTGTTGACCCACGAACGCGAGATGATTTCTGGCGGGGGTGCAGGTCTGCTTGGGACGCGGTCTTTGGGGGCCGTTTTGGCCGAACACGACGGTGGCATGGATGCGACCACGCGCGCTGAAGCCCTGCAATGTGAAGTCGACCAACTGGCCATTGGCCTGACGTTGGAGCGCTACAAGGATCAGGCCGAAGCAGGCGGTGGTGTCGGTGACGCGTCGGCCATGCTGAAATATGAGGGCACGGAATTGAATAAACGCCGCCACGAGTTGCTGATGTCTGCCGGTGGTGCAGATGCACTGGAATGGGAAGGCACCCACGCCGGGTTAGCTGCTGACTGGTTGCGCACAAAGGCCAATTCCATCGAAGGCGGCACATCAGAAGTGATGTTGTCGATCATTTCACGCCGCATTCTTGGGCTTCCGGGGTAAGAACACATGACCACTTTGATGATGTCAGAAGATGAAACCATGTTGCAGGACGCCGCCCGCGGCTTCCTTGATGGGGCGGCGCCGGTGTCGCATCTGCGCGGGTTGCGCGATGCAGGCGAAACCCATGATGCAAAACTGTGGGGCGAAATGGCGGCAATGGGCTGGACAGGCGTGCTGGTACCCGAGGACGCAGGCGGCTCTGATATGGGGCATGCGGCAGCTGGTATTTTGGCTGAGGAAATGGGCAAGACGCTTGTCACATCGCCTTTTCTATCCACGGCCGTGATTGCGGCCACAGCCTTGCGGCAAGTGGCAACGGACCGCTCAAAGGCAGCTTTGGGTCAGATCGCTGAAGGTAAAGTCATTTATGCTTTGGCGATTGACGAAGGGCACAAACACGATCCTGACGCGACCGCGTTGCAAGCTGTGGCTGATGGCAATGGCTTCAAATTGACCGGTTCCAAAGGTTTTGTGGTCGATGGCGCCAACGCAGACCGTGTTTTGGTTTTGGCGCGCGCCGAGGCAGGGTTGACCCTGTTTGATTTGCCCGCTGATCGCGACGGTATCACACGCACGGCCAACGCAATGATCGATGCACGCGATGCGGCTGCTGTTGATTTTGCCGATGTTGAAGCGACGGGCGATGATGTTGTCGGCACAGTGGGGGATGCGATGACAGTCTTGCAGCCTGCACTTAATGCGGGACAGGCAGCCCTTGCCGCAGAAATGGCGGGGCTTGCCGCGGGTGCTTTTGGCATGACGGTGGGGTATCTGAAGGAACGTAAACAGTTCGGCATCGAAATCGGGCGCTTTCAAGCACTGCAACATCGCGCCGCACATTTGTGGTGCGAAACCGAAGTAACGGCTTCGGCTGTGCGCAACGCAGGGCGTGTGTTGGACGAGGACATCGACAATGCCACAATGGCGGTGTCTTTGGCCAAGGCGCGCGCCACTGACACGGCGAAACTGGCCGTAATCGAAGGGGTGCAGATGCACGGTGGCATCGGGATGACGGATGCATTTGATATGGGCTTTTATATGAAGCGGGCCCGCGTCGCTGCGGAATGGCTTGGCGACTACGGCTATCATGCGGAACGCGTGGCAGCAGCCCGCGGGTTTTAAGGGACTTGAATTATGACACCTAACGATCTGTTTTCATTGGAAGGTAAGGTGGCTTTGGTCACCGGCGGCGCCACAGGCATCGGGCGCATGGCAGCCACGGGGTTGGCGCAAGCGGGCGCACATGTATTTATCGCGTCGCGCAAAGCGGACGCCTGCGAAGCCGTCGCGCAAGACATCAACGACAGCGGTGTGGCGGGCAAAGTCACAGGCTTTGGTGGGGATGTAAGTAGCGCGGACGGTGTCGCGGCGATGGTTGAAGAGATCACCAAACGCACTGACACGCTCAACATTCTGATGAACAACGCGGGCATCACTTGGGGCGCACCGCTGGGCCAGTTCCCGTTTGAAGCTTGGGCAAAAGTGCAGGGCGTCAACAACGCGGGGCTATTCCATCTTACGCAGAGCTTGCTGCCGATCCTGATCAAATCCGCCAGCCCTGATGATCCGGCGCGTGTGGTCAATGTGGGCTCGGTCATGGGGGACGCGCCTTTGGGGGATGGGGCCTACAGCTATGCGGCGTCCAAGGCGGCCGTACACCAGATCACCCGCATCATGGCCAAGGAACTTGCAGGGCACCACGTCACTGTGAACGCGCTTGCCCCGGGCCCATTCGTCAGCCGTATGACGGCCTTTGCGACAGCAGATGAAGGTATGCGTGAAAAGGTCGGCCAAGACGTGCCTTTGGGGCGTGTGGGGCGCGACGAAGACATCGCAGGATGTATGCAGTTTTTGTGTGGCAAAGGGGGCAGCTTCTTGACAGGGGCCATCTTGCCCGTCTCAGGCGGTATACAAGTGATGAGCGGCCCAAATCTGTTCGGATCGGCCTTGGAGGGTTAAAGAATGATACGTTTCGACGACCAGGTGGCGATTGTGACAGGTGCGGGTGTTGGCCTTGGGCGCAGCCACGCGCTTGGACTTGCGGCGCGGGGTGCCAAGGTCGTGGTCAACGATCTGGGCGTTTCGACCGATGGAAAAGGCAAATCCTCGGATGCAGCGCGGGGTGTCGTAGCCGAAATTGAGGCGATGGGCGGCGAGGCGTTTGTGCATGGCGCGGATGTCACGGACCAAGGTCAGGTCAATGATATGATCGGCCAAACGATGAAGCGATGGGGGCGGATCGATATTCTGGTCAACAACGCCGGCATCCTTTTGGACAAAACATTCGCCAAGATGAGCATGGGTGACTTTCGCAAAGTTGTGGATGTGCATCTGCTGGGCAGCGCCAATTGTTGCCATGCGGTTTGGCCCATTATGCGGGAACAAAAATATGGCAGGATTGTGCTGACATCTTCCGCGTCGGGGCTTTACGGCAATTTCGGACAATCAAACTATGGTGCTGCCAAAGCGGCGATGGCGGGTCTGATGAATGTATTACACCACGAAGGCGGGCGCGATGACATTCGCGTCAACACGCTCGCCCCAACGGCCGCCACCCGCATGACAGAACAATTGCTGCCGCCAGAGGCATTGGAAGTGCTGCAACCGGAAACGATCACGCCAGGCCTGCTCTACCTTGTGAGCCAAGACGCGCCATCCAAAACCATCCTCAGCGCTGGGGCAGGGGTCTTTGCCCAAACGCGCATATACGAAACGCAAGGGCAACTGATTGAAGGGGACATCACGCCTGAAGCCGTTGCGGCCCAATGGAGCAAGATCACCGACCCAACAGATCAGGAAGAACTGCAAGACGCGTTTTCCCAAACCCGCAAATACGCCAAACGCGCCGCAGAGGCCAAAGGCATCAAACTCGACTGGTAATCCCAGATCTATCTTCATCTCGCCCGATAAACCTCGGGGGTCTGGGGGCAGCGCCCCCGGTCCAAACCAAACCATAAGGAACCAAACCTATGCGTGACGCAGTTATCGTATCCACCGCCCGTACCCCCATCGGCAAAGCCTACCGGGGCGCTTTCAACGCCACCACGCCGCAACAGCTTGCAGCACATGCGATTGAACACGCCGTGGCGCGTGCCGGCATCGAAGGCTCCGAAATCAGCGATTGCGTCATCGGCGCGGCATTGCAACAGGGCCATTCCGGCGGCAACATCGCACGTCAGGCCGCCATTCGTGCAGGTCTGCCCGTCACTGTGGCTGGCATGTCTCTGGACCGTCAATGCGCCTCTGGCATGATGGCGATTGCAACAGCGGCCAAGCAGGTTATCACCGACGGTATGGATGTTGTGATTGGCGGCGGTGTCGAAAGCATTTCCATGGTGCAAACACCGGAAATGCGCGTGGGCGCGGACAAGTGGCTGAAAGCGAACAAGCCGGAAATCTACATGACGATGCTGGAAACCGCTGAAAACGTGGCAGAACGCTACAACGTCAGCCGCGAAGCACAAGACGAATACGCCGCTGAATCGCAAGAGCGCACACATCAGGCGCAAGAAGCAGGCCGCTTGGATGATGAAATCGTTGCCATGACCACAACCATGATGGTGCAAAACCGCGAAACCAAAGAAATCACGTCACATGAAGTCACGCTGGATAAGGACGAAGGCAACCGTCCGGGCACAACTGCAGAAAGCCTTGCGGGGCTAAAGCCTGTGTTCAAAGACGGCATGAACTTGGCCGAAGGCAAATTCATCACCGCGGGCAACGCCTCTCAGCTCAGCGATGGCGCCTCTGCCGCGGTGGTCATGGAAGCCTCTGTTGCCGAGAAAAAGGGCCTGCAACCGTTGGGTCGTTACGTGGGCGTTATGGCGGCCGGTTGTGAGCCTGACGAGATGGGCATCGGCCCAATCTATGCTGTGCCAAAGCTGCTGGAAGCGCATGGGTTGAAAATGGATGACATCGGTCTTTGGGAGCTGAACGAGGCCTTCGCCAGCCAAGTCATCGCGTCCCGTGACGTCTTGGGCATTCCAAACGAGATCCTGAACGTCAACGGTGGCGCCATTTCCATCGGTCACCCTTACGGCATGTCTGGTGCGCGTATGGTTGGTCATGCACTGATAGAAGGTAAACGCCGCGGTGCGAAATATGTGGTCTGCACCATGTGTATTGGCGGCGGTATGGGCGGTGCGGGTCTCTTCGAAGTCCTGTAGCCGTTGTTTACCAACAAAAGAGGCGGGTTTGGTGCCCGCCTCAACCTTTCTTCATTTGATAAGGCGCTAGACACTATGCCCAGAGACGATTCACACCTTCCAAAAGCCCTTCAAGGGCTGCGCGTGCCTATGGTGGCCTCGCCGTTGTTCATTATCTCTGTACCAGAACTGGTGATTGCGCAGTGCAAAGCTGGCATCGTTGGGTCTTTTCCAGCTTTGAACGCGCGGGAAGGCGAGGGCGAGCATCCGCTGCTCGACACGTGGCTCACCCAGATCAAGGAAGAGCTGGATCGCCACAATCAGGCGAACCCCGACACGCCCGCCGCACCCTATGCCGTGAACCAGATTGTACATCGCTCCAACGGGCGGCTTGATCGCGATCTGGAAATTTGCGTCAAACATGAGGTGCCAATCTGGATCACCTCATTGGGCGCACGCGTCGAGGTCAATGAGGCGGCGCATTCTTGTGGCGGGATCGTTTTACACGATATCATCAACAATCGTTTTGCGAAGAAAGCGATCGAAAAAGGCGCTGATGGTCTGGTGGCTGTGGCCGCAGGAGCCGGCGGGCACGCGGGTGAGCAATCGCCGTTCGCTTTGATCCGTGAAATCCGCGAATGGTTTGAAGGGCCTTTGTTGCTGTCCGGTGCCATTGCAACAGGCGAAAGCCTGCTGGCCGCGCGCGCCATGGGCGCCGATTTGGGGTACACAGGTACGCCGTTTATCGCGACGGATGAGGCCAACGCGCAACAGGAATACAAACAAATGATCGTGGACTCCGGGGCAGAGGACATTGTCTATTCCTCATTGTTCACAGGGGTTTGGGGTAACTACTTGCGCGGCTCGGTTGAAGCGGCAGGCATGGATCCCGACAATCTGCCACAGGCGGATAGCTCCTCTATGAACTTCTCCGAAGGCTCGTCAAAACCCAAAGCGTGGAAAACCATTTGGGGATCGGGGCAGGGCATTGGGGCGGTGAAATCCATTGGGCCTGCTGGTGCGATTGTGGACCGGATGGCGGCTGAATACGCAGCGGCGGGCAAGAAGCTTGCGGCGGAGTTTTTCTGATGGCGGAGCTGGTCGTGGTGCGCCACGGGCAGGCGGCTTTCGGGCAGGAGAACTACGACCAACTGTCGGATGTTGGGTTTGAACAGGCGCGGCTGGCGGGCGACGCTTTGCGTGCCATGGGCTGGGTGCCGGACCGTTTGGTGTCTGGCACTTTGGAGCGTCAGCGCGATACGCTGAGCGCGATGAAGTTTGACGGCAGCCCTGAGGAGCATGCTGGTTTCAACGAATATGATTTTGGCGATTTGCTGCGCGCCAAGTACCATGGCAATGTGCCGGAACTGGTCAAAGGCGATCGCAAGGTCCATTTTCGCACGCTGCGCGAGACTGTTTTTGAATGGCAGGACGATCAACTGAACGATCCGTATGAAACATGGGGCCAGTTCGAAACCCGCGTGGCCGAGGCGCTGAAATTTGCGACGGACACCGACGCACGGCGCGTTTTGGTGGTGTCTTCAGGCGGTGTGATTGGTCAGTTGGTGGCCAGCACGATGCAAGCACCGAAACGGATGATGATGGAAGTGAATTTGCAGATCAAAAACGCATCCATCACGCGGTTTGTGTTTTCCAAGGGGCGCGTGTTTATGACTGGCATGAACGCGACGCCGCATCTGGATCATACCGACACTCAACACTTAATGACCTATAGCTGAGAGGCCGACATGGCGGACACGCAAACACTCGATCTGGACGCGGTTGGCGCATATCTAAAGAACCATCTGGACGGATTTGAAGGCCCAATCGAGGCCGAAAAATTCGCAGGTGGGCAATCCAACCCGACGTTTTTGTTGAAAACACCGGCACGCAATTATGTTTTGCGCCGCAAGCCGCCCGGAAAGCTGTTGAAATCAGCCCACGCCGTTGATCGCGAATTTCGTGTGCAAAAGGCGTTGTGGGACACGGGAGTGCCTGTGTCGAAAATGCATGTGCTGTGTGAAGACGATGCGGTGATTGGATCATCGTTCTACATCATGGATCAGGTGGTTGGCCGTAATTTCAATGAACCCACGCTGAACGGGCGAACGGTTGAAGAACGCACCGCGATCATTGGCGACATGAACCGTGTGCTGGCGGCACTGCATGATGTGGACATCGAAGCCGTCGGGCTTGGCGATTACGGCCCTCCTGGCAACTATTTCGAACGCCAGATCGGGCGCTGGACCAAACAATACAAAGCCTCTGAAACGGGTGATGTACCAGCCATGGATCGATTAATGGACGCTTTGGCGGATCGCATGCCCACCGATGACGGGCAGCGCACTTTGGTACATGGGGACTACCGGATCGACAATATGATCTTCGAAGCCGACGGCACCAATTGTTTGGCTGTTCTGGATTGGGAGCTAAGCACGACAGGTCATCCCTATGCGGATCTGGCGTCGGTGATTATGCAATGGCAATTGCCTGCGGGCAAAGAAGGTCGCGGGCTGGCTGGTGTGGACCGTTCAGCATTGGGGCTGCCGACGGATCAAGAGTTTATCGACCAATACTGCATGCGCCGTGGCATTGATGGTATTGATAACTTTGGGTTTTATGTCGGTTTTTGCTTCTTCCGTATGGCCGCAATCATTCAGGGGGTATTGAAACGCGCTTTGGATGGCAATGCGTCCAATCCTGAACGTGCCATGAAGGTAGGGGCCTTTGTTCCTGTGTTTGCACAGAACGGATTGAAGGCCCTGGATTTGTAACACCCTGACTTGCCTGCCTTTGTTTTCGGCAAAGGTTCAAGAATCGAGCATACCGCACTCTTCGAATTTTAAGGGCCAAGGCACACACGCGCTTTGGCCCTTTTGCGTGTTCTTGCACGCCCAAATGCCCTTGCGTCACTTTCAGTCGATTTGATGACTGTAAAACGTGATATGACAATCCGCCTGTCGGGGTGTTTTGCACTTGCAGAAAGTGCGGAGTGGTTTGTATCCGTAAGAATTTCGAAAACTCTACAATACTTTCAACATTGTACAGCATGACGTTCACGTAAATAGGTGCATGTGCAGCAATTCGCGGGTCAAAAAACAAGACAAATAGTCTCATTTTTCCTAATTCAATGCCGCTTTAGGCTGGCAAAAGGGCGGTTTTTCAAAAGCTTGACTTATATCCTACGTGTGCGACGCTTCCTGCATACCGACACTAACGAAATACACGAGATGTATGTCGGATATTGTTCTAGGGAGGAACTTCTATGCGTAAATCCATTAAACTTGGTGTATCCGCAGCGCTGGCGCTGTCTGTCAGCTCTGTGGCTGTCATGGCCGACATCAAAGTCGCGTTTATTGACCCACTGTCAGGCCCTTTTGCCAGCACAGGCACAAACGGACTGCACCAATTTGAATTCGCGGCGGACTACTTGATCAACCAAAACGGTGGTGTTCTGGGTGGCCAAAACATCGAAATCGTCGCCTTTGACAACAAGATCAGCCCAAAAGAGTCGCTGATCCAATTGCAGGTCGCGATTGATCAGGGCATTCGCTTTATCGCGCAGGGCAACTCCTCTGGTGTTGCGAACGCAATCACGGAAGCCGTTGAAAAGCATAACAAACGTAACCCAGACGACCGTGTTCTCTTCCTGAACTACGCGGCTGTTGATCCGGCGTTGACAAACGACAAGTGCAACTTCTGGCACTTCCGTTTTGACGCCAACGCCGACATCAAAATGGACGCGCTGACGGATTCAATTGCTGCCGATGAAGGCATCAAAAAGGTCTACATCATCGGCCAGGATTATTCGTTCGGCAAAGCGGTGTCTGCTGCGGCCAATCGTTTCCTTGGCGAAAAGCGCCCCGACATCGAAATCGTCGGTGACGAATTGCACCCAATCGGCAAAGTGAAAGATTTTACCCCGTATTCACGCAAAATCGTTGCGTCCGGCGCACAAGCGGTCATCACAGGCAACTGGGGTGCGGATATGCTGGGTCTTGGCAAATCCATCGTTGAGAACGGCTATGACGGCCCGATCTACACCTACTATGCTGCGGGTTCCGGTATTACGGCGGCCTTTGGTGAAACAGGCGAAGGTGTGATCCGTCTGGTGTCTGAAGGTCAGATCAACCCGCCAGTGTCTGATGCGGCCGCCGACTACTACAATGCCTTCAAGGCGAAGTATCCTGACGGTAACGTCGACCAATCCCGCATCACCAACACCATTGGTATGCTGGCTGCGGCAATCGACGCTGCGGGTACGGCTGATGATGTTGTGAAAATTGCTTACGAACTGGAAGGCATGACCTACGATTCACTCTGGGGCGGTCAGGTTATGATGCGTGAAAACGATCACCAGGCGATCCAGAACGTCCACATTCAGGCCCACACAAAAGAAGGCATTACTTTTGCCTACGACGGGTCCGAGTATGGTGTGAAAGCGATCAAAACGATCGAAATGGCATCTGCGGACTCTGAGTCCTCATGCAACATGAAGCGCCCATAAGCGCTTTTTGACTGGCCCGTCCTGCTTGATCGGCGGGGCGGGTCATACTGCACTTTTTCCAACCACCAACCCACAGTCCTTTGGGGGGCACCGATGGAACTCATCCTCGTCAATCTTATCGACGGGCTTGTGACCGGATTGCTGTTGTTTATGCTTTCGGCCGGCCTGACGCTTATTTTCTCAATGATGGGCGTTTTGAACTTTGCCCATGCCAGCTTTTACATGCTGGGCGCGTATTTCGGATACCAGATCAGTCTGGCGCTTGGCTTTTGGGTCGCGTTGCTGGTGGCACCCGTGGTCGTGGGCGTCATGGGGGCAGGGGTTGAACGCTACGGATTGCGGCGTGTGCACCAATATGGTCACGTGCCCGAGCTGATCTTTACCTTCGGGCTTGCGTTGTTGATCGAAGAGCTGGTGCAGTTTGTCTGGGGCAAGAACCAGATGCCCTTTGATATTCCGGATGTATTAAACTTTACCGCCTTCGCCATCGCAGGCAATTCCATTCCCGCCTACAAGATTTTCATGATCTTCATATCGATCGCGATCTTCATCGGGCTGTTGTACATCCTGACCAGAACACGCGTGGGTATGATTATTCAAGCCGCACTGAGCTATCCCAAAACGGTTGAAGCCCTTGGCCACAATGTTCCGTTGATCTTTATGGGCGTGTTTGGTGTTGGCACCGCGCTGGCGGGTGTTGCGGGGGTCATCGCGGGGCCGGTTTTGGGCACGTTCCCGGGCATGGCGTTTGTGCTGGGCTCGATCGTGTTCGTAACAATCGTCATCGGTGGCCTTGGATCGCTTTGGGGCGCGCTTGTTGCTTCATTGTTGATCGGTTGGATCACCACATTTGCCAAGGCCTATAACCTTGCCATGTCGGATGTGTTGAACGCCATCGGCATCGCCACACCAGAGAACCTGGACGACAATATTTTTAGAGACCTTTGGACGGTCACCAGCCCCCAGATCGCAGATATTCTGCCCTATATCTTGATGGTGCTGATCCTGATCTTCCGTCCTTATGGCCTATTTGGGAACCGTGACGCATGAGCAATCAAGCCACAAACACCGCTTCGCCGATGCGTGCAGGCATTCTGTCCATCACCTATATGCCATGGATTATTGCAGGGATTTTGCTGCTGATCTTGCCGTTCATTTTCACCAACAATTCGTCCATCACCATTATGAACCAGATGTGGATCACAGTGATCTTTGCATTGGCCTACAATATGTTGCTGGGTCAGGGGGGCATGCTGTCCTTTGGCCATGCGGTCTACATGGGGCTTGGCGGATTTTTCTGCATGCACGTGATGAACTACGTTGAAGATTTCGGAGTGGCTTTTCCCTTGCCGTTGCTGCCACTGTTTGGCGGTTTGTTTGGCATGGGCTTTGCAATGCTTATCGGATCGTTTTCGACGACCGGGGCTGGCACACGCTTTGCCATGATCTCGCTTGGGGTCGGGGAATTGATTGCGGCCTGTTCGATCATCATCGTGGCGTTCTTTGGCGGTGAAGAAGGGATTTCGGGCGACCGGACGTATGGTCTGCCATTCTTTGGCATCGAGTTTCTGAAACAGATCGAAGTGTATTACCTGATTTCCTTTTGGCTGATGGTGTCTGCGGTTCTGATGTATCTGTTTTCACGCACACCTGTCGGGCGCATGGCAAATGCGGTTCGCGATAACCCCGAACGGGCGGCATTCTTGGGATACTCTGCACGCTGGGTTCGCTTTTACAGCTTCGCGGCGTCTGGGTTCTTCTGCGGTATCGCGGGCGGGTTGTTTGCGATCAACTACGAGATCCTGACCGAAGAAAACCTGAACGCGGCGTCCTCCGGTGTGATCCTTCTGGTGACATTTCTGGGCGGCGTCGGCTTCTTTTTCGGGCCGATCATTGGGGCGATTGCCTTCACGCTGTTGCAGACGGTTTTGTCTTTGGAAACAGAGCTTTGGGCGTTCTATGCAGGCTCTTTGTTCCTCGCCACGGTTATGTTCTTCCCCGGGGGGCTTGCAGGGCTGATGATGATGCATGTGCCTGCGATGCGCTTTGGAAAGCTTGGCACTTTGACCATGCCGTACGTGAAAACGCTTTTGCCTGGATTGATTGCGGTGTTGGGGTTGGCCTGCTTGGTCGAAATGACGTTCCACTATCGGCACGCGGCCACAGGAGATAATGAAATGACCCTGTTCTGGACCACTTTTGACAGCCACAGCATCGTGCCATGGATCATCGCCTTCGCGGTGACGGCTGCGGCGTTTTGGATCACACGCAAAAACGCGCCTGCCTTGAAAGAGGCATGGGGCGAAGCCAACACACCCCCAAAAGGAGGCGTTTGAAATGGCGGCTGCATTACATTTGAACGGGCTGTGTAAAGCCTTTGGAAAAACCGAAATCATCCGCGGCGTGGAATTGGAAATTGCAAAAGGCGAACGCCATGCGATCATCGGTCCAAATGGCGCTGGCAAGTCGACGCTGTTCAATCTGATCACGGGGCGTTTTCCGCAGACCTCTGGTACGATCTCGCTTCATGGCGCGGATCTTGCGGGTAAAGCCCCACATGAAATCAATCGGATGGGTCTTTCGCGGTCCTTCCAGATCACCAACATCTTTGGCAACATGACAGTGTTTGAAAACGTGCGCTGTGCGCTGTTGTGGTCGATGGGGTACAAGTATTCCTTCTGGAACTTGTTGGATCGCAGCCGCGCTTTGACGGAAGGGGCCGAGGAAATCCTCGAACAGATCAACCTGACGGAGCGGCGCAATCTGCCTGCGGGGGTTCTGTCCTACGCAGAACAACGCGCCCTTGAAATCGGGATCACAATTGCCGGTGGCGCTGACGTTATCATGTTGGACGAACCCACTGCAGGCATGAGCCATTCAGAAACCGACTACATTGTGGATCTGATCCGCAAAGTCACCGAAAACAAGACATTGGTGATGGTTGAACACGACATGGGTGTGGTGTTTGGTTTGGCTGACTATATTTCGGTGCTGGTTTACGGCGAAATCATCGCAACAGGCCGCCCCGAAGAAGTTCGCGCCAACCCTAAAGTGCAAGAAGCCTATCTGGGCGAAGTTTTGGAGGCAGACCACTGATGCTCGAAGTCACAGACCTGCACGCCTATTATGGCAAATCGCACATCCTGCAAGGGGTGAACCTGAACATACAGGAAGGCGAAATCGTAGCCCTTTTGGGCCGCAATGGGGTGGGGCGGTCCACCACCTGCAAGGCGATCATGGGTGAAGTCGAACCACATGGATCGGTGAAGTTCAAGGGCCAGGAGATTGCCGGTAAAAAGGCATTTGAGATCGCAAACATCGGTCTTGGGTATGTGCCTGAAAATCGCGATATCTTTCCGGGATTAACGACCCGTCAAAACCTGATTTTGGGTATGAAACCGGGCCAGAAAGAAGGTGTGGGACGTTGGAGCATGGAAAACATGTTTGATATGTTCTCGAACCTGAAAGAACGCGCCGATGTTGAAGCATCCGTGATGTCGGGTGGCGAACAGCAGATGCTGACTATGTGCCGCACCTTGATGGGCGATCCTGAACTTGTGATGATTGACGAGCCAACAGAAGGGTTAAGTCCGCAAATGGTGCAGCGGGTGGCCGACGTTTTGCAAGAGATCGCAAAGCGCGGCGTAGCGACGTTGCTTGTTGAGCAAAAGCTGTCGATTGCAATGGATATTGCCGATCGTGTGTACGTTATGGGACATGGCAAAGTTGTCTTTGAAGGCACACCTGACGAACTGCGCGGACGTGATGATGTTCGCAAAGAATGGTTAGAGGTCTAACGGGCTTTCTATAGTGAAAACGTACCGGACATTTTAGATGTCCGGTGCATGCCCATCGTTTGAAGCGGTCAGGGACTTTGCGTGCCTAACCGCCATTCCAAATCGCTTAAAGAATCTTTGCCAAAAAACATCTCTGTGCCCACAAACATCGTGGGGGATCCAAAACACCCGCGATTCACGGCATTTTGCGTCACTTCTGCCAATTGTGACTTTATTCCAGCATCTTGAGTTGCATTATTAAAGTTGTTTTGCGGAACTTCCACATCGTTGAGGACCTCATCTACGACACCAGAATCTGCGAGGTTTCGGCCTTCGATCCACATCGCGTCAAACAGCCGGTCAATATAGGCTGTTTCCCAGTGTTTGCCCTGTGCATAGACGGCCCCCCGCATCAAATTCACGGTATTGACGGGAAAATACGGATTGAATTTTAACGGCACCTCAAAGCGTTCCAAAAAACGGGCCATTTCGACGCGCATGTAGTCTACTTTTCCCGCCACCTCACGAAACGCGACCAGCGGAGGTGCATTGTTTGTGGTTTTGAACACGCCGCCCAATAAAAACGGTTTATAGATCAGCTTTGCGCCTGTGCGTGCCGCAATACCGGGCAACAGTTTGTGGGCGATATAGGCATTGGGGCTGCTGAAATCGTAATAAAATTCAATCGTTTGCATAGTGTTGGCTTTCTTGAAGTCGCGGGGTCTTGACCCTTTCCCAAAGGCTACGCTTGGGGTGACGCTGCGGTCAATCGTGCCCTTGGGGCAGATTTCCCTTTCAGCGTCTTCCACTGTGCGGCAAACTTGATCCAAACAGGGGGTGCAAAATGACAGACACACAGTGGATCACGCAGATAAAACACGACGGCGGTGTCATAGAGCTTTCTCTGAACGCGGCCCCCGTCAACGCGTTGACGCCGGAAAAGTTGATGGGGTACCGCGATGTCCTGCATCAATTGGGTGCGGAAAAGGAAGTGAAGGCCATTATGCTGACCAGCCCCTTGAAAGTCCTGTCTGCGGGACTGAACCTGAAAGCTGCTCAGGACTTTAATGAAGCGCAACAAAAAGCGATTGTGCGCGGGCTGAACGAAGGGTTTTTGGCCCAATACAGTTGCCCCAAGCCCGTCATATGCGCAGTCAACGGCGCGGCGATTGCGGGGGGGCTGTTTTTCGTTTTGGCTGCGGACCATCGCATCGCTGACACCCGCGCACAGTTTGGTTTGGCCGAGGTTCGTGTCGGTGTGGACTTCCCCGTTGGTCCGATGGAAATCGCCCGTGCCACCTTGGATACCAACACGTTGCGTCGTTTGATCTTACGTGGAAAACCCATCGGCGCCGAGGCCGCATTGGCGGCGGGCCTTGTGGACGATGTGGTTGAACCGGATGCCCTACATGCCTGCGCCCTTGAAGCGGCCCAAGAGTTTGCACAGCTTCCCCCAAAAGCCTTTGCATCCATCAAGCACCAGATCAGGGGCGAAGTGATTGCGCAAATAAAGACGGCCACAACGGCAGAGCCTGATTTGTGGTTCACCGACGAAACCCGGCCCGCCATGCAAAAGATGTTGGGGTAGCCTATGTTCAATCTTGATGTGAGCCGTTTGGACCGTGTGAAAGTTTGGATGCAATCCTACGTCGATGACGGGAAGTTTGCAGGTTGCGCCACGCTTGTGCTTGAGAACGGCCATGAGCGGTTTTTCCATACCGCTGGGTACGCAGATGTTGCGTCCCGGCGACCGTTTGAGCGCGACACAATTGCACGCATCTATTCGATGACCAAACCTGTGACGACTGTGGCTTTGATGATTTTGGTCGAACGTGGCTTGGTGCATTTGGACGCGCCGGTGTCGCGGTTTCTACCGGAATTCAAAGACTGTCGCGCCCTCCGCCCCGGGGCAAAAGACATTGACGACACTGTGCCGTGCCCTTGTCCGACGTTGCACCAGTTGCTGACGCATACATCGGGTCTGAGCTATCCGTTCAACCCTGGTGTGCTGGCCGCCGAAATGGCTGAAGACGATCTTGTCTTTAAGCCTGATCAAGGCGCTTTGGCTGATATGTGCAAAGCGGTCGCCAAATTGCCGTTGTCCTTCGTGCCGGGCACACGTTGGGAATACTCGGTTGGCATTGATGTGATTGGACGCGTGATCGAGGTGATCACGGGCCAAGACCTGGCACTGACAATACAACAAATGATCCTGGATCCGTTGGGCATGGAAGACACAGGCTTTTCCGTGCGCACCGGTCACCAAGACCGTTTTGCATCCTTGTATACGCCCCTGATGGGCGACCCGCTTGCCTTGAATGCAACGCAACACGGCAGCGATGCACCATCCTTGCGTTGTGTCGATACCAACGAAGGGTCGCCCTTTCTGGCGGCGTCCATGGCGTCGGGCGGTGGGGGGCTGGTCGGCACAATTGACGATTATGCGCGCTTTTCTGAAATGCTGCGGCTGGGTGGAATGTTTGGGGATGTGCGATTGTTGTCCACAGCGACAGTCGCCTTCATGATGCGCAATCATTTGCCGGGCGACATTGCGTCTATGGGGCCGCAAAGTTTTGCGGAACAACCGATGGAAGGCATGGGTTTTGGATTGGGTGGCGCGGTTGTCCTTGATCCGGCCAGAGCGCGGTCTGCGGGATCTGTAGGGGATTTCAGTTGGGGCGGGATGGCGTCTACGTTTTTCTGGATTGATCCGGTTCAGGATCTTTCGGTGATCTTCTTCACGCAGCTCTCGCCGTCATCCTCCTATCCTGCACGCCCCGAATTGAAGGCCTTGGTTCACGGAGCATTGATATGACCAACCCTGTTTTATGGACCCCCAGCGCAGATCGTTACAACACGTCGACTATGGCGGAATTTGAACGGTTTTTACATGAGAAAAACGGTCTAACATTCTCTGATTACAATGAAATGTGGGGCTGGAGTGTCACTGACCTTAACGCGTTTTGGTCTGCGATCTGGGCGTTTTTCGACATTCAGTCCTCGACGCCTTTCGACAAAATGCTGTCTCGCTCCGTCATGCCCGGGGCGCAATGGTGCGACGGGGCACATGTCAACTATGCGCAAAACATCTTGCGTCATGCAGATGTGCGTCCCGATGCAGACGCGCTGTGTGTTCAGTCTGAAACCTTTGGAACCCAGACGTTGAGCTGGACGGAGCTGCGCCAAAAAGTGGCCAATTTTGCGGATCATTTGCGGGGCTGCGGCGTTGTGAAAGGCGACCGCGTTGTTGCAATTTTGCCCAACACCGAAACGGCGCTGATTGCGTTTTTAGCCACAGCCAGTCTTGGGGCGATTTGGTCGCTTTGCGCACCCGATATGGGCCATGTCGCGGTTCTGGACAGGTTCCGTCAGATCGAACCAAAGGTCTTGATTGCGCAAAACAGCTATGTGCATGCGGGCAAACACGTTGATCGCAGTGCCGTTGTGGCGCAAATCGCCGACGGTTTGCCATCGGTGCGCCACAAGCTGCTTGTGGCGGCTCACACCGATGGAACTGGCGGAGCACTGCAAGGTTGGGCCCCGTTTCAGGCTGCCTGTGACGGGCATGCGCAATTGGACTATGCACAAGTGCCGTTCGATCATCCTTTGTGGATTGTCTACAGCTCTGGAACCACTGGCAATCCCAAGCCTATTGTGCACGGCCACGGCGGCATCATGTTAGAAGCTGCCAAGCAGTCTTTGCATCATGATTTGACCCACAAAGACCGCTTTTCGTGGATCACGTCCTCGGGATGGATCATGTGGAACGCACAGTGGATGGCTTTGGGGCAGGGCGCATGTGTATGCCTGTTCGACGGCGCACCGCACCATCCCGATTTGATGGCGGTCTGGAAATTTGTGGCGTCGCAAAAGCTTACGTTTTTCGGGGCAGGGGCTGCGTTTTTCGACGGATGCCGCAAAGTTGGTATCACACCGCGTGACGCTGTGGACTTAGATTGTCTGCGCTCCATCGGATCGACGGGATCGCCTTTGTCGTCGGATGCCTACGACTGGATTTACAATGACGTGAAAGCGGACGTGTGGTTGGCGCCTATTTCGGGTGGCACGGACCTTGCAGGTGCGTTTGTGCTGGGGCACCCGGGCATGGCCGTACGTGCCGGAGAAATGCAATGTCGCGCGTTGGGTAATGCAGTCCATGCGTTTGACGGGGCAGGCAACACGTTGACCGGGGAAGTGGGGGAATTGGTGTGTACCCAGCCTTTGCCCTCCATGCCGCTCTTTTTCTGGGGTGACGACGATGGAAGCCGTTTGTACGACAGCTACTACGATATGTATCCCGGCATCTGGCGACATGGCGATTGGATCGAAATTCGCGCCGACGGGTCTTCGGTGATTTACGGACGCTCTGATGCCACGATCAATCGCAAAGGCTTGCGGATGGGATCGGCAGAAATCTATCAGGCGGTTGAAGCTTTGGATGAGGTGTTGGATTCACTGGTCGTTGATCTTGAATTTTTGGGCCGCGACAGCTTCATGCCGCTGTTTGTTGTCACACGAGGCGCTTTGACAGATACGACAAAGCAGGACATCAATGCAGCTATTCGCACGGCAGTGTCTCCGCGTTTTGTGCCAAATGAAATCGTCAGTGTTGATGAAATCCCGCGCACTCTCTCGGGTAAAAAGCTTGAAGTTCCTGTGAAAAAACTGCTGTTGGGGGGTAATCCGAACACTGTGGTGAACCGCGATTCCATGGCCAACCCAGACAGCTTCGATTTTTTCATCGCTTTTGCACAGGACCTGAATACATGACTGAAACGCACCAGAAGCTGTTGGACCTGTTGGACCTGTTGGCGCTTGAAACGCTTGAAGTCGATTTGTTTCGCGGCACAGGGCAGGGTGGTGAAACGCCAACCCGCATCTTCGGCGGGCAGGTGATCGGACAGGCGCTTGCCGCGGCATATGGCACTGTGACAGACCGCTTGTGCCATTCGCTGCATGCTTATTTCATTCGGCCGGGTGATCCGGAAATACCCGTCATTTATCAAGTGGACCGCGCCCGCGACGGCGGCAGCTTCACAACGCGGCGGGTTGTGGCCATTCAGCATGGCAAACAGATCCTGAATATGTCCGCCAGCTTTCATGTGAAAGAAGAGGGCTGGAACCATCAGCATCCGATGCCCGATGTTTCTGCCCCGGAAAATTGGCCCGACCGTCGTGATTTACGCGCAGAAGAGGCCGACAAACTTCCCGAAAAGTTCCGTAAAGATTTTTTGCGGCCCCGTCCTATCGACATTCGCGAAGTCGCACCACGGGACTTTTTTGACCCGGCACCGGCAGACGACAAAAACCATCTGTGGTTTCGCATGTCTGAGGCAGCGGGGTGCAGCCCCCAAATGCAGCATTGCCTTTTGGCCTATGCATCTGACATGAACTTGCTGGGATCCTCTTTGCGGCCACATGGCCTGACGTGGTTCAAAGGCGAAGTGATGTCAGCCAGCCTCGATCACGCCATGTGGTTTCATGGCACTCCGCAATTCCAGGACTGGCATCTCTACTCAATGGACAGCCCATGGACCGGCAATGCGCGTGGCTTCAACCGCGGCAGCATATACGACAAAAACGGAACGCTGATCGCTTCAACCGCTCAAGAAGGACTGGTCCGCCCCATCAAACCCCGCAGCTGATCCGGGCTTCATCTCGCAAAATAAACCTCGGGGGAGGCCAAAGGCCGGGGGCAGAGCCCCCGACATAATCAAAACGGCAGAGCCCCCGACATAATCAAAACTTTGCTCTAGCCAAAGACGTAAAAGCAGATCTTGTTGCCATCGGGATCACGCGCATACGCACCATAAAACCGATCAGGAATACGTTGCCCCGGAGGGCCATCGCAGGTCGCCCCCAACTCAATCGCCTTGGCATAAAGCGCATCGGCATGGGCCTTGTCATCCGCTGGAAACGCCAGCATTACGCCATTGCCGGGCGTTGGATCGTCTTTATCGTATGGCTCGCACACCGCCAGCATAGGTTGCCCGCGTTCGGTTCCGATAAAGGCAATGCGCCCGGAATCGATCACGACCTTTGCGTTCTTGCTCTCAAATACGCCCGTATAGAACGCTTTGGCGCGCTCCATGTCGTTCACACCAATAGTTGTGTACCCAATCATAGTAAGTCCTTCATATCAGGCGTCAAAACCGCCGTATTTCCTGTTAAGCTTGCGCATCCCGCCAATCCAACGGTCGTAGTTTTGCGTCTTGGCTTGCATATAGCCAATCACTTCCTTGTGGGGCAGAACCAGAAACGTCTCGTCGCGGATTGTCTGCACGCAGGCTTCTGCGACAGGCTCCGGTTCCATCATCCCGTCGATGGCCGCCACGTGATCTTCATGGCCGCGCGTCATCTCGGTGCGCACCGCCTGTGGACACAGAACCGACACTTTGATCCCTTGATCGCCGTATGTCATGGCCATCCATTCTGCCAATCCGACTGCGGCATGCTTTGTGACCCCGTAGGGCGCACTGCCCACTTGGTTCAACAGCCCCGCGGCGGATGAGGTGTTCAGCAGGTAACCACCACCACGTTCCGCCATCAGCGGCACCAAGGCACGGGCGGCCCAAACATGGGACATGACGTTGATGTCCCAAATGCGCTGCCAATCATCATTTGGCACTTCGACACCACCGGCCACCGAAATGCCCGCGTTGGAACAGAACAAATCAATCGGACCAATCTCGGCCTCGACTTTATGGATCATCGCTACGATCTGGTCCTCATGGGCGACATCGACTGTCATGGCAGTGCCGCCCATCTCTTTCGCGGTTGCTTCAGCGCCTGCTGTGTCGCGGTCTATGCAAACAATCGCTTTTGCACCCTCGGCCGCATAGCGGACGCACATGGCCTTGCCGATGCCACTGGCAGCCCCGGTTACCACAATGATTTTATCTTTGAGTTCCATGGTTTACGCCCACATGCTCGAACCGCCACAGACGGTTAGCGCCTGTCCGGTCATGTATTTGCTGGCATCCGATCCAAGGAATACTGCAAGGCCCGCAAAGTCGTCAGGCTCGCCCAAACGACGCAGCGGGATAGATTTGGAATACTTCTCTTCCACACCCGGTTTGTCCCAAAGTTCGCGGGCAAAGTCGGTTTTGATCAGACCGGGGCAAATCGCGTTAAAGCGGATGCCTTGTGGCCCGAATTCCGTGGCCAAGTTGCGCACCAAACCGATCAGGGCAAGTTTCGACATGCCATAAACCCCCAGCATATCGGAGGCTTTGAACGCGCCGATAGAGGAGGTGAACATCATCGACCCGCCGTTTTCCATGTCAGGAGCCACCATCTTGGCCAGCCACAGATTGGATTGCACATTGGCGTTCATCGTGCGTTCATAGTCTTTGTTCGAAATGCCTGCGATCGGCCCGAAATAAGGGTTCACACCTGCGTTGCCGACCACGATGTCGATCTTGCCAGCAATCTCGTGGGTCTTGTCCACCAGCGCCTGCAAGCTGTCTTCATGCACGATGTTGGCCGCGACGCCGTGGGCGCAATCACGCCCCACGGCCTTGTTTATTTCCGCTGCCGCCGCATCCAGATCCTCTTGCGTGCGCGACGAGATCACCACCGTGGCCCCATGTTCGGCAAGGCCCTTGGCCATCTCGAACCCCATGCCTTTGGAGGCGCCGGTTAACAGCGCCACCTTTCCGGTCAGATCAAACATGCTCATCCCATGAACCCCGCAGAGCCTGTGACTTTGGTTTCTTTCTTGGCCGCATCCTGACGGGCGTTGGATTCCGAATAGGTTTTGACTTCGTGGCGGGCAATCACGTGATGGTGCACCTCATCGGGGCCATCCGCATAACGCAATGTGCGTTGCTGCGCGTACATGTTGGACAGCGGCGACCACTGCGAAATACCAGTCGCGCCATGCACTTGCATGGCTTGGTCGATGATGTCGCACACTTGCTCCGGGACTTTGGCTTTGATCATCGACACCCAGATACGGGCCTCTTTGTTGCCAAGCACATCCATGGCTTTTGCCGCTTTCAGCACCAGAAGACGCATGGATTCAATCTCGATTTTGGCACGCGACACAGTTTCCATGTTCTTGCCAAGGTCCATGATCTTTTTGCCAAAGGCCACGCGGGACAACCCCCGTTCAATCAGCAAATCCAGCGCCTTTTCCGCTTGTCCGATAGAGCGCATGCAGTGGTGGATGCGGCCAGGCCCAAGACGGACCTGAGAGATTTCAAACCCTTTGCCTTCGCCCCACAGAATGTTTTCCTCAGGCACGCGCACATTGGTGAAGCGGATGTGCATGTGACCGTGTGGCGCATCGTCGTGACCAAACACATGCATCGGCCCAAGAATATCGACGCCGGGGGTGTCGATAGGCACAAGGATCTGGCTTTGCTGGCGGAAGGGTTCCGCATCAGGCGATGTTTTGACCATAACAATCATGATCTTACAGCGCGGATCACCAGCGCCGGAAATATAGTATTTCTCGCCGTTCATGACCCATTCACCGTTTTCAAGCACGGCGGTCATGCCGATGTTCTTTGCATCTGATGATGCTTTGTCGGGTTCCGTCATTGCAAACGCACTGCGGATTTCACCAGCAAGCAAAGGTTTCAGCCAGGCATCTTTTTGCTGCTGTGTGCCAATGCGTTCCAACACTTCCATGTTGCCTGTGTCGGGCGCGGAGCAGTTGAGTGTTTCAGAGGCAAGGGGGTTCTTGCCCAGCTCTGCCGCGATGTAGGCATAATCGAGGTTCGCAAGACCTTCGCCGGTTTCTGCATTTGGCAAAAAGAAGTTCCAAAGCCCGCTTTCACGCGCCTTTTGCTTGGCTGTTTCCAGCAATTCCAACTGGCCGGGGGCATAAGACCAACGATCGGCGCGGCCTTCGCCAAGGCGGTGGAATTCTTCTGTGATCGGATCCACGTTTTCGCGGATGTGCTTGATCACGGCGGCCAGAAGCGGTTTGGCCTTTTCGGACATTTCCAGGTTGTTCAGTTCCAATGGTTCGGACATATCAATGCTTTCTTACTTGTTTACCCAATTGGGTTTTCGTTTTTCAACAAAGGCTTGCACGCCCTCTTTAAAGTCATCTGTTTTCGAGAGATCCGCGATCACCTCACGTGAATGGGCGATGCTGGCGGCCATGCCGTCGCCCTCCATCATGGCGTTCAACACCCGTTTTGTGGCTTTGACGGCAGAAGGGGATACCGTACACAGTTCCTCGGCTTTGGCCATGGCACGGTCCATCAGGTCGGCGTGCGGTACCACCTCGTTGATGCAGCCCATTTTCAGTGCCTCGTCCGCCATGATCGTGCGGCCTGTGAACATCATTTCCTGCGCTGCGAGGCGTCCGATGTAACGCGACAAGCGTTGTACGCCGGAGGCGGCGGCAAAAAAGCCCACTTTAACCTCGGGCAAGGCGAATTTCGCGTTCTCGGAGGCGATCAGAATATCGCATGACAGCGCCGTTTCAAAACCACCCCCCATGGCAAAGCCATTGACGGCCGCGATGATCGGTTTTTCCAGATCAAAGCGCGATGATAATCCGGCAAAGCCCGTGTCCGGCATGGGTTTCTTGTTGCCGCCCATAGCCGTCGCTTTCAGGTCATTGCCTGCGGAAAATGCTTTGTCACCAGCCCCTGTCAGAACAGCAACCCAAAGGTCCTGATCGGCGGCAAACTCATCCCAGCACCGCGACATTTCGATGTGCATGTCCACATGCACGGCATTATACACGTCAGGCCGATTCATGGTCACCAGCAGGATGTGCCCGCGTTTTTCGGTCGTGATAAACTCGTAGCTCATGTTTTTAGACCTCCTGTATTTATTTCTGTGAATTTTCCGTCATTTGCGGCCAGTTCTTTAAGTGTTTGTGCTGGTGCAAAGGCGGGATCATCCGCGCCCAACCGTTCCATCGTTTCCAATACTGCTGCGGCGCCAACCATGTCGCCATACAGCATCGGACCGCCGGTGTCGGGCGGCCAACCATAGCCGTTCAACCAGACGACATCGATATCCGACGGGCGTTGCGCCTTGTTTTCTTCAAGGATTTTCACGGCTTCGTTGATCATGGGATGAATGCAGGCTTTCAGGATGTCATCGCTGGACATTTGAGTGGGGTCTGCACCTGTGATGTCGTTGATGATGCCCGTTGTGACATCGGACGGGATTGGTCGGCGGTTTTCGTCGTAATCATAGAACCCCGCCTTGGTTTTTTGCCCGCGCCGATCCAATTCGCATAATCGGTCCCGGATCGGATTGTCAGTGGTGGCCCCTTTGGACCAACCAATATCCAGGCCAGCAAGGTCGGACATCTGGAACGGCCCCATTTTGAACCCAAAGGCGTTCAGGGCGGCGTCCACGTCCCATGGCAGCACGCCTTTGTAGACCAGTTTGTTGGCTTGGATTTGACGGGCAAAGAGGATGCGGTTGCCCACGAAGCCGGGGCAAACACCCACCAGCGTTGCAATCTTGTTGATGGTTTTGGCCAGCGCCATAGATGTTGCAACAACATCGTCGCTCGTGTCCTTGGCGCGGACAATTTCCAACAATTTCATGACGTTGGCAGGGGAAAAGAAATGTAGTCCGATCACGTCCTGTGGGCGGCCCGTAACACTGGCGATTTCATCGATGTTCAAAGCAGAGGTGTTTGTCGCCAAAATCGCACCGGGCTTCATCACTTGGCCCAGCTCTGTGAAAATGGTCTTTTTCAGGTCCATGTTTTCAAACACAGCCTCGATCACCAGATCGCAATCGGCAAGGTCCGCGATTGCAAGGCAACCGTGAAAGCGGCCCATGCGGGCCTCGACCTCATCCTGCGGAAAGCGGCCTTTGTCGCAGGACCGTTGATAGTTGCCGCGCACCACGGCCAAGCCACGATCCAAAGCATCTTGTTTTTGTTCAACAATTTTCACATCAAAGCCAGCGGTTGCAAAGTTCATTGCAATGCCGCCGCCCATGGTGCCGGCACCAATAATGCCAACAGTTTTGATATCGCGCTGAGGTGTTGCAGGGTCCAGCCCCTCAACGTCCCAAGCTTTGGCACCAGCGGCAGCGATATAGGCGCCGATGTCTTCGGTGGTCATGTTCATGTGTGATCCTTCAAGCATTGAGCCTGCAATGCGCGGCGGTCCGTTTTATCGGTGGCACCACGGGGCAGGGGCGTTGTTTGGAACCAGATGTGTTCCGGAATTTTGAATTTTGCGATGTGATCAGCAAGAAACGCCTGAATGTCTTCCGCCTGCGCTGATGTGCCAGATTTAAGCTGAATACCTGCACCAACAACTTCGCCAAGCCGGTCATGCGGCACAGAAAACGCGCAAGCCTCGGCCACTGCGGGATGCCGGTGCAAGGCGGCTTCTACATCCAGACATGCGATGTTTTCACCGCCACGAATAATAATGTTTTTCTTGCGATCAACGATTGAAACATACCCTTCATCATCGATGCGTCCCAAATCGCCGGTTTTCAACCAGCCATCTTCCAAAACCTCGGCCGTCGCGTCGGGTTTGTTCAAGTAACACCGCATGTTAGCAGGGCTTTTTACAGTAAGTTCGCCAATCTCGCCATGGGGTACATCGTTACCGTTGTCGTCCAGAAAACGCACATCTTGCAAAGGTCCGTGCGGTTTTCCACAGGCGTCGGGGCGGGCATTGTATTCGTCCCCAAGCATGCCGATCCCAAGGGCGTTGGTTTCGGTCATACCCCAGCCGGTTGCAACAGCTGCGTTGGGCAACATTTCCGAAAGCTCACCCACTTGGGCCGGAGGCCGTTTTGCACCGCCTGCGCCAATATAATCCAGCGTTGGAAGCGTTTCGCCCATCTCGCGCATGGCCACCATCAGATCGGCAGATTGTGTCGGCACACCCAGGAACCGCGTGATCTTTTCATCGCGGATGATTTCCACAGCCTTGCGTGCATCCCACTTGGGCATCACAGCGACCTTGGCACCGGCGGGCAGGCTTAACAAAAACATCGGGTGCGTGGCAGTGACATGAAACAAGGGTGTCACGATAAGAACAGAAGGGCGCACAGGCGGCGCATCTGGATCGTGGTCGGGGTCCATCAAGGGGGCCATTACGGCCGTAATCAGCCAAGAAAACACAGCGTTGACCGCACCGCGATGGGTTTGCACAACCCCTTTGGGGCGGCCCGTCGTGCCAGAGGAATACATAATTGCAAAATCATCGTCTGTGTCGATATCGGCGTCCGGGCGCTGATCAGACTGTGCGTTGGTCTTAAGCGCTGTAAAGCTATGGTGCGCCGTTGTTTCACCGTCACGTACGCCGACAATAGCCAAACCAAGATCGTCCACCAGAGGCTGCATTCTGGCGACGCGATCGCCGTCTGCAAAGACAAGGCGTGCGCCGCTGTCTTTTAGCGCATACTCCAGCTCTTCTGTGGTCCACCATGCATTCACAAAAACCGTGACCGCGCCGATTGATGCACAGGCCATAACCATAATCATCAATTCCGGGCAGTTGCGCATCGCGATGCCAACCGGGGCGCCTTTGGTCACACCGAAGGTGTCACGCAGGACATGTGCCATGCGGTTTACGTCAGACAAAAATTCATCAAACGTCCAGCGTTCGTTTTCAAAAATCAGGTACTCAGCAGCGCCATTGCCTTGGGCTTCGTAGCTGGCATGCAGCAATGCGGCGACATGGGGGGGCACATTTTCGAACACACGAAAATCAACGCCGCGGATGTTGGCGTCAGTCACAGCGAACGCGGGGTTCGTCTGCATGACGTGCGCCATGGCTTCGGTATCTGTCATGACAGTCATAAGCTGCGTCCAGTCAAAAGACGCGCGGCGCAAACAAGAAGCAAACGCATTCAAATCCTCCCAGATTTGGCAAGGTTCGGATCCGAAGCCCAAAGCCTTGCACAAGCATGATGCTAAGCTGGAAAAATTGATGCGACAATCCCGAGGGACGGAACGTCATTTTACATTTAGTGCTTGGCAAACCGATTTTGCGCGATAGATGGCATGGGCTCATCGCGGTCCGAACACCGGCAGGTGGCGTATCTACGTCGCGTATCTGACAGTATGCGTGCTTCTTATAATGTGAATTATGTTAAATAATATTCGCTGAACAATACACTCGAACACCCTTACCCAAGGCTGTATCCCGCACCCCGAACCGTCCTTACCGGATCTGAACCCCCAAACTGGGTCAGCGCTTTGCGCAAGCGCCCGATGTGCACGTCGACGGTGCGTGTGTCCACGTAGATGTCGCGGCCCCAGACACGGTCCAGAAGTTGTTCGCGCGACCAGACACGTCCGGGCTTTTCCATAAATGTACTGAGGAGCCGAAACTCAGTTGGCCCGAGTTTCACATCTGCAGATCCGCGCGTAACTTTGTGGCTTTCACCATTCAGCACGATGTCGTCGAATTCCAACAGTTGACCGGATGCCGCTGGCCGCACGCGGCGCAGTTGGGCACGCACACGGGCCATCAGCTCGATCACAGAGTACGGTTTGATCACATAATCGTCTGCGCCGGTTTCAAGACCCCGTACACGGTCCACTTCCTCGGAACGCGCAGACAGCATGATGACAGGAATGCCTCGGGTCTCGGGTTTGATTTTCAAACGCCGGCAGACTTCGATTCCGCTTAGCTGTGGCATCATCCAGTCCAGAACGATCACGTCCGGCGCGTCTTCCTGCACAAAAAGCAATGCCTCTTCGCCATTCTCGGCGCGGCTGACGGCAAAACCTTCGGCTTCAAGATTGTAAGCCAGAACCTCACGTTGTGCGGGTTCATCCTCGACGACCAAAACACGCGGCTGGACTGCGGACATGGTGACTATTCCTTACAGTTTCATAGAAGTCGTGTCAGCCTTGGCACGGGCTTCATCTGGGTGCATCCCCGTGACCAGGTAAACGACTTGTTCAGCAATCGATGTCACGTGATCACCCATGCGTTCGGTGTTTTTACCGATAAAATGCAAATGCATGCAGGCCGTGATGTTGCGCGGGTCTTCCATCATGAAGGTCAGGAATTCACGAAACAGCGCATTGTACATCTGATCCACTTCAGCGTCGCGTGCGATGACATCCAGTGCCAGTTCCGCGTCACGGTTGATATAGGCATCCAACGCGTCCGTCAGCATCTTACCGACTTCTTTGGCCATACGTCGCAGCGCACCGGCACTGTCGTTGACTGGCGCCATTTGTGCCAGAACACCCGTGCGTTTGGCCATGTTTTTTGCATAGTCGCCAATACGTTCGAGGTTGCCGCTAATCTTCATGACACTCAGGATCAGGCGCAGGTCAATGGCTGTGGGCGCACGCAGGGCAATCACACGGGCGGCTTCTTCGTTGATTAACTCTTCCAGTGCGTCGATCTGTTTGTCAGCGGCGCGGACCTTTTCTGCACGTTCTTCGTCGCGGGCCTCAAGCGAGGACGCGGCTTCCAGAATGGCAGCTTCAACCAGCCCGCCCATTTTCATGATTTGCGCCTGGATCGCTTCAAGATCGCGGTCGAAGGCGGATGCGATGTGTTGGTCGTTCATGTCTATGTCCCCTACCCGATCCGGCCCGTGATATAGCTTTCAGTGCGTGGATCTGTTGGATTGGTAAAAATTTGGCCCGTCTCGCCGTATTCCACAAGGTTGCCCAAATGGAAGAACGCGGTTTTTTGGCTGACGCGGGCGGCTTGCTGCATCGAGTGGGTGACGATCACCACGGAATAGTTCTGGCGCAGTTCATCGATCAGTTCTTCGACCTGCGCCGTGGCAATCGGGTCCAGCGCTGAACAGGGTTCATCCATCAAAAGAACCTCTGGCGCCGTGGCAACCGCCCGTGCAATGCACAACCGTTGTTGCTGGCCACCCGATAGCCCTGTGCCGGGCGCATCAAGGCGGTCTTTGACCTCGTTCCAGATTGCGGCACTGCGCAGCGACCGTTCGACAATTTCGTCCAGATCGGCCTTGTTTTGCGCAAGCCCGTGGATGCGCGGCCCGTAAGCGACATTGTCAAAGATCGACTTTGGAAACGGGTTCGGCTTTTGAAACACCATGCCCACTTTGGCCCGCAGTTGTACTGGGTCGACGCGTTTGTCGTAGATG
Source organism: Ascidiaceihabitans donghaensis (assembly GCF_900302465.1). Lineage (NCBI taxonomy): Bacteria > Pseudomonadati > Pseudomonadota > Alphaproteobacteria > Rhodobacterales > Paracoccaceae > Ascidiaceihabitans > Ascidiaceihabitans donghaensis. The sequence continues at coordinate 2,141,828 of NZ_OMOR01000001.1, read as the reverse complement.
TCTTCGTTGTCGATCAGAATGTCACCTTGGACACGGCACACATCAATTGTGTCGTTCATCCTATTGATACAACGCAAAAAAGTTGACTTTCCGCACCCTGAAGGCCCGATAAATGCCGTGACGGTTTTGTCTTGGATCTCGACATTCACGTCTTTGATGGCGTGATTGTCGCCGTAATACACCTGCACATCTTTGGCGGTGATTTTCACATCATTGGTGTCCACGGTTCTCTCCGTCAGTCTCATATCGTTCATGTCTTCGACCCCTACCAGCGGCGTTCAAAACGGCGCCGCAAAATTACGGCGATGGTGTTCATGGTCACAAGAAAGACCAACAAGATGATGATGCCCCCCCATGCGCGTTCATAAAAGGCCGGATCAGCACGTTTCGCCCATTCGTAGATTTGCGCAGGCATGGCCGAATTTGGCGACATCAACCCCGCCGCGATGCTGTCGGGTGGGTTGGACGCGATGAAGCCCACCATCCCGATCAACAACAGCGGTGCAGTCTCACCCAAGGCCTGCGCCAGTCCGATGATCGTGCCTGTCAGGATGCCCGGGGCCGCCAAGGGCAGGACGTGATGAAACACCGACTGCATTTTGCTAGCCCCGACCCCAAGCGCGGCGTCACGGATGCTGGGTGGTACGGATTTCAGCGAGGCGCGCGTCGAGATGATGATCGTGGGCAGCGTCATCAGCGTCAGCACAAGGCCACCCACAAGCGGCGCAGAGTTTGGCAAGTGCATGTAGTTGATGAAGACCGCGAGGCCCAGAATACCAAAGACAATTGATGGCACCGCTGCAAGGTTCGAAATGTTCACCTCGATGATATCGGTGATCCAGTTCTTGGGCGCGAATTCTTCCAGATAGATTGATGCTGCGACCCCGATGGGCAGCGCCAGCACCAGAACCACCATCATCATGAACAATGACCCGATCATCGACACACCCATGCCCGCGGCTTCGGGCCGCGCATCAGAGGCATCGGCGCCTGTGATGAAATCGAGGTTAAAGCGCTTTTCCAGACTGCCATCCGCAATCAGTTGATCGACGAAATCCAGCTGTGCCGGCGAGATGTTCTTGTCATTGGCAATGCTGTCGCGCGTCACACGGCCCTTCAGATAGCCATCCACACGGGAAGACGCCAAAAATTCAAACTCGACCGTGTTGCCGATCATATCGGGGTTGGCGATAACAAAATCGCGCAGATCCGCCGCAGCACTTTTAGACAGAATGCCCGCCATGGCCTTTGACTTTAGATCGGTTTCAAACCCTGCGTTGGACACCTTTGTCTCGAACGCGGTTTTCAACAAAGGCGCGTAGCCAAAGGTTGACACCTTCTTGATATCAACCAGATCGCGGTTGCCTTTTTTATCAAGTTTGGCAGCCAACAGTTCGACTTCGAGTGTCACATACGTCTGCTGATAAGCCCCTGTGCCACGCGACACGATGTTGAAGACAAGGATCAAAAGCATCAGCAATCCGATGCAGATGGCCCCGATGCCATAGGATTTGAACCGTGCCTCGGCGGCGTTGCGTTTTTTGGTGCGCCCGTCCAGCGTCAGCAATGACGTCTTGCGCGGGTCAATGGGTTGGGTTGCGTCGGTCAATCGTACTGCTCCCGATATGTGCGCACGATGTACAGTGCGATGACATTCAAGCCCAAGGTCAGAACAAACAGCGTCAGACCAAGGGCAAAGGCGACCAGCGTTTCGGGGCTGGCGAAATCCGTATCCCCGGTCAACTGGCTGACGATGCGGGTGGTGATGGTGGTCATGGCTTCCAGCGGGTTGGCGGAAAACTTGGCGATGGCCCCTGCCCCCAGCACCACGATCATGGTTTCACCGATGGCACGGCTGGCGGCCAGCAAAACGGCACCCACAATGCCGGGTAAGGCCGCTGGCAAAACGACCTGACGGATGGTTTCTGAGGGGGTCGCCCCAAGGCCCAGCGATCCGTCGCGCATGGATTGCGGCACCGCGTTGATAATGTCGTCCGACAGCGAGGACACAAACGGGATCAGCATGATGCCCATCACAAGCCCTGCGGTCAGCACCGCCGTGGCCCCCGACATCCATTCGACGCCTAACAGCCCCTCATCGCCGCGTCCGAAAATCCGGACCAAGGCAGGCCCAACAGTCAGCAAAGCAAACAGACCGTAGACGATGGTCGGTATCCCCGCGAGGATTTCCAACAATGGCTTGGCGATCGCGCGGACTTTGGGCCCTGCGTATTCGCTTAGATAAATCGCGGCAAACAGGCCGATTGGCACGGCGACGGCCAATGCGATGATTGAAATATAAAGCGTGCCCCAAAGCAGCGGCAGGATCGACAAATCGCTGTCCCCGCGAAAGTTCGGCGCCCATGACCCGCCAAAAAAGAAGTCGGTCCACGGGTGTAATCTGAAGAAGTTGATGCTTTCGAAAAGCATGGAAAAGACGATGCCGATGGTGGTGAGGATCGCAAGCGATGCCGCGATCATCAAAAGCGCCAGCACACCGCGTTCCACCGTGTTGCGGGCACGAAAATCCGGTTTGGACATGGCGACGGAAAAGACAAACCCGATGGCGGCAAGGGCCAGCACAACGGCTGTCATCCAAAGACGGCCCGATTGCGCGGATGCGCGGTAGGTTTGGGCAGCTGCCAGCACTTCGGGTTTCACATCCGACCCGAGGGCCACGCCAACATCCGCCAGCGTTTTACGCACATCGGTGTCAGCGGACAGGTTTTTCGCCTCATCCACACCAAGTGCGCCCTGTGCGACCACAACATCCAACCCGTCAGCCACACGGCGCACATCGCTCATGATCAGACCAATGCTGGACCCCTCGCCAATCACGCTGGCAGGGATCATCGCGGACACGCGGTTTTCGATCATCATCGGTTGTGCCAAAAGCCAGATTGCCAAAACCCCAAGGGCTGGAACGGCCGTAAACATCGCAGCGTTGGTGCCGTAATACGTGGGCAAAGAGTGCAAGCCGCGTCTGTCGCCTCCGGCCCCTGCAAGCGCGCGGACACGGGCCACGATGTACCCCAAGATGGACAAGGCAATGACGGCGAAAATAGTGAAACCGGTGATACCCATGGGGCTGCTCCGAGGTGTGGTACGTGGCGCAAAAGCCGCCCCGATATGCGGGGCGACCTTCATTTTATTGTCGTTGGATTTAGGAACCTGATCCCAGAACCGCCTCGTCCGTTACGGATGTTTGTGTCGCTTCCAGCTCTGGATCAGACACCAACCCGTATTCGGCCAATGGACCATCGGGGCCTGCAACTTCATCTGCCACAAAGAATTCTGCGAATTCTTTCAAGCCAGGAATGACGCCGATGTGGGCTTTTTTGACGTAGAAGAACAAGGGGCGCGACACAGGATATTCGCCTGTGGCGATGCTTTCTGTTGATGGCACGATGTCGGCCATTGTCGCCACTTGCAGCTTGTCTGTGTTGTTTTCATAGAAGGCCAGACCAAAAACGCCGATGCCGTCTTTGTTGCTTTCGATGCGGGCCAGTGTTTCGGTGTAGTCACCGTCAATATCCACGGATTTGCCGTCTGTGCGCAGCGCGATACAGGCTTTTTCCGCCGCTTTCTTGTCACCGCCATTGGCCGCTTTCAACACGTCGAACGCACCTGTTGCTTCGCAGCCTTCAAGGATCACTTTGTCCTCGAACACTTCGCGTGTGCCGTGTTTTGTGCCGGGCACAAAGGCTTGGATCGGCTGGTCGGGGAAGGACGCGTTCACCTGGTTCCAGTTGGTGTAGGGGTTGGCAACCATTTTGCCGTCGACCAGGATCTGGTCGGACAAGGCCAAGAACCAATCGGTTTGGGTGAAGGCAAAGGACGCGCCATCGATGTCAGAAGCAAACACGATGCCGTCATAGCCGATGCGGACTTCCATGATGTCGGTGACGCCGTTTTCAGCGCACACAGCGACTTCGCCTGACTTGATCTGGCGGGATGCGTTGGCGATGTCGATTGTGTTTTCGCCGACGCCTTCACAAAAGCGTTTGAGACCTGCGGATGATCCGCCGGATTCGACAACGGGTGTCGGGAAGTCAAAGTTTTCGCCAAAGGCCTCGGCCACGATGGACGCATATGGCAGAACGGTTGATGATCCGGCCACCTGGACCTGATCGCGGGCGGCGGCTGCTGTTGCGGAAAGTGCGGCAATGGCCAGCGCGGAAGTTGTGCATTTCACGAATGACATGATGTCTCCTGAACCTCGAAGTGATGGCCATCCCCTTGATGACCATGGCGCTGATCTAGGCGTCTTTCGCTATGCTTTTGTGACAGTTGCGTAACAGTTTTATGACAGCTTCGGATCTATGGCGAAATTTGTGATAAAAAATCAGGGAACCAACGGCAAAATCACGGAAAATGTGGCGCCCTGCCCCAACTCGGACGTCACGCGCATCCGTCCGCGGTGACGGTGGATGATGTGTTTGACAATGGCCAGACCCAACCCTGTGCCGCCCATCTCGCGACTGCGGTGGTTGTCTATGCGGTAAAACCGTTCTGTCAGGCGGGGCAAATGTGCAGGATCGATACCGGGCCCATGATCCGTGACATCGACGCGAACGCCTGCTGCGCGCAATGCCGGGTCGCGGTCTGCGGCGGCCAGCGTAACCTGAACGGTGTTGTCTTCGCCACCGTATTTGATCGCGTTTTCAATTAGGTTTGTGAAGACCTGACGCAGTTGATCCGCATCCGCGATCATCGTCGGGATATGATCAGGTGGATCAAAAACCAGCGTCACTTTGGCCTTTTGCGCTACAGGTTGCAGCGCATGGACGGTGCTGGACAGCACATCCAACAAGGAAATCTGGGTTGTGGGGCGCACGCGCTGGTCGCTTTCCACGCGGCTGAGCGACAGCAAATCCCCCACCAAACGGTTCATCCGGGCCGCTTCGCTTTGCATGATTCCCAAAAAACGTGTTTGGGCCGTTGTGTCATCACGCGCGGGACCTTGCAGCGTTTCGATAAACCCCATCAAGGCCGTCAGCGGTGTGCGCAATTCGTGGCTGACATTGGCCACAAAATCGCGTCGCATCTGGCTGGCCTGCTCCAGCGCTGTGACATCATCAAAACACACGATCACACATCCGGTATCGCCTGCGGCACGGCAGGTCACGCGGTAGGTTGTGTCGTGGTCTCCGTCGTGGCCCAGATAGCGTGTTTCGCGGGGAGATGTGTCGCGCAATGTACTTTCGATGCTATCCAGCAGCATAGGCTGGCGCAGCATCGTAACATAGTTGCGTGTGACGATGCCTTGACCCAGCAAAGACAAGGCATCCGCGTTGGCCGCCACGATCTTTTCGTCGGGGCCGACGGCCAGCGCAGGCAGGGACACCGTATCCAGCACAGATTGCAGCAGATGCGGGTCCATTTCTGTTATACCTTACATGCGGCGATGGCTTGGCTGAACACCGCGCACAGCGTGTCGGGGTCTTCAAGGCCAACCGACACGCGGAAGAATCCTTCGGACATGCCAAGTTCCGTGCGCTTTTCAGGCGTTAAAGCACGGTGGGACGAGGATGCAGGATGCGAAATCGTGGTACCGACATCCCCCAAAGTGGGCGCGAAATTCAACCCCTCTGCGCCGCGCGTAAAGGCGTTGGCTTCTGCGCGTCCGCCGTCCAACTCGAAGCTGACCATATTGCAGAACTGCCCCTTCAGCAAAGCCTGCGCACGGGCTTGGTCTGGGTGGTCGTCGCGGGACGGATAAATCACGCGTTTGACCCCCTCCAAGCCTCCCAAATGCTCTGCAAGCCGCATGGCAGTGGCTTGAGCACGGTCAAAGCGCAAATCAAACGACAACATGCCGCGTTCAGCCATCCAGCTGTCCCATGGGCTTGGCGTCATGCCTGTGGTCACCGAAAAGATCCGCAGCCGCGTGTTGATGGCTTCGTCGCGGGCTGCAACATAGCCAAGCATCACATCTGAGTGGCCCGCCAGAAGCTTTGTGATCGAATGGATCACGATGTCCGCGCCCCAATCAAACGGTTTGAATGCACGCGGCGTTGTGAACGTGTTGTCCACCACCAAAAGCACACCCTTTTCACGGCACAGCGTTGCCAATCCTTCGATGTCTGCAACACGCAGCGTCGGGTTGGATACCGTTTCAACAAGGATCAACTTTGTTGTTGGGCGGATCGCTGCACGCACAGCATCTACATCGCCCGGATCAACCATGGAAGTGGAGACGCCCATGCGTGGCAAGTCTTCGGCCATCAGCCGCAAGGACCGCCCATAAAGCTGGTTTCCACCAATAACGTGATCGCCTGTTTGGGTGATACCCATCAAAACCGCCGCCACAGCGGCCATACCGCTAGAAGTCACCACACCCGGATTGGGTGCGCCTTCCATGCGGTCGATCAACCCGCCCACAACATCGGCGTTGGGATGGCCTTCGCGGCTGTAGGTGTAGCCTTGCAAACCGCCTTCATACTGTTGATCCAGCATATCCGGCGTGTCCGAGGCATAGACCACAGACGTAGAAAGCGGTGTTACAACAGGGCGGCTGGCACTGTCGGGCAGCGGGACGGGGCGGATCAGGGAGCCTTTTTCGTTACGCATAGCTTACCCCACCACCCGCATGTCGTCGCGAAAGCGGCGCATGTTGTCTTGGTAATGCAACGCAGACCCTTGCAGCATCTGTATTGCAGCGTCGTCCAACTGACGCACCACCTTGCCCGGCGCCCCCATAACCAATGAGCCATCGGGGATTTCTTTGCCTTCGGTGATCAAAGCGCCTGCACCTATCAGGCAATTGTTGCCGATTTTTGCGCCATTCAGGATGGTGGCCCCCATGCCGATCAGGGAATTGTTGCCGATGGTGCAGCCATGCAGCATGACTTTGTGACCGATGGTGCAGCCTTCACCGATGGTCAAAGGATAGCCTTTGTCCACATGCATAACGGTGTTCTCCTGCACGTTGGACCCTTTGCCGATATGGATGATCTCATGGTCTGCGCGGATCGTGGCGCAAAACCAAACAGAGGCCGCTTCATCCAGAACGACCTGCCCGATCAGGTTGGCGTCAGCGGCCACCCAGGTGTCGGCGTGAATTTGTGGCGTCAAATCGCCCAATGCATAGATGGTCATGATAGCTCCTCGAATTGCGATTGCAGCGCACGAACGTGATCCAGCAAATGCGGCTGTTGGGCCGCTTTCAGGCGTTCGGCGGCAATGATTGTTTTCAAACGATCTTCGGTCTTGTCCAGATCATCGTTAACCAACACATAATCGTATCCATCCCAGTGGCTGATCTCGTCCCAGCTTTTTTCCATCCGCTTGGTGATGACATCAACGTCGTCTTGCGCCCGTGTTTCCAACCGACGACGCAATTCGGGAATTGAGGGCGGCAAAATAAAGATGGACAAGACATGGTGGCGCAATGCCGATTTGCCGATCTGCTGTGCGCCCTGCCAGTCAATGTCGAACAACACATCGCGGCCTTCCTGAATTGCGGCTTCCACCGGTGGCTTTGGCGAGCCGTAGTAGTTGCCAAAAACCTGCGCATGTTCCAGCATTTCGCCGTCAGTGACCCATTTTTTAAAGTCGTCTTCCGCTACAAAATAGTAGTCTTTTCCGTCAACCTCTCCGGGGCGCGGGGACCGCGTGGTGGCGGACACAGAAAACCGCAGCGTCTCGTCCCACGCCATCAGACGTTTGGCCAAAGTGCTTTTCCCCGCCCCGGAAGGAGAACTGAGGATCACAAGCAGACCAAGACGGTTTTTTTCAGTCGCTAACATCAGAATTTACTCCACATTCTGCACTTGTTCGCGCATTTGATCGATCAACGCTTTCAACGCCAAGCCGACTTGCGTCAGATCGGTGTTTTGGGCCTTGGAACACAAAGTGTTTGCCTCGCGGTTGAATTCTTGCATCAAGAAATCAAGTTTTCGACCCACAGAGCCGCCTTCTGACAGCAGCGCACGGGCGGCTATAACATGCGCCCCCAAACGGTCGATTTCTTCCGTGATGTCGGCCTTCACCGCCAGCAATGCCAATTCTTGCGCCAAACGGTCCGGATCAACGCAGTCGGCTGCATCCAGAACACGGGCCACGTTTCGTTTCAGCGTTGCGGCAACATCATCTTTACGCGCCTCTGCGATGGTGGCGGCCTGCGCTGTGAGTGCTTCGATTTCGGTCAATTGCGTGTGCAAAACGTCAGCCAAAGCGGCACCTTCGCTTGTGCGCATGGCATCGTAAGAGGCAACAAGCGTATCTGCTTGCGCCAAAAGGGCTTTGGCCAGTGCTTGTGTGTCTTGATCGGCGGCGCGCTGTTCGAGAATGCCGCGCATCGCTGCGATATCTGATGCCGTTGACGGTGCCAGCGACAGGCCCGCGTCCATGGCTTGGGTTTCGATATCCGCCATGGCAACCAGAATTGCGCTGAGCTGGGCTTGGTTCACTGCCAGCGCCCCTGCCCCTTCGGCACGGTTCAGTCGCAATGACAACGTGACGTTGCCGCGTATGACGTGTGCGTTCAGTTTGGTCCTGAGCCCGGCTTCAAGCCCTTCGATCCAATCCGGAACCCGCAAGCGCAGATCAAGACCCTTGCCGTTCACGCTGCGCAGTTCCCATGCCCAGCTAAAGGCATCGTGGGCACCCGTCTCAGAGGCGAAACCGGTCATGGATTTGAGCATTCTCGCCCCCTTGGTTGTTGCGCCTTTGCAATACGGCGATTGCAGGTGGCGGGGCAACCCCTGACCCCCGATTGTGGATCAATGCGGGCTGCAAGATCCGGAACATAATTTGAACGATATTAACCATTTGTTAAGAAATGAGCGGATTTGACCAGTTCTGTTTGATATTAATAAAGTTGTAACCTTTTTTTCCCGCGACGCGTGTTTTCGTGTAGCATATAGAGACTGGATGACCGAAAATGGACCATGACCACGAACGGAATGTTTTATCTATGACCGATCACCGTACTGACATTGGATTTTCAGCACTCAACCAGGTGGAGTCCTACTGGGAAGCTCTGCGCGGCACGCGCATGATGCCCAAACGGTCCGAAATTGATCCACGTGGCATCGAATCCGCGCTGGAATATACCTTCATTCTGGAACGCATCGCACCCGGCATGGCACGGTTGCGTATCGCGGGCAGCCATCTCAGCGATCTGATGGGAATGGAAGTGCGCGGCATGCCCCTGACCTCCTTTATCACCCCCACAGGGCGCCGCCAGATCAGTGATACACTTGAAGAAGTGTTCCAGCGCCCTGCGGTGTGTGAAGTGCGTATGTCTGCTGAATCCGGAAGCGGCAAACCGCATATGGACGCACGCATGCTGTTGCTTCCGCTTAAAAGCGATTTGGGCGATGTCAGCCGCGTTCTGGGTTGTTTTGTGGCACATGGGGACGTGGGGCGCAGTCCGCGTCGCTTTGATGTGGTTGGCGCAAAAATCCGCCCCATCGTGGCACCGGCCACATTGCCGCAACCTACATTGGAAGAACCTTTGGAGGTCATGACTAAGGTCCAAGGCAGCGCAGACACATCAATGCCGATGGATCGTCCGAAGGACATTAAAGAAGTGCCTTATCTGCGGTTGATTAAAACTGACGACTAAGGCCTTGTTTCAGAATGAAAAAAAGGCGTCGCATTGCTGCGGCGCCTTTTGTCGTTTCACTGCTGTTGTACGTCAGATCAGCCCGCTTTGGCCTGACGTTCGGTGCGCAAAGCAGACAGCTCTTCCGCAACGAGAAACGCAAGCTCAAGCGATTGGCTGGCGTTCAGGCGGGGGTCGCAAGCTGTGTGGTAGCGATCTGACAGGTCTTCTTCGCTGACGGCACGTACACCACCGGTGCATTCTGTGACGTCTTGCCCGGTCATCTCGAAATGCACGCCGCCCGGGACGGTGCCTTCGGACTGGTGCACGCCAAAGAATTCGCGCACTTCGCGCAGCACTGAATCGAAAGGCCGCGTTTTGTATCCGGTGGACGATTTGATCGTGTTGCCGTGCATCGCGTCACAGGTCCAAAGCACATTTGCGCCCTCTTCCTTCACCGCTTGAATAAGACGTGGCAAATGATCACCAACCGCCCCTGCGCCAAAGCGCGCGATCAGGGTCAAACGGCCTTCTTCGTTTTCAGGGTTCAGTTTTTGCATCAGCACTTTCAGGTCCTCGGCGGTCGTTGTCGGACCACACTTCAAACCGATAGGATTTTGCACGCCAGAGGCGAACTCGACATGGGCGCCATCAGGCTGACGGGTGCGATCCCCGATCCAGATCATGTGGGCTGACCCAGCCAACCACTTGCCAGACGTCGAATCAATTCTAGTCAAAGCTTCTTCATATTCCAGAAGCAGACTTTCGTGTGACGTGTAAAAGTCGACGGTAGAAAACTCGTGGGTTGTATTTGCCGTGATCCCTGCTGCAGCCATGAAATCAATTGTGTCTTGGATACGGTTGGCGATTTCGCTGTATTTCGCCGCCTCACCCCCGTCTGCAAACCCCAAAGTCCAGGAATGGACGCGGTTCATATCGGCAAAACCACCCGTGGAAAATGCACGCAACAGGTTCAGCGTCGCGGCCGATTGCGTGTAGGCGCGTAACATGTTTTCCGGGTTCGGAATGCGGGCTTCGGGTGTGAAATCCAGACCGTTGATGATGTCGCCGCGGTAGCTTGGCAATTCCACGCCATCGACAGTTTCCGTGGGCGCGGAACGCGGTTTGGCAAATTGGCCCGCCATACGACCCACTTTGATAACCGGCACTTTGGCGCCATATGTCAGCACCATCGCCATTTGCAACATCACTTTGAACGTGTCGCGGATGCTGTCGGAATTGAACTGGTTGAAGGCTTCGGCGCAATCACCGCCTTGCAACAAGAACGCATCGCCACGGGACGCCGCAGCCAGCTGTTGCTTTAGACGCCGGGCTTCGCCTGCAAACACCAACAATGGATAAGATGACAATTGGGCCTCGACCGCGTTCAAAGCGGCCGTGTCTGTATACTCCGGCATCTGAATCCGCGGTTTTTTGCGCCAATCCGATTTTGTCCAAGTGCTCATCGTTTTTCTCCGTTGTTGGGGCATACACTTACAGTCGCCCCTGATGAAGTATGAGCTATACAAAAGGTTTAGCGCAATCACCAGTATATTTGCATCTTGACGGGGCCAGCGTGGCGTGACCATGGTTTTTGACGGCTTTTGAGGCCGCCATGAAGTTTTCACGGACAGGCGTTTACTGAAACCAATCGCCTTTCTGTACGCCCATAAGGAAAAGCCGCGATGTCAAACCCGCGCAGACCCATCCGAGATGCCGCCGGTGGCACAGGAACGAGACGCTTTGTTTTCGTTTTGATGGAAAATTTTTCGCTCCTTTGCTTTGCCACAGCCATTGAAAGTTTGCGCATCGCCAACCGTATGGCAGGCCGTGAGATATATGTATGGCGCTTGATCGGAGAAGGCGGTGATGTCGTCAGTTGCTCTGCGGGTACGGCCTTCAAGCTGGATGCCGATCTCGAAGACATGACACGTGATGATTCGATCATGTTATGCGGTGGCATTGATGTGCAGGCTGCCACGACCAAACGCTTGATGAACTGGCTGCGCCGCGAAGCCCGCAAGGGCCTGACGGTCGGGGGCTTGTGCACCGCGTCTTATTCATTGGCCAAAGCCGGTTTGCTGGACGGCAAACGCGCCACGATCCACTGGGAAAATCAGGACAGCTTCGCGGAAGAATTTGAAGACGTCGAGCTGACAAAATCCGTGTTTGTGGTCGATGGCAATCGTCTGACCACAGCTGGTGGTACATCGTCTATTGATCTGATGCTGAAGCTGATTGCGGATGATCACGGTGAGGATTTGGCCAATGCTGTGGCGGATCAGCTGATCTATTCGTCCATTCGCACCGACCAAGACACGCAGCGCCTGTCTGTTCCGACGCGCATCGGTGTGCGCCATCCCAAGCTAAGTCAGGTCATCCAGATCATGGAGACCAATATCGAAGAACCGATCAGCCCCTCGATCCTGGCGAAAGATGTGCATATGTCTACCCGCCAGCTCGAACGCTTGTTCCGGCGCTATCTCAACCGCTCGCCCAAGCGATATTATATGGAACTGCGTCTGCAAAAGGCGCGTAACTTGCTGATGCAAACCGACATGAGCGTCATCAACGTGGCGTTGGCCTGTGGGTTCGCATCTCCGTCACATTTTTCAAAATGCTACCGTGCCCATTACGACACAACGCCTTACCGCGAAAGAGGCAGTCACGCGGCGCGATTGTCAATCTGACAAAATTCACTACGGTACACGTTTATGGGGAACGGAAATTACGTCGCTATCATCGGGCCGCCACGCAGCGGCACCACGTGGTTGTTTCGCTTTTTGCGCGAACATCCGGGCGTGTTTGTGCCATTCATCAAGGAAATAAACTGGTTCAACATTGCGACAGGCAAAGCCAATGAAAATCAGGTGGCCAACGTTCAGCGCCAATATGAATTAATCCGTGACCGCCGCGCGGCGCAGGGTTTGGATCTTGGTGTTCAGGGGCAGGAACGCAAAGAACGTGCAGAGATGCGTACGGACGCCGATTTCCGAGCGTTCTTTGAAAAACGGGCCCACGGCGACACCCCCTATTTCGATATTTCCCCCGGGTATGCTGGTTTGGATGTGGATGGCTTCAAACGTATGAACGATACGTTTTCAAATGCCAAAATCGTTTTGTTGCTGCGCAACAAGCCGGATCGCGCATGGTCTGTGGTGCATCACGTTAAAAAGCGCCGCTTTCCCGAAGCTGATTTGCAGTTTGTGATCAACTACTTGAGTTCAGCGGCGGATGGTCCGATGACAAAGCTGCTGTCTGAAATTTATGCTACGGTTTTGCAGGCCTTTGCGCCGTCGCATGTGCATTGCATGTACACTGAAGAACTTTTTGATCCCCAGACCCAACAAAGGGTGCTGGACGATCTATGCCATTTCGTAGGTGCCCGTCCGCATTTGGTCGGAGATTTCGAATACTCGCAAAATCGTGGCACCTATGACCAGATGTCGTTCGGGTTCCGCAAAGAGGCCACCCTGAAAGGGGCGGCGGATTATGCCTGGGCCGAGCAAATCATGGGGTATCTGCCGCCGCTTTGGCAAAAAGACCGCGATCGTTATCTTAGCGGCTGATCCGGTAGACCGCCCCGTCGGCTGCACTTATGAAATAGATTGAGCCATCAGCCCCCTGTTGGATGTCGCGCACGCGGTGTGTCTCCGCAGATTTCAGGACCTCGACCTCGGATGCACGTCGCCCGGACAGCTCCAGACGCGATATGTGATCATACTTGAGGCTGCCCACAAACATGTCGCCTTTCCATTCGGGAAACATGGCCCCTGTGTAGATAAGCAAACCTGAAGGCGCGATGGAGGGGTCCCAATAATAGGCGGGCTGTTGCATGCCGTCTTTAGCGGTGCCTTCGCCGATCTTCTTGCCGGAATAATGCACACCGTAGTTGATCACGGGCCAGCCGAAATTGGCACCTTTGCGTATGGCGTTGACCTCGTCGCCGCCTTTGGGGCCATGTTCCGATGTCCAAAGCTGGCCCTTTGCATCCAGTCCGGCCCCTTGCGGGTTGCGGTGGCCGAAAGACCAGATATGTGGCTGTGTCGTGTCTGACCCAACAAAGGGATTATCGGCTGGCACTGTTCCTTCGCGTGTGATGCGCACGATGGATCCGTTGTGATTGCTACGGTCCTGGGCAGAGGGACGGTCCCCGCGGTCGCCGATGGTGACAAACAAAGTGCCATCGCGGGCTTCGACGACGCGGCTGCCGAAATGGCGGCTGGTCCATCCGCCCGGGGCGCTGACGAACAGATCGCGTAACCCTGACAATCGCGCACCATCGGCGCTTAGTTTTCCAACGGCTAATGCGGTGCCTGACCCGCCGCGTTGTGGTTTGGAATAGGTTAGAAACACATCGCGGCTTTGGGCGAAGTCACGCGGTAGGGTGACATCAAGCAGCCCGCCCTGCCCTTTTGCTTTCACTTTCGGCGTACCGCGCACCGTTTGGCGGACCCCGTCGCGCACAAACACCAGTTTGCCGCCGCGTTCCGTGACCAACATGCCCGCAGATGGTCCCGGCAAGATCGCCATACCCCACGGTTGATCGAAACCGTCAGCAACCCGCGCGACTTGCAGCTGTCCGGACGACGTGTCCAGCGCCTGTGCCGCCGATGTGATTCCCAACGCAGCTAGGGTGGAAAGTAGAAGCAGACGCATTTTGACCTCCTGAGACCTAAATCAGGACATAGGCATAGTTTTGATGCATTCCAGAGGACAATGGACCGCATCACGATAATTTATGGGACTTTTCTTTTAGGAAACACCACCGTAATCTGCCTGCCAGAACGCAAGTTCCAACTAGGGAGAATAAGAATGAAAAAACTACTTATGGCGACTGCAGCCACAGCTTTGATGGCGGGCACAGCGTTTGCTGGCGGTCACGGCAAAGAAGTCAAAATCGGCGTTATCTTGGGCTTCACAGGTCCAATCGAATCCATGACACCTGCAATGGGTGCGGGCGCTGAACTGGCAATGCAAGAAGTTACAGACAGCGGCCTGCTTTTGGACGCGGCCAAAGTGATTCCTGTCCGCGCAGACAGCACATGTGTTGACGCTGGTGCCGCAACAGCTGCGGCGGAACGTCTAGTGACATCTGACAAAGTCGACGGCATCATGGGTGCTGATTGCTCTGGTGTAACCGGTGCGATTTTGTCCAACGTGGCTTTGGCGAACGGCGTTGTGATGATTTCACCATCCGCAACATCCCCCGGCCTGTCCACAGCAGAAGACAACGGTTTGTTCTTCCGCACAGCACCATCTGACGCGCGTCAAGGCGTTGTCATGACAGAAGTGCTGATGGAAGAAGGCATCAAATCTGTTGCTGTGACTTACACAAACAACGACTACGGCAAGGGTCTGGCCGACGCATTCCAAGCGGCGTTTGAAGCGGCTGGCGGCACAGTCACAATCAACGCATCCCATGAAGATGGTAAAGCGGATTACTCTGCTGAAGTTGGCGCATTGGCGTCTGCCGGCGGCGACCGTTTGGTTGTAGCAGGTTACGTCGACCAAGGCGGTTCAGGCATTGTCCGTGCGGCTTTGGATTCGGGTGCGTTTGACACGTTCCACTTCCCGGACGGCATGATTTCCGACAAGCTTGAAGAGAACTTCGGCGACGAAATCGACGGTTCCACTGGCCAGCATCCCGGCACAGACAGCGACGGCGCGTCCAAGTATCTTGAACTGGTCGGCGACGCATTTGACGGAACAGGCGCGTTTTCACCTGAATCCTACGACGCCGCCGCGTTGATCATGTTGGCCATGCAGGCCGCAGACAGCAAAGACAGCGCCGACTACAAAAACAAAGTCATGGACGTCGCAAACGCTCCGGGCGAGCAAATCTTCCCCGGCGAATTGGCCAAAGGTCTGCAGATCCTGCGTGATGGCGGCGAAATCGACTATGTTGGCGCGACAGCGGTTGAGCTGATCGGCCCCGGTGAATCTGCGGGCAACTACCGTCAGGTTGTCATCAAAGGTGGTAAAGTCGAGACAGCGAAGTACCGTTAAGACGTCTGATTGAAATTGAACGGCCCGGTGGAAACATCGGGCCGTTTCAATAAGATAGGGTGCTCACTTAAAGTGAGACAAGATACAACACTCACTTAAAGTGAACATATCTGCATCCAACGCGGTGCAACGGGGGAATTGCCGATGATCGTCGTAGATGACGTTCACAAAGCCTTTGGCGGGTTTAAAGCCGTTGATGGCGCGAGCCTAACGATTGCCGAAAAATCAATTACCGGACTGATCGGACCAAATGGCGCAGGAAAAACGACTCTTTTCAATGTGATCGCCGGGGTTCTTAAGCCAACATCCGGTACCGTGACCATGGCTGGCGAGGACATCACAGGTCTGCCGCCCCATGAGCTGTTTCACAAAGGTCTTCTGCGCACGTTCCAGATTGCGCACGAGTTTTCGTCCATGACTTGTCGCGAAAACCTGATGATGGTGCCCGGTGCACAGTCAGGCGAGACGCTTTGGAACACATGGTTTGGACGCAAGCGCATTGCTGACGAAGAGCGTGCTTTGGCCGCCAAAGCGGATGAGGTTCTGGAGTTCCTAACCGTTGAGCACTTGTCCAATCATAAAGCCGGACAAGTTTCCGGCGGGCAGAAAAAGCTGTTGGAACTTGGCCGTACCATGATGGTCGATGCAAAGATCGTATTTTTGGACGAAGTCGGTGCCGGTGTGAACCGCACTTTACTAAACACCATCGGCGACGCGATCCTGCGCCTGAACAAGGAACGCGGATACACGTTTGTTGTGATCGAACACGATATGGATTTCATCGGCCGCATCTGTGATCCGGTGATCTGTATGGCTGAAGGCAAAGTATTGGCCGAAGGTACATTGGATGAAATCAAAGCCAACGAGCAGGTGATCGAGGCCTATCTGGGCACGGGTTTGAAAAACAAAGAACAGGTTGGGGCGTGATGTTTGATTTTATTGGGGCTCTGCCCCAAACCCCGAGGTATTTTTGCCAAGATGAAGGGCCGATGACATGAGTGTTCCCTTTTTGATCGGCGACACCATGACGGGTGGTTATGGGGCTGGTCCCGATATCCTACATGACTGCACAATTGCTGTGAACCCCGGTGAGATTGCTGTGATTGTCGGTCCCAACGGTGCGGGTAAATCCACTGCGATGAAGGCTGTGTTTGGCATGCTGGATGTGCGTCAGGGCAAGGTCATGCTGGACGGTGAGGATATAACGTCTTTGTCGCCGCAAGACCGCGTTGTGAAGGGCATGGGGTTTGTGCCGCAGACCTCGAATATCTTTACCTCGATGACGGTTGAAGAAAATCTGGAAATGGGCGCCTTTATACGGCGTGATGATATATCCGGAACCATGGCACAGATTTATGATCTGTTTCCCATTCTGAAAGAAAAGCGCAATCAGGCCGCTGGCGAGCTGTCCGGTGGTCAACGTCAGCAAGTGGCTGTGGGTCGTGCTTTGATGACCCAGCCCAAGGTCTTGATGCTGGACGAGCCAACGGCCGGTGTGTCGCCTATCGTCATGGATGAGCTGTTCGACCGCATCATTGAAGTGGCGCGCACCGGCATTCCGATTTTGATGGTCGAACAGAACGCGCGTCAGGCGTTGGAGATTGCCGATAAAGGCTATGTGCTGGTGCAGGGCCGAAACGCATTCACGGGGACCGGCAAGGAATTGCTGGCGGACCCCGAAGTGCGCAAATCGTTTTTGGGAGGCTGAGGTCTTGGATTTACTAAACGCCCTTGTGGCCTTTTCAAACTTCGTTCTGATCCCTGCCACTGCCTATGGTGCACAGCTGGCGCTTGGGGCGCTTGGCGTCACGCTGATCTACGGCATCCTGCGCTTTTCCAATTTTGCACATGGCGACACCATGGCTTTTGGTGCGATGATCACAATCCTTTTCACATGGCTGTTCCAAAGTTGGGGCGTTTCCCTGGGACCGCTTCCGACAGCGTTGCTTGCCCTGCCCTTTGGCATCCTTGGATGCATGGCCTTGGTTTTGTTCACGGACCGTGTTGTGTACAAATTCTACCGTGCACAAAAAGCAAAACCCGTGATCTTGGTCATTGTTTCGCTCGGGGTCATGTTCATCATGAACGGTTTGGTGCGCTTTATCATCGGACCGGACGACCGCCGCTTTGCTGATGGGGAACGCTTCATCATTTCGGTGAGAGATTTCAAAGCGCTCACAGGTCTGAAAGAAGGTCTTGCGATCAAGACGACCCAAGGCATCACTGTGATCACGGCCGTGATCGTTGTGGCGCTGTTGTTCTATTTCCTGAACCGGACGCGCACGGGAAAATCCATGCGGGCCTATTCCGACAATGAAGATCTGGCCTTGTTGTCGGGCATCAACCCGGAGCGTGTGGTCATGGTCACATGGCTGATCGTTGCGACGCTGGCGACGATTGCAGGGACGTTGTACGGGCTGGACAAGTCTTTTAAGCCCTTCATTTTCTTGCAGCTTTTGCTGCCGGTTTTTGCCTCGGCCATCGTTGGCGGCCTTGGCAGCCCTATCGGGGCCATCGCAGGCGGTTTTGTGATCGCGTTTTCCGAGGTCACGATCACCTACGCGTGGAAAAAGGTCGCGACCTATGTGGTGCCGGAGGCTTGGGCGCCAGACACATTGGTCCAGCTTTTGTCCACCGACTATAAATTCGCGGTCAGCTTTGTGATCTTGTTGATCGTTTTGCTGTTCCGCCCAACAGGCTTGTTCGCGGGGAAATCGGTATGACTGATACAGTACGCAATACCATCTACTTTGCATTTGTCGCGGCGCTGATCATCGGCACAGGCTTTGTCCAAAGCTGGAACACAGCGTTGTTTGTCCTGAACTTTGGTTTGATTTCGGCAATTATGGCTTTGGGTGTGAACCTGCAATGGGGCTTTGCGGGCCTGTTTAACGTGGGCATCATGGGGTTTGTGGCTTTGGGCGGGTTGGCGACGGTTCTTGTGTCGATGCCGCCTGTTCCGCAGGCTTGGAATGATGGCGGCATGGGGATCATCGCATCTTTGGCTTTGGGGGCTGCGACGATCGTTGGTGCTGTCATTGCCTATGCCAAGATGAAGCCGGGGCGTGTGCGCGGGCTGGTGATTGCTGCGATCCTGATTGTTGGGTTCTTTGTCTACCGTGCGGTGTTCGATCCTGCAGTGGCGGCCATCGAAGCTGTGGATCCTGCCGCGACTGGCTATCTGGGCGGGCTTGGATTGCCTGTGGTTGTGGCGTGGCCTGTTGGTGGGTTGCTTGCGGCTGGTGTCGCTTGGATGATCGGGAAAACGGCGCTTGGTCTTCGGTCTGACTATTTGGCGATTGCCACACTTGGGATTTCAGAAATCATCATCGCCGTCATGAAAAACGAAGACTGGATGGCACGGGGCGTTAAGAACGTGGTTGGCTTGCCGCGCCCTGCCCCTTACGAGATCGACTTGCAAAACAGCGCAAGCTTTGTTGAGCGTGCCTCGGGGTTGGGCCTTGATCCGGTCACGGCGTCAACGCTGTGGGTCAAAGTGATCTATGCTGGGCTTTTCACAACCGTTCTGGTGGTTCTGTTCGTGATGGCGCAGCGCGCGTTGCACAGCCCATGGGGCCGCATGATGCGCGCCATTCGCGACAATGAATTTGCCGCCGAGGCAATGGGCAAGAACGTCACAGCGCGGCACTTGCAGGTCTTTGTTCTGGGGTCCGCCATTTGTGGTATCGCAGGGGCAATGATGACAACGTTGGATGGCCAGTTGACGCCGGGTACCTATCAGCCTTTGCGGTTCACTTTCCTGATATGGGTCATGGTGATCGTGGGGGGATCTGGCAACAATCTGGGGGCGGTTCTGGGTGGTTTTCTAATCTGGTGGCTTTGGGTGATGGTCGAACCTATGGGATTGACGGTCATGAACTTCATCACCGCGGGTATGCCAGACGGGTCTGCCTTGAAAGATCATCTGATCGACAGTGCAGCCCATATGCGGTTGCTGACGATGGGGCTGGTTTTGTTACTGGTGCTCAGGTTCAGTCCACGTGGACTTATCCCCGAGAAATGAGACGCGGGCCGGAAACTTTCAAAGTTTCCGGTCTGTTTTCTTTGTAAGAAAACAGCGCTTTCAGCGCCCTTTGAACAACCCACCCAAGATGCCACGCACCATGCGCCGTCCTGTGGTGCCTGTCAGCTCTTTGACGACCATTTGCGTCATCGCTTGCCCAAAGCTTTTGGTGCGACGCGCAGGCTTGGACGTTGATCGGCTGACACGCGCCCCTTGATAGCGCCGGCCCGCATTAAATTCGCGCAACGCGGGGCGGGTTTCCTGCTCTGCTTCTTCTTCGGCCTTTTCGGCTTCAGCAGCGGCTTTGGCGGCACGTTTTGCTAGGATTTCAAACGCAGAGGTCCTGTCCAATGTGGTGTCATATTTGCCGGACATCTCGGACGCAGCCATGACATTTGCGCGTTCGGCTTCGGTGATTGGCCCCAATTGCGAAGATGGAGGCCGGATCAATGTGCGCTCGACAATGCCGGGCACCCCTTTTTTCTGCAACATGGATGTGACGGCTTCGCCAACACCGACTTCACGAATGGCTTCTTCGGTATCGAAACGCGGGTTTTCGCGGTAGGTTTCGGCAGCCAAACGCAATTCTTTGCGGTCTTTGGCTGTGAAGGCGCGCAAGGCGTGTTGGATGCGATTGCCCAATTGCCCCAGAATATCTTCGGGCACGTCAGCCGGGTTTTGAGTAATGAAATATACTCCAACACCTTTAGAGCGTATCAAACGCGCCACTTGTTCAACTTTATCGACCAAAGCTTTGGGCGCGTCATCAAACAGCAGATGGGCTTCGTCAAAGAAAAACACCAGCTTGGGTTTTTCTGGATCACCAACTTCGGGCAGTTCTTCGAACAATTCTGAAAGCAGCCACAACAAGAATGTGGCGTATAGGCCGGGTGCCGACATCAGTTTGTCAGAGGCCAGAATATTGATCATGCCACGTCCCGACGCATCGGTGCGCATCAGGTCGGACAGTTCTAGCGCGGGCTCACCGAACAACTTGGTGCCGCCCTGATTTTCCAGCACCAACAAGCGGCGCTGAATGGCCCCGATAGAGGCCGCAGATACATTGCCATATCGCAACGACAGGTCTTTGGCGTTTTGACCGATCCAAACCAAAAGCGATTGCAGGTCTTTCAAATCCAACAAAGGCAAGCCTTCTTCGTCGGCCAGGCGAAACGCGATGTTGAGGATGCCTTCTTGCGCCTCGGTCAATTCCAACAAGCGCGACAGCAACAAGGGGCCCATTTCGGAGACAGTGGTGCGCACAGGATGTCCCTGATCGCCAAAAAGGTCCCAAAAGGTGACGGGGAACGCATCATAGGTGAAATCGTCGAAACCGATGACGCCAGCACGTTCCATAAACGGGCCATGCAGTTTGTGTTCGGGGGTGCCGGATTTGGCCAAACCGGATAAATCGCCTTTGATGTCGGACAAAAAGACAGGAACACCCGCGGCAGAAAACCCTTCTGCCAAGATCTGCAAAGTTACGGTTTTGCCCGTGCCAGTGGCGCCTGCAATCAATCCGTGACGGTTGGCATACCCCAACGACAGTCCTTGTTTGTCGCCGTAGTCTTGGCCGCCGCCGCCAATGAAAAGCTCTGTTGTCATTTTGTTAACCTTTTGATCACGCCTTTATTCGGCACGACCATACAAACTTAACCTTTGAGGGCCATAGTGATTTTGTCTCGCATCGCATGTCCTCGCTGTGCGGGACACTTCCTCCCTGTCAGACTGGCCGCGCCCTTTGTGGTGCGGCCTTTTTTTTACCAAAAGATTTGATTTTGTCCGGGCTGAAAAAGTGATCAGATAGCTGTTGACGCACAGTCGCCTGTTTCGTAACGTCTGGACAATAATAAGTCGGCCAGTCCGACGGGGAGAAGACATAGAAAAAGAGCACCGTTAGAGTGCTCTTTTTTTATTTCTAAAGTGGTTTTATGAAATTTCACGCGCCAGTTTGTCGTAAGCGTCCGTTTGGCTTTTTTCGTGCCTTCAAAAAATGAAACTATCCACTACATTCATGCTTAATCGCCGCTGACATGCCTGCAATCGCATGTTAGCGTGCGGACAAAAGCAAAGAGTGGTGGACCCAATATGCCAAAGTTATTTCACAGCGCCTTGATCGGTGCGACCCTGACAGCGACCCTGCCTTTCGTGGCTTTGGCGCAAGACACAACGCCCGAGCAGGGCAATGCCGCAGAAATTGAATCGCAGCTCAGCCTTGGTGAAGACGCCAACAAAGACCCGGATCTGGGCCAGCCCTACACAAAAGAAGAAGTTGGCGCCTGGGAAATTCGCTGCATCAAGACCGAACAAGAAGTCGACCCTTGCCAAATGTATCAGTTGATGGATGACGGCGAAGGCGTACCTGTTGCAGAATTTTCGCTGTTCCGTTTGCCAGAAGGCAGCAAGGCCGTGGCAGGTGCCACAGTGGTTGTTCCTTTGGAAACCGCCCTGCCCCCGCAACTGACGATCACCGTGGATGGCGGATCGGCACGTCGTTATCCTTATGCGTTTTGTAACGCTGTCGGCTGCTATGCCCGTATCGGTTTGACCGAGGCAGATGTAAATGTGTTCAAACGCGGTGCCGACGCCGTTTTGACGATTATTCCAGCATTGGCCCCAGACCAGAAAGTGGAATTGGCCTTGTCCCTGAAAGGCTTTACAGCCAGCTTCGAAAAAGCTTCTGTGATCGATCCGTAACACCGGCGCGAAGATATCTATCTGAAAGGTCGCGCTGTGTCGCGGCCTTTTTTGTTTTAGATTTTGCGCAATGCAATCACTGCATTCATGCCCCCAAAAGCAAAGGCATTGGACAAAACCACATCCACTTTCGCCTCCCGCGCTTCATTGGGAACAACGTCCAATGCGCACTCTGGGTCGGGTTCCTCATAGCCAATGGTGGGTGCAATCACCCCATCGCGCAGGGCCATGATGCAGGCCAATAATTCAACCGCTCCGGTTCCGCCAATCAAGTGACCATGCATGGATTTGGTGGATGAAATCATAAGCTTATCGGCGTGGGGTCCGAACACATCGGCTACAGCGGCACATTCGGTCTTGTCGTTCGCGGCCGTGCCCGTGCCATGCGCGTTGATATAGCCCACGTCTTCGCGGTTAAGTCCTGCGTCCTGCAACGCGCCTTGCATCGCCCGTGCTGCGCCGTTTTTGGACGGCATCACAATATCGGCGGCGTCCGAGGACATGGCAAACCCTGCCACCTCACATAAAATATCCGCACCGCGTGCCCGCGCGTGTTCATATTCCTCGAACACAAAGACCCCTGCACCTTCGCCTTGGACCATGCCGTTGCGGTTGGCTGAAAACGGGCGGCATGCGTCTTTGGACATGACGCGCAACCCTTCCCAGGCTTTGACGCCGCCAAAGCACAACATGGATTCCGATCCCCCCGTCACCATCACAGGCGCCATGCCAGAGCGCACCATTTGAAAGGCTTGGGCCATGGCGTGGTTCGAGGACGCGCAAGCCGTGGATACGGTGAACGACGGCCCCTTCAAGTTGTGTTCCATCGACACATGACTGGCCGCGGCATTGTTCATCAGTTTGGGAACAACAAACGGGTGCACCCGGTTTTTGCCGTCTTCGTAAACAGACCGGTAATTGTCGTCCCATGTGCTGACGCCACCGCCTGCTGTGCCCAAAACAACACCTGATTTTGCGGCATCTTCTCCGCTAAGGGACAGACCGGATTGCGACAACGCCTCTTGCGCGGCGGCAAGTGTAAATTGGGTGAAGCGGTCATAGAGGCTGATTTGCTGTCGGTTGTAGCGGCCTTCAGCCTCAAAGCCACGCACCTGCCCACCAATTTGGATCGACAACCGGTCCACATCGCGCAAATCCAGCGGACCAATGCCGCATTTGGCGTGCCGCATTGCAGCCATCGTGTCATCGACACAATGCCCCAAGGCGTTGATGGTTCCGGCCCCTGTGATCACGACCCGTTTCATGGGTCAGCCTGCTTTTTCTGCAATCAGGCTTTGAATGCCTTGAATGATCTTATCCACGGTCGAAATATCGAAGTCCCCACTTTCGGGGGCATTTGCGTTGAAAGGGATTGTGATGTCGAACTCTTCTTCGATGGCGAAAATACATTCTACCAGCCCCAAGCTGTCTATACCAAGATCCGCCAAAGTGCTGTCGCGTGTGACATCGCCGGGTTCAAGCAAGGCTTGTTCCGAAATGATTTCGATGACTTTCGTTTCAACCGTCATAGTAAAACACCCCAATGATACACGGCTGATTTAGTCATTGGAGGGCGTCTTGAAAACAGCTTTCTTCAAGTCTGCGACATCGCGCAACAGGCGCGGGAGACGGCGAATAGACTTATAGGTCTCGACTTGTTTGTCCATCTGGGTTGCGGGATAGCCCAACATCACGCGGCCCGCGGGCACGTTGGACAGGACTTTAGTGGCGCCGCCTGTGATCACGCGGTCGCCGATGAAAATGTTGTCGGAAATCCCGGTCATACCGCCAAGCACCACATTGTTGCCCACACGCGCAGATCCCGCGATGGCGACATGGCCACAAATCAGGCAATCGCGTCCCATAACAACGTTGTGGCCCACCTGAGCCATGTTGTCGAATTTGCATCCATCCCCAATAACCGTGTCGCGGATCGTGCCGTTGTCGATTGTGGCGTTGGCGCCTATTTCAACATCATGGCCGATCTGTACGGCCCCCAAGGAATGGATGCGTGCATAGGGCTGACCATCTGTATCGTCTTGGCTTCCTAGGCTTTCACGTACAGCTTCAATGCCGGATTTTTCAGCTGTGACAAAGCTAAAGCCGTCGCCACCGATACGTGCGCCCGGTTGCGCAATAAATCTGTCACCGATCTGTGCGCGGGCACCGATACTGACCTGTTCGCGCAAAAAGGCGTTGGCCCCAAGGGTAACATCCGCGCCGACAAAGCATTGTGCGCCGATCAGGCTGCCCGCGCCTATGACGGCACGCGCACCGATCACGGTGAAAGGCCCGATTGAAACATCAGCAGCAATCTGTGCCGTTGGATCAATAACGGATGTAGGGTGGATGCCGGCATCTGTGCCTTGTCCAGGATCCATCATGCGTGTCAAAGCAGACATTGCGTAGCGCGGACGCGATGGGATAATGGCCGCTTTCAAGCCGAGAGCCTGCCAATCAGCCCCTTCCCAAAGCAGTGCGACCCGGGCGTGCCCGTTTGACAAGTCTTCTGCGTACTTGGGGTTGGTGGCCAGCGCCAGATCGCCTTGTTTTGCATGACCGGGTTCACTGACGCGTTCGATCAAAAGGTCAACGGCGCCAAAGGCTTGTGCCCCCAACGCCGTTGCAATGTCTTTTACACTATGGCTCATGTCCGCATCCTTGTGGGCAAAAGGTGTGATGCACCTTTGCGCTTGGGTTGCGGCCAGAATTACCCTTGAACGGCGCGCAATGCCACCCCTGCTTTGGCCAGCGCACTCCAGATGCGCGCATCACGGCCATAGATGTCACGGCGATACTGTGTGTGACCCTTGGCCGTTGTGAATGCAGTGCGGTAAATGATGTGCACCGGCACAGGGTCTTTCAGGTTCACACGGGCTTCTTTTCCGGTTTTCAGTTTGGACTGGAAAAAGCCTTTCGGGTCATTTGTTTGCTTGGCCAGCAAGGCGTAAGCAAAATCAAACGGATCCGCCAACCGCACGCACCCGTGGCTGTAGGCGCGAACTTCACGTCCAAACAGGTTCTTGGCCGGTGTGTCATGCAGATAGATGTTGTAGCGGTTCGGGAACATAAACTTCACCAGACCCAAAGCGTTGCCCTTGGAGGGGGGTTGACGCATCGAGAACGGAAAGGTTTTTTCTGTGTACTTCGAGAAGTTTACAGCGCTGCGGTTGACCTTGCGGCCTTTGCTGTCTGTGATCTCGATGTGGCGTACCGCATTGCTGTTGCGCTTCAACGCGGGCAAGTATTCTTTTGTGACGATAGAACGCGGCACATACCAGCTTGGGTTGATGACCATAAATTCCATAACATCGGAAAATTCCGGTGTCGGACGGTCCGATTTATTGGCGCCCACGACCGAACGCGTTTCAAACGTCACTTTGTTGTTGTCGATCACCTTTGCGGTAAAGTCGGGAATGTTCACCAGAATGTGGCGACGACCACGTTCCTGGTTGACCCAGCGTTCGCGCTCCATTGCTACAATAATCGACTGCAAACGCTGTTGGACCGTTTTGTTGATTTCCGAAACTGTACCGGCACCTGCAACACCGTCAGCTGACAATCCATGCGCCAACTGAAACTGCTGGACTGCGGATTTCATAGTGTCATCGTAGGTCTGGCTGGCACTGCGACGCATATAGCCTTGAGCAATCAAGCGGTTGCGCATGGCAACAACGGCGTTCCCCGACTGGCCCGGTTTCAGCGACTTTGATGGGATTTTTGCACCCCAACCGCCTTTGGCCAGCAGTCGTTCCATACGCAGCTTTTCTTTCATCAGCGCGTTGTATTCCATGGTTTTTGGGGCCAGTGCCTTGAAAAACCCGTTCGGAGAAGACTTCGAGAAATTCACCAGATAGGATGTGCGGTCACGGTATGGCACCTGACGAACAATGGCACTGTCCACGCGGCTTGGGATCAGAACGCCTGTTTGCAAATCACGGGCGTATTGCAAGAAGACGCGGCTGATTTCGACTTCCAAAGCGCCGCGTTCGCGGGGGCCTTTGGCGGATTTCATTTTGGCTTGCAGGCCCTTTGCGTCATAGCGTGCGGCTGGCAGGCCGTGCGCAGAGGCATTGGACAGTGCTTTCATCAAAGACACGCGACGCGAACGGTCGCGGCCGGCGCGGCCTGTCCAGATGCTTTTGTAGCCATTGGCCTGATAAAATGCAGCGATGTCTTTGTCGCGCGCAGCAGCTTCAGCGACGGCTTGTTTGAATGCCGTGACTTGTGCATGCGCTGTGTTTGGCTGTGCAAAAAAGGCTGTCACCAAAGTCAGCATTGCCAGCAAAGGTGTGAACCTTCGAACCATTGACGTCATTGTCGTCCCCCACTCGGATTTTATAATCGTAAATTTGGCCTGCAATTTGTCTGGGCGTGCGCAAGAAGTCTAATCACAATCGCCCAATTGCCTGAACAAACTGTCAACCGATGCAACTGGGTCGCGTTCATTCGCGTGGCAAGCGGACAAAAGGCACATTGGTCAAAATTTGCGCAAAAATTCGCCTAAAAATGTTGATACTTTGACTGTGGCAGATTCAACACTTGGTTCACGATTCGTGATATGCCATAGAAGAGTTGCATCTGGGGATGAGATGAACGGATCCGTGTAACATCACGGGTACACAGGCTAATGGGACGGCTGACGATGACAAAGACAGGCACACCGGGTATTACCCGCCGCTCCGTATTGGGCGCTTTTGCAGCGACGATGGTGACGGCAGCCCCTACCTTTTCCAATGCAGCGGGTTTTTTGCGCGGCTCTGGCGACATCCGCCGCATTCGGATGTATTCTGGGCGCACCGGCGAACGCATCGACATGATCTATTGGATCGAAGGCAAATACATCAAAGACGCTGTTAAAGAAGTGAATCACTTTATGCGGGACTGGCGCACTGATGGCGTCAAGTCGATGGACTTGCGCACAGTCGACATCATGGCGGCCGCCCACAATTTGATGGATGTGAACGAACCCTACATGTTGTTGTCCGGCTACCGCAGCCCGAAGACCAACGCCATGTTGCGGTCCAGATCGCGCGGCGTTGCGAAGAATTCTTTGCACATGAAAGGCCAAGCCGCGGATTTACGCTTGTCTTCGCGTTCTGTCGGTCAAATGTCGCGTGCAGCGGCTGCATGCCGCGGTGGCGGTGTTGGGCGATATTCAGGTTCCAACTTCGTGCACATGGATTGTGGCGTTGTGCGGACGTGGGGCAGCTGAACACAAGCTGTCTTTCTGGTGAAATGGGCGCAGGAAACTGCGCCTTTTTTGTTTTTCGCAATTGCAGGCGCTTGGCGTGCTGACTATACCCGATGCAAGTGGACCATTAGCTCAGCTGGATAGAGCGCTGCCCTCCGAAGGCAGAGGCCAGAGGTTCGAATCCTCTATGGTCCGCCACTTGTTTTCAATCTGATTTTACACAGGCCCTAGATCGGTGGTGCCGCGCGTTCGGTCATCAACTGCCGCGCAGTGACCCGTTCGCGGTGGATCATATACAGCCCTGCCCCGATGATGATGGCGATGCCTATCAGGCTTAGAATATTCGGAAAGTCCTGAAACACCAGATACCCGAACAACGTCGCCACCGGCAATTCAAAATACTGCAAAGGCGCCAGTGTTGCGGATGGGGCCAATGACAGCGCGTAGGTCATCATCATATGGCTCAGGGTCGCGAAGAATCCGACACCCAATAACCAAACCCATGCGATACCCGTGGGCCAGACTGGATCAAACTGTTCAGATCCGCTGCCTTGGGCCACTATCAAGATCGGGATACACAGCAGGCTTGCGATCAGCCCTGTATGAAATTGCAAAGTCACAGGGTGCATCCGGCGTGACAGGCCACGTGTCAGAAGAATGTAGAATGCAAAGGCAACGGCTGTGCCCAACGGAATGAATGCAACGGCCCCAAAAGCCGCAAAACTGGGCTGGATGACAAACAACACCCCGACAAACCCGACCACAGCCGCACCGACGCGGCGTGGTCCAACGTCTTCACCAAGATAATATTTCCCCACAAGCAAAACAATAAACGGCGCCACAAAGACAATTGCCAACGCATCAGCAAGCGGCATAACGCGGATTGCCGTTATAAAACAAAATGTTGCAACCAGCAGCAGGATGGCGCGAAACAGCAGCGCCAGTCTTTGTCCCCGCGCCACGCGCAATGACAAACCCATAACCCAGATAAACGGTGCCATCAAAATGCACTGCACAACAAACCGCGCGGCCGTAATCTGTCCCACCGGCACACTTGACGATGCAAGCTTGGCCGCCACATCCAGAAGTGGCGCGGTCAAACAAAATCCAAGCATCAAGGCGACACCGGCAAGAATTCGGTCAGTGGGTTGGGACGTTTCGGGTGTGACTGTCATGGCCCCACATAAGGACATCAACCGATACGCGTCCATCCCCCAATGTACATTCCCACCCCAACGCTTTTTTGATTTCGGCCAGACACGACAAACACAGCTTATGTCGCGATTTCCCATCGAAGCCGGCCATTGCATCCGATGTACGGCACGCCGTTACCTTGGCATAGATGGGACACGGTTGATTTTGCGGCGTCTTCACGTCACTCATGCGCCATGCGTTTCACAAAGCTTCTTTCGACTTTTTTGGTCTTTCTGCTTGCCGCCGGGCTGTATTGGGCGTCGTTCAGCCTGTTCAAATCGCAAGAAATCGAAAAAGCACAGGCGCGGCTAACACTGTACCGAAGCACGCTGGAAACCGAATTACGCCACTTTGCGCATCTGCCTTTTTTACTATCGCTCGATCCTGTGGTGACGCGCACTTTGGCGGGTGGTCCCACAAAACCATTGGATTACCGACTGGCACGATTTGCCCAAAGCGCGGGACTTGATGCAATTTATTTGATGGATGACGCGGGCGATACGATCTCAGCGTCGAATGCGAAAGGACCCAACAGTTTTAAAGGCCAAAATTATGCCTTTCGCCCCTATTTCCAAGCGGCGCAGCAAGGCGAATTGGGGGAATTTTATGGGATCGGCGTGACGACAGGCATTCCGGGGTACTTTTATGCGATGCCTGTGCGCCCGCCTGAAACGGATTTGGACGGTGTCATTGCAATCAAGATCGATTTGTCCGCTGTGCAAGAAACATGGCAGGCTTCGGGGGAAAGGATTATTCTTGCCAACAACGACGGTGTGGTCTTGTTGGCCTCGGACCCGGACTGGCGGTACAAAACGATGGCGCAGTTGTCCACGCAACAACGCACCCGCATTCTGACGTCTCGTCAATTTGGCTCAGAACATTTGAACCCGTTGGATTGGAGCTTCGATAATACCCGCCAAACCGCCACAGTCGGGCAAGAGCGGCTGCTGTATCTCAGCACATCGGATTTGCCCAACAGCTGGACATTGCATTTCTTTGTGCCGGGGGATCAAGCTGTGACGCGGGCATGGCTGGTGACGGGTGGGTTTTTGACGCTTGCATTGTTGCTTTTCAGCTTGGCTCAGGTCAACCGTCTGCGGCGGGTGCGGTTCGCTTTGCAAAAATCCGAACGCGAGGAAACAGAATTGCGATCCGCCAATGCCCGTTTGGCCATCGAGATCGAAGACCGCCGCGCGGCGCAGCGCAATTTGCAAAGAACCCAAGCCGAGCTTGAACGCGCAGGTCGTTTGGCCGCTTTGGGACAATTGGCGTCTTCGGTCACGCATGAGCTTGGTCAACCGATTGCGGCTATGAAAAACCAGTTGGTGGCATCAGAGATGACGGTCGGCCCTTCAGCGTTAAGCAACAAGATGCAGAACCTTGTGGACCGGATGGAAAGCATAACACGTCAGCTCAAGTTCTTTTCGCGCAAAGGCCGCGACAGCTTTGAACGGTTTGATCTATGCGCGGCGATGGACGCAGCCCTGGAATTGCTGGAACCTAGCATCAAAGACAGGCAGGCCCACATTGACTTTGTGCGGCCGGATGAAGCCACCACCTTGATGGCCAACAAGCTGCGCATTGAACAAGTCATGACAAACATTGTGCGCAACGCGCTGGACGCTGTACATGACGCCGACGTGCGCAGGATCGAGATTGCGATGGGGCAAACGTCACGCGATGTGTGGTTTACAGTGGCTGACACGGGGCACGGATTGCGGGGCAAAACACTGGATGATTTGCAAGAACCCTTTGCGACAACACGCGAAAGTGGTGCGGGTATGGGGCTTGGCCTGACCATCACCGCAGGCGTAGTCACCGATCACGGGGGCACAATACAGGCGGATGACAGATCAACAGGCGGCACCGTGTTTCGTGTGACTTTGCCAAAAAAGGAACATTCCGGTGACTGATCAAAAAGTTCTGATCATTGATGATGATCGTTTGATGCGAAATTCGTTGGTGGATCTGATCGAGGCTGCAGGATGGACGACAAAGGCTTTGGCCCGTGCGACGGATGCGGAACGCTGGATCGACCAATTTCAGCCAGACGTTATACTGTCTGACGTCCGTATGCCGGAAACTTCGGGCCTTGATTTGCTGAAATCTCTGAGTGCGGCACCTCCGGTTGTATTGATTTCGGCCCACGGTGACATCCCCACAGCCGTAGACGCGATGAACAACGGCGCTTACAGCTTTGTGGAAAAGCCGTTTGATCCCAAAAGGCTGCTTTTGATCCTGTCGCATGCTGCCGAAAACTATCAAATGCAGCAAAGCAATCTGCGCCTTAAGGAACGCTTGCGTGAACTGTCGGGTGTGGATCGCATTCTGCTGGGGCAGTCACCGCAGATGCACCGGTTGCGTGATATGATTGCAATGGTGGCTGGCGCAAACAGCGCCGTCTTGGTGCGGGGGGAAACCGGAACCGGCAAAGACCTTGTGGCGCGCATGATCCATGATTTGTCTTCGCGATGCGACGGCCCTTATGTTGCCGTGAATGCAGCGCAAATCACGGCCGCCAACTTGCCCCATATTGCGCACAAAGCATCGGGCGGCACGGTTCTTTTGGATGAAATTGGCGCCTGCCCCCCCGATGTGCAGCCCGTTTTGTTGCGTATGATCGACACAGGCGAGGTTCTGCCTGTAGATCAGGGGGGGCCGGAACAGATTGATCTGCGCATCATAGCCGCCACCAACGAAGACACGGATGCGGCGGTTAAAGCCGGTACTTTACGCGCGGATCTGATATATCGCCTGGACGGGTTTTCTATAGATTTGCCGCCTTTGCGCGAACGCCGTGACGACATTGCGTTGTTGGCGACGCGATTTCGGCAGGAATTTGCGACGCAATATGATTGTGTGCCACCGCCGTTAGAAGAAGATGAACTAAGTGCGTTGATGGCGCATGAATGGCCCGGAAATGTCCGCGAACTGCGTAACCTTATGGACAGGCGTGTCATGATGGCCCGCCACGGCATGACGGTGCCCCAAGACACGGCGCTGGATACCAAACCCGGCGACACCCACAAAACCGGTTTGCGCACCGCCGTCGCCGCCTTTGAGCGACAAATGATCGGCAAAGCGCTTCATGCCCATGGGGGGCGCATGGAGGACGTGGCCCATGAACTTGGCATTGGCAGACGCACATTGAACGAAAAAATCGTCAAGCTGGGCCTTGATAAAAACGCCCTTTTGTAGCTCTGCGGAAATCCGCAGGCCATGCCCTTTTGACCGCGCAGTTTTCTTCATAAGTGCCGCCTTTGAATTCGTGCTCAATAGCCGCACGATTTTCTTGGGAGGAAAACAAAATGAGAAACCTTACAACATCCGCGGCTTTGGCGGCCCTTTCCATTGGTGCGGCAGCGTCCGCACAGGCGGAAGAATGGAACGTGTCTTTGTGGGGCAAGCAGCGTGCTTTTACAGAGCACGTCGAAAAGCTGGCCGAACTGGTATCTGAAAAGACAAACGGCGAATTCACGTTGAACATCAGTTACGGAGGTTTGTCCAAAAACCGCGAAAACCTTGATGGGATCGCTATTGGCGCCTTTGAGATGGCACAATTCTGCGCAGGCTATCACCGCGACAAAAATCCATCCATCACCGTTCTGGAATTGCCGTTCTTGGGGGTGTCGTCGCTGGAACAGGAAATAGCGCTGTCGATGGCTGTGTACCAGCATCCCGCGACTGTTGCGGATCTTGCGCGGTGGAATGCCACGCTTTTGATGCCATCGCCATTGCCGCAATACAACATCGTCGGTGTGGGCGATGCCCCCGCCACATTGGCTGATTTCGACGGGCTCAGCGTGCGGGCCACTGGTGGTATCGGTGCGGCGATGGAAACGGTGGGTGCCGTGCCCACATCCATGTCTGCATCAGAAGTCCGTCAGGCCATGGATTCAGGCGTGGTGAAGGCCGTCGCCTTCGCGCCACATGCGCATATGTCTTTTGGCACCATCGAAAATGCAAAGTGGTGGACCAAGAACCTGAACCCCGGCACGGTGAATTGTCCGGTTGTTGTCAATTCCGATGCGCTGGACAGCCTGTCGGATGCGCACCGCGACGCCTTGTTAGGGTCCGTTGATGCGGCATTGGATCACTATGTTGCTAACTACAATGGTGCGACGATGGATGCATGGGGGCCTGCTTTGGAAGATCGCGGCATCACTGTTGTGACTTTTCCGGATGCCGAACTGGCCAGCTTTAAAGACGCCGCTGCGGTGCCTGCGGCGACTGCGTGGATCAAACAAAGCACATCTGCGGGGCTGCCCGGCCAAGAGCTGTATGATCTGGTTACAGGCATGATTGCCAAAGACCAGTAACCGCACAACAGCCTCGCGTCGTTTGGATGCGGGGCTGTTTCCTATTTCTGCATAAATTTTAGGGGGCCATTATGGCAACGGCGTCACTTGTGCTGTCTGACGACAGCGCACTCAGCAAATGCGACCACGGGCTTTTGCGCCTTGAACGCATTTTTGCATTGGTCAGCGGGATCAGTGTCTTTGGGCTTATGGTTTTGGCGGTGATTTCTGTGACGGGACGCAATGCGATGAACACGCCACTGCCGGGTTATGTCGACTGGATTGAACAGGCCATGCCGCTGATCGCCTTCATGGGGGTGTCTTATGTCATGCGCGAAGGCGGCCACATCCGAATGGACATTGTGGTGGGCAAATTGCGGGGGCGTCTTTTGTATTCGGTCGAACTGATCACCACGCTGTGTGTGCTTATGCTGATGATCCTGCTTGTTTGGGGAAGTTGGTCGCATTTTGATCGCAGCTTTGATTTTGCCGCCCCCCTTTGGAGCCGCGACAGTTCCATGGATATTTCGGTGCCTTTGTGGCCCGCCAAGCTGATGGCGCCTTTGGCGTTCAGTGTGTTGTGCGCCCGACTGTGTTTGCAGCTCTGGGCCTACAGTCGCGCCATCATCACAGGCACTGCAATCGCGGTGCCACTGATTGCGGACGCCGCCACGCAGGCCCGCATGGAAGCAGATCAATTGGAAGGACAAGACTGATGGAACCAATTGATATTGGATTGTGGGTCACTGGCGGCATGCTGGTGTTGGTCATTTTGGGGATGCGCGTGGCTTTTGCAGCCGGTCTGGCCGGAATGTTAGGGTTGATCTGGATATTCTGGGCCAAGAAAGACTATGGGTTGGATGATTTTGGCTGGGCCTTGGGGGTTGCGGTCAAAACCGCGGGTCAGGTGCCGCATTCAAAGGTTTCAAGTCAGGCGTTGTCCCTGATCCCGACGTTTATCCTGATCGGGTATCTGGCGTATTACGCTGGTTTGACAAAAGCCCTGTTCGAAGCGGCCAAGCGCTGGATTGCATGGGTGCCGGGCGGTTTGGCGGTGTCGACTGTGTTTGCCACAGCCGGGTTTGCTGCTGTTTCTGGCGCGTCCGTGGCGACCTCTGCGGTCTTCGCACGCATCGCCATCCCCGAGATGCTGAAGATCGGCTACAACAAACAATTCGCGGCAGGCGTCGTGGCCGCAGGTGGCACTTTGGCGTCGCTTATTCCGCCCTCTGCGATCCTTGTGATCTACGCGATCATCGTGGAACAGGATGTGGGCAAGCTTTTGCTGGCGGGTTTCATTCCCGGCGCGTTCTCCGCTTTGGTGTATGCAGGTTTGATCATTGGCATTGCGGTGACCTTCAAAACAGTGGGCCCGCCGGTGCGGGGCTTCACATGGCGCGAGCGTTTCGCGTCCCTGCCCCCGGCCCTGCCGATTGTTTTTGTGGTCGTGACAATCATCTGTTTTGTCTACAACCCGTTCGGCGGAGATGCGTGGGGGACGCCTACAGAAGGTGGCGCGATTGGGGCCTTTGTAGTGTTTCTGATGGCGCTTTGGCAGGGCATGCGCTGGCCTCAACTGCGTGATGCGTTGTTGGAAACCGCGAAGCTAAGCGTGATGATCTTCACCATCATTTGGGGTGTTCTGATCTATGTGCGTTTCTTGGGGTTCGCAGACTTGCCAAGTGCATTTTCGGATTGGATCACGTCGCTGACGATGTCGCCCATGGTGATCCTGATTTGTATTCTGCTGGCCTATGCCGTGCTGGGCATGTTCATGGATGCCATCGGTATGCTGCTTTTGACGCTGCCTGTGGTTTACCCCGCCGTCATGGCCTTGAATGGCGGTGAATCAGTGAGTGCTGCAGACAGCGCATTTGGAATGTCAGGCCCGATGTGTGCGATCTGGTTTGGTATTTTGGTGGTCAAAATGGCAGAGTTTTGTCTGATCACACCGCCCATTGGCCTCAACTGCTTTGTTGTGGCAGGTGTGCGGGATGATCTGAGCGTACAAGATGTGTTCAAAGGTGTGACACCTTTCTTCTTGGCGGATGCCGTGACCATTGCCCTATTGGTGGCCTTTCCTGGCATCGTGCTCTGGTTGCCAAGTTTAGCCTAGCAGCCTGATGTCAGGGGGGGACGTCAGTTGATGCCCCCCAACCCCCCAATGCGGTCACGCGCGACTTGTCGGGCGATGGTCCATGACATGGCAAGCCCGGTGATCACAGCCAATGCAATCGCGTAGCGCACGCCTGCCAAGCCGAAGTCGAATACAGATGTCAGAACCCAGATGAACAGCGCGATCCCGATGATTTGCCGGTAAATCCCGATCCACATGGTCCAATGGGCTTTCTTCAATGCCTGTAGCAAGGAATTGACGGAAAACAGCACCACATAGAGCGGCAGGATCACGGCCTCAACTTTCAAAAACAACGCACCGGCAGCAATCACATCAGGGTCGCTTGAGAAGAAAGCCGTCGCATAGCCGCCACCAAACCACAAAAACGGAAAGGCGAGGCCTGTGGCGATCACGCCAAGACCCCAACACCGCCGAAAGGCTTCACGAACCCGATCGTTGTGCCCTGCCCCGTAGTTTTGTGCGGCAATCGGGACCAAAGCAGCCGTTATCCCCAAAGCCGGCAACAAAAATATCTGCTCAACGCGCAAGGATATGCCGTATGCGGCCAATGCGTCGGGGCCATAGGCCTTAAGCGCAAACTGGACGATAAACCCGCTGGCAAAGGTCACAAGCAACGCAAAGCCTGCTGGAAACGCTTGTGCCGCAATGGTTTTGTAAGTGGTAAAATTTGGACGGAAGTCGGATATGGTCACATCATCCATCACACTGCGCCCAAAAACTTTGTGTAACAAAAACAATGCCACTCCGGACTGGCTGACAGCCGTGGCCAACGCGATGCCATTGAACCCCAGTCCGGATACAACACCGGGAATCCCGTACATCAGCAAAGGGTTCAGGCCGATGTTGGCAAAAAATGCCACCATCAGTGCCCGTTGCATCGACACTGTATCGCCATGGGCTTGCAACACACCGTTGCAGGCATAGGCCAGAATAAATGCGGGCAGCGCCAGCAGCAGCCAGTTGAAATAATCCTGACCTGCGTCGCGGTAGGCCCCTGCCTCAGATACAATCGCGATCAATGAAGAACCAAGGCTTAGGCCGATTGCGATCATTGTCATGACGGCCAGAACCGCAAAGCTGATCCCTTGCGCCACCAGTCCTTTGGCTTCTGAAGTTGCTTTTCGGCCTTTTGCGTTGCCGACAAGAGCGCTCATGGCGGACCCAAGTCCGAACCCCACAGCCACCAGAATGAAAAAAGCCTGAAAGCCGACAGTTTGCCCCGCCTGAGCCTGCGTGCCGAAATAGCCTGCATAGAATGTGTCTACGACATTATAGAGGGTCGCAAAAAGCATTCCCATCGCAGCGGGCCATGCCACACGTCGAAAATGCCCCGATATCGGGCCAATTGTCAGGTCTGCGTCGATCATGGAACAGCATTCTTATCAAAGGTGTCAGAACGAAAAAGCGGCGCCCGAACAGGACGCCGCTTTGGACAATCAATCAAGCGTCAAACGCGTTAGAGACCCCATTTTTCAGCAGTGGCCTTGAAAAACCCTTGGGCTTTTTTCAATTCGACCCAGCTGTTGATGTAGTTGATCCAAACCTGATCGGATTGGGGCAACAACATCGCGATGGGGGTTGGTGCACGCGCTTCAGACACGTCGATCTGGCGCAGGTCCTGGAATTTCTCAAGCAGGGTCGCACCTTCGATGTTAGATGTGATGAAGGCGTCTGCGCGGCCCGACAGGACCTCTTGGTAGCCACGCGCAGGCGCTTCCACGACGATGATTTCCGCATTCGGGAACCATTCGCGCACGTTTTTCTCAAAGCTGGTGCCAAGTGTCGTGGCCACTTTCACATCCGTTTGGTTGATAGACTCCCAGCTGTCGAAACGGTCGGCCTTGTCGGCCATCGTAAAGGGCAGCATTTCAACCGAGATATAGCTTTCGGAATAACCAGCCGCTTTCAGACGCGCCGGGCTGATCGAGGCAGACCCCGTCATGTGATAGTTGCCCGCCACAACGCCGTTCACCAGTGTCTTCCAGTCCGTGGGCACCATTTCCAGTTCAACCCCCAAATCGGCGGCCAGTTGCGTCATGATGTCGATGTCATAGCCTTTGTAGGAATTCGTTGCCGGATCGCGCACCGACATCGGGTTCCAGTCCCCCGTTGTGCCGACTTTCAAGACACCGCCGCTGAGGATTTCGTTCAATGCCGATTGCGCACTGGCAGGCACAGCCAGCACTGACATGGCAAATGCGGCTGCAAGCCCAAGGCTTTTGATGATTTTCATAATGTCGTCCCCGTTGGTTGACGTTAAGGTGTCTTATGTTTGCTCAACTGAGCGTGTTAAGGCTTTGTCGGAATAGCAAGTAGGGGCAGATTTATCAAACATTTGGGGGAAGGGTCCATGTCACAAAAAGGTCCCGCAATAGAAATTACCGGCCTAAACAAGTGGTACGGTGACTATCAGGCGCTGAAAGACATCGATCTGACGGTGGCGCATGGTGAGCGTATTGTGGTCTGTGGGCCATCAGGCTCTGGTAAATCAACGTTGATCCGCTGCGTGAATTCATTGGAGGCACATGATCACGGAAATATCATCGTGGACGGTATCGAAATGCAAGATACTGCATCCATTGACGCGATCCGGTCCGAAGTTGGTATGGTTTTTCAACAATTCAACCTGTTTCCGCATCTGACAATTTTGCAAAACCTGACCCTTGGCCCTATCAAAGCGCGTGGCTTGTCCAAGCGCGACGCCGAAGACCGAGCGATGCAATATCTGGAACGTGTGCGCATTCCCGATCAGGCCCACAAACGCCCCAACGCTTTGTCTGGCGGCCAACAACAGCGTGTGGCGATTGCCAGATCGCTGTGTATGGAACCCAAGATCATGCTGTTTGACGAACCAACCTCTGCGCTGGACCCTGAAATGATATCCGAGGTTCTGGATGTGATTGTGGATTTGGCCGAAGATGGCATGACGATGATCTGTGTCACCCATGAAATGGGCTTTGCCCGCCGTGCCGCGGATCGCATGATCTTTATGGACCATGGCGAGATCATCGAAACCGGCACGCCTGAACAGTTTTTTGATGCGCCCAAGACTGAGCGATGCAAAAAGTTCCTAAGCCAGATTTTGCAGCATTGAGGCCCGCTATGATGAAACGCTTTGCTTTGCTGTCTGTGTTTGTGGTGCTGACGGGATGCGCGGCCACTCCAGGCACTTGGGGCTGGTATGTGATCGACCCCAGCACACCCAAAGGCATGTCCAACATCACCTTTCTTCTGAACGGATTTGGCGCGACCATTTTGCTGTCGGTTATTGCTGCGGTTCTGTCGATGGTGATCGGTCTGATGGTCGCCCTGCCTGGCATGTCCGACAACAGATGGATCAGATTGCCGTCGCGGATCTATATCGAATTTGTGCGCGCCATCCCGCTTTTGCCGATGCTGTTCTGGGTGTTTTATGGCCTGCCCGTGGTGCTGAAATCCATGGGCATCAGCGTCAGCATTGACGCGTTTTGGGGGGCAATCATCACCTTGGCCATCTCTGACAGCGCGTTTACAGCAGAAATCTACCGGTCTGGCATCCAATCCATCAGTAAAGGGCAAACCGAAGCGGCCAAAACCGTCGGGCTGAACTATCGCCAAACCATGCGTTACGTGATCTTGCCCCAAGCCATCAAACGCATTTTGCCGCCGCTTGCGAACCAGTTTATCTACATCGTGAAAATGTCGGCTTTTGCATCCGTTATCGGAATGCAGGAATTGACACGGCGGGCGAATGAACTGGTGGTCACCGAATATCGGCCTTTGGAAATCTACACGTTGTTGATCTTGGAGTACCTTGTGTTGGTCCTGATCATCAGCTTCTTTGTACGTTGGTTAGAACGGAAAATGGGATCAGACGAAAGCCGCTGATCGGTGCAATTTTGAAGGGAAAAGGCATGAGCTGGACAAAATTCATGGGCGAAAACGTGGACCGCATCGGTGCGTTGCAAAAGCAGACACCGGGTATGTTTTCGGGGTTCAATGCGATGGGACAAGCGGCCAAACGGTCTGGCGCTTTGGACGAGAAAACCAAAGAACTCATTGCCCTTGGTATCGCAATTTCCACCCGCTGTGACAGTTGCATCGCCTTCCATGTCAAATCGCTGGTGCGTTTGAAAACCACCCGTGAAGAACTGTGTGAGGCGCTGGAAATGATCGGGTACATGGGCGGCGGCCCCTCTATCGCATATGGGGCAAAAGCACTGGAAGCCTACGACGAGTTTACCGCTTAAGCGCCCAAGCCTTGTGTCGAAAATTTTGCGTCAAAAAGATTGCGACGCAGCCCCAACCCTGTTCTGAATAGATCACCGGACATATGGGGCACATGATGCAAAAATATACGGCTGCGCATTGGGGCGCTTATGAAATCCACGGGGTCGGTGATGCGACCAGGCTAAAGCCCCTGCCCCGTGATCCTCATCCCTCTACCATCGGCGAAGGTTGGCTGGATGCTGTGCGTGATACAAACACCCGCATCGCGCGCCCCGCTGTCCGGGAAGGCTGGTTGAAACATCGTGACCGGGCGCGATCGGGCGATGCAGCCTTTGTCGAAGTGCCTTGGGATGAGGCGCTGGATTTGGCGGGTGACGCGCTGAAATCTGTGATCGAGACCTATGGCAATCAGGCGATTTACGCAGGGTCTTACGGTTGGTCCGCCGCCGGCCGCTTCCATCACGCACAAAGCCAGATGCGGCGTTTCTTGAACACTATTGGCGGCTTTACCGGATCGGTGAATACCTATTCCTACGCGGGTGCAGAAGTGCTTTGGCCGCATATCGTCGGTCAATCCAACATGTATTTTCAAAACGACATGACCAGTTGGCCCGTGGTGGCCGAGCAATGCGATCTATTTGTAGCTTTCGGAGGCATCGCCAAACGCGCAGCCCAAGTCACATCCGCGGGCACAACAGCCCATGAAACGCAAGTTTGGCTGGACCGCGCTGTGGCGCGGGGATGTCGGGTGGTGAATATTTCACCGTTGGGGACAGACACCGAAACCCAGACCCGGGCCGAATGGATGGCACCCCGCCCCGGCACAGATTGTGCACTGATCTTGGCGCTTGCCTTCGAGGTATTTCGCAATGGTCACGCCAATTCAGATTTTCTAAACAGATGCACCACCGGCGCCCAGCGTTTCGAAGACTACGTCAAAGGGTCGGATGGCATCCCCAAAACACCGGAATGGGCAGCGCAAATTTGCGATGTTCCTGCGCAGGACATACGTGATCTTGCGCATCGCATGGGCACATCAAAAACGATGATCAACATGGCATGGTCCATGCAACGTGCTGAAGGCGGCGAAATCACAATCTGGGGGGGCTTGTGTCTGGCGTGTGTATTGGGCCAGATCGGATTGCCGGGCACCGGTTTCGGATACGGGTACGGATCAACGGAATCTGTGGGACGCCCGCATAAGGTCTACAATTGGCCGTCAGTGCCGCAAGGACAAAACCCGGTACAGGATTACATCCCTGTGGCGCGTGTGACAGACATGTTGGAAAGCCCAGGCGGTTCATATTCCTACAACGGGCAAGCGCGAACATATCCGGATGCCAAACTGGTGTGGTGGTCCGGCGGCAATCCGTTTCACCACCATCAAGATTTGATCCGTTTGGATAAGGCGTGGCGCAGCCCGCAAACTGTTGTTGTTATGGACCACAGTTGGACGGCGACGGCCCGCCGCGCTGATATTGTTTTGCCAACGACCTCTGCGCTGGAACGCGATGATATCATGATAAACCGTCTGGAAACTGCGATGCTGTATATGTCCTCTGCAGTGTCGCCTTACGGCCAGTCGCGTGATGACTACGATATTTTTTCAGACCTGTCCCTGCGTTTTGGAACGCAGGCGGCCTTCTCGGAAGGTCGATCAGCTGAGGAGTGGCAGCATACTTTGTGGCAAGCCTGCCAAACCGCCGGATCATCGCAGGGTATCGAATTGCCCGATTGGACATCGTTCAAAACACAAGGCCTGTTCGATTTTTCAGGGACAGGCAGACGGCAAATCCAGATGGAGGCGTTCCGGAAAGACCCGGATACGCATCGCCGCGCCACGCACAGCGGGCGTATCGAAATGGAAAGTGCGACCGTCGCGGCAATGCAGCTTGACGATTGCCCCGCGTCGCCGGAATGGCGCATGCCTGTGGAAAGCCTGTGCGATGCGGCACAGGGGCAGTTCCATTTGCTTTCAGGGCAACCCGACACCCGTCTGCACAGTCAGAACGATACAGGCGGTCCGTCAAAGCGCAGCAAATCGCAGGGACGCGAAGTCTGCACAGTGCATCCCGACGCCGCTACGGCGCATGGGGTTGTGAATGGGGACACCGTAAAGGTGTTCAATGATCGTGGCGCGTGTTTGGCAGGGGTTCGGATCAGCGCTCATATGCGCCCCGATTGTATCTCATTGCCCACCGGGGCTTGGCTGGATTTACGCGAAGTGGATGGCGAAGTGATGTGTGTGCACGGCAATCCTAATGTTTTGACGCGTGATGTAGGATCAACGCAATTGAGCCAAGGCAACATTGCACATTCGGCTTTGGTGCGGATGGTCAAATGGGACGGTGAACTGCCCGAAATTCGGGTACACAGCCTGCCGCGATTTGTGTCAGCTACCTGAAACAAAAGATTGCGTTACAGGGCCAAGCAGGCAATGTTGCACGCCACTGATCACGTGCCGCAAATAGGTCCCCGATGTTGATATTTTTCAAAGAACGCTTGGCGTTTCTATCTGTTCCTAAAACGGGAACGACAGCTTACGAGACGGCATTGCGCGGGCGTGCGGATATGGTGATTTCTGAGCCACCGATGCTGAAACATGCGCCGGTTTATCGCTACAACCGTTTTGTGCGGCCGATGTTTTTAAAGGTATGTGATGTTGAACTGGAACTGATGGCTGTGATGCGCGAACCTGTCAGCTGGTTGGGCAGTTGGTGGCGCTACCGCCAACGTGACTTCATGAAAGGCAAACCCAATGCAACGCATGGGATCAGCTTTGACGATTTCGTTTTGGCCTATATGAAAGGCAACAAACCGGGATTTGCCGATGTTGGGGCGCAGTCGAAATTTCTGGAAGCGCAACCAAATGGCACTGGCATCACGCATTTGTTCAAATATGAAGACCAGCCCAAGCTGCAAGACTTTTTGACCAACCGTCTTGGGGTGACTTTTGATCTTGCGCGCGAAAACGTGTCGCCTGCGGTGCCTCAAGACCTGTCTGCCGATGTGGAAATGCGGTTCAAGCGTAAATTCGATGCTGAATTTGCACTGTATAACAGCATTTCTTGATGGAAAATGCAGGTATTTGGCGTCTTTGATACCCTGAAATTGCTAGTGCAATTGGCGATGCACCGTTTCCGTCAAATCGTTTAGCGAAAACGGTTTGGGCAAGAACACTGAGTTGGGAATTTTGTTTTTGGCATCGCTGAATTTGTCCTCAGCATAACCGGATACAAAGACAACACGCACATCGGGGCGGTCTTGCAAGGCTTCACGGACCCAACTTGGACCATCCTTGCCCGGCATCACAACATCCGTCACGAACAAATCGACATTCAATGACTGGTCTTCCAATGTCTTCAATGCCGTTTCGGCGGAATCGGCCTCTAGGACTGTATAGCCGCGCAAGCGCAACGCACGGCTGGCAAAGGCGCGCACAGGGGCTTCGTCTTCTACCAGCAGAATGACACCATCGCCGTGATTTGGCACCTCTTTGGGTTTTGCGCGGCGCGCCACTTCGGGTTTGGGTACGACTGCGTCAAGCACAGGGAAATAAAGGGTAAAGCACGTGCCCTCGCCCAACTTGCTATCGACAAAAATATACCCGCCTGTTTGTTTGACGATGCCGTACGCCGTGGACAGGCCCAATCCCGTACCTTCCCCTGTTCGTTTGGTTGTGAAAAACGGCTCAAACACTTTTTGCAGCTTGTCTGGTGCGATACCGACGCCTTCATCATTGACGCGAACAGTTACATAGGATCCCGCTGGCACACTGACCTGCCCGCGATCCAGCGGTTGCGTTAGCGTTTCGCATTCAGTGACGATACGAATTTCTCCGCCGTCTGGCATTGCGTCGCGCGCGTTGACCACAAGGTTCATAAGCACCTGTTCCAACTGGCGTTTGTCAGCACGGATGGATTGCAGCACCGGATCGTGGCTTAGGGTCAGGGTCACTGTTTCCCCCACCAAGCGGTTCAAAAGATGGGTGAGATCTGCCAGAGTGTCGCGCATATCCAACACTTCGGGCCGCAAGGTTTGTTTGCGCGAGAACGCCAACAACTGCCCAACCAAGGCTGCAGCACGATTGGCATTCTGATTGATCTGAATAAGGTCGCTATAGTCGGCGTCGCCTTGGTCATGGCGCAAAAGCAACAAATCGCAATGCCCGGAAATCGCAGTCAGAAGGTTGTTGAAATCATGCGCCACGCCACCGGCCAATTGTCCGATGGCTTGCATTTTCTGGCTTTGCACGAATTGCGCTTCCAAAGTCTTAAGTTCGGTGGCATCCGTCAAAACAGCAATCAACGAAGCCTCACCATCTTCGGTGACACGGTTCAAAGCGACTTGAACAAACATTTCCTTGTCAGCACGCTTCAGACGCAAAAATTCGGAATGTTGCACCGCACGGCCTGATAATGTTTCCGACAACCAGTCTGAAATCGGGCGTCCCAACCCTTCCATCAGCTCCGACAGGTGGACGTCTTCATCCAAACCGACCCCAATCAAAGCATAGGCAGTCTTGTTAAAAGCGCGGACTTGCCC
Organism: Ascidiaceihabitans donghaensis; assembly: GCF_900302465.1. Classification (NCBI taxonomy): domain Bacteria; kingdom Pseudomonadati; phylum Pseudomonadota; class Alphaproteobacteria; order Rhodobacterales; family Paracoccaceae; genus Ascidiaceihabitans; species Ascidiaceihabitans donghaensis. The sequence continues at coordinate 2,097,968 of NZ_OMOR01000001.1, read as the reverse complement.
GTCGGCTGCCACCCGCAAAAGTGGCACTGGCAAAGCTTCAAAGGATGACCATAATGGGTCATTCTGAGAGGCATCTGCAACGGGTAAAATATACAAAGCGCGACGTCCCGCGCCAGCTTCCACACAGGCAAATTGCACATCGACGGGGCCAGACCCAGTCGTCAATACCGCCGGGGTCCCAAGGGTCAGTGGCGTTTCGCCTATCAGATCATTCAGGGATTTGACGCGTTGTCCGACCAAACGGCGTGCGGCATCGTTCATGAATAAAATTGCGTTGCTTCGACCTATCATAAGCATTGGCAAAAGCGGACCGTCGCTGCCACGGCCTGCTGCTGGTTCGGGCACATCCTCCATGCGCCACAAAAACGCATCGGTGCCCATTTGATGCACAGACAGGCGCACATGGCCTTTGCGGGTCACTATATCTTCTCGCGCGGCCCCATTGGCTTCGGCCAAAGCCTTGAGACGAAAAAGAATACCGCCGGGATTTGCAAATGTATTACGGAGGGTCCCGGCAAGTGTTTCGCCTTCTACAGCCCCGAACTGCTTACGCCCGGCTTCATTTATGCTGCGCACTTCTCCGTCTGGACAGACTACAAAACTGGGTGATGCGTCTTTTTCGATAAAGTCCGCAATCGTTCCATAGGCCGACTTGCGCGATCGTTGCCGCTTGAAGGATAAGGCGAACATCACGATGCCCACCACCGCCAAAGTGGCTGATGCCGTGACCAGCCCAAGCTGGATGCGGCCCAATGGCGCCAAAACACCCATCGCCCCAAGCAACACAGACGCGACCAAAAGGCTGCGCAACCGGCCTTTGGCACTTTCAGAGAACTTGCTCATAGATCCTGTCGTCAGTGTGCTGTCGTACAAAGGATGCCCTCACATTGGTCGAATCGTTCCTGCATTTGTCGCGCAGAAACGGTTAATCGGGTCTTAACCGGTCCATTGGTCTTCGCCATTCGGGCCAGAGCAGACGCTGATTTGCCGCAATTGTTACTGTGAGGTTAGACTAGCTTGGAAAATGTCGCGTGAAAGAACCCATCTGAGGCATCGCTGACGCTAATGCGCGTCTGATCGGTGCAGTTCCATACCGGATTTCGCGCCACAAAGGCGTCTGCCCTATCTTCGTTTTCGCAGCGCAAAACCGAACATGTCGCAAAGACCAACTGCCCGCCCGGTGCCACATGCTGTTGGGCTTGGTCCAGAATCTCATCTTGGGTTTTTGTCAGCCCTGACAAAGCATCCTGCGTCAAAGTCCATTTGCCAGCGGGGCTGCGCCGCCATGCACCGCTGCCCGAACAAGGCGCGTCGCACAAAACAACATCGAACACTGCATCGGGCGAAAGCGTATCTGGCGTTTCCACCATAATCTGTACCCCTGCGCGAACTGCACGGTCTGGCAGATCAGACATTCGCGCAACATTCAGATCATGGGCTGTGACCTGATGCCCAAGAGCCGCAAGCGCCAAGGCTTTACCACCGCCACCCGCACAGTAGTCCAGAACTTTCAGGGACGACCCTTGCACATTGCTTGCAATCGCTTGGCTCGCCGCGTCTTGAAGTTCGACCATCCCGTGCAAATAGGGCTGTGAATTGCGCAGCTTTCGCGGGCCTTCGGTGATGGTCAATGCCGTGTCGCAGACCGGGTTCGGCTGGGTTTCAATGCCCTCAATTGCCAATTCAGCAGCGACATCAGACGGCGTGGTGCGTGCAACATTCACACGCAAAGTGATGGGCGCACGGTTTTGCAATTGATGCGCCGCGGCTTCGGCCCTGTCGCCCAAGGACCACTCAAATTCCGGAATGAGCCATTCGGGCAGGTTCCACTGATCGCTTTGGGCTTCGGGGGTTTGACCGGCCGCGCGTTCTGCGTCGCTTAGAGGTGACGGGGCGTGGCCTGCAGCATTAAAAATCTGATCAAGATCCGCGTTTTGTGCGCGCAACCGGCCCAGCATCAACTGCCGCCCTGATGCCCCGCCGCCGCGCACCCTGTCGCTTGCCAAATTGCGCTGCACGTCAAAAACATGGTCCCGTACTGCCGCACGATCCTTGGACCCGGCAAACCGTGATCCCCGTGCCCAATTCGTCAGGGCCCGTTCCACAGGGGTTCCTTCCGCGATCATATCCAAAATTTCAATCGCAGCAGAGACGCGGGCGCCGGGGGTCATGGTGGTTTACCTTAAGTTTGTATCTTAGTGATTTGTAAAATCACATAATTCTGTAGTTGGGGCTTTCGCGGGTGATTTGCACGTCGTGCACATGGCTTTCTTTCAGGCCCGCCCCTGTGATCTTCACAAAATTGCAGTTTTGGCGCATGGCTTCCACGGTGCCGTTGCCGGTGTAGCCCATGGCAGCACGCAAACCGCCGACCAATTGGTGCAAGACCGCAGCCGCAGATCCTTTGTACGCCACTTGCCCTTCGATGCCTTCCGGCACCAGTTTGTCGCTGGCGGCATCTTTTTGGAAATAGCGGTCGGCTGAGCCACTGGCCATAGCGCCCAGCGATCCCATGCCGCGGAAAGATTTGAACGACCGGCCCTGGTACAAGATGACTTCGCCGGGGGATTCATCTGTGCCCGCGATCATTGAGCCAACCATCGCGCAAGACGCGCCCGCAGCAATGGCTTTGGCGAAATCACCGGAAAACTTGATGCCACCATCGGCGATCACAGGAATATCGCCTGCCGCTTTGGCACAATCCATGATGGCCGTCAGTTGTGGAACGCCTACCCCTGCCACCATACGTGTGGTGCAGATCGATCCGGGGCCGATGCCCACTTTGATGCTGTCCGCGCCTGCGTCGATTAAAGCGCGGGTTGCTTCACCGGTGGCCACGTTGCCTGCAACAACTTGCACTTCGTTGGATAGGGCTTTGACGCGGCGCACGGCCGCCGCCACGCCTTCGGAATGTCCGTGGGCTGTGTCGATCACAACCATATCAACGCCTGCATCCACAAGGGCCGCGGAGCGTTCAAAACCTGCGTCGCCCACGGTTGAGGCGGCTGCCACCCGCAAACGGCCCAATTCGTCTTTGCATGCCGTCGGGTTTAGAACGGCCTGTTCGGTGTCTTTTAGCGTTAAAAGCCCCGTCAGGGTGCCTTTGCCATCCGTCACCAGCAGTTTTTCGATGCGGCGTGCTTTCATCAGGCTGATCGCTTCGTCGCGGTCTGCCGGTTCTTGCAAGATAGCGAGGTTTTCATTGGTCATCATCACGGACACGGGCGTTTTGTCGTCAGAGGCAAAACGCATGTCGCGGTTGGTCACAATGCCCAGAACGCGCCCCTTTTCGTCAACCACGGGAAAGCCCGTGACGCGGTAGCGTTCTTGTAGGGCTTTTGCGTCCGCCAGAGTTTGATCCGGGGTCAAGGTGATCGGATTGTAAACAATGCCTGATTCAAAGCGTTTGACGCGGCGAATTTCACGGGCCTGCTCTTCGATGGTGAGGTTGCGGTGCACCACGCCGATGCCGCCTGCCTGTGCCATAGCGATGGCCATGCGCCCTTCGGTCACCGTGTCCATCGCAGAGCTGAGAAGCGGGATGTTCATTGCGATGGATTTGGTCACCCATGTGCGGGTGTCTGCTGTGCTGGGCAGCACATTTGACGCCCCCGGCACCAATAAAACATCATCAAAGGTCAGAGCCTCACGAATTTCCATATCGCACCTCAACAGGAAGGGTTCACTTGGCGGTTTCCTATCTCATGGGTTGGGATGAATGAAAAGGGGCAAAGGGAAGATTGCATCAAGACGCCGCTTGGCGCAAAGCTGGGCGTAATCGCGCCAGACAGGAGACCGAGATGAGCGGACATGGATACGAGAGCGGACGGCTTGATTTGCCATTTGTCGGCATTTCTACGTTTGGAAAGCGCCCCTTTGTGGCGGATTGGGATGCAATCGATGCTGATGTGGCAATATTGGGTGCGCCTTTTGATGCAGGCACCCAGTTTCGCAGTGGCGCGCGTTTCGGGCCGCGTGGTGTGCGCGAAGCTTCAACGCTGTTCAGCTTCGGTCATGCAGGCGCTTACGATCATGAAGACGACGCCACCTATTTGCCAGCCTCTGTGCGCATCGTGGATATGGGGGATGCCGATATTGTCCACACCGACACGGACCGCAGCCATGCCAACATCGAAACAGGTGTGCGCGCCGCTTTGAAAGCAGGCGCCCTGCCCGTTACGATTGGTGGCGATCATTCAATCAACATCCCCTGTATTCGCGCCTATGACGGCCCCGAATATAACGGGGGTGACATCCATATCCTGCAAATCGACGCGCATCTTGATTTTGTCGACGAACGCCACGGGGTGCGGCACGGCCACGGCAACCCGATGCGCCGCGCGGCAGAGCAGCCCTATGTCACGGGTCTGACCCAAGTTGGTATTCGCAATGTCAGCTCTACGGCCAAAGAAGGCTACGATGATGCGCGTGCCATGGGGTCTGATATTTTGTCTGTGCGACAGGCCCGTGCATTGGGCGCATTGCAATTGGCCGCCCGTATTCCCGCCGGCGCCCGCCTTTACATCACGATCGATATTGACGCGTTTTGCCCCTCTATCGCGCCGGGCACCGGCACACCCAGCCATGGCGGTTTCTTGTACTACGAGGTTTTGGAATTGCTGCAACAGGTGGTTCGAAATCATGACATTGTGGGTATTGATCTGGTGGAAGTGGCACCGGATTACGACCCTACCGGGTCTACGTCCATTCTGGCCGCCCAGCTTTTGTTAAACCTGCTTGGGTTTATCTTTCACAAAACCCGTTGACGCACAGCGACCAGAAGGGGGCGCTGCCCCCCGCCCCGCGGGCGTCCCCCGGGATATTTTTGGCGAAAAGAAACGGTATCTTCATGAAGTTTATGAAGATTTATGACGCCATCGGAATGGATTTTGCCGCTGATAGGCTTTCGCTTTGTGTGGGCCGATCTATGCTTTGGGAAAATAACTTTTAGGCGTTGAAAATGAGCACTGATCCTCTTGTTGTCTTTACCCCATCGGGCAAGCGTGGCCATTTTCCCAGTGGGACCCCCATTTTGACCGCAGCACGTCAGTTGGGCGTGGACTTGGACAGTGTATGTGGCGGACGCGGCATTTGTTCAAAATGTCAGATCACCCCAAGCTATGGTGAATTTTCCAAACACGGTGTGACTGTAGAAGATGACGCGTTAAGCGAGTGGAATTCTGTCGAGCAACGCTACAAGGACAAGCGCGGTTTGATCGATGGCCGCCGTCTTGGATGTCAGGCCACGGTGCAGGGTGACATTGTTATCGACGTGCCCCCCGAAAGTCAGGTCCACAAACAAGTCGTTCGCAAACGGGCGGAAGCGCGTGACATTGTCATGAACCCGTCCACCAAGCTGTACTACGTTGAAGTGCAAGAACCCGACATGCATGACCCGTCGGGCGATCTGGAACGATTGCGCATGGCCTTGAAGGATCAGTGGGCATTGGACAATGTGCATGCCGACTTGCACATTTTGCAATCCATGCAGCCGGTTTTGCGCAAAGGGGCGTGGAAAGTGACTGTCGCTGTGCATTTGGGCGATGACGAAAACGCGCCACGCATCATGCATATCTGGCCAGGCTACTATGAGGGCACGGTGTACGGGTTGGCGGTTGATCTTGGATCGACCACCATCGCGGCCCATTTGTGTGATTTGCAAACCGGTGACGTTGTTGCGTCCAGTGGCATTATGAACCCGCAGATCCGATTTGGCGAAGACCTGATGAGCCGTGTCAGCTATTCCATGATGAACGCGGGCGGTTCTGACGAGATGACGCGTGCTGTGCGTGAAGGTATGAATGCGCTGTTCACCCAGATCAGCATCGAAGCCGAAATCGACAAAGCCCTGATCGTGGATGCGGTGTTTGTTTGCAATCCGGTGATGCACCACTTGTTTCTGGGCATTGACCCGTTTGAATTGGGCCAGGCCCCGTTTGCTTTGGGCACGTCTGATGCGCTGCGTTTGCGCGCCGATGATCTGGATCTGAACATTCACCCCTCCGCCCGTGTTTATCTGTTGCCCTGCATCGCGGGCCATGTTGGTGCGGATGCGGCAGCCGTTGCGTTGTCCGAGGCGCCGGACAAATCCAAAGATCTGGTTTTGGTTGTGGATGTTGGCACCAATGCCGAAATCTTGTTGGGCAACACTGAAAAGGTTCTGGCGTGTTCATCGCCCACGGGACCGGCCTTTGAAGGGGCACAAATCAGTTCTGGCCAGCGCGCGGCCCCCGGTGCCATTGAACGCGTCGAGATTGACCCCGCCACAAAGGTCCCGCGTTTTCGCGTGATCGGATCCGAGGTCTGGTCGGACGAGGACGGCTTTGACGAGGCCATCGCCACAACCGGCGTGACCGGCATTTGCGGGTCAGGCATCATCGAGATGGTCGCCGAAATGCGCATCGCGGGCATTGTCGATGCCCCGGGCCTGATCGGATCGCCCGAACAAACCGGATCGCCCAACTGTTTTCTGGACGGGCGCACCTATTCCTATCTTGTTTATGACGGCACGGCGAAAGGTGGACCAAAGATCACGGTTACAAACCGCGACATCCGCGAAATTCAAATGGCGAAGGCCGCGTTGTATTCAGGTGCACGGTTGCTGATGGACAAGTTTGAAGTCGAGGCCGTGGACCGTGTGGTCCTTGCGGGGGCTTTTGGCGCACATATTTCCCCAAAACACGCGATGATCCTGGGCATGATCCCGGATGCGCCTTTGGACAAGGTCACGTCCGCAGGCAATGCGGCGGGCACTGGTGCGCGCATTGCGCTGCTGAACCGCGAGGCTCGCGGCGAGATCGAGGCCACCGTAAAAGCCATCCACAAAATCGAGACCGCGATTGAACCACGTTTTCAGGAGCATTTCGTAAATGCCTCGGCCATTCCCAATTCGGTAGAACCGTTCCCGATCCTGAATTCGATTGTCACCCTTCCGACGCAAACCTTCAACACAGGCGGCGGAGGCGCGGACGGCGGCGACTCCGGTGGGCGCAGACGCAGGCGTCGCGGATGACTGGCAACGAAGATCAAAAAACCTACTGGTCAGATCAGGCTGGCCAAAGCTGGGTCGCGCTTCAGGATGTAATGGATGCCACGCTGGCCCCTGTGCTGGATTTGGTGCTGGACCGCGCCGGTCTTCAAACCGGTCAAACTGTGTTGGACGTGGGATGTGGCGCGGGAACCAGCACGGTGCAGGTCGTACAGCGTGTCGGCCCACAAGGCCACGCGCTGGGTGTGGATATTTCCGACACTTTGCTGGCAAAGGCGGAAGATTTGGCCAAAGCCACCCCGCATGCATCATTCTTGTTGGCGGATGCGCAATCGTACCGCTTTGAAATCAACAGTTTTGATCATTTGCTGTCACGCTTTGGTGTGATGTTCTTTGAAGATAGCACAGCCGCATTTCGCAACATGGCGAAAGCGCTGAAGCCGGATGGAAAAATTACGCTTGGGGCGTGGGGTCCTGCACCGAACAATCCATGGTTTATGATTCCGGCCCAGGTTGCGGCCAAACGGCTGGGCAAACCCCCTAAAACCGATCGCACCCTGCCCGGACCATTCGCGTTTGAAGATCAAAACCGCGTGATCGAAATGCTGCAAAACGCGGGACTGCGCGACGTAACTGCAACGACACATCATCTGATGTTGACGCCTCCTGCTGGTTTGAAAGAGGTGGCAGACCAGTGTTTTGCCATCGGGCCTGTGTCGCGTATTGTCGAACATTTCAATGGCACGGCTGAAGACGTCGCAGCCATACATCAGGGCATAGTAGAGGCATTTTCACCGTTTCAGACGGCAAACGGCATCCAAATTCCCGCCGACATAAATCTATTTGAAGCACGGGTTTAGCACGGGCATCACGCGCCAATCTGCTTGACGCCCCCTGCCCGATCTCATATTCCGACCCCACTGAGCGGGTATGGTGAAAAGGTATCACGGCAGCTTCCCAAGCTTTAGTTACGAGTTCGATTCTCGTTACCCGCTCCAGAATTTATCTTAGCACCTGTTGCATCGGCGTCCTGTAAGCGTCACCTCTGTCGAAACTGGCAAAAAGGTGTGCATCATGGCGGATGGTTTTTGGACGATTGCAACGGATCTGTCTGTTGCAAGACGTGCGGGTAAAATCGCTTTGATTGTCGGAACAGTGTTGATGGCCATCAATCATGGTGATCATATCCTTAAAGGTGACATGGATTTGCGCGCCATCTTGAAATGTCTGGCGACGTATCTGGTGCCATACTGCGTTTCCACGTATTCATCGGTTATGGCGGTCAGGGATCGCACACAAACATTGGAGCCTGATGCATGAATATCTTGTTCATCATGTATGACCAGTTGCGGTTCGACTACCTTGGTTGTGCGGGGCATCCGCATCTGGAGACCCCGCATTTTGACCGTGTGGCCAATATGGGGGTGCGCTTTACAAATGCCTATGTGCAAAGCCCGATTTGCGGGGCGTCCCGCATGTCCACCTATACGGGGCGATATGCATCTTCTCACGGTGCGCAGTGGAACGGATTTCCGTTGCGTGTGGGCGAACAGACCATGGGGGATCACCTGCGCAAACTGGGCATGGATTGCTGGTTGATTGGCAAGACCCACATGAAAGCAGATGCAGAAGGAATGGCGCGTTTGGGGCTGGAAGCAGACAGCCTGATCGGGGTGCGCCAGGCGGAATGCGGGTTTGACGCATGGGTGCGTGATGATGGTCTTTGGGGTGAAGGTCCAGATGGATTTTATGATGAAAAAAGATCACCTTACAACGAATACTTAAAGTCGAAAGGGTATGCTGGCGAAAACCCGTGGGCAGACTACGCCAATGCGGGGCTTGAAGATGGGCACGCCGCCAGCGGATGGATGTTCAAAAACGCGGACCTGCCTGCCAATATTCGTGAAGAAGACAGTGAAACGCCATGGCTGACCTCCGAAACGATCCGGTTTGTTGATCAGGCCAAAGGGCCGTGGTGCGCACATGTCAGCTATATCAAGCCGCATTGGCCCTACATCGTGCCTGCACCCTATCACGACATGTACGGCCCAAACCATGTACCGGCTGCCAAACGCGATCGCGTTGAACTGGAAAACACGCACCCGGTGTTGAAAGCCTTCATGGATGGCAAAGTCGGTCAGGCCTTTCAAAATGAAGCAACCCGTCAGAAGGTCATTCCGGCCTATATGGGATTGATCAAGCAATGCGACGATCAATTGGGCCGGTTGCTTGCGCATCTTGAAGAGACCGACCAGCTGAACGACACCATGATCGTGTTGACGTCGGATCACGGCGATTATCTTGGCGATCACTATCTGGGCGAAAAGAACCTTTTCCATGACCCTTCGGTGAAGGTGCCTATGATCATTTACGACCCAAGACCTACAGCGAACAAAACGCGTGGCACAAAGTGTGATGCGTTGGTGGAAAGCATTGATCTGGCGCCGACGTTTGTGGAGGCGGCTGGAGGAAGCGTGCCGGATCATATCCTTGAAGGGCGCAGTTTGATGCCTTGGATCAACGGGGACACGCCGGAATGGCGCGCGTATGCCGTTTCAGAATACGATTACTCCGCAACGCCGATTGGGCCGGGTTTGGGCTTGGAACCGCGCGATTGCCGATTGTTCATGGTCTACGACGGGCGCTACAAACTGATGCATGCAGAAGGTGGACTGCGGCCTATGCTGTTCGATTTGCAAAGTGACCCGGATGAAATTCACGACCTTTGCAAAACGGACCAACACGCTGATCTTGTTGATAAAATGTATGGGCATTTGCACAGTTGGGGCTTGCGTATGTCGCAACGGGTGACCCGATCGGAACAAGATATCCGTGACATGCGCGGCCAAAGCGTGCGCCGTGGGATTTTGCCGTTCATGCATGACGGGTCGGAAGTGCATGACGAATTGACTGAGAAATATCGCCGCGCCGTCAGCCAAAACCATATAAAAGACTTAGATTAAACGGCGTGCGGGCGCCTTTAGCGACGCCCGCCACTCTCACTTGCCGATCAAAACTTCGCCGAATTCTTCCTTCAGCTTGCGCTTTAGGACTTTGCCAGTTGCCCCCAAAGGCAGCGCATCAACAAAGACGACTTCATCCGGTATTTGCCATTTGGCAATCTTGTCATCAAAGGCCGCCAGAACGTCAGCCGCACTTGGGTCAGACCCTTCTGCTTTCACGGCAATCAGAATGGGGCGTTCGTCCCATTTTTCGTGACGCGCCCCGATGACAGCCGCATTGGCCAGATCGGGATGGGCAATGGCGATGTTTTCCAGATCCACGGACGAAATCCATTCGCCGCCAGATTTGATGATGTCCTTGGACCGGTCTTTGATGCTGAGATAGCCATCAGGGTCGATGGTTGCCACATCGCCCGTATCGAACCAACCGTCTGTCAGGGTCTCATCGCTGGTTTTGCGGAAATAGGCGTCCAGAACCCAATGGCCCCGCACCAACAAATCGCCTTGGGCTTCGCCGTCCTCGGGCAAAGTGGAACCTGTGTCATCGACGATCTTCATCTCAACACCCCAAACCGGGCGTCCTTGATTTTCGCGCAGCTTGTTTTGTTCGACTTGCGGCAAATCGCCATGTTTGGCCAACGGCTGGTTTGCTGTGCCAAGTGGCGACATCTCTGTCATGCCCCAAGCGTGAATGGTTTCGACGTTGTATATGTCGCGGAACGTGTCGATCATCGACGGCGGGCAAGCGGATCCGCCCACAACCGTGCGTGTCAGGCTTTCCAGCTTTGATCCCGCTTTTTCCGCCTCGCCCAATAGCCCCAGCCAAATTGTGGGAACACCCAAAGCCGTGGTGACGTTGTAGGTGTCGATCAAATTCACCAACGACGCGCCATCCAGACCAGGCCCCGGCATCACCATACGTGCGCCCACCATGGCACAGGCATAGGGCGTGCCCCAGGCATTGACGTGGAACATGGGCACAACAGGCAGAACAACATCCATCGCCGAATTGCCAATGCAGTCTTTCAGGTTGGACGCAAAAGCGTGCAACACAGTCGAGCGGTGCGAATAAAGAACGCCTTTGGGATTGCCCGTGGTCCCTGAGGTATAGCACAGGGATGACGCCGTGTTTTCGTCGATCTCGGGCCACACAAAGCCAGCGTCGCCTTCGGCAATGAAGTCGTCGTAGAATTTCAAACCTTCGATTTTGGCTGCGGCCTCTTCGTCGCGCCCCTCCATCAACACAACATGTTCCAAATGGGGGCATTTGTCGCGAATGGCAGCCACCAAAGGTACAAATGTCGCATCAATAAACAGCACTTTGTCTTCGGCGTGGTTGATGATGTAGACCAACTGTTCCGGGAAAAGGCGTGGGTTGATGGTGTGGCATACGAAACCCGCACCAGACACACCAAAGTAAATCTCAAGATGGCGGCGGTTGTTCCATGCGATGGTGGCACAGCGCGATTGTGGTTCAATGCCCAATTTGGTCAAGACGTCGCCCAAACGCCGCGCATTCGCGCCGACTTCCCCCCAGCTGGTGGTCTCGATCCCCCCGCCTGTATTTACGGAAAACACTTCGGTTTTCCCATGATAGCGCGCGGCGTGATCCACAAGTGACGAAATGGTCAAAGCGGATGTCATCATTTGGCCAAGCATTGGCACCTCCCAATTTTCTTTAACACGCGCCATACAAAACCATGGCGCTCTCCCTTGGTGCAGACCCTGCATGTGCAGACACGCGCTTGCAAGCCCCATGCCGGATCGCTAGTTGGTGACGTTATGTCACCACGTTATCATACCAACCTGTCCGAGGCCGAGCAACGCGCCGAAGGTATCACGGAACCCGCCCCTTTGGCCTTTGCCGACCGCGTGCACCACGATGAATTGGACGCACTGCTGCATGTGAACAACGTGCGGTACTTTGTGTGGTTTGAACGATTGCGGGTGCGATTTATGGAAATGCACAACATTGGCACAATCGGTGACGAAACCAGCCCGCGCATCGTGGTGCGCGGCGGAAGCGTACGCTACATAGAAGAGATGCTGCGCAACGAAGACTACATCGTGACCACGCGGTGTACAGAAATGCGCACAACGTCGCTTACGCTGTGTCAAACGATTTGGGCGCAGGGGCGTAAACGTGCGACGTTTGATTGCGTGATGGTGCTGCTGAAACAAGACGGCACGGGGCGCCAGCCGATCCCCGACGACATTAAGCAAAAGCTGACACACACGGATGGGGCAGTCCAAGCCCCCTGATCCGTCTTCATCTCGCAATGTAAACCTCGGGGTCTGGGGCTGGCCCCAGTCCGACGCTTAGGCTCAGGACCCATTCATCTTAATACCTCAGTTTTCCTGATTTGATTTATGATGAGGCGCAGTTGCGCGGGAACAGTGGTTCTATTTCAAGCAGATGCAACGATAGTCACGGGCCAAATCAGGGAAATCGGAGACGCGATTTTTACTTCATCTCTGCGCCCCAAAGGGGCGACATCTCAGCGTCTTGCGCCGCTTGAAAAGAGAACCACTCTTATCGTCGCGTCCCAAGCCTCTGATATGTTGCCCCGAAGGGGCGCCTCCGGTGCCACGAAAATCGCGCTGAGGCATTAAGATGAATGGGTCCTGAGCCTAAGGGACGCGGTGTCGTTGCACAAAATCGACCAACGCTTGTGTCGACCCGTCTTTACCGTCCGCAGTTTGCGCACCCTCCACAACAGGTTGTAACGCCGTTGCAAGCTCTTTGCCCAATTCCACGCCCCATTGGTCAAACGAATTGATGCCCAGAATGACACCCTCAACAAACACACGGTGCTCATAAAGTGCTATGATTTGCCCCAGAACAAAGGGGTCCAGCTTAGGGTACGCCAAAGTGACAGAAGGACGATTGCCAGAAAACACACGGTGGGCGGCCTGACGGTCTAGCTCTGCACCCTCAAAACCTTTCTCACGCATCAAAACGCGGGCTTCATCTGTAGACCGCCCGCGCATCAAAGCTTCCGATTGCGCGAGGCAATTGGCCACCAGCAAATGATGGTGATGTTCCAGATCCGGCTCATGACCCTGCGCGGCAATCATGAATTCGCACGGGATCGTGCGGGTGCCTTGATGGATCAACTGGTAAAACGCGTGTTGGCCGTTGGTGCCAGGCGCCCCCCATACAACGGGGCCTGTGTGCACAGGAACATCCGATCCGTCCATCCGCACAGACTTGCCATTGCTTTCCATTTCAAGCTGCTGAAAATAAGCTGGCAGTTGCCCCAGACGTTGATCGTAAGGCAACACGGCACGGGTGGCGTGCCCGCAGAACTGGTTGTGCCAAATCCCGACCAATGCATGCATCAAAGGCATGTTTTCAGCGCCTTGTGCTGCCTGAAAATGTAGGTCCATCGCCTGTCCACCGCGCAAAAACGCCATGAACCCGCGCCGACCGATGCCAATCATAAGGCTTAGGCCAATTGGCCCCCACAGCGAATAGCGCCCCCCCACCCAATCTTCAAATCCGAACACGCGTTCGGGTGGAATGCCAAACTGCGACGTGCCATCCTCCGAGGTGCTCAGGGCTGCAAACTGTGTGCCCGGATCGCCACCGCCCTCTGACATCCATGCCCGTGCGGTGCGTGCGTTGGTCATGGTCTCAACAGTTGTGAATGTCTTGGATGCCACAATCACCAGTGTCGTTTTGGGATCAAGGCCACGCAATGTATCAGAAACATCTGCTGCATCGACGTTGGACACAAAATGCACCGCCGGTCCGTCATGATATGGGCTTAGGGCCTGCACGGCCATGGCAGGACCAAGATCAGAGCCACCAATTCCGATGTTGACGACATTAGTGATATGGCTGGATCGAATTTCGTCCGCAAAGACCCCCATCCGCCCCAGCGTGTCCAAAACGCCCGGCATGACGTCAGTGCCATCCACCAGAACCGGACCCCCATCCAGATTGCGCAATGCGGTGTGCAACACGGCGCGGCCTTCGGTCTGGTTGATTTTTTGGCCGCTGAACATTGCATCGCGGTGCGCCGCGACATCGGCAGCTTCGGCCAGTGCCAACAAGGCGTCCCGGGTTTCGGCGTCAATGTTGGTTTTGGAATAGTCCAACCGCATGTCAGAGGTATCACACCGAAACGTATCGGCACGGCCGGTGTCGTCAAACAAAGATAGAAATTTACGGTCTGCGGTTGCGGCATGACGGACTTCTACGTCCGCCCATGCGTCTGAAAATGTCATGCGGCCCAATGTACCGTTGCCCCCTGTACCACGGCGCTGATTGGCGCGTCTTCGGGTTGCGCATCCATAGCAGCGTCCAATGCTGCGCGTTTGTCATCGCCAAATATCACAAGATGTTTTTGCACAGCACTGTTCAAAACTGCTGCGCTTAACGTCACGCGGGGTTCTTGGCCTTCTGCTTGTACCGCACATAAGTGCGGCGCATCTGCAGCCATAGCGTCTGACAGTCCCAACGCACCGGGAAACAATGAGGCCGTGTGCATATCGGCGCCCATGCCAAGCACAACAACGTCCAGCGGCACATGCTGTTCAATCAGCCCAGAGGTCTGCGCGGCCCCCTCTTTGGCCTTCATGCCTTCTACGTAATACGGCACAAAATGCGCGTCAGCTGCCCTGTCCATCAACAGGTGCCGATAAAGCAACCCTGCGTTTGAGCGGGCATGATCCGCAGGCACCCACCGTTCGTCTGTCAAAAGCACATCCACGCGGGCCCAGTCCAGATCAGCCGCGCACAGCACATCGAAAATGGGTGCCGGCGTGGTGCCGCCGGGAACGGCAATCGATACACGGTCTGGACCGACGAGGGCCATATTCAAATCAGTCACAATTTGCTGGGCCACGTCCATCACAAGCATTTCGCGGTCAGGATATTCTTTAAACTTCATGGTCTTACCTCGCGCCAAATACGCCCGTCACGGGCCAGAAGCTGGTCGGCATCGGTGGGGCCGTTGCTGCCTGAATCGTATGGTTTGGGCACATCACCCCGCGCCGTCCAGCCGTCGATGATAGGATCGGTCCAAGCCCATGCGGCTTCGACCTCGTCACCGCGCATGAATAGCGTTTGGTTTCCGCGAATGACATCCATAATCAACCGCTCATAAGCATCGGGCGGATCACCGCCGTCTTCGCCCAAGGCTTCGGCAAAGCTCATGTCCAGCGGCACATCGACCAGACGCATGCCCCCCGGCCCGGGTTCCTTGATGGTCACTTTCATCGTGATGCCCTCGTTGGGCTGCAGACGGATAGACAACACGTTGCGGTGGTCTTCGCCGTCTTCTTCAAAGATGGAATGGTTGCGCGCTTTGAACACAACCGTGATTTCGCTGGACCGTGCCGACATGCGTTTGCCGGTGCGCAAGTAAAATGGAATGCCAGCCCACCGCCAGTTGGAAATGCCGACCTTCATAGCCACAAAGCTTTCGGTTTTGGACCGCGCATCACCTACGGCTTCACGGAAATCGGGATTGTCGGGACCCGCTGCATATTGGCCACGCACAATGTGGTGCGGCTCAACTTTGTCCAAGGCGCGGATCACCTTTAGCTTTTCGTCCCGCACAGCGCCCGGATCAAACTTGGCCGGGGGTTCCATTGCAATAAGGCACAACAGCTGCATCAGGTGGTTTTGCACCATATCGCGCATCGCCCCCGATTTGTCATAGTATTCGCCCCTGCCCCCAACGCCTACGGTTTCGGCCACAGTGATCTGGATATGATCGACATATTGCGCGTTCCACAAAGGTTCGAACAGCGTATTGCCGAAGCGGACCGCCATCAGGTTTTGCACGGTTTCTTTGCCCAGATAATGATCGATCCGGTAGATTTGGCTTTCATCGAAATGCTCGGCCAAGGATGCATTCAACGCCCTGGCGGTCTGCAAATCGCGCCCAAAGGGCTTTTCCACCACGATGCGGCTTTGATCATCAGCAAGACCGTGGCTGTGCAGCCGTTCGGCCAGGTCACCAAACAGGCTGGGTGCTACAGAGAAATAGTAGGCGCGCACCTGAACGCTGTCGCGCATCAGGTCGGTCAGTTCGGACCAGCCCGTTTCACCGCGCGCATCAATCGCCACGTAATGCAACCGGTCCAGAAAGGCATCCAATGTGCCGTCTTCGCAAGACCGACCGCCGCCAAACTCGCGGATGGCATCGGCCACCATATCCTTATAGCCTGCCGCATCCATATCTGATCGTGCGGCCCCGATCACCCGTGCCCCGTCAGGCATTTGCCCCGCGCAGTAACGACGAAACAACCCAGGCAAGATCTTGCGGCGTGCCAAATCCCCCGTGCCACCGAAGATCACCAGATCGAATGCTTCGACGGGAATGATGCGAGATACCATGCTAAGTCTTCCTTAAGTCTTCCAGAGCCTATGTTACCGCTAACGGCGTCTACAGATGTTCTACCTGTTGCGCAACATAAACGACAAAGTTCACAATGGTGTCAAAGGGGGAGACGCCGCCTTTTGTCTTGTCGCGCTTTGCGCTAGGTCCCATGTACCACACGCAGCCAACCGAAAGGCGTCTTATGAAAGACCTCGATACATCCGCAAATCTTGGGAAGTTTCAAGACCGCGCCGTAACCGCCAAAGGCGAGGCGCGTGCGACGGTGGCGTTGACCAATCCGCAAACGCTTTGGTTCAATACAGGCACGCTGTGCAACATTGAATGTGTAAACTGTTACATCGAAAGCAGTCCGACAAACGATAAACTGGTCTATATTACCGCCGACGAAGTGCAGGATTACCTAAATCAGATCAAAGCCCGCAAATGGCCTGTGACAGAAATTGCCTTCACCGGTGGTGAGCCCTTTATGAACCCACAGATGATCGAGATCATGCGTCGGTCGCTGGATGTGGGCTATGACGTTTTGGTTCTGACCAATGCCATGCGTCCGATGATGCGCAAAACCATGCAGGCTGGTATTCTGGAATTGAACGCCGCCTACCCCGGCAAGCTGACCTTTCGCATTTCAGTGGACCATTACCGCGCCGATCTGCATGATGCGGAACGCGGTGCGGGTGCTTTGGAAAAGACCATTATCGGCATGGCATGGTTGCGTGACAATGGCGTGCGTATGGCTGTGGCCGGACGTTCTGTTTTTGGGGACAGCGACGAAGACAGCCGCGCAGGCTACGCCGCCTTCTATGCCGAACACGGCTTTGACATCGACGCGCAAGACCCCGGCATGACCGTGCTGTTTCCCGAAATGGACGAAACAGTGGAAGTGCCCGAAATCACCACCGCGTGCTGGGGCATTCTGGATAAATCGCCTGATGCGGTTATGTGCGCTTCAAGCCGTATGGTGGTGAAACGCAAGGGCGCTGCCACACCGGCTGTGCTGGCCTGTACGCTTTTGCCTTATTCGCCAGAGTTTGAATTGGGCGCATCGCTGGAAGAGGCGGAAAAAGATGTGGCCCTCAATCATCCGCATTGTGCCAAGTTCTGCGTTTTGGGCGGGGCCAGCTGTTCGGCGTAAAAACGATCTAATTCCCGTCACGCCATTGCACATCATCTATGCTGTCTGCTAGTCTTCGCATCAAGATATAGATGCAACAAGACATCGGGACAATCACGTGAACGATACGCCACAACCCCCTGAAAACGATGATGAAATGCGCCCCGAGCGGCCGGCTTATGACGGCCCCAGCATTTCGATCGAGCAAGAAATGCGCACGTCCTATCTGGACTATGCCATGTCGGTCATCGTGTCCCGCGCGATTCCGGACCTGCGAGACGGTCTGAAACCGGTCCACCGACGCATTCTTTATGCGATGCACGAAACTGGAAATAGCCACGACAAAGCCTACCGCAAGTCAGCGCGTCCTGTTGGCGATGTGATGGGGAAATACCACCCGCATGGTGACAGTGCTATCTATGACGCCCTCGTGCGCATGGCGCAGGATTTTTCCATGTCGCTGCCGCTGTTGGATGGTCAGGGCAACTTTGGTTCCATGGATGGCGATAACGCGGCGGCCATGCGGTACACCGAAGTGCGCATGGACAAACCCGCAGCCTATCTTCTGAGCGACATCGACAAAGATACGGTTGATTTTCAAGATAACTACGATGGCAAGGACCGTGAACCGACGGTCCTGCCCGCCCGTTTTCCCAATATGCTGGTCAACGGCGCTGGCGGCATCGCGGTGGGTATGGCCACCAACATCCCGCCCCACAATCTGGGAGAAGTCATCGATGCCTGCCTTGCATTGATCGAACAACCGGATCTCAGCTCCGAAGAGCTGATCGAATATGTGCCGGGGCCGGACTTCCCCACAGGTGGGATCATGTTGGGTCGCACCGGGGCACGCAAAGCCTATCTTGAAGGGCGCGGCAGCGTCATTGTACGCGCCAAAACGCGTGTCGAAGAGATTAGGAAAGACCGCTATGCCATTGTTCTGGATGAAATTCCCTATCAGGTGAACAAGGCCACAATGATTGAACGTATCGCGGAAGCCGCACGCGACAAAAAGATAGAAGGCATCGCCCACGTTCAAGACGAATCCGATCGTAATGGTGTGCGCGTGGTAGTCGAACTGAAACGTGATGCCACAGCTGAAGTTGTCATGAACCAGCTGTTCCGCTTTACGCCGATGCAGACGTATTTTGGCTGCAACATGCTGGCGTTGAATGGTGGAAAACCGGAAACTTTAACGCTGCGCCGCTTCCTGACGTCGTTCATCGACTTCCGCGAAGACGTTGTGGCGCGTCGCACCGCCTATCTGTTGCGCAAGGCGCGCGAACGCAGCCATATCTTGTGTGGTTTGGCCGTTGCTGTCACCAACATCGACGAAATCGTTGCCGCGATCCGGTCTTCTGCCGATGCGGCGGAAGCGCGTGAAAAACTGATGACGCGGCGCTGGCCTGCGCAAGATATTTTACCTTATATCGCACTTATCGACGATCCGACCCATACGGCCAACGACGATGGCACGTATAACCTTTCTGAGACACAGGCCCGCGCGATCCTCGAATTGCGCTTGCAGCGTTTGACGCAGATCGGTGTGAAAGAAGTCACAGACGAGCTGGAAGAGCTGGCAGGCAAGATCAAAGAATATCTTGAGATTTTGGGATCCCGCGAACGTATTATGGGGATCATCGCAGACGAACTGACTGAAATCAAAGACCAGTTTGCTGTTCCACGTCGCACTGAAATCGTCGACTGGTCAGGCGATATGGACGATGAAGACCTGATTGAACGCGAAGACATGGTCGTGACTGTGACGTCTGGGGGCTACATCAAACGGACGCCATTGATCGATTTCCGCGCCCAAAAGCGCGGCGGCAAAGGTGTGGCGGGAATGCAGACCAAAGAAGAGGACGTGATCACCACCCTCTTTGTGGCCAACACGCACACACAGCTGCTGTTCTTTACGACTGACGGTATGGTCTACAAGCTGAAAACCTGGCGTTTGCCGCAAGGTGGACGCACGTCCAAAGGCAAAGCGATTGTGAATATCCTGCCGATCCCTGTTGGCGTCTCGATTGCCGCTATTATGCCAGTGGACCGTGATGAGGACGAATGGGATGATCTGCAGGTGGTCTTTGCGACCTCGGCAGGCACCGTGCGTCGCAACAAACTGTCGGATTTCACCAAGGTCATGCGCAACGGCAAGATCGCGATGAAGTTTGAAGACGATCACGCTGAAACGACCCTGATCAATGCCCGCATCGCATCGAATGATGATGATGTGATGTTGGTCACAAGTTCTGGCCGTGCCATCCGCTTCCCCGCAACAGATGTGCGTGTCTTTAACTCACGTAATTCGGTCGGGGTCCGAGGTGTTAAGCTGAATGACAACGACGCGGTTGTTTCGATGTCGATCATCCGCCACTTCGATGCGACGTCTGACGAACGGGCGGCCTATCTGAAAATGCGCCGTGCTATGGCAGGTTTGGCCGACGATGCGGATGCACCGGATGAAGAAGAAGGCAACGCAAACACCCAGCTGCCACAAGAACGCTACGCCGAGATGTCAGCGGCTGAAAACTTAATCCTTACAATCACGTCGCAAGGATCTGGTAAGCTTTCTTCCAGCCACGACTACCCTGTTCGGGGACGCGGCGGCATGGGGGTTACCGCCATGGACAAAGCCATGCGCGGTGGCCCGATTGTGGCGTCCTTCCCTGTCGAGATGGACGACCAGATCATGCTGGCCACCTCCAAAGGCCAGTCGATCCGTGTACCCGTTGAAGGCATCAGTTTCCGATCCCGCAGCGCAGGTGGTGTCAAAGTGTTCAACACCGGCAAAAACGAAGAAGTCGTCAGCGTCGCGTGGATTGCCGATCAAGGCGACGAAGACGAAGGCGGAGACACCTGAAACCGCAGTTTAAAGAGTATTATTGTGAAGATCCTTAAACATATCTCCGCTCTGTGCTTTGCTTTACTTGGAACGGCCCAAACAACAAAGGCTCAAGACGTCTACTATTATGGTTCAACCGTGCTGTTTTCCAAAAACAACGGTGGCCAATACGCGGACAGCAATGGAGAGAAGATAGGCTTGGGGTTTCAAATTGATGGCCAGAGGCTTAGGTTCTCATCCGAGATTACAAGACTTAAATTACCCTTCTCGATTGGTACGATTGTGGCAAACGCTGCAAGATTTAGTGCGCAGTATACCTTTGACAACACATTGTTTTTTAACGCGAGCTATAATCAAGATAGCAGTAGACTTGTCGACAGGGTAGGCCGTATTTCAACGTCCGAAACCCCGGATGAAAGGCGGTTTGCTGTTGGACGCGAAACAGACACAATGCGTTTTGGGGTCGGCGCGACCTTTTCCAAGTTTGATGAAAAGACGGATTTGTTTTTTGAATGGTTTGTCCGCCCGCAAACTTATTTGGCGGTGCAATACACTGACACGAAGTTCAGCGATCAGATGCGCTTTACCGCCCATCATCGTGCTGACGACCTAACACTATTTGCCGAGGCGCAATTCGAGAACCAAAGCAACATCATTGCGACTGGCTTTCGGCAACAATCCATATTCGTTTCAGCAGAGCATCGAAGCTTCAAGAATCTCGCGTTAACTGCGCAGCTTTACTATGCAAACAGAGATCGTACACGGTTTCTCAACCGGCAAAAGGGTATCGCTGTGGGGGCAAGATACTATTTCACGCCTGAATTCAGCACATTCCTGAGTGTCGGGCACTCGTCTGATTGGGTAAAAGGAATAATTAACGATAGCGGGGCTCGTGTCTCGTTCGGTCTGATCATGGAAACTTCGCGCCCCAATGCAGGCTTTGGCCTGCCAGCACGGTCTGAAACACGAAACATTTTGCAAAACCCGGTTTATTGACTGCCTCTGCACCCATCATAAAGTAAGGTGCAAAGGTGTCTTCCCTATTTTGCAGTCCTTAGTTCGTTGTGGTCGTTGTCGATGGCGACCCGTCGCTGCCTGACACCAGCGCAATGAACACCAACGCGCCCAATGCTGCCCCGCCGCCCGCGGCAAGGCTGCCTTGGAATGCCGGTGTGTTTCCGGCTTGCACGCAAGGTCGCGACGGAACACCGTCCACGTCGATGACATCGGGCCGGCAGTTGTAAGTTACGCCATCGGCGCCCGTCACTTGCAACGAATAAACATCGTCACCCGAAGGGCCCACAACGCCTGTTTGTTGTGTCTGTTGTGCAAATGCGAGGTTGCCTGCAACCAGAGCAATCGATGTGGCAATTACGAATTTTTTCATAGCGTTTTCACTCCCAGTGATGATGTGCACCAGAATATGGTGGGCTGGGTGGAAACACATGGGAAGAAACAGCGTGTCACGTCACATGTGCAACACGCCGCCGAAACACCGTAAAAATCACCCAGAAATCGGCGAAATACAGCTTAAAGCTTGTAAATATCGCTGAATTTGCGGTTGAGATATGCCAAAAGCGGCTTTGGTCCCGGCTCCATTCCGCTGGCCTTTGCGATCATGTCACGGGGTTCATACAATCCGCCATAGGTTTGCACGTTGCTGCGCAGCCAACCTGTTGCGGCGGTTGTGTCGCCTTTGGCCAGATCGTCATCAAGGTCAGGCACTGCCTGAGTCATCGCGTCGTTCAGGCACCCTGCATAGACATTGCCCAAGGAATACGTCGGGAAATACCCGAACAGGCCAACAGGCCAATGCACATCCTGCAATACCCCGTTCGATGGCTTGTCGACCTCGTATCCGAAGTCCGCAGCAAAGCGATCGTTCCAGGCCGCTTCCAAATCTCCAACGGCCAAATCGCCAGACATCAAAGCACGCTCCAGATCAAAGCGCAGCATGACGTGCAGGTTGTACTGCACTTCGTCTGCTTCGGTGCGGATGTAGCCGTCGTTCACACGATTAACGGCCGCATAAAACGCTTCGGCATCGTCCAGACCAATGTCGCCAAACGCTTCAACCATCTGCGTGTAAAGCCAGCTTGTGAAGGCCCGGCTGCGCCCGATCTGGTTTTCGTAAATGCGGCTTTGGCTTTCATGCACGCCCATGGACACGCCCTGCCCCAACGGCGTCAAAAGGTAAGCGCGGTCGATGTTTTGCTCGTAGCAGGCGTGGCCAACTTCGTGGATTGTTGAATACAGGCAGTTGAAGGGATCGGTTTCCGAGGTGCGCGTGGTGATCCGCACATCCAGCCCCGACCCGGAGCTGAAGGGATGTACGGCCTTGTCCACGCGCCCATGGCTCATGTCGTAGCCGAAGGTTTTGGCCAGCTGACGTGTCAGCTTCATCTGTTTGCTTTCGTCAAAGCGCCCTTCAAGGCGTTTGGGTTGTTCTGCTGCAATGATCGCTGCGCGAAGTGCGGTCAGCTCGGGGCGCATCTCATTGAACATCTCCGCGAGATCGGCCCCTGATGTGCCGGGTTCATAATCTGCCAGCATCGCATCATAGACATCTTCGCCGGCGGCCAATGCCTGACCTTCCCAGCGCTTCAAATTGATGACTTCCTCGAAGGTGGGCAAGAACGCGGCCACATCGTCATTGCTGCGCGCCTCGGCCCATGTGCCTTGTGCGGTTGATGTGACACGCGCCAAAGTTGCTGCCAGATCGGCGGGCACCTTGTTGGCGCGTTCAAAACTGCGGGTGATGTGGCGGACCTGTGCGCGGCCAACATCATCAAGGTCCTCGGACTTGATCGCAGCCAACCAATCCCCAATGCGCGGATCTGTGCGGCGGGCATGTAGCACGCTTTCGATCGCTGCCATTTCTTCGCCGCGTTGGGCGGCTGCCCCGCGCGGCATCATGGTTTCCTGATCCCATCCCAGGCGCCCTGCGATCTGGCCAAGCGCCATTGTTTCGCGGGCATGTGCCGTCAGGTCTTCATATGCAGTCATGGAGTCAGTTTCCTCTTAGGGATGTTGTTATGGGATATGCGGACAAGAACCGCGCACGCAGGATCAACACCCACAAGATCACAGCCAGCACTTGGTGCACAATGGCGATATGCACGGGGGCCGCGTAAACAACAGTTACGATGCCAAGAACGATTTGCAGGCTCAGAGCCGCGAACGCCGCGTTAAAGGCAAATTGCGTGCGTGGATGGGCGCTGCGCCGGCCTCTCAGCCAAACAACAACCGCAAAGGCAAACAGAAGATACCCCGTAACACGGTGCACAAATTGCACCAAACCGGGGCTTTCAAACAGGTTGCGCCACCAAGGGTCCAACACGAAAGCAGAGGCCGGAAAGACCTGCCCCCCCATCAAAGGCCAATCGGTATAGCTGCGGCCCGCGTCGATGCCTGCCACCAAAGCGCCAATCAGAATTTGCAGGAAGGTGAAATGCAAAAGCCCGGTCGATAGGCCAAACAGTTTGGCTTCCTTGCCGCGCCGCGCCTGCATCAGGTCGCGCTCAGAGCGGCCCAGCATCATGACATACCACGCGATGAACCCAAGGATCACAAACGCCAGTCCCAGATGTGTCGCCAAACGGTAGCTTGCCACATCCACCATGCCTTCGCCTGTGGTGACCCCTGACGCCACCATCCACCACCCAATCGCACCCTGCGCGCCGCCCAAAGCGCCCAAAAGCAACAAGCGTGGCGTCCAGCCTGTGGGGATCTGGCGGCGCAGCAAGAACCAGAAAAAGCCTATGGCCCAGATCAGACCAATGACGCGACCCAATTGGCGGTGGCCCCATTCCCACCAGTATATCACTTTGAAATCAGACAGTTGCATCCATTGGTTTTGAATGCGAAATTCATCTATTGCCTGATACTTGGCAAATTCTGCCTGCCAATCCGCTGCGTTCAATGGCGGAATTGCCCCCGTAAAGGGCCGCCATTCGGTGATGCTGAGGCCACTGTCTGTCAGACGCGTTAACCCGCCCACAGCAATCATGACAAAAACAAATGCGAACAGGATCATCAACCAGATGCGGATGGCACCGCGGGCGCCCGAGCGCCCCTTGTCGATCAACCCAGGCGTGGCAACAGGCGCTTTGTCGGCGCTGGCGACCTCTTCGAAAATACTGCGTTTGGTGCTCATAGGACCCTCATGATCTGTTGGGCTTGTGCCTTTTGCGCTAATCTAGGCCCGGTACAGACAATCGTCCAGCGCATCAACGGTCGCGTTCTTTCCAGCGGACCATCTGCCGCAGGATGCCATGGAACATCTGCACATCCGCGCGGGTCATGGGCATGCGGGACCACATGTTGCGCAGGTTCAGTTTCATGCTGGCGGATTTGTGTTCGGGCCAGAAAAATCCGGCGTCTTCAAGACGGTCCTCATAGTGGCGCATCAGGTGGTCGACCTCTTGAACTTCGGCCCAGTCGCTGCCGGCCATCTCGTGCACAACAGGGGTCACGTGTGAACGCTGGCGCATCCATTCGTATCCGACCAGCAAAACACATTGGGCAAGGTTCAAGGACGCGTAGTCGGGGTTTACGGGCACCGAAATCAGTGCGTTTGCCTGCACCAGATCCTCGTTTTCCAAGCCCGCGCGTTCGGGTCCAAACATGACGGCCACCTTTTGACCGGCATCAATTTTTTGCACAGCCAAACGCATGGCTTCTTCAGGGGAATAAATGTCTTTCGTAAGGTCTCTGGAGCGCGCTGTTGTTGCAAAAACAAAGGCACAATCGCCCAAAGCACCCGCCACGTCAGGCGCAATCTGTGCATCGTCCAAAACACGCCCCGCCCCGGATGCCATGGCAACCGCAGACTGGTTGGGCCAGCCATCGCGCGGATCAACGATCCGCATCCGCGTCAGACCGAAATTCAACATCGCACGGGCTGCCGCACCGATGTTCTGACCCATTTGCGGGCGCACAAGTACAATATAAGGATGATCCACCATAGGCGCCTCTTAGCGGGAACCGGTATGGCAAACAACACGGCGTTCCATATCACACCAATATTTCTATGTGCGCCACGGGTATAAAAGTTTTCTTTTCAAAACTTTTCAGTTACCCCCGCGCCAAGACAGCACCACACCCGTGCCGCGACCACGCAAAGGATGACCCAGATGACCGAGACACAGATCGAGCAGCCACAACTCTACCTGATCACCCCGTCAGAGGTTGACCTAAGCGCGTTTCCCGATCAGCTGGCGGCCATGCTGGATGCGCATCCGATTGCATGTGTGCGTATGGCGCTGGCCACCCAAGATGAATCCCACCTGTCAAAAGCGGCCGATGCCTTGCGCGAAGTGACCCATGCCCGTGATGTTGCATTGGTGGTCAGTGACCATCTTGCCATGGTGGATCGTTTGGGGCTGGATGGTGTCCATCTTAGCGATGGTGCGCATCAAATGCGCTATGCCCGCAAAGAACTGGGACCGGACGCCATTATCGG
Source organism: Ascidiaceihabitans donghaensis (assembly GCF_900302465.1). Lineage (NCBI taxonomy): Bacteria > Pseudomonadati > Pseudomonadota > Alphaproteobacteria > Rhodobacterales > Paracoccaceae > Ascidiaceihabitans > Ascidiaceihabitans donghaensis. The sequence continues at coordinate 2,072,241 of NZ_OMOR01000001.1, read as the reverse complement.
CGCCCATTCCGGCACATCGCGCCACGATGGCATGAATGCGGGCGAAGCTGGCGCGGACTATATCTGTTTCGGGCCTGCGCGTGAAAATACATTGGGCGACGGCAGCTTTGCGCAAACAGACCTGTTCAAATGGTGGTCCGAGGTGATCGAAGTTCCCGTTGTCGCCGAAGGCTTGCTGGACACAAACATCATCCGCACCCTGACGCCCTACACCGATTTCTTTGGCGTGGGCGACGAAGTCTGGTCAACCGATGATCCCGTCAAAGCCATGGCCGATCTGATTGCGGCAATGGTCTAAACGCATGTGACGGGTGTTTTAGAAAAACACTCGTTCGATGCACCAATACGCACCCACAGCCGCAATCACACAAGACGCAGGGATCGCGATGGCACGGCGATACCAGTCGCGCTTCATGAACCAGCCGACCAAAACAAATGCGATGGCGATGACAGTCAACTGACCAAATTCGACACCAACGTTAAAGCCGATCAGGGCCGGAATAAACTGCCCTTCAGGCAATCCGAATTCGCCCAGAACCGATGCAAAGCCAAGGCCATGCAGCAATCCGAACCCGAAGATCACAAACGGGCGCCACGGGCTTAATCCGGACGTAAAGATGTTTTCCACCGCGACATACACGATCGACGCGGCGATCAATGGCTCTACAATAGAACCCGGTACATTCACCCAGCCCATAGCCCCCAAAGCCAATGTGACGGTATGCGCCAGTGTGAACGCAGACACCTGCCAGATCAGCGGACGCAACCGTGTGGATAGGAAAAACAGGCCCAGTACAAACAGGATATGATCAAGACCCTTGGGCAAAATATGGTCAAAACCCACAGGGATGTAATTGACGAACGCCTGCCAAAGCGTGGCTTGGCCCCCGCCTGCCAACGCGATTTCGGGGCTGGATGTGCCGCCTTGTAGCAGGCCGGTGAAGGGGTCGTTCACCCCTTGTTGGCGCAAAACGAAAGCGCCGTTGCCTGCGGGCCAGTTGATGACCACACTTTGAGACGCCGGTGGCATATAGACGTCCATCACAATGTCGGTCTGACGTGGTTGTTCAAGGTCGGCTGGATCGTTGAAGGCATAGCTGCCAAGTGACAGCGGCTGTGGTGCACCGTCTACCACCACTATCTGCTGGTTGGTCCAATCGCGCAGCAACTCAGGCAAACGCTGCGCCAGATCTGATGCTGGCAGCGCACGCAAAGTGTTGTAATCGGTCGTGCCTTCGGCCTCGTCGGTGTCTTCGACCACATCCAGATCAATGCCCGCCAGAAATGCTTCTGCGTTCAGCGTCATCTCAAAGCGCAACACCGTGTCGTCGACCACAGTCATATCCGACAACGTGGGCAGCACTTCGTGCGCATGGCTCACAGTCGCGGCACATGCCATGCAGATGCTTGACATCACAGCCCAAAGCCGCAGCTTAAGGCTTATCTTATTGAAAGCACCCACCATGTCTCTTCCCCGATTGTTTCTTGCTGTAGTTTTGGCACTTCATGTGCAATCTGCCACTGCCCATGAGTTTTGGATCGAACCGCAGAACTTTCAAGTCGAAAGTGGCGGTAAGTTGATTGCAAATCTCAAAAACGGGCAGGAATTTCAAGGCTCTGACCTGGCTTATTTTTCGACTTCGACAACACGGTTCGATGTGATTGCCAATGGTCGGATGACGCCGGTTGAAGGGCGCATGGGGGACCGTCCGGCGTTGAGCACGCAAGCAACAGAGGATGGTTTGGTGGTGATCGTGCATGAAACGACCCCGTCTCGTTTGAAGTATGCGACTTGGGAAAAGTTTCAAAAGTTCGTAGATCATAAAGACTTTAAAGACATCGAAGCCCGGCACGCCGCGCTGGGTGCCCCGCGCGAAGGGTTTCGTGAAAGCTACACCCGCCACACAAAGGCACTTGTTGCAGTAGGCGGTGGTGCTGGTGCGGATGCGGCCTTCGGCTTGAAAACAGAATTCGTCGCCCGCACCAATCCTTATGCGCCGGATTTTGACGGTAGGATGTCTGTGGCCCTTTATCTGGATGGCGCCCCCCGTGCTGACGCGCAGGTCGAAGTGTTTGATCGTGATCCTGACGGCGCTGTTACCATAACCTTGCACCGCACCAACGCGCAGGGTGTGGCAGACATTGCTGTGACGAAGGGGCACGATTACCTGTTCGACGCAGTTCACCTGCGGCCGTACACTGGGGAAAAAGACGCGGTGTGGGAAACGCTTTGGGCCGCTTTGACGTTCAGCGTACCACAATAGTCGGTTGCACGCGGGTGCAAAGCGCTGCAAAACCAGACACATGACAAAACCATCTGACATTTTGTGTATTGGCTCTGTGCTTTGGGACGTGATTGGTCGTGCCCCTGCAGTGATGCGTCAGGGATCGGACGTGCCGGGACGGATTACGCGACTGCCCGGTGGCGTGGCCATGAATATCGCGATGACACTGGCGCGTTTTGGCATGACCCCTGCCCTTTTGACTGCAATCGGACGAGACGCTGAAGGGGACGAACTGGTGGCGGCCTGCGAGGCGCGCGGCATGGTGACATCAACGATCTACCGGTCCGATGATTTGCCAACAGACCGCTATATGGCGGTTGAAGGTGCAAACGGTTTGATCGCAGCCATCGCTGACGCACATTCATTGGAAGCCGCGGGCGAAAAGATTTTGAAACCCCTGCACAATGGCGATTTGGCAGATGGGGCCAATCCCTATGGCGGGCTAATTGCCCTTGACGGGAACCTGACGCTGGATTTGCTGTCCAAGCTGGCCACCAGCCCGCTGACAGAACAGGCAGACTTGCGGGTGGCGCCTGCGTCCCCCGGAAAAGCGGAACGTTTGTCTCCGTTTATCAAATCGGGCCGCGGCACATTGTATGTAAACCTCGAAGAAGCGGGCTTGTTGTGTCAGACAAGCTTTGAGGATGCGGCCACCGCGGCTGCGGCCCTTTTGCAACGTGGTGCTGCGCGTGTTCTGGTCACCAATGGCGGTGAAGATGCCGCCGAGGGCACTGCGTCGAATGTGATCTGCGCCACCCCACCACAAGTCTTGGTGACCCGCATCACCGGTGCAGGTGACACATTTATGGCAGCCCATATCGCCGCCGAAGCGCGGGGCGCTGGCCGTGCAGATGCCTTGGAACAAGCTTTGAAAGCTGCCGCAATCTACGTCTCAGGAGACCCCGACACATGACCCTTATTACGCTGTCTGCCGAAGTGGCCGCCGCAAAAGCCGCAAACACGCCGGTTGTTGCGTTGGAAAGCACGATTATCACCCATGGCATGCCCTATCCGCAAAACCTGGACGTTGCCCGTCAGGTTGAGGCTGACATTCGTGCCGCAGGTGCCGTGCCAGCCACGATGGCTGTTATAGACGGTACATTGCACGGTGGTTTGGAAGACGCACAGCTTGAGGCGTTGGCCCAAGCCAAAGGCGTGGCCAAGCTGTCGCGTGCCGACATGGCGGCCTGCATGGCCACAGGTGGCACGGGTGCGACAACAGTTGCGGCCACAATGATCGCGGCGCGTTTGTCGGGGATCGACGTTTTTGCCACCGGTGGCATTGGTGGTGCACACAAAGGATCCGAGCTGAATTTCGACATATCAGCGGACTTGATGGAATTGGCCCAAACGCCTGTCACGGTCGTCGCGGCAGGCGCAAAGGCGATTTTGGACATTCCAAAAACGCTGGAAGTGCTGGAAACTGAAGGTGTGCCCGTCATTGCCTATGGTCAGGATGACATGCCTGCATTCTGGAGCCGCGAAAGCGGGCTGCGCGCGCCCCTGCGGATGGATGATGCGGCCCAGATTGCCGCAAGCCACAGATTGCGGGTGCAAATGGGCATCCCCGGTGGACAACTTGTTGGCAATCCGATCCCGCAGGATGCTGAAATTTCGGCCTCGACCCTCGCACCGATCATTGCGCAAGCCCAAAAAGACGCAGAGGCACACGGTATCAGCGGCAAAGGTGTGACGCCGTATTTGTTGCAACGCATTTTTGAGCTGACCGATGGGCAATCGCTGACGGCCAACATCGCATTGGTGCGCAACAATGCAAAGCTGGCCGCTGAAATTGCATCCCATTTGTGCAAAATGGCCTAAAATTGACCGTGGTATTAGGTATTTACGCGCCAGAGCCATTGTAGGCGCGCTTCAAAACGCATACCTCGGACAAAACCTAATACGGAAGACCAGATGAACACGCCTTTCGATCCGAACCAACCCAGAAAACCGGGCCTGTTTGCCCGTCTCCGGTCGTCCTTTTTGACGGGACTGGTGGTTGTGGCCCCTGTCGGGCTGACGATCTGGCTGATTTGGACAGTGGTGGGCTGGTTTGACGGTTTCGTCTTGCAAGTGGTGCCACGCAGCTATCATCCCGACCGCCTTTTGCAAACGTGGTTGGGGCTGGATGAAACCATTCAGGTCAACATCCGTGGTGTGGGCGTTGTGCTGTTTTTCCTGTTTACGATTATCGTAGGCTGGATGGCGAAAGGGTTCATTGGCCGGTCGTTCATTCGTGCGGCCGAAGGGCTGGTGGAACGGACCCCCGTTGTGCGATCGATCTATTCCGGCATCAAACAAATATCTGAGACGATTTTTGCCCAATCCGACCGGTCTTTTGAAAAAGCCTGTCTGATCGAATACCCAAGACGCGGCATGTGGGCCATCGGCTTTATTTCGACCACAGCCAAGGGCGAAATCATGGCCAGCACCGGACATGGAAAAGACGAATTACTAAGCATTTTTGTGCCAACAACACCCAATCCCACGTCCGGATTTCTGCTGTTTGTTCCGGCCAACGATGTGATCGAATTGGATATGAGCGTCGAGGATTCCGCAAAACTGGTGATCTCGGCCGGTCTGGTCTATCCGAACGGAAAAGACCCCACCCAGCCGCCTGCCCTTGAAGACTAAGGCTGTTAGGTAGGGCTGTCAGGTCGCGCGACACCGCGGCTAGTTGAACATGTCCCGCAAATTCAGGCTGGAGCGTTGGTTCAGATCGTCAAAGTGGGCGTCTAAAAACTGCTTGGCTGATTCCCGCCCCGCAACCCTGAGGGTTTGGATGATATAGGCGTTGGGCACTGTCTTTGTGGCAACCGACAAAATATTCATCAGGGCATCATCTGCGATCATATGCATGTGGACCTGTGCCATTTGACCGGGCTGCAAAGTGCCGCTGTCCAGAAGCCTTTGCACAAAATCGATGGCCCGCATTTCGCGCAACAAAGACGAGTTGAAGCTGATTTCATTCAGACGGTTCTGGATTTGTTGCGGGGATGTTGGCAGCTCTTTGCGTTCCAGCGGGTTCACATTGATCACAACGATATCTTCTGGCAGCGATGTGTCAAACAAGGGAAACAACGCAGGATTGCCCGTGTAGCCACCATCCCAGAACGCTTCGTCCTGACCGGTTTGCGTGTCAAACATCTCGATTGCCTGAAACAATGTCGGAAGACAGGCCGAGGCCATAATCACGTCAGGTGTCACTTCGCGCGCGTTGAACACACGCAGCTTGCCGTCGCGTACTCTGGTGGCGTTGATGAAAAGATCGGGACCTTCGTCGGCGCAAACGCAATCGTAGCTAAGCGCATTAACGATGGGTTTCAGCGGGTTGTTGTAAAACACACCGTATGAATAGGGCGACACCATGCGCGTAAACGCCTCGCCCACGGCATAGGGCCACGAATTTTCCAACGCTTTGCTGACGTTGTGCGCCCCCAAAGGCATCAGCCATTGTGTGATGCCTTCGCTGTAGGCGCCGCTGACTTCCCCCCAAAGGCTGGCCAGATTGTCCAAAGCACCTTGTTTGCCGTTCTGGATGATGCCGGATTTCACAGCCGCGCCATTCAATGCCCCCGCAGAGGTGCCAGACATGGCTGCGATTTCGATCCGGTCATCAGACAGCAGCGTTTCCAGCGCGCCCCACGTGAACGCGCCATGCGCACCACCGCCTTGCAAGGCCAGATTGATCTGTTTGGTTGTCATTGTGCGCTCCGATTTGCGGTGAGACATCGGGATGCCTCCGGCGGGGATTTGATTAGGAAAAAGACAAAGTGGACCCTGTTTTACAGGGCTGTCCATCCGCCATCTACAGAGATCGTTGTGCCGGTGATTTGTGCCGCGGCATCCGAGCAGAGAAAGACAGCTGTGCCCCCCATCTGTTCGGTTGTGGCGAATTCTTTCGAAGGCTGGCGTTTCAACATGACGTTCTGGATCACGTCTTCACGGCTCATGTCGTATTCTTTCATCGTGTCGGGGATTTGTTTTTCGACGATGGGGGTCAGCACATATCCGGGGCAGATTGCATTTGCGGTGATCGGTTCTTGCGCGGTTTCCAATGCAGTCGTTTTGGTCAGTCCGACGATGCCATGTTTGGCCGCGATATAGGCCGCTTTGTAGGGGGACGCGGTCAGCCCGTGCGCGGAGGCAATGTTGACGACCCTGCCCCAACCGGCCTCGCGCATCATGGGCAATGCAATTGCAGAGGTATGGAACGCAGAGCTGAGGTTGATGGCGATGATCGCATCCCATTTGACAGCCGGAAAATCAGGGATCGCGGCGACGTGCTGGATGCCTGCATTGTTCACAAGAATGTCGCAGCGCCCGGCGTCTGTGATCAAGCGGCGGCATTGGTCGCCTTTGGACATGTCGGCCTGAATATAGCGGGCCTTGGTGTTTGTTTCTTTTGAAATTTCCTCTGCGATGGCATGATCTTCATCGCGGTCAGTGAAGGAATTTAAAACCACGTCTGCGCCCGCACGGGCCATTTCCCATGCAATGCCCAAACCAATGCCAGAGTTCGAACCGGTGATAACAGCCGTTTTGCCCGCCAGTGAAATCTCGAATGCCATGATGTGATCCTTGTTTTGATGTCTGCTTGCTTTGAATGCACCATGTCATGCTGCAACTGCGAAATAAATGGGGTGCACAGCATCGTGTTGTCGGATAGAGCCAAAAAAAAACGCCAGCACGAAGCTGGCGTTAAGTTATTGAGGCAGGTTTCATACAGGCAAGAAACCTATCGAGCAGTGGGTCCTTTATAAGCAATCTAATGCCTCTGGCCAAGCTAAAAGTTTGATATTACGTGAAACCCACGTTACCCAAATAGTTAACAAAACAAGGCCGAAATGGGATTGTCACGAATATGAACACAGTGTTTTTCCAACACGCGTGGCGCGAATTGCGCCGATTGTCGCTGATATCTGCCCTGATTCTGGGTGCTCAATCCGGCTATGCAGAATCGGTACATGGCATAGCTATGTATGGAGAGCCTGCACTTCCACCGGATTTTGTGTCTTTGCCCTATGTGAACGCCGCCGCCCCCAAAACAGGACGCATTGTGCTGGGAAACACAGGCGGTTTCGATTCTCTTAACCCGTTTGTCTTCAAAGGAACCAAGCCTTGGCAGTTACCTTTCTTAACGCATGAGACGCTGATGGGGCGATCTTTGGACGAACCTTTCACACTTTACGGCCTTTTGGCCGAATCGATAGAGGTGCCGGACAGCCGCAAATGGATTGAATTCAAGCTGCGGGACGATGCACGATTCGCTGACGGGACCCCTTTGACGGTTAAGGATGTGATCTGGTCCTTTAAAACTTTGGGAACCAAGGGCCATCCGAAGTATCACGGGCTCTGGAACCAGATCGAAACGATTGAAGAAACCAAACCGGGCCATGTCCGCATCACCTTCAACACCGACAACCGCGAACTGGTTATGCTGGTGGGGCTGCGTCCCATTTTGAAAGCAGCCCAGTGGGACGGCAAAGATTTTGCAAATGCAGCATTGAACGAGATTCCTATCGGTTCCGGTCCTTACAGCGTTACCGATTTTGAGGCGGGCCGCTTTGTTCAACTGACCCGCAATCCGGACTATTGGGGCAAGGACGTGCCGTTTGTGCAAGGCACTCACAACTTCGACGCCATCCGCATCGATTTTTACGGCGATGGCGATGTTTTGCGCGAAGGTTTTAAGGCTGGCCAGATTTCGGCTGTGCGTGAATTTAATGCTGAAACATGGGCGCGGTCCTACGACTTTCCACGCGCACAGTCCGGTGATGTGGTGAAAACCGAAATTCCCCATCAAAAGCCTTCGGGTATGACGGGGTTTGTTATGAACACGCGCAAAGCGCCGTTTGATGATTGGCGGGTGCGCGAGGCGATGATCCAGGCGTTTAACTTCGAATACATCAACGACACGTTCACAGGGGGCGCTCAACCGCGTATCACGTCGTATTTTTCAAATTCTGCATTGGCGATGAAACCGGGCAAAGCCGATGCGGATGTGACCAGATTGCTGGTGCCCTTTGCAGGTAGCATGCCACCCGATGCCATCAACGGATACACCCTGCCCGCATCCGACGGCAGTTTGCGCAACCGCAAAGGTCTGCGCCGGGCGATGAAACTTTTGGCACAGGCCGGGTATACAGTGGATGGCGGCGTGATGCGCGATGCGTCCGGCTCACCCTTGCGGTTTTCGATCCTTCTGCCAAAGGGCAGCACAGAAAATGCCGGTATCGCAGACATCTATATAGGTGCGTTGAAACGCCTTGGGATTGAAGTCACAATCGAGACAGTGGACGATGCGCAATTTGTCGAACGTACGGGCAGTTTCGCTTTTGACATGACCCATTTTCGCCGCGCACTTTCACTGTCGCCCGGCAACGAACAACGGTTCTATTGGGGCAGTGCCGCAGCCTCCCAAGACGGCAGCCGCAACCTGATGGGCGTTCAATCCCCTGCCATTGATGCCATGATCGATGCCATGCTGGCAGCGCCTGACCAAAAGCAATTCAATGCAGCTGTGCGGGCTTTGGATCGTAGTTTGATGGCGGGCAGATATGTCATTCCCTTTTGGTCTTTCACCACTGGTCGTATTGCCCATATGCGCGAAATGAAGCGTCCTGATGTGATTCCCGCATATGGCGACGGGCCGTCCTATATGCCGCATGTCTGGTGGTGGCAGCCCTAAACCGCAGTTGCGTCATAACACCGTTACACCGCATGGATAAGCGCAATCAAATGCAAGATGGATCGACACATTGATACAAAAATTATTGGCCGAGGCGTTCGGCACAGCGATGTTGCTTATCGGCGTCGTGGGCTCTGGAATAATGGGCGCCGCATTGGCCGACGGGAACACTGCAATTGCGTTGTTGGCCAATGCGATTGCGACAGGGTGTATGCTGTATGTGATCATTACAGTGCTTGGCCCCATCAGTGGCGCACATTTTAACCCTGCGGTAACACTCGCGTTTTTCTTGCGCGGTGAAATTAACACTTCCCTTGCGGTTGCATACATCCCAACGCAGATTTTTGGCGGTATTCTAGGGGTTTGGGCCACACACTTCATGTTTGACCTAAGTATTTTTCAAACCTCGCAAACTCTTCATCGCACGGGTGTTGCGCAATGGGGATCAGAAGCAATCGCCACGTTCGGGTTGTTGTTTGTAATCTTCGGGGGGCTTCGGTCCAAGCCGGACGCCGTGCCGACTTTGGTTGCGATTTACATCACTGGTGCCTATTGGTTCACGTCGTCCACAAGCTTCGCAAATCCGGCGGTCACAATCGCACGCGGGTTCAGCGACACATTTGCAGGCATATACCCCGGCCACATCGCAGCATTCATTGTGGTGCAGATTTTGACGGTTTTCGTCGCCCATGCAGCGTTCAAAACGTTGTTCACGACGACAAAGATGTAACCCATAAAATCGACGCGTCTTCGTCGCTGACCGAGATCACGTTGTGCCCCATAGACGCATCGTAATAGGCGCTGTCGCCACGACGCATTTCGACAGGTTCGTAAAATTCTGTGTAGAGCTTGATGACCCCTGTCAGCACATACAAGAACTCTTCACCGCCGTGACGCACCCAGCCATCAAACTCATCCATGGATCGGGCACGAACGCGTGCGCGGTAGGGCAACATCTGCTTTTGCGTCAGCATGTCACCCAGCAATTCATGTTCGTATGTAGTGGTGACCTGAGCACTGCCTTCGCCGCTTTTGGTGACAGCCATACGGCCGCCGACCTGACCTTGCGCAGGAGGCGTAAACAGCTGTGGCACCGAAATTTCCAACCCTGTGGCAAGCTTTTTCAAAGCTTCATAGGTCGGAGACATTTGGCCGTTTTCAATTTTGGACAGGGTTGAGCGCGCAAGTCCGGCTTGTCCGGCGGCTTGTTCCAATGTCCAATCGCGGGCTTTGCGCAATTCGCGCACACGCGCCCCCAAATCCAAAGGTTCGGCGATTTCCGTCGTACCACTTTGGCGGGCGATCTGGATCAATGATTTTGGGTCTTTGCCTGTCATAACAGGTGTATAGGCGGCACGGGGCTGCCTTGCAACGGCTTGGGCTTCGCGGTAGCTGAAAGACATGATGTCAATATTCGAAAAAGGCACTTTGCCGCCCTGCCCTGCGCCGTTCAATATGGCGGCATACGTGCTTGCACAGACGGGCGAACATCCTGACAAGTTGGCATTGCGTGTTTTGGCGGGTGACGGGACCGCCCATGACTGGACCTACGCACAGCTTGAACGCGCGGTTTTGGGCACGGCGTCCGGTCTATTGGGCCTTGGTGCGACCCCCGGTGATAAAATCCTGATGCGTTTGGGCAATACGGTTGATTTTCCATTGGCCTATTTGGGGGCTTTGGCTGCGGGTTTGGTGCCTGTGCCAACCTCTGCCGCACTGACCACGCACGAAGTCGCCCCGATCATAAAGGAACTTGATCCAAAGCTTGTAATACGTGCGCCCGACGTCGCGTGTCCCGATATTGAAAATTGCGTCGATGTCGACCTGTTGCGCACTTTTCGGGACATGCCCCGCACACCGTATCATTTGGGCGATCCAAATCGATTGGGATATGTGATTTATACCTCCGGCACTTCGGGACGCCCGCGTGCCGTGGCACATGCGCACCGTGCAATCTGGGCCCGGCAGATGATGTTTGACGGATGGTACGGATTGCAGGCCAATGACCGGGTTTTGCATGCCGGCGCCTTTAATTGGACATACACATTGGGCACAGGTTTGATGGATCCGTGGACAATCGGGGCCACGGCAATCATTCCCGCCCCTGAAACGGCAGCGTCTGACTTACCGATGCTTCTGGAACGCCACGAGGCTACAATTTTTGCAGCCGCACCAGGTGTTTACAGGCAGCTTTTGAAGCCAGATGGTAGAATTAACCTACCGACTTTACGGCATGGTTTGAGTGCCGGGGAAAAGCTGCCGGGTCGTGTGCGTCAACGCTGGGTCGACACCACAGGCTGTGATATCTTTGAGGCCTACGGCATGTCGGAGTGTTCGACGTTCTTGTCTGCATGTCCGACTGCACCGGCCACAAATGACAGTTTAGGGCGCCCGCAAGTGGGACGCCGCGTGGCTATACTGGATGCTGACGGCCCCGTCCCATTGGGTGTGGAAGGCACCATAGCTGTACATAAAAGTGACCCAGGCTTGATGCTGGGGTATCTGGGCGATCCCGATGAAACGGCATCCAAAATGCAAGGGGACTGGTTTTTGACAGGTGATCAGGGACTGATGAACGCTGATGACCAAATCACCTATTTGGGCCGCCGCGATGACATGATGAACGCTGGCGGCCACCGTGTGTCCCCGTTGGAGGTCGAACACGTGTTGATGCAGGTAAAGGGCGTGTTATCTGTGGGATGTGTCGCGGTCGAGGTGAAACAAGACACGTTTGTGATCGCCGCCTACTACACAGCGGCAACGCCTTTGGATCCGGATGTGATAAAAGACCACGCGGCGCACAGTCTGGCACGCTACAAGCAGCCGCGCATTTACATCCAGATTGATGCGTTGCCCACTGGCGCGAACAACAAGATCAAACGCAATGCCCTGCGCGATCTGTTTGCACAACAAACTGTGACATAGGTCAGGCGCCCTGTGCTCTGGTCTATTCAGGCGACACCGGATAAGTGTTCTGCATGATAAAACTCGATATTATGTCCGACCCGATCTGCCCGTGGTGTTTCATTGGCAAGGCCCATCTTGATAAAGCTTTGCAAGCGCACCCCGACCATCGGTTCGAAATCGAATGGCATCCCTTTCAGCTGAACCCGGAGATGCCGATGGATGGCATGGACCGTCGTGCGTATCTGGAGGGCAAATTTGGTGGTAAAGAAGGCGCTGTGCGTGCCTATGCACCAGTGGTGGAAAATGCTGAAAAGGCCGGTGTGGCTATCGACTTTGAAGGTATGAAACGCACCCCCAACACCATAAATGCACACCGCCTGATCCATTGGGCGGGGATTGAAGGGCGCCAAACCGCTGCAGTGTCCGCATTGTTCAAAGCGTATTTCACAGACACGCGCGACATTGGCGATCTTGAGGTATTGGCAGACATTGCTGACAGCATTGAAATGGACGCCTCTGTGGTGACACGCCTGTTGAACACAGACGAAGATATGCAAAGCATTCGTGATCGAGACGCTCACAGCCGGAAGATGGGCGTGAATTCTGTTCCGACCTTTATTGTGGGTGGACGGCACGCTGTACCGGGCGCACAGCCCCCTGAATTATGGGCGCAAGTGATTGCGGACTTTGCACAGCAAGCCGAAAACGGATAACACCCTGACGCTACGTCAACTGCGTTGTTTATGCGAAAGGCGCATTTAGGCATTTTCAACCATAAAGTGTTACGTCATAGTTTCTATGACGCATATTGGCGTCATTGTTTTCGTATAGGTTTTTGGTGAATACCACTCAAGATCAGTCCATTGGGCGTTTCGAATTTGTCATGCTGATGGCGGCCATGTTCGCCACAACAGCTTTTTCGATTGACGCTATGCTGCCCGGAATGCGCGAAATCGCATCTGAGATTACACCTGACGCCCCTGCACGGGCTGCCTGGGTTTTGACAGCTTTCGTGGGCGGGCTTGGGTTTGGGACATTCTTTGCAGGCCCTTTGTCCGATGCGTACGGGCGAAAAACCGCAATTTATGCAGGAACTTTTATCTACATTCTGGCCGCAGCTTTCGCATGGCTGACACATTCACTGGAATGGATGCTAGTGGCCCGGTTTGTACAGGGGATCGGGGCTGCAGGTCCTCGGATTGTGTCATTGGCTATCATTCGCGATCTCTATCAGGGCCGCGAAATGGCCCGCATCGTGTCGTTTGCGATGACGCTTTTCATTCTTGTGCCTGCGATTGCGCCGGCTATGGGGGCGGGCATTATCGCACTTGCTGGTTGGCGCAGTATTTTTGGCGCGTTCATTTTGTTCTCGGTGATCACCGTTTTCTGGCTTGGGGTGCGCTTGAAAGAACCTTTGCCACGCGCAGCACGACGCCCGATCCGCTTGAACCTGTTGTTTTCGGCCATTGGTGAAATGGCCCGCCATGCGGGTGTGCGGCGTGCGATCATTGTTCAGACTTTGGTGATGGCGATGTTGTTTGCAACACTGACAATGATCCAGCCGATCTATGATGTGGGCTACGGCGCAGCCGATACATTTCATTGGTATTTCGGGGGAATTGCGTTGTTGTCTGCCAGCGCCAGTTTGCTGAATGCGCGCATTGTGGTGCGGGTCGGCATGCAGGCGGTGGTGACATGGACGCTGGGATGTCAGGTGGTGCTATCGTCGATCTTGCTGGCACTGCTTTGGAATGACAGCAGTTCGCATTTCTATATCTTTTTGGTTTGGCAGTTGTTCCTGTTTTGCCAAGCGGGTCTGACTGTTGGCAATTTGAACGCCATCGCAATGGAACCCATGGGGCATATTGCAGGCATGGCCGCATCCGTTGTGGGGTCTGTTTCGACGGTGGTTGCCGCGATGATCGCATCGCCCATCGGATTGCTGTTCGATGGCACACCGCGCCCTTTGATGGGATCCATCATCGTATTGGGCATTGCCGCCATATTTATGATGCGAGACATCAACGCTGCGACCAAAGCCTGAAGTAATATCAGACTTTGGTCTTTTTGCGCTTTTTCTCTTCGACGACTTTTTCCGCCAGATCGCGGGCGATTGAAAACGCACCTTTGATCTTGTCGGCGTCCTTTGTCCAATCGCGGCGCACGACAATCTTGTTGTCTTTGACCTTCGCCAAGCCGCGCTGGTTTTCGATGAACTCCACCAAACCTTGCGGAGATGCGAATTTGTCGTTGTGAAACTGCAAAGTTGCCCCTTTTGGCCCACCATCCAGCTTTGCGATTCCAGCCTTTTTGCACATGGCTTTGATGCGCACGATCAGCATCAGCGTGTTGACCTCGCGGGGCAGCGGGCCAAAACGGTCAATCAATTCTGCCGCAAAACCTTCCAGTTCAACCTTTGTGCTAAGCGACGACAAACGTCGGTAAAGGCCCAGACGCACGTCTAGATCCTGCACATAGTCCTCGGGGATCAGAACAGGCACGCCCAGATTGATTTGCGGCGCCCATTGGTCGTCTGTCTCGGACAGACCTTCCATCTGGCCGGTCCGTATCTTGGCAATCGCCTCTTCCAGCATGTTCTGGTACAGTTCAAAGCCCACATCGCGCATCTGGCCTGATTGTTCTTCGCCCAGCAGGTTGCCTGCGCCGCGAATGTCCAAATCCTGTGACGCCAGCGTAAAGCCGGCCCCAAGCGTGTCCAGTGATGACAGGACACGCAGCCGTTTTTCGGCCGTGGTAGTCAACTTGGCGCGTGGTTTTGTCGTCAGGTAGGCATAGGCGCGGGTTTTGGAGCGCCCCACCCGTCCGCGTATCTGGTACAGCTGTGCCAAGCCAAACATGTCCGCGCGGTGCACGATCATGGTGTTGGCCGTTGGGATGTCCAAACCGGATTCGACAATTGTTGTGGCCAACAGCACGTCGTATTTTCCATCGTAAAACGCATTCATACGATCGTCCAATTCGCCAGCCGCCATCTGGCCATGGGCCACGATGTAGGTCAGTTCCGGCATCTGGTCTTTCAGAAATTCTTCGATCTCGCGCAGGTCCGAAATGCGGGGCACCACATAGAAAGACTGCCCGCCGCGATAGTGTTCCCGCAACAGCGCCTCGCGGATCGTGACGCGGTCAAATTCGCTGACATAGGTGCGGATGGCCAAGCGGTCGACGGGCGGCGTTCCGATAATCGACAGATCACGTACACCCGTAAGCGACAATTGCAGTGTGCGCGGAATTGGCGTCGCGGTCAGCGTCAGCACGTGAATATCCGTTCGCATCTGCTTAAGACGCTCTTTGTGGGTGACGCCGAATTTCTGTTCTTCGTCGATCACCAACAACCCGAGATTTTTGAACCGTACAGTTTTTGCCAATAAAGCGTGCGTGCCAACCACAATATCCACGGTGCCACGGGCCAACCCGTCACGGGTGGCGTTTGCGTCTTTTGCGCTGACAAAGCGGGACAGTTGGCGCACTTCGATCGGAAAGCCGCGGAAGCGTTCTGCAAAGGATTTGTAATGCTGCCGTGCCAACAACGTCGTGGGCGCAATGATGGCCACCTGAGTGCCCGCCATCGCCGCGACAAAGGCCGCGCGCATGGCAACTTCGGTTTTGCCAAATCCAACATCGCCGCAGATCAGCCGGTCCATGGGGGATCCACCGGTCAAATCGTCTATGACGTCGCCGATGGCCGTCAACTGATCGTCGGTTTCGGTGTAGGGAAAACGCGCCGAAAACGCGTCCCACATCCCCGGGGGCGGCTCTAACACAGGGGCTTTGCGCAAGGCGCGTTCGGCAGCCACGCGGATCAGCTTGTCGGCCATCTCGCGGATGCGTTCCTTTAGTTTGGCCTTCTTGGCCTGCCATGCTCCGCCACCCAAGCGGTCCAACAGCCCTTCGTCATGGCCGTATTTCGACAGCAATTCGATGTTTTCGACCGGCATATACAGCTTTGAATTCTCTGCATATTCCAGCAACAGACATTCATGGGCCGCACCTGCAGCGGTGACAACTTCCATACCCATGTAGCGGCCAATGCCGTGGTCCACATGCACAATCAAATCACCCGGCGACAAAGATTGGGTTTCGGTCAGAAAGTTTTCAGCACGTCGTTTCTTGCGGGTCTGACGGATCAAACGATCGCCCAGAACGTCCTGTTCGGAAATGACCGTCAGATCAGGTGTCTCAAACCCATGCTCCAGCGCCCAAACCACCAGATGCAGGCCGCGCTTTCCGATACGGGAGGCATTCGGTTCCGGTATCGCTTCGGCAACGCCTTCGTCTTCGATCAATCCTGCCAGACGTTCACGCGCACCTTCTGAGTAGCTTGCGATCACGACTGGGCCTTGGCCCATTTTTGCTTTAATATGATCCGCTAAGGCACCAAAAAGGCTTATACTTTCTTGTTGGCGTTCGGGGGCAAAATTGCGCCCGATGCGTCCTCCTGCGTCAGTGACACCCGGTCCTGTGGCTTGCTGCAACACCGAATATTGCACCACGCGGCGGTCAACCAATGCGCTTTCCCACGCCAGATCGTTCAGATACAGCCCTTCGGGTTTGGCAGGTTTATAGACGCTGTCATTTTTGGACCGATGGTCCATCGCCAGTTTGCGCGTTTCATATTGGTCTTCGATACCGTCCCAACGGGCCAGCCGTGCGCCTGTCAGCTGATCGTCCAGCGTGATTGTGGCGTTGGGCAAGTAGTCGAACAGGGTTTCCAGTTCGTCATGGAAAAATGGCAGCCAGTGTTCGGCACCTTGGTGCTTGCGGCCTGCCGAAATCGCCTCATACAGCGGATCATCCGTGCCTGCGGCCCCGAATTCCAAACGGTAGCTTTGGCGAAAGCGCGTCACGGCGGCTTCGTCCAAAATCACCTCTGAGACTGGCGCAAGTTCAATGACGTCCAGCTTTTCGGTTGTGCGTTGTGTTGCAGGGTCAAAGCGACGCGCACCGTCCAGAACATCGCCAAACAGATCAAGACGAATGGGCCCCAGATCACCGGGGGGATAAATGTCGATGATGCCGCCGCGAATGGCGTAATCACCGGGTTCCATCACCGTTGGACTTTGCACAAACCCCATCCGCACCAAGAAGCGGCGCAATGCCTTTTCATCGACACGGTCGCCGACGCGGGCGGAAAATGCGGCTTCGCGCAGCAAGTTGCGCGCGGGCACCCGCTGGGTCGCTGCATTTAATGTGGTCAACAGCACAAAACGTTCCGGCATACCATGCGCCAACCCCGCCAGCGTGGCCATACGCTGTGCACAAATGTCGGCGTTGGGAGATACGCGATCGTATGGCAGGCAATCCCACCCCGGAAACACCACGACCGGAACATCCGGCGCAAAGAACCTTAGCGCGTCCTGCATCGCCACCAATCGCTTGTCATCACGGGCGACATGGGCCACGGCGGCCCCTTTGGCCAGCTCCGACAGGATCAGCTGGGCATCGAACCCTTCAGGGGCACCGCTGACGGTGACATGCGACGTGGCGATATGGGGTGTTTTAGGCATCAGACCGCTTCAATTGTGTCTGCATGGGATGAAGTCAAGAACGATCACTGCAGGAAAATGATGTCACGCAGGTTTTGATACATCCCCCACAAGGAAGTGCAGAAAATTGCGATCATACCGATGATTTGTGTGTAGGTGCGTTGACGCGACAGCCGCTTGCGCAATGCTTCGCCTTTGGGCTGTGTGTCCACGATCAGCCGCGCCGTCGAGATGTTCAAAAGCCCCACCAGCGACATTGGAAAGCCAAGCAAAAACAAAGCCTGCGCCAGTTGCACATCATAAAACAGCCCCATGGTGAACAGACCCGTCAGTATAAAGCACCCCAGCCCCAACAACCAAAGGCCAGACACTTGGGCAATATACAGCAGCCGGTTGCAGTTGATGCGCACAAGATCTTCCAGATCGACCTCTGCCTGACCGGCGCTGCGCCGTGCGCGCACGATCATATCGTTGGGCACGCCCAGCACCCAATGGCTGGCGGTGGACCACATCACAGCAAGCGCAATCCAGAACCACAGGTTCGAGAAAGACCGCATGTCGATGATTTCCAAAAGTGTTTCGCTTAGATCCAAGGGACACGCCTATTTGCTTTTTGCCCTCATAACGGGCGAACAGGGAAATTCCTAGCCTTGCGAGGCGCAAAAATCCATGGCAGCAAGGAAGTGTCAACAAAAGGTTACACAGCATGCGCCCCACACAAGCCTCCTTTCCTGCCACCCGCCTGCGACGCGCCCGCCAAACCGCACCCATTCGTGCGTTGACCCGCGAGAATACGCTGTCGGTGGACGACTTTATCTGGCCTGTCTTTGTGCGGTCCGGTGAAGGGATTGAAGAACCTATCCCGTCGATGCCGGGTGTCTTTCGCCGCTCTGTTGATAAAATCGTCGATGCCGCGCGTGATGCTGCAGACCTTGGTATTCCTGCCATCTGCATCTTTCCCTACACAGGGCTGGAAGAACGCACAGAAGACTGCGCAGGCGCCTGGGATCCCGACAATCATGCTAACCGCGCCATCCGCGCCATCAAGGCCGCTGTGCCCGACATTGCCATTATGACGGATGTGGCCTTGGACACCTATAACATCAACGGCCACGACGGGTTCGTGGAAAACGGCGAGATCGTGAATGACCGCACTGTTGAGGCATTGGTCAAAATGACACTGGCCCAAGCCGAAGCTGGCGCAGACATCATCGGTCCATCGGATATGATGGACGGACGTATTGGCGCAATGCGATCTGCCTTGGAAGGCGCAGGCCACCAAAACACAATGATCCTAAGCTATTCTGCCAAATATGCGTCCGGTTTCTATGGCCCGTTTCGGGACGCCGTTGGCGCCTCGGGGGCGCTGACCGGCGACAAGAAAACCTATCAAATGGACCCCGCCAATTCCGACGAAGCCCTGCGTTTGATCGAACGCGATCTGCGCGAAGGGGCTGACATGGTTATGGTAAAACCCGGCCTGCCCTATCTGGATATTTGTCGGCGGGTCAAAGACACCTTTGGCGCCCCGACTTATGCCTATCAGGTTTCGGGCGAATACAGCATGATCCAAGCGGCGGCCCAACAAGGTTGGATCGACGGGGACAAGGTAATGATGGAAAGCCTGATGGCGTTCAAACGCGCAGGCTGCGATGGTATTCTGACCTATTTTGCACCGGCGGCTGCAAGGCTTTTGGCTGGAAAATAGATCACTTTTTGCGGCGATTTCCTGCCCATGGACACCATGACAGGTGACAAGGCTGCGTGATCGGCGTATATCTGCCAACAACGACCGGATAACCGGCGGAGCACAAACCAATTACAGGCGGTTTACATTATGAACGATACAACACTGTCGCGCCGCGCATTCGCGTTGGGCGCGGTTGCGGCAACGGGTACACTTGCGGCATGCGGAAACGGCGTCGGCGGACGGGGTCCGTCGTTGATTGATGCGCGGGTCGATGCCACGTTACAAGAGATGTACAGATCATTCCCCAACACAATCCAGCTGGCTGACAAAGCCAACGGCATGTTGGTGATGCCTTTGGTCACAGAAGCGGGCCTTGGCTTTGGCGGGGCATATGGGCGTGGCGCGTTGCGCGTCGGCAGCAGCACAGTTGACTACTATTCCGTAACCAAAGCGTCAGGCGGTTTTCAGATCGGTGCACAACAATATGCGCATGTCTTGTTCTTTATGACACAAGAAGCACTGACAGGGTTCCGCCGGTCTCCGGGCTGGGCGGCTGGTGCGGATTTGGAATATGTCATTTCCGACAAAGGCGACAGTGTGAACGCCGAAACAACGACGGTTCTGGCCCCCGTGCTGGCAGCCGTCTTCGGGCGGGCCGGTTTGCGGATTGGCGCGACGCTGGAAGGTACCAAATACACCCGCATCATTCCTTGATCGGGCATGCGCCGTTGCACATGTGGCGGCGCATCATCGATGTTAAGACACAAAGTCCTGGCATAGCCAAACCGCGTTCAAGATAGGCTATGCCGCTTTTTGTTTGCGTGCATCCTTCATGTCTTGCGCCATTTGTAGGGCGCTGTCCGCTTCGCGTTCAATTTTTGTCATCCATTTCAGTAAGTCTGCATGGACTTGGTGCAATTGGTCTTCGATATCCATAAGACCCTCGGCGCCATCGTTCAAACGAGAGCGTTCAATTTTGCACATCATGCGCGTTGTCTCCATTGCTGACAAAGAACGGCGCATGCGGTGACAGATCGCGGCAAGTTTCAAAATTGATCGGTCCACACGGGCCAAAAGAGTCAGGATTTGCTGGCCGCAATCAGCAATCAGATACTCCAATTCCCCAAGCGTGCTTTCAGCATCAATATCGCCGATGCAATTATCAACCTGATCCGTTTCAATCAGCTCTGCAGCCAGTGTGCTTTGCGCCAGATACGCCATCGCATCCATAACAGCATCAATTTCGCTTGAAGACGCGCCGCGCAATTCTTCTGTGATACCCAGTAAGGATTGGGTCAATTCCTGATGATTGCTTGCAATGACACCAAACGGGCCACGCCCCCCTTCAAGGCGCGCGGCTTGCAATTTCAGTTGATAGGGGATCAATTTGCTGCGCGCGGACATCCCGTCGATGCGCTTGGCATAATCATCAATCTGGACCAAAGCGGATAGAATGCTGTGCAACGAGATGAAACCGTTATGGTGATGGCAATCGCGATCTTTGGTACGTTTGGTCAATTCCTCCGACATGACAGTAACTGCCAGGGTACGATATTTTGAGATGTCGGCCTGGATCTGGTCTGCGGTTCGCGGGGGCTGGTCTTGTGGACCTTTTGTGGTGTGTTCGGCGCTTTTGATGTTGGAAAAGAAATCCGCAAATTCTTTAACCACGGGGGATGATACTGCGAAATGGCACACTGCGCGCCCATTTTTGGAATTGTAAAAATTTACCGAAATCCAGAAATTGTGTCCTTCTGACGTTTGGCACAAGTAAAACCCTGCCGCGCCAGCTTCCGTTTGGATGCGGCGTTCCATCCGGTTGTAAATGGCATCCGGCATATCAGGATGGGGGGTCACGCCATAGGCCAGCCTGATCACGTCAGGCAGCGGCAAATCTTTGTTGTTTCCCAAAGGATAGTTGGACGTACAAACCTGCCCGTCCCCGTCCAAGATGCAAACATGGAGTTTGCCAGCATGTGTGCCACTGATAGATGTATGATCCGACACGATGTGGGAGGGCATGCAACGCTCTTTGATGACTGAACTGCTAAGACATCAAAGTAGGCGCAAAACCCTTTACAAAACCCTTACCAAAGCCCAAAAATTTGCTGTTTCGGGCTTTGATGCACAGTCACCTCATACACAGGCACCTCATGCTCAGTCACCCCATAGATTGCAGGCGTTTGAACAGGCTGGACGTATCCCAGCGGCCACCGTCCATTTTCTGGACGTCTTTGTAGAACTGATCGACCAACGCCGTCACCGGCAAAGACGCACCTGTGTCATTGGCTGTGTCCAGACAAATGCCCAAATCCTTACGCATCCAGTCAACCGCAAAACCATGATCAAAATGGTCATCCAGCATCGTCTCGAAACGGTTGGCCATCTGCCAGCTGCCTGCAGCGCCCTGGCTGATCACTTCAACTACAGAACGGCCATCCAGCCCCGCCTTGTCCGCAAAATGCAGGGCTTCGGACAGCCCCTGAACAAGCCCTGCAATGGCAATCTGGTTGCACATTTTGGTCATTTGTCCGGCCCCGCTGTCGCCAATTCTACGACAGATCTTGGAATAGACCTCCATGATTGGCAAAGCGCGATCAAAAGCACCCGTGTCGCCACCACACATAATTGACAGCACGCCATTTTCGGCACCCGCCTGCCCGCCTGAAATCGGCGCATCGACAAAGCTGATGTTCGCGGCGTCGGCCGCGGCGAAAAGCTCAGACGTCACTTTGGCGGAAACGGTGGTATGATCCACAAACACTGTGCCCGCATCCATGCCGGAAAATGCCCCATCGTCGCCGGTGCACACCGCGCGCAGATCATCGTCATTGCCGACACACGACATGACGAAATCGGCGCCTTTTGCGGCGTCACATGGCGTTTTGGCCGCAGCACCGCCATAGGTTTTCACCCATTCTTCCGCTTTTGCGTAGGTGCGGTTGTATACGGTCACGTCATGGCCCGCTTTTTGCAGATGCCCCGCCATTGGCGCGCCCATGACACCCAATCCCAAAAATGCCAATTTGGCCATATCTTTCCCTAACTCTAGCTGTTGCGTATTTCTGCATGCATACCTAACAGTCGAAGCCCAAGGGTCAACGCAAACTGCAAGGCTTTGGACGTATCTACAGGATGGGGTGCCTATGGCGCTGGTGTTTCAATGGTTGGTAAAGATCGCAACAGCACTGATTGTGTTGTGTGTTTTGTCTGTGCTGCTGATCTACTATCTGGCCTCGCGGTCTTTGCCTGAATACACGGCGACGGCCGAGGTTCGCGGCTTGCAAGCCCCATTGGAAATTGTGCGTGACAACGCCAATGTGCCCCACATTCTGGCGACCACCGATCAGGACGCCTTTTTCGCGCTTGGATATGCCCATGCGCAAGACCGTCTGTGGCAAATGATAGTGTTGCGACGCACAGCACAGGGGCGATTGTCAGAGGTCTTTGGCGCGGCAACCATTGAAACCGACACCATCATGCGGCGCCTTGATTTGTACCGCTTGTCTGTGGCCTCGGTCGATGCGCAAACACCGGCCACGCAATCGGCGCTGGAGGCCTACGCACGCGGCGTCAATGCCCAGTTGGCGCAGATCAACAAAGGGGCGCAGGGCCGCGGTGCACCCGAGCTGTTTGTCTTCAACGCCCCCATGGCCCCTTGGCGTCCCGCGGACAGCATCGCGATTGGCAAACTGATGGCGGTTCAAAGCACGGGCCACTTGAAACAAGAGATTCTGCGTGCTCGTATGTCATTGGCCCTGCCAGACGCGGCCCGTTTGCAAGACATTCTGCCCGATGCGCCCGGCACAGGCGTAGCAAGCTTGCCTGAATATGCCAGCCTGATTCCGAATGCGCCCCGTTTTGCGCAGGTTCCAGCCCCGATTTCGCACCCCTTGTCGCCTTTCAAAATGCGGGGCCATGCAGGGGCATCAAACGCATGGGCCGCCGCCCCGACACGATCAGCCACAGGCGGCACATTGTTGGCCAATGACCCACATTTGGCGCTGACCGCGCCATCAATCTGGTATCTGGCACGCATGAACCTCAGCACCGGCGCTGTGATCGGTGCAACTGTGCCGGGGATGCCTGTGGTGCTGTCGGGACGCAGCGACGCTTTGGGATGGGGGGTGACCACGGCCTATGCGGACGATCAGGATTTGCATATCGAAGAGGTCAATCCAGACAATCCAGACGAATACCGCAGCCTCGATGGGTTCAAGCCCTTTGATGTGCGCCCGTCGATCATTAACATCAAAGACGCAGATCCCATCACACTGACCCTGCGCTGGACAGAAAACGGACCTGTGTTGCCCGGCAGTTTTGAAAACCTGCGCAGCATCACGCCTGCGGGCCATGTGGTGTCGGTGGCCTTCACCGCCCTTAGCCCGCGCGACACATCGCTAAGTGCAGCCATCGGTGTGATGCAATCACGCACCGTGGCACAAGCTGTGGACGCCGCCGCTGCCCATATCGCGCCAGCGCAAAACCTCACGCTTGCAGATCGCAATACGATTGCCATGAAAACCATCGGGGCCTTGCCAAGACGCGACACCGGACATCAAAGCCAAGGACGCATGCCCACGCTGGGGTGGGGAAAAGCAAATCGCTGGGACGGGCGCTTGCCCTATACTTCGAACCCGGGGTTTGTGCAGCCCGTGGGCGGTATTTTGGGCAACACCAACAACAAGATGGTGGAACGCCCTTTTCCCGGTCACGTCAGCTTTTCATGGGGCGATACGCAGCGGGTGCAACGCTGGCAACGGCTGATGCAAGCGCGACAAGTCCACACCCGCGACAGCTTTGTTGAGGCGCAACTGGACACAGTCAGTTTTACGGCGCGGTCACTGTTACCGCTGATTGGCGCAGAGCTTTGGTTCACCGGCGAAGCCGCCCCCGACGGCACACCCGCCCGCAAGCGCCAAAGGGCGCTGACCCTGCTGGCCTCGTGGAACGGGGATATGAACGAGCACTTGCCAGAGCCGCTGATTTACAGCCATTGGGTGCGTGCCCTGCAAGACCGGTTGATGCGTGACGAATTGGGGCCGATGGCCAGCGTCTTTACCCATCTGGAACCTTTGTTCATCGAACGCGTGTTTCGCAATATCGACGGCGCATCGATCTGGTGTGACGTGATCCAAAGTGCGCCCAAAGAAAGCTGCCCTGACATGGCGCGGCTGGCGCTGGATGATGCGCTTTTAGAGATTGAGGAACGCTATTCCGGTGCGTTGGAAAGCCTGCGATGGGGCGACGCGCATCAAGCGGCACAAGATCACCCGACGTTGGGACAAGTGCCTTTGCTGCGGTATTTCGTGAACATCCGTCAAAGCACATCGGGTGGCGACAACACATTGAACCGTGGACTGTCGCGCGGCACCGGAAACGCCCCATTCCAGAACGTCAATGGTGCAGGCTATCGTGGCGTGTACGACTTTGCGGACCCCGACAGTTCGGTGTTCATTATGTCGACAGGGCAATCGGGGCATTTCCTGTCACGCCACTATGATGACATGGCGCAGCTGTGGCGGCGCGGTGAATACATCTTGATGTCGCTGGACGCCGATCTGGCGCGGGCGGCGGCCGTAGGTGTCACAACTTTGGTTCCGGAGGTGCAATGACCCGCGTTATCCTGTTCAACAAACCCTTTGGCGTGCTGTCGCAGTTTACCGACAAGGGCTCTGCCGGTTCACCCCGCCCGACTCTGTCCAACTTCATCAACGTGCCGGGCGTTTACGCCGCCGGGCGTTTGGACCGCGACAGCGAAGGTTTGATGGTGTTGACGGACAACGGCAAACTGCAAGCGCGGATTGCAGAGCCCAAAAACAAAATGGCCAAGACCTACTGGGTGCAGGTCGAAGGCGAACCGGGCGGCAAAGCCCTGCGCGATTTGGCAAACGGTGTACGCTTGAAAGACGGCATGACCGCCCCTGCCCGCGTGGCCCAAATTGGTGAACCGGAAAACCTGTGGGACCGCGACCCGCCTGTGCGGTTTCGGAAATCCGTGCCCGACACTTGGTTGGAAATCACAATCTCGGAAGGACGCAACCGACAAGTGCGCCGCATGACAGCCCATGTGGGTCACCCCACGCTGCGATTGATCCGCGCCCGGATCGGTGATTGGAGCATTGGGGATCTGGCAAGCGGAACATGGGTGGATGGCTGACACGCTGGCCTGCCAGATCAAGGCTGCGTTGCACCCATGATCGCCTATTTCACCCTTTTCGCCTCGGCCCTGATTGCCGCCACCATCCTGCCACTTCAATCCGAGGCGGTGTTGGTGGCCTTGATGCTGGACGGCACGCGTCCTGTGGCTGTTTTGCTGATGGTGGCGACCGTTGGCAATGTGTTGGGCGCGGTGGTGAATTGGGGGCTGGGGCGGTTTTTGGTGCGCTTTAAGGATCGGCGCTGGTTTCCGGCATCTCAGGCCAGATTGCAGCAGGCAGAGCGATGGTATCGCCGCTATGGGCTGTGGTCGCTGTTGGCCAGTTGGGTGCCGATCATTGGCGACCCCATCACGGTGATCGCAGGCGTGTTGCGCGCGCCGTTTTGGCCGTTTCTGGCCTTGGTGACATTGGCCAAAGCAGGGCGATATCTGGTGTTGGCCGCAGTCACGCTGGCATGGTTGGGTTAAAGGGCTGCGAACTGCGCCTTTTGCTTGCCGCTCCAGCGCACTTCGATCTCGAAACCGTCTTCGGTCTGCGCCTCCGATTGCACCACATCTTCCTGAAACAACCATGCCCGTTTGCGGCCGTCTGAGAATGGCAAAACAAGGTCTTCGGACATCAAAGCGCCCTGCAAGGCTTCGGCGATGGCCGCCAGCAAAGGATCGACACCCGCGCCAGTGACCGCAGAGGTCGCAAAGATCATGTCGTCACGGTCGGCGCGGGCCTGAACGGCATCCGCTTCGTCGGAGTCCAACACGTCCACCTTGTTCCAGACTTCAAAGGTGGGCCGGTCCTGCTCGACGCCGAGAACCTTCATGATCTCAATGACATCGGCAGATTGTTCTTCGGTTTGCGGATGGCTGATGTCGCGCACATGGCAAATAATGTCAGCGGCCAGCACTTCCTCAAGCGTGGCGCGAAAGGCCGCGACAAGTTCGGTGGGCAAGTCAGAAATGAAGCCCACAGTGTCGGACATGATAACTTCGGGGCCATCAGGCAACACGAGGCGGCGCATTGTGGGGTCCAAAGTGGCAAACAACATATCCTTTGCCATCACATCCGCGCCGGTCAACTTATTGAACAACGTGGATTTTCCGGCGTTGGTGTAGCCAACCAAAGCGACGATGGGATATGGAATTTTGGCACGGGCGGCGCGGTGCAGGGCACGCGTTTTCACAACCTTTTCCAACTGCCGTTTCAAACGCACCAATTGATCGTCGATGGCACGTCTGTCGGCTTCGATCTGGGTTTCGCCCGGACCGCCAACAAAGCCCAAACCACCACGTTGGCGTTCAAGGTGGGTCCAAGCGCGCACAAGTCGCGTGCGTTGGTAAGACAAGGCTGCCATTTCAACCTGCAATACGCCTTCGCGGGTTGCCGCGCGGTCGCTAAAGATTTCTAGGATCAGACCGGTGCGGTCTAGAACCTTAACCCCCCAGTCTTTTTCGAGATTGCGTTGCTGCACAGGCGTCACGGGGCCGTCGATCAAGACCAATTCGATCTCGGCCACTTCAAACGTGTCGTGTAGTTCCTGAATTTTGCCTTTGCCGAACAACTTGCCCGCATGGGGTTTTGGCAACGGGACAACGGTTTCGCCCATAACCTCAAGGTTGGGCAAAGCATGGGCCAGCGATACAGCTTCGGCCAAGGCGTACCCTGCCTCGCGCCGCGTGTGGTCGCTTTTGATGTCGGGGTGCAAGACCCACGCACGGGTCAGTTTTGGCCCGTCCGTGTTGTCAATTTGAAACTGCTCTTTGCTCAAGCGGAGTCTTCGCCCTCATACAGGCTGATCGGCTGGCTGGGCATAATCGTCGAAATTGCGTGTTTATACACCAGCTGTGATTGACCATCGCGGCGCAAAAGCACGCAAAAGTTGTCAAACCAAGTGATAACACCTTGCAGTTTCACGCCATTGATCAGGAAAATTGTCACGGGCACTTTGGTTTTGCGCACGTGGTTCAAAAATGCATCTTGTAAATTCTGTCTGTCCGAAGCCATGTCGGTCTCGCCTTTTTTTATTGTTGTTGGCCTGCGGATCAAGCCACCCGCATAGGTACGATTATGGATAAGGTTCAAAGGAGTTTCCACCCCAAAAAACACCCACCCCTAGGCAGCTTTACGCCAAGGCTGTCAGCCGCGCCATAAATCCGGGGTCAAAAGTGCGATGATTGCCAAAGTTTCTAATCTTCCCAATACCATAGCAGCAGCAAAGACGCCCTTGGCGACCGGTGTAAGATCGCGCAGCCGGATGGCCACTTCGCTGGCATGTTCCAAAAGGGGACCCGTTGTCGAAAGACCGGTGATGGCCAGTACCATCGCATTTTCGAACGGTACGCCGAGAAAAGCAAAAGTAATGACCAACGCTGCCAGCGAAATCGCGAAGAGCATAAAGAATATCCAAGCGATGAAAGCGCCATTCTTTTGCAGCCGTCGTCCCATGGCGCCTGCCCCGCTGACAGACGACGGATGTACAAGTCGTTCCATCTCGCGTTTGCCATTTCGGTACAAAGCAAACACCCGCAGCAGTTTCACACCACCTGCCGTCGTCGCCACACCCCCCCCGATCAAAGACAACCCCATCAGGATCAATCCAGGGGTGCCCAGACCAGACCACGCTTGGGCAATGCCCCAATCCGCACTGACAAATCCGGTCGTTGTCACAAAGGACATGACCGTAAACATGGACCCCCAAAAGGCTTGAACAGCTTCAAGGGGCGTGGCGCTGGCGTCGACGTCCAAAGCCCCCCACCAGTGCCGCACAAACAGCAACAAAGGCACGCCGACAACAAGCGCAATCCCGATCCGGAATTCCGGGTCCGTTTTGATGCCACCGCTGTCGCTGGTCACTGTATCGGTGGAAAACGTCAGTCGAGACAACGCAAATAGCATGAACAAGACCATAACCATCTCGCCTATCAGGCCCGAGCTTCCGTTTTCAACACCGCCCACAGCCGAAATGCCGGACGTGGCCATCACGGACATTGCATGGCTTAAAGCAACTAAGGCCCGGTCGCCTGACACCAGCAGCAAAATCCACAACAATGCCGTGAGCCCCACGTAAATTGGCAACAGGGTGCTTGTGACTTTCACCAGCCGCGCGCGTCCCTCGGGGTGCGCACCGCCCACTCGGCCTTCGCTGCGGCGTCCGGGTTCTGCGCGCGCTGTCACTTCAAACCCGCCAAGGTTCAACGGCGCCAGAATGGCAGAGGCCGCGATCCACATAATCAAACCGCCCATCCAGCCCACTTGCGCGCGCCAAAGGTGTAAAGGATCACTTAAGCGGTTGGGATCATTGAAAAAGGTAGCGCCCGTGGTGGTGATTGCCGACACCATTTCAACGTAAGAATTCAAAAAGCTGGTTGTGCGCAGCCCTTCAAAAAAGGGCACAGCCAGAAACAGCGGTAAAAACACAAACGCCGAAAACAGCGACATCAACGGGCCCAAAGCCCCGTGCCGCGGCGCGCGTCCTGCGTGAGCCAGCGCGATCAGAACAAAGATGATGATGCCCAGAATACCGGAATATAAAAACGCCCGCGCCGTCGCGTTTTGTCCCAAAAGCCCCGCATGAACCGCAGGCGCCAACATCGAAAATGAAGCAAACCCGAACAGCAACATAAACAAAGGCAGTTGCAACATGCGGTCCAAAAACGTCTGTTGCGTGCCCATGTCAGAAGAAGTCGATAGACACTTGCATCAGGCGTTCCACCTCGGGCACGTCCTTGGCAAGTGCGAAAATGGCAATGACGTCGCCTTCGTCGATCCGTGTGTCCCCCATGGGGCGGATGACTTTGCCGCCCTTGCGCAAAGCTCCGA
Source organism: Ascidiaceihabitans donghaensis (assembly GCF_900302465.1). NCBI lineage: Bacteria > Pseudomonadati > Pseudomonadota > Alphaproteobacteria > Rhodobacterales > Paracoccaceae > Ascidiaceihabitans > Ascidiaceihabitans donghaensis. The sequence continues at coordinate 2,043,190 of NZ_OMOR01000001.1, read as the reverse complement.
CAAGCACGCCTTCCGGAAAGTCGATTTCGTTGATCTGGCGGCCAGCGATCGGGGATGTTGACAGAACTTCTGCCTCGATCACCTCGGCTTCGGCGTCTCCGATGGAATAGACGGCCCGCACCCGTCCGTGCCGGATATGGCGCAAAATAGAGGAAACGGTGGTGGCACGCGGATTGATATAGGCGTCGATGCCCAAAGGTTCCATCATCGGCACCAACGTCGGATCGTTGATCAACGCAATAGCATAGGGGCAACCTTCCGCCTTGGCACGCACAGCCGCCAGCATATTGGTCTTGTCGTCGTCGGTCACCGCCAGCATCGCATCGGCGCGGCTGATCCCCGCCTCGGACAACAACGACACGTCCAGCCCGTCGCCATTTAGCACAATTGTACGTTCCAGTGCTTCGGCGGCATGCTCTGCACAAGCGCGGCTTTTTTCGATGATCTTGGTGCGCACCCGTGTCGTACGGCTTTCGAGTGATTTCGCCACAGCAAGGCCGACGTTGCCGCCCCCCACCATGACGATGCGTTCTTGTTTGGCCATTTTCTTGCCAAAAATCTCCATGGTGCGGCTGACATCATCCACATGGGAAAAGACGTAGCACTGGTCGCCGGTGAACAATTGATCGCCTGCGGCCGGAGCAAACAGCGCGCCGTCACGGCGGACCCCCACAACCACAGCACGCAATGTCGAAAACAGATCCGTGAGCTGCCGCAAAGGTGTGTTGACCACGGGGCAATCGTCGTCGATCAATATCCCCAGCAGATGTGCCTGCCCCTCCATGAACCGTTCGGTGTCAAAAGCAGCGGTAGCAGACAGCCGTTGCAAGGCAGCGGCCGCCACTTCGCGTTCGGGGCTGATCACCACATCAATAGGCATATGATCGCGCCGATAGAGATCGGAATAAATGGCATCCAGATAGGACTGGCTGCGCAAACGCGCGATCTTGCGGTTCACCCCGAACACCGAATGGGCGACCTGACAGGTGACCATGTTCACCTCGTCGGAATGTGTGGCCGCAATAACCATATCCGCGTCGCGCGCACCGGCTTTGTCCAGAACATTGGGATAGCTCGCAAATCCCGCAACACCTTGCACATCAAGCGTGTCCGTGGCGCGGCGAACAAGGTCGGGATCCTGATCCACGACCGTGACGTCATTGCGTTCGCCTGACAAATGACGTGCAATTTGCCAGCCGACTTGCCCGGCCCCACATATGATCACCTTCATACGGTCACATCCATTGATAGGCATCCTTGGTTTGGAGGGATTTCATGACAGATGGTCCCAGATGGGTCAATTCAATTGTATCACGGATTGTATGACGCATTGTATGATGGCGGGAATCGCGGCACAGTTTGAAAATGCGTATCCCAGTGATCTTTTCTGTCTTGTCGGCCGCAGCTTTGACAGCTTGTGTTCCTTTGTCCACATACTACCGCGAGGGGGCGGCGGTATCGCTTGTGCAGCGTGACACTTTGAACTGCGAAGTCAAAGCCCTCAAGGATGCGCCTGTTGCAAACCAGACGCGTGTCACACCGCCACGGTATGTGCCTGCGCGGCGCAGTTGTTCTTCATCGGGTGCGTGCCACGTGACACCGGGCTATTACATTCCGGGCCAGACCTATACCATTGATGCCAATCAGGGCTTGCGTAAACGGGTCGAAGCGCAATGTATGGCCGATAAAGGCTATGCACCGGTCGATATTCCCGCCTGCCCCGACCGGATTGTCAAAGCCGCCCCCCCTGCCATCACTTCCACATTGCCTGCGTTGACGCCAAAATCCTGCGTCATCAAATACAAAAACGGCACCTATCAAATCGTCAACAAAAGCTGAAACCCTTCCAATGTTCCAAGATGCCAAAGCGTGTGTGCGCGCCCATTATGCTGCTCTTTCCAAAGCGGATCCAAACACCGTCGCCGGCGTATTGGCCCAAACCATGACACCGGATGCGACATGGCGCGGGTTTCACCCGTTTAACGACCAAAGCGGACCCCAAGACGTTGCAGCCACATTCTGGGCCCCGTTTTTGACTGCAATGTCGCGCGTTCAGCGCCGCGAAGACATTTTTTTCGCGGGCGACAACATGATCGAAGGCCACCAAGGTCAATGGGTTGTCTCTATGGGGCATCTGATGGGACTGTTCGATGCGCCGTTTCTGGGCATTCCGCCCACGGGCAAAATTGCGATGCTGCGCTACGCGGAATTCAACAAGGTCGAAGACGGCAAGATCACCGACACGGCGTTCTACTGTGATCTGTTGCACCTGATGGCGCAGGCTGGGGTGTACCCCCTGCCGCCACAAACCGGCGCAGAGCTGGTGCAGCCGGGACCCATGACGCATGACGGGTTGCAGTTTGACGATGCTGCACCGAAAGACGGGGCAAAGACCCTTGAGATCATCGAGAACATGATGGATTCCATCAATCGCGCCAACAGTCTGGAACATCCCCCCACCCCGCAAGAGGAACTGGCGATGGACTGGCACGACGACATGTTGTGGTGGGGCCCCACAGGCATTGGTGCCACATACACAATCGACCGTTACATCCGGCAACACCAACAACCGTTCCGCACCCAAACGGAAAACCGGCAGTTTTATGGTCATTTGTGCCGGATTGCCGAAGGCCACTACGGTGCGTTTTTTGGGCGTCCGAACCTGAGCATCACACCGATCGGCGGATATTTGGGGATGCCTGCCAGTCATGTGCCTTGCGACATGCGCGTGATTGACGTCTATCGCCGCGACGGTGACAAACTGGCAGAAAACTGGATTTTCATCGACATGCTGCATTTCCTGAAAATGCAGGGGCTGGATGTATTGCAACGGATGGACAGCCTGCGCATCTAGCGCAGGCGTTCTGCGCGTATCTTACGCCAGTTTGGCTTCGTCTTCGTCCACATGGGCCACACGCGTACCAGCTTTGGCCGATGTCACAACACCCAGACTTTTGAGCTTGCGGTGCAAGGCAGAGCGTTCCATGCCCACAAAGTTTGCGGTGCGGCTGATGTTGCCGCCAAATCGGTTGATCTGCGTCAGTAGGTATTCACGTTCAAATGCTTCGCGGGCTTCGCGTAATGGCAATGTGGCCAGTGCACCCGACAACACAACGCGGCCTTCTTCGCTGCTGGGTTCATCATCGCCCGGCAACTCACGCGCTTCGATGGGACCTGTGCTGTCGCTTAGGATCAGCACGCGCTCTATCAGGTTCTTCAACTGACGCACGTTTCCGGGCCAAACCATCGTTTGCATCAGGGCTGTCGCGTCGTCTGTCATTTCACGCAAGCTAAGACCCTGGGCTGCATTCAACTGATCGATAAAGTAAGCCGCGAGCATCGGAATGTCTTCGCGGCGTTCTTCCAGCGACGGCACAGCAATCGGCACAACATTGAGACGATGGTACAATTCCTGACGGAAAGTTTCAGCCGCAATTTCGGCTTCCAAGTCTTTGTTTGTGCTTGAAATAACACGCAAATCGACGCGCACCTTATCACTGCCGCCAACGCGGGTGAATTGTTGATCAACCAGAACGCGCAGAATTTTTGACTGGGTGCCGACGGGCATGTCTGCGACCTCGTCAAAGTAGATGACGCCTCCGTGCGCTTGCTCTAGCAATCCCGGCTCAACCCCTCGCTCAGACCCTTCGCGACCAAACAAGACTTCTTCCATGCGTTCAGGTGCGACACCTGCACAATTCACCGTAATGAACGGGGCCGACGCGCGGTTGGAGTTGGCGTGGATGTAGCGCGCGGCCATTTCCTTGCCGCTGCCTGCGGGGCCTGTCAGCATCACGCGGCCGTTGGACTTGGTGACCTTGTCCAGCTGCGAAATCAAAGCGCGGAAGGCGGCCGAATTGCCTACCATTTCACCCGACCCGACCTCTTGCCGTTTCAAAGTGATGTTTTCGCGGCGCAGGCGGCTGGTTTCCATCGCGCGCCTAATCACCACCAACAACTGGTCGATATTGAAGGGCTTTTCGATGAAGTCATAAGCGCCCTGTTTGATAGCGGCGACGGCAATTTCGATGTTGCCATGACCGGAAATGATCACCACTGGCACGTCTGGATTGTCGCGCTTGACGGTTTTCAGAATGTCGATGCCGTCCATGCGGCTGTCTTTCAGCCAGATATCCAACACCATCAATGCCGGCGCGTCGGCGTTGATCGCGGCCATGGCGTCGTCGGAATTGCCAGCCAGTCGGGTTTGATAGCCCTCGTCTTTCAAAATATCCGAAATCAGTTCCCGGATGTCGCGCTCATCATCTACGATTAGAATGTCGCTCATTTTGCTGTCACCTCTTCTTGGGTATGCGGGGCCGCCGCTGCTTCGTTAAGTGGCAGCGTGATCACCGCCATGGCCCCGAAATGGGTTTGGCCCTCAAAGACGGGGGCGTCGTCCAGCACCAAAGTGCCGCCGTGTTCTTCAATAATCTTCTTCACAATAGGCAGTCCCAACCCGGTGCCTTCACTGCGGGTTGTCACATAGGGTTCAAACAACCGCGCACGGTCTTCGGGCAATCCGATGCCGTTGTCCGCGATGCTGATTTTCACCTGGGCGCCAAGTTGTGCCATGGTCACGTGAACGCGTGGCGCCAAATCCTCAGGTGGGTCTTTTTGTTTCAGGCTTTCAATGGCTTCACCTGCGTTCTTGATCAAATTTGTCAACGCTTGCGATATCATCGTGGCGTCCAATTCGACGTCGGTTGGCGATTTTGGCAGGTCGGATGTTATTGTCACATCGGGCTGTCCGGCTTGCTGCAACATCACCGCACCTTGGACCAGTTCCGTCAGGTTTGTGGGTTTGCGTTCGGGTTCCGGCATGCGGGCGAATTTTGAAAACTCGTCCACGATGCGACGCAAGTCTCCGGTTTGCCGGATGATGACGTCTGTCATTTGCTCAAGGCTGTCGCTGTCTTCGCCCACTTTGGGTGCAAATTTGCGTTTGATCCGCTCGGCGCTGAGCTGGATGGGCGTCAGCGGGTTCTTGATTTCGTGTGCAATACGCCGTGCCACATCACCCCAAGCGGCCATGCGTTGGGCGCTGACCAGATCGGTCACATCGTCAAAGGCCACAACATAACCTTCGCGGCGGCCATCATCATTGCGCCGTGTGGCCATGCGCACCAGCAGGTTTTCCATACGCCCCTTGCGGCTTACTTTGACCTCGCCTTGTGCGACCTCCGCAGGCCCTGCCCGCAATACGGCAAACAAGGCGCCAAATTCCGGCACGGCAACTGAAAGCGGAACAGATTGTTGATCTTCCTGCCAATCCAACAGGCCCGCGGCTGAGCGGTTTACAAAGGTCACTTTCCCCGTGGCATCCAGACCAACAACCCCCGACGTGACCGAACTAAGGACTGAGTCAAACAGCCGCCGGCGTCGTTCAATCTGGCCCGTGTTTTCAAGCAGCGTGTCGCGTTGCCCTTTCAACTGTTTGGTCATTTGGTTGAAATAGCGGCTGAGCATTGCAATCTCGTCGTCGCCGCTTTCTTCGATAACCTTCACGTCCAGATCACCGGCCCCGACCCGCTGCGCCGCCCCTGTCAAACGCCCCACGGGCCCAGACAGACGTTCTGCAAACCACAACCCCAGCCAAATGGCGGCAAGGATCAAAATCACCGCAAACCCTAAATATAGCAGCCCAAATTCAAACAAAACACGCCCACGATCGCTTTCGAGTTGCTGGTACAGCCGCACTGTTTCTTGTGTTTCGTCCAATAACGCGAGAATTTCTCCGTCGACGTCGCGGCTTACGTATAGATAGCGGTCTGCGTAGCTGTCTAAAGGCACAAGGGCGCGAAATTCGTTGATGGGCCAGTCTTCGATGATCAGCAGGCCTTTTTCACGGGCTTCAATGATCTGGTTTGGGTCGGGGGCTTCAAAGTCGAACAGATACGATTGATCGCCACGCGCACGGATGTCTGCGGTGCCATCTATCATAAAAGCTTCACGTAGGCCGCGCTGGATCTGGCGTTGGCCTTCCCCCAGCAATTCGCTGTCGCTTAGGGCGATGGCCGCACGCCGCGCCCCATCAATGCTGCGGGCCAATGCCACTGCATCTTCCGCCAGATCTTCGCGTTGCTCCGATTCGTAGGCTTCAGCCGCCGCAAGCGAGCTGCTGACAACCGCACTGACGCGATCCGAAAACCAGCCCTCAAGTCCCACATTCAGCGTCAGACCTGCAAAAACAGCCACCGTCACCGTCGGGATCAAAGCCAACAAAGCAAAGGCACCCGTCAAGCGCAGGTGCAAACGCGATCCCGCCGATTTGGCCCGTCTTGCGGATATCAGACGCGCGACTTGTGCCATCACAAGCGCTGCGACTGCAAGGATATAAACAAGGTCAGTCAATAAGATAAGGCGCAAACTTAATGCAGATGAGCCTTGATCGAAGGGCCCGAGTACCAAAAATGTCGCCAACGCCAGAACAGGCCCCAACACGACCAAACCCAAGGTTGCAAAATTGCGCACACGACGTTTGCGGCGCAAACGCCCCATCGTCATCAACCACTTTGAATGTGTCCGGGTTGCCACCCTCGTTCCACCTGTTGATGCGGTGCATTACGCACCTGACCGCCATATTGTGTGGTCCTGAACAGGGGTGTCCCCCGTTGGCCACGGTTTATGTGGCCTTTTTACATCAATTTGCGGCGGCGTGTCACCTGAATATCGAGCTCTGTGATCTTCTTACGCAAAGTATTGCGGTTGATCCCCAATAAATCAGCACATTTTGCTTGGTTGCCGCCAGTTGCATCCAGCGCAATTTCTATCAAAGGCGCTTCCACTTCCCGTAGAATACGCCCGTAAAGGCCCTCTGGAGGTAACAAATCACCATGTAGGTCAAAATATCGTTTCAGATGCCGTCCGACAGAAGCCCCAAGCTTTTCTGTGTCCGTGCCGCCGTCGCGCAATGGTTCCAGATCGGGCTGGCTGCCCAACACCTGATTGACCTCGGTCGCTGTAATCTCTGCCGCGCGGCTTGTCAGTCCCAAACGCCGCACCGCATTCTCCAACTGTCGCACGTTGCCCGGCCAGCTGTACTTGCGGAAAATCTCTGCTGCATCCTCTGACAATACCCACTGCGCGCCACCGGCTTTGTCGAGACGCGCCAGAAAATGGTCTGCAAGCAGCGGAATGTCATCAACGCGTTCGCGCAAAGCCGGCACGTTCAACGTCGCCCCGCTTAGACGGTAATACAGATCCTTGCGCACATTGCCTGCCTCCATCGCGGCGGTCAGATCGGCTTGGCTGGTGGCCAAAAAGCGTGGAACATGTTCGCCGGGTGTATCCATCATACGCACGATGCGGGCCTGGATGTCTTCGGAGATGTCTGCGATTTCATCAATCAACAGTGTGCCGCCCTTAACACGCGCCAAAACGCGTGCAGGCCCTTCAAGGTCTTGCAAATCCGCAGATGTGGCTGTGACAAACGGCAAGGTTCGCCTGTCGGAAAAGTCGTGTATAGCCTTGGCAATCAACGATTTTCCTGTGCCACTTTCCCCCCATATCAGAACGGGCAAATCAGTATTCATGACGCGCGCAACCACACGGTAGAGCGATTGCATCACAGCCGTCCGCCCCACCAATGGCAGATCCTCGGGGCGATCTTGGTCTTGCGGCGCCGGGGCCACGCGATGTTGCTTCATATCCAACGCACGCGCGGTGCGCTTCATCAGATCAGGCAAATCAAACGGCTTTGGCAAATAATCGTATGCTTCGGCTTCGGCGGCCTGAATTGCCGTCATAATCGTATTTTGCGCGGAAATGACGATGACCGGCAGACCGGGGCGGTCTTCGGCAATCTTTGGCAACATTTCCAGACCGTTGCCATCGGGCATGACCACATCGGAAATCACCACATCGCCTTTGCCCTCGCCCACCCAACGCATCAATGTCGTCAAGCTGGAAGTCGCATGCACTTTGCACCCCGCCCGTGTCAGGGCCTGTGTCAAAACAGTGCGAATGGTGCGGTCGTCGTCTGCAACAAGAACGGTTCCGTCCATGGGTTACTCCTGTGTGGTGGTGGCAGCGCCGGGCTTTGAGGCGCGCGGCAAAGAGATGCGGAAAATGGTTTGGCCCGGCACTGAGGTGACAGAAATCCATCCCCCGTGGTCCGAGATGATCTTGCTGACCAAAGCCAGCCCAAGCCCGGTGCCGTTTTCCTTGCCCGATACAAACGGATCAAACACATCCCCTTTGATGTGTTCAGGCAGGCCGGGGCCATCGTCAATAATTTCGATTTGCAATGGCAGCGACTGGCCGGACCCGTCGGCGCGGCGCAAACGGAACGAATGTTCAAAGTAGCTGTGCAAGCGTATCGTCCCCCCCGCATCGCCTGCAGCCTCGGAGGCATTTTTCAACAGGTTCAGGATCACTTGCAACAGCTGGTCGGGATCCCCCAAAGCCAATGGCAATGACGGATCATAGTCTTCAACGATCTTCATCGAAGCGCCAAACCCAAGCAAAGCAGACCGTCGCGCCCGGTCCAAGACGTCATGGATGTTTACAGGTTTGAAATCAGGGGTTTGCAGGTTTCCGAATTGTTCGACCTGTTCCAACAGCTTCACAATGCGTCGGCCTTCTTCGACGATCAGGTCTGTCAGCTCAAGATCGTCCGCAGACAAATTCATGCTTAACAATTGGGCTGCACCGGTGATCCCCGCCAAGGGGTTCTTAATCTCATGTGCTAGCATTTCCGCCATGCCAATCGCGGATTTTGCCGCGGATTTCACCGTGTGGTTCTGGGTCATACGCCCGGCCAGTTCACGGGGGGAAATCATCATGATCATTTGCCCCGGCGCACCCACCAAAGGTGCGATATGCAAAGCGCATTGCAGTGGCGCGCGTTGTCCACTGCCCACATCCACATCATTTACAAACAAGGGTGTGCCCTGATCGCGTGCACGGCCAAATGCTTCTTCAAGGGGGGCATCTATGGCAATCTGGTCCCACAACGGGGTTGCAATGACAATTTTGGCGGACGCGTTTAGAAATCCTTCAGCAGCCGCATTCACGTCCAAAATCATATCCTGACCGTCGATCAAAATGGCGGGTACAGGCAAAGACGCCCAAATAGACGGATCACTCATGCCACCACCTGCTGGGCTGAGATTGCATCTGGCAACAGGTGCAGCACCTCTTGCGAGGTTTTGGTGGTGAGTACCCTGCGCCGTAAATCTGCCGGTGTTTGGGCGGTGTCCATGAACCATCCAAGGTGTTTGCGCGCGACCCGCAGCCCAAGCGTTTCGCCATAAAAAGCAATCATTGCTTCATAGTGTTCACACACCAGATTGGCCAAGACGGCGCCGGTTGGCACATCCGGTTTCGGACCGTCAAACAGATCATGTGCAATTTGCGCCAAGATCCAGGGACGTCCCTGTGCACCGCGTCCAATCATGACACCATCTGCACCGGATGCTGTCATGGCCGCTTGTGCGGTGCTGCTACAGATGATGTCGCCGTTTGCAATCACAGGAATGGAGACAGCGTCCTTAACGGCACGAATGGCGGCCCAATCGGCAGACCCTTTGTAGAACTGACACCGTGTGCGGCCGTGAATGACGATGCGCTGGATGCCTGCGGCTTCTGCACGGCGTGCAATGTCAGGCGCATTCATAAGGGTGTCGTCCCACCCCAAACGCGTCTTCAGGGTTACCGGAATATCCACAGCCCGCACCACAGCATCAATCAGTGTCAGCGCATGATCCGGCGTTTTCATCAAAGCAGAGCCGGAATAGCCGTTCACAACTTTCTTCGCAGGACACCCCATGTTGATGTCGATCACGGCAGCGCCCTGCCCTTCGACCATCCGCGCGGCTTCGGCCATCGGGGCGGGTTCGCGTCCCGCCAGTTGCACGGCTGTGCCCACATGCCCCAACCCCAGCTCCGCCTTTTCACGCGCACCGGGACGTGCATTCAGCATGTCGTGGCTGGCCACCATTTCGGACACAACCATGCCCGCACCGAACCGCGCGACCAAATCGCGAAACGGTCGGTCGGTTATACCGGCCAAGGGGGCCAGCATCACGGGAGGCGAAAGTGTCAGAGCGTCAGGCAATCTGCTTAATCCTTGTGCAATTCAAACCGGATACCGTCTTTTGCCGTTTTGCTCAATACAGACGGGCCCAAACACCGCTTTCAAACCACACATGTGCACAAAATTTAGGCATCAAGTTCGGCTTTACCCGCAGACGGTTCATCCCTAAAATTAGCGCAATGGATCAAGGACCCGATTTATGACGCTCGCAGTGCTGATTGTTGCCGCAGGCCGCGGCACCCGCGCGGGCGGCCCCGTGCCAAAACAGTGGCAACTTCTGGAAGGGCGCAGCGTGTTGTCCCACACCGTTGATGTTTTCAAACGTCATGCCCTTGTACACCGGATTGTACTGGTTCTGCATGCCGACGACATGGACCGCGTGACAGGCGTTACAAAGGTGCAAGGCGGTGCGGATCGGGCCGCGTCCGTACGCCACGGGCTTGCAGCGCTTCAAGACAGCGGTATCACCCGCGTCCTGATCCACGACGTCGCACGGCCCTGCGTGAGCCATGATACGATTGACGCTGTGATTATGGCCCTTGAAACCCACGCAGGGGCAGCACCCGCTATTCCTGTCACCGACGCGCTTTGGACCGGAGAGAACGGTTTGGTTACAGGCACACGGGATCGCACCGGACTGTTTCGTGCCCAAACGCCACAAGGTTTCCATCTGGATGCAATCACAAATGCCCACGCGGCCCACGCCGGAGGCGCTGCTGACGATGTTGAAGTGGCCCGCGCCGCCGGGGTCGATGTGGCGATTGTGCCGGGCGACGAGGCCAATTTGAAAATCACCTACCCCGCCGATTTCAATCGCGCGGGCCGCATATTAAGGACAGGACATGGACATTAGACCCGACATCAGGCTGGGCAACGGGTTCGACGTACATGCGTTCGGCCCCGGCGATCACGTCACCCTATGCGGCGTGGATGTGCCCCACACACATGGTCTTGTTGGCCATTCGGACGCCGATGTCGCGATGCACACGGTGACGGACGCGATTTATGGCGCTTTGGCTATGGGCGACATCGGCCAGCATTTCCCGCCCTCTGATCCGCAATGGAAAGGGGCCGAAAGCCACATTTTTCTGCGTCATGCCGTAGATCTTGCCGCACAACACGGCTTTGCCATTTCGAACGTGGATTGCACCCTGGTTTGCGAATTTCCAAAGATTGGACCGCACAGTGAGGCGATGCGCAAAAAGATGTCCGACATCATGGACTTGGACATAAACCGCATATCCGTCAAAGCGACCACATCCGAAAAGCTTGGCTTTACCGGACGCAGCGAAGGCATCGCATGCATGGCCACCTGTGCTTTGGTGAAACCATGATGCTGGCGCGTATGATCGGAACCGTTCTTGGGGTTGGCTATTTGCGCCCTGCGCCGGGCACTTGGGGGTCGCTGGTGGCTCTGCCTTGGGCGCTGTTGCTGCATGTTCTTGGCGGATTTTGGTTGCTTGCTATCGGCGTTCTGGCTGCCTTCGTAAAGGGGTGGTGGGCGACCGCGCAAATGACCAATGGGTCAGAGGATCACGACCCGTCCGAGATCGTGATCGACGAGGTTGTTGGCCAATGGATCGCTCTGCTGCCCATATCCTACGGAGCTTGGGCCAACGGAATTCCGATCACAGCGCTTTGGCCCGGCTGGATTGCCGCCTTTGTTTTGTTTCGTCTGTTCGACATCTGGAAGCCGTGGCTTGTGGGATGGGCCGACCGGCGTGGCGACGCGTTGGGGGTTATGCTGGACGATGTGATTGCAGGCGTCTTTGCCGCGATCGGTGTGATGGTTTTGGCCGGGCTTGCCCATGGGATGCTGATGCAATGACCCTTGCAGAACAGATTGTGGCCGCAGCCAAAACCCATGGCATATCCATTGCCACGGCCGAAAGCTGCACGGGCGGTGTGGTTGCTGCATCACTGACAGATGTGCCTGGATCGTCAGCTGCTTTCGAATGTGGGTTCGTGACCTATAGCAACGCCGCCAAGCAAAAGATGTTGGGCGTGTTGCCCGAGACCTTGGACGCGCATGGCGCTGTGTCGGAACCGGTTGCTCTGGAAATGGCACAAGGTGCCATAGATGCGTCACAGGCCACGTTAAGTGTGGCGATCACAGGCATTGCAGGGCCAGGGGCATCAGATCACAAGCCGGAAGGCCGGGTCTGTTTTGCGATCGCGCAAAGCGGTCTGAACGCCACATCGCAGACCATTGAATTTGGGGCTTTGGGGCGGGCGCAGGTGCGTGCGGCAGCACGTGAGCATGCCAAGCATTTGTTATTGGCGGCCATGACGCCATAGGACTGCGATTTTACAGACGCCTATAAATTAACCGTTTACCGCTTTTATCCGCCCAAAAATGCACCACTTGCACAAACGGGCATAAAATGAGCGACCAAAAGGCACTTTGCTGCTTTTGTCGGCGCACCGAGTGCCTATGCCCCTTCCAAAAGTCGAAAAACCACTTGGAGGGACACCATGAACGGAGCCGATACAGCTTGGATTATCGTCGCCACGGCGCTTGTGCTGCTGATGACATTACCGGGGCTTGCCCTATTTTATGGCGGGCTTGTGCGGGCCCGCAACGTACTTAGTGTATTTATGCACTGCTATGCAGTGGCCTGCCTGATGAGTGTGCTGTGGCTGGTGATCGGGTATTCCATCGCCTTTGGCGGAGGTGACAGCGGGCTTTGGGGCGGCTTGGACAAGCTTTTGTTGTTGGATGTGACCGCCGACAGCCTGTCTGGCTCATTGCCGGAAATCCTGTTCTTTGCCTTCCAGATGACATTTGCCATCATCACCCCGGCTTTGATTGTGGGCGCATATGTGGAACGCATTGGCTTTGGATTTGTGATGCTTTTTTCAGGTCTTTGGATGCTGCTGTGCTATGCGCCGGTTGTGCATTGGGTTTGGGGCGGCGGCATTCTTGCGGATGGTGGCATTTTTGGCGAGGTCGGCGTTAAAGACTTTGCAGGCGGCATTGTGGTACATGAAACCGCCGGTTTGGCCGCGCTGGTTTTGGCTGTGTTCCTTGGGGCGCGCAAAAACCAGACGACACCGCCGCACAATCCCGGCATGGTGATGATGGGCGCTGCCTTTTTGTGGGTCGGATGGTTCGGTTTCAACGGCGGGTCGCAACTGGCTGCTGATGGCGGTGCTGCAATGGCGATCACGGTTACGCATATTTCGGCCGCCACAGCGTCCCTGTCATGGGCGCTTTGGGAAAGGATCAAGTTCGGAAAAGCGTCATTGGTCGGCATTGTTACTGGTACAATCGCAGGGCTTGCATCAATTACACCGGCTTCCGGGTTTGTTGGCCCTATCGAGGCACTGATCATTGGTGCCGTTGCAGGCGTCCTGTGCCAAGAAGCGGTTACGCTGATCCGCAACGGCTTGAAAATCGACGACACACTGGACGTCTTTGCAGTCCACGGTGTTGGTGGCATCTTTGGCACAGTCATGATCGCCGTGTTTGGCGCCGGCACATGGCTTGCGCAACTTGGGTCGTTGCTGATTGTCGGTGTGTTCACCGTTGTTGTCACTGTGGTTCTGGTTTTGATGGTCCGCATGATCACGCCGTTGCGTGTTGATGAAGAAACCGAAGTGAACGGTCTTGATTTGGCAGTACACGGCGAACGTGCCTACGACATGTCAAGCTGATTACGCTTGGAAATATGACGATCAGCGGGCCCTGCGGGGCCCGTTTTCATGTGTTGAACTTCAATGTCGCAGCGCGGCGGTAAACGCCTTCAAATCAAAGCCACCTATCCCGTTTGAAGCCTCCCACAGCATCTGTGCACGGTCCTGTCCGATCAAGGCAGAAGCTTTGGAAAAAACCCGTTCTTTGCGATCTTCAAAGGGGGCTGCTTTGGCAAGATCATGGTGGTGCGTGTGATCCATCCCTTGGGCTGTGATTGTCACATGGGCCTCGGTATCGGACAGCTCTGCGTCACCAACGACCGCGACCTTGTCGCGCAAAGCGACAACTTCAGGGGCTAGAATAACGGAAGGCTCAAACGACACCTGATCGACCATACCGCGTCCCAACAGGGCCATGGCGGCAGTGGCGGACAGGCTGAACTTTGCCTCCAAGCGCGTTTGTGGTTGTGGGATCGCACAGACGTCCAGCCAGCGCGGATGGACCTTGATTTGGACGCGCGACACTTGCGCGGGATCCACCAGGTCTTTCAACGCCAATACCGCTTCAATACTGGCATGCGTGCCGTGGCAGCATGCGTGATACTTGTGGCTGATGGCGGAAAACAAAGTGCCGTCCTGCATCAATGCCTCTGCGTCCCCTGCCCCGTGATGGGTTGCGCCGAACCCGAAAGGACCATCCAGAACTTCTGGTGCCCCTTCCACGCCAATCATAGCCGCATGCACAGCCTCGACTGCAGAGGCCGCGGCCATGCCTGCATGATAGGGTTTGCCCATTGTTCCAAATTGCACTTTCAACCCTGCGGCGCGCGTTGCGGCAAGGCCAATGGCGCTGTGTGTTTCATCCGTAGACAGATTGAAGATCGCAGCCCCGGCCACGGCTGCCCCGATTGTGCCTGCAGTGGCTGTCTGGTGAAACCCGGTTTCATAATGCGCCCGCCCCAACCAAAGCCCAACACGAATAGAGGCTTCGGCACCGACAAGTGCGGCACGCAGGAAAAGATTCCCGTCGTCATCCCCTTGCCGCTGCGCCATTGCCAAGGCGGCAGACACGATCACGGCGCTGGGATGCCCGATATGCGCAAAGTGGGTGTCATCAAAATCCAGAGCATGGGCTGTTGTCCCATTAACCATCGCAGCGGCGCGCATCGGCAACATCTGGTCTGCGCCAATGACAGTCGCGTCCGTTGCGCCGCCATTCTCACCTTCAAGGTGCCGCACGGCTTGTGCGACCGGTTCATGACGTCCTGCCAACGCGCATGCGGCCCAGTCCAGAACCGACAATCGCATGACGGCTAAAGCGTCCTCGGGGACGGCGTGGACCGATGCAGACATGTCTGCCAAAAATCTTGTCACGCGCATGATCTGTGCCCCGATTGCCCCATCAGAGCAAGATTGGCACAGCTTAACCAAGGAATAAACAGTCAGCCTGCGGAATAAAGTGTCTCGGCGCGGCGTTCAAACGCCCGCACAATGCGCTGCATAGCTTCGTTGAACACAACACCGATGATGCCTTGCAAAATAGCGTTCTTGAATTCGAAATCGACAAAGAAGGTCACATTGCATCCGCCATCTGTGTCCTCAAACGCCCAGTTGGATTTCATGTATTTGAAGGGGCCATCCAAATATTCTGTATCGATTTTCCGTGCCGCAGGCCAAAGAACCACACGACTGCCAAATCGTTCGCGAAAAACTTTGAAGGAAATGACCAAATCGGCGTCCATGACCACACTGTCGCCCTGAGCCACTTCGGACCGGATCCGGGCCGCCGCACACCACGGCAGAAATTCAGGGTATTGGCCGACGTCCGCCACCAGATCATACATCTGTTGTGCGGTATAAGGCAGGAAACGGGTTTCTGAGTGTGTTGGCATAGGCTCTGGATTACGACAATTGGCTGTGGTGCGTGTTACGGGCGATGTGTTACGAAACCCGCATAAGTGCAAGAGGGTTCCATGCCACAGCGTCCATATGTCATAGATCAGATGATCTCCGCCAAGTCGATCGCAGCCCGCATCGAAACCTTAAGCCACGATATTCACGACGCTTTTGAAGGCACCGACAAGCTGGTCGTTGTAGGGCTTTTGCGGGGGTCATTCGTGTTTATTGCCGATCTGGTGCGAGAGCTGGATTTGCCGCTTGAAGTCGATTTCCTTGAGGCATCAAGTTACGGCGACGGCATGGAAAGCAGCAGAGAAGTACGCATTCTCAAAGATTTACGCGGCGCAATTGAAGGGCGCGATGTGCTAGTGGTCGAAGACATCATCGACACGGGATATACCATGCACCACGTTCAAAGGCTGTTGGCCAGTCGCAAGCCAGCCCGTTTGAAAACCATCGCATTGCTGGACAAGCCGACGCGGCGTGAAGTCGATGTAAAGGCCGATTGGACGGGATTTGAAATACCCGATGAATTTGTCGTGGGGTACGGGATTGATTTCGCCCAACGCAACCGCAACCTGCCCTATATCGGCAAGGTCCGTTTCACGGAGTAGCGGTGTTTCGCTTAAAACGGGAAACTGTAAAAATTTCTTTACGTATTTGAAATGAATTCTGCTGATACTGGTGGTGTGGCGGCCATGCGTCGCGTTCGACTATTGCCAAGTTCTGCCTGTTTTCATGTTCACTTACGGGGGAAATTCAATGCCATCAGATATTCGCACACCCGGTTTTTGGGGCCTTGTGATCGCTTGCATGCTTGTCGCACTGATCGTGCCCGTCATGTTCGGGTGAAACAGGCCCAGGGATAGGACCCTCGGGCGCGATACCAAAAACCGCATCGCGCCAGACCGTTTTGTTCTAAGCCATCTTTGCTTGTCGCGCGGAACGCATACGCGCAAAATCATCACCCGCATGATAGCTGGACCGCGTCAAAGGTGTGGCGGACACCATCAAAAAGCCTTTGCCGTAAGCGGCCTTTTCATAGGCTGCGAATTCATCAGGATGCACAAATCGGTCCACCGCATGGTGTTTCGGCGTGGGCTGCAAGTATTGCCCGATGGTCAGAAAGTCGATGTCCGCTGCGCGCATGTCTTCCATAACCTGCATGACAGATTGCCGATCTTCACCAAGACCCACCATGATACCCGATTTGGTAAACATCATCGGATCAAGTTCTTTCACGCGCTGCAACAAACGCAGGGAATGGAAATAACGGGCGCCTGGGCGCACCTCTGGATACAGGCCCGGCACGGTCTCCAGGTTGTGGTTGAACACATCGGGACGGGCCTCGACCACAGTTTCCAGAACCGAAGGGTCACATTTGATGAAATCCGGCGTCAGGATTTCGATGGTGGTGTCGGGCGAACGGTGTCGCACGGCACGAATCGTTTGGGCAAAGTGATCTGCCCCCCCATCCGTAATGTCATCGCGATCCACAGACGTGATGACGACGTGGTTCAGCCCCAGCTTTTCAACGGCATGGGCCACGCGCCCGGGTTCAAACGCATCCAGATCTTCGGGGGGTTTGCCCGTGGCAATGTTGCAGAAGGTGCAGGCACGCGTGCAAACTTCGCCCATAATCATCATGGTGGCATGGCCTTGCGACCAGCATTCCCCGACGTTGGGGCATCCGGCCTCTTCGCAAACGGTCACCAAACCGTTGTCACGCATGATATCGCGTGTGGTTTCATACCCTTTTCCACTCGGCGCTTTGACTCTGATCCAGTCGGGTTTTTTGGGTTGCGGATTGTCTTGGCGACGCGCTTTTTCGGGATGGCGCTGCGCCGGGATTTTCAGATCTCGCATCATTTGGCTTTCAAGCTACTGCGTTGGTCTTGTTAAACCTAACATAGCAGTTTGAAAATGTAACGGCAGGTGACGCATTGCCGCTTTGCGTGTCACGCAAGGAGACCGTTCAAGACGTAAAAATGGCGTCCGGTGGAGGGAACCGAACGCCATTCTTAATGAACCATGGGAAAATCAGCCGATAAGGCCGCCCCCCGGTCCGGTTGTTTCTTCGTAGTGGCGTTGCAAACGCATCAAAGCGATCCGCAAGACAATCTTGCCGGACCGGGCGGACCACCCCAGCTTCTTTTCGGCGGTCTCCAACCCTTCCAGATAGCAGCAGCAGCGCAAAACCACATCCGACAGGCCCGGTCCAAGATCGGTTAGGGCCGCAGCCACACGGTTACGTGCGCCGGCCGGCCCGTTGCCCACGCCGCTGTCCGCTGCAAAGCCACCGCGCCCGCCACCCGTCAGGAAACGGTCCCAGTTTTGCGCAACACGGGGTCCCATTTGCGCCAGTTCAAAATCTTCGCGCAAACGTTCGCCCGCCGTTACCAAGGCGTCACTTAGAAAACGTTCACCTTGTTTGTCACGACGTCGGGCCAATGCCGTCAAAGGCGATTCTGAAAGATTGTATCGCATCTTTCGGCTGCGGCCTGTGTCCGCATCAGGCAGTGTTTTTTCACCCCACGTCCGATGTTGTTCCCCGAAATCCGCTTGTGCTTCGGCAAAGCCATGCGGCGCTGTATCACCGGACTGTTCGAGCATTTCAGTCAGCGCATTGCGCCCTGCCGTGGTAATTTGGTAGCGCGTGATGCGTCCGGTTGTGTCTGCGCTGATCCATTCTTTTAGGGCCATGGCCTGTGCGACATCACGGTCGACCACAGCAGTCCGTGTGCTTGCACCGTCTTCTGTGTCGCGTACCACAACGGCCTTTTCCATATCCGCAGCAACCGCCAGCACAGCCCCCTTTTCACACATTCTGCGCAAAATGCGGGTCGCGTCTTGGGCCCACAGGCTATCTTCGGTGGACTTGTGCGGCACAACGGATTGGAAACTCATGTTGCTGTCTTTCTGTGTCAAAGTCGCGGCGTGTCGAGCCGTTTTAGAAGGCCCGCGCAAGGACGCGGCGCCGGTTATTTCATCTTGGGTAAAGTGTGACGCGCCAAGTTTGCGCAGCGCTGCATCCACCAAAGGGTCGTCGCGTTGGGTTTCAACACGCCGGATCTGGCGCAAAATGGTAGATGCATGGCACCCTGAACGCCGCGCCAGCTCCCGAATGGGCAGCCCGGCCTCAGTATGTGCAAGATAGCGTTGGGCCCCTTTTGGAACCCATTCAGGCAGGCACGGAAATCCATCCATGCCAGTCATGATGTTCGTCATTTTCCGTTCCCTCAGTCTACCAAACGGCCGAATTTAGTTTCGGCTTATCCCCAAACTTATCCACACATCCTAAAGTTGCATTAGTTACCCGTTCGTTAACATTAAGCTGTGAGGCCATCATTGTTTCTAAAAGATAAACAGTTGTAAAAGCTGCGAACGGCGCATTTTTTGCAAACGCAACACCCCAATAGGTTGTGACAGTGTGAGGGCAAGCGCAGGTCAAAACCCTGCATTTCACACTGCAAAAGGACCATAAAATGCAAGATATTCTGTCAATGTTGAACCAACTGCAACGTCCGCGCCTTTTGATGAAAGCCGCACGAATCGGCGCGGAGGATTACCGCCGCACGGTCCATTTGCCGCGTCTTTTGGGATACGGTCAAATGCCACGGCACGGAGCAGCACTGATTAAGTTAATGGAAGTTGAAGACACATTGAACGTGCAACGCAAGGACGACGAATCGGCTTACAATCTGCTGCGTCATATCGATGTGTTGATCGCCATTGTCGGCGAGGCCCGCGAACTACAGGCCACTCAGGGGCCGTCCGAACCGACGGCCGCCTGAGGGTTTGCAATTAGCAATTACATGAAGGAATCAGGCTCTGCCGCTTTCTTCCGCGCCACGAATTCGGTCAACGCCTCAAGCGTTGCCGGATCGATGGCAGGCTGTTGATAATCATTCAACATCTTCTCGACACGCAGAGTTGCCAGGGCTTGCGTGTCACGCGCACCTTCGTCTTCCCACGTCTCGAACGGTTTGTAGTCCAGCAAGTCGGATTTCCAGAACGCTGATTTGAAGTTGGCCTGCGTGTGGGCACATCCCAGATAATGTCCCCCCGGCCCGACTTCGCGGATCGCATCCATGGCTTGTGCGTTCTCGTCAATTTGAACGCCGGCGGCCAAATGGTGCAATGTCCCCAGCTGGTCCGCGTCCATCACAAACTTCTCGAAAGAGCTGACCAGCCCGCCCTCAAGCCAACCGCATGAGTGCAACATAAAGTTAACACCGGACAAAAGCCCCATGTTCAGGCTGTTGGCGGTTTCATAAGCCGCTTGCGCATCCGGCAGCTTTGATCCGCAGAAGGACCCCGCAGACCGGAACGGCAATCCAAGGCGGCGCGCCAATTGGCCTGCACCATATGTAATGTGCGACGCTTCAGGCGTGCCAAATGTGGGCGCACCAGAGTTCATATCAATCGACGTCACAAACGCCCCCATGATCACAGGCGCCCCCGGACGGATCAGCTGACTATATGCAATACCAGCCAGAACCTCGGCAAAAACTTGCGTCAACGTACCGGCAACAGACACCGGGGCCATAGCGCCACCCACGATAAAGGGTGAGATGATGCACGCCTGGTTGTTTTTGGCATACACTTCCAACGCGCCCATCATGACGTCATCGAATGTCATTGGAGAGTTGATGTTGATCAGCGACGTCATAACCGTGTTTTCCTGGACGAAATCCTTACCGAACAGGATTTCGCACATCTCGACACTGTCTTGCGCCCGGCTTGGTTCGGTCACAGAGCCCATAAAGGGTTTGTCGCTGAGCGTCATATGGGCCAGCAGCATATCAAGGTGACGTTTGTTAACCGGCACATCCGTTGGTTCACATACGGTGCCCCCCGAATGGTGCAGCCATTTGGACATATACCCCAATTTTACGAACTTCTGGAAATCCGCCATGGTCGCATAGCGGCGCCCCCCTGCGACATCACGCACAAATGGCGGGCCGTAGACAGGGGCCAAAACAAGGTTCTTTCCACCAATAACTACGTTGCGGTCCGGATTGCGGGCGTGCTGGGTGAATTGGGCGGGCGCTGTGGCACAAAGCTTACGGGCCAGACCTTTTGGGATGCGCACACGTTCACCTTCAACAGATGCGCCCGCTTCGCGCCAACGCTCCAGTGCAGGCGGGTTGTCTGGGAAATTGACACCGACTTCTTCCAGAATCTGTTCGGCATTGGCCTCGATGATATCCAACGCTTCTTCGGTCAAAACCTCAAAGTTTGGAATATTGCGTTCAATATACTTTGCGGTTTCAAAAGAGACCGCGGACCGTTCAGCGCGGCGCGCAGCACCTCCGCCACCACGACCCCGACGACCACGTGTTGCTGCTTCGGTCATGATGCATCCCCTACCGTTTGAAAAGTTCACCGCACCGATAGCCCACAGCTTGGCGTGCCCGCGTGGAATTAGCGGCGCAAGAGGGAAAAAAGCGACATCCTTGTGTCTTCTTTCAAGAAATATCCCAAGGTCCGCGGTCACAGTCTCGTCGGACACTTGCCACCGCGCACGGGGCGGCATATTGCACATCCATGACACAGCATCACGACCGCCTCCTCATCATCGATTTCGGCAGCCAAGTCACGCAATTGATCGCGCGACGTTTACGCGAGCTGAACGTATATTGTGAAATCCACCCGTATCAGAACGTCACTGACGCGTTTCTGGCCGATTTCGCGCCCAAAGCCGTTATTTTCTCGGGCGGACCTGCCTCGGTGATTGACGATGCTTCGCCGCGCCCGCCAGCGTCGGTCTTCGATCTGGGCGTGCCGATCCTTGGCATTTGTTACGGTCAACAAGTCATGATGCAAATGTTGGGCGGACAAGTAGAACGCGGGCATGGCACAGCGGAATTCGGACGGGCCTATGTCACGCCAAACGCAGAAAAACTAATGCTTTTAGACGGTTGGTTCGAAGATACGGCACAAGACGGGCGCGAACAGGTCTGGATGAGCCACGGCGACCACGTGTCCCAAATCGCACCCGGTTTTGCGGTCTACGGCACCTCGCCCAATGCGCCTTTTGCCATTACGGCTGACATGGCCCGCAACTTTTTTGCTGTGCAATTTCACCCCGAGGTACACCACACCCCGCGCGGTGCAAAACTATACGAGAACTTTGTAAAAATGGCAGGGTTCAAGGGCGATTGGACCATGGGCGCATACCGCGAAGAAGCAATTGCCAAAATTCGCGCCCAAGTGGGGGATGCCAAAGTCATTTGCGGGTTGTCCGGCGGGGTCGATTCTTCGGTCGCGGCTGTTTTGATCCATGAAGCAATCGGCGATCAACTGACATGCGTCTTTGTGGATCACGGCTTGCTGCGCAAAGGCGAAGCGGAAGAAGTCGTAAAAATGTTCCGCGACAACTATAATATGCCGTTGATCCACGCGGACGAGCAGGACTTGTTCCTAGGTGAACTGGACGGCCAAAGCGATCCTGAAACCAAGCGCAAGATCATCGGCAAGCTGTTTATCGATGTGTTCCAGAAACATGCAGGCGAAGTGGGCGGGGCAAAGTTTTTGGCTCAAGGCACACTGTATCCCGATGTGATCGAAAGCGTATCCTTCTCGGGTGGTCCATCCGTTACCATCAAATCGCACCACAATGTGGGTGGGTTGCCAGAGAAAATGGGCCTGAAACTGGTCGAGCCGCTGCGCGAGCTGTTCAAAGACGAAGTGCGCGCTTTGGGGCGAGAGCTTGGGCTGCCTGCCAGCTTTATTGGGCGCCATCCCTTCCCTGGTCCTGGCCTTGCCATCCGGTGCCCCGGTGAAATCACGCGACCCAAACTAGAGATTTTGCGCGAAGCGGATGCCGTCTATATCGACCAAATCCGCAAACACGGGCTTTACGACGACATCTGGCAAGCATTTGTGGCCATTTTACCGGTACGTACGGTCGGCGTGATGGGCGACGGGCGCACCTACGACTTTGCATGCGCCTTGCGTGCGGTCACATCTGTGGACGGGATGACGGCGGATTATTACCCGTTCAGCCATGAGTTTCTTGGCGAAACCGCGACGCGGATCATCAACGAAGTGCCGGGGATCAACAGGGTGACCTACGATATCACCTCCAAACCACCGGGAACCATCGAATGGGAGTGACGCCTGACGCGCGACCCATGTTTTCTTGCAAAGAAAACACCACAGAATTTTTGAAAAATTCTGCACGCCGATGAATCCGATCTTCAAAGCGGCACTGTTTATGACAGGCGCCATCGCATCCTTTTCTGCGATGGCAGTGGCTGGTCGCGAGGTCAGCTTTGCTTTGGACACTTTTGAGATAATGCTGTTTCGCAGCGTTGTTGGCGTCGTAATCGTCTGCAGCGTCGCCGCCTTCACAGGGACCTGGCGCCAGATCCGTACCGATGCTTTGCACATCCACGGCATACGCAATCTTGCTCATTTCACGGGCCAGAACCTTTGGTTTTACGCGGTAACGGTCATTCCCTTGGCGCAGGTGTTTGCGCTGGAATTCACCTCTCCGATCTGGGTGATCTTGCTTAGCCCTCTTTTGTTGGGTGAAAAGATCACAGCGGCGCGTGCTGTTGCAGCGATCCTTGGCTTTATCGGTATATTGATCGTGGCACGGCCCGGTATGGCGGGGTTGAACCCGGGCATTGTGATGGCCGGTGTATCTGCCATCTTTTTCGCCTTGACCAACATCTTCACCAAACGTCTGACACGTACGCAGTCGATCACTTGTATTCTGTTTTATTTGACAGTGATGCAATTGGTATTTGGCGTGGCAATGGCAGGGTATGATGGCGACATTGCAATGCCAGACAGCCAAACCCTTCCATGGTTGGTGCTGATTGGTTGCGCGGGACTGTTGGCACATTTCTGTATCACAACTGCATTGTCCATCGCACCTGCGACTGTTGTTGTGCCGATTGATTTCATCCGTTTGCCGGTGATCGCTGTCATCGGAATGCTGGCCTATAACGAGGCTGTCGATATCTGGGTGTTTGTAGGTGCGGCGATCATCTTTGCCGGCAATTACTTCAATATCTATACGGAAACGCGCAAAAACGTGAGCTGACAATCACGGCGTTTCACGAAAACCGAAGCTTGCGTCACGCTGACGAGAGCTTCCCTATGGTCATGCTTGTCGCATCCTTAGGTGTCATTGCACGAAGATATGACACCGGGGTGAGGAGACCCCGACTTTCGGGAAAGGGAGACCCCATGAAAACGCAATTTCTTGCGGCGATGACGTTTGGCCTGACGGCATCTGTGGCACATGCTGGCGGCTTGGACAGATCAGGGCAAGCGATCGACATTCTGTTTGAAGACGGCAATGTCTTGCAACTGACGTCCAGCTTTACGCGCCCCTCAATCACTGGTGAGCAAAACTCAGCCAATCCCGCGCTGTCTTTTGGCAATGGCGTGGGCATCGGCAATGTCGGCCAGTCTTTTCAGACCTTCGGAGTGGCCTTGAAGTATCAATTCACCGATGCACTTAGTTTTGCTGTCATTCTTGATGAGCCCTTTGGCGCTGATACGGCTATCCCCGTAGCCCCAAATTCATTTCTGGGCGGCACAGGGGCGACCGTAAACAGCACTGCCCTGACTGCAGTGGCCCGATACAAATTCAACGACCGTTTTTCGGTCCATGGCGGGCTGCGGTACCAGCAAATTTCTGCTTCCGTCAATTTGGGCGGCTTGGCGTTTGGCGGGTTAAACGGTTTTTCGGGCACCTTCGGCAATGACGGCGGACTGGGATATGTTGTAGGCGCTGCGTATGAAATTCCGAAAATCGCCCTGCGCGTGTCCCTGACCTACAATTCAGAAATTGATCACGATCTACAAACGGTTGAAAGCATCAATGGAACCGTCATCAACCCGGGCAGCATCACACCGGTGACAACACCCGAAAGCCTGAACCTTGCGTTTCAAACGGGCGTGGCCCCCAACACATTGGTGTTTGGATCGGTGCGCTACGCCCGCAATTCAACCACACAAGTGGCATCCGCAGGCTTCAACGGGGCCTTGGGCACGACAAACAGCAGCCTGACGGATTTAGAGGATTCGCTGGATTACGAAATCGGCATCGGGCGCCGCTTCAATGACAAGTGGTCGGGATCGTTGGCCATCGGATATTCCACAAGCGGCGACGACAGTCTTGTGTCCCCTTTGGCGCCCACAAACGGATCGCGGTATGTATCGGTTGGCGCAAAATATGATTTCAGTGAAAAAGTGTCGTTAAGCGGCGGCATTCGCTACACTGATCTTGGCAATGCAACGGCCGCCCCGGGCGGCGTGGGGGCTGCAACCTTTGAAGGCAACTCGGCCCTGTCCGCAGGGTTTAGGGTGTCCTACAAGTTCTGATGTTTTGAACAAGAAACGGGTCGTCATGGTGCCGCCCCTCCCATAGGGTCGCGCCATGATAGATCAAAAAACCATCTCTGGCCGCGCATGGGCTGAACTGTTGCTTTTGGGACTGATTTGGGGTGGGTCCTTTTTATCCATTCGCATCGCTTTGGATGAGGTCGGGCCACTGACATCTGTGGCACACCGCACACTCTGGGCCATGCTTGTGTTATGGGCCGTTGTCGCTGTGATGCGCCTGCCCCTGCCCCGCAACCCTATGACTTGGTTTGCATTTCTGGTGATGGGGCTTTTGAACAATGCCCTACCCTTTACCTTGATGGCTTGGGGGCAATTGCACATCGAAAGCGGGCTGACTTCCATTCTGAACGCGTCCACAGCAATCTTCGGCGTGATCGCAGCCGCCATTTTCTTTGCCGACGAACGGATAACGCTGCGCAAAGCCATTGGGGTCGGATTGGGGTTTCTGGGTGTGACCATGGCAATCGGGTTCGAGAATATGCGCAATCTGGACTTACGCAGTGTCGCTCAACTTGCTGTTATCGCCGGCACAATTTGCTACGCTTTGGCAGGCGTTTGGGCCCGCAAGATGCTGGGTGATCAACCACCCCAAGTGGCCGCAGCAGGCATGTTGACAGGTTCCGCACTAATCATGGTGCCTGTGGCATGGGTCATGGAAGGTCCCATGTCGCTGGATCTTGCGCCGCGCACCATGCTGGCCATTGGTTACTACGCGATTGTGGCCACGGCCGGGGCGTATCTGCTATACTACCGTGTGCTGGGCATGGCCGGCAGCGGCAACCTGATGCTTGTGACTTTGTTGGTGGCCCCTGTCGCCATCATTCTCGGCGCGACTGTTCTGGATGAAAAACTTGGCGCAAACGCCTATGCGGGTTTCGCATTTTTAGCGTTGGGTATGCTTATTCTGGATGGGCGGGTCCTGCGGGTCTTACGAATTGACCGATCCCCCCAGCCCCGCTAGGACACTCTCGACACAGTGGACTTGCTACAGCGGGTCCAACACAGCGGGACACAACGATGCTTTATCCAAACGCAAAAGCGTGGCGCGATGCCAAAAACAAACGTGTGATGGTCTATGGAATGTCCGGCCTTGGCAAAACGCATATGTCATCGATCTTGCGCGACACAGGACAGTGGTTTCACTATTCGATCGATTACCGCATCGGCACACGGTACATGGGCGAGTACATCGTCGATTCCTGTCTTAAGGCTGCCATGGACACCCCCTATTTGCGTGAAATGCTCCGTCAGGACGCGATCTATATCGCCCCCAACGTGCACACCCATGACCTAGGGGCGGTATCCACCTATCTTGGCAAACCCGGTAATACGGATGCGGGTGGTCTCAGCATAGATGAATATCGCACGCGTCAAGACCAGTTCAAAAGTGCTGAAATCAACGCCCTAAATGATACGCAAAAATTCGCTCGACGGGGCTTGGATGTATATGGCTACCCCCACTTTATCTGCGACACAGGCGGATCAATTTGTGAATGGGTCGAAGCAGACGATGACAGCGACGCCTTGATGCAAGAGCTAAGCGGGACTTGCCTGCCGATCTGGATCAAAGGATCAGACGCACATACAGCAGAGCTTGTGCGCAGGTTCGACAAGGCCCCCAAACCGATGGCGTATCAGCCCGCATTTCTGGCGCAGTGCTGGGACGAATACCTAAACGAAAACAATGTCTCAGCGGACGACGTTGATCCTGACACATTCATTCGATGGACCTATGCGCGTGCTTTGGCACATCGCCAGCCACGGTATGAAGCTATGGCGCGCTGGGGGGTGACAGTCACCGCCGATGACGTTTACGCCCTGAAGTCCGCAGAAGATTTTGACGCGATGATAGAAGCCGCACTCGACGCGATGTGATGTGATGTGATGGTGGACCGGATTTCGGTGCATCGCGTCATGTTTGGCGGGGCTGCACACACCACTGTGTAGGCATCACACTGGAAATCCCCCGCTGCACTGGTTATCTGATGCCTTCAACTCCAAAGGACCCGACCTATGCCGATCAAACTGCCGTCTGACCTACCTGCCTATGCTGTGCTAAAACGCGAAGGTGTGTCGGTGATGGATGAAGATGCAGCATCGCGTCAGGACATCCGGCCTTTGCGGATTGCTTTGCTCAATCTGATGCCGAAAAAAATTCAGACGGAAAACCAGTTTGCGCGGTTGATTGGGGCCACACCATTGCAGATCGAACTTAGCCTGATCCGCATGACCAACCACTATTCACGCAACACCACCGAAGAACACATGGAAAGCTTTTACCGCCCGTTTTCCGACGTCAAAGGTGAAAAGTTTGATGGGCTGATCATAACTGGCGCCCCCATCGAACATCTGGCGTTTGACAACGTGGACTACTGGGACGAGTTGCGCGAAGTGATGGATTGGACGCAAACCAATGTCCATTCCACGTTTGGCGTGTGCTGGGGGGGGATGGCCCTGATCAATCACTTCCATGGTGTGGACAAACATATGCTTGAGGCCAAGGCGTTCGGGTGTTTCAGACACAAGAACCTCAAAGCGGCATCGCCATTTCTGCGTGGGTTTTCAGATGATTGCGTCATACCTGTCAGCCGTTGGACAGAGATGCGCCAATCCGAAATCGATGCGGCCGAAGGCCTTCACACCTTGTTAGGCAGTGACGAGGTAGGTCCTTGCCTTGTCGAAGATCCAGCACATCGTGCGCTCTATATCTTCAACCACTTTGAATACGACAGCGACACGCTGAAGCAGGAATATGACCGCGATGTCGCGGAAGGCACGCCCATCAACATACCCCAAAACTACTATCCAAACGATGATCCTACGCAGCCCCCTATGAATAGATGGCGCAGCCACGCACATCTTTTGTACTGCAATTGGGTGAATGAGATTTATCAATCCACCCCCTTCGAAATGGACAAAATCGGTGCTTAAAATTCTTGGACTTGGTGTCGCGGTCATATTGATCGGATTTACGGCTTTGACGCTTTGGCGTGTGCAGCAGAATGCGCGCACGGCAGCCCGTGAATTTCCAGCACCGGGCGCCTTTGTGGATGTAGACGGCCATCCGGTGCATTATGTCGAAATGGGTCAAAAGGCAGGCACAGCGCCGGATTTGGTGTTGATCCACGGCGCTTCCGGCAACACACGCGACATGACCTTTTCTTTGGCAACGCAACTGGCGCCAGACTACCGTTTGGTCATATTTGACCGTCCGGGATTGGGCCATACGCCTGCGCTGGGTCCGAAGGGTGTGTCGATTTCGGATCAGGCACGGCTTTTGTCTGCCGCCGCCACAGCCATCGGGGTGGAAACACCCATTGTTGCGGGCCAAAGCTTTGGTGGGGCTGTCACGATGGCTTGGGCTGTCAATCATCCGGACACGATATCAGCCGCCATGTTGATGGCCGGTGCAACCCATCCTTGGGAAGGTCCACGCGACGCATTTTCAGCGCGGCTGGCACATCCCGTATTCGGGCCCATCGTGGCACGGCTGATTTCGGCCTGGGCGCCACAAGACTATGTAAAAGCCAGCATCGAAAGCATTTTCGAGCCGCAAAATGCACCCGAAGGCTACGGCGAAGCTGTCGGGGTGCCGTTAGTTTTGCGCCCTGCCACACTGATCGCAAATGCGCAGCAACGCGACGACCTGCGCGAAGAAGTCCGCGCTTTGCACACAAAATACCCAGACCTCACACTTCCCATCGAAATTGTGCACGGCGATGCCGACACAATTGTGGGGCTTTCGGTGCATTCTGAACGGATGGTGGCCGAAGTCACATCCGCGCGTTTGACCGTGTTGCCCGGTGTCGGTCACATGCCGCAACATGTCAGTCACCCAGAGGTGATCGCAGCAATTGAACGTGCGGCGGTACGCGCAGGTTTGCGTTAACCGACGCGCTGCCGCATAGTGATGTAAAGCGCACTCACATCCCCCAAAAGGAGCCAGCCATGACACGTCCATTTGATGGGGCTATCACCAAATTCTTCGAAGACACCGTGCCTGAAAACGTGCGTGATGCGATTGAAAACGCACATAAAGATGACATCCTGAACCCAAACTATCCCCACCAAAAACGGATGAAACGGAAGCACTACGAAGAGGATCTGGAAAAGCTGCAGATTGAATTGGTCAAGATGCAAGCTTGGGCGCATGAAACCGGGCAACGTATCGCCATCGTATTCGAAGGGCGTGATGCTGCGGGCAAAGGCGGAACCATCAGCCGGTTTCGAACCAATTTGAACCCGCGCGTTGCCAATGTGGTGGCGTTGTCCAAACCCACAGACACAGAATCCAGCCAATGGTATTTTCAGCGCTACATCCAACATCTGCCGTCAGGGGGGCGCATCACGTTTTTTGATCGCAGCTGGTACAACCGTGCTGTGGTGGAACATGTGTTTGGTTTTTGTGAGGTCCGGCAGCGAACAGCTTTTTTCAAACAGGTCAATGATTTTGAAAAGCTGATCACCGGAGACGGTGTCAAACTGTTCAAATTCTGGCTGAACGTAGGCCGCGCAGAGCAATTGCGGCGTATGTTGAAACGTGAAAGCGACCCTTTAAAACAATGGAAGCTCAGCTGGATCGACGTGGAAGGTCTTGGCAAGTGGGAAGAGTACACCAAAGCCATCGCAGAGACTTTTCAAAAAACCCACACGCACCACGCGCCGTGGACTGTTGTGCGCAGCGACGACAAAAAGCGGGCGCGCCTGAACGCGATAAGATCGGTTTTGAACGAACTCAGCTACACAGGCAAAGACGTCCACAATATCGGCAAGATTGACCGACAGGTGCTTGGCGGACCGGACATCTGGAATGCCTAAACGCGGCTATCACCACGGTAACTTGCGGCAGGCCCTGATCAATGCCTCACTTGAGCTGATCGAGGTCAAAGGCCCGCAAGGTTTCACTTTGTCAGAAGCAGCAAAGCAAGCTGGGGTAACGCCAGCGGCAGTGTACCGCCACTTTGAAGGGCGCGAAGACCTCATCGCTGAAGCTGCGCGCCAAGGGTATGATATCTTTGCCGATTTGATGGAATTTGCATACCAATCCGGCCAACCTTCGGATTTGGCAGCCTTTGAGGCAACAGGACGTGCTTACCTGGCTTTTGCACGTAAGTACCCCGGCCACTACATCGCAATGTTCGAAAGTGGAATTTCAGTAAATCGCACGCCGGAACTGGCGGCTGTGGCAAGCCGCGCAAACGGTGTGTTGGAAAAAGCGGCCACTGACCTTAGCAAACACATCCCCGAAGACAAACGCCCACCGGCGTCGATGTTCAGCGCCCACATCTGGGCCATGAGCCACGGTGTGGTGGAACTCTTTGCACGCAACTCACCCGGGCGCGCCAGCCCCTTCCCGCCCGAGGACTTGCTCGAGACCGGAATCGGCATATATCTGCGCGGTTTGGGGTTAATCCGGCCTGACGAATAAAGAAACTGCGTATTCTTTTCGCCAAAAATATCCCGGGGGGACGCCGACAGGCGTGGGGGCTGGCCCCCATCTGAAAAGCCATGAATTTTGCGAAAGTCTATCCGGCTAAGCTGCAAATTTTGCGCCGATAGCCTGCAGCGCGTCTGCGGCAATCTCAAATGACCGAACCCGGGCGGTATGGTCATGGATTTGCCCCGTCAAAATCATCTCGTCTGGTTGATACTGTGCAATCAGCGCTGACAATTCTGCTTTCACTTTAGACAGACTGCCGGTTGCAGAAATCGTCAGCATCTGGTCAACGCCCCGCCGCAACGCAGGCCCGATCTCTGCATCAATATCTTCTACGGGTCGCGGCAGCTTCCCACGGGTCCCTGTGTGCATGCGCGCAAAAGCCTGTTGCATAGACGTGCGCAAATATGCGCCTTCAGCATCTGTATCTGCCGCAAAAACATTGGCCGCCAACATAAAGTAAGGTGCATCTTGATGCACCGATGGTTTGAAATCGCGGCGATAGATATAGGCGGCCTCTTCCAAAGCGGCAGGGGCAAAGTGGGATGCAAAAGCATAGGGTAATCCCATGTGTGCCGCCAATTGTGCGCCATACAAGGATGATCCCAATATCCACAGCGGGACATGGGTCCCTTCGCCGGGCAAAGCACGCACAGCGGCCCCTTCAACCGGATCGCCCAAATAGCGCTGTAGTTCGGCTACATCTGCCGGGAAATTGTCCCCTCCAGCCCGGCGCAGCGCCATGTAGACGGCTTGATCTCCACCCGGAGCGCGGCCCAAACCCAGATCAATGCGGTCACCATAAAGCGTCGCCAAAGTGCCAAATTGTTCCGCGATCGCCAAAGGGGCATGGTTGGGCAGCATAATGCCGCCTGCCCCAATGCGCATGGTTTTGGTGTGCGCGGCCACATGCCCTATCAAAACAGACGTTGCCGCAGATGCGATGCCCGGCATGTTGTGGTGCTCGGCCATCCAATAACGGTGATACCCCAAGGCCTCGGCGCGTTGCGCAAGGTCCGTCGTATTGCGCATCGCCTGCACCGCATCGAAACCTTCGGGCACAGGGGCAAGATCAAGAACAGAATACTTCACAGACAAGGCTCCTTTAGGGTCAATCTAAGCATCAAACTGCAAAAGAAAAAGGGCGCAGCAAACGCCACGCCCATTTCCAAAATCTGTGCGTAAAACTTAACGCTTGGAGAACTGGAAGCTCTTACGCGCTTTGGCTTTACCGTATTTCTTACGCTCAACGACGCGGCTGTCGCGTGTCAGGAAGCCTGCCGCTTTCAATGCGCCGCGCAAGGATGGGTTATACAGCTGCAATGCTTTGGAAACACCATGCTTGACCGCACCGGCCTGACCAGAAAGGCCGCCGCCTTTAACCGTGGCAACCACGTCAAATTCGCCAGTTACACCAGCGATAGAGAAAGGCTGAGCCAAGATCATTTGCAAAACAGGGCGCGCAAAATATTCGTTTTGCGGCTTGCCGTTTACTGTGACTTTGCCCGACCCAGGCTTGATCCAAACACGGGCAACCGCGTCTTTACGTTTGCCTGTGGCGTAAGAACGGCCAAGATCGTCGATCACAGGTTCACGCGGTGTCAGCTCAACTGCAGGCATTGCGGCTTCGCCAGCAACAGCTTGCAAGTCTTCGAGTGTGTTGATTTCGTCAGACATGCTCATGCGCTCCGTGTGTTTTTCTTGTTCATGGATGCAACATCCAGAACTTCAGGGTTTTGAGCTTCATGCGGGTGATCGCCACCAGCATAAACGCGCAGGTTTGTCATTTGTACGCGGGCCAGACGGTTGCCAGGCAACATGCGTTTGACCGCTTGGGTGACGACGCGCTCTGGGTGTGCACCTTCAAGGATTTGCGCCTTCGTACGGGACTTGATGCCGCCCGGGTGGCCAGTGTGCCAGTAAAAGTGCTCTTCGCGCTTTTTGCCGGTCATCTGGATTTTTTCAGCGTTGATGATGATCACATTGTCGCCCATATCCATGTGCGGTGTGAAAGATGGCTTGTGCTTGCCGCGCAGGCGCATCGCAACGATCGACGCCAAACGGCCCAGCACGATGCCTTCAGCATCAATGATGATCCACTTTTTGTCGATGTCTGCTGGTGTTGCAGAAAAAGTTTTCATGTCAGTTAGCCCTATGGGTTGGGTTTTGAATACGATTGGTGGGTTATAGAAGGGGCAAACAATCGTTTCAAGCGCAATGTTCCCGATTTTTCAGTTCAAAAACAACAACTTAAAATTAAGGTATCAATATACCCCATGAAATGACGCCCATTTACGGTCGATTTTCCATTCCCCTTCGTGACGCAATTTCCGCTTGCAATCAATCCGGTCCCTCGCATCATAGCCCAAGTTTGCTATCGGTCTTTCTTAGCGGTGCCCCCTTTCACTATGACGTCCTTTTTCGCTCCAGTCTTGTCCGGCCTTGTCTTGCTGGCAGTGTCCACCTTTGTCGGCATGTGGCCTGTCGTCAAACTGATCAAAGTGCGCGAAGCGAAACACGAGCTAAAACAAGGCTCTGCCGGGTTTCTGCGCACCCTCAGCGGCTGGTCCGTCATTGCCTTTTGGCTGATGACAACGTGGTTCTTTGCGACAATCATCGGCGATTGGGGGGCCACGGGTGATCTGGACGGCGCGATTGAACGGTCCTGGCTTAGGTTGCGGATTTTGTTGGAAATCGCTGCGGCTTTGGGGGACGACTGATGGAAACCCTGCAAGCCGACCAAACATCCCTGCAATGCCCCAACTGTGCGGGCCAGTGTTTGTTTTCACCGACCAAGCAGGCGTTGACCTGTCTAAGCTGTGGCACGCCTCATCCCGTTCTGGATCCCGAAAATGACACAGACGCGTCCGGAGAGTTTCCCTTCGATCCCAACGCCCCCGAAAGCGACAAGCCACAAGTCACCAAGGAACGCGCCCATCAATGTCAAACCTGTGGTGGCACCGTCATTTTCACGGCTGAGAACCTGTCGGAACGCTGCCCCTATTGTGACGGGGCCGTGGTTTTGGGCCGACAGGACATTGGATATCGCACCAAGGCGCTGATCCCGTTTCAGGCGGACGCAGATTTTGCACAACGTCAGGCGTTGGCTTGGGTGGCAGGTCGCAAAGCCGCACCGAGTGATCTGTCAGGCACCGTCAGCAAAGGCCGCGTTGCCGGCCTTTATGTGCCATTCTGGACCTTCGACAGCGAAGAGGCCGTGAACTATTGGGCCATGCACACCACAGGCAGCGGCGACAACCGGCGCACACGCAAAATCAAAGGGGCAATGCACATCCGTTTCAACGATTTGCTCATGCCTGCGTCACCACATGTGACCCCCTTGATCCGCGACGGAATTTTGCACGACTTCACACCGTCGGATTTGCGCCCCTACGACGCCGGTTTTCTGGCGGGGTTTGCCGCCGAACGGCATCACCAGTCGGTGCAAGAAGGGTTGGACAGCAACGCAGATGACAAACGCTGGCTGATCCGCAACCGCATTCGCGGCCATATCAACAAGTCGGGCGTGCACAACATCAACTATCAAACAGACACGTCAGGCATCCATTACCGGCGTATTTTGCTGCCGGTCTGGGTCTTGCACTATACCTACAGGGCTAAACCGTACAAAGTTGTGGTGTCCGGCATCGACGGGCGCACTTTTGGGGAACGCCCTTTTTCCAAGCTAAAAGTCGCCGCCTACTCTGCCGCCATTTCGGCGGGCACAATTGCGTTCGGTTTGGCATGGGGTGCCGCAGGCATCCTTTAGTGTTAGTCGGGTGCCGCAGGCATCCTTTAGTGCGTTTCAGACCCCGATTTGATCTTGGGGATTGTCCAGAAGATCACGCAAACGGCCAATTGCGGCCTCAAAGCTTTCCAGCGTCACACCGGCATTGATCGCAAACCGAATGGCATGCGGCGCACGCGCGTCGCGGCACGCATATTCTTCGGCAATGCGAATACGCACGCCCTGTGCCTCGGCCGCTTGGGCAAAGGCCCCGGCCCGCCACCCTTCAGGCAAATGCAACCATAAAAACGGCACATCCTGTTGCCATTTCAAGTCAAATCCGCCCAGAATATTCACGGCCGCTTGCACGTAACTGTTGTTGGTTTTGCGCACCTGAGTGACCAAAGCATCCAGCGATTTGTGGGTCAGCAATTTGGCACATAAATCCATCATCGGGGTCGCAAGCCCAAAGAACGAATGTTCAGAGGCACGGCGCAGTCTGGCAGATTGTCCTTCGGGGGCCACAGCCAAACCGATGCGCAAGGCAGGTGTCAGGGTTTTAGAGATAGAGGTGACATACCAACTGCGCTCGGGCGCCAAAATGCGGTAAGAGGGTGCGCGCGCAGTGCCCATGCGGTAACAATCGTCTTCCATAATCTGCAGATCGTGTTTGCGTGCCACATCCACCAAAGCACGGCGGCGGTTTTCGGGGCAAAAGCCGCACGTGGGATTGTGCACCTCGGGAGAGGTACACACAATTTGCGCCCCATGTGCTTTTGCCGCCGCATCCAAAGCGTCAGGGATCAACCCGTATTCGTCCATCGCGACAGGCACCACATGGGCCCGCAGCAGTTCCGCCGCGCGACGAAAGCCCGGATAGGACAGTTCTTCTACCAAAATTACCGGTTTGCGCCCCGATAAAAGAGTTTGAAACACCAGCAAAATCGCATTCTGGCCACCATGTGCCAGAACCACATCCTCTGCAGTCACAGCCCCCAAGGGGGGTGATGCAATCCATTGCGCCGCGGCTTTGCGGGCCGGTAAACTGCTGTGACGTGTGGGATAATGCATGACGCCAGATGGCGGATCATAGGCGATGTCAGCCAAAAGATTGCGGATCAGGGGCGCTTGTCCAACACTTGGAAGATGCGGTGAAATCAGGTTGACCTGCCATGTCTGCGCTTCGGAATTATGAAGGGTGCTGTCAACTTCGAGGGGCATGTCCAGTCCCCCATCCTGCCCGCAGGGGTGCATCGGGTCGCGACGGGCTTTGGCCACATATGTACCACGGCCCACTTCGGCCGTTAGCATCCCTTCGTCGGTCAGAATGGTATAGGCACGCGCCACGGTGCCCGGAGTGATGCCTAACTTCCATGCAAGATCCCGTACCGGAGGCAGCTTGGTCCCTTCGTTCAGATCACCTGTGGCCACGCCATCGCGGATGGCCTTGGCCACAGCTTTGTACTTGGGACCCGCCCCGATTTCGAGCTCTGGCTGCCAAATTGTATCCATTACAATGTTTCCATAGATTCTTTGTATCACTTTACGTATCAATATTCATGACAGAGATGTCAAATTGTGTCAATACAATTAGGAGATTCCCATGACACTGACGATCAAAACCGACCTCGACGCACTGAATTACCTGCGCGAAAGCAAAGCCTTGCCGATTGTATCGGTTTGGGCGGTCGAGTTTGCAGTCATTGTGTCAAAGTGGACAACACGTCGTCGCACACGATTGGCTTTACGCCAACTGACCCGCCATCAATTGCGCGACGTGGGGCTGACACCGGATCAGGCCTTGGATGAGTCTGCAAAGGTGTTCTGGCAAGCGTGACATCCCCGTGGCGATTGCCAGACCTCTTCCCTTGCCGCCGAACATGTTTCGGCGGCCTTTTTGGTTCAGATCGTTGGCACCTTGGGGACCCTCCGGGGGAGGTTTATCTGGCGAGATGAAGCCGGATCTTATGTGCTGGGCGGAATGGCGTATGTGAGACTGGCGCGGGCCACCGGTTTGTCAGACCCTTCGGAATAAAGCATCACATCACTGACGGACAATTGTTTACCAAGTTTTAACAGCCGCGCCTTGGCAATCAAATCGACATTCGCTGCGGGTTTACGCATAAAATCGATAGAACAGCTTGTGGTAACGGCCAGGGCTTTGGGCCCGATCATGGCAAGCGTGACCAGATAGGCCGCCACATCAGCCAGTGCGAACATGGAAGGCCCCGACACCGTACCACCGGGACGCAAGTGCTTGTCATCATTGAACAACCGCATCGTGATCTCGTTCTCGGCCACATGGTCGACGCCAAAGTCCTCTGCACGCTGGTGAAACACCTCGCGCATGAAGATCATCAAAGCGTCTTCATTCATTTTTACAGACATTTGCTTTCCCTTCCAAAATTCTTGCCCTAACGTTTCAACCAAATTGCGGGGAGGGCAAGATGGGAATTTTGGAACGTAAGGACACAAACGGTGTCGCAGCATTGGTCATGAACGCACCAGATCGGCTGAATGCGTTGTCTGACGAAATGCTGGACGCTTTGCACACAAGTCTGAACGATATTGCAGAAGACGCGTCCGTGCGTGCCGTTGTTTTGTCTGGCACCGGCAAGGCATTCTGCGCCGGCCATGACCTCAAGCAAATGACACAAGGGCGCCAGAACTCCGATGGTGGCAAAGCCTATTTCAAAGACCTGTTCGACCGTTGCGCCGCAATGATGACGCGTGTGCAATCCCTGCCCCAACCGGTTATTGCACAGGTGCATGGCATCGCGACCGCTGCGGGATGCCAGCTGGTTGCGACCTGCGACATGGCGGTTGCGGCACAAGGCACGCGCTTTGGCGTTAATGGTGTGAACATCGGTCTGTTTTGTTCGACCCCCATGGTTGCCTTGTCCCGAAACATTCCGCGCAAACAAGCGTTCGAGATGCTTACCACAGGGACATTTATCGAAGCAGAGCGCGCCGAAACCTTGGGTTTGATCAATCGGGTCGTTCCAGCTGACAGGCTAGAGGCCGAAACAACCGCATTGGCCGAGCTTGTCGCGTCAAAACTGGGAGTGGCTGTCAAAATCGGAAAGCAGGCTTTTTACGAACAATTGCAACTGCCCGTTGCCGAGGCCTATGCCCACACAGGCAATGTTATGGTCGAAAATATGCTGCACCGCGACACCGAAGAAGGAATTGCGGCATTTTTGGACAAGCGTGATCCGACCTGGACGCAATAAGCATACACCATAAGTTACTGATTTATATTGGCAAATTGCAGTCTTGAGCATTGTTTCCAAAATTGGCAACGATTGTTTGCAAAAATATGGTAGCAAATCGGGCGCGAATAAGGCACAAATAAGACAGCAGCAGACATGCTGCGCCTGAAAGGCACATCTTTTTGGGTCGCCGTGGGCGGAAGGTCCCTCCA
Source organism: Ascidiaceihabitans donghaensis (assembly GCF_900302465.1). Lineage (NCBI taxonomy): Bacteria > Pseudomonadati > Pseudomonadota > Alphaproteobacteria > Rhodobacterales > Paracoccaceae > Ascidiaceihabitans > Ascidiaceihabitans donghaensis. Next base: position 2,005,659 of record NZ_OMOR01000001.1, on the reverse strand, counting down.
AGTTCGCTCTCACGAACTGACCAATCCCCGCAGCGGCGACCCCAAAAATCCCCCCTCCTGACAATAGGCCCCGACTGAATTGTAAGCACCCTGCGCGTGTTTCAGTTGCGCTATCCGCACCCCTGCCCTACATCACCGCCATGACACAGGTTCTTCATATTATCGGCGGCGGAATGGCCGGATCAGAAGCAGCATGGCAAGCCGCCAATATCGGCGTGCAAGTTGTGATTCACGAAATGCGTCCAAAGGTAGAAACTTTTGCGCACCAAACCGGTTTGCTTGGGGAAATGGTTTGTTCGAACTCTTTCCGGTCTGACGACGATGAACAAAACGCTGTTGGCTTGCTGCATTGGGAAATGCGCCAGGCTGGCGGGCTGATTATGCAAACAGCCGATGCGCACAAACTGCCTGCAGGTGGTGCTTTGGCCGTCGATCGCGACAACTTTGCCCAATCGGTTACCGATGCCTTAACGGCACACCCCAACATTTCAGTAAACTACGACGAAATCAAAGACTTGCCATCCGAAGGGCATTGGATCGTGGCCACTGGTCCGCTGACGTCTTCCGATTTGGCAAAATCCATTGCTACGGCCACTGATGTCGATGCGCTGGCCTTTTTCGACGCCATCGCCCCCATCGTGTACTTCGACAGCATCGACATGTCCAAAGCATGGATGCAATCGCGCTATGATAAAGGTGACACCGAAGAAGAACGCACGGCCTACCTGAATTGTCCGATGACCAAAGACCAATACGAAGGGTTCATCGATGCGTTGATGGAGGCCGACAAGACCGAATTTAAAGAAGGTGAAACTGCAGGATACTTTGACGGCTGCCTGCCGATTGAAGTCATGGCAGAACGTGGCCGCGAAACCCTGCGGTTCGGACCGATGAAGCCGGTTGGCCTGACCAATATCCATGATCCGGAAAACAAACCTTATGCCGTGGTCCAGCTGCGTCGCGACAACAAGCTAGGCACATTGTACAACATCGTAGGCTTCCAAACCAAGATGAAGTATGGCGCACAAACCGATGTTTTTAAACGCATTCCCGGCCTTGAAAATGCAAGCTTTGCCCGATTGGGTGGCATTCACCGAAACACCTTTATGAATTCGCCAACACTGCTTGATGACCAAATGCGACTGCGGTCCGCCCCACATCTGCGCTTTGCGGGGCAAATCACCGGTGTTGAAGGGTATGTTGAAAGCGCCGCTATGGGTTTGCTCGCCGGTCGCATGGCTGCCACTGAAATCCTTGGAGGGTCTATTTCGGCCCCACCGAACACTACGGCCATGGGGGCCTTGATCACACACATAACTGGCGGGGCTGAAGCGAAGACCTTTCAGCCTATGAACGTCAATTTTGGACTGTTCCCTTTGGTAGAGGGATTGAAAAGCGGACGACGGGGCCGGAAAGACCGGTACAAAGCCTACACCGACCGTGCAAAAACAGATTGGACCACATGGTTGGGCACATCCACACTGGACGCTGCGTGATCTGATCCGCTAACCAGTGCCACATGGGACAGGGATTTCTGGACAAGGTGTATACAGCCGCCGAAACGCGGACAGGCGCGGAACTATATGATGCGTGGGCGTCCACCTATAATGCTGAAATAACGGAAAACGGTTATGTGACCCCGACGCGCTGTGCACAGGCGCTGGCGCAGAGCAACGCAGCTTTGGACAGCCCGGTACTCGACTTCGGATGTGGGACCGGATTGTCCGGATTGGCCATGCGTGCTGCCGGATTTTCATGCATTGATGGCTTGGATGTTTCTACTGACATGTTAAAGCAGGCCACACAGACTGGCGTTTACAGAAACTTGCACCAAACGGATTCAAACACTGAAGCGCAGATCAAGAACGGGGCCTATTCTGCTGTTGCAGCGGTCGGGGTGATTGGCGCCGGCGCTGCACCTGTTTCTGTATTCCACGCGATCATGAACGCGTTGCCGAAAGGTGGTAAACTTGTGTTTTCGTTTAATGATCATGCCCTTTCAGACCCCGTTCACGAAGCTGCGTTATCTGAATGGGTCGACGTCGGTGCCGCGCATCTTCTGTTCAAGGAATATGGCCCTCATCTGCCTGGCATTAACTTGAACTCTAATGTGTACGTTGTTGAAAAAGCGTGACCTTTAGAACGCGATTTGCACCATCCCCAACCGGCCCTCTACATTTGGGCCATGCCTATTCCGCCCTTCTGGCACATGACATGGCCGTGGCGCAAAACGGTGAATTCCTTCTGCGCATCGAGGACATTGATCAAAGCCGCGCCCGTCCCGAATGGGAAACCCAAATTTATGAGGATCTGGCGTGGCTTGGTTTAAGTTGGTCACCAAACGTAGTGCGCCAATCGGATCGATTTGCTGCATATGACGAAGCCTTGGATGCGCTTTGGACGCAAGGTTTGCTGTATCCCTGCACATGTTCGCGTCGCGACATTGCAAACGCCTTGTCTGCACCACAAGAAGGCTATCCAACTCATGGGCCTGATGGCGTTATTTACCCGGGTACATGCCGCTTGGATGCTCGTCAGATCAGCGGACCAAGACCCAAAGGGGCCGTCATGCGGTTGAATATGGATTTGGCCACATCGCGCATTGGTCAGGACAATGCGATGTCGTCCTACAGGTTCAACGACATGAACAAAGCCCCACAAGACGTTGTATTCACGTCAGAAGATGTAACATCTAACGTCGGAGATATAGTGCTTTCGCGTAAAGACATGGGGACGTCTTATCACTTGTCTGTAGTGTTGGATGACGCAGCGCAAGGCATTACGGACGTCATACGTGGTGCCGATTTGTTTGAAGCGACACAAATTCATGTGGTTCTTCAACGGATTCTCAGCTTTCCCACACCTACGTACCACCACCACAAACTGATACGCGACAACACCGGAAAACGGTTGGCCAAACGCGATGATGCGCGTGCAATTTCAAAATTCAGGAGTGAAGGCTACACGCCTGAAGATATTCGTAAAATGGTGGGGTTATCGGGTCAGGATTCCGGGGCCATCAGCTCTGTTTCCGTGCCATCAACAACGGATGTATAAAAACACGTACGGCGCCCTGTATGGCACGCGGGCCCTGTTTGGTTGACCAAAGCCACCACGCAATCACGGTCACAATCGACGCGGAAATCCACCAATTCCTGCACGTTGCCAGAGGTTTCGCCTTTCACCCAAAACGCCTGGCGTGAACGGCTCCAATAAGTCACCCGCTTGGACGACAATGTGCGCTCCACCGCCTCTTGGTTCATCCAAGCCATCATCAAAACTTCGTGGCTTCGAGCATCCTGCGCGATCACCGGAACAAGGCCCGCTTCATTGTATGTTAATGTGGCAGGATCGAAGGACATAGTCAGAAACCTTTTTGCATCTTTAGCTGACACGCTTATGTATGAGGGTAAGCAGGATGGGAAGCCGCGATGACCGCTGATACAGATCTAATCAAACTCTATTCGGGGCGCATCCTTGCCCTGGCAACAGATATTCCGCACCACACCCGTCTCGAAAGTCCGCAGGCAACTGTCAAAAAGCGTGCACCGTTATGTGGGTCAACCGTCACCGTTGATCTCGATGTCCAAGACGGGCGCATCGTGGCCTTTGGTCAGGACGTAAAAGCATGTGCCCTTGGACAAGCAGCAGCAGCTGTGACAGGGGCCGCAGTGATTGGTCGGACGTTGTTCGAAATGCAGACCGCACGCGACCAAATGCGTACAATGTTAAAAAACAACGGCCCTGTGCCCGCGGCACCGTTTGAGGGCTTTGAGGTCTTGGAACCGGCACGCGACTACAAAAACCGGCATGCGTCCATCTTGCTAAGCTTGGATGCAACGGTCGAAGCGTTTGAACAGGTTATGCAATCCGATTGCGCCTGACGCGTTTTAGCAGGGCGCCGTTAACTGTAATTGAGTAAATGCAGACTATGGCTGAGTGGAACCATCCGCTTGCCGAGGCCGCATGTCACATCAAAACCATTTCCCGAACCCGCAACACATGACCCGGCTTGGGCGCGCTGCATCCACACTGGGGTTCGAGATCGTCGATATCGCGGGTTTTCTTGATCTGGTCGAAGCCAAAGCCCAGCAACAACGCGCCGACCTTGGTGCGCTAAGTTCAAGTGCGCAATCCGTTGTGTCTGCAAATTCCGAAGCAAAAACCGCAATTGCGGCATTGGCTGATAACAGCGGCAAAACCTATAAAGACGTCCAGAATTCTGCGGAAACCATGCGCGAAGCCGGCGAAAAAACCCGTGATGTCGCGCAGTGGGTCCAAAAGTTGGAACAGCGCACAGGCGCCGTCAGCGACACTTTGCAGGCCGTCAAAAAGAACAATGCGCAAATCGCATCCATTTCCACCCAAGTGAACACATTGGCCATCAATGCAAAAATCGAAGCTGCCCGTGCCGGCGACAGCGGCCGTGGGTTTGCAGTGGTTGCCAATGCCATCAACGAACTAAGCCACGACACCAAGAACGCAGCGGCACAGATTTCCACCAACATCGAAGAACTGACCAAATGGATCGCGTCACTGGGCATCGAAGCAAAGGACATATCCACCAAGGCGAGTGACGTTTTGGAACAATCAACAAAAACCGACAACGCATTGGGCCGTATGGAATTATCCGTACGAGACGCCAATATGCAAGCGTCACAAATTGCCTCTCATGCTTCGGCTGTGGAAAGCTCCTTGACGGACTTTGGACCGCGCCTGGATCGCATTCAGAACACTGTCGACTTCACGGTCAGCGGGATCGAAGAAACACACACACGCATCCAGAATTTGATCGACACATCAGAATCAATGGTGCAATCAAGTGCTGCTTTGGGTGGTGTGACCGAAGACCAGCAATTCATCGACTACGTGCAGTCATTGGCCGCGGAGATTTCGCAAGCTCTGGCCAGCAGCATAGATGAGGGCGCGATTACGTCCGCAGAATTATTTGATCGCAGCTATGTCCCGATCATCAACAGTGACCCCGTTCAGGTGATGACCAAATCCACGCTTGTTATGGATAAAGTTCTTCCCCGTTTCCAAGAAGCTGCACTGGATTTCGACCATAAAGTCGTCTTTTGCGCAGCAATTGATGTGAACGGATATTTGCCAACCCACAATCGAAAGTTTTCGCACCCCCAAGGCGATGATCCGGTTTGGAACATGGCCAATTGTCGAAACCGACGCATTTTTGACGATCGTGTGGGATTGAAGGCCGGACGCAACACTGCACCGTTTTTGCTGCAAGTGTACCGGCGCGACATGGGCGGCGGAAACTTCGTGATGATGAAAGACCTGTCCGCGCCAATTAGCATTCTGGGCAAACATTGGGGTGGTCTACGCCTCGCGTACACGTTCTAAAAAAAAGCGCCGCACATCCGGGACGGGATGGCGGCGCAAAGTAAAGCGGGTCTTACGGGGACCTGAACGTTCCAAGCCACGAAGGGCCTAACTTGGGACAGGCAGTGTCAGTTAACGCATCAATTTGGGACGGACGCGAAGAACGGTCAGCATAAGATCGCAGGCAGAAAATCAGACAAAGGATGGAAGGTGCAAACCGACAACAAGCATCACCATTAAAGCAGCAGCCCCTATTGCGTCTGTCAGAAGCGTGTCCTGAGCGCGGGTTGCGATGCTTTTGATCTGGCGAAGAGTGGTCATGTCGTGGCCTCCTGTACTTTGTTGCACCTTTGTTCTCATATTATTAACTCTTCGTAAAGAACTTTTTAAGAACATTTGTGAACTTATTGGAACAAAAGTGATTAACCCACTGATATCAAACGAATAGCTTCGTCCTGACGCATTAACCAAAGTAGAACACGGGCCGCCTGCCCCCTGGGGCTTTCCAAATCAGGATCTTCCGCCAGCAACCGCCGCGCATCACTTTGGGCCACGGCCATCAAATCGGACTGCCGTTCCAGATCCGCAACCTTGAACCGCGGAACACCGGATTGTGCAACACCGATCAAATCCCCCGATCCACGCATTTGCAAATCTGTCTCGGCAATGACAAAACCGTCTTCCGTTTCACGCAGAACCTCCAGCCGCTTTTGTCCGGTTTCAGACAAAGGCGCTTGATACATCAACAAACACGTTGATGCGGCATCACCTCGTCCCACACGCCCACGCAGTTGGTGCAACTGTGCCAAACCAAAGGTTTCGGCACGCTCGATCACCATGATTGTAGCATTTGGCACGTTTACACCGACTTCGATAACGGTCGTTGCAACCAGAACCTTTGTTTCTCCGGCTTGAAAACGGGCCATGGCGGCATCTTTTTCCGCAGGTGGCATTTGCCCATGCACCAGCCCAACAACCCCTTCGCCAAGCGCAGCACGCAAGCGTTTGAACCGTTCTTCTGCCGCGGTTAGATCAACAACTTCGCTTTCTTCCACCAACGGGCAGACCCAATAACACTGGCGCCCTTCTTGCATAACTGCGCGAAGACGATCCACAACTTCGTCGATCCGGCCGGTGCTGACCAAAGCTGTGCGGATTGGTTTACGGCCAGGGGGCTTTTCATCCAGAACCGACACATCCATATCGCCATATTGCGCCAAGGCCAGAGACCGCGGAATAGGCGTCGCTGTCATAACCAGCACATCCGCGTGGCGTCCTTTTTTGCCCAACTCCAAGCGTTGCCGAACCCCGAACCTGTGTTGTTCATCAACGATCGCCAAACGCAAATCACGAAAAACAACATCGTTTTGAAACACGGCATGTGTACCGACCAGGATTTGAATGTCGCCCCGTGCCAATGCAGCCAGCTTTGCGGCACGTTCACGGCCTTTGTCGCGCCCTGTGAGGATGTCCAGAACGACGCCCGCGTCTTCGGCCATCGGCTGCAGCCCCTCCAGATGCTGACGGGCTAAAATTTCTGTCGGGGCCATCATCACACCCTGCCCTTGGGCTTCAACAGCCACCAAAAGAGCCATAAACGCGACCAGTGTTTTGCCAGCGCCAACATCGCCTTGCAGCAACCTGTTCATACGGTCAGGTGATGCCATATCGTCGGAAATCTCAGAAATGGCACGGGTTTGTGCCCCTGTCGGACGGTAGGGCAACGTGGACAGCACTTTGGATTGCAGCGCGCCTGTGGCGCGACTGATTTGGCCAGTCACCTTGCGTTCGTGTTGCCGCGCCAATGCCAAAGTCAGCTGATGCGCCATCAATTCATCGTAGGCCAAACGTTCCTTGGCCGGTGCAGTTGCTGCCATGTCCTTAAGGCTTTGGGGTTGATGTGCGGCCTCAATGGCGTCCCGAAATTCTGGCCACTTGGCCTGCGTCTTTTGGGGTCCGTCAATCCATTCGCCCAAGTCCGGCACCCTGCTTAACGCGCCTCTGGTTGCCTTGAACATCAGCTTTTGCGTGATGCCAGCGGTTAAGGGATAGACCGGTTCAAAATCAGGAATATCCCCTGCATCGTTTTCAGCCACCGCATGGTCGGGATGCACCATCTGGGCCATACTGTCGAACAATTCGACCCGCCCCGATACAACACGCCGCGACCCTGTCGGCAGGCTGCGCTCCAGATAATCGCCACGCGCGTGAAAATACACCAACTGAAACGTCGTTTCCGCATCTTCCACCGTGATCCGATATGCCCCCCCTTTGTTGCGGGCGGGGCGATGTTGGCCGATTGTCACTGCAACAGTTACAACACCCGGCAGATCAGCGCCTTGGATCGTGTCGCGCAACCTTCTGTCAATGCCGGTATGTGGCAGCGTGAACAACAAATCGCGCGGCGCCTCGACACCCAGCTGGGTAAAATGCTTCGCCGTTTTGGGGCCAACCCCCTCCAGCGTTTCAAGCCCGGCGAAAAGCGGGAACAAAGACGCTGGCCGACCCGTCATGCCGGCGCAATCAGGGCGATCCATTCCGCCTCTGTCAGGGTTTCAATGCCAAGGTCCGCGGCTTTTTTGGCTTTGGACCCTGCGCCTGGCCCCGCCACAAGAATATCCGTTTTTGCACTGACAGAGCCGGACACCTTCGCGCCCAATCGCTCCGCTTGTGCCTTAGCTTCCGCGCGGGTCAATTGTTCAAATGTACCGGTAAAAACCACAGTTTTTCCGGATACAGGGCTGGAGGACGTATCGGGGCGCTGCGCGTCTTGCACCGATAGCTGCGCAATCAAACGGTCAATGGCCGCACGTTCATGGTCATTTGCAAAGGCAGCAACCAACGACCCCGCCATCACAGCCCCCACCCCATCGACATCGATCAAATCGTCCCAAGCAGGGCCGGCTTGATCCACAGCGTCATCTACAGCTGCCATCAACGCCTTCAAGGTCCCGTAATGCAGCGCCAATAAATTGGACGCGGCATCACCAACATGCCTTATGCCCAATGCGAAAAGGAACTTGGGCAATGGAATGGTGCGTTTTTCGTCGATGGCATCAAAAAGGTTCGACGCAGATTTGTCGCCCCAACCCTCGCGGTTTTTCAACTGTTGCAACCCTGTCTCGAACCGGGCCTGCAAGGTAAAGATATCCGAAGGTTCGTTGATCCAACCATCAGTATGAAACTGTTCCACCTGTTTTGCACCCAAACCGTCTATATCAAAAGCCCCGCGGCTGACAAAATGTTTTAGCTTTTCAACGCGTTGCGCTGGACAAATCAAGCCGCCGGTGCACCGTCGCACGGCATCACCTGGTTCACGCGGGGCGTCACTGTCGCACTCGGGACAAGTTGTCGGAAAGACGAAAGGAACTGAACCGTCCGGCCGTTTTTCGATATCAACATCAGCAATCTTGGGGATCACGTCGCCAGCGCGGTAAACTTGAACCCAATCGCCCACGCGGATGTCTTTACCGTCCCGAATGTCGCCGCCTTTGGCATCTTTGCCCGCAATGTAATCTTCATTATGCAACGTGGCATTGGACACAACAACTCCCCCAACCGTAACAGGCGCCAAACGGGCCACAGGGCTTAGGGCGCCGGTCCGTCCGACTTGAATGTCGATGCCTTCCAACCGGGTCCATGCCAATTCTGCCGGAAACTTATGCGCGATCGCCCACCTTGGTGTGGAAGAGCGGAACCCCAAACGGTCCTGCAATGCCAGATCATCCACTTTGTAGACCACGCCATCAATATCGTAACCCAGCGACGCGCGCTGCTGTTCTATCAATGAATAATGCGCAATCAACTCGGACGGACCCGCACATAGTTTCGTCAGCGGATTGGTCGAAAACCCAAAAGATGCAAGACGCGCCACGGCCTCCAGTTGTGTCGTGGCCAATGGCGCGGAAAGGGCGCCCCAGGCATAGGCAAAAAATTTCAAAGGACGGTCGCGGGTGATTTCTGCATTCAATTGACGCAACGATCCCGCTGCTGCATTGCGTGGATTTGCAAACATTTTGTCGCCGTTTGCCGCTTGGCGTGCATTCAAAGTCTCAAAATCGGAATGCGCCATATAGACTTCGCCGCGCACTTCCAGAATGTCTGGCGCGTCCTTAATCCGTTCCGGCACATCAGATATCGTACGGGCGTTGGCCGTGACATTTTCCCCAACAGACCCATCACCGCGTGTCACGGCGTGGATGAGTTCGCCCTTTTCATACCGTAAAGACAAAGACAGCCCATCAATTTTGGGCTCCGCCGTATACCCGCCTAAAGCGGAATTTTGAATCCCCAAGTATTTGCATATACGGGCATCGAAATCAGCAACGTCTTCATCTGAAAACGCATTGCCAAGCGACAACATTGCGACGTCATGGGTGATCTTGGAAAATCCGTCAGCGGGCGCAGCCCCCACCTGATCTGTTGCGCTGTCGATGCGTTTAAGGTCAGGAAACCTTGCCTCTATCGCAACGTTGCGACGTTTCAAAACATCGTATTCCGCGTCCGAGATCACCGGAGCATCGTCCGTGTGGTAGGCCGAATTCGCGTCGGACAAAACCTGAGCAAGACGCCGAAGTTCTGCTTCGGCGTCCAAGGCAGTTAAGGATTCAATATCTATTTCGGCAGTCACTGATGCTTTCCCGGTCTTTTTAATACCAATATGCGGCAGGCGGGATGGCGTCCAGCGGGTTTCATAGACGATCGGTACCGGGTGTTCCAAATCGGTCAAACGTCAGACGTGGAACGCAAAACGCAGCCCATCAGGCTGCGTTTTTTACTTGATAGAGGGGTGCGAAGTTAGGCGCCGACCGCAATACGGTGGTCATCCGTAGCGCTTGCAGGTTCCGGATCACGCAAAACATACCCACGCCCCCAAACCGTTTCGATGTAATTGTCACCGTCGGTGGCCGTGCTTAGTTTTTTGCGCAATTTACAGATGAAAACGTCAATAATTTTCAATTCCGGTTCGTCCATGCCGCCATACAGATGGTTTAGGAACATTTCCTTGGTCAAAGTAGTGCCTTTGCGTAGGCTCAAGAGTTCGAGCATCTGGTATTCTTTGCCCGTCAGATGCACTGTTTTGTTGTCGACGCTGACCGTTTTGGCATCCAGATTGACCGAAATCTGACCTGTGTTGATCACAGATTGGGAATGCCCCTTTGACCGGCGGATAATGGCATGAATACGCGCCACCAATTCTTCACGGTGGAACGGCTTTGTCAGATAATCATCTGCACCAAAACCGAAGCCTTTGATTTTGTTTTCCGTGTCATCAGCGCCGGACAAAATCAGGATAGGCGTTTCAATGCGCGCCAATCGCAACTGGCGTAGAACATCGTGACCATTCATATCAGGCAAATCAAGATCAAGCAGGATCAAATCATAATCATACAATTTGGCCAGATCGATCCCCTCCTCGCCAAGATCCGTTGCATAGACGTTTAGATTGGCATGAGTAAGCATCAGTTCGATGCTTTTCGATGTTGTGGGGTCGTCTTCAACCAGCAGTACACGCATGTATTTGTCTCCGCTTCACATGGGGTTCGCGTTGATCTCAATCGTGACTAATAAAGGTTAATCACACGTTACCGTGAGTAGATTAATAACATAACAACTTAAAGTTGTCTATACTTCTGTAACGCAGTCGCCTTCAACGCCGCCTCACCATGCACACTGACCGCACGCACCCATTCTTTAAATTCATCTTCGCTAAGCTGGTATTTCTGCAAAGCGGTTTCTTCAGAAATCAAACCATATAGAACGCCGCGCACAACAGCTGCTTTGCGCGAAGCCACCCAACGCCTTGTTTTCGCATCAGGCAAATCAGCCTGCGTCATCACTGTTCCGTCCGGCAAATTTATCGCCCGCGGTCCTTCTACCTTTTTCAGATACATTTTTTATCTCGATCCATTGCACTTAAGGCTACAATGGCCCAAATGCGCTTAATGAGCTGTGAAGCTTGGCGATGAGAGTAATTAGGATTTTCATCGATTGCGAACGACCTACCTGGAGACCACAATGCCCTTGGACCAAGATAAACCACTGAACTCTTTGGGTTTTGCGAAAGACCCGTCCGAGACCCGCGTGGTTGTGGCAATGTCTGGCGGCGTCGACAGTTCGGTTGTGGCAGCAATGTTGGCCGAAGAAGGTTACGATGTGGTCGGTGTTACGTTGCAACTTTACGATCATGGCGCGGCTCTGGCGAAGCAAGGTGCGTGCTGCGCAGGCCTTGATATACACGATGCGCGGCGCGTGGCGGAAACCATGGGGTTTCCGCACTACGTGTTGGATTATGAGAACGTGTTCAAAGACGCGGTCATCGACGAATTCGCCGACAGCTATCTTGGTGGTGCGACACCTGTCCCCTGTATTCGGTGTAATGAACGCGTGAAATTCAAAGACCTTCTTGAGACCGCAAAAGATCTGGAAGCTGACTGTATGGCGACCGGTCACTACATCCAAAGGTTGAGCGGATCTGAGGGACCAGAGCTACATTCAGCCGCAGATGCAGCCCGAGATCAAAGTTACTTTTTGTTTTCCACCACCCGCGAACAGCTGTCATATCTACGATTCCCCTTGGGCCATTTACCAACAAAAGACGAAACACGGGCGTTGGCCGCGAAATATGGTCTCAGCGTTGCTGACAAACCGGACAGTCAGGATATCTGTTTTGTCCCGAACGGCGACTATGCCTCTGTCATTCGCAAATTGCGGCCCGAAGCGGCGGCCCCGGGCGATATCGTGGACACGGCGGGAACTGTTCTGGCGCAACACGACGGTGTCATCAATTACACCATTGGTCAGCGCCGTGGCTTGGGGATCGGTGGATTGTCCGATCCGCTGTATGTTGTGAAACTGGATGCGGACAGCCGTCAGGTTGTGGTTGGCCCTAAATCAATGCTGGCGACCCGCAGTGTGCCGGTGCGTGAAATCAATTGGCTGGGCGACGCGCCATTTGACAGCCAACCCGAATGGCATCTGGCTGTTAAGGTACGGTCAACCCGCCCGCCCACTGACGCAATCTTGCGACCATTGTCGGCAACGACTGCCACCGTTGAACTGGTCGCGGCGGAAGAAGGCGTGTCCCCCGGTCAGGCATGCGTGTTCTACGACCGCGACAGTTCCCGCATCTTTGGTGGTGGTTGGATTCACAAGGGATAGGTCGTTTGGGGCGCTGCCCCCGGCCTGCGGCCTCCCCCGGGATTTTTTTGGCGAAAAGAATCCTAAAGCCGTTTGAGAACCGCTTTTGCAGCACGCAGTCCGGGGTCTTCACCCTCTTCACCCAACTTTTGCATCGTATCGGCCATCGCTTCCAACTGAAGCGTGGGGTTCTGCATCAAGCCGTTTAACCCATCCGCGATGAGGTCTGCACGGCAATTTTCAGCGACAAATTCCGGAACATGCCGCGTGTCGCTGACCAGATTGATAAGGTTGCCAGTGTCCGTGATCACCATCCGTTTGATAATCTGGCGACTGATCCACCCCATATCAAACACACTGACCATCGGGGTGCGTGCTGCAGACAATTCCAAGGCAACTGTGCCGGACACGGCCAAAGCAAAGTCAGCGGCCGCAAAAGCGTCCCGTTTTTCGGCCTGGGCTTGTCCCAACGGTTTTTCCCGCGGATCTAAAAGAACCGAAGGCACAGCCCAGGACCGCGCCATGTCTTCCACCAGTCCCGCCACGGGGCCTGCCGCGGGCACAACCACCTTCATGTTGGGGTGTTGTGGCGCAAGGTGCGCCAAAGTTTCACCCAAAACAGGCCCCAACCATGTGACTTCGCTGCGCCGTGACCCGGGCAACAGCAGCAACAGCGGTGTGGCATCATCCAGATTGTGCCGTGTTTTGAAAGATGCAGCGTCTTGCGCGGATACTTTGGGTTCGCTGACCACAGGATGGCCGACAAAATCACACTCCATGCCTGCAGCTTCCATGTAGGGTGGCTCAAAGGGAAACAGTGCCAGAACGTGGTCGATCACTTTTGCCATTTTTAGAGCACGCCCCGGGCGCCACGCCCAAACCGTCGGGGCCACATAATGAACGCAGCGGATATCTGACGCGGCCTTGACCTGACTGGCGACCCGCAAGCAAAAATCCGGACTGTCGATGGTAATCAGAACGTCAGGCGCCATGGCGACAACGGCTTGAGCTGTATCGCGTATGCGCCGTTTCAATTGGCGGTACTTGGGCAAAATCTCGGCGATGCCCATAAGACTGAGTTCGTTCATATCAAAACGACTGCTCAGCCCTTGGGCTTGCATGTGTTCGCCCCCAATACCGTCGAATGCCACATCGGGCCTGAGCTGCTTCAACCCTGCCATCAAGGCCCCGCCCAGCTTGTCGCCGGACGGCTCGCCTGCGATCACAAAGACACGCAACGGATCACTCACCGCTGCGCGCCCAAAGAACGATGTCCGCATTATTTGCGAGTTCCACACAGCGATCCGGTTCCAGAACAATCACGTCGCCTGCGTCAATAACAATGCCTGCAAGTTCGGCTTTGATGACTGCCAAAATAGTATCAGGGCCGATCGTCGGCATATCGGCGCGCGTGTCTTGTCCCAATTTCGGCCCCTTGATCAGGACGCCGTGTTTGCGCAGCGGGGTTTGCGGCAGATGTGCCAACAAGAAGTCTGTGCCGCCGATGGTTTCCATACCCAAAAGCTGGCCTCCGCCCGTCACACAAGCTTGCCCAACGTCCATCGGCGCCAATGCCGCCAAAACATCCGCGCCAAGCTTGGCATCTTTGCGCATTTGCGCATCGGGCCATTTTTCAGACAGAACACCGGGCTGTGCCACAAGATCAGGCGCCAATTCATGCGCGGCACGAACGGTGAACCCTGTTTGCTCAAAAAGCCCCATGATCGCACGAAGCGCCCCATCATCCCCCGCACCCAGAGCGCCCGCAATCAAAGGGACCAAGGGTTTGGTATGTTCGTCCAACGCGTTCGGGTCCAGCACGGGGCGATCAATTGCACCACAAAGACACACGTCCGTGACACCGTGGTGACCAAGTTCAATCAAAAGCGTTCCAAGTGTTTCAAGCCGAAACGTCAGATCAACATCCAAGGCGTCCGGAACCGATCCCGCCATAGCGCAGACAAGCGGGAATTCGGGCTGCGCCTGCGCCACTTTTGCAGGCAGTGCGCCAGAACCACAAATCAGCGCAAGCATCAGCGCGGCGTCAGGAACGACCGGTCACTGTCGCCCATCACAAAGTCTACGATTTCTTTTACAAAACTGCTGTCCGTCTCAGCCCCAAGACGCGCAGCACGGTCGTGAAACGTACCCTCGCCCTGCGCCAACATCTGGAAGGCCGCCCGCAATGCCGTGATGTCGGACCGTACAACCCCACGCCGTTTCAGCCCGACAAGGTTCAGACCGTCCAATTCGCCGCGTGGCGCCTGCACAAGGCCGTAAGGAATGACGTCGTTTGTCACCATGGTCACAGCACCAATGATGGCACCTTTGCCGATGCGCACAAACTGGTGAATGCCTGCAAGCCCGCCCACAATCACATCGTCTTCCAAGACACAGTGTCCCGCGATCGCAGCAGAATTCACAACAATGACACGGTTGCCTACAATGGCATCATGGGCGATGTGACACCCGGCCATAAACAAGCCGTCGTCGCCGATCTTGGTTACACCGCCGCCCCCTTCGGTGCCAGCGTTCATGGTGACATGTTCCCGAATGCGGTTCCGCGCCCCGATCTGCAAAGCAGAACTTTCGCCTTTGAACTTCAAATCCTGTGGAATTTCCCCGATGACCGCAAAAGAAAAAATCACCGTGCCTTCGCCGACTGTCGTTTTGCCAGTCACCACCACATGGCTTTTCAGCTCCACATCGGGGCCCAGAACAACGTCAGGACCAACCACGCAAAACGGGCCAACTTTGGCTGTGGGATCAATGACAGCGCCGTTTTCTATTACAGCTGAAGGGTGAACATTGTGCATGGCACTCATTCCTTGGGCAAATCCATCATTGCGGTAAATTGCGCTTCGGCGGCCATTTCACCATCGACTTCAGCCACACCGGAGAATTTCCAGACTTTTCCACCCGGCTTGCCGCGGACTGTTGTCAGCTTCAATTCAAGGACGTCGCCGGGGATGACCTTGCGGCGGAACTTACAGGCGTCGATGGCCATAAAATAGACCAACATTTCCTTGTCGGCCATTTCCAGCGCAGTGCCGACCATCACAGCGGCCGTTTGCGCCATGGCTTCAACGATGGTGACGCCGGGCATGATCGGGTTTCCCGGAAAGTGGCCTTGGAAATGCGGTTCGTTCATTGTGACGTTTTTGATGCCGCGCGCCGATTGGGTGCCATCGATATCGACAACCTTATCCACCAGCAAAAACGGGTAGCGGTGCGGCAAAATGCGTTGGATCAGTTGGATGTCGGCGCTCAGTAGCTCGGTACTCATAGCTGCTCATTTCTTGGTGTTAAATAATGTTACCCCCTGCCTAGCAAGCCACGCTTGGCGGAGCAAGAGAGAGGCTTAGTCGCCCGACGGTAGCGGTGCGTCGCCTGCGCCCAAGGTCTTGTTGATACGTGCAATCGCCGCAGCCGTAATATCGATGGCACCGGCACTTAAAAAGACGTCGCGGCGTTCGATAATAATGGCGGCCCCGGCTTCTCGCATCAGGTCTTCAAGAATGGGTGCCACGGCGAGAAGGAATGTGCGTTGTTGGTCATCAAGACGCGCATTAAGCGACTGGGTCTTTTTCTGTTGTTGCTGGCGAATATCACGAACTTTTTCGTCAAATGCATCGGCAAGAATGCGAAATGCTTCTGGTGTCATGGTTTTGCGCTTGTCGGTCAGATCAAGCTCTTCCGCTTCCAGATCCGCTTCAATGCGCCGGTTCTCGGAAGAAAGCTTTGCCCCCAAAGCATCCAGTTCGGCCACAACACGGCGGCCAAAATCGCTGTTCTGATACAAGCGGTCGCTGTCGATTGTCAGAACCGGACTGCGCACCGGCGGCGTTCCCTGTGCTGTGGCCGGGGCAACAGACATCGCCACCAACGCACAACACAGGATTAAAACACGCAGCATCAAAGCTTAGAACGTTGTGGACAGGGTCAGATCGAACTTCTGCTCGCGGTCGAATTCTTCCTTGCGGATCGCGTCAGTAAAGTTGAAGCGCAATGGTCCCACTGGCGTGTCCCACAAGATTGAAAAGCCGATCACGTGACGGAACGAACCCGTTTCACCCGCAAGCGTCGAACCCGAGGCATTGACCGAATTGAGGTTCCACAGGTTGGCCACATCATAGAAAACAGCGCCACGAATGCCGTATTCTTCAGGCAGACCCAATGGGAATTCGGCCTCGATGCGTGCAGCAACATAGTAGTTACCGCCAAGTGTATCACGGCCGGGCGAACCGATGTCGCGTGGACCAATACCGCCGCTTTCAAAGCCGCGAATGTTGGTTTGGCTTAGAATGAAACGGTCGTCGGTCCGGTTTGTGCCACCACGCCAAGCCAACGCACCACCCTCGATGGACGTGCTGAGCTTGATGTCGTTGTTGAAGATAAGACGCTGCGACGCAATGCGGAATGTGGATTTGATGTATTCGTTGTCACCACCGAAACCCGCAATGTCTGAACCCACCTGAATGAACACACCGCCATCCGCCACGCCGCTCGCGGTGCGCGTGTCGTAGGTGTATTCGAAACCGACAGCAGATGTGAATTGATCACCGCTGGCAATTTCGCGATCGATGACAGGGCTGGCTGTCACACCGCTTTGGGCCACCATGGACGATTGGGAAGCTGTATAACGCAACTGCAAACGGCCGTATTCGCTGATCGGAAACGTCAGGCTGGGGCGGAACAAGATGCGTTCTGTCCCGAATGTTAGGTTGTCGCTGTCTGTTTCGCGGTAATCCAAGCGCAAGCCGAACGCCACATCGCGCCCCAAGAAAGCAGGCTCAACAAAGTTAAAGCCGTATTGCTCGGATTCTTCCGCAGTCGAGAATGACAAAGTCAGTTGCTGACCCCGGCCCACAAAGTTGCGTTCCTGAAAGCTGATCGCCAGGCCAAAGCCACTGGATGCCGAAAAAGACCCGCCAAAGTTCAAAGACCCTGTTGGCTTTTCTTCGACGTCAACGTCCACGATGATCTGGTCGGGGCTTGACCCCTCACGCGCGTTCACTTGCGCCGTCTCAAAGAAGTCCAGTGCGCGGATACGTTCCGCACTCTCGCGGATTTCGCGTGGGTTAAAGGGATCGCCTTCCGCCACACGGAACTGACGGCGGATCACTTGGTCCAAGGTGGTTGTGTTGCCTTCGATGTCGATGCGTTCCACGAACACGCGCGGGCCACGGGTCAACACGAATTCAATATCAAGCGTTAGATCACGATCATTGCGCGAGATGCGCGGCTCAACCCGCAAGAAATTCACACCCTGACGAATGGCCAAACGTTCCATGCGCGAGATTTCATTTTCCACCAAAGTCGGGGAATAGGTCACGCCGGGGCGGACTTTGATAACCGACTGGTAGTCGTCGCTGTCGACTTCGCTCAGTTCACTGACTGTGGTGATTTCACCAAACGAAAATTGCTGGCCCTCTTGCACGTTGAAGACGATGAAATAGCCATCGCGTTCTTCCGCAAGTTCCGCATTTACTGAATTTGTGCGGAAGTCGACGTAACCGCGTGAGAAATAGAAATCCTGCAGCACTTGTTTGTCGAATTCGATACGGTCAGCCACAAAGGTGTCTTTGCGGATCAAGGTGCGGAAAATACCGGCCTGTTTGGTGTCTAGAACGCGGCGCAAACGGCGGTCGGAATAGACGCGGTTGCCGACAAAGCTAAGACGTTCGATTTCAACAACATCGCCTTCGAAAATTTCAAAGACCAGATCGACACGGTTGTCGCTGCGGCGAATGATGCGGGGCGACACACGGGCGGCCAAGCGGCCATCACTGGAATAGGCTTCCGCGATGGCAGCCGCATCCTTTTCAGCGGTTGTCGGGTTGAACGCACGGCGCACAGCGGATGTAACCAACGCAGACAAGGCTTCATCTTTGATGCGGCGATTGCCCTCAAAGCTGATGCGGTTGATCGTGGGATATTCCACAACAACAATGCGCAACGTGTTCCCTACCGGTACAATTTCAACGCTTTCGAACAATCCGCTGTTCTGCAGCTTCTGGAAAGCGTCGTTCAATTGGCCCGCAGAAACTGTTTTGCCACGGGCGATTCCTGCCTGACTGAGGATCGCAGCATCACCGATACGCGCGTTGCCATCGATAACAATGTTGCCAAAGCGATAGTTTTGCGCCTCGGCTTGTGCTGTTTGCAGCACCCAAGCCACTGAAAGAAAAGATAAAATAAGACAAGCGCGCAGAACACGGCCCATCACGTTATAATTTTTGTGCATTTGAAAGCGCCCGCTCGAAGACCCCAGTCTCATGGTTGTAACCCACTCTTCAGACATTGATGTCCTTGTGAGTACCCAGATTACGCAGGCTTGTCAAAACGCCAAAGGCCCCGATTAGGTATCGGAGCCCATAAATATTTCAATATGTAGCGGTTGACTACAAACCGCTAAGCCAAACGCCCGCGACGAGACCAATAAAAAGTGAACCGACAAACAGCACACGATCAAGGTTGAGTTCCATCAACAGGCCAAGCCCACGATATCCGCTTTGAATGGTTTGCATGTGTTACGTCCTTTTCATTGAGGTCAGGATGTAACTGCTAAATTTGTCTGCATTAGGGCCAAATGTGGCAAAATCTGGGCATCTGTCCCCTAGAACGCAAAACGGCGCCAGATCCTGACGCCGTTTCTTGTTTAAAGACTTATTTGCAGCCTCGATTTAAGGGCAGAACAAATCATTGCCCAACGCAAAGACCATCAATGTCAGCACCAAAGCCAGACCAATAGTCATCAACACACGCATCCATGTGTCGCTGGGTGGTTTGCCTGTGACAGCCTCATAGGCGTAAAATACCAGATGGCCGCCGTCCAATGCGGGGATCGGGAAAAGATTAAGGAACCCGACCGCCGTGCTGAGAACCGCAATGAAATTCAGAAACGGCAAGAACCCGGCAGATGCCATCGCACCCGATGTTTGTGCGATACCGACGGGGCCAGACAGGTTACAGGTGCTGATATCGCCTGACATCATGTATTTAAGCCCGGTCAGGGATCCCGAGATAATCTCGCCGACGCGGGATATACCGGCTGGGATCACAGTGGTCAGGCCAAGGCTCTCTGTCGCGATTTCAAACGGAGCGCTGCTGAAGACGCCAATACGGTAATGCGTCTCAAACCCGCCATCTGCGCTTGGCTCGTCTGTGCGTTTGGGGATCATTTCGGCGTCAAATACAGTACCTTCGCGCCAAACTGACAAAACGATAGGTTTGCCTTCAACGGCTTTTACAGCACGCACCAAATCGCCGAACGTGGCGATCGGCGCGCCATCGGCTTGCACAATCACGTCCCCTTCCAACAGTCCGGCACGCTGTCCGGCACCGCGCGGTGTCACACCACCCACGCGCGCCGAAAACGGGTGTGGGCCTGTCACGTCAAGTTCTGCGCCATCGCGCAGCACGGCATAGGTCACGTCGGTCTCATTAGGAAGCGTGTCTTGGGCGGGAAAGCTGACGCTACCTTCCTCAAGCCGCTGTCCGGCAACGGCCAGTACAACATCACCGGCCTGCAATTGCGACACAACAGGCGTCGGGTGAACTTCACCAACGGTCAAAGGATCACGCGGCGCCCCCGTCATGGAAAACACAAAAGCAAACACGATGGCCGAGAATACAAAGTTAAACAAAGGTCCCGCAAAGACCGTCGCGGCACGCGCCCACAAAGGCGCACCATGCATGGTGCGGCGCAGGGCCACGGGGTCCGCTTCGGCCTGCGCCATAGCGTCTTCATCTTTGCCCGATGCCGCGTTCGCGTCGCCCGCAAATTTGACATAGCCCCCAAACGGTAAGGCTGCGATTTGCCACTGGGTGCCGCGTTTGTCTATGCCGCTCCAGATGACGGGACCGAACCCGATGCTGAAAACATCCGCATGGATGCCCGACCAACGCCCTACGATGTAGTGACCATATTCATGGATGGCCACGATGACGGATAACGCCAATACAAATGCCAGAATGGTCCAGCCAAAGCCGCCAAACTGCGAAATCAGTGATGCAATATCCAATGCGCCTACCCTGCTCTTTTTTTAATTTCGGCCCGTGCCGCTATCCGTGCCAAATGGTCCACATGGGCCACGTTATCAAGGGTCATCTTGTCATCAATATGGCCCCCGTGTCCGTCCATCCCGGTCAAAACCGCATCTACGACATCTGCCATTGCGGTAAATTTCAGGTGGCCGTCGATAAATCCATCCAAGGCCGCTTCTTTGGCCGCATTGAAAACGGCCCCCGACAATCCGCCCCGTTCCATCACTTCGCGCGCCAAACGCAACGCGGGCCAGCGCACAGTATCGGGGGCGCGAAACGTCAAAGCGCCGATTTGTGCCAGATCAAGGCGTTCAACAGGCAAGGTTTTGCGCTCGGGCCAATGCAGCGCGTACCCGATGGCGTGGCGCATATCGGGGGGACCGACGTGCGCCATCAATGCGCCATCGTGAAATCCGACAAGGGCGTGGATCATGGATTCAGGATGCACCAGCACTTCGATACGGGACGGTGCGACGCCAAAGTATTCTTTGGTTTCGATCAGCTCCATCGCCTTGTTGAACATAGACGCAGAATCAATCGTGATCCGCTGTCCCATGTCCCAATTGGGGTGAGACGAGGCCTGCGCCAGCGTCGCGTCTTGCAGCTTTTCTATGGGCCAATCCCGAAACGCACCACCGCTGGCGGTGATGATGACACGTTCAACAGCATCCATGTCCTCGCCCACAAGCCCCTGAAACACAGCCGAATGTTCGCTGTCTACAGGCAGGATACGGGCGTTGTGGCCTTGGGCTGTGGCCAGCATCAATGATCCCGCACAGACCAGCGATTCCTTATTGGCCAACGCCAAAGTCGCACCCTGTTGCAAAGCGTTCAGGCTTGGGGCCAAGCCCGCGGCGCCCACGATGGCCGACATGAACCAGTCCACAGGGCGTTGCGCGGCCTCATGCAAAGCCGCCTGCCCCGCTGCAGCATCGACGCCCGATCCCGCAAGCAATTCGCGCAAGTGGTCCAGCTGTGTGTCATCCGCTGTCACCGCCACATCTGCATTCAGGCGGCGGGCATCTTTGGCAAGCTGTTCAACGTTGCGCGCGCCCGTTAAGGCCACGACATCATAAGCGTCAGGGTCGCGAGCGATCAGATCGATGGTGTTTTGCCCGATTGATCCGGTGGCCCCGAAGATGCTGACGCGGCGCATCAGGCCAACCCGGGCGGAAAGCCCACAATCTGGCCTATGATCAACAAAAACACCGATGCGCCCAACATCCCATCAAACCGATCCAATACGCCGCCATGGCCAGGGATCAGATTGGAGCTGTCTTTGACGTCCATTGCACGTTTTATGGCGCTTTCAGCGATGTCACCCATTTGTGACGCCATGGAAATAGCGATCGAAATGCCGATCAATTCCAGATTTGCACCGGTTTGTAGCGCAAACACCCAGCCCACGACAGCAGCTGCTACCCACCCAAAGCCGGTGCCGGACCACGTCTTTTTCGGGCTGACCTTGGGCCAGAACTTCGGGCCGCCAATCATACGTCCTGCAAAATAACCCACAACGTCTGTGGCCACGACAACGCAAACCAGCCACAGCAACCACGTAAGGTCCAGATCATCGCGCACCGACATCATGCCAAAACCCGCCAACAGCACCATGACTCCAAAGCTCATGTAGATTGTGCGGTTCTTGTCCAACTGCCCGAACCCCACCAAAGCAGGGGCAAGCAGCAGCGGCAAGGCAAAGCCAGTCGGCAGATAAATCGCCAAGATCAACGCCAACGCACTGATGCCGCCAAGCTGAATTGCCAATGAACCGGACGCTGGCGCGATCATCCGCACCAGTTCCCAGATCATCAATCCGCAAATCAGTGACACCAGTACGTGAAAGACGTGACCGCCGACCCACATGCCCCAAACACCCACAACCAACATAGCAGCCGCAGAGCCGGCACGCGCCGCCAGATCGGACCATTTGTCAGGTTTTTCTGTCATGTTTTCACCGCCCCAAAACGCCTGTCACGCCCCCCATAAGAGGCACACAACGACGCAAATTCCTCAGCTGTGAAATCCGGCCACAGCGTGTCGATAAATTCATATTCCGCATAGGCCGATTGCCAAAGCAAAAAGTTCGAAATACGCGCTTCGCCACTGGTGCGAATGACCAGATCGGGATCGGGTAAAACGTAAGTATCCAAGTACTTTGGCAGCGTTTCTTCATCCACATCGTCCGGACTTAAGCGCCCTTGCGCTACATCGCGGGCCAGACGCTTTGTGGCGCGGGCAACTTCATCGCGGCCACCATAATTCAAAGCGATGGTCAGGTTCACTGCCGTGTTTGAGGACGTCATGTCCTCGAGGTCGTCCATCAATTTGATCAACTTGGCATCCAGACGCATTCGGTCACCGATGAACCGTACACGTGCGCCGAACTGATCCAATGCACGGGCCTCTTTGGTGATGTAGCGGCGAAACAGGCTCATCAGTCCGGCCACTTCGACTTGCGTGCGTTTCCAGTTTTCGGTGGAAAACGCAAAGATGGTCAAATAGTCGACCCCGACATCAGGGCAGCTTTGCACAACTTCGCGCACGCGTTTGGCACCTGCGTGGTGCCCGAACAGCCGTGGCCGCCCGCGCTGAGTGGCCCACCGCCCATTGCCGTCCATGATAATGGCGACATGACGTGGACCAGATTTTTGCGTGTCCTGAGTGATGCGAGAAATCCTGTAGCTAACCTGCGAAGCGGCCCTTTTTCTGGCCACGCAATATGATGTGTCGGCGCGTTAGACCTGCATGATCTCGGCTTGTTTGGTTTCCAGCGTGTCGTCGATCAGTTTGATGAATTTATCCGTCATTTCCTGAACCTCGCCTTCCCAAAGCTTCTGGTCATCTTCCGACAT
Source organism: Ascidiaceihabitans donghaensis (assembly GCF_900302465.1). NCBI lineage: Bacteria > Pseudomonadati > Pseudomonadota > Alphaproteobacteria > Rhodobacterales > Paracoccaceae > Ascidiaceihabitans > Ascidiaceihabitans donghaensis. The sequence goes on along the minus strand of NZ_OMOR01000001.1, from coordinate 1,982,275 downwards.
TCCGTCTGCTTTGGCTTTCTTGATCTGGTCCATGCCATCCCGACGCAGGTTGCGGATCGAAACCCGCGCACCTTCGGCATATTGTCCGGCGACCTTTGTCAATTGGGTGCGGCGCTCTTCGTTCAGCTCGGGGATGGGCAACATGATGATTGTGCCGTTGAGCTGCGGGTTGATACCCAACCCGCTTTCACGAATGGCCTTTTCCACAGCGTTGACCATGGATTTATCCCACACGTTGATTGTCACCATCCGCGGTTCCGGCACGTTGACCGTTCCAACCTGATTGATCGGGGTGCGTTGCCCGTACGCTTCCACCATCACCGGTTCCAGCATCGACGCCGACGCGCGGCCCGTGCGCAATGACGCGAATTCCGTTTTCAAAGCCGCAATCGCCCCGTCCATCCGACGCGTCAGATCGTCGGTGTCCAGCATAAAATCTTCAGACATCAGGAGTTCCCCGTATTTAATCAGTGCCCCATTCGGGCTTTTTTCCAAGTATAGATCAAGCAGATAGCAAAATGCCAGTGGGCTTTCGCGCAGTTTCTGTGCAGACGCTGCTCAACTGACATCGCAACCCGAAAGCGTTCCCCTGCTAGCCGTGCACTTTGGTATAAGTACCTTCGCCTGCCAGAATACCTTTGAACCCGCCCGGCTCATCCAGTGAAAAGACGATGATCGGCAGGTTGTTGTCGCGTGCCAAGGCAATCGCCGACGCGTCCATAACCGCCAGACGTTTGGCCAGCACATCATCATAGCTGACGCTGTCGTATCGCACGGCATCATCGTGTTTTGCGGGGTCTTTGTCGTAGACACCGTCCACTTTGGTGCCTTTGAAGATCGCCTCGCAAGACATTTCATTGGCCCGAAGCGTCGCGGCCGTATCGGTTGTGAAATATGGGTTGCCCGTACCGGCCGCAAAGATGCACACACGTTTCTTTTCAAGGTGGCGCACCGCACGACGGCGAATATAGGGTTCCGCCACTTCGTTCATCGTGATCGCAGAAATAACCCGCGTGTGGATGCCCAAACCTTCCAAGGCGGATTGCATCGCCAGCGCGTTCATCACAGTGGCCAACATGCCCATGTAGTCAGCCGTTGTACGTTCCATCCCCTGCGCAGACCCTTGAAGCCCGCGAAAGATATTGCCGCCGCCGATAACCATGCAAATCTCGACGCCCATGTCGTGAACAGTCTTCACTTCGGCCGCAATCCGTTCAACAGTGGGTGGGTTTAGGCCAAAATTGCCGTCCCCCATCAATGCCTCCCCCGAAATCTTCAACATGACCCTGTTAAATGACGTTTTGGGTTCATCAGACATTATGCGCTCCGTGGGCTATTTTGTTTGGGCGTAAAATGTCGGAAAAGAACGGCAAGTTCAATGCGTGCCACACAAGGATCGGCAAAGAAATGACAGCGGCATGACCATCGCGGGCAAATTCAACCTCAACGACCTGCCACCTGAGCAACCGGTTTTGATTGCCGGACCAACAGCGTCGGGCAAATCGGCTTTGGCTTTGGCAATTGCCGAAACCGGGGGCGGTGTGGTCGTGAATGCCGACGCAAGTCAGGTTTATGACTGTTGGCGCGTCATTACGGCATGTCCCTCCCCCGCCGAAGCCGACCGAGCACCACACGCGCTGTATCAATACGTGCCCTTTGATGCGCCCTATTCGGTCGGCCATTGGCTGCGCAATGTCGCACCCTATCTTGGCGCGGCGGTGCGCCCTATCATTGTGGGTGGCACCGGATTGAACTTCAAGGCTTTGACACAGGGCTTGGCAAATATCCCCCAAACGCCCCCAGACGTACGCCGTGAAGCGGATGACCTGGTGTTGGATGTGCTATTGGCGCAAATTGATGATGCCACGAAAGCCAACCTGGATCAGCACAACCGCATGCGTGTGCAACGCGCGTGGGAGGTGCAACGCAGCACCGGACGGTCGCTATTGGAATGGCACAAAGCGACGCCACCGCCCCTTCTGGACGAAAGCAAAGCAGCCTGCATTGTTATGGATGCCCAAAAGGACTGGTTGAACGACCGCATCGCCCGACGCTTCGATATGATGGTCGACGACGGCGCCATGACCGAGATTGCAGCAATGCAAGATCGCTTTGATCCCGCGCTTCCCGCGTGCCGTGCGATTGGTGTGCCGGAACTTATGGCCCACCATCTGGGCGAGATCACGTTGAAAGAAGCCAAGGCTCGCGCCATCATATCGACCCGCCAATATGCGAAGCGTCAACGCACTTGGTTTAGATCGAAAATGAGAAACTGGATACATGTGGATCCGCGCACGCTTTCATAAAAAGAACTATTAGACCGTTTTTATGTTTCCATTTCCGAGATTGCATTCATTTTTCGGACATGGCATGGTTTTGGGATGACCAACACAGTCCAAATCACAACATTAGGCACTTTGACATCGGGACAAGACTGGCGTGTGACCCTACCCCACGCGCAGCCCTACCCGCAGCTCTTTTGGATCACGCGGGGACAGGGGGTTTTGATGCTTGGGGGGACGCGGCGCGGTGTTGGAACCCATAATCTGATTTACGTCCCTGCCTTTTCCTTGATGTCGTTGGAGATGGGGCGTCAATCCATGGGATTGGTCGCGACCTGTCCGCTGTCACTGGCCGATGGTCTTCCCGAAACACCCCGTCAGCTGCGCATCCGGGACGTTTCAGCGATTTCGGAATTGACCGGCCTGTTTGAAGCGGCACAACGCGAAGCAGCGTCGCAAAAGCCTTTCTTTGAGGATGCCTTGGCGGCCCATATGGGTCTGATTTCGGTGTGGTTGCGCCGCCAGCTGGCGTTGCCCGAAAACGCGGAGCAAAAAGAAAAAGCGGCAGCGCGGCTGGCGGCACGGTTTTGCACTTTGGTGTCTGCGCCAGACGCCAGCTTGCACACGATGGCCGACCATGCCGAGACCCTTGGCGTGACCCCGACACATCTGACACGCGCCTGCAAGGCCGCAACAGGGCGCACAGCCGCCGACATCCTAACGCAATCCATTTTGCATAAGGCGCTTTGCGCTTTGCGTGACACGGACGCAACCGCCAAAACCATTTCGCAACAGCTTCACTTTGGCAGCCCAGCTTACTTCACACGGTTCATTCAGCACCACACAGGAAGCCCCCCTTCCAGTTTGCGCTAACTGAATCCTTTGACATAACCTGCGGTGGATGCGTCGTTTTTGAAATAGTTAAATGTCGCAAAATATCGACCAAATGACTTTTCCCAGCGTTGACCTTGGCGCGGTTCTGTTGCCTGATAGGCAAAATTACTAACTCGTTTGGCTGCGGTGCCTGGAAAAAGGGCTGTAAATCGCAGAGACCGAACGGCCGGGGGGCAACAGACAGACGCACGATCCACACTATTTCAACATCATCCGAGCAGAGCCAAACAGGTCGCCGGTCATAAAAGCAGTAAAAACTGCGCAAACAGCCTACCAACAGGGGCACACATGGGACTATTCATCCTCAGACGTCTGGGCGTGATGATTTTGACGGCACTTTGCCTGACATTCATCGTGTTCTTTCTGACAAATCTTTATCCAAACCTTGAAAAACTGGCCAAAACCCAAGGCAACTTCCGCATGTCGGAAGAAGAAGTCGCATCCTATCTGGAGCCACGCGGTTACTTGGACCCTATGCCGGTCAAATTCGGAAGATGGCTGGGCGTTGTGCCGGGCTGGGTGTCTGAAAAGACCGAAAGCGACGGGACCGTAACGGTGACAGGGCGCTGCTTTATCAGCACCACTCCCGAAGACGAGCGCCCGACGTTTTGCGGTGTCTTGCAAGGCGATTGGGGCTTTTCCACGGTCTTTAAAGACGATGTCGCGGGCATCGTTGGTGTCAGATTGGCGGCCACTGGCAAGCTGATGGGGGTCGTTTTTCTGGTTATGGTGCCAATGGCATTGATTGTGGGGGTGCTGGCCGGAATGCGTGAAGGGTCCAAACTGGACCGGTCACTGTCGACCTTCTCCATCGCAACAACCGCGACGCCCGAATATGTGTCTGGGGTGATTTTTATCGCCCTTTTGGCGTCTTCCAAAAACGGTATATCGCCACTGCTTGTGGAATGGGGCTGGATAGATGGCAAAACCCTGTTTTTGGGATCGGCCACAAAGGCTGTGACGGACGCCACATTCTGGAACTTCTTCCTGCCTGTTATGACCATCGCATTGTACGGCATGGGATACATCGCCCGAATGACGCGCGCCTCCATGACAGAAGTCATGACCGCGCAGTACATTCGCACGGCGCGCCTGAAAGGTGTGAGTTTTCCCAAGATCGTTATGAAACACGCCCTACGCAACGCACTGATCGCGCCCTTTACTGTGATCATGTTGCAGGTGCCGTGGCTTTTGAACGGTGTTGTCATCGTTGAGACCTTGTTCAACTACAAGGGATTTGGCTGGCTGCTGGTGCAGGCCGCTGCCAACAATGACATTGAGCTTCTTCTGGCGGTTTCCGTCGTCTCCGTGATCGTGGTTTTGATCACACAGCTGATTTCCGACATCGGCTATGTGTTCTTGAACCCACGTATCCGCATTTCATAAGGGGAACCTGATTATGGACCCATTAACGTGGACCGGAGGCCTGAGCCTTCTGAACTACCCATTGATGCTGATGGCCGCTTTGCTGCTGGCCGGCATCCTTATTCAAATCGTGATGTCGTTCTTTGTGGCTGCAAGTACCCCGACTGTGAATGCAGATGGCACATTGACCGAAAACGCAGGCCTTATGGGAACGATTGGCACCGGGGTGCGAATGCTGCTGCTGGCTGTCATCGCGCTGGTGCTGCTTTATATCATTGGCGGGGCTTTGATGGGCCCAGACGCGGGCATCGTCGGCGGCATGTCGCGACAGTTGTTGCCGGTTTGGATCGCCTTGATCGTGCTTTTTGCCGTATCCATCAAATTCAAACGCAAACTGGGACTTTACGGCAAGCTGTTTGACAGCACCGTTGGCATGATTGGCTTTGGCCTTGTCATGTTCTGGGTGATCGCGGGTGTGATGGCCGGCGTCTTTGACATGCTGGTCACCCATGACACGCTGTCGCAGTCTTCGGGCATGAAGAACAAGGTGCCCGGGACACCGCTGCGGGGCGCAGAGGACGCCGACTACCAGTGGTTCCTGCTGGGGGGCGACAATCTGGCCCGCGACGTGTTCAGCCGCTTGTTTGAAGGGGCTTGGATTGTGGTCTATATCGCGCCCATCGCCACGCTGTTTGCCTTTATGGTGGGCATCACCCTTGGTTTGCCTGCAGGCTATTACGGTGGTCGTCTGGATACGGTCTTGTCCTTTCTGGCAAACCTGATCCTCGCCTTTCCGGTCATCTTGCTGTTCTATCTGCTTGTCACTCCGGAAATTCGTGCCACAGGCATTCCAAGCTATATGGCCGGAGTATTGTTCATCTTTCCGTTGATCTTCTTCGGTGTCTTGTTGAACTCACGCTACTACACCCAACCGAAAATCCGCACACCCTTGCTGATTGTGGTTCTGGGCATCATGGCATGGGCCTATTTGTCGCTGATCTCGAACGAAGGCACTTTTGTGACCAACGAACGCTACACAATCCCAGGGTTGCCAGCTGCATTGGACTGGATCCCGATGCCGCCCGAAATTCTGGTGGTGTTTGTGTCTGTTGTCTTTGTGAACTCTATCACAGTGTTCCGGATCGTGCGCGGCTTGGCGCTGGATATCAAAACCCGCGATTACGTGGCCGCGGCCCAGACCCGCGGTGAAGGCCCGTGGTACATTATGCTTTGGGAAATCCTGCCCAATGCCCGTGGTCCTCTGATCGTCGATTTTTGCCTGCGTATCGGCTACACCACCATTCTGTTGGGCACCCTCGGTTTCTTTGGCCTTGGTTTGGAATCGGAAAGCCCTGACTGGGGCACAACCATCAACTCGGGTCGTCGCCTTCTGGCGCTTTATCCCCATGTTGCCATGGCCCCTGCCCTTGCTTTGTTGTCATTGGTTCTTGGACTGAACTTGTTGGCAGATGGTTTGCGTGAAGAAAGCCTGAAGGACTGATTGAGAGGACGGACCGGGGGCCAGCCCCCGGACCCCCGAGGTTTATTTGGCGAGATGAAACAGGATCATAGTTTCATCCAGCTTGGAGAAGATGATGACAAAACTAGATTATGACGGTCCAATTCTTGAAATTGACCAACTGTCGATATCGTTTTTTACGCGCTTGCGTGAAATTCCTGCCGTGATGGATTTTTCCGTCACTGTCCAACCCGGCGAGGCCGTAGGTCTTGTTGGAGAATCCGGATGTGGCAAGTCCACGGTCGCCTTGGGTGTCATGCAGGATTTGGGCAAAAACGGCCGCGTTGTTGGCGGGTCCATCAAATTCAAAGGTCAAGATCTGGGTCAAATGACCATGGAGGAGCTGCGTGACATTCGCGGGTCCGAAATCGCAATGATCTATCAGGAGCCTATGGCCTCTTTGAATCCTGCCATGCGGATCGGCAAGCAGTTGATGGAAGTTCCGATGATCCATCAGGGCATGTCTGAAAAGGATGCTTATGAGCGCGCGTTGCAGGTTGTCACAGATGTGAAACTGCCTGACCCTGCCCGCATCCTGAACAGCTTTCCGCATCAATTGTCCGGCGGTCAACAACAACGCATCGTGATTGCGATGGCCTTGATGTCAGAGCCTTCGTTGCTGATCCTGGATGAACCGACCACTGCCCTTGACGTGACCGTCGAAGCCGCCGTTGTCGAATTGGTCAAAGACCTTGGCAAGAAATACGGCACATCCATGCTGTTCATCAGCCACAACCTTGGTCTGGTTCTGGAAACCTGTGACCGCATCTGCGTGATGTATTCAGGCGAGGCCGTCGAGACCGGCAGCATCGAAGATGTCTTTGACAAGATGCAGCACCCCTATACGCAGGCTCTGTTCCGGTCGATCCCTCTGCCCGGCGCTGACAAGAATGCGCGGCCTTTGGTGGCAATTCCGGGCAACTTTCCCCTGCCCCACGAACGCCCGCCGGGCTGCAACTTTGGCCCGCGCTGTGACTATTTCGAAGACGGGCGCTGCAACGAGGATACCCGTATCCGGATGGCGGAAGTGGCGGGCGACGATCGCCACGCATCACGGTGCCTGAAATTCAAGGAAATCGATTGGAACGCTCCGTTGACGTTGGCTGAGACCAAAACAAAAGGCGAAGTTGGCGAAGTCGTTTTGTCTATGGACAAGCTTAAGAAGTATTACGAAGTCGCTGCCAATGCCATGTTCGGCGGGGGCGAAACAAAAGTGGTCAAGGCGAATGAGAGCCTTAGCTTTGAAGCCAGAGAATCCGAGACGCTTGCCATCGTGGGCGAATCCGGGTGTGGGAAATCGACATTCGCGAAAGTGCTGATGGGCTTGGAAACAGCCACTGAAGGCACCATCACAATGAATGGCACCCAAATTCAGGACACCCCGATCGAGGCCCGCAACACAAAAACTGTGGCGGATGTTCAGATGGTGTTCCAAAACCCGTTTGACACGTTGAACCCGTCAATGACCGTCGGGCGCCAGATCATTCGCGCTTTGGAAATTTTCAAAATCGGCAACAGCGAAGCGGAACGCCGCACGCGCATGTTGGAACTGCTGGATCTGGTAAAACTGCCTCGCGAATTTGCCGACCGCATGCCACGCCAGTTGTCGGGGGGCCAAAAGCAACGCGTAGGTATCGCACGTGCCTTTGCCGGTGACGCGCGCATCGTCGTGGCAGACGAACCTGTGTCTGCTTTGGATGTGTCGGTGCAGGCGGCGGTTACGGATCTATTGATGGAAATCCAGCGTGAGCAGAAAACCACCCTTTTGTTTATCAGCCACGACTTGTCGATCGTGCGTTATTTGAGCGACCGCGTGATGGTGATGTATTTGGGGCATGTGGTTGAACTGGGGTCTACGGATCAGGTCTTTGCGCCGCCCTATCACCCCTATACCGAAGCTTTGCTTTCAGCGGTGCCAATCGCAGACACATCGGTGGAAAAACAACACATTGTACTGGAAGGCGACATTCCGTCCGCCATGAACCCGCCCCCCGGTTGCCCCTTCCAAACACGATGCCGCTGGAAATCGGAAGTTCCTGGTGGGTTGTGTGAAAAAGACATACCCCCCGTGCGTCATTTGGCAGACGGGCACCAGGTGAAGTGTCACCTAAGCGATGAAAAGCTGGCGCAAATGGAACCTGTTATCAAAATCGCGGCACAGTAGAGGCTGAATGCGCAAACATGAGGTGGGCCAGTCTTTGGCCTGCCTGCCGCACTTGGGTCTGTGTCATGCGGTGGCCGCGAAATACGTCAGGTACACGAAGTAGAACGCTTGCAGGTTGATCAATACCATGCCCAGCATGTAGCCGGTCCAAAACTGCAAGGCGCGGGCTTTGGTATTGCCGAAAATCTGGCACAACAGCGTTATCACTGCCCCGCCGACCACAGCCAATGTCAGCCCAAGCATTTGAGGATCTGCTTTGACGATGGCCAAAATAAGCAACGGCGGCTGTGTTACGAAGATTTCAAAGCCCACAGCTGTGCGAAACGCGTACCCGACGCCCGCCCCGACAATCAAACCAAACAAAATCACCGCATAGTAGAAGGCGCCCTTTTTGGCTGTGTTGCACACCAGATTGTCGGGCTTGAAGGATTGCGGCGCATCATCGCCTGCATAAAGCTGCGGAGTGCTGCGTTCGATCCGTCCAAGGCGGTCCGAGAATGAAGTGGTGCTGACGGCCATGCGTACATCCTTTTGTGACTTTGGATGAGGGCTACGGCACAATCATGGCAGCAATTGGATTGAGGACGGACAAAAGCATGACAACGGCTTGCCCCGCAATCATCAGCTGCCCCAGATGATCTTTACGTAGTTCCGTGTCTCGCGGAACGGCGGCACGCCACCATATTTTTTCACCGCCCCCGGGCCTGCGTTATACGCAGCCAATGCCAACCGCCAAGATCCGAATTCACGGTATTGCTGTTGCAGATAACGCGCACCACCATCCAGATTTTCGTATGGATCACGAGGATTTACACGTAACACGCGGGCTGTGCCGGGCATCAGTTGCGCCAGCCCATACGCCCCGGCGTGTGATTTTGCATTCGGGTTCCAGTTGCTTTCTTGCTGCACCAGTCGCAAGAACAAGTCTTCGGGCACACCGTTGCGTCGCGCGGCGTCACGCGCCATCGCCAGATACACGCCTTTGTATTTGCCTTTGAACTTTTGGCCCTTGTTCCATTTGGTGGGGGTGTTCACTTTGGCGGGCTGCAAACGGACCGAATTCGAATACTGTTTGGAGGCACGGCTATCGAGCACTTTTGTCTGAGACGAAAACAGCTTTTTGCGGTTTTTGGATGAAAATGTCTCGGCAACAGCCATGTCGCCGATGAAGGCCGCCGCCACAATAACCACTACACCTATGCGCATACCGTTTCGTCCCCACGACACCTGCCTTTGCGGCAATATAGGGATTTTTAACCATGAGACCAGTATTACCTGCCAGATTTCCCATCACGATCTGCGTTAGCAATTTAACAAGAGGGGCAAGGGCGATATAAGCCTGTCAAACAATGGTCCGGGATTCGGACAAAACAGCTTTCAAGGGGGATGCCATGGCTGGCTCTGTGAACAAAGTGATCCTAATTGGCAACTTGGGTGCGGACCCTGAAGTGCGCAGTTTCCAAAATGGCGGCAAAGTGTGCAATTTGCGCATTGCCACATCCGAGACGTGGAAAGACAAAAATACAGGCGAACGTCGCGAAAAAACCGAATGGACGTCTGTTGCGATCTTTCAGGAAGGGCTTGTGCGCGTCGCAGAACAATATCTGCGCAAAGGGTCCAAAGTATACATCGAAGGCAAATTGCAAACCCGCAAGTGGCAAGACCAATCTGGTCAGGACCGGTACACCACAGAAGTCGTATTGCAGGGTCTTGGCGGCAACCTGACAATGCTGGACGGACGCAATGACAACAGCGGCGGTGGCGGCGGCAACTATGGTGGTGGCGGCGGTGGTGGTTCTATGGGCTACGATTCCGGTCAATCCAACAACAACGGCGGATACGGCGGTGGCCAATCGTCCCCTGCCCCATCCCGTGATCTGGACGATGAAATCCCGTTCTAAAAATCTTTACAAAGGTAGGGTGCACCAGGGTGCACCTTACCACGCAACGGGTAGGCAATAGGAGCGTGGACAGCAAAGTGCTGTGCTTTACGCTTTCAGCGCATCGCCCAGAACATCCAACACAACGCCTTCTGGCACGTCAGATGTGACAAACGCCTCGCCAATCCCCCGCGCCATAATAAAGCGCAACTGGCCGTCCACGACTTTTTTATCCTGACCCATCAAGGCCAAAAGTGCAGCTGCGTCCGGCAGATCCCCTTCAATGTCCTTGAGATCAGTCTTCATGCCCATCGCCTTTAGGTGGGCCCGCAAGCGGCTTGGATCTTCTTGGGCACACAGTCCCATCCGCGACGACGTTTCAAACGCAAGCGCACACCCAATCGCCACCCCTTCGCCGTGCAGCAAGCGATCCGAATAGCCGGTGGCCGCTTCGAGCGCATGACAAAACGTGTGCCCAAGGTTCAAAAGGGCCCGGTCCCCTTGTTCGGTCTCATCGCGCATCACGATTTCGGCTTTCATCTGCACCGAGCGCTTCACTGCATAGGCACGGGCCGCAATATCTCCGGCTGCCATGTCCGGTCCGTGGGTTTCAAGCCAGTCAAAGAACGCAGCGTCCCCCAAAAGCCCGTATTTCACGACCTCGCCACACCCCGCAAGAAAATCGCGTGGCTGCAAAGTGCCCAATACCTCAATGTCTGCCAGAACCAGACTTGGTTGATGGAATGCCCCAACCAAGTTCTTTCCGTGACGGGTGTTGATGCCGGTTTTGCCCCCGACAGAACTGTCGACTTGAGCCAACAAGGACGTCGGAATTTGTACAAACCGCACGCCACGGCGTAAAATTGCGGCTGCGAACCCCACAAGGTCCCCAATAACACCACCGCCCAACGCCACCACCACGTCGCGCCGTTCGACTTTTTCATCCAGCATCCATTCCACAGTTTTGATGACGTTGGTCCAGTTTTTGGTCGCTTCCCCCGGTGGCAAAGACAGCGCCGCCATAGCGATGCCCTCTGCGGCCAGTCCTTGGCGCAACGTGTCCAGATGCAACGCCCCAACCGTATCATCAGTCACGACCACAACACGCGGCCTGTGCAAAAGCGGCGCGATCAGTGTGCCTGCCTCTTGCAGCAGTCCGGTTCCGATTAGAATGTCGTAGGCCCGCCCGGGCAGATCAACATGAACGGTTTCGCGCATTAGGTTTTCTCCAGAACATCGCTGCGGGCCAATATGGCCTCTATGACACGATCGGCCATAGCATCAATCGCCACACCGTGGTCTGATGGCACCATGACATCCGCCATCCGGTATACTGGCACACGCGCCTGAAACAACGCGGCCAATGTGGCTTTGGGATCATCGGTTTGCAGTAAGGGGCGCGTGTCTTTGTGGCGCACCCTGTTCCACAACACATCCAGATCGGCGTTGAGCCAGACCGACACACCGCGTTCACTGATGGTTTCACGGTTTTGCGCCCCCAGAAACGCCCCTCCGCCGGTCGACAGAATACATGGCGTCGCGTCCAGAAGGCGCGTAATCACCTGGGTTTCCTTTGTCCGAAAGAACGGCTCACCATCGCGGCTGAATATCTCGGGCACAGTCATATTGGCCGCCGCTTCGATTTCCGCATCGCTGTCCAGAAACGCAACATCCAGCTTTTGGGCCACCGCCCGCCCGACAGCAGTTTTGCCAGCCCCCATCATTCCCACCATCACCACAGTCTTTTTCAATCGAAATGTGGCCTGTGGTCCGGTGTGGGTGGGTGCCTTATCGGCCATGGATTGCTCAATTTTGCTCATGTTGACGTGAATGACGTGATATTGTGAAAAAGGCCATATATAAGTTGATCAAAAGACGACATCAAAAAAGGCAGGCACCCCCATGTTCAAATTAATCAAGCTTCTGATTTACCTGTGCTTTTTCGGGTTTGTCGGCTTGGTAGGCTATGCATATGTCGGCCCCTTCTTCGGTGCCGATTTTTCTGCTCCGCAAGAAGAAGTGCGCGCACCTGTGGTGTTGAATGCAGACTAAAGCAGTCATTTTGTCAGCAACGTTTGCTGTTTTGGCGACTGTTCTGGCGCATGGCACCGCCTTTGCCCAAGACACACCGCAAGGCCAACCGCTGTCTGTGATTGATTGGCTTGATACGCAGCCCGCTTCCCAACCGCTGCCCCAACCTGCAGCGTTGTTGCCGGATGAGCCGGATGTTGCGACAAGCGGATCGGTGGCGCAGGTCACGGTGGCCCCCTTGGACGGACAAGGACCGCGTATCATCGGATTGGTTCCGTCTGACGTGACGGGACTGCCGGACAGTTTGTGGACCCATTCGGACGCCCAAAGCCTGACCCGTAAATTGGGCACATTAACCGCGCAACATCTGCCAAGTGCGCAATCCTTGTTCTATACTGTTTTGTTGGCTGAAACCGCGCCACCCAAAGGCAAAACAGAAGCGTTCCAGTTGGCCAGAATTGACGCGCTGATCGATTTGGGTGCAGTTGATCCTGCATTTGCCTTGATCCAACAGGTTGGACCCGAAAAAGACGCCCAGCTGTTTTCGCGTTTCATTGATCTGAGCCTTTTGAATGATACGGAAGAAACGGCCTGTGCTGCATTGCTAAAAGCGCCACAACTGGCCCCCGGCTATGCGGCACGGATTTTTTGCACTGCGCGCGCTGGCGATTGGTCAACGGCCGCGTTGTTGCTTGGCACGTCACGGGCGTTGGGTGTTTTGCCTGAACCCCAGTCCAATGCATTAGAGCGTTTTCTGGACCCAGACCTTTTTGAGGGTGCCGCACCTTTGCCCCGTTTGGCCGATCCGGATGCATTGATGTTTCGGGTTTACGAGGCGCTTGGCCAGCCGATCAGCACAAAAACATGGCCACGCGCCTATGCCCACGCCGATTTGCGAGACGTGACAGGATGGAAGGCCCAACTGGACGCAGCAGAGCGTTTGGCCACCGTCGGGGCCTTACCTGCCAATCGTTTGCTTGGCGTGTATTCCACACGCAGGCCCGCAGCCTCTGGCGGCATTTGGGACAGGGTCGCTGCCGTCCAACGTCTGGAAACCGCAATTCGCACCCAAAGCCCCCAAGCCATTGGCAAAACGCTGCCACTGGCGTGGCAAAAAATGAAGTCTGCGGGCCTTGCCGCGCCGTTTTCCACACTTTTTGCACCTCAGGTTGCGGGCTTTGATCTTGAAGGTCCTGCCAAAAACATAGCGTTTAAAATGGCTATGATGTCTCCGGACTATGAGGCTGCAGCAGTCACGGACGATCCGGCTTTTGTATTTTTAGCCGGCCTTGCAAAAGGCACGCCGCCCAAAGGCAATACCGACTTAGAACTTGCGATTGAACACGCATTTTCCACGGCGGAGTTGGCAGAGAAATTTCAAATAGCGCTGAACACCCGGACCCGGTCATTGGGGGCTGTGCTGATAGATATTCTGGAACAGGTCCAAGCAGGCGCACAAGGCGATCTGACCCAACTGACCGAAGGCTTGCGCAATCTACGTGCGCTAGGTCTGGAAGACACCAGTCGCCGCGTGGCCTTAGAGTTGCTTATTCTGGGGCCTGCGTCATGAACGATACAGATCGCTGGATTTCCACTTTTCTGGACGCGCAGGCCGCAGAACTGGGGGCCGCAAACAACACTTTGTTGGCATATGGCCGCGACCTGAAGGATTTTGCCGAATGGCTGACGGCACGCAAGACCAGCTTTGACACCGCCACTCAGGATCACGTTGAACACTATCTGGTGCATTGTGACGCCCAAGGGTTGGCCAAAGCCACCCGCGCACGGCGTTTGTCGTCAATCAAGCAAATCTACCGCTTTGCCTTTGAAGAAGGCTGGCGGACAACCAACCCCGCCATTCAGGTGTCCGGTCCCGGTCTGGACAAGCGTTTGCCCAAAACCCTCGACGAGGCAGAAGTCGACAGGTTGCTGGCCGCTGCCCGGACAATGGGTCGCGACACACTGCGCAACACCTGCTTGATGGAACTGCTTTATGCCACGGGGATGCGGGTGACTGAACTGGTCAGCCTACCTGTGACCGCAGCGCGTGGTGATCCCCGCGTTTTGCTGATTTTGGGCAAAGGCGGAAAAGAGCGCATTGTGCCCTTATCGCCCCCTGCCCGCGCGGCCTTGGCAGAGTGGTTGCCATTTCGGGATGCGGTTGATGACACGGCAAAAACCAAGGGTGCCCCGCCATCAAAATTCCTGTTCCCTTCGCGTGGCAAAGACGGGCATCTGACGCGCCACAGGTTCTACCTTTTGATCAAGGAATTGGCCGTGGCTGGCGGTGTGACACCCTCCAAGGTCACGCCACATACTTTGCGCCATGCTTTTGCGACACATCTGTTGGCGGGGGGGGCCGATTTACGATCGATCCAGGCAATGTTGGGGCATGCCGATGTGGCCACGACAGAAATATACACCCATGTTCTGGATGCGCGCCTGACCGAATTGGTGTTGGATCATCACCCGCTTGCCACAGCCGTTCAGCGGCGGCGTAAAGCAGGTGGCAAAATGTCTTCTGATGGCCAATAGCCCGTTTCCAAGGCAATATCATACCCCTGCATCAGACCTGCGTTTTCCATGACCCCTTGTGCGCCTTTCACGTCATAGGGCAACCGGCTCATCTGCACAGCGCCTTTTTCCAGCACCATAAAATGTGTATATGAACGCCCGTCGTGGGCAGGCATGCCGATCGCACCGGCATTGATCCATCGCCCAAACGGCGTCTCTTTGATGAACGGCAGACCCGAATGCCCTACAATCACATGGTTGACCCGCCCGATGGCATTGGTCAACGCAGCCCATTCGTTTTCAAATTCTTCCATGGGCGACACACGCCAGATGAAGCGTGCCACGTCCGTGGCGCCACCATGCAGCACCGCATAGCGTTCCCCCTGATGGTCAAAGGTGATGACATCGGGAAGCTCTGCCATCCAATCAATGTCTTTTTGGCTCAATTGTTCTTTGGCAAACGCAAACCAGAACAAGGACGCAATATCGCAGGCAGTGCCTTGTTCAAAACCGCATCCGCATTCGGCTTCCCCTTTGGCCAACTGGATTTCACAGTTTCCAGCCACCACAGCACATCCCGCCTGACGCACCATGTCCACAGTCAATGCGGGGTCACCGCAATACGCCACGGTATCCCCTGTGCAAATCAGATGGGACGGTTTGATTTTGCGTTTTGCGGCCTCTTCAAACAAAGCAAGAGTCGCGTGTGCATTTGAATACGGACCACCAAAAACCAAAACAGAACCGTCAAGTGTGCCGAGGTGATGATGTCGCATGCCGCAATCCTTTGTCGTGCGGGCCTTGATTGCGCCGCTTTGCCACCCCATAACCAAATCAACTATAGGATACACGTTAAAATGGACGAACCTTCTACCACAATTCAAGTCACAAATTCGCTTGAAGCAGCCCAGATATTGGGGGCGGCATCAGCATTGGATGCGGCCTTTTGGGTGACGTGCGCGGTGATATTGATGCTGCTGGTGATGTCAGGGTTCTTTTCCGGGTCTGAAACGGCCTTGACTGCGGCGTCACGCGGGAAGTTGCGATCGCAGGCAGACAAAGGATCACGCGGAGCAGCACGGGCCTTGCGGATCACAGAAGACAATGAACGCCTGATCGGCTCCGTTTTATTGGGCAACAACATCGTTAACATTCTGGCAACATCACTGGCGACGGCCATCTTCACACGCGCCTTTGGCGAAAGTGGCGTTGCTTTGGCAACACTTGTTATGACAGCGTTGGTTTTGGTATTCGCCGAAGTTTTGCCCAAGACATACGCCATCACGAATTCTGAAAAAGCCGCTTCGTTTGTGTCGGCGCCCATTGCCCTGATCGTGTTCATCTTTTCGCCTATCGTGGCGGCCGTGCGCTTTTTTGTGCGTGGCGTGCTTGGCGTGTTTGGTGTGAAAATTGACCCCGACAGCAACATTCTGGCAGTGCGCGAAGAAATCGCGGGCGCCTTGCAATTGGGCCATTCCGAAGGCGTTGTAGAAAAAGAAGACCGCGACCGCATCTTGGGTGCGTTGGATTTGGGCGACCGGGTGGTAGAGGAAATCATGTTGCACCGCTCTGACATTGAGATGGTCAATATCGACGACGGCCCCGAAGCCATTCTGGAACAGTGCCTACAATCCAATCACACGCGCCTGCCCGTGTTCAAAGACGATTCCGAAAACATCATTGGCGTGATCCACGCCAAAGACCTGTTGCGCGCCATGTACAAAATCATTGGTGGCCCCGATGGCGACGCCACCGCCCTGAAAAGCTTCAATGTGGTGGACGTGGCGATGGAGCCATACTTTGTCCCCGAAACCACCACGCTGGACGATCAGATGCGTCAGTTCTTGCGCAAACACACCCATTTTGCACTGGTTGTCGATGAATATGGCAGTTTGCAGGGGCTGATTACTCTAGAAGACATTCTGGAAGAAATCGTGGGCGAAATTACTGATGAATTCGACCCGGATGGCGACCATCCTGTTGTGACGGGCGAAGATGGCCAGTTCATGGTGGATGGGGCAATGACGATCCGCGATTTGAACCGGGCAACGGAATGGAACCTGCCTGATGACGAAGCCAACACCGTCGCAGGGCTGGTGATCCACGAGGCACAAATGATCCCCACTGCCGGTCAGGTTTTTTCATTCCACGGGTTTCGTTTCGAAGTCATAGCCCGCGAAGGCAACAGGATCACGGGTTTGCGTATTCGTCCGTTGGTACATTGATGCTGCAGGCTGCCATTTGACCAATTAGGGTGATATTTACGCATCCGCGCTAACAAACCCTATTCGACAACGGGATTTGTATGCGCAGCTTGATCCGTAAGAAATTTGCGACCGCGGCGTCACTGCTGCCGATGCTGGCGCTGGTGCTGAGCTGGCCCAGTGCGTTGCGCGCCCATTGTGATGTCATCCCTGAATTTGGAACACTTTTGCGATTGTCACTACAAATGGCAGACAGCGACGATGATGCGGCAGACATTTTTGCGCAATCCAACGCATTGCTTGGGGCATTGGCACTGGACGTGACGACGGCGCGACTTGGTGATGCAGACCATAGTAATGCGCAATCTACGGTTACTGTCTTTTTGCAAAATATGCAGTTTATCAATCGCGTGGCGGCCTCAAGCAGCCCTGCAAAAGCACAAGCCTATATGCAGTCCGATGCATTCATAACAACCCGCAGCGCCGCTTTTCGCACCTATCAGACCCTGTGCCATGACGCCGATGCGGCAACATTGGAAGACCTGTTTCCAGGCGACATACCGACCATTGCGTCAGACAGCGATCACGCGACGCTAGGTGTTGGTCTTGGCACGACAAACCAACCCTCTCAGTCAGACCAAAGCTGGGGACGGCTTTTGATTGGGTTGTGGGGGTTGTGCGTTTTTTGTGTCACCGGCTTGCATTATGCGCTGATTTTGAAAACATCCGGACGCTTGATGCGGCATTATTGTAAAATCCCCGCAAGGCTGAGTGTAGCTGCACAAGACGTTTCAGGACACGTATTGCTTATCGGGGTCAATGGGGCGCGATTTGAACCGGACAATGACGAAGATGCAGCATCAATCGAGGGTCTTGATGCTGGGATGTTTTGCGACATAACAATTGCGGGCCAAGAGATGGCCGCGAAAACGATTGATCAGGCGACATCTCGCGTCGCCCTGTTGTTCACGGAACCATTGGAGAAAGCTGAGGTCAAAGCGGCCTTGGATGCCTCTTTGACCCCACCAAAACCCGACAGAACCGGCAGAAGCGTTAACGCGGCAACACGGTATCGCTTTGGCAAGGGACATATTTCCGATCCGCTTTCTGATACGTAAGCGTACGACGCATACGACCCAATAGACCTTATGCGCGCAGTTTTTGCCCTTTAGGATCGAACGGCGGTTCCGCTAGAACGCGTGCTTTGTGTGGCAGTCCAAGCACCATAACATCGACTATGTCCCCATTTTCCACGCCTTTGACGTAACCCAAGGCCAAGCTCATCCCGACAGAGTATCCATATGCACCAGACGTCACACGCCCGACTCCTTGCCCGTCTTTGAAAATCGGCTCTCCTCCAGTCGCGTCGGCGTTTGAAGCGTCCGTCTCAGCCCCATCCAGATGCAACAAGACCAGCCGTTCGCGCATCTCGTTTTTCAACACATCAGCAACGGCTGCTTTGTTTAGAAACTCCTTGTTCATCTTGCACAACCGGTCCAACCCGACCTCTTGTGGCCAATACTCTGGCGAATACTCGCGTCCCCATGACCCGTACCCTTTTTCAACGCGCAAAGACATCAATGCCCGCCCGCCCACAGGTCCCGCGTCAAAGGCTTTGCCCGCATCCAACAACGCCGTGTAAAGGCGCAGTTGATCCGCCTCGGCGCAGTGCAGTTCCCACCCCAGATCGCCGGTAAAAGAGACACGCAGCGCCAAGACATCAACACCGGCAAGTTCAATGCGTTGCGAGCGCATGAATGGAAAATCTTCTGTCTCTAGCGATGTATTGGTCAGCCTTTGCAACAGCTTGCGGCTGTCCGGTCCGGCAACATTGAACCCGCAAACACTGTCCGTGAGGCTTTCAAACACCGTGCCTTCCGGGCACGGCACTGCATTAAAGAAACGTGCGTGATAGCGTTCGGCCATACCCGATCCGATGATCCAGAATTCGTCTTCGGCCAGTCGCGTGACGGTGAAATCGCCTGCAATTCCACCCCGCACTCCGATCAGCGGTGTCAGACAGGACCGTCCAATCGCTTTCGGCATCACATTGGCAAAAACAGCGTTCAACCACGTCTCGGCGTCTGGCCCCTTGCACCGGTATTTGGCGAAGTTCGAGATGTCGATGATGCCAGCACGGTCCCGCAACATTTTGCATTCCGCGCCAACAGGGTCCCACCAGTTTTGGCGCGTGAACCCGTCAGTGTCCGAAGCCCCCGGCGTGTCGGCATACCATAGTGGGTGCTCCCACCCATAGTTCAGCCCCATAACCGCGCCCATTTCCAGCTGCAAATCATGAACAGGACGCGTGCGCACAGCGCGGCCTGCGCCCCGTTCTTCATTGGGGAAGTGAATTTTGAAACGGTTTGCGTATTGGTCCCGTACACGTTCCTTCGTAAAGGTCTTGCCGGCCGCCCCTTGCGTGGCCCACGCCCCGAACCGCGCCATATCCCATGGAAACATGTCGTATTGCATTTCGCCTTCGATGATCCATTGGGCCACCATCAACCCCATGCCCCCCGACTGCGAAAAGCCCGGAATGATGCCGTTACAGCAGAAATACCCTTTTTTCTCGGGAACAGGTCCCAGCAAGACATTGGAATCCGGCGACCAGATCATCGGACCATTTATGACGCGTTTGATGCCCGCGGTCCCAACGACCGGAACGCGTTCGATGGCACGCATCATGTTGTCTTCGATACGTTCCAGATCATCGTCGAAAAGGTCATGGGCAAAATCCAGTGGCGTCCCGCCTTCCGCCCAAAACCGCATGTCCTTTTCATAGGCACCCACCAACAATCCTTGCCCCTCTTGGCGCAGATAATATTCACCGTCGCGGTCCGCAACCGAAGGCAACCGCCGATCCATCGCGTTTATTTCGGGAATTGTTTCAGTAACAAAATACTGGTGTTCTGTTGGTTGCAGCGGCAATTCTATACCCGCCAGCGCCGCAACTTCACGCCCCCACAGCCCGGCGGCGTTGATCACCCAAGGGGTTCGGATATCACCCTTTTCGGTTTCCACAATCCATGTGCCATCGGGTTGTGCCTCGGTGGCGAGGACCGGGTTGAAGCGCATAATCTCGGCCCCGTTTTGACGCGCCCCTGTCGCATAGGCCTGCGTCACTCCTGATGGATCCACATTGCCACCATCAGGTTCCCACATAATGCAGCGGATGCCATCGTAATCGACCAAGGGATTCAGGCGTTCGGCCTCTGCGCGGTCGACTTCATGAAAGTTCATGCCATACAATTTGGCCTTGGCCGCTTGCAAACGCAGCTGATGTTCACGGGCCTCGGTTTGTGCCAGATAAAGCGATCCGGGCTGGAAGACACCGCATCCCTGCCCTGTTTCCTGTTCCAGTTCTTTGTACAGCCCCATTGTATAGTGCTGGATACGGCTGATATTTGTGCTGTCGTGCAGTCCGTGAATATTGGCGGCTGCGTGCCACGTTGATCCTGACGTAAGTTCGTCGCGCTCGATAAGAACGACATCTGTCCACCCAAGTTTTGTGAGGTGGTACAAGATGGAACAGCCAATCACGCCGCCCCCGATAACAACTGCCTGTGCATGAGTGCGCATGAAACGAGCCTTAGGTTTGCTTAACTTTCGACCAACTTGCGCCGGGTGGCATTGGCACAGTAGCGCAGTTGCGACATGTCACGTCGCTGGCAAGCAAATCGCACCAAAAAGAGCTTGGCCTACAGCACTCCCCCCCTACAGCACGCCCCTATGCACCGCCCGTTTCAACCTGTCCAAATCAGGGGAATGCGTCATCTGCGTCCCGGCCCGTTCAAACAACTCTTTTGCGACGCGTTTTGCAGCGCGACACAATCCCGCGTCCGGATGATCCATAAGCCCCCCAAGGACCTCTTGCAGCATCTCTTGCACTTCGACGATGTGGGCGCCATCGCGCCCGATCGCAGAGAATGCGTCTTGCAACAACAAATCAGGATCCATCGGAGGCACATAAAGGCGGTCGAACTCCGGCGATTGCCCTGTTTCAGCCTCATCCTTGTAATTCGACAGAACCCGTCCGATGCGCGAAATCACGTCAATTGCGGTTCCCGGATCGTTGATGCCCGGCGACAAGGCTTTGGTGCCTATTTCGCTCATCGCGATCATGCCCAGTCGGGGGTCTTGGTCATAACTGCGCACATCCCCGACATTGATGCAGGCCTGCAAATCCTGTGCCAAATCGTCGTCCATTTCACCGTCGACCCATGCCAGTGGGGCGTTCAAGAACACGAAATCACCCAGACGGGCCGTCACATAGACCTGAACATCGTGATCCTGCGACAGGTTTTGCATGATTTCGGGCACAATGCCGCGCACAAAGCCGCTTTGGGCGGCAGTCAGTGCAACGGCCCCTTGTGGCACGTCCTGCGTCAAAGGATTGGCCCCCAGACAGGGGCGGTCCAGACGTTCGCGAAACCGTGTACGGGTCACGTCTTCGACGTGGCGTGTGGTGTCCAGCAAACTGCCAAACGTCTGCAAATGCAGAACCCAACGCACCAGGGACCAAACGACAAAACACAGGACCAAGGCCGTCATCCAGAACAGCACCATTGCCTTTTCATCGCCAAACACGCCTGTTTCACGCAGAACAATCGCAACAAGCGCATACACATACGTGCCGATAAACGCCGCAAGCGTGTTTTGTGTCACGGAATCTTCCATGATCAGCAAATGCGCACGTGGCGTGAATTGGGACGACGTATTGCGATGCACTGTCACCATAACGGTCAGTGAAAACGTGGTTACAGCAAGCATGGCGTTGGCAATGATCTGCAACAGCCTGTCAACGGCGGCGCCTTGCAAACGGCCATTGACCCCTTCCGGCAAAATGCTTTCAATCAACGTCGCGATGCCCAAGGCGACCAGTGACAAAAGACCAACGATCAAGACCCGGGTCCATAGCTTGCGCAGGTATTCTTTCAGGACGCGTGTGATGGAATTCAGCCGGTTCATATCTTTTAACACCTTTATGTCCTTTTGGTTCCACATAACAAATACGACACTTTTTGTCGCCACTACGCTATGCAGCCGTTGCGCTGTGGCTATTCTGTACCCAGACCACAAAGGAGCCTACCCATGCAAACCACAACCCGTGTTGCCATTATCGGAGGCGGCGTCGTTGGCGCGTCTGTGTTGTATCACCTGACCAAATTGGGATGGTCTGATGTGATGCTTTTGGAACGGTCCGAATTGACATCTGGATCCACATGGCATGCGGCGGGCGGGTTTCACACCTTGAACGGCGACACCAACATGGCGGCCCTTCAAGGGTATACCATCAAACTTTACAAAGAGCTGGAAGAAATAACCGGCATGTCGTGCGGCCTGCACCACGTCGGCGGCGTAACCTTGGCCGACAATCAAGACCGCTTCGACATGCTGTTGGCGGAACGTGCCAAACACCGCTTTATGGGTCTTGAGACGGAAATCGTCACCCCGGAAGAGATCGCCAAGATCGCCCCTGTGACCAATCTGGATGGCATCATCGGCGCGCTTTACGACCCTTTGGATGGCCACCTTGACCCATCCGGCACAACCCACGCCTATGCAAAGGCCGCGCGTATGGGCGGGGCCACGATCCACACGCACACAATGGTGCAAGAAACCAACCAGCGCCCTGATGGCACATGGGATGTGGTCACGGACAAAGGCACAATCCACGCCGAACATGTGGTCAATGCCGGCGGTTTGTGGGCGCGTGAAGTGGGCGCTATGGCAGGTATCTATTTCCCTCTCCACCCAATGGAGCACCAGTATCTTGTGACCGAAGATGTGCCCATGATTGTCGACATGATGAAAGACGGGCATGAGCACCCCCATGTCATGGACCCCGCCGGCGAAAGCTATCTGCGTCAAGAAGGCAAAGGGCTATGCATCGGTTTTTACGAACAAAAATGCCGTCCATGGGCCGTTGACGGCACGTCGTGGTCCTTTGGGCAGGATCTTTTGGACAACGACTTTGACAAGATCGAAGACAGCATTGATTTCGCCTACAAACGCTTTCCCGATCTGGAACGTGCAGGCGTGAAAAACGTGATCCATGGGCCATTCACATTTGCCCCTGACGGTAATCCTTTGGTCGGCCCTGTCCCCGGCGTGCGCAACTATTGGTCCGCGTGTGGCGTTATGGCAGGCTTTTCGCAAGGCGGTGGCGTGGGATTGATGCTGGCGCAATGGATGATCGAAGGCGAACCGGAACGCGATGTCACTGCCATGGATGTGGCACGGTTCGGAGATTGGATTTCGCCGGGCTACACCTTGCCAAAGGTCATCGAAAACTACCAAAAACGCTTCAGTGTATCTTATCCCAATGAAGAACTGCCCGCCGCACGGCCCAATCGCACCACACCCATGTATGATATCTTCACGAAAATGGGCGCGGTTTGGGGACAGCAATACGGGTTGGAAGTTGTCAATTACTTCGCACAAGGTGACGAGCCTGCCTATGAAACCCCGTCCTTTCGCCGCTCGGACGCATTTGATGCAACCGCCCGCGAGGTTCGCGGTGTTCGACAAAGTGTAGGCATCAACGAGGTGCACAATTTTGGCAAATACAGCGTCAAAGGCCCAAATGCGCGGGCATGGTTGGACAAGATTATGGCCGGCCGTATGCCAAAACCCGGACGCCTCAGCCTGACGCCTATGCTGTCTTACAAAGGCAAGCTGATTGGCGATTTTACTGTGTCCTGCCTGTCCGAAGACAGCTTCCAGCTGACGGCATCCTACGGGGCGCAAGCCAACCATTGGCGCTGGTTCAAAAAACATGAGGAAAACGGCGTAAGCATAGAGAATATAAGCGATAAACGAAACGGCTTCCAGATCGCAGGCCCGAAGGCACGTGATGTTTTGCAGGCCTGTACCCGCACAGATGTGTCCACGATGAAATTCATGGATGTGGCGCATATGACTGTCGGAATGACAGACTGCATTGTGCAGCGCGTCAGCTACACCGGTGACTTGGGCTTTGAAATTTATTGCGATCCTATGGGCCAACGCAACCTGTGGAACACCCTGTGGGCCGCAGGACAGGACCACGCCATGGTGCCCTTCGGGATGCGCGCCATGATGTCGTTGAGGCTTGATAAATTCTTTGGGTCTTGGTTGTCTGAATTTTCGCCAGACTATACGGCGTTAGAGACGGGTATGGACCGCTTTATCAGCTATAAAAAGAACACCGACTTCATTGGCCGCGCCGCCTGTGAAGCGGAAAAGGCACAGGGTGCGATGCGCCAGTTGGTGGCCTTTGAAGTCGACGCTTTGGATGCAGATGTTCAAGGCTATGAGCCGGTTTGGTTGAATGGCAAAGTCGTTGGCTTTTGTACGTCTGGCGGCTATTCGCATCATGCGCAGAAATCCATCGCGTTGGGCTTTTTACCCACTGCGGATGTCGCGGACGGGCTTGCTGTTCAGATTGAAATACTTGGCCAGATGCGCGACGCACATGTTGTGACGCAACCGCTGTTTGATGCGGATGGCGTGCGCATGCGCGGATCATAATGGATGCCTGACGCAACCCGCCCCCTTCCGATTTTACTGCTTGCGGCTGGTGCGTCGTCAAGGATGCGGGGCGGCGACAAATTGATGGAAATGGTGATGGGCGCCCCGTGTGTACACACGATGGCTGCGCGGGCCTGTGCAACGGGGCATGCGGTGTATGTGACGCTGCCAAATGCCGATCATCCTCGCAGTCACGCGTTGCAAGGTTTGGATGTGCACAAAGTTTTTGTACCTGATGCCTCTGCCGGCATGTCGCGCAGCTTACAAAAGGGCATCGCCGCCCTGCCCGCGGACCATATGGGGGCTATGATCCTGCCTGTGGATATGCCCGACATCACAACAGAAGATATGGCAGAGATGTTGTCGGCGTTTCAGACACACCCCTGTGATGCCTTCCAAGCATCGACACAGGACGGACAACCGGGGCATCCGACAATACTGGGGCCCGCCCTGACCCGTCAGGTTGGGACATTGGCGGGCGACAAAGGGGCTGCGTCCTTGATCAAAGCCGCGCAAGACGTCAAAATGCACCCCCTTAACGGAAAACGGGCGCGTCTGGATTTAGACACGCCCGAAGACTGGGCCGCTTGGCGCGGCGATTGATCATACAAATCGCTTTATTGCATCGCTTTGGTCAGCAATTGTGCCTCGTGCTTTTTCAAAGACATACGTGCGGACCCGAAGGCGTCCATGCCAGCGATTGTACTTAGATCAGGGAACAACGTCAGAATTTCAACGCGTTGCGCTTCGCCGATGCCACGCATGGAATGGTCGCCCGGTTGGAAGCTTTCTGTCCAACCGCCATCCGCCAGAATGATTTCATGCTGATCAAACATCAGGTGCAAATAGCTGACGGAATGGGTTGTGATCTGATCAACCCCCTCAAGCCCTGTCAGGTACTTGGCCGCGATCAACACTTCGCGTTCCTCGAACATCACCTCGGCCAGATCCGAATTCAGCAACATGCGGTGGTTGGGACTGACCAACATGTCCCGCTCGGGCAGGCCTTTGCCCAAAGCGCCCTGGCGGATGAACACAGGTTGAAATTCGGGGTGAGCGTCCAGATCTTGCGCGGTTAAATCACGACGCCCGACCCAACGCAGCGGCTGGATGCCGTTGTCGCGGGTGAACACCATATCGCCGGCCTTCAGGGCCTCGACTGCGACTTCGCCACGACGTGTGGCAATGCGGGTTCCCGGCGTGAAGCAGATGATGATCTGTTCAATCTCTGTGTAGTCGGTGCGGCCCGTGATGTTGCCGTTTTCGTCCAAAAACTCGATCCGACCGGATTCAGGACCGGTTTGGATGACATTCGTGCGCACACCCGACAAATCAAGGATGTCGATATCCGACCCGTCTGCGTCTTCGCCGCCCACAATAACGTGGTTGCCACCTGCATCGAAGTTGAAGATGTCACTGTTGTTGCCACCCTCCAAACGGTCATTGCCCGGGCCCGCTGTCAGCGTATCGGTGCCGTCGCCGCCAAACAAACGGTCGTCGCCTTCGCCGCCGTTCAGGCTGTCCGCGCCAGCCCCGCCATCCAGCAAGTCCTGTCCCTGGCCGCCCTCCAGCGTGTCATTGCCTTCGCCGCCGTCCAACTGGTCATCACCGTCGCCGCCAATCAGGGAATCGTTGCCGCCCTGCCCAAAGATCGTGTCCTGTCCCGAGCCGCCGTCAATCGTGTCATCGCCCGCTTCGATCGGCGTGACCACCGCATCGTCAATCAGGTCCCCAGAGAAGGTGAAACCGGAATTTGTGTTACGTGCCTCAAGCGAAAATTCGATGAATTCGCGGTTCTCAAATTCGGCCGAAAACCATGCATCTTGATCCGAGGGATTGTTCTGTTCACCCCCAGCCGCCGTGACAGTACCGGGACCGTTTTCAAGGTTCAGCGATGTGTCCGAAGACGTGCCAAAAGCCGAAAAACTGCTGGCCTGCAACGTCACAGCTTCGCGGTCGGTGGGGCTGTTGCGGTCAAGATCGTTGAAGGTCGCAACCGAATTCAGCGCCACAGGTTCACCTGTTGCCGGATCAAAGAATTCGAACCGGAACTCGGCTGTGTCGCCGGTGCCGTTGCCGTTCATCAAGATTTCAAAACCACGGCCACCGGTAAGATCAACCGTCATATTCGGGTCGGACTTAGATACCAGAACCAAACGGCCCCAGACAGGCGTGCCATCTTCAAGCTGGGCGACATTGCTGTAGACCGCTGAATCGCCAGCGCTGGCATTGTTGCCTGTGTAGGTTTGTGACTGCACATTGTTGATGTTCAACGTCAACGGCGAAGCGTCAGCGCCCGGTGCGGTGCCTTCACCCACATCGCCAAACAGCAAGTCGTTTCCGCCGCCGCCATCAATCTGGTCGTCGCCGCCTTCCCCAGACACAACGTCCTGACCGTTCATCGCATTGATGACGTCATCCTCATTTGTGCCTTGCAAAGTGTCGTTGTTGGACGTTCCGTCGATATTGGCCATGGCAGTCGCCTTCCTTGTCGGAATTCAAAAAAACAGATGCAGCCCCCACCGCATGTTGTGTGATTTAGTTCAATTTGACACAGATTCCATGGGAAAGAACCGGACGAAGCATCACAATCCGTCAATCTTGGCGGTTTCCTGCATATATGCTTAACGCAGACGCAGGGCTTGGAAACAATTTGCCTGTTTTTGTGCCATTGTTCACTGAAAAAACGGCGCAGTTGCCTGCGCCGTTTCCCCATCGACACGAATCACTTCGCATCCTGTCGCTGCATATGCGTTGCGTCTCCGCCCCCGGAGACGTTGCCCAAGGCGGGCTTACTTCGTCAGAAGCGCCGCCTCGTGCTTTTTCAATGTCCGGCGTGCGGATGTGTAGCCATCAATCCCTTCGCGTGTTTCCAATTCAGGGAACAGTTCGAAGATTTCGTTGCGCTGCGCATTGCCCACGCCAGCCAGCGTTTGGTCGCCCGGCTGGAAGCTTTCCGTCCAAGCACCATCCGACAGAACCACCTCGTGCTGTTCGAACATGATGTGGATGTATGTGGTCCATGCCACGTCCACCACATCTACGCCGTCCAGACCCGTCAGGAATTTGGCTGCAACAAGAACTTCGCGCTCTTCAAAGTAAAGCGCTGTCTTGTCGTTGGCCACCAGAACCCGGTGGTTCGGAGACACCATCATGTCACGCTCAGGCAGACCGCCACCCAAGGCACCTTGGCTGATCATGATGGGACGCAAGTGCTGTGCTTTCGCAAAGTCTGCGGCCTTCATGTCCTTGGCGCCCATCCAGCGGATCTCTTGGATGCCGTTGTCGCGGGTGATGATCCGGTCGCCGACCGCAAGGTCCTCGACGCGGCGTTCGCCCTTCGGTGTGGCAATCAACGTCCCCGGTGTGAAGCAAGGGATGACATTCTCGATGTTTGTGAATGTCAGCTGGCCCGCATCATTGCCGTCGCTGTCGAAATAGTTGACCACACCGTTTTCAGGGTTGGCGTCTTCAAAGACAACTTGCAAGGAACCGCCACCTGGTGCCGACCCCGACAGATCAAGCGTATCGAAGTCGTCACCGCCTTCGTTGCCGTCGACCACGTCACCAGCATTGACGTTGATGAACGTGTCACGGTCATCGCCACCCGACAGATCGTCGTCGCCGCCGTTGCCCGCATCAATGGTGTCGTTGCCGGTTCCGCCGTCGATGACGTCGTCACCCGTTGCCCCTGTGATGCTGTCGTTGCCAGCGCCACCGTTCAGGGTATCGTCGCCTGTGCCGCCGTCGATCTGATCATCGCCATCGCCGCCGTCGATCACATCCGCGCCGTTGCCGCCGATGATGGTGTCATTGCCAGCACCGCCGTTGATGGTGTCGGCGTTCAGCCCACCGTCGATCAGGTCGTTGCCTTCACCACCGTCAATCACATCCGCGCCTGTGCCACCGTCAATGGTGTCGTCGCCATCGCCACCATCAATAAGGTCCTTACCGGAACCCCCATCGATGCTGTCGTTGCCGATCCCACCGCTGATGTCGTCACGGCCTTGGCCACCCAGCAGTGTATCGTCGCCGATACCGCCGTCGATGGTGTCGTCGTCGATCTCACCGTCGATAAAGTCGTTGCCTTCGTCACCCATAAGGATATCGGCATCGTCTGCACCAAAGATCACATCGTCGCCTTCGCCACCGGACACTGTGTCGATGCCGTTGTCTGGACGCAGGTCCGGACCAAACGGGTTGGACCCATCGTCTTCGATGTTCAGGTTATCAAGGCCCAGCACAGGGTCGTTGCCAGCGTAGATCGTATCGTTGCCGATACCACCTTCGATGCTGTCACTGCCTTCGCCGCCCACGATACGGTCATCGCCTTCGTCGCCAGTGATCACATCGTCGTCGATGCCGCCATCAATGACATCGTCACCTGTGCCACCCACGATCGTATCGCGATCGTCGCCGGTGCTGATGGTGTCGTTGCCGGCACCACCATCCACGAAGTCGCGGTCGTCTTCAGCCTCGGGTGTACCCTCTTCACCGCCAAACAGACCAGGATAGCCTTTGTCGATCTGGAACGTGTTGTCCGGGTCGCCAGCGTCGATGACATCGTCGCCTTCACCACCTTCGATGGTGTCAGAGCCCGCGCCGCCAGTGATTTCATCGTCACCGGTGCCGCCGTCAACACTGTCGTCGCCGTTACCCGCAACAACCGTGTCGTTGCCACCACCTGCTTCGATGATGTCGTCATCTTCGTCTTCTGGATCACCAGAGAAGATGTTGTCCCCGTTGTCGACCATGTCGCCTTCTGGATCACCTTCGTAATCCTCGTCGATCAGCTCACCATCGTCAGTACCGGATACGATACCATCCAAAGGTTGCTCTTCGACTGTGACAACCGCCTCGCCTTCATCCGTGCCACCGTTTCCGTCGGAAATGGTGTAGGTGATGGTGGCCGGACCTTCAAAGTCGTCCGCCGGTGTGAAGGTAACCGTACCGTCACCGTTGTCGACGACCGTGCCCTGCTCTGGTGGAACAGACACATCCGTAATTGTCAGTGGATCACCGTCTGGGTCCGTATCGTTACCAGTCAGGTTCACAATCACAGGCGTTTCAAACGGCGTGGTGTCTTCGTCGTCCACAGCCGTTGGTCCATCATTCACAGGGGTGACTGTGATTGTGTGCTCCGCGGTGTCTGTGCCGCCGTTGCCGTCGGAGATTTCGTAGCTGATCGTCGCTTCGCCGTTGAAGTTCTCTGCAGGTGTGAACGTCACTGTGCCGTCGCCGTTGTCGACCAAAGTGCCTTGATCCGCAGGCACTGTCGCCGTCAGAACCGTCAGCGCGTCGCCGTCGTCGTCGGTGTCGTTGGCGATCAGATTGACCGTGATGGGGGTGTCCTCATCTGTCGTGTCTTCATCGTCATTCGCAACCGGACCGTCGTTGACCGCGCCCACCGACACAATCGCTTCGCCTTCGTCGCTCCCGCCCTGACCGTCGACAACCGTGTAGGTGATCGTGGCCGGACCGTTGAAGTTTGGCGCCGGGGTGAAGGTGACTGTGCCGTCGCCGTTGTCGACCACGGTGCCTTGATCGGCGGGCACAGAGACCTCGCCGATGGTCAGCGGATCGCCGTCCACATCCGTGTCGTTGCCGATCAGATCGATGATGACAGGTGTGTCCTCATCCGTGGTTTCCAGATCGTCAACAGCCACCGGATCATCGTTAACGGGGGTCACGTTGATCGTGTGGATCGCTGAGTCCGTGCCGCCTTCGGTGTCCGTGATCGAGTAGCTGATCGTCGCTTCGCCGTTGAAGTTCGGCGCAGGTGTGAACGTCACCGTGCCGTCGCCATTGTCGACCAACGTGCCTTGCTCCGCAGGAACAGAGGCCCCTGTGACCGTCAGCGCCTGACCTTCCGGATCGGTGTCGTTGGCCAGCAGGTTCACCGTGATGGACGTGTCTTCGTCCGTGGTGTCCTCGTCGTCAACCGCATCAGGTGCGTCAACAACATTGCCAACGTTTACAATGGCTTCACCTTCGTCGCTCCCGCCCTGACCGTCAACAACCGTATAGGTGATTGTCGCAGGACCGGTGAAGTTTTCAGCTGGCGTAAACGTCACTGTGCCGTCGCCGTTGTCCACAACCGTGCCTTGATCGGCAGGGACCGAGACTTCGCCGATGGTCAGCGGATCGCCGTCAACATCCGTGTCATTGCCGATCAGATCGACCACAACAGGCTGCTCTTCCAGCGTGTCCGCCGCATCGTCCACAGCCACCGGATCATCGTTAACAGGGGTCACAGTGATCGTGTGGATCGCCGTGTCCGTGCCACCATTGCCGTCCGTGATCGAATAGCTGATCGTCGCTTCGCCGTTGAAGTTCTCGGCAGGCGTAAACGTCACCGTGCCATCGCCATTGTCGACCAACGTGCCTTGCTCCGCAGGAACAGTCGCGCCCGTCACCGTCAAAGCGTCGTTCTCTGGATCGGTGTCATTGGCCAGCAAATCAACCGTGATGGGCGTGTCCTCATCCGTGGTGTCGCTGTCATTCACCGCGTCAGGACCATCGTTGACCGCACCAACAGTCACAACCGCTTCGCCTTCGTCGCTGCCACCCTGGCCGTCTTCGACCGTGTAGGTGATCGTCGCTTCGCCGTTAAAGTCCGGCGCTGGCGTAAACGTCACTGTGCCGTCGCCATTGTCGACAACCGTGCCTTGATCGGCAGGAACCGACACATCACCCAGCGTCAAAGGATCGCCGTCCACATCCGTGTCATTGCCGATCAGATCCACAACAACAGACACATCTTCGTCCGTGGTTTCAACATCATCCACCGCAACAGGATCATCATTCACAGGGGTCACTGTGATTGTGTGCTCCGCGGTGTCTGTGCCGCCGTTGCCGTCGGAGATTTCGTAGCTGATCGTCGCTTCGCCGTTGAAGTTCTCTGCAGGTGTGAACGTCACTGTGCCGTCGCCGTTGTCGACCAAAGTGCCTTGATCCGCAGGCACTGTCGCCGTCAGAACCGTCAGCGCGTCGCCGTCGTCGTCGGTGTCGTTGGCGATCAGATTGACCGTGATGGGGGTGTCCTCATCTGTCGTGTCTTCATCGTCATTCGCAACCGGACCGTCGTTGACCGCGCCCACCGACACAATCGCTTCGCCTTCGTCGCTCCCGCCCTGACCGTCGACAACCGTGTAGGTGATCGTGGCCGGACCGTTGAAGTTTGGCGCCGGGGTGAAGGTGACTGTGCCGTCGCCGTTGTCGACCACGGTGCCTTGATCGGCGGGCACAGAGACCTCGCCGATGGTCAGCGGATCGCCGTCCACATCCGTGTCGTTGCCGATCAGATCGATGATGACAGGTGTGTCCTCATCCGTGGTTTCCAGATCGTCAACAGCCACCGGATCATCGTTAACGGGGGTCACGTTGATCGTGTGGATCGCTGAGTCCGTGCCGCCTTCGGTGTCCGTGATCGAGTAGCTGATCGTCGCTTCGCCGTTGAAGTTCGGCGCAGGTGTGAACGTCACCGTGCCGTCGCCATTGTCGACCAACGTGCCTTGCTCCGCAGGAACAGAGGCCCCTGTGACCGTCAGCGCCTGACCTTCCGGATCGGTGTCGTTGGCCAGCAGGTTCACCGTGATGGACGTGTCTTCGTCCGTGGTGTCCTCGTCGTCAACCGCATCAGGTGCGTCAACAACATTGCCAACGTTTACAATGGCTTCACCTTCGTCGCTCCCGCCCTGACCGTCAACAACCGTATAGGTGATTGTCGCAGGACCGGTGAAGTTTTCAGCTGGCGTAAACGTCACTGTGCCGTCGCCGTTGTCCACAACCGTGCCTTGATCGGCAGGGACCGAGACTTCGCCGATGGTCAGCGGATCGCCGTCAACATCCGTGTCATTGCCGATCAGATCGACCACAACAGGCTGCTCTTCCAGCGTGTCCGCCGCATCGTCCACAGCCACCGGATCATCGTTAACAGGGGTCACAGTGATCGTGTGGATCGCCGTGTCCGTGCCACCATTGCCGTCCGTGATCGAATAGCTGATCGTCGCTTCGCCGTTGAAGTTCTCGGCAGGCGTAAACGTCACCGTGCCATCGCCATTGTCGACCAACGTGCCTTGCTCCGCAGGAACAGTCGCGCCCGTCACCGTCAAAGCGTCGTTCTCTGGATCGGTGTCATTGGCCAGCAAATCAACCGTGATGGGCGTGTCCTCATCCGTGGTGTCGCTGTCGTTGACCGCGTCTGGTCCGTCATTGATCGGTGTCACATCAACATTCACTGTGGACGTGCTGGTTTCACCGCTTGGGTCCGTCACTGTCACAGTGAAGCTGTCGGGACCGTTGTAGTCCGGATCAGGCGTGTAGGTCAGCGTTCCGTCCGGATTTTGCGTCACTGTACCGTTTTCGGGCTGAGTGAAGCTGTCCACGGTGATCGGGTCGCCGTCTGGATCAGAATCGTTGGCTGTTGGGTCAAATGTGACACTGTCGTCTTCATCGACAGTGATGTCGTCGTCATTTGCCGTAGGCGCGCCGTTTTGTGGGTCTGTCAGGATCGTTTCGATGCCTTCGAACGTTAAAGTGGAGCCATCGGCGAATGTCACTGTGCCGCTTGTCGCGCCATCGTCGTTTGCGTCCGCTTGCTGGTCGATCGTCAGAACGCCGGCGCCGCGCAGATCAAGAACATCGTTGTCCGTTGTTTGATCCGGTCCGTTGCCGCCGTCGATCACATCGCCGTTGCCATCGTCCGAGCTGGAGACGATGAATGTATCGTCGCCGCCTTCGCCGAACATCTGGTCAGCGCCTTCGCCACCGATGATCGTGTCATCGCCACCTTCGCCGTTCGTGTCGGGGGTGCCCGGCACATCAAATGCGATGTCAGTGAAGTTGATGCCTGAATTCAGGTTGCCGTCTTGTTCGTGCAGCACTTCCCAACGGGACACAGGCCCCGGGATTGTGACCAGAACAGAGTGGCCTGGATCGTTGTCGTCTACATAATCGCCATCAATGCTGGAGGCTGTGTCGTTGCCCGGCACACCGTCCGCGTTGGACAAGGCCAGATCAGACCCAGCGTCCGACAGCACAACTTCAATCGCGTTGCCGTCTTCGTCATAGGCCCGAACCACAACGCGGCCATCGCCGTCGATGTCGTTGATCCGGAATTCCACATTTTCAACAGGCGTGTCGGACGTCCAACCGTAAGTGGCAGAGTTCGCATCGCCATTCAGGATCGAATTGAATGACGCGTTGTCATTTACGCCTGCATCAAGGTCCGCGGTGTACTGAGCGTCTGTTTCGTATTCATTTGTAACGCCGCCAGACGCGCTGAGGATGTTGAAAGTGATGTTGGCGTTGCCGGTATCTTGGCTAAAGTCCGACACATTCGCGTTGTTTCCAAAACCGGGGCCTTCGTCCCATTCAAAAATCTCGCGGGTGGGTGCCGTGCCCGAAGTGTCTTCGCCGTTGTCGCCGTAAATGACGTCATCGCCTTCGTTGCCTTCGATGTAGTCGTCGCCGTCACCGCCCGAAATGGTGTCCGCAGCGCCTGCACCGGTGTCGTCTTTGAAGTTTCCGTCCCCAAAAAGGGAATCGTTGCCTGACCCGCCATCAATCGTGTCGCTGTCAGACCCGCCGTAGATGGTGTCGTTGTCTTCTTCGCCATACAGCTCATCGCGGCCATGACCACCATGGATGTTGTCGTTGCCTGTGCCGCCTGTCACCAGATCGTTGTCCGCAGAGGCCCACAGATCATCGTTGCCTGAACCGCCATCAATGGTGTCATCGCCGAAAGAGGCTTCGACCATGTCATCGCCGGCGCCGCCAGAAATCAGGTCGTTGCCGTAATCAGCGCCGCCCAATGTGTCATTGCCATCGCCGCCTTCCAGCGTGTCATTGCCCGCTCCGCCGAAGATGCGGTCGTCGCCATCACCACCGTTCAACAGGTCATTGCCCGCATCGCCGTTCAGCGTGTCGTTGCCGCCTTCGCCAAACACAACATCATCGCCGTCACCCGCATCAATGCTGTCGTCCCCATCGGGGCCAGTGTCTGCGACAGGCGCGTCAAAATAGACGTCTGTGATGTTGATGCCTGAATTGTTGACGCCGTCCTGCGTGTGCTTGATCACAATTTTGGACACGGGGCCCGGGATAGATACTGTTGTCGCGTATTCAGCGGCTGTGTCTTCAAGGTAGCCCCCGTTGCTGTCGATTGTGTCACCCGAAATTGTGACATTGCTGCCGCCCGTCAAGTTCACTTCAATCGCATTGCCCTGCGCGTCAAACGCGAAGACACGTACAACGCCGTCGCCGTCTACATCATTGATGTTAAAGGAAACATCCATAACGCTGTTAGAGAAGGCAAGATGGTAGTCAGCACGGCCATTGTTGCCATTCAGGATCGAATCCAATGAGCTGTTTTCATCAACACCATCGCCGTCATGTTCGATGCCGTCAGAATTCTGGTCGGATGTGGAGAATGCGTTTGTGACAGCGCTTGTTGCGTTTGTAACAAAGTACGTCACATCCACGTTGCCGGTGTTTTGTGTAAACCCGCTGTCCAGTTCATCCCCATTGTCGATGCCTGCGCCACCGCCACCGTTAGTGTCTGGCGCTTTGTCCCATTCGAAGCTTTCGCGCACTTTTGCGTCCGCGCCAACACCGCCATCATCGCCGTAGATCGTGTCGTTGCCTGTGCCGCCTTCGATCTTGTCATCATCCGCGCCGCCAGAAATCTGGTCTGCGCCTGAACCACCTTCGATTGTGTCATCTCCGGATGCACCAACCAGTGTATCTTCGCCGGCATCGCCAAAGATCTGGTCGTTGCCGGTTCCGCCATCAACAACGTCATTGTCGTTCATGCCTTCCAGGAAATCGTTGCCTGCACCGCCGTGCAGCGTGTCGTCACCGTCCTGGCCACACAGCGTATCGTCGCCATCGTTGCCTTGCACTTTGTCGTCGCCGTCGCCAGCCAACACAAAGTCGTTGCCGCCGCCTGCGATGATAATGTCGTCTTGTGCACCTTGGCCCTGCAAGACCGCGTCGCCGTTGTCTGTTTTGTCGCCGTCAGGGTCGCCTTCGTAGTCATTGTTGATAACGTCAGCGGAATCTGTGCCTTCAACAATACCGTCAAGGTTGTCACCGGCTGCGCCTTGATCAAACACAAGATTGTCGATCGCGCCGGACCCATGCAGGCAAACGTCCATCCAATATGCGCCCTCAACGTCAAAGCTGACGACTTGCTGACCGTTGTTCACGCCGCCCGCGATGGTTTGTTGGCCCATGACCTGACCGTGTTCGTCGTAGAAGTAGACTGTTGCGCCTTCTTCATTGTCGAGGAACGTCAGGCTTTCAACGGATGTCGCGTCATGGAACTGGAACCGGAATGTACCGCCACTGGCGTTGTCATCGGGATCATTACCGTCGCCGTCTTCGGAAATGATCAACGCTTTGCCCAAGTTGTTCGTGGCAAGATCGTGGTCGCCACCTGTTGGGTTGGCAGTGTCAAAAACCATTGCTTGCCCGGAGCCGCCGAACGCAGAAACTGTTACGCCCTGGGATTGGAATTCATTGTCTACAACGGTGCCTGTGGCCAGGTTGTTGAAATCAAGTGTCGTTGTCATGGCTAAATACTCCTACGCGTGGTCGCACACGGCGCGCGACGCGGCCGGAAAGATGAAAAGTTGTTGTGATTTGGAAAGAAGAGGCGAAACGCAGTCTCGCACCTTGCCTGCCTTTGCGCGGCGGCGTGCTGTGGTTTCAAATAGAACCAGTGTCATTGTTCGTTCTCTCCTCGTTACGGCTTTCGCCCGCAAAGTCTGTCAAACAGTGACAGACCCCGCATTTTCCCAAACCAAAGCGATGCACACTGGTCATGGCGACCCACACATTGCTCATCAACAGATAGGAGGAATGACCTGCAAACAGGCCATCAGAAGGGCGCAATTGGGGCCATTATCTGACCGATTGCGCCTTCGAACAAACGTCACAAATGTTGCGCATAACAACACTGCGAACGCACGTCCTCCGCATCTGATTTGATGCGTCGTTGTGCGGTCGCCCCCGTGACCTACAGACATCGCCCCCCAGTTGGGCAAGTTCACTCATACCCAAAGCAGGACCTGTAGCAAAAGGGAAAAATACGACTAAAATCCCACATTTGGTGCGTTCCAACCGGAGCGTGTGCAGAGTGATTTTCCACGATTCAACCAGTCATTGAATCCACGTTCTCTGTATGGAAACAAAGGGATTTCCAATAAATCCATTAAAAACCTTGGGTTCAGCGGATTGAGCCGCATAAATTGGACATGTCCTGCAATAGAATTGTTTCCAAAACCACCCACAATGCCAAATACTGTGCCTTGCCAAAGCCCCCACGAACTGTCGCATTTTTCTGTTCACAAGCTGTTCATGAATAAGAACCAATCGTTGAAACTGGCCCAAACTGGTTCGCCATGACCGCCAAGATTGCCACAATCTGAGACGAATCAAATCAATACAGCGCCCCTTCTGTTCCCGCGGGACAATGCTGAGTTTCAGACGATCCGGAACTCGGATCAATGAGGACCCAGATTAGAAAAACAGGGCGGCAAAAAAGAAAAGCACCCGGCGAGGTGCCAGGTGCTTTAACGTGCAAAGTAGATCTAATTTTAAGCGTGTTCAGCCTTCGTCGACAATCACATCAAAGTCGATGCGGCTGCTGCTGAGGCCTGGCTGATCCGGGTCTGTTTGCGACCATGACGGCGCGGCGATGATGACTTGTGTCGACTCGATGCCTTGACCGACCAACGCACTCATCAAAGCGGCTGCACGCAACCGGCCCGTTGCAGGTGTCTCGCCCGCACCTTCCTGGTCTGTGTGCTGACCCACAACACGCAAACGCGCCTGCGGGCACGCCGATGCTTTGATCGCAAGGTTCAAAGCAGCTTGCATGTCGGATGCAGACGACGTGATCGAGCGTGGCGCATAAAACACTTTAACCTGCGACACGGCATCCTTCAGCTGTGCAACACAAGGCGCAAGCGGACGCGGTGCTGCACTGTTCAAAGTCGCAGAGACGCGTGTTTGCACAACGTCAAATTCGACACGGCGGTCATAAAAGCTGGCAGGCTTCGGACCGCGTACCGTCGATGGAACCGATTGCCCCATGCCTTTAACGATAAAATTGGACGTGTTGATGCCAGACGCCGCAACACGCGCCACGATGGCCTCCGCGCGCTGGCGGCTGAGACGCAGGTTCACGTCCGGATCGCCAGACGGGTCGGAATGGCCTTCCACAATGATTTGAACGCCGGGACATTCTTGCGCCACCAAGCCGATCAATCGCGCCTGCCCCATGCCACGTTCACCGCCCGTCAGACCGCCGCTTGGGAAATATACCCGCGCTTGTTCGGTCAGATTGCGCAAATCTTCGTAGCATGATGTCTTGGCCGCCAGCTTTGCCTGTGCAGCGGCAAAGAAACCGGCCGGATCATCGTCAAGCGACGGTTGGCGCGGCGCGGCAGGTGCAGGTTCGACAGCAGCGACTTGTGTAGGTTGCGCAGGTTCGGTCACAACCGATTGATCCAACACACCTGCAGCCGTCAAGCTGTTGAAAGATGTCGCAAGGTTCGACGTCTGGCTGACCTCGTTTTCGTCGGTCACAACTGACGTCGTGGCAGCGACTTGTGCAGGTTGTGGTTGTACGACTGCCGCGGCAGGTGCGGCTACATTTGCAGTTGATTGAACCTGTTGTGGTTCCGCGTTTTCACCGCGATCAAAAACGCCAGATGCAGCAAGCCCGATCGCCACCACTGGCGCGGCCCACGGCAAATTCTTTGTTAACATATCTTTTATCATTGCCCGACTGTCCCCCAAGTCTTGTCTTATAGTGCCGCATCGCTGCGACATCTTCGCCCATATGCGCTCTATAGTGGCATGTGGCCCCCTATCGTCAACATCTATGTGGATAAGTTGACGCCAAGACCCAATTTATCGAGTTAAACCAAAGCAAATCGGAAAAATCGCACGGGTTGCGCCTGCAAACGGTCCACGAATGTCCCAACCGGTGGCGGGTTTCACCGAATCGTAATGCAGCTCAGAAAGCCGCCAACACTCATTTTTGTTCGATATGAAAACTGGCAGAAACCAGCCAGCCCGTTGTGCACCAACACAGTGTCCAGGGTCGCGTCCAGATTTGGTGGATTTAGCGTTTCGAGGTCAGGTGCTAAAACCTGTTGGTACCCAAGGCCGGACTCGAACCGGCACTCCTGTTACAGAAGTGGATTTTGAATCCACCGCGTCTACCATTCCGCCACTTGGGCCTCATGGGACGTCGTTTAACCCGACGCTTCGGGCGCGTCCAGCGCATTTTGCACCCCTGCGCCTTGACTGTGAATAAATTGCGTGGTCTGGCCTATTTTCAACAGAAAACAGGGGTGAAAATGTTCAAAAATTTGAACGCCAAGATGCTGGAATGGGCGCAGCACCCCAAAGCGATGTGGATTTTGGCCATCGTCGCTTTCGCGGAAAGTTCGTTTTTTCCGATTCCTCCGGACCTCTTGATGATTCCCATGATTCTGGCAGCCCCTCATCGCGCTTTCAAAATTGCCGGCGTTGGTCTGGTGGCATCCGTGTTGGGCGGGTTGCTTGGATATGCGATTGGAGCAATGGCCTATGAAACCATCGGCCAACCAATGCTGGCTGCATTGGGCAAAGCCGACGCGATGCAGGAATTCAGCACCAAGTTCAACGATTTCGGGTTTTGGGCCGTGTTGACCGCTGGCATCACGCCTTTCCCTTACAAAGTCATCACTGTCATGTCCGGTTGGACCGGCATGCCACTTATGACCTTTATCGCAACATCAATTCTGGCGCGGGGTTTGCGTTTCTTTCTGGTGGCATGGCTGCTTTATACCTTCGGCCCACGGGTTCGTGATTTCATAGAACGCTATCTTGGCCTTATTCTTATGCTGGCGATCGTCGTGCTGATCGCGACCTTTTATGCATTGGGCAAAATATGACGCGTTCTTATTGGATTATAATTGCCGCAGGCGGATCACTTGCGCTTTTGTTGGCGGCCTTTGCCTTTCAGCACTTGGGTGGTTTGGCCCCGTGCAAGCTGTGCATAACGCAACGCTATCCCCATGTTGCTGCCATCGCCATTGGGGTGCTGGCACTGGCCCTGCCCCACATTCTTTGGATCATTTGCGGCGCAATTGCAGCAGCCATCACGGCAGGATACGGGTTTTACCACGCAGGTGTGGAACAAGGCTGGTTTGAAGGCCCAACGTCCTGCACATCCGGCGACATCGGCACGCTGAGCGCCGATCAATTGCTTGAACAGATTTTGACAGCCCCTTTGGTGCGCTGCGATGACATTCCATGGGATTTGTTCGGGATCAGCATGGCAGGTTGGAACGGGTTGATTTCATCCGGTTTGTGTCTGGCATGGTTGATGGCCTTAAAAGCCCGCGCCTAAGTCACTTTTTTCGCCGATAGCAGTAAATTCGTTTCGCTGGCGACAATACCATCCAGGCGTCTGATCTGGTTTAAACATTGGTCAAAACTCTCCAATGTGTCGGTTCCAACTTCAGCCACGATGTCCCAACGGCCATTTGTGCTGTAAATCTCGCGCACTGCACTTAATCCGTTCAAATGCCGGATGATACGGTCGGTGCCGCGGCCTTCGATACCGATCATCATCAAACCGCGCACAGGATCTTTTAGGCTGTCTTCACGCAAAACGACCGAAAAGCCCAAAATGTCACCCCGTGCCTTCAGACGTTCCATGCGGCTGCGTACTGTGGTGCGTGACATTCCAAGAGCGACCGACAAGTCCGACAACGATGCCCGCGCGTCCTGACGCAACGCCGCAATCAGCTTTAAGTCCGTATCGTCCATATGCACCTCCATTTTGGCACATATACATCCAATTTGATCAATTTGGATAGTTATTTCTGAACATTTTCGCGGATATCTCCTGCTTAAACAGTAAAATGAGACATCCCAATGACAGCAACACACGCAATCAAACTGATCGGCGCCCCTATGGATTGTGGCAAAACGAGACAGGGGTGCTTGATGGGCCCAGATGCGTTTCGCACTGCTGGCCTCGCATCCGCCCTTCAATCGTTGGGTCACACAGTCGATGATCTGGGCAATGTCGCCCCAGATGCAAACGCAATCGCAGAACAAAGTGGTCTGGTTGCATTGCCCGAAACCGTCGGGTGGACAACTGCACTGGCGCGGGTGGCCGAAACAGCAATGCAAGACAGCCTACCCGTCTTTATGGGAGGCGATCACGCTTTGTCGCTGGGCACTGTTCTGGGTGTGGCACGCCACGCCGCGGCCCAAGATCGCCCTTTGTTTGTGTTGTGGCTGGACGCCCACACCGACTTCCACACACCGCAAAGCACCAGTTCGGGCAACCTGCACGGCACGCCGGTCGGCTATCTGACTGGGCGCACAGGATTTCACGATTTCCCGATGTTTGAACATCCAGTGCCTTGTGAAAATGTCACAATGCTGGGTTTGCGGTCGGTCGACGCACCAGAGCGGGCGGCCCTTCAGGATACTCAGATCACCGGCATCGATATGCGTGCCATTGACGAACACGGGATCGCGGCACCATTGGCCCAGTTTTTGAACAAGGTCCGCCGCGCAAACGGCTTGCTGCATGTGTCATTGGATGTCGATTTCCTTGACCCCTCAGTGGCCCCCGCCGTTGGCACCACTGTACCCGGAGGTGCGACAGTGCGCGAAGCCCATCTTGTGATGGAAATGCTGCACGACAGCGCCTTGATGACCTCGCTTGATCTTGTTGAATTGAACCCGTTTCTCGATGAGCGCGGCCGGACTGCACAATTGATGGTCGACCTGACGGCTTCCGCTTTTGGCCGCACCGTCTTTGACCGCCCGACACGCGCATTTGCCTAAACCCCACAGGAGACTTCCCATGAACGCTTTCCCGGAACACAAAACATCTGCGCATTTGACCCCCTCGAAGGCCGCTATGGTCCCGTTTGTCTCTGTCGAAAACATGATGCGTTTGGTGCACCACATTGGCATGCAAGACACGCTGAAAGGCATCGCAGCCTACATCGAGGATGATTTTAAACGCTGGGAAAGCTTTGATAAAACGCCCCGCTTGGGTAGCCACACCGAAGACGGGGTGATGGAATTGATGCCGACCTCTGATGGTCTGGACTACGGGTTTAAATATGTAAACTGCCACCCAAAGAACATCAAAAGCGGGCTGCAAACCGTTGTGGGGTTTGGACTTTTGGCAAATGTAGACACAGGGTATCCTGTCCTTTTGACTGAAATGACCCTTTTGACAGCGCTGCGCACAGCGGCCACATCAGCCGTGATGGCCAAGATGCTGGCCCCCAAAGGCGCCCGTGTGATGGCCATGATCGGAAATGGGGCCCAATCTGAATTTCAGGCCGTCGCTTTGCAAGCTATCGTGGGCATCGAAGAAGTGCGATTGTTCGACATTGATCCCACCGCTACGGAAAAAGCGGCGCGCAATCTGGCCGGAACCGGTTTGAAAGTCACCTGCTGCACATCGGCACAGGACGCCATTCAGGGCGCACACATCATCACCACATGCACAGCAGACAAGCAGAACGCGACCGTATTGTCCGACAACATGGTCGGCGCAGGTGTCCACATCAACGCCATCGGGGGGGACTGTCCGGGCAAAACGGAACTGGCGGAAGCCATCCTGCACCGCGCAAACATCTTTGTAGAGTACCCGCCCCAAACACGCATCGAAGGCGAAATCCAGCAACTGGCAGAAGACCACCCCGTGACAGAGCTTTGGCAGGTTATGACCGGACAAGCCGAAGGACGCACGTCGCAAGACCAGATCACATTGTTTGACAGCGTCGGGTTTGCCATCGAAGATTTCAGTGCCTTGCGTTTCATTCGCGACCGGATTGTAGGCAGCGATTTTTTTGAGGCATTGGATTTGCTGGCCGATCCCGATGATCCACGGGATTTGTTTGGCATGGTGCAGCGCAGTCATCCCTAGGGTCACGGTTGCGGTGCGTCGCTGTCGTTGCAACCAAACACGCCCCAAGCGATACACCAAAAACCTGTCGCTCTTGACTTTGCATAGCCAGCCATTGTTTGTGTTGTGGGGTAACGGGTGGGGTGTCCTTTGACCAAAAAACTTTCGGTGCCAGTTGATCTGTCTGATGCAAAACGCAAAAATGCGTCTTCATTGTCCGTCGGTCAGGCAGTCTTTTTTTCGATCTGGGTTGTTGCCTTGGTCCTTGCAGGAAGCATGGCGATCGCTGTGGGCATCAAGGGCTAAATTTCCAATGACTGTGTGTTACTTTTGGGACTGGTGTCCGGTCAGCGCTGTGCCTTGGCTAAGCTTTACATGCAAAAGCAGAGAGCTAACGACATCTGAGAACAGGTTTTTCCGCTACGGGAACAGCTTGCCGGACACTGTCAGCTATTGGATTAGAACCGACGGGATTTTTGTCTTCAAGTTGGAAATATCAGACGAGCTGAATGATGTTTTCGACAAGAACCTTCCCCAGAACCCATCTGACAAAGAAAAATCCAAAGAGGTCGTGAAAGTTGCAAAGCTGATCAGCGACCAGATCAAAGGCAAAGAAAAAGTGCGTTCGCAGTCGCATGGAATGCTGTTGCCCGACAACATGAACGACTGCAGCAAATATGGCGCGATTTCCGTCACACCGCGCAAACTGCATGATACTGTGTTTCCCAAAGACGGTTCGGACGTAGAAATCCGGGACTTTTTGTCATTCAAACCGAATTTGGCTTTTCTGAAAGGAAAGCAAATCGGCGACGAGCTGGACATTCAGGCCCCTGTCGCACTGCTGTTGCGTCAGCAATTCAACACCTGTTTTGAATCCGCTTTTCTGGCCGTTGAAAACATCAAATATTCCAAACGTCTGTATCTTCCGTCTTACCGGATCACAGAAGGCAAACGTCAGTTGCTGAGCCGCAATGGAAAAGGGCTGGATGTCAAAAGTGTCAAATTCTTCGTGTTCGCCTATTTGTGTGTATTCTTTCCGCTGTTCACCACCATATTCCTAAGCAATTTCGAAGTGCGCGGAGGATCGGAGCTTGTGTTGTTTTTTCAAAGCGCGATTGGCGCTTCCTACATTTCAATGTCGTTCATCACCACGTTGTTTTTGTTGCTTTTTATGGCAGTCGACGTGTTTTCCAAACGCAATCCCGCCATCAAGGCCTACAGCCGTGCGCAAGAAATTCTGCGCAGCGGAAATCTGTATTGCACCGTGGTCGAAAACATCGTGGCACCTGTCATCGAATACTATGGAAAGCCCGACTACGCGGCGGGTCAAATCCTTGATGTTGCAGGCGTGTCCAACAGCCCGAGTGCATTGAAACGCGATCTTGTCGACCGCATACATCTCAATGGTGATTTTACCAACGCCGTTGAGGTTCTGGAAGTTTGGAAAGACCGCGA
Organism: Ascidiaceihabitans donghaensis; assembly: GCF_900302465.1. Taxonomy (NCBI): domain Bacteria; kingdom Pseudomonadati; phylum Pseudomonadota; class Alphaproteobacteria; order Rhodobacterales; family Paracoccaceae; genus Ascidiaceihabitans; species Ascidiaceihabitans donghaensis. Next base: position 1,938,505 of record NZ_OMOR01000001.1, on the reverse strand, counting down.
GAAAGAAAAGCGACGCCTGACGGTCGCCGTGGTTGGACCTCTGTGCTTGCTTGGCGCAATTCCACTCTTTACCTTGATTTCAGAAAACATGCCTTTGCTGGCAGAGGTTCTGACCTACGGGCTGTCGTTGATCGGAATAGACACGCCCCCGTAGGGTCAACTAGACCACGGTTCACAGCAGGTGGATTGTGTGATTTACGTCCGAACTACGCCTCAAGTTCCGCGTCCCAATACAGAAAATCCATCCAGCTTTCATGCAGGTGATTTGGCGGGAACTTGCGTCCCATGTTCATCAATTCACCCGCTTGTGGCTGGCGCGGTGGTTTGCGCAATGACATGCCCGTGCGGTGCAGATGTTTTGAGCCCTTTTTCAGATTGCATGGGCTACATGCCGCCACCACGTTTTGCCAGCTCGTTACCCCGCCACTGGCACGCGGCACCACGTGATCAAAGGTCAAATCCCCTTTCGTGCCACAGTACTGACAGCGAAATTCGTCCCTCAAAAACAAATTAAAGCGCGTGAAGGCCACGCGCTTTTGGGGTTTGACGTAATCTTTCAGAACAACAACCGACGGGATCCTAAGGGTCGTGGACGGGCTGCTGACCGTGGTTTCATATTCCGCCACGATATCTACCCTGTCCAGCCAAGCGGCCTTTACCGCGTCCTGCCAAGGCCAAAGGGATAAGGGATAATAGCTGAGCGGGCGGTAGTCCGCATTCAACACCAACGCAGGATGGTGTTTTAATGCGCCCGGATTGCGCGTGAAATCAGTTCTAAAGTCGCCGTCCATTCGTGTTCAAGTCCTCGCCCTGCACGGAGCCCGTGCGATCCTTCGGGGGCGGGATCCCCCGATCCAACTTGGCTTGACTATATATCGTGGTTTGTAACAGGCAAGTGATACATGGGATACTAGATGTATAGTGCCTAAGCGCTCTCCGAGACCCATTCCGGATGGCCGATTTGGTCCAAAGTTCGCAGTAAACGTCGATGTTCCGATTTTTCAAATCGCCCAAGAATATCGTTAGAGTTTCGCTTTTCACTTGGCGTTGTGAAGCTGTGCGGCAGCGTTAGGTTCAAAAAAGCAGCTGCGCGTTGCAGCCCTTCGCCAGTCAACCCCTCGTAAGGAAGGGTCAACACATCGCCTTTTGCAAGATTTTGGCTGGCGTCACGCCACGCCTGCCTGCGTTCCAAAAAGTTGACAAACAGGTTTTTGCGAAACGCAATTTTAGGTTTTTTCAGTCCCGGTTTAAACAAATGAGGTTGCGCGTTCTTTTCACGCACAAGTTGCCACGATGAAAATGCAGCCAATTCATTTTCACGAAACAGACGGATTTTCTTGATTGTCTCGTCGGCGCCAAGCATTTTTATGGCGTCCATACAGGCTGTGTCGCCTTCGATGGGCCAAATCTTCAAACCGACGGCCAACTTGTTTCGCCTATGAGACATCAAGTCGGTAATGTATTCCAAAGGACGATCATACCGCGATGCCACATCCACTTTGTTTGGGTCCAATTTTGAAAACCGCGGAGTTTTCAAAATATCGGGAAAAAATGGATGCGCATAACACAGCACATCAGGGTGCGTGTCTATGGCACGCACAAATGCCGTGCTTCCAGATCGGGAAGCAGTAAGGATCACAAATCTTGTTCTAGCTTTGGTCACGAATATTGCCCGTTTAGTGGAAGGCTACATAAGCTTGGCGGGCGCGTTGTCACAACCGCAGTTTGTCGCGCATAAAGGCCAAGGCCACGCTAAGCCCGTCTGGTGCGATACCATGGCCCGTGCCTTTCATCACATGCGCAAACACCTCTTTCCAGCCTGCTTCTTGCAGGGTTTCGGCGGCCTCTTGCAGCGATTGGGGCGGCACCACATCGTCAATGTCGCCGTGTACCAACAAAACAGGTGGGCGATTGACCACTTCGTCTGCCAACAATTCAGGGCGCAAAAGTCTGCCTGAAAATGCAACAATGCCCGCAACTTCGTCTTCGCGGCGCGGCGCCACATGCAACGACATCATCGTGCCTTGCGAGAACCCGAACAACACCACCTGCTCCGGCATCACGTCTTCATCGACCATCAACGCGTCAAGGAAGGCGTTGAAATCGTCAGCCGCCGCCAACAGCCCCCGTTCGGCCTCTTCCTCGGATGATCCGTCAATCCATGGGATCGGGAACCACTGGTAACCGTTTGGCATGCCGGGGATTTGCTCTGGCGCGTCAGGTGCGATGAACAAAGTATCGGGCAGATGTTCGCCCAAGGGATCGGCCAGCCCCAACAGGTCCGCGCCGTTTGCGCCGTAGCCGTGCACAAAAACAACAACCGACCGCACATCGCCAGACACCGGTTCGCGCCGCTCTGATTTCAATACCCGTGTCATAGACATCCCCCAAAATCCATTATGTCGCGAACCCCTCGCGCCCTTTTACAATGCGGTAGTACGCAAACAACAGCCGCGCTGCAACAGACCGCCATGGGGACCACTGCTGCGCCAGTGCGCGCAGCTCTTTTTCAGTGGGTCGCGCGGGCAAACCACACATATCCTGTGCGGCCACCTGCAATGCCAGATCCCCCGGCGCAAACACATCGACACGCCCCAGCGAAAACATCGCGTAAATCTCGGCGGTCCAAACACCGATGCCTTTCACAGCCGTTAGCGTTTTTATCACCTCTGCGTCCGGCACATCACGCAGCGCATCATAGTCTATGCGCGCCCCTGCCAAAGCTTGCGCATAGGCGATTTTTTGGCGGCTTAGTCCTGCGCCGCGCAATCCGTCATCGCCCGCAGCCAGCACAGCCGCTTCACTGACCAAGCCCGAAGCTTCCATACGCCCCCAAATGGCAGCTGCAGAAGCCACGCTGACTTGCTGGCTGATAATGGCGCTAAGCAGTTGGGAAAACCCGTCAGGTCTGCGCCGCAACGGCAAGGGTCCGGTTTCGGCCAACGCGCGAGCGCACCGCGGGTCATTGGCGGCAAGCCAAGCGGCCCCTTCGGCCACGTCCGCATCTGTTTCAATGAGACGCATAGGATTTGACCTGTTTCAGAATATCCGCAAACGACATCTGCGCGTCCGCCGGGATGTTCCAACGCGGCGCCGTGATCATGGCAACCTGCACCCCGACACGCGCCGCTGCGGCCAATTTGCTGTGCCCCATGACGCTGCCCCCGTTTCGCAACACCAGATGGGTGATGCCCAACGCCTGAAACGTCGCAATTTCATCTTCGACGGAAAACGGGCCGGCACCGAACACAAAACCACCCAAAGGCAAAGGAAACGGATCATCGTGGCGGGTCAGTTGGCGGCAATGCACTGTCACATCGGGGCGGTTTTCAAACGCGGCCAAACTGCCCCTTCCGGTCACTGCAAAGACATGGGCGTCGTGGGGCAAACACGCCACCACATCGGCCAATGTCGGGCGCAAGATGTAACCGGGATTTTCCGGCCATAGATCGCGGGAGGCCCGCAAATACCCCTGCCCTGTCGCCCGCGCAACGCGCCCCAGCGAAAACTGGAAGGGATGGGCGGCGTCAATGACCAGATCGAATGCTTCTTGTCGCAGAAAATCGGCAAAGGCCCGATCATCATGAAAGCCGCCCTCATGCACACGCACTGGCGGTTTCGCGCGCGCCACTGCGCGGCCTTCCGTCACGGCCACGACCTCTATCCCCGGCAATGTGGACAAAGATTGCGCCAAGTCCACGCTTTCGCCCATTCCGGCGATCAGTAACAGTTTCATTGCAATGTGCATGGCCCCTTGTTCGCAGCAAAGCTAACGTCTATCGCTGCAGCATGACAGCAATAATCGACGACACCCGCGCCAAACGTAATGTGGCCGTTCTGGTCCTTGCACAGGCTTTCCTTGGCGCGCAAATGCCGCTTGTTTTCACGTTTGGAGGGCTTGCAGGACTGTCATTGGCATCCAATGCATGCCTGGCCACGCTGCCCATTTCCTTGATCGTTCTGGGGTCCATGATTTCGGCTACGCCGATTTCATCTATCATGCAGCGTTTCGGACGACGGGCAGGATTTCTAGTGGGCACCGCAGGGGGTGCCGTCGCAGGTCTGATTTGCGCCTACGGCCTGTATTTGGGCAGTTTTCCGGTGTTTTTGATCGGCAGCTTTTTCACCGGTATCTACATGAGCGCACAAGGCTTTTACCGCTTTGCCGCTGCCGACACCGCATCCGACGAATTCCGCCCCAAGGCGATTTCCTACGTGATGGCTGGTGGCCTTTTGTCCGCCATCGTCGGCACCCAGATGGGAACGATCACGTCAAACGCATTTGTGGTACCGTTCATGGGGGCCTATTTGTTTGTCGTCGCCCTGAATGTGGTGGGGTCTGCCCTGTTCTTCTTTATCGACATCCCTGCCCCCCCCAAACCCACCGCTGACAGCCCCAAAGGCCGCACGCGTTGGGAACTGATCACCACACCACGCATTGCTGTGTCCGTGATTTGCGCGATGGTATCTTATGCGCTGATGAACTTGGTCATGACCTCAACACCTTTGGCGGTTGTGGGCTGTGGATTTGCGCAAAGCGACGCATCCAACGTCGTCATGAGCCACGTTCTGGCGATGTTCGCACCGTCCTTCTTCACAGGCCATCTGATTGCCCGGTTTGGCGTCGAAAAAATCGTCGGGACGGGATTAATCATTTTGGCGCTCGCTGGTGTTGTCGCTTTGACCGGTGTCGAACTGCTTAATTTCTACGCGGCCTTGATCCTTTTGGGACTGGGCTGGAACTTTGGCTTTATCGGCGCGACGGCGATGTTGGCTGCATCCCACGCCCCCGAGGAACGGGGACGCATGCAAGGCCTAAATGATTTGCTGGTGTTCGGTGGCGTTACGTTTGCCTCATTGGCATCGGGCGGGTTGATGAATTGCTCTGGCGGCAATCCCGTCGAAGGGTGGGCGGCTGTGAACTTTGCCATGGCACCGTTCTTGGTGTTGGCAGGTGGTGCATTGATCTGGCTGGCCTTGCGCCCTGCAGAGCGCACAGCCTAACTCTGTCTGTCACGCGGGGCTTGTAGCAAGGCTTACCAGCGCGACCGTAAAGCGGCCCACCACAGCCCGTCGCGCGGGATATCCGGTAGCCCGTCAGCCACAAGGTCAGGACGTTTAATCACAGCCCTGAGTGTTGGTGCCGCCTGCAAGGTGGGCCAAAGAGCCGGTGCAGCCGCTTTAGAGATGCTACGATGGTGCGCACGCGCCTTGCGCAAACGGTCCAATGCGGACCGCGCAAGCGTCTTGATCCCCGCATCTCGCCCATCCAGCAAAGGAATGCGTTTTGCACCTACAAGGGCCGGGATCGCCCGCAACCACGCCGCAACGCCGCTGGCAAAAGCTGCATCGCGCAATACGGTTTCGCAATCGCGTGCAACCTGCGGATCCAACGCCCGCACCGCCGCCACCAGAAGATGGCCTGAGGTCTCGTCGATGTAGCGTTCAAAATGGCCTTCGTCTTCAAAGGCGTCCTTATAGATGTCCCACCGCCGCGCCGCGACCAAAGCATCCAGCTGCGTGGCACTGGCCGCATCAATCACCCGGCTCAGTGGCGTCACCACCTGATGGCGGCGGATTTTGCCTGCGTCTTGTGCGATTTCTTCCAACGCATCCCGCCACCATTGCAAACGCATTTCGGCGATCATCGGTTCTTGTGTCACCCAAGGTGCACGCGCGACTTCAACATTGAACGCATACAGCGGAAACAGTTTTTCGCGTGCAGCCAAAGGGGCGGCCATAACTGTGCGAAACCGCAATGGATCGCCCTTTTCAACTAAAGCGGCGCAGGCGTTAAGATCGTCGTTAAAGGTCACTGAGGCTCTCTTGTATGGCGGTCAGGGTTTCGGGCGCATCAACCACCCCCAAATGTCCCACGTCAGGTAGCACCCGATACCGCCCTTTGCCAGTCATGCCCGCCATCAAAGGTTCATAGGCGTCGGCAACCATGGCTTCATCGTCCGCCCCCACAATCAATTCGAACGCGGGCAAGGCTGCAATGTCATCTGCATAGGCCCCACGCGGCGCAAAGCCGGTGTTCAGACGGTAGGAATAGGATGTTGTGGCCGTGTGCCCCAGTGGGCCGTCCAGCACCACGCGCGGCATATTGAACTGGATAATCGTCAAATGGTTCAGCGCAGTGATCCCAAAGGTGTTCAACATGCTTAGTCCGATGATCCGGCGCATCAGAACATGGCTCCAGCCTCCTGCGTTTTTGCGGGTTGTGGGCGCGTTGTGCTTGAGGAACGGGGCCAACAGCACCGCATGGTCGATCATGGAACCGTGCGTACCACCTGCAAAACGGACCACCAGCCCACCACCCGATGAATGCCCAAGCAGCATAACCCTTTGATCTTGTGCCTTTGTCGCCGCGATCAAGTCCGCCAGGTCATCTTCGAACTGACCGATATAGTCCACATCACCGCGGCGTTCCGGATTGGCACCGTGTCCCCGCAAATCAGGGACCAGCACCTGTGCCTGCGCACCAAGTGCCGTGGCCAGGCTGTGAAATTGCATACCGTTCCACCCCGACCCGTGCACCATGACCACCAGTGGCCCCGCGTCACCGTAGCGCCTGACGGCCAAATCCGTCCCGTCCCGCATCGTGACCATAGACGGATCAGGCAATGCGCTTAGATCCTGTAAAATGGCATCTGTGAAATCCAGCCCTTCGCTGCCGGTGATTTCAGCGGGTTTTTGCGACGCAATCAAACCCAGAGCAATCAACCCAGTGATGCACAGCGAAACAGCGACAAACTTGGCCACGGTAAAAAGCATCTAGTCTTCCAATTCGAAAATATCGTGAACGCTGACGTGCAAAACATCAGCAAGGCGCAGCGCCAGCACCGTCGAGGGCACAAACACGCGGTTTTCAATGGTATTTATGGTTTTACGCGACACAGAAACGGCGGCTGCCAAATCGGCTTGGGTCATGCCCCGTTCTGCCCGTAACACTTTCAGGTTATTGCGTAATTCGCTCATGACAGGCGCCATTCATACAGTGTCACCAGCAGCAAATAACTGGCGCCCGTCAGCGTTCCCATCGCGGCCAAACTTGTGTTGATCGACACCACATCAAAACCGCGCAACACGGCAAACAGCGGATAAAGCGCCAAAGCCACCCAGTAGGAATGGCGCTGGGCGCGGTGATTGACCATGCGGTACAATTCATCCGTCGCTTGCAGGATCTCCTGCCGTCCTGCCAAGGCAAAAGATATGAAAATCCCGATGCTGGCCAAGATGCCCGCGACGCCCGGCACATACCAAAGGAACGGGTCAGGCCGGTCCTGAGCCATGGCCAGAACGGCATATGTCAGGCAACACAAGCCGACCATAGCCAACGACACGCTGCGGACCGTCGTGATTTGGAATGAGGATAGTGCCATGTGAATCGCTCCTTATGTAACCTACAGGTAACATGGCGAGTCACACATGTAACGTCAAGGTTACTTTTTCACATCGCGAATAAGCTTCCACCGAATAGCGTCCAACAATGCCTCAAATGAGGCGTCGATTATGTTGGCGGACACGCCCACTGTAGACCAGCGACGCCCCTGCCCGTCTTCGCTGTCAATGATGACACGTGTCACCGCTTCTGTGCCGCCTTGTGTGATACGCACTTTGAAATCCACAAGATGCATATCGTTAATGATTTCGGTGTAAATGCCCAAATCCTTGGCAAGCGCTTTGGCCAAAGCGTTCACAGGCCCACGGTCACAGCCGGTCGCATCCATGCTTTCAGAGACCGACAGTTTCTTTTCGCCGTCCACCTTCACGACCACAACAGCCTCAGACAGGCTTACCATCTGGTCGCGTTTGTTTTTGCGCCGTTCAACCGTGACGCGGTAGCGTTTGACTTCAAAAAAGTCGGGCATCTGCATCAACTCGTCCCGCGCCAACAGCTCGAAACTGGCCTGCGCCGTGTCATATGAATAGCCCTGCGCCTCGCGGTCTTTGATCCGTTCCAAAATACGGACCAAAGCGGGATCTTTGGCCGCAACGTCAAGCCCCGCCTCTGCCAAGCGCCGCCGCAAATTTGACTGCCCCGCTTGATTGGACATCGGAATGATCCGCGCATTGCCCACTGTTGCGGGATCGACATGTTCGTAGGTGGTCGGGTCTTTCAGAATCGCGCTGGCATGCAAGCCTGCCTTATGCGCAAAAGCCGATGATCCAACGAAAGCGGCCTGCTTTTGCGGCACACGGTTGAGGATTTCATCCAGCATACGCGACACACGCGTCAACGACAGCAACGCGTCACGGTCCACTCCGGTATCAAAACGGCTGGCATAGGGTTCTTTCAGCAACAAAATCGGGATCAGCGCGGTCAGATTGGCATTGCCGCAGCGTTCGCCCAAACCGTTAAGCGTACCTTGAATCTGGCGCGCGCCTGCATCCACCGCCGCCAAGCTGCAAGCGACTGCGTTTTCGGTGTCATTGTGCGTGTGGATGCCCAGATGGTCCCCGGGAATTCCCGCGGCAATCACGTCTTCGACAATCCGCCCCACATCGGCCGGCAACGTGCCCCCGTTGGTGTCGCACAACGCGATCCAGCGCGCCCCCGCAGCATAGGCCGCTTTGATGGCCTCCAACGCATAAGCCGGGTTGGATTTGTAACCATCAAAGAAGTGTTCTGCGTCAAAAATCGCCTCGCGGCCCTGTGCGGTGACATGGGCAAAACTGCGGGTGATGTTTTCGATGTTCTCGGCCAAAGTTATGCCAAGTGCGGTTTCCACATGAAAATCATGGGTCTTTCCCACCAGACACACGGCAGGTGTGTTTGCATTCATCACAGCCGCCAAAACATTGTCATTTTCGGCAGATATTCCGTTGCGCTTTGTCATACCAAAGGCCGTCATCGTGGCGCGGGTCTTTGGGGCCTCGTCGAAAAACGCGCTGTCGGTGGGGTTTGCCCCGGGCCAACCGCCTTCGATATGGTCAATGCCCAAAGCGTCCAACGCTTGCGCGATCTGGATTTTCTCGGGCGTTGAAAATTGCACCCCTTGGGTTTGTTGCCCGTCGCGCAATGTCGTGTCGAAAAGGTAAAGGCGTTCGCGGGTCATGTGAGCCCCTCTAGTTTTGAGGCGTCAAAATCAGGGCCAGCCACAAGTTCAACACCGTCTTTCGACATGCGCACTTCAACGCCTGCATTGGCGAACATGGCTTTCAACGCGTCCACTGGCCCAAAATCTTTTGCCGCCATAGCCGCGCCACGCACCGCTTGGAAATGCGCTTCCCATTGCATGAAATCAAATTCGGATGCGTTGGCCCAAGTCGGTACTGCATCGCCCATCAACCCCAAAAATTGTAAGGTACCGCGCAGCAAAGCCGTCTCACCCGTGTTGGCAAGAGTGTGCAGCGTCGCTAGCGCACCTGCGGTGTTCAAATCATCCGTCAATGCCCCGATGGCATCTTGGGACACAGCCGAGTTGGGTTCGCCATCAATCTGCGCGTACCATTTGCGCAATGTCTTGCTGGCCTCCGCCGCCTTCTGCGCGGTCCAGTCCATTGGTTTGCGGTAATGCGTGGACAGAAACACAAGGCGGATCACCTCGCCCGGGATGCCTTGATTGAGCAGATCACGGACCGTGAAAAAGTTGCCAAGCGACTTGGACATCTTCTTGCCCTCGACCTGCAACATCTCGTTGTGCATCCAGATATTGGCGAACCCATGGCCTGCGCATTTGCTTTGCGCAATCTCGTTTTCGTGGTGCGGAAAGGTCAGATCGTTACCGCCGCCGTGAATGTCGAATTCGGACCCCAAAAGGTCTTCAGCCATGGCAGAGCATTCGATATGCCAGCCCGGACGCCCCCGCCCCCATGGGCTGTCCCAGCCCGGTGTGGCCGCGTCAGATGGCTTCCACATGACAAAGTCCATCGGGTCTTCTTTGTAGGGTGCGACTTCGACCCGTGCGCCAGCAATCATATCATCAACAGAGCGGCCCGACAGTTTGCCGTAGTCCTCGTATTTGCGCACGCGAAACAGCACATGGCCTTCTTTTTCATAGGCGTACCCGTCCGCGATCAGCGTCTCGATCATCGCAACCATTTGCGGGATATATGCCGTGGCGCGCGGCATTTGAGTTGGCTCCAATGCGCCCACGGCCCCCATATCATCCAAAAACCACTGTGTGGTTTCCGCCGTTATGTCCCCGATAGACCGGCCACTTTCAGCAGCGCGTGCGTTGATCTTGTCATCTACATCCGTGAAGTTCCGCACATAAGTTACTGAATCTTCACCGTAAACATGACGCAACAAGCGAAACAACACGTCAAAGATGATCACAGGCCGTGCATTGCCAATATGGGCGCGGTCGTAGACGGTTGGGCCACACACATACATGCGCACGTTGGTGGCATCCAAAGGTTTCAACACCTCTTTGGCGCGGATTGCGGTGTTGTAAAGTGTGATCTCGGTCATAGCGGCGTCCTTCAAGGCATGTCCAAACGGTCCTCGGGCGCGGGCTTAACAATTCTGGTCTATATTTGGAATGACAGAAACGGCCCGCTTGAAAAGTTCAGCAGGGAATGCAGCAGTTAATAATGGGTGCAAAGCGTGTCATGCATTACCGTTAGCGCCTGTGCGGGGGCCGGGTCAAGCCGCAAAGCACAAGGTCTGGACAAGGTGGTCGGCGTTCGGTTGGAACATTGTGTTCACATTCAACACATAACACGGCACACTGGCGCCATGACACGTGACGACATCAACGCCATTTGCGCCACCTTCCCCGGCGCCGAACTGTCCGATCCGTGGGGCGGTGGCCATGATGCGTGGAAGATTGGCGGCAAAATGTTTGCCAGCATCGGCGTCAAAGGCGACGGTGTGTCCGTCAAAACGCCAGACGTTGAAACAGCCGCTTTATTGATAGAAGTCGGCGCGGCAGAAAAGGCCCCCTATTTCCACCGATCTTGGGTGCGCGTGCAATGGGAAGGTGCTGACCCTGCCGAAATGGCAGACCGTTTGGCGCAGTCCTATGACATTGTGCGCAATGGACTGACAAAGAAATTTCAGGCGACACTGGCCCCGCGGGCTTAGGATCAGGTCCACAAGAAACTGGACGAACGGCAGGCGCTGTTCCTCAATTCGAAGTGGTCGTTATTGTCCACTACAGTCTGCAGCGGCGCCGACCACACGTAGGCCGGTACAGCCCGACGCGCCTGTTGGTCTTTTTTCCGCGCAATTTTTAAACATCAGCGACCATATTTTCATCATCGGGCCGTTATGCGGCGCAATTGTCGCGCCTGTGGCCCCTACGCTTGCGCAGCTTGTGAAACGCGTTCACGCTTTTTTCTGGACCATCATGAGAAACACGTGACACAGCAGCTTCCCATCGCACTGACGCCAGCGTTCCAACGGGCGCGAGGCCGCATCGTGATAAGTGCGACCTGCACGCATGACGGCGCCGATCTCTTGAAGGTCAGTCGCCTAAAGGATTTGCGCCAAGAAGGGTCTTACAGGTCCATCTTTCCCCGCCCACAAAATGGCAACCTTGAAGCGGTCATCATCAATACAGCGGGCGGCGTCACGGGCGGGGATCGATTTGCAACAACGGTATCAGCCCAGCAAAACGCACGCATTAGCGTCACAACCCAAGCCGCCGAACGCATCTACCGCGCCACTGGACCCGAGCCGGGTCAAATGAAGACCAATCTGTCGGTCGCGCAAGACGCCCAACTTTTTTGGCTGCCCCAAGAGACGATCTTGTTTGAGGGATGCCATCTGGAGCGCAGCCTGGACGTGGACGTGCATCCAAGCGCCAAATTCCTTATGTTGGAACCGCTGGTTTTTGGCCGCGAGGCATCAGGCGAGATCCTAAGGTCCGGTGCCATCCGCGACCGTGTTTCAATCACCTCAGAGGGTTGCCCTATCTATCTTGATCGCGTCCAGATGGACGGTGATCTTGCCACGCGGCTCACCCACACTGCAATTGCTGGCGGCGCACGGGCGATGGCCAGTCTTGTGCTGGTCGATTCCGCCGCAAAGGATTTGCTGTCTGGATGTCGCGCACTTTTGCCGCAGCTTGGCGGGGCAAGCATGTTGGCCGACAATGTCCTTGTCATGCGTTTGATTGCCAAGGACAGTTTTGCACTGCGCAAGGTTCTTGCGCCTATTCTGACATTCATGACCAACAACGCTGTGCCCAAGAACTGGAGACTTTGACCCATGCAACTGACCCCGCGTGAAAAAGACAAACTGCTGGTTGCCATGGCCGCAGATGTCGCCCGCAAGCGCTTGGCCCGTGGGGTAAAGTTGAACTACCCCGAGGCCATTGCGCTTATCACCGATGCCGTTGTGGAAGGTGCGCGCGACGGACGGTCAGTGGCCGATATGATGGAAGCCGGAGCGCACGTGATCACCCGCGACCAATGCATGGATGGCATTGCCGAGATGATCCACGACGTGCAGGTCGAAGCCACCTTTCCCGACGGCACCAAGCTTGTCACTGTTCACAATCCAATCCGTTAGGAGACGCCGATGTCCCCCAAAATCATTCCAGGTGAACTTTTCCCCGCCGATGGCGACCTGATCCTGAACGAAGGCCGCGAGGCAATTACTTTGATGGTTGCCAACACCGGTGATCGTCCGGTTCAGATCGGCAGCCACTATCATTTTTCCGAAAGCAATGCCGCCTTGGATTTTGACCGTGATGCCGCCTATGGACGCCGCCTTGATATTGCGCCCGGAACAGCTGTGCGTTTTGAGCCGGGACAGCGGCGCGAGGTGAACCTGATCGAAATATCAGGCGCACGCCGGATCTTTGGGTTCAACAACAAAGTCATGGGAGACCTCTGATGGCCACGACGATCAGCCGCACCGATTATGCTGCCATGTTTGGACCCACCGTCGGCGACAAACTGCGCCTTGCTGACACGGATTTGATCGTCGAAGTTGAACGCGATTTGACCTCAGAGCGTGCCAATGGCGTGAACGGTCGCACCTACGGCGAAGAGGTCAAATTTGGCGGTGGGAAAGTGATCCGTGACGGAATGGGACAATCCCAAGCCACGCGTGCACAAGGCGCAGTTGATACTGTCATTACCAATGCGCTGATCGTGGACCATTCCGGCATCTACAAAGCAGACGTCGGGCTGAAAGACGGGCGCATCCACAAGATTGGCAAGGCGGGGAACCCCGATACGCAACCGGGCGTCGATATCATCATCGGACCGGGAACCGAGGCAATCGCCGGTGAAGGGCGTATTCTGACAGCAGGCGGATTTGACAGCCATATCCACTTTATTTGCCCGCAACAGATCGAAGATGCGCTGCATTCTGGCCTGACCACGATGCTGGGCGGTGGCACGGGGCCCGCACATGGCACTTTGGCCACCACATGCACCCCCGGCCCATGGCATATCGGACGTATGTTGCAGGCCGCCGATGCCTTCCCGATGAACCTTGCGTTTGCGGGCAAAGGCAACGCAAGCCAGCCGGACGCTTTGGTGGAAATGGTAAACGGCGGGGCCTGTGCGCTGAAACTACACGAGGATTGGGGCACCACACCTGCAGCCATTGATTGCTGCCTGTCCGTGGCCGATGACATGGATGTGCAGGTGATGATCCACACCGACACGCTGAATGAATCGGGTTTTGTGGAGACCACAGTGGCTGCCATGAAGGGCCGCACCATCCATGCCTTTCACACTGAAGGGGCTGGCGGCGGACACGCCCCGGACATCATCAAGATTTGTGGCGAAGAACACGTTTTACCCTCCTCTACCAACCCGACCCGGCCTTACACGGTCAACACCCTCGAAGAACATCTCGATATGCTGATGGTCTGCCATCACCTTGATAAATCCATCCCCGAAGATGTGGCTTTTGCGGAATCCCGCATCAGGCGTGAAACAATTGCCGCCGAAGACATCCTGCACGACATGGGCGCCTTTTCGATTATTGCATCCGACAGTCAGGCCATGGGCCGCGTGGGCGAGGTCTTGATCCGCACATGGCAAACGGCTGATAAGATGAAAAAACAACGCGGGCGGCTGTCTGAGGAAACCGGCGAGAACGACAATCTCCGTGTGCGGCGCTACATTGCGAAATACACAATCAATCCGGCCATTGCCCACGGCATCAGCCACGAGATTGGCAGCATAGCCGAAGGAAAACGCGCCGATCTTGTCTTGTGGAACCCTGCGTTTTTCGGTGTCAAACCCGAGATGGTCTTGATGGCCGGCACGATTGTATGTGCGCAAATGGGGGACCCGAATGCGTCGATCCCAACACCGCAACCTGTCTACTCGCGCCCCATGTTCGGTGCGTTTGGGCGGTCCGTTGAACACTCCGCCGTTTGCTTTGTCTCAGAGGCGGCGCAGGCAAATGACATCGGGAAAACACTTGGCCTTAACAAGCAAACCGTTGCGGTGCAAAACACCCGCAACATAGGAAAATCGGATTTGATCTTGAACAACGCGACACCCCATATGGACGTAAACCCCGAAACCTATGAAGTCCGCGCGGACGGTGAATTGCTGACCTGTGAACCCGCGTCCGAATTGCCAATGGCCCAGCGGTATTTCTTGTTCTGATGGCTGATTATATCTCTCAGGTTATCCGCAAAGCGGGCACGTGGTCTGGCGCGTTCAATCAATGTGTTCTGGCTTATGACGACCGTTTTTTAAGGCGCAAAGTCATCACAACCGATCATGGTGAAACGCTTTTGGTTGATTTGGCGCACACCACGTCGCTGGATCACGGCGACGCCTTCGAACTTGACGACGGCCGCCTGATCGAGGTGATCGCAGCACAGGAGCCTTTGTTGCAGGTGACTGGCGACATGGTGCAACTGGCGTGGCACATTGGCAACCGCCATACCCCGTGCCAGATCGAAGCGCACCGTCTGCTGATCCAGAGCGATCCGGTCATTGGGCATATGTTGGAACACCTTGGTGCAGTCGTCACCCCTGTTCAGGAACCGTTCACCCCCGAAGGTGGCGCCTACGGTCATGGCCGAACCCATTCTCATGAACACGGTGCAACCGCGCATGACCACCAACACTGACGTATTAACCCTGTCACAGCTGTTCTCTCCTTCCTTTCCGGTCGGCAGTTTTGCCTATTCGCACGGGTTGGAAACAGCAATGAATGACGGGGCCATTACATCAGCGGCCACACTGGAAGCTTGGGTGTTGGACCTGCTTCAATTCGGCTCTGCGCGCTCTGACGCTGTCTTGCTGAATGTCGCATATGCGGGCAGCGACAACGCGATCCCAATGATTGACGCCCAGGCCCGCGCCTTTGCCGGAACCGCCGAGCGCTTGCGCGAGACCGATTTGCAGGGGGCGGCATTTTGCGAAACGGTTCAGGCCGTTTGGAACATCGACCTTGGCCAGCTTTGCTATCCTGTCGCCGTAGGTCGGGCGGCGGTGACGCTGCGGCTTGATCCGGAACTGGCCACAGCGATGTACCTTCAAGCCTTCACAGGAAACCTCATAGCTGCGGCAATGCGGCTGGTTCCACTGGGCCAGATCGATGGGCAAAAAGTCCAAACCACCCTAAAGCCCCATTGCGTGGCGACAGCCAAACACTGCGTTGGCGCGACACTGGACGACCTGCACAGCTGCGCATGGCTGTCCGACATCGTGTCTATGCGTCATGAAACCCAGTATTCACGCATTTTTCGCTCTTGAAAGGACATCCCATGGCATCTTCAAACGGACCCTTACGGATCGGCATCGGCGGCCCTGTTGGTGCAGGCAAAACGACGTTGACGGCGTCCTTGGCAAAGCTGCTGCATCCCGACCTCTCCATCGGGGTCATCACCAACGACATCTACACCCAAGAAGACGCAGAAGCGTTGATGCGCATGCAAATTCTGCCCCAAGATCGCGTAATCGGCGTAGAAACCGGCGGGTGTCCCCACACGGCTATACGCGAAGACGCCTCTATCAATTTGGCCGCAATTGCAGAAATGCGCAGCCGCCATCCGGATGTTGAAATCGTGTTGATCGAAAGCGGTGGCGATAACCTTTCAGCGACCTTCAGCCCCGAATTGGCCGATGTGACGGTCTACGTCATCGACGTCGCCGCTGGCGAGGAAATCCCCCGTAAAGGTGGCCCTGCCATCACCAAATCAGACATCCTAGTCATCAATAAGACCGATCTGGCCCCACACGTGGGCGCGTCTCTTGACGTGATGGAACGGGACGCCGTGCGCATGCGCGGTGAAAAGCCGTTTGTGTTCACCAGCTTGCGCAACGGCACCGGTGCGGACCATGTCGTCAGCTTGCTGTCCAAGATCGGCGGTTTTGACGTCCCGGCGCCCCAGAAATAACCTAAACTGCGACCTGTGCATACAGTGTCTCGCGATCAAGGGCGTCGCTGCGCCGGTTGAATGCAACTTCGCCGCGCTTCATCACCGTGAAATCATCGCCCAGATCAAACGCGAAATCAAAGAACTGTTCGACCAGAACAATCGCCATATCACCCTGTTCGCACAAGATACGGATCACGTTGCCAATCTGCTGGATGATGTTGGGCTGGATGCCTTCCGTCGGCTCGTCCAGCAACAACACCTTTGGCCGCGTGATCAACGCACGCGCAATCGCAAGCTGTTGCTGCTGACCGCCAGACAAATCACCGCCCCGCCGGTCGGACATCTCGTGCAACACCGGAAACAGATCATAGATGTGGTCGGGCACTAGGTGATCTGCTTTATCCAGACAAGCAAACCCCGTCTGGAGGTTTTCGACAACGGTCATCATCGGAAAGACTTCACGTCCCTGTGGCACGTATGCGATACCCGCTTTGGCTGCATCAAACGCGTTCAAATGACTTATGGGTTTGCCATCCAGCACCATTGTGCCCGAGGCATAAGGGTGACGTCCTGCTATTGCTTTCAACAGGCTCGTTTTTCCAACACCATTCGTGCCCATTACAGCCGTGACTTCGCCCGCTTTCGCGCGGAGGCCAACCCCGTTCAGGATTTGACTTTGGCCGTATTTAAGGGTCAGATTTTCTATGTTCAGCATGTTTTAGCGTCCCAGATACACGTCAACGACGTCTTGGTTTTTGGTGACATGATCAAGGCTGCCTTCAGCCAAAACCGCGCCTTGGTGCAGGACGGTTACCTTGCAATTCAGACGGCGCACAAATTCCATGTCATGTTCAACGACCACGACAGCGCGGGTTTTGGCCGCCCGAACCAACAGATCAGTCGTGTGTTCACGCTCGGACGGGGACATGCCAGCGGCCGGTTCATCCACCAACAACAGTCGTGGATCTTGTGCCAGAAGCATCCCGATTTCTAGCCATTGTTTTTGGCCATGGCTAAGTGCGCCCGACATGTGATCCAATGCGTCGCTCAACCCGATCTCGTCGCTGATCGCACGCACCCGTGCCTCTGCATCATCGGATCCGCGTTTGAACAAAAGATCAAACGGACGGCGCGGGTTCTTAAGCGCCATTACGATGTTTTCGCGCACCGTTTGCGCCTCAAACACTGTGGGTTTTTGGAATTTGCGCCCAATGCCCGCTTGCGCGATCTGGCTTTCGTTCATCCCCAAAAGGGACACGGATTTTTCGCCCCAGATCACACGTCCTTCGTCGGGCTTTGTCTTGCCTGTCAAAATGTCCATGAATGTGGTTTTACCGGCCCCGTTCGGGCCAATGACGGCGCGCAATTCCGGCTCACCGATCTGGATCGACAGGTTGTTGATGGCTTTGAAGCCATCAAAGCTTACGCTGACACCGGACACTTCAAGAAGGGTGTTCATGCCCCGTCTCCTTTCCGGTTGTGCAAAAGATCGAACAGGCCACCGATGCCCTTGGGGAAAAACAAGGTCACGGCAACAAACGTCAGGCCAAGCAACACCAGCCACCAGTCCGTCCAGTTGATGACGTAAAACCCCAGATTGATGTTTGGTGCACCGCCGCCTGTGAACCATGACGACATCAACGACACGACCGCCGCCCCAATGACCGCCCCGTACAGGCGCCCACGACCCCCAATCGCGACCCAAACCGCCAAATAGATCGACGCAATCGGCGCGATTTCGGCGGGGTTGATGATGCCAGCTTGCGGATAATAGAGCGCCCCCGCGATGCCTGCAATAATGGCCGTGATTGTGAATATAAACAGCTTATAGCCTTCGACGTGATACCCCAAAAACCGCACCCGCGCTTCATCATCGCGGATGGCGCGAATGACCGATCCAAGTTTGCCTGCGGTGATCCACGCAAACAAAACATAGCCCGCCCCCAAGGCAACGGCCGATGCCCAGAAGAACCACAAAGACACCGTGGCTTGTGACATCGCCTCTAATCCAGGGATGTTTTGCAGCCCCGACAACCCGTTGTTGCCCCGCAACCCCGTGTCATTCTGGAAAAAATACAGCGACAGCGCCAAGGTCATCGCTTGGGTCAGGATCGACAGGTAAACGCCTGTGACACGACTGCGAAACGCAAGCCACCCGAAGACCAGCGCAAGCGCACCGGGCACCAGAACCACAGCCAAAAGTTGCAACGTCAACGAATGGGAAAATGCCCAGATAAGCGGAAAGTCAGAGCTGCCGACAACGCCGAATATCTGGCCGCCGATGGCGTTTGTTATCTCATCGGGTGTGGGCGGCAACGTCGCGTTTTCAAGCGAAGTCACAACAATCTCTTTGGTGCGTGCATACATCAGCCACATGCCGATTGCGTAACCGCCAATTCCGAAGAACGCGAAATGCCCAAGGCTCAGGATGCCGCAGTATCCCCAGACAACGTCCATCGCGATTGCAACAAGACACAAGCACAGTGTCTTGCCCAGCGTCTTGAGGAAGGAGGTTGAGATTATAGCCGTGCCAGAGGCCTCGCTTAGGATCGTCACAGCAATGGTGAACACAGACAGCCCTAAAAGGAACCACAGAACGGACGGGTTTTTTGCAAAGAATGAACGCTCCATCTTCAGTCTCCTGCCGCGCGGCCCTTGAGGGCGACGATGCCTTTAGGGCGAAATTGGATAAACAGAATGACAAACAGGATCATGAAGGTTTGTGCAGCCAGGGTGTTGGACGGGTTCAACCATTCAATCCCCTTTTGGCCAAAGCCAATCATCGCAGCCCCCGCCAAGGTCCCCCAGACGTTGCCCACCCCGCCCACAACAACAGTCATAAAGCTTTGCACAATATAGTCGGACCCCATTTCAGAGGTGACTTTGGCATAAAGCCCAATGGCCACCCCCGCGATCCCCGCGATGCCAGAGCCAAGCCCGAAAGTCATCATATTGATGCGGTTCGGGTTGATCCCCATCGACGAGGCCATGCCGGGATTTTGGGTGACGGCGCGGACCTCAAGCCCCAAGCGCGTGCGTTTGAGGATATAGATAATCAGCGCCAGAAAGATCAGCGCCATTGCAAAAATTGCAATGCGGATAAAACTGATCTGGATCACATCATTGACGATCCATGCACCGGCCAGCCAATCAGGGGATGTCAGGGGCCGTGCTTGGGTGCCAAAGACGTTCTTGGCGATCTGTTGCAGCGCAATGGAAATCCCGAAGGTTGCAAGAAGCGTTTCAAGTGGGCGATGATACAAACGCCTGATCACCAGACGTTCCATCACCACACCCGCCGCAAAAGTCACCGCAAAAGCCAAAGGCAGCGCGACAATGATCGACACGGTGTAGTTGGGGATGAACAGCTGTACGACGTAGCCGGTGTAGGCGCCCATCATGATGAATTCGCCATGTGCCATGTTGATCACGCCCATCACCCCAAAGGTGATGGCAAGGCCAATGGCCGCAAGAAAGAAGATCGACGCCAGCGACAAGGCATCAAGTGTCAGATCAACGGTTTGTGCGGCGGCCACACGGGTTTCAACCGATGCAAGGGCCTTTTCGGCGGCCTGCGTAATGTCGCGGTTGGGTTCGTCGTAAAGCGCAAAGAAAACATGCGTAGAAAGTGTCGCATCACGCAGATTTTCAGTGACCAGTTCAGGCACTGTGCCGTCAGCGGCCAACGCAGCATAGGCAGCAATACGTACGTCAGGATCGTCCATGCGCGCCAACGGCAGCCCGCCGATACGTCCCGCAACGATATTGGCTTCCAAGGCACCCCGAATATCCGCAGCGGTTTGGCGCGCCGGGGCAAGACCCGCATCAACCAAGGCTGCATAGAATGCGTCTGGTTCAGCCATCGGGTCAAGGATTGTGGCGATATTCCCGTCTGGTTCGCTCAACGCGGCACCAGATGACGTGGACAGAATTTGGTTGAGAACGGCGCGGGCTTCGACTGATGTGTCCGTGGCAAGCCCGTCTATTGCTGCGATCCGGTCCGTCGGGGTTTTCGCAAACCGTGCCGACAGAAGGGCCGCCAGTTGGATCTTGCGGGTTTTTAGGGCCGCGTCCGTTTCACCGTCGATCGACGCCATCAATGGCGCCAGTTGCGCAGCTTCGGGGCGGCGTGCGATGGACGCCACGGCAGTTTCTCGGCGGGCCAAATCAGGGTCGGACAGTTGGAATTGCACAAGTGCTGTGCCAATCACGCGGCGTACACCACCGTTGGGCTTAAGACGCGTAAAACCCGCGGCGGGTGCCGTGCTTTGTTCTTTGGTATCGATGTCGGTCAACGTCAGGTCTTTGCCGGCTTTACTGGCAATGAAGAACACTCCATCACTGCGTTGCCAGATATTTTTATCTGCCCATTGTTCCAAAAATTCAGTGACTTGCGGCAATCCGGATGCCACCAGATCATCCAAAGCAACCCCGACAGAATTACGCGATGGGCTGGCGATTTCCTCTGCGTGGGTTTGCAAAATCGTTTGTAAGGTCTGGCTGGATGCGGCCAGCGTGCCGCCGAGCATCATCATCAAAGCAAGGAGGATATGGCGCATAGTGATCTTTCGGTATTGAGCAAAAAACAGGCGCACGACGTCTCCATCGTGCGCCTGAAATGTGACTTAGTAGTTTGAAGTCAGCTGAACGCAGGTCTTGGTTTCGGTGTTGTACATACCGCAGCCCAAGTCCTTCCAATCAGACGTCAATACGGCAGAGTCTGGCAGGAAATCAGTCCATGCATCGCCCGGAACTTCGGTTGTTTGGGAAATGATATCGAACTGGCCGTCTGCGGTAATTTCACCGATCAACACCGGCTTGGCCAAGTGGTGGTTTGGCAGCATCACCGCCGTACCACCGGTCAGGTTCGGGAATTCTTGCCCGTACATCGCCGCGCGAACCGCGTCTACATCCGTGGTGCCTGCCGCTTCGACCGCAGCGACCCACATATTAAAGCCGATGTAATGGGCTTCCATGGGGTCGTTTGTAACACGATCTTCGCCCGCAAAACCCTTCCAGCTGTCTATGAAGGCTGTGTTTGCGTCCGATTCAGCGGACATAAAGTAGTTCCAGGCCGCCAAGTGTCCGACAAGGTTTGTTGTATCGAGGCCCGACAGCTCTTCTTCGCCCACCGAAAACGCGACGACCGGAATATCATCAGCAGAAATTCCCGCAGCTGCCAGTTCTTTGTAAAATCCGATGTTGGCGTCACCGTTGATTGTTGAAATCACACCAACCTGTTTGCCGTCTTCACCCAAGGCCACAACATCCGCGACAATTGTCGCCCAGTCGGAATGGCCGAACGGCGTGTAATTGACGAAGATGTCTTCTGCGGCAATACCGTTGTCTGTGAGATATTGTTCAAGAATGTTGTTGGTCGTACGCGGGTAAACATAATCCGTGCCCAACAGTGCGAATTTCTCGACGCCAAGCTCTTCAAGGAAGTAATCCACCGCAGGAATGGCTTGCTGGTTTGGCGCAGCACCCGTGTAGAACACGTTACGAGAGCTTTCTTCGCCCTCGTACTGAACGGGGTAAAACAACAGGCCGTTCAGCTCTTCAATGACCGGCAAAACCGACTTGCGGGAAACAGATGTCCAGTTGCCAAAGATCACATCAGTTTCATGCACCGTCAGCAATTCACGGGCTTTCTCGGCAAACAGGGGCCAGTCAGACGCCGGATCAACAACCACCGCTTCAATCTGACATCCCAATACGCCACCGGCGGCATTTTGCTGTTCGATCAGCATCAGCATGGTGTCTTTCAAAGTTGTCTCGGAAATAGCCATCGTGCCAGAAAGCGAGTGAAGAACGCCCACCTTGATAGGGTCGGCACAATCCGCGAAGGCCACGGTGCCCGAAGCGGCCAGTGCCAGCGCGGAAAAAGATGTGAGAAGTGTGTTACGAATAGTCAATGGAAAGACCCTCTAGAGTTGGCCGCGCACGCCATCAGCCTGCTAGGCAAGGCCTTGTCAGTTTGATATGCGGATAACGCAGCTCTTTTGTTGCAGCCATGCGAGGGTCGTTATCTGCCAGGATTGCACCTTCGCGTGGCATTGAAGCGCCCTTAAGCGGACAACCAAATCTTTGAACGTGGTGCGTAAGAGGTGAAGCGCTATCAAGTCTTCCATGGGCATTGCTGGCCACAGTGCTGAAAATTGCGTCTTTTCTGATGCGAGCGCTTAAAAAAGAAGCGCCATTGGCATACTGCAGTGCAGCAACGCTATGGAATGGTCTTCGTACAAAGGGTAGAATCCGCTTGGACCTGCTGTAGCGCCACGGCCAATACACAACCGACCATCAATGAAGGCATTGGCCGTTACCGCTTCAGTTGCCTCTCATGCAACTCAGTATGGTTCAAATTTGACCGAAGGTTTTTGATTGGTGGCCGCTATGACCCGCATAGTCCCTAGCCAAACAATCCCTCAAACGCCGCCTCGCCCGTCTTCTTAAACGCTACGATCCGTGTTTTCTGGTCACGTGTCGCCCAGCCCAGTTCTTCCATACGCGCCAGCATGGCACGGCCCAAACTGCCCGCCAGATGCGTGCGCCGTTCGCTCCAGTCCAGACACGCTTTGCACAGGGGCGCCTTTTGCCGGTTTAGGTACGCCACATCGATCCCGAACTCAGTCGCAAAAACCGTGCCCGTATCCGTCAAAGCGACATCGCCCTCGCCTTCGATCAACAACCGATGCGCGATCATGTGATCAAACATTCGGGTGCCCATTTCGCCTGCCAAATGGCTGTAACACACACGCGCCTTGCGCAAGGCCGCGTCTTTTGGGCCAGTTCGGGTGCGCAAATGCCCTGAATTGGCCGCCAACCCCATCAAACCTTCTAAAACCCCAGCCACATCGTCGGACGCCAGTGCGAAATATTTGTGCCGTCCCTGTTTGTCAGCTTTCAGCAACCCGCCTGCATCCAGTTTTGCCAAATGCGCACTGGCTGTTTGGGGCGTCACGCCAGCCTCACCCGCCAGTTCAGTGGCGGTCAGTGCCTTGCCCGACATCAGAGCTGTCAGGATGTTGGCGCGGGCGGGATCACCGATGAGGGCGGCAATAGATGCTATATCTGGACCTTCTTTCATACTTCGACCGTAACCGAAGCATCATCGACAGGCAATCCTTTAGACAGGCCCCAGCAAATGAAGGAGACACCCATGCTGACCTGCATCATAAAATACCACATCGACCCCACCAAAAAAGCGGACTTTGTGCAGTATGCCCGGAACTGGGGCCAAGCCATCCCACGCTGTGGCGCCGATCTGGTGGGGTACTATGCGCCACATGAAGGGTCATCAACATTGGCCTATGGCATCTACAACATTCCCGATCTTGCCAGCTATGAGGCCTACCGCGCCCGGCTTGCCGCAGATCCATTGGGACGCGAGAACTATGAATTCGCGCAATCAAAACGCTTTATCTTGCGCGAAGATCGCACGTTTCTCAAACTGGCGTCAGCGCCACATTCAGTGCCATTGGGAGAAACAAAATGATTGCCGTAATTTTCGAAGTCGAACCCGCTGACGGCAAAATGGAGCCCTATCTGGAGATGGCAGCCAAGATGCGCCCGTTGCTGGATCAGGTCGACGGCTTCATTTCGGTGGAACGGTTTCAAAGCCTGTCCAACCCCGACAAATTGTTGTCGCTGTCGTTTTTCCGCGACGAAGCGGCCGTGATTGCATGGCGCAGTTTGCACGCGCATCGGGGGGCGCAATCGGTGGGGCGTGATGGTCTGTTTGCAGGGTACCGTTTGCGGGTGGCACATGTCATGCGTGATTACGGGCTGCATGACCGCGCACAGGCCCCAACAGACAGCGTGGCTTTGCACGGCTGAGATATTGACAATGGCGCTCGGCTCGGGCGACGTGGCGCGACCGCACCTAAGAGGGAGTCGCACCATGGAACTGAGCCAACGCATTTCGACCATTCTAGGCACAGGGTCCGACGGATGGGACGTGTTTTATCGCGCCCGTCAGATGATCAAGGACGGCACCCCCGTGACGGAACTGACCATCGGTGAACACGACATTCGCACAGCGGCCCCTATCTTGCGCGACATGCATGCCTCTGCGCTGGGCGGGCATACGGGTTATGCGATGGTGCCAGGCACGACGGCCCTGCGCGAAACAATCGCCGCGCGCGTGCAAGAGCGAACAGGCGTGCCGACCACAGCCGCCAACGTCATGGTCACACCGGGTGGGCAATCAGCATTGTTTGCCGCACACACCTGTCTGTGTGACCCCGGCGATGTGGCGCTGTACCTTGATCCTTTTTATGCCACCTACCCCGGCACCATTCGCGGCGCCTCTGCAATCCCGCGTGCAATCCAGACCCGTGCAGAAGACGCCTTTCAACCGCGTGCCGCCGACATTGCCGCGCAAGCCAAAGGTGCCAAGACCCTTCTGATCAACAGCCCCAACAACCCCACCGGCACCGTCTATTCCCGCAGCACATTGGACGGCATCGCAAAGGTGTGTCTTGATCATGACCTGTGGCTGATTTCGGACGAAGTCTACGACACGCAAATCTGGGAAGGCACCCATATCAGCCCCCGCGCCCTGCCCGGCATGGCCGAGCGCACTTTGGTCGTGGGCTCCATGTCCAAGTCCCACGCTATGACCGGATCGCGGTGCGGATGGATCGTGGCCCCCGAACATGTGATCGAGGCCACGATCAACCTGTCGACCCACACAACCTATGGCGTGCCGGGTTTCATTCAGGACGCTGCAGTATTTGCGATGGATCAAGGCCCTGCTTTTGAAGAAGAAATCGCAGCCCCCTTCCGCCGCAGACGTGCCTTGGCCAAACAGGTTCTGGCAGAGCAAAACACAGTGGGTCTGGTGCCTGCCCAAGGGGCAATGTACCTGATGCTGGACGTACGGGCCACCGGCCTGTCGGGGGAAGGTTTTGCAAACGCCTTGCTGGATGCCCACCACATCGCTGTCATGCCGGGGGAAAGCTTTGGCGCTGCTGCCGCGGGTCATGTGCGTGTGGCCATGACCATCGAGGACACGCAATTCTCGGACGCTTTGCGTACCCTTTGCGCGTTTGCCCAAAGTCTCGAAACGTAAAATCTAGGCCAAAGAAAAGGGTCTGGAAAACACGACCTGACGGACAAGGGTCCTTGCGGTAAACTGCCTGCATCTACTGAAGGGGAGTTTACCGTGATCCGCTACATTTTTGCAGTCTTGCTGTGCCTTTGCCCATTGGCTGGCACTGCACAGACCTTTTATCCCGACTATGCATCGACAACCGTCAACGATTTTGCCGGATTGCTGACGGCTGAACAACGAACGCAGCTGGATAGATCACTGTCAAAGCTGCGCGATGAAACCGGTGTGGAAATGACCGTTGTGACCCTGACGCGGCAAGCCACTTACAATCCGGACGTCACGATGGAGGCCTTCGCCACAGGGTTGTTCAATCATTGGGGTGTCGGCGACGCAACCCGCAACGACGGGATCATGGTGCTGGTGCTGTATCAGGACAGGGCCATGCGCATCGAACTGGGCAAGGGATATTCAGGGGCTTGGGATGGTGTCGCCAAAACCGTCATTGATCGCAGCTTTTTACCCAAATTCCGCGACAACTATTATGCTACAGGCATCTTGGAGGGGGTTCAGGATACGATCGATACAATCGCTGTGCCGCACAGCGCCGGTGAAGACGCGCCAAAAGGGAAAGGCGCACCTTGGTGGCTGGCCGTGCTTGCGGTGCCTTTCATTTGGCTTTTTGGCGGCAACTGGATCAAGGATCGCGCGATGCGTCTGCGCAGTTGTCCGCAATGCGGCCAGACAGGTGGGCTTCGCGCCACACGCCGCGTTCTGCAACGGGCCACAACCAGCGCAAGCGGATCGGGTGAACGCACCAAATACTGCACCAATTGCGACTACCGGATGGTCAGCGCCTATTCAATTTCCAGAATTTCGAAATCCTCCAGCGGATCCAGCTTTGGGGGTGGTAGTTCGGGGGGTGGCGGCGCATCAGGGCGGTGGTGACACGCCCATATGCCAAGACCGCTGGCGCAATACAGCGCCAGCGGTCTTGGAATTTGTTTAGAAACGAAGCGACGCGCGTACCGTCACAGCCGTGGCATCCGCGTCCACACCACTGCCCGAAATATCATCAAAGCGATGTTCCAAAACTTCGCCCCCTACGACAAATCGGTCATTGATCTGATAGGCAACACCAAGGCCCAGAAACTCTCCGGTTTCATTCCCCAAAGACGTATCGACCCGCGCCGCACCGGCTGTGGCATAAATCAAGGTACGTCCCAGATCGTAGCCCGCTTTCAATTTTAGACGCATCACATTGTCGACGGTGGCCGCCCCGCCAAGATCAATATCGCCAAAGTCATAATCGAATTCACCACCGACCACGAATTGGCCAAAGTCGTAGTTGTAGCCGCCGTGAAAACCAAAGGTCACATCGTCACCGTCCGCGGCACCTGTGCCGTCCACGTCCAGATTGCCCAATTGCAAACCGCCGTAAAAACCACCCCAGTCGCCGCCCAATGACACCGGAGGCGGTGGGGGTGGCGGGGAAGCGATCACCGGTTCGGGTGCGACTGTTTCCGTGGGGCTGCCCGCCAAAGCCGGCAGCGCGACAAGACTGGTGCCCAACCCTGCCAAGGCGGTGATCATTATCGTGCATTTCATAGTGTTTCTCCTGTTACTTGCCGCAATATTTGCAGAAACGGTCCTTTCTGCAGGTGCCGCTTTGCATGGGACAACACATGGTCGTTTTTCAGGTGCACGCCAGCCTTGACCATCCAAACACGTGCCGCTCGGCAAGCCTGTGCCAGAATGCAAAATCCCGCCGACATTTTCCCGCCTGTTGTGTGTTTTTCCGCCGAAGAAACCGCATTGCGGGACGCGATCGAAAAAACACATGCACGTCGTAAATGGACAAGACGTCGCAGGTAGACCACGGGCACACTTGCGACATACGCGATGATCCACGCGTGATGTTTGGGAGGACGTCTGTGCAGCGAAGCCGGTGCAAAATCGCACTTGTTGTACGCACCATCGGTGCGGAACGCGGCCGTGCGGCGCGGGGGCGACCTGTGCAGGGCTAACCGCCAAGCTCTTTCTCTGACGTACCAAATGGATATTCCACAAAATGAACGCACAAAATCCGTCTCGCAGCGGCGGTCGCGCCGCACGCCGCGCCGCCCGCGCAGCACCGTTGGCAGACAGCCTCCGCCCCATTCGCCCCGGCATGGAGGGTGGCCGGTACAATCCACTGTCCGATGCAGACGTGCAACGCATCCACCACGCCGCATTGGATGCACTTGAGCGCATCGGGTTGGCAGACGCGCCACCTTCCGGGATCGATTACCTAACGGGAGCCGGAGCAATTCTGGGCGATGACGGTCGCATCCGCTTTCCACGCGCCTTGGTCGAAGACACCTTGGCACGCGCCAACCGGTCGGTGACCTACTTCAGCCGTGACGGGAAAACCGATCTGGAACTGTCCGGATCAAACGTGCATTACGGCACCGCTGGCGCCGCCGTGCACATGGTCGATGTTGCAGGCAACGCGTACCGCGAATCCACTGTGCAAGACCTGCACGACGCGGCAAAAATCGTTGATGTTTTGGACAACGTACACTTTTGCCAGCGACCGATGGTGTGCCGCGACATCACAGACAATATGGAAATGGACTACAACACCATTTTTGCGGCCTGTTCCGGCACCATGAAACACATCGGCACGTCCTTTACGGAACCCGATTTTGTCGCCCCTGCCGTAGAGATGCTGTACATGATCGCGGGCGGCGAAGACAAATTCCGCGAACGCCCTTTTGTGTCCAATTCCAACTGTTTTGTTGTGCCTCCGATGAAGTTCGCCACCGAAAGTTGCGAAGTTATGGAACGCTGCATTGAAGCGGGATTGCCTGTGCTGTTGTTGTCGGCCGGCATGCAAGGCGCCACTGCCCCGTCCACCATCGCAGGCGCGATTGTGCAAGCCACTGCCGAATGTCTGGCGGGGCTGGTCTATGTCAACGCCGTCAAACCGGGCGCGCCTTGTGTCTTTGGCACCTGGCCTTTCGGTTTGGATCTGCGCACAGGTGCGATGTCCATTGGGTCGGGCGAACAAGCCCTTTTGACAGCTGGTTGCGGGCAAATGCACCGGTTCTATGACCTGCCCGGAGGGGCCGCAGGCGGGGCGTCGGATTCGAAAATGCCCGACATGCAAGCCGGTTGGGAACAGATGTGTTCTAGCGTTCTGGCGGGACTTTCGGGTGTGAATATGGTGTATGAAGCTGCAGGCATGCACGCATCATTACTTGGATTTTGCCACGAATCCCTGATCTTGAGCGACGATCTTCTAGGACAGGCCATGCGCTGCGTGCGTGGCATCGAAGTGAACGACGAAACCCTCGCCGTGGACGAAATTGCACAAGTTTGTATGGGCGGCCCCGGTCATTATCTAGGCACCGATCAAACGCTGTCGCGGATGCAAACCGAAAGCGTCTATCCGACGTTCGGGGATCGTACATCGCCAAAGGAATGGGCAGAAAAGGGCAAGCCCGATCTGATCGCCAAAGCCACGGCACGCAAAGAAGACATTCTGGGTGCCCCGTCACAGGCACAGTTTGATCCTGCGCTGGAAGCTGCGTTAAGGGCGAAATTCAACATTCACCTCAAGCCCTAACCCACTGAAACAACAAAGCAACGCGACCCGATGAGTTTGGGGAACCATCGGGTCGCGCGCCCCCACCAACCGGTGCCATCTGGGCGATGTCAGATCTGGCACTTCCACGTGGGCACGCGAAAGTGCAAAGATGGCACCAGTGTTCTTGGGTTAGCCTGCCGGCATAAGACCCGCGTCTTGGGCGGCAGACACTTCTTCTGCATCCAGAGCGCCATCAGCGTTCAAATCCATCGCTGTGAAGCTGTCGGCTGTCACGTCTGGATAGACGGCCTGCACTTCGTCGATGGTCAGCACGCCGTCGCCATTTGCATCAGCGCTTTGGGCCAAGGCAGGGGATGCGAAGGCCGCAAAGATGGCCAGTGTACCGATGTGAAACTTTGTCATGTGATAACTCCCTTTCAGGATTTTGTGGTTAAGGACCGTCATCGGCCCTCACACTGATTGATGCGCAATTCGCCCTTTCCGTCCCTGCCCCCAGTCCCCGCGCACAGAACCGCCGAATTGAGACCGCGCCATGCGCGACGCCTTGCCCAAAAAATGCGCAAACCTGCCATCGGCAAATTTCCCCCATATGGTGTATTTGCGAGGATTTGAAACAGTGCCCGCAGGAGGCACTATTCATGCAAAACACATCTCTGGAAGACCTGATGCCCTTATTGCAAAGGCGTGCACGGCGTTTGACCCCATCACCCGCCGACGCCGAAGATCTGATGCAAGACGCGTTGCTGCGGATATTGCAGCGGCTCAAAAAGGGGCATTCCATCGACAAATTGGGGCCCTACGCGATGCGCACGCTTCACAATCAAGCCCGCATGAAATGGCGTGGTCCGCCGCCACCCGAAGAACTGGAAGACGATGCGGTTGCAGTTGATCCGGTGGCATTGACCCGTTTGGAATGTGCCGATGCTTTGCAGGCGATCGATGCACTGCC
Organism: Ascidiaceihabitans donghaensis; assembly: GCF_900302465.1. Taxonomy (NCBI): domain Bacteria; kingdom Pseudomonadati; phylum Pseudomonadota; class Alphaproteobacteria; order Rhodobacterales; family Paracoccaceae; genus Ascidiaceihabitans; species Ascidiaceihabitans donghaensis. The sequence continues at coordinate 1,908,653 of NZ_OMOR01000001.1, read as the reverse complement.
TGCCGATCAGGCCGCGTTGATGCGACTGATCTGCAGCGGAGAGACATCCCCTGCCACTTTGGCGCATCAGTTGGATGTGCCTGTCGGCACTGTGATGTCGCGCCTTGCCCGTGCCCGCGCACGCCTGCGTGACACCTTGGGCACCGCTGAATAACGCACAATGCACACGCCAGCGCTTGAACCGCAGGCCATGGACCGCTAACCAAGGTCAAGTTTTGAAGGAAATGTTTCATGGCCTCACTCAAACGCTGGCTCGACCGCCGTCGCAATCCTTGGAAAGGCGTGTTTCATGATGCCTACAAGGCTTGGAAGCGCGACAAAGGCCAAGCCCGTCTGGAACGATATGATTTGTCCGCGGGCGCTGTCGTGTTTGACTTTGGCGGATATGTGGGCGCGTGGACCGAAGATGTTTTGCGGTCACAACCCGAAGCAGTCGTTCATGTTTTTGAACCCCATCCGGGATTTGCAAAGTCATTGCATGACAAGTTTGCAAATCATAACAATGTTCACGTGCACAGCTTTGCTTTGGGTGCAGAAGACGGCCACCTGACGCTTTCGGATGCAGGCGATGCGTCTTCTGCTGTGGCCGATCACGCCACTGCATTTGAAGCCGAAATTCGCAGCCTTGACCGATTCTTTGCTGACAACGACATTCCAGACATCGCATTGGCGAAGATGAACATCGAAGGTGGAGAATACGATCTGCTTCCCGCGCTGATCGATAGCGGGATCATGGCGCGTATTGGGACACTTCAGGTTCAGTTCCATCTGTTTGAACCCCGTTTCAGCCCTGTGCGTGACGAAATTCGCAAAGGTTTGGCCGTCACCCACAGTTGCGATTGGGAGTACCCGTTTGTTTGGGAACAGTGGTCCGTCAAAACCGGCTGAACTGTACATGCCTGTTAACGCAAGGTTTTGGCCGCTGAAATGACAGGTTGCGTGCCGAATACTGTAATATTTCCGACCGCGTCGATCATAGTCCAACGCGATACCATGATTTGATAAGCACGGGTTTCCCAGCCTGACACATCACGCGAAAACTTTGGCCGAAACGCACCTTCGATGCGCAGTGGTAAACGTAGGCTGTCCACATCAACCGATTGTCCAAGCCCCTGCCCCTGTGCCCACCGCCGCGCATGCGCAACCATCGCGGACAGATGCGTTTCCAAAGGCGCCACTTGTTTGGCGCGGCGTCCCGCAAACACAACATCAATCGACCGATCCTGCAGAAAACCGCGTACCACCAAATCCTGTCGCGCATTACGCTGCATTTGCGGCACCAGCTCCACATCGATGGGTGACACAGTATTCTTGAACAACCCAGCATCTTCGTAAGCCGGAATATGATGCATGGACGGTTTACGGCGTTGTGGCATAGGCGCTCTGATTGCTGTGATCCATGCCGTTTACAGCCTGAGCCTTAAGGATCAGTTAGAGCGTTGGCTTTTAGCCGCTGAAAATAAAGATGGGGACAACCAACCCCAGAAACAGCCATCAATGCACAACACAAGAAAAAAGGGAGGACCGAGGCCCCCCCATTAGTTTCGCCGTCTAAGCTCACTTTGTTAACCGCTCGGAATTTTTTTGCCTGCGGCCTAGACGTCGTCAGGGGCGAGCGCACCCGCCCCGTGTACCAGAGACCCAAAAGAAGGCCCCCGTATAAGGTGGGAAGGACTATAGTCGCGCCCCACCCTGTTACTGCGGAAACTCAAAGAATTTCCTAATTCGTCGAGGGGCGGTCATTTTCATGGAGCCACCCCCCTACACATCTCCGCATCGGAGAGGTGAATTTTAGCTGCAGCCCGAAGTGCCGCCGCATGTGTTGCACTTCATGCAGGTGCCGTTGCGCACCAACGTGTAGTTGCCACATTCGCCACAAGCTTCGCCTTCATAGCCTTGCATTTTGGCTTTGACCCGTGCGTCCATTTTGACTGAGCCGGAACTGACGGTTCCTGAACTGACAGCCGTTGCCCCACCACCCGAAACGACGGCGGCTGTGGCGATTTCCGGCACCAGAGTTTCCAATGCACCCACAGGATCGCTCATGCCAGCCTCGGCCATGCCTCCTTGCAGAACCACAAGGTCTTGCGGCAAACGTTTGCGCAGATACCCGGTCGAGCTGATTTGTTTCAACACTTCCAAAGACTTGCTGGCCGCTGTTTCCGAAATCTCGGAGACGTTGCTGACGCCCTCTTCTTCGCCGCGCCCAAGGCTGTCAAATGACGCGCCTTCGGGTTGGACATGCGCCAAATCGGTGCGGTCCAGATAGGACACGGCCAATTCGCGGAAGATGTAATCAAGGATTGAGGTCGCATTCTTGATGCTGTCGTTGCCTTGGACCATGCCAGCTGGCTCAAACTTGGTGAAAGTGAAGGCGTCGACAAATTCCTCCAAAGGCACACCGTATTGCAGACCCACGGACACAGCGATAGCAAAGTTGTTCATCATAGCCCGGAAGCCTGCACCTTCCTTGTGCATGTCGATGAAGATTTCGCCCAGATTGCCGTCTTGGTATTCACCTGTGCGCAGGTACACTTTGTGCCCGCCCACGATGGCTTTTTGGGTGTAGCCTTTGCGGCGCTCTGGCATCTTTTCGCGGTGCGACTTGACGATTTCCTTGATGATCACCTTTTCGACGATCTTTTCGGCCAGAACTGTGGCCTTTTCGTGCATGGAACCGCTTTCCAGTGTTTCCTGCGCGTCGTCGTCGTCTTCGACCAAAGCTGCCGCCAAAGGCTGGGACAGTTTGGAACCATCGCGATACAAAGCGTTCGCTTTGACACCCAACGACCATGACAGCTCATAGGCTTTCTGGCAGTCTTCGATCGTTGCATCGTTTGGCATGTTGATCGTTTTGGAAATCGCACCCGAGATGAACGATTGTGCCGCCGCCATCATGTGGATGTGGCTGTTCACGGACAAGTAACGCTTGCCGGTTTTGCCGCACGGGTTGGCGCAGTCAAAGATGCTGTAGTGCTGTTCTTTCAGATGCGGCGCCCCTTCTACGGTCATTGTGCCACAAACGTGGTTGTTGGCGGCCTCAATGTCGCCCTTGGAAAAGCCCAGGGATTTCAGCAGATCGAAGGTTGGGTCGTTCAGCTTTTCCGTTGGAATGCCGAGCACTTGCGTGCAGAACTCTTCGCCCAAGGTCCATTGGTTGAAGACAAAGCGGATGTCGAAAGCTGATTCCAGCGCCGCGTCCACTTTGGCCAGCTCATTTGGTCCAAACCCATGCCCCATTAAGGACGTGTGGTTGATGCCCGGCGCGTTGCCAATGCTGCCGTGGCCCACTGCATGCGACACGATTTCTTCAATCTGCGCCGACCCGTAGCCCAATTTTTCCAAAGCGGCAGGCACGGATTGGTTGATGATTTTGAAGTAACCGCCACCAGCCAACTTCTTGAATTTTACCAGCGCAAAGTCAGGCTCGATCCCTGTCGTGTCGCAATCCATCACCAGACCGATGGTGCCTGTTGGTGCGATCACAGAAGTTTGCGCGTTGCGGTAGCCGTTCTTTTCGCCCAAAGACAGCGCTTCGTCCCACGTGGACATTGCCAGATCAATCAGACGTGCATCCGGGCAGTTGGCGTGGTCCAATGGGACTGGTTTCACGGCCAGTGCTTCATAGCCTTCTTTCGCGCCATAAGACGCATTGCGGTGATTGCGCATGACCCGCAGCATGTGGTCGGCATTCTTTTTGTAACCCGGGAACGGGCCAAGCTCGCCTGCCATTTCAGCAGATGTCGCATATGCAACGCCTGTCATGATCGCGGTCAACGCGCCACACAAGGCACGGCCTTCGTCGCTGTCATAGGAATAGCCCATGTTCATCAGCAGACCGCCGATGTTCGCATAGCCCAGACCCAGCGTGCGGAAGTCATACGACCGCTGCGCTATCGCTTTGGATGGGAATTGCGCCATCATCACCGAAATTTCCAGCGTCACAGTCCATAGACGCGAGGCGTGCATGTAGTCTTCGACTTGGAACTGGCCGTCTTTCAGGAAGGTCAGCAAGTTCATCGACGCAAGGTTACAGGCCGTGTCGTCCAGAAACATGTATTCGGAACATGGGTTTGATCCGCGGATTTCACCGTCTTCAGGGCATGTGTGCCATTCGTTCACGGTGTCGTGGTATTGGATGCCCGGATCGGCGCAGGCCCATGCGGCGTGTCCGACTTGTTCCCACAGATCGCGCGCCTTGATGACCTTGTGGACTTTACCGTTAGTACGGTTGACCAGTTCCCAGTCTGCGTCTTTTTCAACAGCTGTCAGAAAGGCGTTTGTGACGCGGATCGAGTTGTTGGAGTTTTGGCCGGAAACAGAGTTATAGGCTTCCGAATCCCAGTCAGTATCATACGTCGGGAATTCGATGGATGTGTGGCCTTGCTTTGCATAATCCAACACACGTTTGACGTATGTCTCTGGAATTGCGACCTTTTTGGCAGCGCGCACGGCGTCTTTCAGCTGTGGGTTTACCTTTGGATCGTAGGCGTCGGCCTCGGCGCCGTCCCATGCTTTGATCGCGTCAAAGATCAGGTTCAGCTTCTGCTCGTGCATTTTGGAGCCAGCAACGATGGACGCCACTTTCTGCTCTTCCAGCACTTTCCAGTTGATGAAGTCCTCGATATCCGGGTGATCCGCATCGACGATCACCATTTTCGCGGCGCGGCGTGTGGTGCCGCCGGATTTGATGGCCCCTGCGGCACGGTCACCGATTTTCAGGAAGCCCATCAGGCCCGAAGACTTGCCGCCGCCTGAAAGGTTTTCGCCCGCTGCACGCAAAGACGAGAAGTTCGTGCCTGTGCCAGAGCCGTATTTGAACAGACGCGCTTCGCGCACCCAAAGGTCCATGATGCCGCCGTCGTTGACCAGATCGTCGGACACGGACTGGATGAAGCAGGCGTGGGGCTGTGGGTGTTCGTAGGATGACTTGGACGCGGTCAATTTGCCGGTCTTGTAATCGACATAGTGGTGGCCTTGGGCCGGACCGTCGATGCCATAGGCCCAGTGCAAGCCTGTGTTGAACCACTGCGGGCTGTTCGGCGCGGCGCGCTGCGAGGCAAGCATGTGGCGCATCTCGTCGTAGTAGGCCTGTGCGTCGGCTTCGGTGGTGAAATAGCCACCTTTCCAGCCCCAATACGCCCACGCACCTGCGAGACGGTCGAACACTTGCTTGGAAGATGTTTCGCCTGTGAACTCGACATCGTCGCCATCTGGAACGGAGCGCCACAGGAATTCAGGAACGTCTTTTTCTTTCACTTTCTTCAAGCGGCTTGGAACGCCTGCTTTGCGGAAATATTTTTGCGCGATGACATCTGACGCGACCTGACTCCATTTGGCGGGCACTTCGACGTTATCAAGATGAAAGACGATTGTGCCGTCCGGGTTGCGGATTTCCGACACTGTGGACACGAATTCCAAAGACGCATATGCGTCCTGCCCGGCTGTCGTGAATGTTCTTTCAATCTTCATAGCGCTGCCTCATCACAAGCGTTTCAATTTTCTTGGCAGCCCCGGCGTTGCGGGCCCCCCACCTCAGTCGTTTGGGCGCAAAAATCGATGCTGCACGCAACGTATGTTACGCTGCACAGCCAGTTCCATTTGGAAAACTGAAGCTTTTTGCCGTCCCTACCGTTCCAACGTCCTGCTTAGTGTTAGTCACTAAATCTAGTGGTGCGTTGGTTGGTTTGCACAACTTGACGTATCTGCACCCATCCGGTCAACGCTCTTTTTACACTTTTTTAACAACAAACACCCTTGACCAAAGAAGATGAAACAGGGGGTCACGTGGGTGCCCGATTCACTTCGTTAACGTTAATAAATGTTAAGGATTTTTACCCCCAGTATCGGGTCACAGTTTTGTGAATGTTTGGGCCAGTTTAGCCCTGATTTGTGAACCATCCGATGAAGTTATCCACAGGTTAACGACCATGACTGTGGACGGAATTTGCTAAATCAATATTTTGTAGACCTTACGATGCAGGCCCTAAATATGGTGACCAAGATGCAACCAATTGCAATGAATCCCACGGCCTACACCCCACCGATCAAAGGAATCACTGCAGCCGCTGGCGTAAGAAACACAAGATGTTGAGATTTGAACGACCAAAACGACAACAGGCGCTACATGTAGATGTAGCGCCTGTTTGCGTCGCAGTCCCATGGGTGTCGGACTGGTTATATATGGTCGGGGCGAGAGGATTCGAACCTCCGACCCCCTGTACCCAAAACAGGTGCGCTACCAGGCTGCGCCACGCCCCGAACCATGTGCGTCTCTTTAGACCGCGTGTTCTGATTTGAAAAGCCCTTAAAGTACATCAAAGGCACCCCAATTCGATTTTATCTCACTTGTGCGCTGTGCCATTCAATTGGAACGATGAAAGCCCCTGCGCCATGGCAGCACAACCCGCCTAACAGGGCCAGGCGGCCAGAGATTTCACAAAAGAGGGATGCCGCATTTCAGATCCAACCGTAATGCCAAGCTGCTTGGCCAAACCGCCGTTGATCTCAAGAACGGCGACAAGCCCGTCGCCGCCGTGGATCGGGGTCAGGTCATGGGGAATCGCATTCGAGTGGACGTGCTTCACGACGCCAAACGGATCAACAAAAACCATATCCAAAGGAATAAGTGTGTTGCGCATCCAAAATGACAGCGATTTTGGACGGTCGTAGACAAACAACATGCCTTTGGACAAAGGCATATCTTCCACAAACATCAAACCGCGACTTTGAGTTTCAAAAGTGTCGGCCACATCGACGCTGAATCGCGCCTGCCCCCAATCGCCTCGAAGATACACGGTATCAGCACGACATTCTGCATACCCTGCCCCGCCTGTAGATAGAAAAACAACAGTCAGAGCCAAAGCAGACAGAATATACCGCACAATCAGGTGTCCTTGTGTAATGCAACTTCCCAGGCGTGAACTTCAGCGGCCATTTTACCACGTTTGCCGTCTATGACGCGCATTGCAAGGGCCTCGCCGGGTTGCAAATCAGAAAGCCCTGATCTGCGCAGCACTTCAACATGCAGGAAAACATCTTCTTCACGCGCAAAGATATTGGCGAATCCAAAGCCCTTACCTTTGTCGAACCATTTGACCCTGCCCGGTTCCAGCGGCGCATCGGCCACTGCATCGGCGTCCAGCTCTGCGATGTCAGACAGGTTTGCTGTGCCGTCCCCTTCAGGGGGTTCAATACTGATAACTTCGACGGCTTGCACGCCGCGGTCGGTATTTTGGACATCTACAGTTATGCGCGCCCCGTCAGCGACAGAGCTTTGGCCAAAATTGCGCAGCACATTCACATGTAACAGGATATCGGGCCCACCTTGGTCCGCGACGACAAATCCAAAACCCTTTACCGGGTCAAACCATTTAACAAGGCCTGCAATCTGGTCCGTGGTATTTTCTTCGTTGGACACAGTATTTCTTTCATTCATTTGCCAATAATGTGGCACAGTCTCTAACGCATAGTCTTGCGCGATTTTTGATCAAACATTCAAGCTGAAAAAAACCATACAAAACAATAAGCTGCAATTCACGATACGTGAAATTCAGGGATTTAGGCGATCTATCGCCCATGGAAGGTCGGTATTTTCACGGCGCCAGACAAACCGGTCATGCAACCTGTGATCGCCGTCGGCCCAGAATTCAATCTCAAGTGGCGTAATGCGGTAACCGCCCCAAAAGGGTGGGCGCTTGGGATTGGTGCCATGCGTGGCCGTGACTTTGGCAACTTTGGCTACCAACGCGGTGCGGCTGCTCAGCGGTTTGCTTTGATCCGAAGCCCAAGCCCCCAAGCGGCTTTTAAGGGACCGCGAGGCGTAATACGCATCGGCTGATGGCCCGTCTTCCTTTTCAACCAAACCGCGCACACGAATTTGGCGGCGCAGTGACTTCCAGTGCATCACAAATGCTGCTTTGCCCGCGCTGTCCAATTCCTGTGCTTTGGCAGATGTATAGTTGGTGTAAAACACAAACGCCCCGGCTTCGATGTCTTTCAGCAATACCATGCGCGCATTTGGCAACCCGGAGGCGTCTACAGTGCTTAACGCTATTGCATTCGGGTCGTTCAGTTCGCTGTCTTGGGCTTCTGCCAACCACTTTTGTGCAATCACAAAAGGGTCGTCGCCTGCAAATTTGCCTTTACGCTCTGTCATAGCCGCTCCTGTTTGACCGATGTGCCGTTATTTCAAGCCCCAGTGTACTACAAGCATGACCTGACGGTAGCCTAAAGCTATTAGGAAACTTGATGCTCTTATCGCATTACCGTATTGGTCAAAACGACGCATCCGGGAACAATCGGTAATAAAAGTGGGGACAGGCATGCAAAACACTATCATGGCGGGAAAACGCGGGCTGATCATGGGATTGGCCAATGACAAATCAATCGCGTGGGGCATCGCCAAAGCCTGTTCCGACGCGGGTGCCGAATTGGCATTCTCGTATCAGGGTGACGCGTTGAAAAAACGTGTTGATCCGTTGGCGGCACAGCTTGGCAGCGACATCGTTCTGCCCTGTGACGTTGGTTCTGAAACATCCATGGATGCGCTTTTTGACAGCTTGGAAGACCATTGGGACCACTTGGACTTTATCGTTCATGCCATTGGTTTCTCGGACAAAAACGAATTGCGTGGCCGCTATGTTGACACCAGTCGCGACAATTTCGCGATGACGATGGACATTTCTGTGTTCTCTTTCACAGCGATCATGCAGCGCGCCGAAAAGATGATGTCGGAAGGCGGGTCTGCCCTGACGCTGACATACTACGGCGCTGAACAAGTCATGCCGCATTACAATGTCATGGGCGTGGCCAAGGCGGCGCTTGAAGCGTCGGTCAAATATCTTGCTGAAGATCTGGGCAAAGACGGCATCCGGGTGAATGCCATTTCAGCTGGTCCGATCAAAACGCTGGCGGCGTCCGGTATCGGCGATTTTCGTTATATCATGAAGTGGAACGAATATAATTCGCCACTCCGCCGCAATGTCACTATCGAAGACGTCGGCAAGTCTGCGCTGTATCTGTTGTCCGATCTGGCCTCTGGCACCACAGGAGAGAACCTGCACGTCGATGCGGGATACCATGTCGTCGGTATGAAAGCCGTCGACGCGCCGGACATCAGCAAAGGGTAGTCGCGCGTGACTTGGGACGCCCTTCTTGCCTTTAACACGATTCTGATCGTGGCCTTGGCCAGTCCGGGTGCCGCGATGCTGTTTGCTATGAAAACCGCTGTAACCTCTGGCAGACGCGCCGGTATTTTTACGGGTTTGGGCCTTGGATGTGCGGCGACATGCTGGACAGGGGCCGCGTTTTTGGGCCTGGAGGCTGTGTTCACCTTGTTCCCATGGGCCTACACCGCTTTGAAAATCGGTGGTGCGCTTTACCTTTTGTATCTCGCTGTAACCATTTGGCGCAGCGCCCATGACACACTGGGCCAAGCCCCCAAGGGACATGGGCGCGCATTTCTGGACGGCCTTTTGGTCAACTTTGGCAACCCCAAGTCGATGCTGTTTGCGGCAGCCGTCATTGTGGTGATCTTTCCAAAGGATCTAACGTCGACGGACATCGCATTTGTGATGCTGAACCATTTGACGCTGGAAGTGATTTTTTACGCGGGCTTTGCGGTACTTTTGTCCAGCCCGCCTGCCCGCGCAGGCTATCTGCGTCTGAAACCTCTCTTTGACCGCATCGCGTCCCTGTTGCTGGGCGGCTTCGGTCTGAAATTGCTGCTAGGAAAATAGTATGACCGCCAAAGATCCAAACCGCCTGCCCCACGAAAAAGGGTTCCACATCAGCTGGGACCAGATGCACCGCGACAGCCGCGCCCTTGCGTGGCGGTTGGACGGACGCGGGCCAGACGACGGCGCATGGCGTGCCATCGTGGCCATCACGCGCGGCGGCATGGCACCTGCCATGATCATTGCACGCGAACTGGACGTGCGCACCGTCGATACGATTTCGGTCAAATCCTACCATTCAGGCGGCGGCAAAGCCGATCAAAGGTCCGAGGCCAAAGTCTTGAAATCCCCGGACAAAGAACTCATGGGAGACGGTACTGGCATCCTGATTATCGATGATCTGGTGGACAGTGGTAAAACTCTGGAACTGGTGCGGGAACTCTACCCTAACGCCCATTTCGCAACGGTCTATGCCAAACCCAAAGGGGAGCCGATGGTGGACACATTCATCACGGGCGTATCGCAAGATACATGGATTTTCTTTCCTTGGGACATGGCGCTGCAATACGTCGAACCTTACCGCGGCACGGACTGACATTCAGGTCGCCTTTAACGGACCTGCCTTGCCACAGGCATCCAACCTCTGACCACAAAGGCCAAGCATGGGCATCTCGCGCACTTCCTCCACCTTCTCGCCCCCTGTCATGGACGCACGACGCTGGCTGGACGGCGTCACCCATCCTGACGATCGCCCATTGATCAATGTCAGCCAAGCAGCCCCTGTCGATCCGCCCGTTCCACAGATGCGCGAAGCCATGGCACATGCAGCCCTCAATGACGATAACGTGCATTTGTATGGTCCGGTGCTGGGCACGCAATCATTGCGCACGGCCTTGGCGGACAATGCGTCAAAACACTACGACACCCGGATCACAGCAGATAATGTGGCAATCACCTCGGGGTGCAATCAGGCCTTTGCAGCGGTGCTTGCGGCGCTGTGCACGGAAGGGGATGAAGTTCTTGTTCCAACGCCTTGGTATTTCAACCATAAAATGTGGATGGACATGTCGGGTGTTGGGGCTGTACCGATCCCGTGCGAAGACAATATGCAACCCACTGTCGCCGCGGCAGAGGCACGGATCACACCGCGCACACGTGCCATCGCACTTGTCACCCCCAACAATCCAACAGGTGTGGAATACCCTGCGGACTTGGTTCTTGCCTTCTTTAAGCTGGCGCAAAAACACGGGCTGGCGTTGATTGTCGATGAAACCTACCGTGATTTTCACCCAAGCCCGGCTGCCCCACACGCGCTGTTCCAGCAGCCCGACTGGGGGCAGACGTTTATTCACCTTTATTCTTTTTCCAAATCCTATCGCCTGACAGGCCACCGTGTCGGGGCCATCATCGCGTCGCCTGACCGCTTGCAGGAGATTGAAAAGTTTCTGGACACGGTCACCATCTGCCCCAACCAAATCGCGCAGCACGCAGCCCTTTGGGGATTAAACAACCTTGATGCATGGCTGGGCGAACAGCGCCTTGAAATTCTGGCACGGGCAACGGCAATCCGCGAAGGGTTCGACGTTCTGGCCGCCAAAGGCTGGAGGCTGCGCAGTGCCGGGGCCTATTTTGCCTATATGCAGCATCCATTTGCCTTATCATCGGCCGAATTGGCCCCGTTGCTGGTGAAAGATGCGGGCATTTTATGCCTGCCCGGCACCATGTTTGTGCCTGACGGCGATCCAACGGGCGCCACGCATTTACGCATTGCTTTTGCCAATCTCGATGTGGCTGGCATCGCGACGCTTTATGAAAGACTTAGCGCTGTGGCATTGTGACCTGATCGCCCTTGCCACCTTGGGACTTGGCCCATAGAACGATTCCCAAGACATACAAAAAAGGCGAGCAACATGGCCAAAGGCGGCAACAGCATTTCGAAGACGGCAGTGTGGATATTGATGGGCCTGCTGATCTTGGGCTTGGGTGGATTTGGGGCAACCAATCTGACTGGCACCGTCAGCACGCTTGGCACTGTGGGTGACAAGAACATTGACCTGAACACCTACGCACGGGATCTGGGACGCGAAATCCAGAATATCCAACGCCGTACAGGTGAGCCGTTACCTTTCACGCGCGTGCGCGAAATCGGGCTGGATCAAGCAGTCTTGTCCCGATTGGTGACGCAGCGCGCTTTGGACAATGAGACGTCCAACATCGGCCTGTCGATCGGTGACGAAAACCTGCGTGACCAGATTTTGCAAATTCCTACATTTCAAGGTGTCGATGGGTCCTTTGACCGCGAAGGCTACACTTTTGCGCTGCGCAACAGCGGCTTGTCAGAATCCGAATTTGAAACGACCCTGCGCGAAGAAACCGCACGCACCATTCTGCAAGGCTCCGTATCGAGCGGTGTTGTGATGCCACAATCCTATGCTGACACCATCGTCAGCTACGTCGCAGAACAGCGCGACTTTACGTGGGCGCGTTTGACTGCAGACGATCTGGACGGGCCATTGCTGACCGCCACTTCTGACGATCTGCGCAGCTACTACGATGAAAACACACAAGACTTCATGCGCCCCGACATCAAACGCCTGACCTTCGTGCATCTGTCGCCTGACAGCTTGCTTCCAACAATCGAAATTCCCGAAGACCAGCTGCGCGCTGAATATGAAACGCGCATCGACGAATACAACACCCCCGAACGCCGCCTGGTCGAGCGTCTGGTGTTTCTGGATCAGGAGGCCGCAGATCAGGCCGCTGCAGCACTAGAAGTCAACGGCACGACATTTGAAGCTTTGGTCGACGGACGCGGTCTGGAACTGGCCGATATCGATCTGGGCGATGTGCAACGTCTTGAACTGGGCGACGCAGGCGAAGCCGTGTTTACGGCAGAGGCTGGCGATGTGGTTGGCCCCTTTGCCACCGATCTTGGGCCGGCCTTGTTCCGCGTCAACGGAGTTCTGCCAGCACAAAGCACATCCTTTGAAGACGCACAGCTGGAATTGCGTGACGCTTTGGGATCAGACCGTGCGCGCCGCATCATCGCATCCGAAGCCGAAAATCTTGATGATCTTCTGGCGGGTGGTGCGACGTTGGAAGAGATTGCCGCAGAATCCGATATGGAATTGGGCACATTGGACTGGTTCGACGGCAGCGGTGACGGCATTGCCGCTTATGTTGATTTTGCCGAAGCCGCCCGCGCGGTGACGGTTGACGATTTTCCAGCCATTGAAACTTTGGACGATGGCGGCGTGTTTGCCATCCGTCTGGAAGAAGAAATTCCCGCACAACCCGCCCCCTTCGACGAAGTGCGGCCTCAGGTTCAGGCCAACTGGGAAAACGCGCAAACCGAAAACCGCCTGCGTGAACAGGCCGAAGCCCTTGTGCCGCAGCTTGCCGCTGGCACAGACTTCGCCGGATTGGGCTTGGACGCCACCCAAGAGGTCGACCAGACACGCAGCAGCTTTGTGGGTGGCACGCCCCCCAGCTTTATGTCCGAGGTCTTTGAAATGGAGACAGGTGATTTGCGCGTGATCGACAGCTTTGGCACCGTCCTTCTGGTTCGTTTGGATGCCGTTTCAGCAGCTTCGGACGATCCGGAAACGCAGGAACTTCAAGCGCAGCTTACAGCCCAGATCAATCAGTCACTGGCGCAAGACGTGTTTGATGTTTTTGCCCAAGACACCTTGCTGCGTGCGGGCCAGTACATCGACCAACGCGCCTTGCAAGCGGTTCATGTCAATTTCCCCTAAAGGTCCAGTTTCATGGCTTTGACACCAAGTTTTGATGATTTCGCCGCGGGCTACAACGCAGGTGAACACCAGATCGTATACACCCGTTTGGCGGCAGACCTTGATACGCCTGTGTCCTTGATGCTGAAGCTGACGGGGGCGCAAAAAGACGCCTTTGTATTGGAATCAGTCACAGGCGGCGAAGTGCGCGGCCGGTATTCTATTATTGGCATGAAACCTGACCTTGTCTGGCGCTGCAATGGCACCACGTCTGCTATCAACCGTCAGGCCCGCTTTGACGCGGAAGCCTTTGAAGATGCACCCGGCAATCCTTTGGACGTTCTGCGCGCGCTGATCGCGGAAAGCAAAATTGACCTTCCCGATGACATGCCCCAAGCCGCCGCGGGTCTGTTCGGGTATCTTGGGTACGACATGATCCGGTTGGTCGAACATCTACCAAACGTGAACACGGATGTTCTGGGGGTCCCGGATGCTTTAATGCTGCGCCCTTCCGTGATTGCTGTTCTGGATGGTGTCAAAGGCGAGGTGACGGTTGTGTCCCCAGCGTGGGTCAGCGATGGCCAATCCGCACGCGCGGCCTATGCACAGGCAGCTGAACGCGTCATGGATGCCGTGCGTGATCTGGAACGCGCCATGCCCACCGAAACCCGCAATCTGGGGGATGAGGGCGCAGATTTCGAACCTGTCAGCAACTTTACCCGCGACGGTTACAAATCTGCCGTGGAAAAAGCCAAGGATTACATCCGCGCCGGCGACATTTTCCAATGCGTGCCTTCACAGCGCTGGACACAAGACTTCCGCCAGCCCCCCTTTTCGCTTTACAGGTCTTTGCGCCGCACCAATCCGTCGCCTTTTATGTTCTATTTCAACTTTGGCGGTTTTCAGGTTGTGGGGGCGTCCCCGGAAATTCTGGTGCGTGTCTTTGGCAACGAAGTCACCATTCGCCCCATCGCAGGCACCCGCAAACGCGGCGCCACGCCTGAAGAAGACAACGCATTGGAAGCCGATCTGCTGGCCGACGAAAAAGAGCTGGCAGAACATTTGATGCTGCTGGATTTGGGCCGCAATGACGTGGGTCGCGTGGCCAAGATCGGCACTGTGCGCCCGACCGAAGAATTCATCGTCGAACGCTACAGCCATGTCATGCACATCGTCTCGAATGTGGTGGGTGAATTGAAAGACGGCTGCGATGCGTTGGACGCCTTCTTTGCCGGTATGCCTGCGGGCACGGTATCAGGTGCTCCTAAAGTCCGCGCAATGGAGATTATTGACGAACTGGAACCCGAAAAGCGCGGTATCTACGGCGGTGGCGTCGGGTACTTCAGCGCAGGCGGCGACATGGACATGTGCATCGCGCTGCGCACGGCTGTTGTCCAGGATCAGAAGCTGTACATTCAGGCAGGTGGCGGCGTGGTCTATGACAGTGACCCCGAGGCAGAATTCATGGAAACCATCCATAAATCCGGTGCCATTCGCCGCGCTGCCGCAGATGCTGCCCGTTTTGGGACTGGCAACAGCTAACTGGCATCGCTAGGCTTTGGTTTTATGTCCAGCGCCCCACATTTCGATATTGATCTGGCTGCATTTGCAGCCGATCCCTACCCCCAATTGGCACAGATGCGTGCAAAAGCCCCAATCGCTTGGGTGCCGCAATTGGGGGCCACTTTGTTTACGTGCCGCGATGACATCCATCTGCATGAAAAGCGGACAAAGGTGTTTTCCTCACGCCAACCGGGCGGGTTGATGACCACCTTGATGGGCGAAAACATGATGCGCAAAGATGCGGACGCGCATATGGCAGAACGCAAGGCAGTGTTTCCCGCACTTTCCCCGCGCACTGTTACCACCCACTGGAAACCGATATTCGAACGCGCTGCTTTGGCCCACATCGAAGCCCTGAAACCGCGCGGATCATGCGATTTGGTCGCGGATTACGCGATGCCCGTCTCGGCAGTGGCTTTGAAAGCGATAACGGGGCTTGTTGATATGTCAGAGATCGAAATGGACAGCGTGAGCCAAGCGATGATCGACGGCTGTGCCAACTACGCTGGCATCCAAGACATTGAAAACCGCTGCCATGCGGCCACGGCCCTGATTGATGCGTATATTGACCGGAACCTTAGCACCCCCACACCTATGTCCGCACTGGCTGTGATGAAGGATGCAGGGTTGCCGATGGACAGCATTCGCGCAAACATCAAATTGATCATTTCGGGCGGGCAAAACGAACCGCGCGACGCGATTGCAGGCACGATTTGGGCGTTGCTGACCCACCCGGACAGTTTGGACGCGGTCCGAGACGGCCACGCGACATATGCGGATGCATTTTCCGAATACGCACGCTGGATGGCGCCCATAGGCATGTCACCACGAGAGGTCGCCCAACACGATTGCATCGATGGAATATCCTTTGCCCCGGGTGACCGCGTGTTTTTTATGTTCGGGTCCGCTTGCCGTGATGCAGCACATTTCGAAAAGCCGGACCAGTTCGACGTCACACGCAACACGCAAGCCGCCATCAGTTTTGGCGCAGGTCCGCATTTTTGCGCAGGCGCTGCAGCCGCCCGATGTATTATCGCGGATATTGCTTTGCCGTTGGCCTTTAAGCACCTGAACGGCTTACACCTGACCGGCGACGTGCCGTTTTCAGGGTGGGCGTTTCGTGGGCCTTTGCGGGTGCCAGTGGCGTGGAATGGCGAGGACGGTTAATTCGCTTGCCGAACGGCCCTGCCCGCCCCATATCTTTAACATGATAAAATTTGCACCCATCCTGATCGCCTTGGCCTACGGCATTGCGATGTACCGCTTTTCCGCGTGGCGCACCGCCAAAGAGCTTGATGCGAAGTCTACCGAACTGGCGGACCCGATGTTGCGCCATTTGTGTGACCAGATGGCCGCGGCACTAGAGCTGCCACGTATCAAGGTACATATCTACGAAATCGATCCAATCAACGGACTGGCTGCCCCCGACGGGCGCATCTTTATCACACGCGGGTTCTACAAAAGGTTCAAAAACGGAGATGTGTCGGCGGACGAACTGGCCAGTGTGATTGCGCATGAATTGGGCCATGTCGCTTTGGGCCACACACGGCGGCGCATGATCGACTTTTCAGGGCAAAACGCGATGCGCACGGCGCTTGCGATGATTTTAGGGCGTTTTCTGCCCGGCATTGGCCCATGGTTGGCCGGGGCGTTGATGAACCTGTTTATGGCAAAACTGTCGCGCAATGATGAATTTGAAGCCGATGCTTATGCGGCAGCATTGCTTACAAAATCAGGGATCGGCATTGAAGGCCAGATTTCGTTGTTTGAAAAGCTTGATGCGCTGACACAGTCCAACGCAGGGGCCGCGCCGGCATGGTTTCTAAGCCACCCCAAAACGCATGAACGCATTGCCGCTTTGCGCAAAATGGAAGATCGCTGGAAAGCGCTGCCCTCAAGCAAATAGCTCGTGGGCCAGCTCCAGTGCATCAAGCCAAACATCGACTTCATCGGTTGTGTTGTACATCCCAAAGGACGCGCGGCAGGTCGCGTTAAGCCCCATGTGCTCCATCAGTGGTCCAGTGCAATGCTGACCCGCGCGCACGGCCACGCCCCGTTTGTCGAGGATCGTCGAGATGTCATGCGCGTGTGCGGCACCGTCAATTGTAAAGGAAAAAATTGCGCCTTTGTCGGGGGTTGTGCCCTGCACTTGAACCCAATTTAACCCGTTCAGCTTTGCCACCGCATAGTCGCGCAAGCTGTCTTCATGGGCCGCAATCGCATCCATGCCGTGCCCCATCATGTAATCAACGGCAACGCCAAGCCCGATCATCTGCACAATGCCGGGTGTGCCTGCTTCGAATTTCATCGGCGCATCATTGTAGATTACACCGTCTTTTGCGACTTCGCGGATCATATCGCCCCCGCCGATGAACGGGCGCATTTCAGCGAAACGTTCGGGCTTGATATGGATGGCACCGGATCCGGACGGCCCATATAGCTTGTGCCCCGTAATGGCGTAGAAATCCGCGCCAATGTCCTGCACATCCACCGGCAAATGTACCGCCGCTTGCGATCCATCGACCAAAACGGCCACGCCTTTTTCGCGTGCACCCGTGCAGATGGATTTCACATCAACTTTGGTCCCAAGCACGTTGGACATATGGGTGACCGCGATCAATTTTGTCTTGTCGGTGATCGCATCCAGAACCGCTTGCGGGTCTAACGCGCCGGTGCTGTCCACATCCACCCACTTCAAAACCACCCCCATGCGTTCACGCAAAAAATGCCATGGGACGATATTGGCGTGGTGTTCCATGACCGACAGGATAATTTCGTCGCCGGCTTTCATGTTTGGCATAGCCCAGCTGTAAGCCACCATATTGATGCCTTCGGTGGTGCCCGAATTAAATACGATTTCGTCTTCGGATTTGGCGTTCAGGAACCGTGCGATCTTGGCGCGGACACCTTCGTAGTTGTCGGTCGCAAGGTTTGACAGAAAATGCAGACCACGGTGCACATTGGCGTATTCTTGGGAATAGGCGCGCGTGATGGCGTCAATAACGACCTGCGGTTTTTGCGCAGAGGCACCATTGTCGAGATACACCAATGGTTTGCCGTTCACTTCACGCGACAAAATCGGAAAATCGGCACGAATTGCGTTCACATCATACATGAAACTACACCCCTATCGCGGCAAAGCCGGTCAGTGTGATTAGAAAACTCAGGCCCACAATGATGCCCACAGCTGCAGTCAGCAAAACGCCAACCGCTTTGAATTTGGATTGCAAACCGGAGGCTTCGTTCACAAAAACAACCAGCAACCACAGGCTCATGACGGCTACGGCAAGGGCAAACAACCCCGCAAGCCCGGGCACCGCGATCAGCAGAAACAAAAGCACAAACTGGGCCACGGCACGCAATGCCTGCAGCCACGTCAACAATGCCAACATCTCGTTTAGCCCACCAGGCCCGCCCAACATCGAGCTTAACCAGTGCAGAACATGCACCGTGACCACCAATGATCCGGCCAAAAATACAAAAGCCGTCAGCGGGCTGAACATCCACGCTGGAAACGGGATGGCTTGCGCTGCCAATTCAGGCGGCAAAGGGGGTGTGACAATGTTGGTCACATACATCAAAACGGCGTTGCACAAGGTGACCAGCGCCATCGCCGTCCAAAGGGCATCGCGTGGCAAATCCCATGACAGAACGACCTGTGCCGCTTGCGCAGGTCTGCGCAGGCTTTGTGCAACCAAAGCCCCCCAATTCACATCATTCAACATTGCGCCGCTCCTGTGCGATGCTGCCTGCGATCCAGAACCATGCAAAGCATAAAAACCAAATCAATCCAACGATTTGCAGCTCAAGACCCGGTCCGATAAATCCTGCAACAAGCCCATGCAGCAGCAACAAAGGGCTGGTCGCAAGCATCGCCCAAAACAGCGCCAGTCGCGCACCGTACCCTGTGCCGTTGCCGCGCAAAACCATGCCAACACCACGGGCAAGCCCCGCCAGAATATATAGCATCAAAGGGGCAATAAAGACCCAAGCCATTAGCGATGCGCCAAGCAGCATATTCAGTTCAAGCCCTTCGATATGGGCCTGTCTCGCCAAACGGGGCAGTTGCGCAATAAAGGTGATCACGCAGGCTGCCATCAAATAGGCAAGCGCCCTGTCTTCACGGGGTCCCATCGCCAAAAGCCCACGCACAACACGCGCGGGCCCTTTGTAGGTTGCGACGATATTGGTGCTGACACCCATCAGCTGCGACGACGCTCCAGCCAGGAGGCAAGACGGCCGTTGATTTCTTCGCGCAAGGCTTCGTTTTCGATTTCCTCGACGGCCTCAGCCAGAAAGGACAACGTCAACAGATCGGTAGCTTCGGCTTGGGGTACACCGCGTGATCGCAGGTAAAACAAAGCTGTCTCATCAATCGCACCAGACGTTGATCCGTGCGAACACGCCACGTCGTCGGCATAAATCTCAAGCTCTGGTTTGGCCAGAAACTGGCTGTCCCCGTCCAGAAGCAGCGATTGGCTGATCTGGTAGCCATCGGTTTTCTGGGCACCTTCTTTAACCAAAATCTTGCCCTGAAAAACGCCGGTGGCGCCATTGCGCAGCACTTTCTTGAACACCTGGCGGCTTTCGCAATTCACTGCGTCGTGGGTGATAAACACCGTGTCATCGTGGTGGAAATCGCCGTCCCCGACACATGCACCGGCGACTGTTGCGTTAGCATCATCACCGTTCAGCTCGATAATGCATTCATTGCGCGTCATCACACCGTTGGCGGTCAAGGTGAACGATTTGAACGTGCTTTCCGATCCGAGACGGGCAAAAATATGCGTGGCCGCACGGCGTTCATGGTCGCGGCCCTGCGCGCGCACATGATGAAAGGCAGCACGGTCTGCGACGTCCACTTCCATCACTTTGTTGAACCGTGCAGCCGCTGGACCATTTTCCAAAACGGTCACGCTGGCCCCTGCGTCCACTTTCACAACATGGTGCAAAATCGCATCCGAGTTTTCCAATTTGTGCAAATATACCAATGCGATAGGCTTATCGACCTGTCCTGTAACATGGATCAACACACCATCGCTTGCAAAAGCTGTGTTCAAAGCAGCCAAAGGACGCTCCACAGGTTTCTGCCCGTTGGCTTCCAACGTTCCATAAAGATCACGCGCCCAGTGAATGTCTGCGCGTGCTTCGGCCAGCCGTTCAATTGTTAGCCCCTCAAGGGCAAAGTCGTCAGAGGCGTCCGCATCAAAAACGCCGTCTACAAAGACGATTTTCAAGCTGTCCATGTCTGCAAAAACGGGTGTTTCATCGGTGTGAAAGACAGCCGCAGGTACAACATCAGCCTGAACAAGCGTGTCGGGGCGCGTGTACTTCCAGTATTCGTCGCGCCGCCCGGGCAGCCCCATGGACTGAACCCGCGCCAAAGCATCCGTGCGCGCAGCGTCTGACCATCCACCCTTCGGCAAGGTCAACGTGGCAAGCCGCGCCTCGGTGCTTGTGGTTTGTTGTGCAGGGGCCGCCATTACGCCACCTCAGCCAGAATATCGGCGTAGCCGTTGTTTTCAACTTCCAAGGCCAGCTCAGGGCCACCGGTTTTCACAATGCGGCCATCCGCCATGATGTGCACGACGTCGGGTTTGATGTGGTCCAAAAGGCGTTGGTAGTGCGTGATAACCAGGAATCCACGGCCTTCGTCGCGCAGTGCGTTTACGCCTTCAGCCACCAGTTTCATGGCATCAACGTCCAAACCCGAATCCGTTTCATCGAGGATGCACATCTTTGGTTCAAGCATCGCCATTTGCAGAATTTCGTTGCGCTTTTTCTCGCCGCCCGAGAATCCCACGTTAACGGGACGTTTCAGCATGTCGGCGTCAATTTTCAATGTCTTTGCTTTTGCGCGTACAACTTTCAGGAATTCAGCAGCGCTCATTTCTTCCTCGCCACGGGCCTTACGCTGTGCATTCACAGCAGTCCTCAGGAAGGTCATGTTGCCAACGCCAGGAATTTCGACAGGGTATTGGAACGCTAAAAACAAACCGGCGGCCGCACGTTCTTCGGGGTCAATGTCCAGCAAATCGACGTCGCCCAAATGCGCATCTCCGGCTGTTACTTCATAGCCGTCACGACCGGACAGGACATAAGACAAAGTGGATTTGCCTGAGCCGTTTGGCCCCATTATCGCGTGGACTTTGCCCGCCTCGACCTCAAGGTTCACCCCTTTGAGGATTTGCTTATCTTCTTCTTCAAGTTTGACGTGCAGGTCTTTGATTTTCAGCATTTTATTACCTTTAAGTGCAGCGCTTTACGCGGTGTGATTTGGGTGCATTTCAACCGAAATGCAGCAATGTTCGGGTGCTGTGCGGACACGGCGAAAGCGCCGGAAACGATCCAGCGCTTGTCGAAAAAATGGCGCACTGCGAAGGGCAGCGGCTGTTTGACGGGATATTACAGCAGACTCAGGCTGATTGTGCCGATCTGGACCGATCCGGCCTGCGTGGTTGCCAGCACGTGATCGACCCACGGAACGCCGTAGATCTGAACCCAAAGGTCCGGATTTGAATGAACGAAATTGTGCATCATGAACAGCGTGACCAAGACCCCGATCAGATGCGACGCCAACACGTCTTTGTGGTGTTCTTTTAACGGAATGCGCACCGCCACCACACACAGAACGGCCCCTGCCGTTTCCAGCATTGCAAACATGTTTTGCAGGCTCGCGGTCGTTGGTATCCCGAAGAACGCCATCATCACAAAGCGTGTAAACACCACAGCCATCACGCCAATCAGCAGTGCCGTGGTGAATGAAATGTGATGTTTGGCGCTTTCCGCCAGCCCCGATTGCGTACGGTTCCCGATGGCCAAGGGCTTTGGCGTGAACGGAAGATCCAGCTTGCGGACGCGGTCGTGAAAATCTTGATATGCCATAGGAAATCGCCTTTGAACCACTTAAAATATGGTTCAAACCTGCCGCAACATCGTGACCACAATGGGACACCCGTTGGGAAGTGTTATGACGTTCCACCTGCCCCATCACCCAATAACGACCGCTGTGCCAGAGGCCGAAACCATCAACATGCTGTCGCCGACAACTTCGTAGTCCAGATCGACCCCGACCACCGCATTGCCACCCGCAGCCCGTGCGCGTTCTTCCAGCTCACGCATCGCGGTTTCGCGGGCATCTTGCAGTTTGGATTCGTAAGCGCCAGAGCGCCCGCCGACGATATCCGTTATCCCCGCAAAGAAATCCCGCACGACATTCGCGCCCATGATCGCCTCGCCCACCACGATGCCTTTGTAGGCGGAGATGGGGTGGCCTTCGATGGATTGTGTGGTTGTTAGGATCATGTTTCTTTCTTCCACCGGTCCAATTGACCGTTCATTTTTGCTTCTTCGTAGCGCAGTTCAAACTCTTGCTGCTTGAGATCGGATAACTCAGATTGCAGCGATACGGCCTTGTCATATTTCTTTTGGTTTCGTTTGCGTTTCCATAAAAAGTACAGCGCCTCTAGCCCGATCGTTGCGCCCAAACCAAAGTAGGCCGGATAAGGGAAGCTAAGCAGTCTGAAACCAGCGACACAAATCAGCAACACCACAAGAAACATGCAAACGCGGCCTAACACAGGCATTTGAGTTCGCTGAAAGTCCTGTCGGAAATGCTCTCGCGTATGATCTTCGGACGGCACGTATTTACCCCACAGACCCTTCCAACGAAATCGCCACAAGCGCTTGTGCTTCCATCGCAAATTCCATCGGCAACGCCTGCAAGACGTCCTTACAGAACCCGTTTACAACCAAGGCCACTGCCTCTTCCTCGTCCATCCCACGTGAGCGGCAATAGAACAGCTGGTCGTCGTCCACCTTGGAGGTCGTCGCCTCGTGTTCCACCCGCGCCGAGTTGTTCTTGACCTCGATATAAGGCACCGTGTGCGCCCCGCATTTGTCACCGATCAGCAAGCTGTCGCACTGCGTGTAGTTCCGCCCGTTCTGCGCCTTGGGGTGCATCGAGACCAGACCACGATAGGTGTTCTGCGCCTTGCCCGCAGAAATCCCTTTGGACACAATCCGCGACTTGGTGTTTTTGCCAAGGTGAATCATTTTGGTGCCCGTGTCGGCCTGCTGCATGTTGTTGGCGATGGCAATGGAGTAGAACTCGCCCTGTGAATCGTCGCCGCGCAGGATGCAAGACGGGTATTTCCACGTCACGGCAGAACCCGTTTCGACCTGCGTCCACATCACTTTGGAACGCGCACCACGACAATCGGCCCGCTTTGTCACGAAGTTGTAGATGCCGCCTTTGCCGTTCTCGTCACCGGGGTACCAGTTCTGAACGGTGGAATACTTCACCTCTGCGTCTTCTTCGATGATGATCTCGACCACGGCCGCGTGCAATTGCGCGATGTCGCGCTGCGGGGCTGTGCAGCCTTCCAGGTAGGACACGTAAGACCCTTTGTCGGCAATGATCAAAGTGCGTTCAAACTGGCCTGTGTTTTCCGCGTTGATGCGGAAATAGGTGGACAGCTCCATCGGGCAACGCACGCCCGGCGGGACGTAGACGAACGAGCCATCGGAAAAGACGGCAGAGTTCAGCGTGGCATAGTAGTTGTCCGAGACGGGAACCACGGTGCCAAGGTATTTCTTGACCAACTCAGGATGCTCTTGGATGGCCTCAGAGATCGAGCAAAAGATCACGCCCGCTTTGGCCAATTCATCCTTGAAGGTTGTGCCAACGGATACGGAATCAAACACCGCATCCACAGCGACCTTGCGCTCACCTTCAGGGGCTTCGACCCCCGCCAAAAGTGCTTGTTCCTTCAAAGGAATGCCAAGTTTCTTGTAGGTTTCCAGCAACTTGGGGTCGACCTCATCCAAAGACTTCGGCTTGACCTCCATCGATTTGGGACGCGCGTAGTAATATTGATCCTGAAAGTCGATCTCGGGGTAATCGACCATCGCCCAATCGGGTTCGGTTTTGGTCAACCAGCGCTCATAGGCTTCGAGACGCCAGTTCAGCATCCATTCTGGTTCGCCGTTCTTCTCGGAAATCAAACGCACGATATCGGTGTTCAGCCCTTTGGGGGCATATTCCATCTCGATGTCGGTTTCCCAGCCGTATTTATAGGCGCCCCCCACCTCGCGGACCGCATCCACCGTGTCTTGATCTACGCCGTCTTTTACAACCACATCATCCGTGACTACATCCATTTTGCGTTCCTTGTGTTGGCGTCAGGCCCTAAGCCGCACGCGCCTCGTGTTTCGTCAATTTATCGGCCCACACATCGGCAAACCGCATTATTTCATCTTCAGAGGTATCCAAACCCAGCGACACACGCACCGCGCTGGCAGCCTCTTGCTCCGAATACCCCATCGCCAACAACACTTTGCTGGCGCGAACTTTACCGCTGGAACAGGCCGATCCCGCCGAAATGGCAAAACCAGAAAGATCCATTTGCATCACCTGCGTCTCGCCTTTCCAACCGGGTGTTATGAAACACGAGGTGTTGGGCAACCGCGTCTCTGCTTTCCCGACAAAAATAGTCTTCTTTGAAGCAGCCTCAAGGGCCTTTTCTAGAATATTTCTAAGTTCTGCAACCCGTTCCCATCGTCCATGCGCCACATCGCGTCTCGCAGCCGTCGCGGCAGCCCCAAAACCGGCAATGCCCACGATGTTTTCAGTGCCAGACCGACGGCCCATTTCCTGTCCGCCGCCCTTAAGCAACGCAACCGGATCTTCGGAGGTAAAGTTGATCAGGGCGCCGACACCTTTGGGGCCACCAATTTTGTGTGCGGACAGGATCATATAGGATGGGGTCTGGTGATCGCGGTACTGCACGGGCATTTTGCCAGCCATTTGGGTGATATCACACAAAACGGAATAGGAATCAGGACTTGGCACCACACAGCCATCGACTTGCATAACCCCCGTCTCGCTGTTGGCTGCAGAAACTGCCCGCAAACAGCCTGCATCCGTATCGTGCCATGCCAAAACGCAATCGTGTTCTGTCTGGGCGGATGAAAACCCGCCTCCATGCTGGTTCGCTTGGGCCGCAGCCAACGCGGCGGCTTCAGTGGCAGATCCAGTGAATATGACTTGATTGGGTTTACAACCGACCAAATCAGCCACCTCTACGCGGGCACGTTCTACCAACAATTTGGCCGCACGGCCTTCGGCATGAACCGATGATGGATTGCCAACAACATCCATGGCGGCAATCATTGCAGCACGGGCCTCCACACGCAAAGGCGTGGTCGCGTTGTGATCAAGATAAACACGATCCATTTTCATCTCGCCAAATAAACCTCGGGGTCTGGGGCAGCGCCCCAGCGCATCGGATCAAACATCGACAACGTCAAACAGATTTGGAACGGCTGGGCATGGGGCCAGTTCATTTGCGACAATGTCCGACAGACGGGTCTGGTGCAAAAACACGTAAACATGGGCGCTCAGGCCTTCCCACAAACGGTTGGTCAAAGACTGCGCCCGTGATCCGGATGCACCGCCCGACGCGCCAGCCCCTTTGTGCATGGCATCTACGGTTTCATCGACAGCGCCCAAAATATCAACAACCCGAATGTCGGATGGCGGGCTGGCCAAACGGTATCCCCCGCCCGGACCACGGACCGACATCACCAACTCGGCGCGGCGCAATTTTACAAAAAGCTGCTCAAGATACGGCAGCGATATATCTTGTCGGTTAGAAATTTCAGCCAGCGTGACAAGGGTGCCTTCCGGCTGCAACGCGATATCGGTCAGCGCGACCATGGCGTAGCGGCCCTTTGTCGACAGTTTCATAGCAGCCCCCAAATATCACAATTGATTGACCTTCCGGCCCCAAACCCATACATCGACAAAACGCAGGGCAAGCCCTGACAGTGATGATTTAGAACCGTTCTAAAGAGCCCGCGCAAATTCGTCAAGAAATCTGCCGCCCCTTAGGACCAAAAATATAAGGACGCTCATGCCTGAGGTCATTTTCCCTGGACCCGAAGGACGCCTTGAAGGGCGCTACCACCCCCAAAAAGAACGTGACGCACCCATCGCGATCATTTTGCACCCCCATCCACAATTTGGCGGGACGATGAACCACAAGGTTGTGCATTCTATGCACTATGCCTTTCATAAAATGGGGTTCACGGTCTTGCGGTTCAACTTCCGCGGCGTGGGACGGTCCCAGGGTGAATACGATCAGGGTGTCGGCGAACTCAGCGACGCGGCGTCCGCTCTCGATTATCTGCAGTCGATGAACAACAATTCCAAACACTGCTGGGTGGCGGGCTTTTCGTTTGGCGCGTGGATCGGTATGCAACTGCTGATGCGCAGGCCGGAAATCACCGGATTCATCTCTGTGTCGCCACCCGCCAACATGTACGACTTTTCGTTTCTGGCGCCCTGCCCGTCTTCGGGCTTGATGATCAACGGGACAGCTGACCGCGTTGCACCACCCGCGGATACACATGCACTGGTGAACAAGCTGCACGAGCAAAAAGGCATCACGATCACACACACAGAAGTTGAAGGCGCAGGCCACTTCTTTGAAGATGATCACCTTGATACTCTGATCGACCACACCACAGGATACGTCAAACGTCGCCTGACCGAAACCACACGCTGATGGCGGATCAAGCTGTCATCGACATGGCGAACAAACTCGCCGAGGAATGTCTGGCTGTGCAAAAAGAGACCGGCGATGACCGGCTCTTTATGCAGGTCGGGGATGTTCTTGGTGCTTCGTCGCAAACGCTGGAGGAAGCCTTTCTGACAGCAATCCGCACACGTATGGCAGAAATCTCAGGCCGCAGGTTTCTAGCGCAAAAGCTCAAGGCGCACCGCGATGCCGCCTCAGATGGGGCCTCGAATGGCTAACCCTGTCAGTCGCGCCTTAAGACGCGCGACTGAAACGCAAATTATCCCAGCATTGCTGCAAGCCGGGATGTTTCGGATCACAGATGATCCGCATTTCGGGGCATGGTCCACAAGCATCAAAACCTACAACTGGACGCTATTTCATCGTGCATCCCCTGACACGGTAAAACGCTTTCAGGTTTGGACCGGCACGCCAACGCAACGCGCGATCCGTATTGATGTCACGACCTTGCACGCCGACAAAACCCTGAATAATGATGAAGCCGCCAAAGCTGCAAATGCTGCTTACCCTATCGGACACATCCTTCCGGAACGGTCATCCATTTCCGCCTACGTTGATCGACGCCTCGTGGCATACCACCGATCACAAGCACTGGCTTTGGCATACGATCGCGCCATTGGCGACAAGACAAACCTTCGGATTTTTCTGGCACCGGTTTTGCTGATTGTGATCACACTAAGCGCATTGGCTTGGCCATTCTGCGCGGCGATAACACGCAAGGATCGCACGGCGGAAGACGCAAGCGCCCACATCCTGTACCAGTTGGACCGCCTGACCTCAGACTTTGAAAGTTCCCCAAAATGACCACACGCCTTGACGCGCAGATTGCTTTCTTGAATGAAGCGGACAAGTTGAAATCCATCACCCGCGCCACCACGTTGGCCGACGGATCAAGAGCTGAAAATTCGGCAGAACATTCATGGCATTTAACGCTGTATGCGCTTGTACTGGCCGATCAAGCCAAACCCGGCGTCGACATTTCGCGTGTCATCAAGATGTTGATTCTGCATGATTTGGTAGAAATAGACGCAGGCGACAACCCGATATTTGACAACGTCGATCATGTGGCCGTTGCCGCTGCCGAACAAAAAGCGGCCGATCGCATTTTTGGACTTTTACCACCAGACATTGCTGCCGATTTGCGCGGGATATGGGAAGAATTCGAGGCTGCGGAAACCGACGACGCCCAGTTTGCCAAATCACTGGATCGCTTTCAGCCACCGATGTTGAACCTGGCTGCTGGTGGCGGAAGCTGGACAAATTACAATGTAGACGAAGCAACAATCGCGGCCCGCGTCGGATCAAAAATCAAAATCGGCGCCCCTGCCCTTTGGGACTATGCGCAAAACCGCATTGCCGCATTCTTCAAATCCCAAGGCTCAAACTAAAAAAGCGCCGCAAATGACTGCGGCGCTTTGAATTTTTGAACCCTATGAGGCTCAGGCGAAGATAGCGTTCAAAGTCTCGCTTGGGCGCATCACTTTCGCGGCCTTTTCGTCATCATTGCGGAAGTATCCGCCAGTGTCCGCAGGCGCTTCCCCCGACCCCAATTCAGCTGTGATCGCCGCCTCGCCATCAGCCAAAGCTTTGGCAATCGGTGCAAAATGCGCGGCCAATTCGGCATCGTCAGATTGCGCCGCCAAAGCATCCGCCCAATAGCGTGCAAACCAGTAGTGGCTGTGGCGGTTGTCAGGTTGACCCGCCTTGCGGCCCGGGGACCGGTTATCATCCAGAATGCCCTGCGTTGCCGCTTCTGCTGCCACACCCAGCACACCCGCTTTGGCGTTGCCTTGTGTGTCCGCCAAGAAGTTCAGCGATTCACCCAAAGCGCAGAATTCGCCCATTGAATCCCACCGCAGGTGGTTTTCGCTGTGCAGCTGCTGCACGTGTTTGGGGGCCGATCCACCGGCGCCGGTTTCAAACAACCCGCCGCCCTTCATCAGCTTCACAATCGACAGCATCTTCGCAGATGTGCCCAGCTCCAAAATTGGGAAAAGGTCTGTTAGATAATCCCGCAAAACGTTGCCTGTGATCGCGATGGAGTCTTTGCCAGACGTGATTGTCTGCAGGGACTGCCGCGTGGCCTCGCGCGGCGCCATAGTTTGGAATTTGTCTGCAACACCAGCAGCTTCCAAGGCGGGCTTCACGTATTTGATCAGCTCCGCATCATGGGCACGATTGGCATCAAGCCAGAAAATGGCTTCCGTTCCGGTCAAACGCTGGCGATCCATCGCCAGTTCGATCCAGTTTTCGATAGGTGCCTTTTTAACCGTACATGCGCGCCAGATGTCACCTGCATCCACATCATGAGAATGCAGTGTTTCACCATTGGCCAACACGATACGCATCACACCTTTGGCAGGCGCTTCAAAGGTTGTCGGATGCGACCCGTATTCTTCCGCCTTTTGCGCCATAAGACCGACGTTTGCGACGGCCCCTGCCGTGGTCACATCCAATGCACCGTTGGCTTTGAAGAAATTGATCGTCTCGTCGTAGATCGTGGAATAGCAACGATCCGGGATCACGCAGTTTGCATCGCCCTTCGCTCCTGTTTCATCCCAGCCCTTGCCGCCTGCGCGGATCACGGCAGGCATGGACGCATCGATGATCACATCGGATGGCACATGCAGGTTAGTGATGCCTTTGTCGCTGTCGACCATATACATCGACGGGCGATCCAAAGCGTCGATGTCCGCCTTGATGGCGTCGGCATTTGGCATCGTGTCGATTGCGGCCAGCACGTCTGCCAAACCGGAATTCGGGCTGCCCCCTGCGGCTGAAATCGCATCACCATGCGCGTCCCAAACCGGACCCAACCATGCTTTGACCGCGTGACCAAAGATAATGGGGTCGGACACCTTCATCATCGTCGCTTTCATGTGCAACGAATACATTGTTCCATCTGCTTTTGTGTCTTCGATGGATGCGGCAAGGAACGATGCCAGATCAGACGCGCTCATGTAGGTTGCATCGGCCACGGTGCCTTCTTCCAGCGGCCATACGTCTTTCAACACTGTCACAGTCCCGTCGGCCGCCACAAATTCGATTTTCGCGTCACCGGCTTGTGCGCCTATGATCGTCGCAGATTTTTCGTTGGCATAAAAATCACCGCCCGTCATGGACGACACTTTGGTTTTGCTCTCGCTGGACCATGTACCCATAGAATGCGGGTTCTTTTGCGCAAAATTCTTAACGGCTTTGGCCGCACGACGGTCTGAGTTGCCTTCGCGCAAAACCGGGTTCACAGCAGAGCCTTTGATGGCGTCATACCGCGCCCGAATGGCCTTTTCATCGTCTGTTTGCGGGTCTTCAGGATAGTCTGGCAGCGCGTAGCCCTTGGCTTGCAATTCTTCCACCGCGGCCACCAGCTGCGGCACGGACGCAGAAATGTTGGGCAGCTTGATGACGTTGGCGCCCGGTGTTTTAACCAATTGCCCAAGTTCGGCCAGATCATCGGACTGGCGTTGATCTTCTTTCAGGAATTCGGGAAACGTCGCAATAATACGGCCCGCCAACGAAATATCCTTGGTGCCGACGTCAATTCCGGCGGCCCCTGCGAACGCGCGAATGATCGGCAGGAAAGACGCGCTGGCCAGTTCGGGGGCTTCGTCTACCTTGGTGTAAATGATATCAGGTGTCTTGGACATGGGAAGGCTTCCTTTTGATGCGGCTATCATAGGCATGTGGCGGTTCGGGATCAGACCCGAACGTCCTTGGCGCAGGCCCTAAAGGAGGGTGTGGCGCAAGTCAATGCATACAACGGTATACAATGCGCGACATTTTAGGCATCCCGTTAAAATCCGCCCCCAAAACGCAGAAAAATGCGACATAGCCAGCCCGCAAAACCGTTACGCTGCATCCCTGAATGTGTCCGCCGCACGCATCGCCACAATCGAAACCTCACCGTCCTCAACACAACACACAGAACCCTGCGGCACAGCGTGCCACCCTTGGGTGTCTGCCTCCAATGGTTCCGACACAATCATAACCCCGGACGGGCTTGAACCGCATTTGTAGTATAGCGTCGGAGCATTCGCATCAGAAGCATACCGCATCGCAAACAGACGCTTTCCATCTGAAAACGCGCCCGAGAACCGCATATGAGGCGTATGCCCTCTTTCGCGTGACAACCTTTCCATTTCATAAACCGCACGCGACATCGCCCCAATCGGGTCAGCATCCAAATTGTGCCCCAAAGCGTTCAAAAACAACGCTTCGCTGTCGGTAGCCCCCTTGCGATGATTGTAGAAAGCCTCTGGAATGCTCATGTCTGCGGCCTTGCGGAACTGATCAAAACCACCAACTTGCCCGTTGTGCATAAAGCTCCAGCGACCGACAACAAAGGGGTGACAATTGTTACGGCTGATTGCGCTTCCTGTGGTGGCACGCACATGGGCTAAAAACAAAGGTGAACGAATTTGCGCGGCAATGCTGGGCAAATTTGAATCAGACCACGCGGGATTTATGTCGCGAAACAACCCCGGTTCAGGCAAATCCGCATACCAAGCCACCCCAAAGCCATCACCATTGATGGCTGTTTTGCATTCACTTGCGTTTTGACTTTGCACAATCAGCGAATGTTCCGGTGCGGACAAGATATCTTGTAGAAAGATGGGTGTGCCACTCCATGCAGCCCATCTGCACATTTAAGCGTCCCTCGCGTTTAGCTTTTCGGACATTTGATTGATCATCCGGCTGGCCGTTTTTTCAAACAGGCACGGGATCACCGCGTGAACAAGTGCCGCGGCCCCTGCGCCCAGCAGTTTTAATGCGAAACCGCCTGCAAACACGGCGTGTTCCGCATAGCTTTCGTTGACAGTGCGGGGATGGTTCAAAAAAATGCGGGTGATCATGAGGCTCTCCTGTTGTGATGTGGACAGATTAACCGAAACCCTGTGTGACGTGGTCACAAAATGCATCATGATCACGTGTTGATTTGGGAATATTTCCCGTATATTGTAGATAAATGGCAGACCTTGACACAATCGACCGCAAAATCCTGAAGCATTTGCAACGTGACGCAAGCCTATCGCTTGAAACTCTTGGCGAAGAAGTCGGCTTGTCACGCAATGCGTGTTGGCGCCGGGTCAAGGCCCTTGAAGACAGCGGCGTCATCACCGGCCGTGTCGCTTTGGTTGCCCCTTTGGCTATTGATCTGGGCTTGATGGTCTTTATGCAGGTGCGCACCAACCAGCATGATCCCGATTGGGCCGTTCGGTTTTCGCAAGCCACCCGCGCCATTCCCGGCATCCTGAGCGTCTACAGAATGACCGGCGATCTGGATTATCTGATCCGTGCGCGCGTTGCGGACATGGCGGATTACGACCGCCTGTATCAACAGCTTATCAAGCGGCTGCCGCTGTCGGATGTGTCGGCCAGCTTTGTCATGGAAGAGATCAAAGACGGCACGGCGCTGCCCGTTTGAAAACACCCGTCATCTTGGCCGCATTATCCTTGTGGCATTATTCCCCCTAGCTTTCTGCGATGCGGCGCTGTATGCGCGGCGCAAACCTCTCAGAGGCACCTCCTTAAAGGGCAAGAACTATGGACCTTCGCAATATCGCGATTATCGCACACGTTGACCACGGCAAAACCACACTTGTGGATGAACTGCTGAAACAATCGGGCACCTACCGTGAAAACCAGGCGACAACAGAACGCGCCATGGACAGCAACGATCTGGAACGCGAGCGCGGCATCACGATCTTTGCAAAGCCGACGTCTGTTGAATGGAAAGGCACCCGCATCAACATCGTGGACACGCCTGGTCACGCGGACTTCGGCGGCGAAGTGGAACGCATCCTATCCATGGTTGATGGCGTTGTTTTGCTGGTGGATGCGGCGGAAGGCCCGATGCCCCAAACCAAATTTGTGACCTCCAAAGCGTTGAAGCTGGGCCTGCGCCCCATTGTGGTGGTCAACAAAGTCGACAAACCGGATGGCGAACCGGACCGTGCGCTGGACGAATGTTTTGACTTGTTTGCCAACCTAGAAGCCACTGACGAGCAACTGGATTTCCCATCCATGTATGCCTCTGGTCGTTCTGGCTGGGCTGATATGGAACTGGACGGGCCGCGCAAGGACTTGTCCGCGTTATTCGATCTGATCCTTGAACACGTCCCTGCACCCGCACAAATCAAGGAACAAGACAAACCTTTCACAATGTTGGCCACCACCTTGGGCAGCGACCCGTTTTTGGGTCGTATGCTGACAGGTCGCGTCGAGACCGGCACGTTAAAGGCAGGGCAAACCATCAAAGCAATGTCGCGTGACGGCACACTGATCGAAAATTTCCGCTGCACCAAGATCATGGCGTTCCGCGGACTGGATCAAGCAGCCATTGAATTGGCAGAAGCCGGCGACATCGTATCCATCGCGGGCATGAGCAAAGCCACAGTGGCTGACACGCTGGCGGATCAGTCTGTGTCTGAAGCGATCCCTGCCCAACCGATCGATCCCCCAACCATCACAGTTTCCTTTGGCATCAACGACAGCCCATTGGCCGGTCGTGACGGCAAAAAAGTGCAATCGCGCGTGATCCGCGACCGCTTGATGAAAGAAGCCGAATCCAACGTCGCGATCAAGATCAGCGACACACCGGGCGGAGATGCCTTTGAAGTCGCCGGTCGCGGTGAATTACAAATGGGTGTTTTGATTGAAAACATGCGCCGCGAAGGGTTCGAGCTGTCTATCTCGCGTCCGCAGGTTCTGTTTCAAGAGATTGACGGCGTACGCCACGAGCCCATCGAAGAAGCCACCATCGACGTGGATGACGAGTATTCCGGCGCGGTGATCGAAAAGATCACTGGTACGCGCAAAGGCGAATTGGTTGAAATGAAACCGGCCGGTGCAGGCAAAACCCGCATCGTGGCCCATGTGCCATCGCGCGGTTTGATCGGCTATCACGGCGAATTCCTGACCGATACACGTGGCACCGGTGTGATCAACCGCGTCTTTCATTCCTGGGCGCCCCACAAAGGCACAATCCCGGGCCGTCGTGCAGGCGTTCTGATTTCAATGGAAAATGGCACATCCGTGGCCTTTGCTTTGTGGAACCTGGAAGAACGCGGCAAGATGATGATCGGCGCACAGGCTGACGTCTACACAGGTATGATCATTGGTGAACACAGCCGTGAAAACGATCTGGAAGTGAACCCGTTGAAAGGCAAGAAGCTGACAAACGTACGTGCGTCCGGCACGGATGAAGCTGTGCGCTTGACCACGCCCATGCAGCTGTCTTTGGAGCAAGCCATCGCCTACATCGACGATGACGAACTGGTAGAGGTCACGCCAAACGCCGTACGTCTGCGCAAGCGTTACCTAGACCCGCATGAACGTAAGCGTATGGCCAAAGCTGGCTAATTTTTCCGGGCGAAGCATGGGGGCGCTGCCCCCAAACCCCCGGGATATTTTGAGCGAAAAGAAACT
The DNA here is from genome assembly GCF_900302465.1 of Ascidiaceihabitans donghaensis. Taxonomy (NCBI): domain Bacteria; kingdom Pseudomonadati; phylum Pseudomonadota; class Alphaproteobacteria; order Rhodobacterales; family Paracoccaceae; genus Ascidiaceihabitans; species Ascidiaceihabitans donghaensis. The sequence continues at coordinate 1,874,648 of NZ_OMOR01000001.1, read as the reverse complement.
AAGGCTTCGCGGCCTTAGTCAGTTGTTTCCACAATCATCAACTCGCGCTCAGATGCCCCGCGCGCATGTTCAAGCGCAGCCTGATATTCGGCGGAGTGATAGCATTTTTCTGCTGTTTCAACGTCAGGAAAGCGGGCCACAACATTGCGCGGACGTTCCTTGCCTTCGAGCTGAACAAAGCGGCCCCCACGCGCGATGAACGTGCCCCCGTGTTCCGCAATCGCCACGGTCGCCCCGGCTGCGTATTTTTTGTATGCCTCTTCGTCTGTGACAGTGACGTGTGCGATCCAAAGTGCGCCCATAGAAGTGTTCTTTCTTGTTTGATGTTTAGAACCTGACTTTGACATGTGCGCTTGGCCAATGTCCAATGCTATGGCTTTTAAATGAAAAAGGCGCCCCCGTGGTTGGGACGCCTTCTATTTTTCTTTTGAAGATCCGCTTTTAGCCGTCCAGCACACCGTCGTCTTCGATGCGTTCACCAGCCGGCATTTCAAAATCCAACCCGTGCGCTGCACGTATTTTATCTTCGATTTCGTTGGCGATACGTGCGTTTTCCTTCAGGAAGGTTTTTGCGTTTTCACGCCCCTGCCCCACGCGTTCGTCGCCATAGCTGAACCAGGCACCTGACTTGTCCACGACGCCCGCTTTGACACCCAGATCAAGCAGTTCGCCCATCTTCGAGATACCTTCGCCATACATAATGTCGAATTCAACCTGTTTGAACGGCGGTGCCACTTTGTTTTTCACAACTTTCACACGGGTCGCGTTGCCGACCACTTCGTCGCGGTCTTTCAAAGCCCCGATGCGGCGGATGTCCAAACGTACAGATGAATAGAACTTCAACGCATTGCCGCCCGTTGTGGTTTCAGGCGATCCAAACATCACCCCGATCTTCATCCTGATCTGGTTGATGAAAATGACCATGCAATTGGAACGGCTGATAGATCCAGTCAGCTTGCGCATCGCTTGCGACATCAAACGGGCCTGAACACCAACTGAGCTGTCGCCCATGTCACCTTCAAGTTCGGACTTCGGCGTCAGCGCCGCAACCGAATCGACGATAACCATGTTCACGGCACCAGACCGCACCAAAGTATCTGTAATTTCCAAAGCCTGTTCGCCGGTGTCGGGCTGTGAAATCAGCAGCTCATCGATATCCACACCCAGTTTTTTGGCATATTGCGGATCCAAAGCATGTTCAGCATCCACAAAGGCACAGACGCCGCCAGACTTTTGCTGTTCGGCCACACAGTGCAGTGTCAGTGTGGTTTTGCCCGACGATTCAGGGCCGTAGATCTCGATGATACGGCCCATCGGCAAACCACCAATGCCCAATGCGATATCCAACCCTAATGAGCCGGTAGAGCTTGCCTTGATGTCCTGAACGGCCCCTTCGGCCCCCAGTTTCATGATGGAGCCCTTGCCAAACTGGCGTTCAATCTGGGCCAAAGCGCTGTCGAGCGCCTTTTGCTTATCTGCTGCTTTTTTATCGGTCATTGTCAAAAGATCTGCCGTTGCCATTGCTGTTCTACCCTATGTGTCACACCCATGGTGTAGCGGCAATGGTTGAGGCCGCTATATCTTGGGTTTGCATCCGATGTTCTCATTACGTTCTATATGAGATCAAAAAGAGAACATTTCAAGTTAAATTTTACAATCCACGTCGGCAAATACGTCTGAAACACCAACAATTGGACCTAGCCAACGGTAAGAGTTCTATGGTTAAATTTCCCTAAATACGTGCAGCATTGCGCAAACCATTTAGCCCGCATTCAAGCATCACGTTGAAACTAAGGGATTAATTATGAGTACAGTGTTCGAAAAGCCGACCAAACAACGCGACCATGCGAAGCTGTTAGAACTTGCGGTGCAGATGATCACGAAAGCCATCGGTGCGGATGGGCTTGGTGCTGCCCTTGCAGCGGATAAAGTGTTCAAGGCCGCCATTGGAAAAGACACAGACTCACAAGCCAACAGAAACTGGGTCTGGATCACACAAACCCTCGCCGAAGCCACACGTGCCGTTCTGCAACATCCACGCCTGCACTGCGTGTTAACTGAAACCGAACTGTCTCCCCGCATTACAACCCTGATCCAAACCGTACCGGATCGCGGCACAATCGAGCCTGTGCACCTGAACAACCCAAGTGCACATCCGGCCTTTGCCGAAGCCCGCAACATGATCGCAGGAATTGCACGCACGGCCAGCCCTGAGCACCCCTTCGATGACAAAGTGATCGAGCAAAAATTCTTTTCGCTGTTGATGACCGCAGGCGCGACTGTGGTGGCAAGACACCCCGACTATTTCAACGGTTTGAATCTGGCGCTATCTTCCCCCACGCACGAACCCCAGAAACGCGAACTGGCCCATGCACGCCACGCGCGCTTCATCAGCAAAGGCTTTGTTGGCGATCCTATTTTCACAACGGATTTGGACGAAACCGTATCATTATCAGAGGTGTATCTGCATCTTCGCTGCTTTTGGCATAGACGCCAGATTGATGAAGACGGCAAAATCTCTATCACCTCCCATGTCGATGACCTTCACAAAACGACCAAGGATTGGCTGTTGCATGGCGAAGACGGTCTGCGCGTGATCGGGGGTGGGCCGGGATCTGGAAAGTCATCTTTTGCCCGCGCATTTGCCCATCAGATATTGCAAGACAACAGCCATCGCGTGATCTTTGTTGAACTGCAACATCTGACCTTCAACGCAGATCTTTTTCAGGCGTTGGGAACCTATGTCCAATACAGAAATTCGGCTGTTGGTGACGGCAGCGCCGGGTTCTACGACAATCCCCTGTCATGGGCAGCCGACGATCAAACGCCTGTTCTTTTGGTTTTTGACGGGCTGGACGAACTCAGCGCCCAAGACACCGAAGCCCGTACACTGACAAAGAACTTTGTGGACTCGGTGTCATCATTGCTGAGCATGCAACGCAGTTCAGGACGCGACATAAAGGCGATGATCCTTGGACGGTCCAGCGCCTGCCAAGCGGCTTTGTCCTCAAGCGATCAGGGCAAGTTGCTACATGTCGCCCCCATCAAAACCTTGTCTGACGCAGACTTCAGGCTGGACGTCGTGGAACAGGACCACGGCCACGGTCCTGAGGGGCGCAAGGACATCACGTGGCATGTGGACGATCCACATAACCTGTCCGAACTGGATCAACGCCCCGATTACTGGCGGCGGTGGCAAAAGGCCAAAGGGCTGCCCGCCGAGAATGTGCCTGACTCTGTCACACATGAGGACATGGCCGAATTGAACGTGGAGCCGTTGCTGCTGCACCTGCTACTGATCTCGGATTTTGCAACAACAAGATGGCGCGAGGCCGCCAACAACCGCAACTATGTGTACGAAGACATTCTGACCAAAATCTACGACCGCAACGCCACCAAACCACCTATGAACAAAACGGACCTAAGCTGTGATGATTTCTTCCGTCTGATGGAATGTCTTAGCTTGTCTGCGTGGCGTGGTGGCGGGCGCACAGGTGATGAAAAAAGCTTTGGTAAGCTGCGCAAAGCCTACCGCGTCGGCAAAGACTGGCGACGTGTGATTGACTTGCCCATCGCCCATCTGGAAAACATCGCGTTGCATATTCACACGCGTTTGGACAGCGAACGGGTTGGGTTTTCGTTTATTCACAAAAGCTTCGGGGAATACCTGGCAGGCCGCGCCGTGTTTCGAACAGCGCTTTATCTGGTGGATCGTTTGTCGGGTGATGATGAACCTGCGGACGCTGCGGGCAAATGGGCTGAGCTGTTTGCGTTTGCTCCTTTGACCCACCCCATTTTGCGTTTCCTGACCGATGAAGCACGGCGGTTTGAACATCCTGACGAAATGCGCGGCACGGTTGATGCGTTGACGGAGGTCTTTAACCATACGTTGCGAAACGGTTTTCCGATGGACGTCATGTCAACGCCGGATGTGAGCTATCGGGACTTGGAAGACAGACAACGCAATGCAGAAAGCACGTTGGTGTCGACCTTGTCTGTGTTGGCGCAGGCCATTCCATTGCCCGAGGGGCAGGATATTTGCACTAGCGCTGAACGTGTCACAGTAGATTGGCCCGATATAGATTCCCCTACTTTTATGTTCAGGAGAATTATGCCAAGTCATTTTGGCAACCCTGAACTGCCTTTTGCACGCTTTGACTTTTCAGGCACCTGCATGAACGCTGTAGACATGAGTCAAGCTAACTTTTCAGAATGTTCTTTCGTGGAAGCCCAACTGTTCTATGCAAACTTAGCAGAGAGCGATTTGAGTAAGTGCGATTTCTCATTTGCTGGGATGGATTCGATTTCTGCATTAGTTGCAATTTTCGAAGGCGCGAACCTTTCGGACGCAAAATTACCAGATGCGGACATTCGAAGTGCCCGATTCACAGACTGGCTGGCTTCAGACTTCGAAACTGAGGAATCCCGCCAGCATGATGCATTAGGTCTTTCTATAGATCAGTTACAGGAAGCAATTGGAAATCAAAACACCATGCTTCCCCCTTACATCGACGCATCGAAAATCCCTTGGGCTGACAAGGAAGAATAGAAGGTAGGCAGGGCACCAAGACGCTCTGCACACCCCCCTTTCACGCCAACCGGTCCGCCAGCGGACTTTCGTCCATTTGCGCCATCAAATGCTGGTTCATACGCTCTGCCAGCTGGGCACGGATTGCAAAGTGATCGGCGCTGTCCCACAGGTTGTGGGTCTCTTGCGGGTCATTCGCCAAATCGTAAAGCTCGCCCCAGTCCTGATCCTTGTAGATCGTATACCGCCAGTCCGGTGACACCAAGGCACGCACGCGGGCGGGCTTATCAAACCCCAGCCGTCTCCCGCCGTCATTGTATTCGATCAACACATCGTCGCGGACCTGAGCTGCCCCCTCAAGGACAGGTTTCAGGCTTTTGCCCTGATTGCCGTTGAACGGCTTTAACCCCACGCGGTCCAGAACCGTGGCCGCAATATCTATGGTGGATGCAAGCGCGTCTGAGGATGCGGCCTTGCGGTTCTCGGGGTCCGACCAGATGAACGGCACACGGGTGATGCTGCGAAACGGCAAAGCGCCTTTCAGCAGCATGTTGTAATCACCCATATAGTCGCCGTGGTCAGAGTTGTAACAAATCACCGTGTTGTCCAATTGCCCGTTGCGGGTCAGGGCCGCCATGATGTCACCCACCGCGTCATCGACAAAGGCCATCATGCCTGCGGTCAAAGCCATAGCTTCTTTGATGTGTTGTTCGTCCAGCATCATGGCCGTTTGCGGTGTCGTCTGCCCCCCTGCCCCTTGCCAATTGGCATGAAGCCATTTCATCGGGATTGTCGGGTTTTGATGAGCGTCAAAAGGCAAAGAAACATCAAAATCATCCGGCGCATACATGTCCCAGTATTTGCCGGGCGGATTGAACGGATGGTGCGGATCAGGAAATGATACAAACGTAAAAAACGGCGCGTCGTCGCCCACACAACTGTCCAGATGCGCGATGGCGCGATCGCGAATATAGGCGGTTGGGTATAGATCCTCGGGGATCGGGGTGCGGTTGGCTTGCGGGCATGTGTAATCGTGGGGCAACTGGTTGGCAGGGTCATGCAGGGCTTCCCAATCATCCGCGCGTTCGCGGAACCACTGTTGGTAATGCCCGCCGCATTTGTCGCCATGTGATGTGACCATATCGACATGGTTGTAGCCGTAGTACGGCGTCTTGAAGTCATACCGCCCGTCAGCGGTGTAACGCCCCGGTTCCTCTTGACCGTAATTGCCATCATCCCAACGCCACGCATCGGGGCGATCTGCGACCTCATCCGCGTTCACACCAATTGGCGGCATGTCGGTGAAAGGCTGCAAATGGCTTTTGCCGATAGCGGCGGTATTGTATCCCGCCTCGGCCAGTTGCGACACAAAGGTGTTGGCAGACAAGGGCAAACGGCACCCGTTATAGCGCAAGCCGTGCAAGCTGGGATAACGCCCGGTCAGCAAGGACGCGCGGTTGGGCATGCACACAGGCGATGCGGTGTGGAAGTTGTCAAACCGCATACCTTGTGCCGCGATGGCGTCAATATTGGGGGTTTTGAGCACCGGATGCCCATAACACCCAAGCCAATCAGCGCGTTGCTGATCGGCGATGAAATACAAAAAATTCGGGCGCTTTGTCATTGGGTCGATCCTTGGGCTTTCATCAGGCCGGCGCATGGTTCCGGTATCGGATACGGTGCAGGACAAGCATGCCGGCTGTCGCTGCAATCGCCGTCAAATGGACCGCTTCGGGACGCATCAGGATCGCAACGGCAAGGCCAAGGCGCACGAATACCCACGCCAAACCCAACGGGCCTGAATCGTACCGCGCCAGCGCACTTGCCACCAAAAACAGCGCAAGCATCAATCGCGCGATCACCCAAGCCAAAGCCCCAAAGGACACGCCGTTTTCATACCCCGCCAAAGGTGCGCCACTTGCGCTGGAAGGATCCAGCAGCGCTGCGTCGATCAGCAACAGTTCAGGGTAGAACGCGAAGATGAAGGGGATCGTGAACATCACAATACCAGAGCGCACAGCACTAAACCCGGTCGCCATTGGATCCGCTTTGGTGATTGTTGCTGCGGCAAATGCAGCCAATGCGACAGGTGGTGTGATGGCCGACGCAACAGCGAAGTAGAAAATGAACATATGGGCGGTAAACGTCGCGATCCCAAGCCCCACCAACAGCGGCCCCATCAGCAACGCCACGTTGATATAAGCGGGCACAGCCGGCATCCCCATGCCCAAAAGCACAGCCAACAGCATCGTTATGACAAGGGCTACAAACTGGAACAAGACTGACCCGCTACCCCCTAAATCCAGCGACAACAAAAAGCCCAGCACATCGACAGCTACGAATTTCGACAGGCCGGTAAAGTTCAGGCACACATCAATCACAGTAACCGCAAGGAACATCAGATACAGGGTCGAAATCGTGATCCCCGCCTCTGACAACGCATCAAGAACCAAACGGGGCTTGTCGCGGAACTTTTTGTCCAGAAACAGCAACACAGTCACAAAAGCCGCAGCCCACCAGCCCGTTGCACCAGCGTTGCCAGCCGCGTTCTGGAACAACTCGAATATCCACGGCAGATTGGCCGCGCGGCAGGTCCCGTCCGTCATGATCTGCTCGACCCCGAACAGCCAACCAAATGGCCCGCAGCCGATCCCGTCTTTGGGGGTCAGCAGTAGGACGAGGATCAACAGGATCGGCAAGAAAATCTGGCACAGATTCAGCAGATCGGTCTTGGTGAATTTCATATCGTCGGTCAGCTCGCCCAAGGCAGGAATGTTCTGCTTGCGCGACTGGAACATGGCCGACAGGAACAGGCACACGAAATAAGCAACGGCAGGCAAAGCCGCAGCCACCACAATCTCGCGGTAGGGCACAGCCGTCAGCGCGGCCAAAATAAATGCAGCCACCCCCATCACAGGCGGCATAATGGAACCGCCTGAGGATGCAGCGGCCTCGACCCCGCCAGCAAAGGTCCGGCTAAAGCCGCGTTTCAGCATCATCGGGATCGTCAAAACACCCGTGGACAGCACGTTCACCACAGGGCCACCGGTGATGGTTCCAAACATGGCGGATGATACAATTGCCGCATGGGCAGGCCCGCCCTTTAGTTTGCGGGTCCAGCGAAACGCCAGTTTGATCAACGCCTGCCCGCCCGCCGATTTGCCAAACATGGCGCCCAGAATGATGTAGGGGAACACCATGTTCATGATAACATTCATGAACCGTCCCAGCATTCCAGCAGAGTTGTTCACCAAAGCATCATGCACATTGGGGCGACCATCCAAAAAGCTGCGTGGTTCGCCGCCCAATTTGGTCATCAGATATTTGTTGATGTCATCGGGGCCGTGAAAGTACCAAACCAGCACCGTGCCAATCGTGTAAATTGCGATCACCAAAGACACGAGAACCAGCGGAAGGCCCCAAACCTTGACGTTGTAGCCAAGGAAAATCAGGATTGACGCACCCATGATCGCCACCAGCCAGATGCCCGTTGTTTGCACGCATTTGGGATCATCAACCGTGTCAGGTACGGGCATGAACATCTCTTCTGCGAACTTGATTTCTGCCTCTAGCGTTGCGGCGATCAGGCGTGCGCGTTCGCCGGTGACGGTGTCGATCAAACAAACGCTGTCGATTTCAATCAGGTAGGTCAGCGATACAGCACCGGCTGCAACAACAAGGGCTGCGTCCATGAAAAGCCCAAAGCCAGCACGCCGCGTGCCGCGCCAATCACGCCACATGGAATGGCGCATTGCGACCACACACATCATGATGAAAAAGACGATTGGGTAGAACCACTCGGTCGCAAAATTGCGCACTTTCAGCGTTTCACTGCCAAACAGGTTGCGCCACATATCGTCCCAACCCGGTATGGTCGGCATTGAATTCATGATCCCAAGGAACACAAAAAATAACGCTAAGGCGTAAACAGCTTTGGTTGGAAATAATGAGCGGTGTTTTTGCGCGTCGGTCTGCTCGTCCATGCGGGAAACCCAATTTTCGTCTTGATACTGCACCCGCCCCCATCGGTTGAGGGCGGGTGTCTATTGGCGCTCGCTAAATTGCTTATTCTTCGGCGCAATCAGGAATGTCGTAACCTGCGTCTTCCCATGCCCGCACAGCACCTTTGTGGTACTTCATCGGGTTCAGGCCGCACATGCCCAGCGATGGGTTGTCAAAGTTGACGGTTTCACCAAATGGTGCCTTGGCTTTCAAATCGTCCATGGATGCGACATAGGCAGACACCAGATCATAGACCAATTGTTCGTCCATATCCTTATGCACGACGTCACCGCCGATGGTGGCCATGCCGCGGAATGTGGCGTCCTCTGACACGAAGGTCCAGCTGTCACCCATCGCCGCCTGCAAAGTCGCGACTGGAATTTCTGTAGGTGCCGCACCAGGAGAGACCATGTATTTCTGCATGGCTTCGCTTTCATAAAGCTCAATCGGCATGGACCACGCCGTCACTTTGCCAGCAGACCCAATCGTTGACAGACGGGTGTTCGGGAACAGCTCTGGCAGGACGACAGCATCAGGTTCACCGCCAATGATAACGGTCGCAGCCTGCCCCCAATTGGCTTGCATCCCAGTGTATCCTTCACCGTCCTGCAGACCAGTGGCGATCTGGATGATGCTGCGCGCATTCGTCAAAGCGCCCCCGCGTGGCGGGCCGTTAAAGATCGTTCGGCCTTCGACATCATCCCAGCCACCAACGTCCTTGGAGTCGAACGCGAACAGAAAGAAAATACCAAGAGTGTAAGGGTAGATAGAGCGCAGATTACTTGCCAGCTCAGCCCCTTTTTCAGCCCCCAAGGACCCGTAGGGCCCAACACCGCGGCTCATCAGGAACGGCAGAATATGCGGCGCACTGGCTATGTCTGTTTTGCCTTCAGCCACGTTCTGGATCGAATTTGTCAGCGTTTGCCCTTCAGCAAGCTGAATATTTGCAATCCCAAGCGTTCCTGCAATTTCTGTCAGGTGGCTTGGCGCGAGGTGGGTGGCCCCGCCCGCAGATGCGGTTTCTGCCGTTAGGTTTTGTTGTGCGAACGCCGGCGATGCGACGGCGATTGCCGATGCCAGCGCACCTGCAAAAAGTGACTTAGACATGTGGTCCTCCCAGATCCGTTTATTGCGGATTACTGTCAAGAAGGCCGCCTATCCTGTCAATAATTTTGTTGCGCATGCTACAATGATCGGGTCTGATTACCCTATGCATGACAGTGATCCTTTTGCGCCTTTGCTGAACGAAGACGCGTTCGACAAGAACTTTAACATTCGTGTTTTGCGATTGGCGTCGTCCCTGTCGACGATCCTGCAACGATCCACTTTGCGCGATAGCAATGTGACAACGCAGGAATACCGCATTTTGATTTCGATTGCGCGTCACGGTGCGGGGCATTTGCGGGCCATATCGCGCAAAGCGTCAATGGATGCGGCCCATGCCAGCCGCACAATGAAAGCCATGCAATCCAAAGGCTGGCTGGACCGGAACCCCGACCCTACAGACAAACGGCTTGCGGTGTTTTCAATGACAGACCAAGGCCGCACTGCATTCATGCAAGTCTACCCGGCCGCTGCCAAACTGTCGGACGACTTTTCCAAACTGTTTACCGAAGACGAGGTGCACCACCTGTGTGACATGCTGGACCGCGCACGCGCCTATGCGGCAACGCGGCTTGATGATGCGGGCCCGGCTGAAACCTGAATCCGATCTTCGTCGCAGGATTAATGGGTCGTGAGCCTAAACCGCGCTTTGCTCAGTCAGTAATAGTTTACGCCCGTCACTGGACGCCTTGCGCATGTTTCGCGCAAACAATGTCACATCAATTTCTGTTGCGATAAAGGTCGCGCCCAGCTTTCGGCATGATGTCTGCAAATCCTGATCCAGCGTCAAAATCCCAGCTGCCTTGCCAGATGCCACGATCTTTTCGATTGCGCCCAACACAGCGGTTTTGACCCCAGATGCGCCCGCCTGCCCAATGAACCCCATGTCTGCTGCCAGATCAGACGGCCCGATGAAGACACCGTCAATACCATCCACCTTCAGAATATCGTCCAATGCCACCATACCTTTTTGGTTCTCAACCTGTGCCAAAAGGCAAATTTCATCACGCGCTGTTGTCAGGTAATCGCCAATCGCCGCAAAATCAGAGGCCCGTGCCAAAGCAGACCCAACGCCGCGCACCCCGTGTGGTGGATAGGTGACAGCATCCACAAGGTCTTTGGCCTGCGCCGCACTTTCGACCATCGGAATCAACAGCGTCTGTGCCCCTGCATCAAGCAGTTGTTTGATGATCCATGTCTCGCCAATCGGCGGACGCACAACCGCGTGGCTGTCGCGTGCAGCTAGAACTTGCAACTGCGCCACGATGGAACGCAGATCATTCGGGGCATGTTCGCCGTCAATCAACAGCCAATCGAAGCCCGCGCCTGCGCTGATCTCGGCTATGTAGGGATCAGCAAGCCCCAGCCAGCATCCCAATTGCAAATCACCTTTGGCGATGGCGTGTTTAAACGGATTGCGCGGTGCAGGCATGACAATATCCTTTTAGGCAAATGAGATGTCGACGTGACCAAAATCGCCAAAGTCGGCAGTGATCCTTGCGCCAGACGGGCATTCAACAGGGCGGATGAAACTGCCCGACAAGATGATCTGACCCGGTTCAATGCTTTGACCATATTGCGCCATGCGACGCGCCAGCCAAACCACGCTTTCGACGGGATCGTTCAGCACCCCTGCCCCAAGGCCGGTTTCCTCAACCTCGCCGTTACGCGATGTGATCGCACCGACCCAGCGCAAATCGAACGCATCAATTTTGTGTTTCTGTGGACCAAGAACAATTCCAGCATTGGCCGCATTGTCACTGATGGTGTCGAACACTTTGCGGGTGGCACCCGTTTCGGGGTCAGCCCGTAGAATCCGCGTATCCAGAATTTCGATGGAGGGCGCGACATAGTCTGTGGCCGCAATCACATCATCGCGCGTCACCTCTGCACCGCCCAACGGGGCCTTCAGCACAAACGCAATCTCGGCCTCGATCCGTGGTTGAATGAACCGGCCCGCAGGCACCGTGGCGCCGTGATCAAACGCCATATCGTCAAACAAGATGCCGCTGTCGGGAATGTCGATGTTCAGCGCATATTGCATCGCTTTAGATGTCAGCCCGATTTTCCAGCCAATGACGCTGCGCCCTTCTGCCAGCTTTGCGCGGTAAATCGCGTTTTGCACCGCATAGGCGTCGTCCATACCCATTTCGGGATGGGCCTTGGTCAACAGCCCGATCTGCTTTCCGGACTTTTCAGCGGCCAGCAAATCGGCGGCGGCTTTTGCGTGATCTTGCGGGGTCATAGGCGCTCGTCCTCGACGGTGTTGCGCAGGGTGCCGATGCCGTTCACCTCGACCTCGACCACGTCGCCGGGTTTCAGGTACTGCGGCGGATCAAGACGTGCCCCCGACCCTGTGGGCGTGCCAGTCACGATGATATCGCCGGGCTGAAGCGTCATAAAGGTCGAGATATATTCAATTTCGCGACGGATCGGGTGCATCATGCGCGACAACACATCATCTTGGCGCACCTCGCCGTTCACCCGCGTGATGATACGGGCATCGTCCAGTTGGCTTGCGTCTGTGAAAGGCACCAACCACGGACCAATCGCGCCTGAATTGTCCCAGTTCTTGCCCTGAGTGACGTTAAATTTGGCATGACGCACCCAATCGCGGATCGTCCCTTCGTTGCAAAGGGTAATCGCCGAAATATGGTCGTAGGCATCGGCCTGACGGATGCGCCGGCCCGTCTTGCCGATAACAATGGCCACTTCGCCTTCATAGTCCAAGGTTTCGTTTTCCGGCGGACGGATAAGCGGGCGATTGTGGCCGGTGAACCCGCTGGCAAAGCGCGGGAACAACGACATGTATTTGGGTTGCTCGGACCCGTCTTTGTATTCCGCGTTGCGATCGGGGAAATTCACGCCAACACACAAAATACGCGGGGCATTGGGCAGCACCATTTCAAATTCGAAATCCGTATGGGTCACGCGTTTAGCTTTTGCAGCTTCCTCAAGGGCAGCAAAACCGCCCGCCTGCACCACATCCAACAACGTCGGCCACTGCGGAAAGTCGGCGTTCAAGGCAATCATGCCATCGTCGGTCACGGCCCCGTAAAAGGTTTGATCATCTGCGGTATATGTCGCGTATTTCACTGAATTTGCTCCCAAACTTCGCGGATGACGGCATGGGCCATCATCACATCTTCGCGTGTTGTATCGAATTGGCCCACTTGGAACCGGATTACTTTTTGCCCCTGAAACGCACCCTGCGTCAGGTAAATACGTCCGTCGTCATTCAGCGCATCAACCAACCGCTGCTGCATCGCATCATCGCCCGGACAGCGAAACGAAAACAGGCTTAGGATCGGGTCCGTTGTGATCTCGAACCCGTCCAACGCGCGGATGGCATCGCACAGTTCTTGCGCCCAAGCGACGTGATTGCGAATGCGTGTGCGCAGCCCCTCAAGCCCATATGACCGCAGCAAGAACCAGATTTTCAGCGCCCGAAACCTGCGCCCAAGCGGGATTGTCCATTCGGAATAGTTCGTCACCGCATCGCCAGTGGTCTTCAAATACTCAGGTTCGATCTTAAGCGTGTTCAGTTGTGGCGTCGCATCCCGCAAGAATTGCACAGAACAATCAAACTGCGCACCAAGCCATTTGTGCGGGTTGAACACGATACTGTCAAAGCCGTCGACGTCGTCCCAAAATTCTGACCTGAATTCCGGGCAGATCATGGCCGACCCCGCCCATGCCGCATCGAGGTGGGTGTAAAGGTCGTGTTTGGCCGCAACTTTCAAAAGCGGACCAAGCGTGTCGGAGGCACCGATCCCCGTGCCGCCTGTGATTGCGATAATCCCTGCCGGTGTATGTCCTGCGTCCAGATCGGCGGTGATTGCAGCTTCCAATGCGTCCACATCTATGCCGAATTGTGCACCTTTTGTTGGGATTTTGACCAAATTGGCCTGCCCGATCCCAGCGACCCAACATGCGCGATCAATGGATGAATGCACCTGATCCGAACAGTAAATCCGCAGATGGCCCTTGCCTGACAACCCGTCTTTGTTGCCTGTGTATCCCGTGGCGCGTTCCCGCATCGTCAGAACCGCAGACAGTGTCGCCGATGATGCGCTGTCTTGAATGACGCCAGTGAACCCGTCCGCCAGCCCAAGCGCTTGACGCAACCAATCGACCATCACGCCCTCAACCTCAGTGGCGGCGGGGGACGTTTGCCATAACATGCACTGGGCCGCGACGGTGTTAACCAGTTGTTCCGCCAACATCGACGGTGGTGCGGCGTTTGCAGGAAAATACGCAAAGAAACGCGGGTGCTGCCAATGTGTCATGCCGGGCATCACGATGGCTTCAAAATCTGCAAGGATCGCCGCCATGTCGTCGCCCGTTTCGGGCGGTGTGGGGTGCAGCTGCGTCGCTGTATCCCCGACCGCGGTCTGGGAACGCACGGGAAGATCGCGCAGCGACTTGTGATACTGCGCACCCCAGTCGGAAATATGCTTGCCCCAATGGGCGAATTCGTCCCAGTCCATGGTTTACTCCGCCGCTTCGATGCCACCCATACAGATGTATTTGATTTCCATAAAATCATCGAGACCCTGCCGTGCGCCTTCACGCCCCAGACCTGATGATTTGACCCCGCCAAACGGTGCCTCCGTTGTCGACACATGACCTGTATTGACACCCACCATCCCGTATTCAAGCGCCTCGGACACCCGCCACACACGCGCGATGTCTCGGCTATAGAAATAGGACGCAAGGCCAAATTCGGTGTCGTTTGCAGCAGCTATAACTTCAGCCTCTGTGTCGAATTTGAACAAAGGCGCCACTGGGCCGAATGTTTCCTCGCTGGCCACTGCCATGTCGGATGTCACACCTGTCAGGATGGTCGGTTCATAGAACGTGCCGCCCAATGCGTGGGGCTTGCCCCCAAGGGTCACAACCGCGCCTTTGCCTGTGGCATCTGCAATATGGCTACTGACCTTCGCGACAGCCGCGTCGTTGATGAGCGGTCCAAACACCACACCGTCATCCGCACCGTTGCCAACAGGCAAACCCTTGACCTTCGCCGCCAGTTTCTTGGCAAATGCATCATAAACACCCGCCTGCACGTAAATGCGGTTCGCACACACGCAAGTTTGGCCATTGTTGCGGAATTTCGACAAGATCGCCCCGTCAACAGCGGCATCCAGATCGGCATCATCAAACACGATGAAAGGCGCGTTGCCGCCCAGCTCAAGCCCCAGCTTTTTGATCGTGGGAGCAGATTGCGCGTAAAGCTTCGCGCCCACACCCGTTGATCCGGTGAACGTCAATTTGCGCACAACCGGGCTGCTTGTCAGCACACCGCCAATGGTCGCTGCATCCCCGGTGATGACTGAAAACAAACCGCTGGGCACACCAGCCTCTTCAGCCAACACCGCCATTGCAATAGCTGAAAATGGCGTCAATTCAGATGGTTTCAGAACCATTGCACAGCCCGCAGCAAAGGCAGGTGCCGCTTTGCGGGCGATCATCGCATTCGGAAAGTTCCAAGGCGTGATTGCGGCCGTGACGCCGATGGGTTGCTTGACACACAAGATGCGTTTGTCGGGGGCATTGGTTGGGGTGATGTCACCATACGCACGGCGTGCTTCCTCGGAAAACCATTCGATAAAGGACGCGCCATAGCCGATCTCGCCTGTCGCTTCGGCCAATGGCTTGCCCTGCTCGAACGTCAGGATGCGCCCAAGATCATCTTGATGGGCCATCATCAGATCAAACCAGCGCCGCAACACATTGCTGCGATCTTTGGCGGTGCGTGCCGCCCACGCCTTTTGGGCGACCTCAGCCGCATCAATCGCCTGTTGGGTTTCGGCGGCGCCGAGGTTTGGGACATATCCCAACACAGTGCCTGTCGCGGGATTCGTGACTGCAATATCCGCGTCGCTTGCGGCAATCCATGTGCCCCCGACAAGGGCCGCTTGGCGAAAGAGGTCGGGGTTCTTAAGGTTCAGTCCCGTCATGGCGCAATAATCGGGCTAGCTTGGATGTCGGACTCCTTGGTATCGACGCCAACAAACGTCGTGCCGTGTTTGAACCAGCTTTCCGGTGCCGCTGCCCCCCAAAGCGTCTGGCGCTGCGGGTCTTGCAGGTCCCATTTGATCGGCTCCAGATCCGGATCTACGGTCTGATAGTCAGAGCAGTAAATCTCGATCCGGTGCCCGTCGGGGTCAAGGATATAAAGGAAGAACGCATTGGAAATGCCGTGGCGACCGGGGCCGCGTTCGATGTTGTCGACGTAGCCTGTGGTCGCCATCAAATCCAGCAAATCAATGATGTTCAGAGGTGTTGGAACCCAGAACGCAACGTGGTGCATTCGTGGGCCTGTGCCATTGGTGAACGCCATGTCATGCACGCCCCCTTTGCGGTGCATCCACGCGGCCCAAAGTTTCTTGCTGTCGTCATCTTCGGTATATTCCGTCACACGGAACCCGAAATCGCTGTAAAATTCCACGGACGCATCAACGTCATGGCTAAAGCAGTTAAAGTGGTCGATCCGCAGCGGTTTCACACCACGGTACAGCGCATATTTTTGATGGATTGGCGCAAGGCGATCCATCTTGTGATAAAATTCCAGCGGAATGCCCATGTTGTCAGAAGTCAGCAGCGTCTTGCCCTGATACGGGCGCTCCACCCAGGATGTCGGGCGGCCTTTGCCTTTGAAATAGGCTTCGGCTTTGTCCAGATCAGCTTCGTCGAAGGTTTTGAAGCCCATGACTTCGACCGTGCCCGGTTGATCGGACTTTTGCAAAATGATGCAGTGGTGGCCGCGTTCTTCCATGGCGCGCAGATAGATGTGGCTGTCGGACTCATCTGTCACCTGAAGGCCCAAGATCTCTGTGTAGAACGTGCGCGACGCGGCAAGGTCTTTCACGTTCAGACACACATGGCTTAGGCGGATGGTGTTAAAATCGGGGTATAGATTTGGTGCGGGTACAGGCATTACAGCGCTCCTAACTTGGTGATTTTATGGTGTCCCGTGGCAAAGCCGATGTGCTTTTGCTCCATGTAGAATTCAAACGACCAATCGCCGCCATCGCGTCCTATGCCGCTTGCTTTGACGCCGCCAAAGGGGGTGGGCAAGTGACGGACGTTCTCGGAGTTGACCCAGATCATGCCGGCCTCAAGAGCTTCGGTGAAGCGCAGTGCACGGGTCAGATCGTTGGTCCAGACATAGCCTGTGAGGCCGTAGTCGATGTCGTTGGCCATCTCCAGGGCTTCTTCTTCGGTGGAGAACGGAATGGATGTCAGCACAGGGCCAAAGATTTCTTCTTGTGCGATGCGCATTTGGTTGGTGGCGTTGGTGAACAACGTCGGACGGATGAAATACCCCTCGTCCCCAACCGTCACACCACCTGCGGCCACTGTTGCACCGTCGTCTTTGGCAATGTCGAAATAGCTGGTGACTTTGTTGAAATGCTCTTCTGTCACAAGCGGTCCGATTTCAGTCGCCGGGTCCAGCGGATGGCCAACTTTGATGTTGTTGACCCGCGCCACCAATTTGGCCTCAAAATCTTCGCGGATCGTGTCTTGGATCAGCAGGCGCGATGATGATGTGCAACGTTCGCCATTGATCGAATAGATCATGAAGATCACGGCATCCAAAGCACGGTCCAGATCGGCATCTTCAAACACGATGACAGGGTTTTTGCCGCCAAGCTCAAGGTGGTTGCGTTTCAGCGTATCAGCCCCTTGCTTGGTGATCAGCGACCCTGTGCGGCTTTCGCCCACAAAGGCAATCGCTTTGATCTTGGGGTGTTCACACAGTGCTTTGCCAGCGCCTTCACCAAACCCGTTGACAGTGTTCAACACACCGGGGGGCAGACCTGCCTCTTCGGCAATCTCAATCAACAAACGGGCCGTCAGTGGCGATGCTTCGGCAGGTTTGTGCACCACGGTACAGCCTGCGGCCAACGCCGGAGCAATCTTCCATGTGGACAACATAAATGGCGTGTTCCACGGCGTGATTACACCAACCGGCCCGATCGGTTTACGCGTTGTGACGTTCATAAGCGTCGGGGACTGCAATTGCTGTCCGTCGCGGGCCTGCACGACTTGATCTGCAAAATAGCGGAAGTTTTCGGCACCACGCAGGGCCGCTTTGGACATGAATTTATAGGTCTGGCCCGTGTCCCAACATTCGCACAGCGCGATTTCTTCGGCGCGCGCCTCGATGCCTTCCGCGATTTTGATCAGGATTTTCTTGCGCTGCAATGCGGGCATGTCGCGCCACGCGGCAAAGGCATTATGCGCTGCATTGGCCGCCGCGTCGATGTCCACAGCCGTGCCGTGGGCCACGTCACAGATCAAGGATTTGTCCACGGGTGACGTATTTTGGAAAACACCACCATCGCCTGCCACATCTTGCCCCGCGATCCGGTTCAGGATGCCGGTTTTGCGGAACCGGCCCAGAAAGCCGTCCAACTTGGCAATGTTGTCATCGAGTACAGTCATGAGTGATCCTCCAGGTGATCGCGAATGTTGCCAAATTTTGGCGACAGGTCGGCATTGATGTCGCGCATCTCGGCAGAAAGCGCGATGGAACGGGTGGCCATTGCAGGGGCCATGAATTCTTTGAGCGCGGCAAAGATGCGCCCGATTGCGTCACGTTTTACATCCTCAGCACGCCCTTCGCGCAAGCGCACGGACAGATCGATAAACCCGTGTTTTGGATCGCCGTTCGCCATTGCAAAGTGATCGACGCGGGTGGCCCGCACCCGAACGCCCGCCATGGGAAACGTGTCGATCAAAGCGGCCTCGGACCGGATGACTTCGCACAAAGCGGCCATATCCACGACATCCTCAAGGTTGGCTGAGTATTCGATATGGAAGTGAGGCATTTCATTTCCTTAACATGTTAATTGTTTCCAAGTTAAATAATGCTATCATGTATTGTCAACATCTTCTTTGGCCTGCATTTGAAGGAGATAGAAGATTTGAGGCACCATGACCAAACAGCTCCCTTCCACGTCTCGATCCTTACCCATTGCGCTGATCCGCGCCCGTGAAGGCGTGATGTCTCCGATCCGCGACATGCTGTCTGAAACAGGCATCACAGAACAACAATGGCGCGTCTTGCGCGTGCTGGTCGAATTCGGCCGGATGGACACCAAAACTCTGGCAGACCGATCCAGCCTGCTGTTTCCAAGTCTGACGCGCATTGCAGCGACATTGCGCGACAAAGGCCTTGTGACACAAACGCGTGACGACAAAGATCGCAGACGCCAATTCATCGAGATCACCCCCAACGGACAAAAGATTATCGACGACCGCAGCCCGCAAGCCGCACAGATCGTAGCGGGGTTCAAAACGGCCTTGGGTGACGACGACTATGAAAGGTTACTGGACCTTCTGGCGCGTCTTGACCCCGGCGCAAATTCCTAAACCGCAACGGTGCCATCTGCGCACCACCCATCAAATATCTCAAGCACTCTGTCGGCAAAATCCGCGTCATTGATGTGGCACGCAATCCTGTGGGCCGTGACATTGGCAGGCAAAGTCGCTTCAATTTCAGCCAGGAAATCCGCAAGACCGCTTGCGTTGTGCAAATCAGCGCCTGCGCGGTCCCATTCGCCCAAACCGTCTTCGGGCAAGATCATTGCGACAGGTCCCTTGGCGGTGGCCAATTGGGTGGAATGTGCGCGCGCGACCTCTTTGCGTTCCTCTGCCTCCAGCACGATCGATGTCAAAAGGCGGTTGTGTTCATGTTTCATATGGGCATCCCATCTGGCGTCCAACGGTTGCCATCCCACAACGTCCACAAGATCATAGCACCCCGGCGCCACGATCTGCGGCGTGCCATTTGCCCCTGCGTTGGTCAAACGATCCGCCCCTGCGGAAATGTTTGAGCCATGGATATGATTGCCCAATTCTTGGGTGCAAAGGTCAAGGACACAGGCAAATGCCCCCTGCCCTGCAAGACTTTCAAACGCCCGCCCCCCCATGCCTGTTGCATGAAACACAGCGACCTCAAAGCCGCGGTCTTCCAATGCGGGCTTCAATGGGATCACGTATTTTAACGCCGATGTCCCCAACGACATCATCCCGATCAGGGGTTTGTCAGGATCAGGCATCTGCACCGCGCGCGCCGCACCAAGAACAGCGCCCGCGGCCTGACTTAGCGACGCTTTGCAAACCGAGTTCAAACCGTACAACCCGCCCGCCCAAAGGATCATTTGTGTGTCCGCCGCAAGACGTTCTGCAGGGATAAGCGGGGAAAACGAGACCGTGGACACGATGTACTTAGGCACACCAAGCGGCAATGCTGCGGCCACATCCAATGCAAGATCAGTGCCCATTGTACCGCCCAAAACGATCATTCCATCGAATTTTCGCTCCTGATATAGTCTTGCGGCCAACAGCGACGCCCCCGATGCCATGATCTGCATCGCCGTATTTTCATTGCCCGAAGCGATAGCGGCCTCGATGGTGCTTCCGCCCTCTTGGGCGACATCATGTTTTGAATAATCGCAAGGCTTTGACGGATCACCCAGCACCGACACATCCATCGTCACAACGTGGCCGCCCTGATCGCGAATGACACCCGCCAGAAACCCCAATTCGTCGTCCTTGGTGTCATAGGTTCCGATCACGAGAATGGTTTTGTCAGTCATAGCTTGATCCAGGCGGTTTTAAGATTGATATATTTTTCAATGGCATGCAGGGACTTGTCGGATCCGTTTCCGGATTGTCCGACACCGCCCAAAGGCACAGTACCGTCGGCGCCGCCATATGTGTTGATGTGCATCACACCCGTGCGCACGTCACGTACCATACGGTGTGCGCGGCTTAAATTGGATGTCCAGGCCGCCCCTGCCAAACCATACACTGTGGCGTTTGCCAATTGCACGGCCTCATCGTCGGTGTGAAATGGGGTCACGCCCAAGACGGGGCCAAACACCTCTTTTTGGGTCAATGTTGCATCGCGCGTCACGCCAGTGACAATCGTGGGCGCCATGTAATAGCCGCCTGTGTCCTGTAAAATCCGGTCGCCACCGGTGATCACCTCACCACCTTCGGCTTTGGCGGTGTCCACAAACCCAAGGTTCGCATTCAATTGTACTTCAGAATTGACCGCACCAATATGTGTGTCGACTTGCAATGGGTCTCCGACGCGCATGGCCTCGGTGGCTTTGACAACGGCCGCGACGAAATCATCGTGGATTGACGCTTCGACCAGCAACCTTGATCCCGCCACACACACCTGTCCGGCGTTGCGGAAAATGCCACCCGCTGCGACCTTTGCGGCCTCGTCCAGATTGGGGGCATCGGCAAAAACAATGTTGGGGGATTTGCCGCCAAGCTCCAGATAAACACGTTTCATGTTAGACCGTGCCGCGTAGTCCATCAGCCGCCGTCCCGTGCCGCCGGATCCGGTGAAAACCAGTACATCTATGTCCATGGACAGGCCCATAACTTCGCCCACGACAGCGCCTTCACCTGTCACGGCGTTCAAAACGCCGGGCGGCAACCCGGCCTCAAGCGCCAGATGGCACATTTTCATCAAGGACAGCGACGCTGTTTCGGACGGTTTCAGCACGACTGAATTGCCCATCGCCAATGCAGGTCCAAGTTTCCAGGCCCCGATCATCATCGGGAAGTTCCAAGGAATGATCGCGCCCACGACGCCAACCGGTTCCTTGTGGATCATGCCCAGCACATCCGCCCCTGTTGGGGCAATTTCGCCGTAAATCTTGTCCAGCGCTTCAGCGTAGTAGCGGATCGTGCCAGCCGCCGATCCCGGTTCAGCCTTAAGCGCCATGCTGATTTCGGTGCCATTGTCGCGCACGCCAAGCACGGCAAGTTCAAGTGCATTGGCCTCAATCAGGTCGGCCCACTTCATCAGCACCTTTTTGCGGGCAGAGGGTGGTTGCCCGGCCCAACGACGGTCCTCGAAGGCGGCACGGGCCGAGGCAATCGCCGCCTCCATATCTGCGGCTGTGCCTTTGGCTGTGGTCGTTAAAACTTGTCCGTCAATCGGTGACAGAATGTCCATCGTTCCGCCATCAGACGCAGGAACATGTGCGCCGTCAATCAAATGGGAAAATGCGGGAACGGGTTGCGCACGAAGGGCGTCAATTTTTTGCTGGTCCATGGGTCCTACCGTTGCTGGCTGTCGTGAAAATCGTGATCTTCTTGCGGCTGGTGGGCGCGGTATTCCTTGATCAAGGTACGCACATGCAATGCCAGAACCAGCAAGATAATCACAAACAATACAAAAGTGATGGGCCGGTCGATCATATCAAGCGGTGATTTAAGCCGCGGCATGGCAGAGCGCAGTTTGACCTCCATGATGCCGCCCAAAACCATGCCTAAGATGATTGGCACAATCGGCAGGTTCAGACGCTTGAGGATCAGACCGAAGACGCCGAAGACGGCAGCGATCATGCAATCTGTCAAAGAATTTCGCAAAGAATAAACCCCGACAAACGACAGGATCAGGATCATCACACCCAGAAACCGTGTCGGCACGCGGATGATTTTTGTCAGCAAATTCGTCGAGAACAGCAAAAACACCATCACAATGACATTCAGGGCAATCAGCGCAAAATATAGACCGTAAACAAGATCGATGTTGTTCTGAAAAAGCTGCGGTCCGGGGATCACGTTGTGCACGTAAAACACCGATAACATCATCGCGGTCAATGCCTCACCGGGGATGCCAAGAGCCAGCAACGGGATCATGGCCGCTGCAGGCACGGCGTTGTTCGCGGCCTCGGATGCAATCAACCCTTCGGGTGATCCTTTGCCAAATTTGTCCGGATCCTTGGATGTTTTCTGGGCATAGGTGTAGCTCATGAATTGGGCGGTAAATTCGCCTGTGCCAGGGATCATGCCAAGGATCACACCGAAACTGGACGCCACCGTCGCCACACGTTTGTGCTTTAGCAACTCGCGGATACCGACAGACATGCGCCCTTTCACCGGCTTGGCATCGGGGCTGCTGTCAGGATCACCCAGCAGGAAAAAAGCTTGGCTTAGTGCAAAAAGGCCAAGAACCACCACAATCAGGTTCACCCCTGAACTTAGAAACGAATACCCAAACGTGTAGCGCTGCGTGTAGGTCACGGCGTCCAGCCCAATGGTTTGCAAAAAGATGCCAAGCATAGCCAGCATCCCCGCTGCAAAAATTTGACCACGGTGGGCCAAAATCACAAGAATGATACCGAGAAGAGCCGCCAGAAAAATCTCTCGGCTTCCGAACATAGGCGCAATAAGCGCAAGCACGGGCGACAGCAAGATCAGGCAGCCAATACCAAAAATGCCCCCCCAAAAGGATGCGGAATAGGCCAGTGACAGCGCACGGTGACCTTCGTTGTTTTTTGTCATGGGATAGCCGTCGTAGGACGTCAGCGCATTCACCGCAGTGCCCGGCGTGTTGATCAGGATCGCGGGGATTGCGCCGCCATACATGGACGATCCGTAAATTCCTAAAAGCATCGTCAGACCCACAATCGGATCAAGCGAGAACGTCGCAGGCAGCAGGATCGCAATGGCCACCGCAGGGCCGACACCGGGGATCGCGCCGATTATGACGCCACCGATTGACCCTACAAACAACGCAAGGATCACATCCCAGCGGGCCAGCATTTCAAGGCCAAGAAAGATATTTTCCATCGCTTAAGGTCCAATCAGAAATATGTGAGCATGATTTGGCGCACACCATCCGGCAGCACCTCATAAACGCGACCTGCAGGCAAATTGACCTTCAGCAGGGTCTTGAACAAAACGACAACCACAAACGACGACACGGCGGCCGCACCAAGCATTTTGGCGCTGCGGTATCCTGATCGCAGGGCCAACAGAACTGCGAAAATGATCGTTGTGGGCAAGTAGCCCGCGTAAGGCACCACCGCCGCATAAGCGATAAACCAACCCGCATATTCGATGGATTTGAGCCAATGCAAAACCTCGTGCCACCGCCCGTCGATGCGTTCCGACAAAGCCGATCCAAGCAAATGAAACGCCGCAAAAAGCGTCATCGCGCCAAGTGAAACGGCAGGCCAGAACCGTGGCTGTGCTGCCAGTTTTCCGCGCGGTTTATAGGCGGTTTGGTCAAAAATCTCTGACAAAAGGAACACAGCGCCAATCAGAAACACCCAAGCGAAAACGATGTCTCCGGGGCGGCGATAGCGTTTGAACAAAGATTGAAGCGTTTTGACGCGCGACATGGTCCGCCCCCCATTTAGCACCTTAGACAGTGAGCAAGTTAGACTGTCAGCAATAGAGATGATCGGGCCGCAAAATGCCGCCCGACCAGATCAGGATTACTCAGCAAGCATCGCTTCGATGCCGGCCATTGTTTCCATATCTTTTTTGATCTGCTCGACCACTTCTCCAGCAGGCTGCCAGTAAACAGACGCACCTGTTTCTGCAGCCAGCTTTTGTGCGCGTTCGGACATCATTGTCTTTTCAGCGACAGCAATGATCTTGTCTTGGACATCTTGCGGTGTGTCTGCGCGCACGAACAAGCCATTCCACAATGCCACATCCAAATCAGGTGCCAATTCGGACACAGTTGGCGCGTCAAGCGTCAGCGGAATACGCTCGGACCCGATGGAGGCCAGAACCTTGACCGTATCAAGACACGGCAAAATCAGTTGAAGCGTGGTGTTGATAACATCCACATCACCCGAGGCCAACGTATTGCAATCCAGCGCATCAAAAGCGGCATCGGCTGCATAGCTAAAGCCCAATTCTTTGGCCAAACCGAATGTCACCTGCGTTGGCACCAGCGGTGCGCCAAAGTGTCCAAGCACCACGTCATTGTCTTGTGCGTGGGCGGCAAGACCTTTCATGTCATCGTAAGGCGCATCGGCACCGGCCGCGATCACAAAGGGATATGTCAGGAAATTGCCAAGAGGCACAAAGGGATCCGGGTTCAGCTCTGGTATGCCGATAAACGGACCAACAACCGGGATCGCAATGATGAAAGATCCGATGGTGTAGCCGTCAGCAGGTGCGTTCGCGACGTCAATCGCACCGGGAAACGGGCCACCGCCCCCGCCCGGCTTGTTCACAACGGCAGTTGGCACGCCGTATGCTTCGGAAAAATCTTCTGCGATCATGCGTGTCAGCACGTCTTCCAGATCACCCGGAGGCCACGGCACGATAAATTCAACTGGCTTCTCCGGGTACTCCGCCAAAGCGGGTCCCGCGAGGGTTGCCAACGCAAGCGACATGGCCGTCATCGACTTCGTAAACTTGGACATTTCTTTCTCCCTGTTTCTGGTTCATATATTGAACCGTTGTTATGTAAAAAAGGTTGCCTTGTTAATTAACCTGTGTCAAACTTTTTTTATCAAAGCCGCAATGAGGCCGTTTCAAATGTCGTCCGTGATCAAAGCACTCGATCTTCTAAGTCACTTTTCTGCCGGCCAACCCGAAATTGGCCTGTCACAGCTGTGCCGCATTGCAAAACGTGACAAGGCAACGACCTATCGTCACCTCCAGGCGCTTGAAGTTACGGGATTTATTGAACAGAACCCTTCAAACAAACAGTACCGCCTTGGTCCGGCCGTTCTGAAACTTGCGCAGACCCGCGAAGCCACTGTGCCACGCAAAGCCAGCACTGAAGGCCCCTTGTTCGACCTGACTGAAAAAACGGGCGAGACGGCGCATGTTACGGTTCTGTCCGGCACCAAGATGTACGGTTTAGCCGCCTGTGAGTCGCAACGGCATGGAACCCGCGCGATCATTGACATTGATGTCTTTCCATTACACGCAACCGCATCCGGCCTGTGTGCATTGGCTTTCGGCCCTGACACATTGATGGATGCCGCAGTGTCCAACCTTACCTCGTTCACAAAAAGCACCGCAACCGACTCGCTTACTTTGAAAAAGACGGTTCAAGCGATCCTCCATACGGGATTTGGACGCGCGATGCGGACCTACGAGGCCGAGGTTGAGGGCCTGTCAGCCCCCCTGTTTGACCAGACAGGCCAGTTTGCAGGTGCCGTGTCTGTTGCAAGCGTCGCCACGCGGTTCACGCCTGCCTTGGAACGCACCATCAAAGAACACCTGATGATCGCCAGCCGCGACATCAGCCGCAACTGGGGTGGCACCATCCCGGACGACATCGAAGGTCTTTGGGCCACATCACTCACTGCTCGCCATGAATTGGAAACCAGATCATGAAAGATTCAAACTTTCTTAAAGAAAACAACGGCCGCCTGATGTGGCACCCGATGACGTCCCCCAAAGACAGCATCGACAACCCGCCAAAAATCATCACAGGATCCAAGGGTGTAACGATCACCGACATCGACGGGCATTCCGTTGTCGACGGTGTCGGCGGCCTGTGGAACGTGAACCTTGGGTATTCGTGCCAGCCCGTTAAAGATGCGATGGCAGCACAGCTTGACAAATTGCCGTATTATTCCACGTTTCGCGGCACATCGAATGACGTCGCGATCGAGCTGTCATATGAGCTGTCTGAATTCTTTGAACCCGACGGCATGGCCCGTGCCTTCTATACATCCGGCGGATCGGATTCAGTTGAATCCGCCCTGCGTCTTGCGCGCCAGTACCACAAACTGCGCGGCGAAGCGGGCCGCACCAAATTCCTGAGCCTAAAAAAAGGCTACCACGGCACCCACATCGGCGGCGCATCGGTAAACGGCAACGCAAACTTTCGCACGGCCTATGAGCCCTTGCTGCCGGGCTGCTACCACATCCCCGCCCCCTACACCTACCGCAACCCGTTCAACGAGACGGACCCTGAAACGCTGGCACAGCTGTGTGTGCAGGCGCTTGAAGACGAAATCGCCTTCCAAGGGGCGGGCACAATCGCGGCTATGATCATGGAACCGATCCTTGGTGCAGGCGGCGTTATTCCGCCCCACAAATCATTCGCACCAATGGTGCAGGACATCTGTAACCGCCACGGCATTTTGCTGATCACGGACGAAGTCATCACGGCATACGGACGTACAGGTGCATGGTCCGGCGCACGGCTTTGGGGCATCCAGCCCGATATGATGTGCACGGCAAAAGCGATCACAAACGGTTACTTCCCGTTTGGCGCTTTGATGCTGGGGCATCGCGTTGCAGAGGTGTTTGAAAACAACCCCGACGCAAAAATCGGCCACGGATATACGTATTCCGGCCACCCGGTGGGGGCTGCGGCCGCACTGGCGTGCCTGAAAGAAACCAAACGCCTGAACGTGATTGAAAATGCCGCGGCACGTGGCACCCAGCTTTTTGAAGGTGCGCAGGCACTGATGGCGAAATATGACATCATCGGTGATGTACGGGGCGGCCACGGCCTGATGACCGCATTGGAAATGGTGTCGGATCGCGCCACCAAGAAACCGATTGATGCGGCCACCGCACAGATCGTTCAGGACGTGACATATGAAAACGGCGCGATGGTGCGTATTTCCGGTCCAAACCTGATTCTGTCACCGCCCCTTGTGATGACGCAAGACGACGCGACCATTATCCTGACAGCCATCGAAGCAGGTTTTGCTGCGGCGACAAAAGGGTAAGGCATGTCAGACGTGTACTTGGACCTTTGCGCATCATGAGCCGAACGACCAAAGAACTGATCGCAGACCGCGCCCGGTTGATGGGGCCTAACGTGTCGACGTTTTATGACGATCCGGTGCATTTTGTCCGTGGTGAAGGGGTTTGGCTGTGGGACGCAGAGGGGCGCAAGTATCTGGATTGCTACAACAATGTTCCGCATGTGGGCCATTGCAATCCGCGTGTTGTGGATGCAATTTGCCGTCAAGTTGCGACGTTAAACACGCACACGCGCTATCTGCATGATGGTATTCTGGACTATATTGAGAAGCTGACAGGCACGATGGATACGTCGCTGGATACCGCAATCCTGACCTGCACCGGATCAGAGGCAAACGACATTGCCCTGCGCATGGCCGAGGCCGTCACCGGAAAGCGCGGGATCATAGCTACAGACGCCACGTATCACGGCAACACGTCGTTGGTCAGCCAGTTGTCAAAGTCTAACATTCCGGCAGTGGGCTTTGGTCTTGGGCAATTTTTCCGCTTCGTTGATGCGCCCGACAGCTACCGTACACCTGACCTGTGCGGCACGATCTTTGCCGCACAGGTCGCGGATCAGATCGAGGGATTGAATGAGGACGGCACCGGTTTTGCCGCCCTTGTCGTTTGCCCCTATTTTCTGAACGAAGGCTTCCCCGACAATCCCGACGGCTGGTTGAAACCGGTGGCCGAGGTTGTGCGCAAAGCCGGCGGCCTGCTGATTTGCGACGAAGTCCAATCCGGCTTTGGGCGCACTGGCACCCACCTTTGGGCCCATGAAAAAATGGGCGTGGTGCCAGACATCATGGTGCTGGGCAAACCCATGGCCAATGGCCACCCTGTGGGTGGGGTTGTCGCCGCCCGCGACATCGTGGCCGCCTTTCGCAAAGGCTATCGGTACTTTAACACCTTCGGGGGCAACCCTGTGTCCTGTGCTGCAGCCATGGCAGTTCTTGAGGAAATCGAAAACGAAGGCTTGCAGGCCAATGCCAAGACCGTAGGCGATCACGCGCGCACCCGCATGACCGCGCTGGCGGCGAAACATGACGTCATCGGCGATGTCCGCGGCTCGGGCCTTATTTTTGGGGCCGAATTGGTCACAGATCACGCCACCAAAGCCCCCGCCAGCGACCTGACGGACCGCATCATCAACGCCATGCGGGCGCGTGGCATTATCCATTCAAAGCTGGGGCGCCACAAAAACACGCTTAAAATTCGCCCGCCAATGCCCTTTTCGATCGAAAACACAGACCTGCTGTTTGACACGCTTGATGATGTGTTCAGCGAGGTCACAAAGTGAATGCAACCGTCGACAAAGCGTTGCACCTTTGGGGGCTGGAAGATGCCACATGCGCGCTTGTCGCGGCCCGCGAGAACGCAGTCTATAAGGTCACAACGCCCCATGGTGCATTGGCGCTGCGCTTGCACAGACACGGGTACCGCACGAACGCTGAGCTGGCATCAGAACTTGTCTGGATGAAAGGCGCGGGCGATGCTGGCATCAGCGTTCCCGGCCCTCTTGCGTCGAGAACCGGCGACGTGATGCATGTGATCGACAGCATTCAAGTTGACGTTTTGACATGGCTATCCGGTGAAACCCTTGATGTTGTGTTAAGCAAATCAGACACAAAACCCCGCGCCGCATACTTTCAGACCCTTGGAACAGTCATGGCGCGTTTTCACCAAACCTGCGATGCGTGGCAGCCCCCGAAGGACTTCACGCGCTGCGCGTGGGATGCTGAAGGGCTTCTTGGCAAGACGCCACTTTGGGATCGGTTTTGGGACAATCCCGCGCTTTCAAATGCAGACAGCCGCGTGCTTATGGCGTTTCGGCAAACGGCCCAAGCAGCACTTGTCGACCATGCCAAAGATCCGGATTATGGCCTGATCCACGCCGATCTGGTTGCGGCGAATGTTATGGTGGATGGTCCTGACCTGCACTTTATAGATTTTGACGATGGCGGATACGGGTATCGGTGTTTTGAGCTTGCGACTGCGCTGCTAAAACACATCGACGCGCCTGACTATGCCGACTTAAAACAGGCTTTGATCCGAGGGTATACATCCATCCGCGATATCGACCTTGGCCAGCTTGATCTGTTTATGGCGCTGCGGGCCGCAACATACGTCGGATGGAACATCAGCCGGATGGGCGAAGACGACGGCGCGGCGCGCAATGCGCGGTTTATCACAACAGCAACACGGCTTGCTAAAGACTTCATCGGCTGACACCACAGCTTTCGAAAAAAGAGGCGCACTATGCAATTTCATCTTAATGGGTTCAAACCGGGGAATTATCAGGTTCCCGATGCGGCACGCAAAGCGTATCCCACGCCACCAATTCAGGATTTGCCAACTGAAGTCGACGTGCTGATCATAGGCACCGGCCCAGCCGGTTTGACCATGGCCCGCCAGATGTCAGAGTTTGAAGATATCAGCACGTGCATTGTGGACATGGCGGATGGTCCTTTGTTGTTCGGACGTGCCGACGGCATTTCGTGCCGTACGATCGAAATCATGGAAGCCTTCAACAGCAGTGAAATGGTCGAGAAAGAAACCTATAAGCTGATGCAAAACACGTTCTGGGAACCGGATGTGACCAACCCCCAAAACATCAAACGCACCCACAAAATTGCTGACGCGCGCCTTGGCATGTCGGAATTCACACATGGCATCGTCAACCAGGCACGCCTTCACGAGCTGTTGTTGGACGGCATGGCGAATGCGATCACCAATCTACGGCCCCACTACAGCCGCGAACTGCTTGATCTGTTGATTGATGAAAGCCTGACCCAAGACCTGAATGCCCACCCGATCACCGCGACATTCAAGCGGGTGGATGACGCAGGCCGCGACAAGATCGAAACGGTAAAAGCGCGGTTTGCGGTTGGGGCCGACGGGGGGCGCAGTCGCGTCCGCAAAAGCCTTGATATTGCACTTGAAGGGGACAGCGCCGACAAAGCTTGGGGGGTGATGGACATTCTGCTGAACACAGATTTCCCCGACATCCGTGTCAAAAGCTTCATCCAGTCCAAAGATCATGGCGCCGTCATGACGATCCCGCGCGAAGGGGGCTATCTGATCCGGTTTTACGTCGAACTTGATCTGATCGACAAAGACAAACGCGCCTCGGATATCAGGATGACCGAAGTAGACATCATCGCAAAGGCGCAGAAAATTTTCCATCCCTACACTTTGGATGTCAAAGAAGTCGCATGGTGGTCGGTCTATTCTGTCGGGCAACGCCTTGCACAGCGTTTTGACAATCGTCCCGTTGATAGTTCTGATGACGTCATCCCGCGTGCTTTCGTTGCCGGTGATGCGTGTCACACCCATAGCCCAAAGGGTGGTTGGGGCCTGAACACATCCCTGCCCGACACATTCAATCTGGGCTGGAAAATGGCTGCCGTTCTACAGCGCAAAAGCAAGCCTGCCTTGCTGGCGACCTACAGCACCGAACGCCGCAAAGTGGCAAACCAGCTGATCAACGCAGACAAGGAGCTGTCTAAAATTGTAGCCACGCGCCCCACCGCTGGCAATGCGTCACAACAAGCAAAGGTAGACACCGCCAAGATTGAAGCTTTCATGAAACGTCAAAGCGGTTTCGTTAGCGGCACGTCCATCGAATACTTCCCGTCCTACATTTGCACCGGCCAAGACAACCAACATCTGGCAAAGGGGTTCAAAATCGGCCAGCGGTTCCATTCGGTCGAAGTGTCGCGTGTGGCGGATGGCGGACACCAGCATTTGGGTCATCTGGTCAAAGCAGACGGGCGCTGGCGGATTTTTGTGTTTGGGGGAACGCAAGACCCGACACTGATGTCATCAGAAGCCTATAAACTCATCGATTTCTTAGCAAACGACGCCACTTCGCCTGTGAAGAAGTATACGCCGACAGGTGCCGATTGTGATGCGGTTATCGATACCTATGCAATTTTCCAGCAATCAGATTTGTCCATGCATGATCTGCATGATCAACTGTGGCCGGCGAAGGGCAAATACGGTTTGCGGGACTACGAAAAAGTGTTCCACGCGCAGGACGGAAACGACGTCTACGATCTTCGCGGAATTGACCGTGACCACGGCTGCGTCGTGATCGTGCGGCCTGACCAGCATGTCGCCTCGATTTTGCCTGTTGCAGCGCATGCAGACCTAGCGCAGTTTTTTGATGCTTTCATGATTGAGCAAAGCTGAACAATGACGCGCTGATCTCTATTCTCAAGGCAGTTTGTGTAGACATCCGAAGGGCATTTGCATGCCCCACGTACGCTACCGAACTGTCTTGGAACGGGGCCCTACGTTCAAACAATGATGGTCTAGATTTTCATGAGAGGTAAATGGCGGACAGACAGGGATTCGAACCCTGGAGACGGTCTCCCGCCTACACACTTTCCAGGCGTGCGCCTTCGACCACTCGGCCACCTGTCCGTTGGGGTGCGTTTAGCAAGCCCTTGCACCGCTTTGCAAGAGGCAAAACGCACCCAAAGTCATCAATCGTCAAGATGCAGATAAACGCGCCGGTTCATCCGCCCTTTTTTCTCGATCTTGCCCAAACGCAGGCTGCCGATTTCGCCTGTACGTGCCACATGGGTGCCACCACAGGGCTGCAAATCAATCTGGTCTGAACCCGATCCGATACGGACCAGTCGCACGCGCCCTGCCCCGCGTGGCGGCTGCACAGACATGGTTTTGACCAGTTCGGGGGTTGCATCCAACACAGCTTGATCAACCCAGTCTTCGCTGACAACCACATCCATATCAACGAAGGTGTTCAACGCCTGTTCGATCACGTCACGGTTGTCTGGCGCATCGGCCATGTCAAAATCCAAACGGCCATGTGTCGCACTGATCGATCCGCCTGTGACCCCGAAAGGCAACGTCACAGACAACAAATGCAATGCCGTGTGCACACGCATGTGTTTGTGGCGACGATCCCAATCCAGTTGCTGCACCACAGTCGCCCCGACAGGCGGCAATGCACGGGGTTCGGCAGGGACCATAACGATCTGTTCTTTATCCCCTTTGACGGTGGTGGCGATTGGCAAATGCTGCCCGTCCCACACCAACACGCCGCTGTCACCGGGTTGCCCGCCGCCTGTGGGATAAAACAGTGACGCATCCAGCACGACACCACCCTCGGCAGTATGGGCGATCACGCGGCCCTGCGCCTCGCGCAGATAGGCGTCTTTGCGAAACAATGGATCCGTCATGCGCCGTCGTCTTTCAAGGCCTCAGGATTGCGCAACCAGATGTCGCGTTGTGCAAACGGTATTTCGATGCCTTCGGTCGCAAAGCGTTCCGCAATCTGGTGGTTCATTTCGCTTTTCACTGACAACATCCAATTGACGTCCCGCAAGATAACGCGAATTTCAAAATCAAGTGAATCTGCGCCAAATCCTGAAAAGACAACCGCTGGCGCCGGATTTGCCAACACCATCGGATGTGCGCTTGCGATTTCGCGCAATATCTCTTCGATGCGTCGGGTGTCGTTTCCATAGGCCACGCCCACGGGCACGATCAAACGCCCGATTGTATTGCCACGGGTGTAGTTTGTGACGGTTCCCGACACCAAATCCGCGTTGGGCACAATCACATCGGTACGATCAAAGGTTTCGATGCGCGTGGAGCGTACAGAGATATCGCGGACGTATCCCATTTGACCGCCAACTTCGATCCAGTCCCCTTCGGAAATGGGACGCTCGATCAGCAATATGATCCCCGATACAAAGTTGGACACGATGTTTTGCAAACCAAAACCGATGCCCACCGACAGCGCCCCGGCCACAATCGCCAAAGAAGACAAATCAATGCCCGCGGACGTAATTGCGATCAACGCTGCCAGAAATATCCCTACGTAGCCCAAACCGGACACCATCGCCACCTGAGCACCAGGATCCAGTTTCGTCTTGGGCAAAAGGTTGTTCTTCATCGTGCCTTGCACGGCGCGCGTCAGAAAGTAGCCAATCATAAAGACAACGATCAACGTAATGAAACTGCCCGGGCTGATGGTTGTATCGCCTATCGAGACGCCGTTGCGGAACCGCGACCACAGCTCTGTGAGGTCGGTCAGACGTGCCCCCCAAATCAAGGCAAAGACTGGCAAGGTCAGAACCAACAGGAAGAAATTGATCAATGTCGGCAGCAGCGCCTCGGACGGATTGACCGAAGGGGAAAAGAACGCAAACAAATCACGCACGGCCTCATTGATTTGCGTGATGGCACCACACAACGCCAATGACAAAATGGCCGGATAGATCAGGGCCAGTGCCGCGCCGGAATATCCGATGATGGCCAAAACTGGCGCCCCGAGACCGATGATCATAGAGGCCTTGGACAGCAGCGGCACCACCTGACTGCGGTAAGAGCCTTCTGCCGACAATGTGCTTTTCGACGGATCGCTTTTATGCAGCAATTGACCGATGCGGAACAAAATTATGCCCGCCAGAGCGATCAATGGAAAATCAAGAACAGCCGTTGTTTCCAGACTGTGGCGATCAAAATCGCTGAGGCGTTCCAGCAGAAAGCGCAATGCAAGAATGATGCCCAAAAGCATCGCATACACGCGCCCTTCCCAGCGGCGTTTCGGGCCAAGCCCCATTGGGGTTTCGACTTCTTGCGCCTTTGGGAAAATGCGACTGCCCAGCCACCGCGACGAGAAAATGATCACACCGACGATGGGCAGGCTGCTGATCAGCATGTCTCCGCGCGGGCCATAAAAGCCCGTCGCATCCAACGCCTGCATCAAAGCAAATATGCCCAAAATCGGGAATAATATCTGCCCCAAGGACACAACAAACCCGGTAAAACCCGCGCTTGCCTGGGTTTCGCGGGCTTGGATCCGAACAGCAAATTGTTCGCTCCATGTGCGCGACCGCAACAACAGCACGGTTGCTGCGACAAACAAGATCATGATCAACGGCAGATTATTTTGCGCGTTTGCACGTGCCGTCGGGTTTGAGAATGCGGATGTTACACCGTCCCACAAGCCTGTCAAAGACACCCGCAGGTCACGCAGTGCGTTGTTCCAAAGGCTTGGGTCCAAGGGAACAGGGCCTTTGCGCAGCAATTCATCAGACTGGCGTGCACGAATAATTTTGTCAATTTCAGACACAAGGCCATTTGCACGGCTGAACGCCTCTTCTGCAGTCCGGCGGGGGGTGGTCAAAACTTCAAGTTGGCGTTGCAATTCACTGCGGCGCGCCCCGATTTCGGCCGCTTCGCTGCTGCCTTCTTCAGGCGCAGGTCCAAGGGCCGCAATTTGTTCGTTCAATGTCTTGATACGGCTGTCATTGGCAGACAGTTGCGCCTGAAACTGGGTGCGCCAGTTCACAATATCCTGACGCAGCACCCCAAATGCAGCGTCAGACGCTTTCCCGCTTTCAAGCGCGGCTTCAGCACGTGTGGCAACCCTTTCCCACGCAGCATAATCAGGTGTTGACTGCAAGGTGGTTTGCGCAAATGCCGCTGGTCCACCCATCGGGCCAGAGACGCTTAGGAATACCCCCAAACACAGTGCGGTCAGGAAACGGATCATCAGACGTCCTCTAACATGCTAGGCAAATCAGACGCGCCACGTTCCAGCCACTCTGGCACGGGCAGACCTTTTTCGCGCAAAAAAGCAGGATTGAACAGTTTGGACTGATACCGCGTTCCAAAATCACACAAAATGGTCACGATGGTATGCCCGGGGCCTAAATCCCGTGCCAAACGCATGGCGCCTGCGACATTCACCCCAGAGGACCCGCCCAGACAGAGACCTTCGTGTTCAAGAATGTCAAACACTACAGGCAAGGCTTCGGAATCGTGAATGTTGTAGGAAAAATCGGGTTTCAGGTCTTTGAGGTTCTCGGTGATACGCACTTGCCCGATCCCTTCGTTGATCGATCCGCCATCCGTCATCTTTAATTCGCCCGATGTGTAGAAATTGTACAACGCGGCACCGTCAGGGTCCGCCAACCCGATCTTGACGCCCTTGGGTTGCAAAAACTCGGCGACGCCTGCCAAAGTACCACCCGACCCAACAGCACAAATAAAGCCGTCAACCTTGCCGCCGGTCTGTTCCCAGATTTCCGGGCCCGTCGTTTCAATGTGGGCTTGCCGATTTGCAGTGTTATCAAACTGGTTTGCCCAAATGGCACCATTTGGTTCTGTTTTTGCAAGTTCAGCAGCCAACCTTCCCGAATAGCGCACAAAATTGTTCGGATTGCGATAGGGTGCTGCTGGCACCTCAACCAATTCGGCCCCCGCCAAACGCAACATATCCTTCTTTTCCTCAGACTGGGTTTCCGGAATGACGATCACGGTTTTGAACCCCATGGACGCGCCAACAAGGGCCAGACCGATGCCTGTGTTGCCAGCCGTGCCCTCGACAATCGTGCCGCCAGGTTTCAAGTCACCGCGCGCGATCGCATCTTTGATGATGAACAAGGCCGCGCGATCCTTGACAGATTGGCCGGGGTTCATAAATTCGGCTTTGCCCAGAATTTCACACCCGGTCGCGGCACTGGCTTGGTTCAACCGCACCAAAGGGGTTTTTCCGATGGCCTCCGCAAGGTCTGTTGCAATGCGCATAATGTCTCTCCCGGGTGGTCAGAATTCAATGGTCTGGATTGGTGTAGCGACGAGTCCCTTAGACCTCAAGGCACGGCGACACAAAGGGGTGTGAGTTACGCTAGAGATTTGCGCGTAAACGATCCCTGTTATGGGCCAACCAATAGGCACACAGCGACAACGGAATGTTGGCAGCGGCCTGGTCTTGTACCAGTGTCATCAGGGCATCAAAGGTCAGGATATGGGTGCGAATGTCTTCGTTTTCAGTGTCCAACCCGGACACGCCAGTCATGTATTCAGGCAAATCGGTGACCCCGACGTAGACGTAGTAGAATTCAGAAGACGTTCCGGGCGACGGGTAGCCTTCTGCAATAGGTTCAAGCACATCCAGAACCAACCCCGCCTCTTCTTGTGCTTCACGGCGCGCACAGTCCATTGGCTGTTCTCCTGCGTCCACACGACCTGCAATAGGTTCGTATTGCCACGCAACAGCATCACCGCGCCCGATTGGCCCGACACGCAACTGTTCCACCAGCAACACGCAATCGCGGATTGGATCGTAGGGCAGCACAATCGCAGCATCTGCGCCAATGAACACTGCCCGCTTCAATGTGTCGGACATGCCGCCGCGGAATTTTTCGTGGCTCAACGTCAAAGCATCCAAAGCGAAGAAATCTGAATAGATGCGCGTACGTTCCATAACATCCACGACACCGTTCAAAGTGCCACCGCCGTGACGAACATCACGGGCCGCAATCTGCGACGCCGCACGGGCCCTGATCATCGGATACATTTGAACGATGGTTTCGGGGGTGCGTGTCCCAAAGTAGCTCATGACCTCTTTGGCTGCGATACAGGTCAACTCAGCCCAGTGATCCGCCCATCGGCCAAGTACCCAAGGGGCACCTGCAGTGACGCCTTCTTCAGGTGGAAAATAGATTTCGGCGGTGCGCCCGTCGCGCAGCCACTTGGTGCGCAATGCATAGCCGTATCCGCCTTCATAGAAATCCAGACGGGCCACATCGTCATCTGACAGATTGATCAAAAGCAACCCACGCGCGTCACCTCCGGGGGCGGACTTGATCAGCGGAAATGCACCCTCTTGCGCGTTGAACACCGAATGGTCCGGTAAAATTGCATTGTCGTAGCGAATTTCAGCAGCTGGCCGCCCAAGTACAATTTCCAACAAAGGAACATGTCGCAACGTGCCGTAAACAAAAAGGTTTTTCATTTTTCAGCGCCAGCGATGCCATGCGACTTCGGTGCACAGGCCCGCTATGATGCCGCCCAAAACAACAACAACCGCAATCGGTATCGTGGCCATGACAAGCGCATATTCCATCATCAACTCAACCACAGCAATCAACGCCTCGAACGCATTGTCATAGCGGTTGCGCAACGCCAGCCTAAGCATTTCGTTGACGCCTTGCACAAAAAGACCAAGAAAGACCAAGGAAACAACGCCGGTAAACCCGTTGTTGATCGCAAAGGTCAACCCCCTGCCCGCACGCCGTCCCACCAAAGACCACCCGACAACCACACCAAGCAAAACATTGACGTAGTTGAAGTAGCCAAAGTTCATGTCTTCTTCCATCAACGCGCGGATCATGTCCGACAGAATGAAGCCAAGCGCCCCCAACAGGATGGCCGCAGTTAGTTTTGCTCCATCAGGCATCTTGGCGCTCATATGTCGTTTGCATTAGCCGGGTCTTTTAATAGTGATCTGTGTTACGTCACAGTTGGCACTTTCAAAGGTGGACGCGCAAGAGGTCAGATAAAAATTCCACATCCGGCGGAAACGGTCATCAAAGCCCATTTCCGCGATTTGGTCCCACTTTTCGTTGAAGGTTTCATGCCAACGGCGCAGCGAGATGTTGTAGCTTTGGCCAAATTCGACCGACTTTTCGACGGCGAGACCCGCTTTGACAACTTGTTCGCGCAGCGCGGCAGGGCTGGGCAACATGCCGCCCGGAAAAATGTATTTCTGGATGAAATCCACACCACGTCGATACACATCCCATCGGCGATCTTGCACGGTGATGATCTGCAAGGTTGCATTTGCGCCCGGCTTCAGACGCTCACGCACCGTTTCAAAGTAGACCGGCCAGTATTTTTCGCCCACAGCTTCGAACATCTCGATGCTGGCGATGCCGTCATAGGTGCCTTTTTCGTCGCGGTAGTCTAGTAGCTTAAAGTCAACCAGTTCAGAAAGACCTGCTTTTTCAATGCGTTCTTTGGCATAGTTAAACTGTTCTTCACTGATGGTAAGACCAGTCACTTTCAGCCCGCGTTCCTTGGCGGCGTATTCGGCAAACCCACCCCAGCCGCAGCCGATTTCCAACACGTGGTCACCGGGTTTAACGCCCATCTGGTCGACCATGAGGGCATATTTTGCCCATTGCGCCGCCTCATGGCTTTCCTGTCCAGTTTCAAAGAGCGCCGAGGAATACGTCATCGTCTCGTCCAGCCAAAGACCATAGAAATCATTGCCCAAATCATAGTGATACGAGATATTCTTGCGGGCTTGGTCCTTGTGATTGCGCTGCAACCAGAAGCGGAACTTTTCAAACCAGCGCACCAGTCCAGCGCCAGGAAAGCCGTCATAGATACCTTCGTTGTCGGCGTGAATCAAATCCATGAAAGCCTGCAAGTCGGGCGTGCTCCACCATTCATCAAGGTAGGCATCACAAAACCCCAAATCGCCTTCGCGGATCAGGCGGCCAAACACATCACCGTTGTGAATCTCGACTGTGGCAACGGGCCCGGGGTTCTTACCATCGGCCCGAAACACCCGCCCATCGGGCATAACAAAGTCCAAACGGCCATTGTTCATGTCTTTCACCATGGCGAATACGCGCGTGAAGTACCGGGGCAAATCGCGTTGCCCGTCCGTTGTCGTCAAAATCATTCACATTCCCCGTTTCGCTTTTCGCGTTTGTGTCAACCTACATTGACACCAAGTGTCAATACAAGCGTCTGTTCGTCATTTTTGAGTTAGAAGTCTCTGTTTTCATAGGCACTTAGCGCCCGTTTGCGTCCCTCGTCTGCAGGAACGATGGGGGACGGGTAAGTATCATCCGCTTTCAGGCCCCAAGCCTTTGGAATCGCATCAAAATAGGAACGTGCATCATCATGCACATTTTTGCGGCCCTCAGCGATCCAACGGCTCACGTAATCGCGCTGTTTGTCGAATTTGTCCAACTGTGTGACAGGGTTGAACACGCGGAAATAGGGCGTCGCGTCCGGCCCTGATCCGGCCGACCATTGCCAGCCCATTGCATTGGCGGCAGGGTCCCAATCGATCAAACATGCCTCAAACCATTTCTGGCCAATTTTCCAGTCACACAGCAGGTGTTTTGTCAGGTAGCTTGCCACGATCATACGGCCGCGGTTGTGCATACGGCCTGTCACATACATTTCACGCATCGCCGCGTCCACAAACTGGATCCCCGTGCGGCCCTGCTTCCATGCTGTGACTTCGGCGTGGTTTTCATCCGTATTCCACGGGAAAGCATCCCATGCTTCTTTCCAATTGCTGTCCAGAATACGGGGGGTGTGGTGCATCAGGTGGTATGCAAATTCGCGCCAAACCAGTTCTTTCAAAAAGGTTTCAGCCCCCTGTTTGCCTTCGTGCATCGCGCGTCGCCCTGCATGCCAGCACTGATAGGGGCTGATTTCGCCCAAGGCCAGATTTTCGCTTAGATTGGATGTGCCATCTTTCCAAGGCTGGTCGCGGCCCTCGTTGTAGCCTTGGGCCAGATGCGTGATGAAATGGTCCAAACGGTCCTGTGCTGCGGCCTCGCCCAAACGCACATGGGGGCGGACAACATCTGCGCCACGGCGCATTGCGGCGCCCATCTGCCAGTCGTCCAAGTTATCGCTTTCGGGCCATGTGTCTGGTGCAGGCATGTCTTTGGGTGCCGGCAAAGGTGCTGCCACGTCGCGGCCCTTCACCATATTCCAAAACGGCGTGTAGACTTTGTAATACCCGCCCGTTTTGGTTTCGACGGTCCAGGGTTCGAACATCACATGACGCGCAAAGCTTTTTGCGTCGACACCATCCTCTTTCAATGCGGCTTTCACAGCAGTATCGCGCGCCACAGCATCCGGGTCATAGAGACGGGTCCAATGCACAGCCCCTGCCCCGGTTTCGCGTATAAGATCACGCAAAACCTCTAAGGCGTCGCCTTTGCGCAGGATCAGCTGGCTGCCTTTGGCGTGTAGCGCACCAGCCAAATGGCCCAGCCCAAGCCCCAAACGCCACTTGGGGGCAGCCCCCAACGCGTCGACAGTATCATCGTGAATAAACACAGGGATCACTGCGCCACCGTTTTCGCAGGCAGCCAGCAGAGCAGGGTGGTCGCTTAGGCGTAAATCCCGACGCAGCCATACCAATGTGGGTTTTGAATTGCTCATAAAGCTCTCGTGGTCCAGTCTTTCAAAAGAATACGACTGTGCACAAGCGCTGGATCACAGATCACGTAAATGTCACGATAAAACATCGTCCAAAGCGGTCAACAATTGGTCCATTTCCGCATCACTTGTGTAGTGGGTAAAACTCAGTCGCAATACACCCTTGTTTTCGGCGTCCACCCCCATCGCGGACAAGGCACGCACAGCGTAAAAGTCACCGCCCCCTGCCATGATCCCATGCGAGGCCAGTCTGGCGGCCACGGGTTCTGCGGCATCTTCAAGCGACAGCGCCACAGTGGGTGCACGCACGGATGCGTCTGACGGCCCGATCAAGCGGACAGAGTTTCGCGCGGACACCGCATCCAGCAAAGGCTGCAACAGCGCGACTTCACGCGCCCGCATCAAATCATGCACAAAACGCCCCCTTTGCGTGGGCGACACGGCGTCTTCGGCGTGATGGTAATAAAGTGCGTCCACATAATCCGCCATGCCCGCACATGCCGCCTGCTGCGCGTGATCCTCACCCGCAGGGGTAAAGCGTTTGTACAGTTTGTCCGCGTTGAAGAAATGCCCCTGATTGGGCAACAGGTCCCCCAACGCCCGCCGGATCACCATAAGACCCTGATGCGGCCCATAGGTTTTATAGCTGGAAAACAGATAAATGTCCGGCCCAAGGTTGCCCACATCGGGAAACCCGTGCGGCGCATAAGACACCCCGTCGACACAGACAAAAGCCCCTGCAGCATGGGCCAAAGCGGTGATTTCCACAACGGGATTGATATGGCCCACGACGTTGGAACAATGGGGAAAACACACAAGACGCACCGTATCATCCAACAGGTTTTCCAGATCCTCCGGGTTCAATTCGCCCGTTTCGGGATCAATCTTCCATTCGCGGATCTCGATGCCGCGGTCCGCCAGCCTGCGCCACGGACCCGTGTTGGCCTCGTGATCCTGATTGGTCACGATCACCGCCTCACCGGGCTGCATCATTTGGCCAAAGGCCTGTGCCAGAACGTAAGTATTTTGGGTGGTTGAGGGACCAAAGCTCAGCTCGTCCGCATCCACCCCCAAGATGGCAGACATGCGGGTGCGTGCCTCGTCCATTTCGGCCCCACCCAAAAGGCTGGCGTCATAAGGGGCATAAGGTTGCACTTTGCGTTGCGTGTAAAAGCGTGTGAGCCGATCAATAACAGCGCCACAGGTGTAGGACCCGCCCGCGTTCTCAAAAAACGCCTGTCCTTGCAGATTGGGCTGTGAAAACGCAGGAAACTGCGCACGAACAAAATCTAGATCCAAAGGCATGGCACGTCTCCATCGGGCAAAGAAAAAGGCCCCGACCAAAAGATCGGGACCTTCTTATGCTATCTCAGTCGCCTTAAAGGGCAAGCTGATTTTGGCTTATTCTGCAGGCGACAAACCATTTCCGGTAGCACCCGGAATTTCGGAATGAACTGCAGGCACACCTGCCGCTTCGCGACGACCATCGTTGTAGATTGCTTTGATCAAAGCAATGCACATCAACGCCATCACAATAGAGAACGGCAAGGCCCCGATCACCATGGCAGTCTGGATCGCACCCGTTCCACCAGAGATCAGCAAGCCCGCAACAACCAGACCCAAGGCGGCACCCCAGAACAAGATATGTGGACGCGCTTTTGGCCCTTCATCGCCAGCAGCGTTGATGGTGTTGACGATCAATACAGCAGAGTCAGCAGACGTCACCAGGAACGTCATCAACAACACAACGATCATCACCGCCATGCCCCACGCCAACACTTCTGCAATCGGGGCCAACATGAATTCCGTCATGGCGAAGATTTTGTCGCCATTGGCCGCGTCCAAGATGACACCATTTGCCTCACCGTTCAGTTCCAGATCAATCGCTGTACCACCGGCCCATGCAAACCAGACAAAGCACATCAGCGACGGAACAATCATTGCGCCCAAGACGAATTCACGGATCGACCGACCACGCGAAATACGCGCCAAGAACAGGCCAACGAAAGGAGCAAAAGCAATCCACCAAGCCCAGTAGAACACGGGCCACCAGCCCTGCCACTGCGCCAGTTTGAACGCTTCGGAACCCTCGACACCATCAGAAGCAAAGACATTAAAGCTAAGCCATGGCAGCGCTACGAGATAATCCCAGATACCGACAAAGAAAGCCGTCGCGCCAAAGAATGTCGCGCCAAAGATGATGAAGAAGCCCAACAATAGGATCGACAGCACCATGTTGATGTTGGACAGCCATTTGATGCCTTTGCCAACACCAGACAGCGCCGACAATGTGGACGCGCCCATGATGACCAGAAGGGCCACGATGATGCCTGTGGTTGTGGCTGTACCATCGTCCAGAACCAAACCACCAATGCCGATGCGCGTCAGACCCGCAACGAACTGCTCAACACCAAAGCCAAGCGTTTGTGCCACACCAAGGATTGTCGCAACAACAGCCACGATATCAATGATGTTGCCCA
This sequence comes from Ascidiaceihabitans donghaensis, assembly GCF_900302465.1. Classification (NCBI taxonomy): domain Bacteria; kingdom Pseudomonadati; phylum Pseudomonadota; class Alphaproteobacteria; order Rhodobacterales; family Paracoccaceae; genus Ascidiaceihabitans; species Ascidiaceihabitans donghaensis. The sequence goes on along the minus strand of NZ_OMOR01000001.1, from coordinate 1,832,063 downwards.
ACAGACCGGACAGGGATGAGCCAAACAAAGGCGTCAGCGAGGACCGGATCGTCAGCGGCAAACCACGACGGTAGCTGAAAAAGGCCAAGGCCAGACCGGCAATCGCATAACACGCCCATGCGCCCAGACCCCAATGCAAGAAGGACCAAACATAGGCCTCACGCACGTTGTCTGCACCCAATGCTGTGTTAACCCCTTGGATGACCGCTGGGTTGTTTTTGAAATGTGCCACAGGCTCGGCTACGGCCCATGTCAGCATTCCGACACCGATACCGGCGCCAAACATCATTGAGAACCACGAAAAGTTCGTAAACTCCGGTTTCTCGCCGGGTTGACCCAAGTTCAATTTCCCTGCAGTTGGCCATATCGCCAACCCAAGGCACACAATCACAAAGAAGGTGACCACCCAGATATACCAAGCTGCAAAACTGGCCAAAATGGCAGAGTTCCACGCACCCAAAACTTCGCCGGCCCATTCGGGCCACACGATGCACCACACCACCAGCACACTGATGATGATCTTACTTATGACCGCGACGTTGACGCTGAACCCTCGATAAAAACCAGTGTCGGCGGTTTTTATCGGAAGCTCCGTCAGTGGAGGTTCGATTGACATGTTCCCTGTTTCCTTTTTTCTTTTTTGGATGAAACGAAAGTAACAGCTAAAAAGGGAATGTCAGTCATTTTGTCGCAGATGACGCAAACTGATAACTCTGAAAGTCCATAACCGTCAGAACGGTCGTTTTTCGCGTCATAAGAACCGGTGCATTATATGGGTGCAAAGCACCAAAAACGACATGCTTCGATAGAATCACTAACGGTCGAGCACTGCCTTGATTTTCTCGGCATTTGCTTTGATTTCATCCATATCACCCATCACCCCCGGTCCGGTGATCGGCACACCAGCATGTCGCGGATGGATGTGGAAATGAAGGTGGAACACTTCCTGCCCGCCTGCGGCCTCAGAGAATTGCCACAGCGTAACGCCATCCGCTGCAAACGCTGTTTTGGCAGCATTGGCGACCAGATTTGCGGTTTTCATACAAGCGGCCAATTGCGCCGGACTTGCATCGAGCAAGTTCACACATGGGGTTTTCGGGATCACCAGACAGTGCCCTTTTGTGCGGGGCATAATGTCCATGAAACACAGTGTGTCATCATCCTCGTAGACCGTGAAATTCGGGATTTCACCACGGAGGATCTTGGCAAAGATATTCTGGTCGTCGTAGGTGGTCATGAGGGGCTCCAATCTGGTGTCGAAGCCCCTCTTAGTGTGATCAGGCGTTGACGTCTACGACAACGCGGCCTTTGACTTGGCCTTGTAGGATGTCTGCGGCCAGTTTTGGCAAATCCGAAAGGGTCGCAGGTTGCACCATCGCTTCCAGCTTATCCATGGGCAGATCAGCTGCGATGCGTTTCCAGGCCCGCAAACGGTTTTCGTATGGCTGCATGACACTGTCGATGCCCAGCAAGTTCACGCCGCGCAACAAGAACGGAATGACCGTCGCAGGCAGACCTGCGCCGCCAGCAAGACCAACAGACGCCACCGACGCGCCGTATTGCATTTGTCCCAGCACGCGCGCCAGCATTTCGCCGCCCACGGCGTCGATGCAACCACCCCAGGTCTCGCCCTCAAGCGGACGCTTGACGGTTTCGTTCAGATCTTCACGCGGCACGATCTGGGTCGCCCCTAAAGATTTCAGGTAATCGCCAGTCTCTGGACGCCCGGTGACACCAGCAACATCGTGACCCAATGCCGCCAGAATAGCGACAGCAACCGATCCCACGCCACCTGCAGCGCCTGTGACCAGAACAGGACCGTCTTTGATGCTATGGTCTTCCAAAGCCATCACAGACAGCATCGACGTAAAGCCTGCCGTGCCCACAGCCATCGCCTGACGCGTGTCCAAACCGTCCGGCAGCGGCACAAGCCAATCTGCTTTCACGCGGGCCTTTTGGGCATACCCGCCCCAATGGACTTCGCCAACACGCCAGCCGGTCAGAACAACCTTATCGCCGGGCTTGTAGCGGTCATCGTCAGAGCTTTCGACAGTGCCTGCAAAGTCGATACCACCCACATGCGGATACTGGCGCACCAAACCACCGCCTTTGGGGGACAAGCACAGACCGTCTTTGTAGTTTATAGTCGTATATTCGACCGCAACAACCACGTCACCGCTTGGCAAATCATCTACAGACAGTTGTTGAACAGCTGCGGTTGCCTTACCGTCCTCGTCTTGTTTCAAAACCAGTGCATCAAACATCATTTTCTCCGTTCCGGGGACCAACCCCTTGCTTCATCTCGCAAAATAAACCTCCCCCGGAGGGTCCGGCAGAGGTAAAATTCAAATCCAGAAGGTTTCATGCACCACAGCTGGGCGCATCCCCTCCGGCGTTTCCACTTCCAGCTCGGTGCCTTCGTCCCAATGGGTCATTCGCACCATACCAATAGACACATTGGTCTTGAAGTCAGGGGACCAGGCCGCAGACGTGACCTGCCCGCGCTTCTTGCCACCGGCGTAAAGCGGCCAAGGTCGATCACAGCCCGGCACAGGGTCACCGCCAATGGAAATGGCGCGCACCTGCTGTACGGGACCTTCTTTCGCCACGCGCAACAGCGCATCCCGGCCAATACACCCAATCGCCGTTTGAGTATCGCAGAAGCGGCCCAAACCACATTCATGTGGCGTGTTGTCGTCGGTCATATCGTTGCCATAAGACAGCAGCCCGCCCTCAATACGCTCAATCCCGTTGGGGCAGCCGGCACGCACGTTCAAATCCTCACCCGCTGCAAATAGCGCGTTCCACAGCGGCATCCCGATCTCTGAATTCTCGACGTAGATCTCGAACCCGCCCTGCTTGGAGTACCCCGACCGCGCGATGGCCAAATCCTGCCCTTCAAATTCGAACATATCGAACTTGAAAAAGCGTATGTCACGAACGCGGTCGCCAAAGACACGGGCCAAAAGGTCATCCGACTTCGGGCCTTGGATCGCCAGCGGGCTGACATCCGGCTCATCGACAAGAACATCCAGGCGATAGCCATTGGCAATGCCTTTGACCCAAAGCAAAAGATCACTGTCCGCGATCGAAATCCACCAACGGTCCTCAGACAATTTCACCGCCACCGGATCGTTCAACATGCCGCCCGTTTCATCAACAATCGGCACATAGTAGCACTGCCCGGGCAGCATACGGCGCAAATCCCGCGGGGTCAGCATTTGCATCAAGCGCCCTGCATCCGGGCCGCGCAACTCGACCTGACGCTCAACCGCCACGTCCCAAATCTGAACATGGTCCTTAAGGTGGCGATAGTCGGCTTCAACGCTTTCAAAAACCGTTGGCAGCAACATACGATTGTAAACGGTGTAAGCCTTGACGCCCGCAGCCTCTACCCCGTCAGAAAAGGGCGTCCGGCGCAGCCGACGCGATGGCGAAATGATGGCCATACTTTTAGTCCTTTGGTAAAAAGAAAAGATCGCTGACTGGCGCGGCATATCCGGCGGCAGTCAGCATTGCGTGAACCTGACCCCGATGATGGGTCTGGTGATTGAAGAAATGCACCACACATTCCCCCATCGGTTTGGAAACCTCTTGACCCAAGACACGGCTGAACATGGTCAGATCACCGTGAAGATCCATAGATTTCAATTTGGAAGCCCATAGGGTCAAACGCCCGTCCATACGAAACCGCTCAGCGCTCCATGCGGCCAACGTAGGATGCAGGGTCTTGCTATCGTCCAAACCGCCGACAGGCGCTGGCAACGCCGGATCGAAGCGGTTCATCCACAGCATGTCGCCCCACATAAGATGGTTTAACGTACCAAGGATTGATCCGAAGAATGCGCCACGATCCAACATCAATTCATCTGCAGTCATCGCATTAAGTGTCGATGATAACTGGCTGTTTTGCCACGCATTATAGCGTGACATCAGTTGAACATAGGCCGGATCAATCACGGCTTGGGGCCTTTCCAGTCAATCGGGCAAATCTCTGCCGACATACCGTCAAAATCCCAAACACGACCGTAGTCACGGACCTTCGATTTCAGACCTTTGGCCGCAATAATATCCGGCCCCATCCAGTATTTGGAATTGGATACCATCACCGGATGGGCTTTGTCCTTGCCGGCAAGCATTTCAATCTCGCCCTGAATTTTGCGCCCAATCATGATGGAGCGTTTATTGCCATCGCGCACAATCTCAACCGGCGCACGTTCGGCCCCGATGATCTCGGACACCAGCATCGTAAACAGACCCGTAGTGCCGCCCGCGGCACCAGAAAAGATTTGCAAAATACCGTTGTAGGCTTTGCCGCTTGCCCGTTCATCTACATAGGCTGCAACCTTCCAGTTGCCTTCGCCCATACGACCCGGAATATCGACCAGAAGACCCACGTTCAGACCTGACAGGTCTTCGCCCTCATAGTGCCCTTCATCAATGGCAATCGCCATCCACGCATGACAATGCCCTTCTGTGGGCGGGTGCGCACCAAGGCTCACAACGCAGGGGCAAAACACTGTGCATGAGCAGTTTAGAAACAATTCACCTTTGATGGCCCAGTCTGTCGGCGTCATGCCGCGGCGTCCCGGATTTGGCATCCGGCTGTCGATACGTTGCGAAATCGGCAACCGATCCGCCTCGGGTTTTCTGTTTACAGCCATCTTATCCTCCTGAAATCAAAGCGTTGCCAGCCACAGCCAAACCAGCCACAACCAAGGCCACACCCATAGGTTTTGTCACTTTATGCCCGATCTGGGGCATTTTTTCGAGTACCATAAAAAACGTCGCAGCGCCCATCCAAAGCAGGCTCATCACGCCACCAACAAATCCAAGCGCCATAAAGCCCCAGCAACAGCCAACACAGAACACACCAAGGCCCAAGCCCATACGCATGCCGCCTGCAAATCCGGTTTTCCAGTGGCCCAGAAAATACATCATCGGGGAATGGCACACGCCGTGGCAAATTTCCTTGGCGCGTGTGAATTGAAAACCGCCCACGACCAAAAGCAAAGCGGCGGTGAACCATGGCGATTTCGCAATTCCCAGCATATCCACGACACCGCCAAACAACAGCGCCAATTGAACGCCTGTGATCAGCGCCGCAAAAGCCACCCAGACCACGAAATAACCCACCAAAACACCAAGCCACCCTGCCCGTGTGCCATCTGCAGAGGCCATGAGGTCTTCATAAGACCGCAGCGTCGGTACCATCGTCGGAAACATCATCGCCGCCATCATAATGGCCCACATCGCAAACAGCGGTCCAAAGTTGGCCATTGGCATATACATCGGCATGCGTGGATCCATCGCGGCCATGCGCGCACCCATCTCGCCGGGTCGTCCGATCCAATCGAGGTCCATGTTGACGCTCATCGCGTACATCATCCACCACGACAGCAGGATCGCGGCAAAAAACGCCAACCAAAGGCCAGAGCGGACAACATGAGACATCGCGGACCCTCCCCGGTAAGCGACTCAGATACGGTTGCCAATCAAATGCCAGACAATTAAAGTCTGCGTCAAACATTAAATGTAAGACAAATGAAAATAGACCCAAATTCCGCCGCTGATCTTTCGGCACAGATCGCCTCAGCCATACGCGATAGTATCGTGTCGGGCGCTTTGATTGTGGACCAGCGCCTACCATCCGAGGCAGAGCTTGCTGACCAGTTCGACGTCTCTCGCCCCACCGTGCGCGAGGCCCTGAAACGTCTCGCCGCCCAATCCCTGATCCGCACGCAACGCGGGGCCACGGGCGGTGCTTTTGTCAACAAACTTAGCTTTGAAGAAGCCTACCCCCAGCAAATCACCACCTCAACGTTGCTGCTGTCCATGAACGCTGTCAGTTTCGAGACCGCCTGCGAAGCCCGCTATGCATTGGAACGCTCCTGTGCGCCGCTGTCTGCCAAACGCCGCAGCCCCGACCACCTCGCGACCATGCGCGCCGAAATCCACCGCCAAGGACAACCGGGCCTAACGGACGAAGCCTTTTGCGCCTCAGACGTGTCGTTCCACCGCGCTTTGGTCGATGGCGCGGGCAATCCGGTGCTCAGCTACCAGTTGGCGGGCGCAGTTGAGGCCATGCAGCCCTTGATGAACATGATCACGTTCACAGCCCGCGACCGCGCCCGCATCGTGGCGCTGCACACGGACATTGCGGATGCTTTGGAAAAACAGGACGCGGATGCTACGTTTGACGCGTTGAAAGCGCTTGAGGTGGAAACGCAGGCCTTGGCGCAAAGTGTGTTTGCTGCGCGGCAAATCAAATAATGGACGATACACAATGCTATCCTCCAAAGCCTGACAAACTTTGGAGCGAGCTTGAAACTACACATTTTTCCGTCGCAAATCATTCCCGCTGGCGCAGTCTCCGCGAGTACATGATAAACGTAAAAGGTGACAAACCCCGATTTCGTTCACGGTGTATTTTGAATGGATATGTATCGAATTGGGATGGTGAATGGACGTATCACTTTTCCGACGGTGGCTTCAAAGATCTTGAGTGGTTTGAGCTTAAAGGCGATGTGCTTAACGACCCACAAATGATTGCCGGCATCGTTAATATTCAGTTTGTAGGGAAATTCGTCGGACCTGCTTTGCGACTTTACGGTTATCTTGAGAACGGTCAGGTCGCTCGTAAGTTAACAATTGAAGATTTTGTTGATCATTGATCGTACTGCTCACCACTCGCCCCACCGCACCAACCCGATCACCGCCGAGGCCATATAAAACCCCTGCAACAGCAGAAACGTCCAGCGCCGGTCAATCACGGCCCATGCGGCAAACAATGACGCCGAAACAAACAACAACGCGAACCCCAGCACCTCGTTGCCTGTGTTAGACGCAATCAACAAAGCATAGATCATCGCCGAAACCGACCCCGTAATCTCAAAAACGGATGTTAACTTGCGGTTGGTCATAGCTTGCCTCTTTGCGTGACGCTGCTAGGTACTGCAGCATGATAGACACCATAAACATTATCGCAGCCCTGCTCACAATTGCCTTTGGGCTTTTTGGGTTTCTCGCACCGCGCTACACCGCCAGCGCACTCGATTTGGAACCAACCCATTCCACAATGGGGCTGAGCGAAATGCGCGCCTCTGTGGGTGGGCTTTTTGTTGCAGCAGGCATCGCCGCCTTATCAATCGGTGCACCAATAGCCTATGCAATGATCGGCTTCGCGTTCGCAGGGGCCGCAACTGGTCGCGTGGTATCGCTTTTTCTGGACAAGCCACCGGTCAAAAAAGTATTTGTTTTCGGCGGGATAGAAGCGGCGTTGGCCGCGTGGATGATAGGCGCAAACCTGTGATCCATCTTCATCTTGCAAAATAAACCTCCGCCGGAGGCTTCCGGCATTTGCAACCCGGACAAACCTTTCCTATATAGAAACTGTCCTTCGGGACTATGGACATAAACGCGCTCGTCATAAGCGGATCGGACCCGGGGGCGGTACCCGGCGACTCCACCAAACATCCTTCATTTGGGGATCATGGGGTCGAAACAGGATCGACGAACGTCTAAAGGGGTTAGCTTTGTCTCGGCTGTCTGCCACCGTTATCGGCGAAAACTGTACAATTGCAAATGACAATCGTGCTCCAGTAGCGATGGCCGCGTAAGCGGTTTCAGCTTCTGAAACTTAACTCCTTGGGTTTAGCGATCTAAGGCGGGGTTCGCAGGTACCTGGCAACAGAAACCTGCACTTTCCTTTCTTCCCCTCAGGTTTACCAAGGCGGTTTCTGCCGCCCATTGCTCTCCGATAGGTTGTTTAAACAATCTTAACAGCTTGAGTTTATCTCTGGTCCTAACAGCAGCAAACAAATGGCAAGCCTTTGGAAAACAAACACGACATTCTAAAGCGCTATTACAAAGACGTTTGGGAACGCGGCAACCTTGACGCGATTGACGCATATTTCGATTTAACAAGTGATGCAGACAGACTTTTGCCGGACCGACGGATTGAACCCGGCGAAATTCGTGAATGGGTTGGGATCATACGCAGCTATGTGACGGACATCGACGTCAAAATCATAAAATCGATCGAAGAAGGCGATTGGATCAGCGCGTTTATGGTGATTGAATGCCGCCGCTTGGATACGGGGCAACCCGTGAAGGCCCATCAACACATCATGCTGCGGTTCACAAAAGACAAAAAGGTCGAAAGCTATCCGCAATTCGACTTTCTGCAATTTTTTGAACAGATCGGGCTTCTGCCGGAAAACTCTCTTGAGCTTTTGATGGGCGGGACCCGCCTGAATTGACAACAGACATTTTGCATAGCTTTTGACGCCGAAAACCAACGCGACCTCGAACCTTCCGGTCCATGAACTAAAACCCGCCCTTTCCAACCTGTCCGCTTTGGAAAATCCCGACTTTTTGCACGCCATAGATTGACCTTTTGACCAGCCAACAGGTACCAATGACGCATGGGGTCAATTGCGAACACCCCGTGAGGCGTCAGCCCAAGTGTCGCATGTTTCCCTTGTTTAAAGGATGCATGCTTATGGCTGCCCCAAATGAAATTACACCGGCCCAATTGCTACGCAAAATCGGCACCCCCGATGTCCCTGTAATCGTCGACATTTCAATCCCGGAGGACTTTGAAGACGACCCAAAGCTGATCCCTGGTGCGATACGGCATTCTCACACCGATATGGCAGGGTTGATGGCAAAACTGAATGGCCGTCACAGCATCATCGTATGCCAAAAGGGTATTAAACTAAGCCAAGGCGTCAGTGCGTGGTTGCGCAGCGAAGGCCTGTCTTCCGAATACCTGCAAGGCGGAAACTACGGCTGGCGTGCCCATGCAGGCGCCCCCCGTGTGCCCTTTGCAGCATTGCCCGTCACCTCGGGCTCAAACACCATTTGGGTCACGCGGCACCGCCCAAAAATCGACCGCATCGCTTGCCCGTGGCTGATCCGACGCTTCGTCGATCCGAAAGCCCGTTTTTTGTTTGTGTCCCCAGCAGAAGTCGCGGGTGTCGCACAGCGTTTTGAGGCCACGCCATTTGATGTCGAAGGCGTCTATTGGACCCATGAAGGCCCAAAATGCACTTTCGACAAAATGCTTGATACCTTCAACTTGCGCACCGACGCGTTGGACCGTATCGCAACCGTCGTGCGCGCCGCCGACACCAATAAACTGGATCAAAGCCCCCAAGCCGCAGGTCTTCTAGCCCTGTCTGTCGGGTTGTCACGGCTGTACCGTGACGACAATGCCCAAATGGAAGCTGGCCTGGCACTATATGATGCGCTTTACCGCTGGGCGCGGGACGGACAGAACGAAAGCCACGACTGGCCCGGGGATCGCACATGACACATTCGGTTGCTCTTTCCACATTTTTACGCGCTTTCGGGCGCATCGGGCTGCTGTCATTTGGCGGGCCTGCGGCACAAATTTCGCTGATGCACGACGAATTGGTCGAGCGGCGCGCCTGGATGTCCGAACAGGACTTTCTGCGTGCTTTGTCACTGTGCATGTTGCTTCCCGGCCCCGAAGCCATGCAACTGGCAACCTATGCGGGGTGGCGGTTGCGGGGCACTTTAGGTGGGTTGATAGCAGGTCTGCTGTTTGTTGTGCCGGGTGCGTTAATCGTTGCGGGTCTGGCTTGGGGATACGTGACCTTTGGACAAGTTCCACTGGTGCAAGCCGCCTTTCTGGGGGTCAAAGCAGCGGTCATCTGCGTGGTTTTGCAAGCTTTGCTTCGGATGAGCCGCAAGGCGCTGAATACCCGTGCCGATTGGGCCTTGGCGGCATTGGCCTTTGTGGCGTTGTTTGCATTTGGGCTTCCGTTTCCAATGTTAATCGCGATCGCAGGGCTTTGGGGGTATCTGACTGCCAACGCCACAGCCCCCCACCCCCCAGCGACAGGCCCGGCACGCGGCCGTCCGCTGCGCAGTCTTTTGGTATGGGGAGGTCTGTGGCTTGCCCCCATACTGGCACTTTGGCTAACAGATCAGGCGTTTCTGACCGAGATTGCCTTGTTTTTCTCAAAGTTAGCCGTTGTCACCTTTGGCGGGGCCTACGCCGTTTTGGCTTATATGACCCAATCGGTGGTGCAGGATTTCGGATGGATCAGCACGCGCGAAATGATTGATGCTTTGGGGTTGGCTGAAACCACGCCGGGGCCTTTGATCCTTGTGACCGAATTTGTGGCCTTTTTGGCGGGATACGCCCAAGGGGGATTGGGTCAGGCACTGGCGGCAGCAGGCCTTGCACTTTGGGTGACATTCATTCCCTGTTTTCTTTGGATCTTTCTGGCGGGACCTTTCATAGACCAGCTTGGCGCCAAACCCAAACTGGCCGCGGCGCTCTCATCCATAACGGCCGCAGTGGTCGGGGTGATCCTGAACCTTTCGCTGTGGTTTGCCTTGCATGTTGTGTTCGCTGACATCCATCGCTGGGGCGCCCTCCCCCTGCCCCGACTGGACACGATCAGCTATAGCGCCCTTACTTTGACGCTGATCGCGGGCTACCTTTTGTTGCGTTTGAAAATTGGCCTTTTGACAGTGCTTGGCATCAGCGCTGCGGCTGCGATTGGCCTGTCCTTGTTCTAATCCACATGCCCCCTTTTCACGCCCGTGAAATGGGGTATGGTAAACACACGACTTAAGGGGATCAAAGATGACCGGCACGATCGACTACGGCAATCTGATGCACTCTGCCATGCGCGGGCTGATTAAAAAAGTGCTGACGGATGTGGCCGCAAACGGCTTGCCGGGCGCTCACCATTTTTTCATAACCTTCGATACCCACCACCCTGATGCGGAATTGGCCGATTGGCTTTCGGACCGGTATCCCGGTGAAATGACGGTTGTGATGCAGCATTGGTATGACAAGTTGGAAGTGGGCGACGACGGGTTCGGGGTGACACTGAACTTCGGGGATGCGCCTGAACCTCTTTATGTGCCCTATGACGCCATCAAAACCTTTGTCGATCCGTCCGTTGAATTTGGCCTGCGCTTCGAGACGCAGGACGAAGACGATGAAGACGGGTCCGACACGCCCACAGAAAACAGCTTGCCAGACATTCTGCCCACCGCACCGGCAACACCTGCCCCCGCACCCGCGGCAAGCGAAGACGTAAAAGAAGCCGAAGTCGTGTCTTTGGACAGCTTCCGCAAATAGTACAATTGCTTTGAAGGCGTGGGGGCGGTAAACCGCGCCTAAACCAGCATTCAGGAGCACACCCATGTCCCAAACCCGCACAGAAACCGACAGCTTTGGCCCTCTAGAGGTCCCTGCGGACAAATACTGGGGTGCTCAGACCCAACGCTCTATTATCAACTTCCCCATCGGCTGGGAAAAACAACCCATCGCCATCGTGCGCGCCTTGGGTGTGATCAAGAAAGCCTGTGCGCAAGCGAACATGGCACAAGGGTCTTTGGATGCGAAACTGGGCGACGCCATTGTGCAAGCGGCGGGCGAAGTGGTCGAGGGTAAATTCGACGACAACTTTCCGTTGGTGGTCTGGCAGACGGGGTCTGGCACACAATCCAACATGAACTCCAACGAGGTCATCGCAAACCGCGCCATTGAAATTCTGGGTGGCGTGATCGGATCGAAAGACCCTGTGCACCCAAACGACCACTGCAACATGGGGCAGTCTTCCAACGATACTTTCCCCACAGCCATGCATATTTCGGCCGCTATGACCGCGCGTGACGTTCTGTTGCCCGGTCTGGAAAAACTGCATGCGGCATTGCAAGCCAAGGTCGAGGCGTTTGATGGCATCATCAAAATCGGGCGCACACATACCCAAGACGCCACGCCTTTGACACTTAGTCAGGAGTTTTCAGGCTACACCCATCAGGTTGCGATGGGCATCCAGCGGGTCAAAGACGCATTGGGCCGCATTTATGAACTGGCACAGGGCGGCACCGCCGTGGGCACGGGTCTGAACACAAAAGAAGGCTGGGGCGAAATGGTCGCCGCAAACATGGCCGAAATCACCGGCCTGCCCTTTGTGACCGCCCCCAACAAGTTTGAAGCTTTGGCCGCCCATGATGCCATGGTCGAAATCTCGGGTGCATTGAAAACAGTGGCCGCATCCCTGTTCAAAATCGCAAACGACATCCGTTTGTTGGGGTCTGGCCCCCGTTGCGGCCTGGGTGAATTGATCTTGCCCGAGAATGAGCCAGGATCGTCCATCATGCCTGGCAAGGTGAACCCCACGCAATGCGAGGCACTGACGCAGGTGTGCATCCACGTTATGGGCAACGATGCCGCAGTGGGCTTTGCCGGATCGCAAGGGCATTTTGAGTTGAACGTCTACAAGCCCATGATGTCCTACAACGTATTGCAATCTATGCAACTTTTGGGGGACGCTGCGTCCGCATTTACAGACAATCTGGTAGACGGTTTGGAAGCCGACGCGGACCGCATCGAAAGATTGATGCGCGAATCCTTGATGCTTGTGACGGCTTTGGCCCCTGAAATCGGCTATGACAACGCCACGAAAGTTGCCAAAACCGCCCATAAAAACGGCACCACATTGAAAGAAGAAGCCATCGCACTTGGCTTTGTCGACGCCGAAACATTTGAGCGCGTGGTGCGCCCGGAAAACATGGTTGGGCCTAAGTAAATGAGTGCGCCCGTCAATTTAAATCGGGTGCGAAAGCAAAAGGCGCGGGCGGCCAAATCTGTCCGCGCGGATGAAAACGCGGCCCTGCACGGGCGCACCAAGGCTGAAAAAGCGGCCCAAATTGCCGCGGATCAAAAGGCCGTACGCCACTTGGACAATCACAAGCGCGACACATGAGCGGACGCCCCATCAAACATTCGCTCACGTTGAAAGGGCACCGAACATCAGTGTCGCTAGAAGACGCCTTCTGGACGGCCTTTCGTGAAATCGCAGCTACAAAAGGTGTACCGATCAACGCTTTGGCTGCTGAAATAGATGCCGCGCGGGACCCCAAGGTGGGGCTGGCATCTTCAATCCGGGTCTTTGTTCTGGCTGAGGTAAGCAAGTCTTAACCTAGAATTGCTTTGATCAAAGAATGATACGACCCCCGTCCCCTCTTAGCCCGGAACGTTGGATGCTGGACATGTTCAGCTCCAAAGCGGCCAGATCGGGCGCTGTTATCCGCCGCAAGGCCCGCGATATCGAACGCTATGCAGGAATGAACAGGTTTCTAGGCGAATGTGCGCGGCGTGGGTTCCAAGTGATAGCAAACGAAGACCAAATCATCATCATCTGCAACCAATCGCCTGTGCATCGGCTGAACGCCCCGTTTTCTTTAAAAGAAAACGATCCGGACACTTTCAAAGTGTCCGGCCCACGTTTCGATCAAGCCACTGATGCTTGATAAATTTTCCCGATGTTTTGTCCCAGCGCGGCGTCAAAGTCTGCATCTGCCATATCCCGCTGCAACCCTTCGGTTAAAGCACGGCTAAAGCTTGCGATCATTTTTGAGTTTTCGGACAACCGCGCACACGCTTCATCTGTGGAGTACCCCCCCGACAGCGCCACGACACGCATCACACGGGGATGATCCGCAAGTTCGTCGTATAGGCCGGGCATTTCCGGAATGGTCAATTTAAGCATGACGTTCTGGTCTGCGTTCAAACGTCCAACATGCGCCATCAGCGCCTCTTTCAGTATCACTTCAGCTTCCGCTTTACTGTCAGAGTTGATGTTCACTTCTGGCTCCACAATCGGCACCAGACCAGCAGCGATGACCACACGGGCCACATCGAATTGTTGGGCCACTACAGCCTCGATGCCAGCGGCGTTTGCGGCATGAATCACGGACCGTTCTTTGGTGCCAAACACCCCACCTTGCGCGGCAGAGGCCAAAACGTCCTCTAGGCCCGGCATCGGTTTCATCACCTGACAGTCGTCAACGATGTCTTCCAAGCCTTTGTCGATTTTCAAAAATGGCACAACACCGCAATCGTCCCACAGGTAGTCAGCAACGGCCTTGCCTTTGATCTGCTCGGCGAGTGTCCGTTCAAACAAAATGGCGCCGATGACTTTGGATTGGTCAAAATCTGGTGCCAGAATAATGCGCTCGCGCATTTTCTGGATTTCGGCAAACATTTCATCTTCTGTATCGAAGACGCTCGCGTCCACGCCATACAATCCCAACGCCTTCGGAGTAGACCCGCCGCTTTGATCCAAAGCCGCGATAAAGCCTGCTCCGGTTGCCATTTGCGCGCGTTTTTTGTCCAAATCTGACATGTCGTACCCCTGATTCCTCTTGTCTGCGCAGGGTGTAGTTCAACCCGCGCCGAATTGGTATATGTTAGCGGCGGACAATCTTCAGACGAATACCCGACTTGGACCGCACCGTCAGATGCGCCACAGGCACAGGGGGCGTGTCTTCTTCATAGCTGATCCGGAAGTCGCGCAATATACGCGATAGCAACAAAGGCCCTTCGATCATCGCAAACCCGGCCCCCGGACAAACCCGCGCCCCTTCCGAAAAGGGAATATAGGCGTCGCGTCCGCATTGCTTGCCATTCTCTGTTTGCCAGCGATCCGGATCAAAATCATCAGGCCGCTCCCACAGTCGTTCATGACGGTGCAGATGCCACGGGCTCAGCACCACTTGGCTGCGTTTTGGAACGGCGCGTTCGCGAAACATCTCGGGGCACTTGGTCTCGCGCACCATCATTGGCACCGGTGGATACAAGCGCAAAGTTTCGCGAAACACATCCCGCGACAGGCGCAGCTTTGACATCACAGCAAAATCGCAGTCCTGCATCGCCTGTGCTTCTGCAGCCAACCGGTCCTGCCAGTCGGGGAACTGCGCCATCAGATACAGCGCCCAAGCCAAAGCAGATGCGCTGGTTTCATGGCCTGCCAAAAAGAAGATCGCGACCTGATCCACCATTTCATCGGTGTCAAACCGGTCCCCCGTTTCGGGGTCCGTTGTGGTCATGATCTTTGTCGCCAAGTCCGCAGGCGCAGTGCCCGCATCAATTTCCGCCATGCGGGTTTGGGTCAATTGCGTGATCAGCGCCCGAATACGCGCAGCACTGGCGCGCGTGTCACGGCGAAACAGACGCGGCATCCACCGCGGCAACGGCACGAAGGCCGCAATGTTCAATATGGGCTGACTGCGTTGGTAGATGCGGAATTCCTCAAACACATCGCGTGCTACAGCGTGTTCGATGGGTATGGAAAACAGCGTGCGAAAAATCACATCTGCCGCGGCATGGCTGGTTTCGCTTTCGATTTCGACGGTTTGCCCCGCCACCGCATCCAACCTGTGCGCCGCCGCTTCTGCCGCGTCCCACATCGCGCCAAAGGTCTCGCGCACCCGCCCCCCTTCGAAAGCAGGATCAATGATACGGCGTTGGCGTTTCCATGTGTCGCCGTTGGTCAGAAACACCGAATTGCCCAGCAACGGACGCAAACCTTCGCCGATCCTGTCGGATTTTGGGAAATCATCGGGCCGGGTCTTTAACACTTCTTTCACAAGCTTTGGCTGGTTCACCATGTAGCTGCGAAAGAAGGGCGTGCGGAATTCGGCCATCCACGCCCGATAAAGCCGCGCAGGTTGTGCCGACAGAATGTCCTGCCGAAACAGCTTCATATACTGCCAAAGCGACACTTTGTTGGGGCGGCTTGGGGGTTTCGGGGGCTGGGTCATGGCATCACTGACGTGAATTTGGACACAGCATGATCAATGCGGGATTTCGACGGTGGTCTGTCCTTGTAGCGCTCTGACAGTAAGACGGGGCCGGCTGTGATCTGGAAATAATCGTAGTCCTTGGGGCGATCAAAGGCGCACAGATACTGAAAGTGCAAGCGAAAGAACTTCCAACGCAATGACTTCCAACGCTGGGGGCTTAGGCTTTGTGTGAACCGTGCAGAAAACACCAAAGGCCAGATTTTGCCATCGGGGGCCACACCAGACACCGATACAGGATCACACAAGGCAAAGGCGCAACCGTCACCGGGCGCCGTTACATCCACCCACGTCAACGCGTCCTGCGTCGACAAAAACTGCAAATCAGCGCGCAAACGATGTGCGTGGCGCAAGAAGGACACCATCGGCACCACCTGCCCCAAAGATAGAAACGCCAGCTTTGGTCCTTGCTGTGGAACCGCCCCTGCCCGGATCAAATCCGATAGAATAGAGACGCCCAGATGCGCACCAGAGGAATGACCAACCACCAGCACCTCGTCCACGTCATCCCGCAAGGCCTGCGCAATCGTGGACTGAAATTCCGCCATACGGGTTTCAAGCTCAGGTGGGTTTTCACCCTTAGACGCTGCCGAATAGGCATAGTCATGCATCAGGTAATAGACAAAGAACTTGCCGTCGTTTTTCTTGAACCAGCGCAACACCAGCCAGAAGGCAAGGCACCCACCCACGACGGCCAAGACAAGTGTTTCTTCGAACCAACGCGGCCAGATCACCACAGGGCCATAAATGGCCTCTTCCAGCAAAAACGCGGCTTCTGCGATCACAGTGCCCGCACCATAAAAGGCAAAAAGCGCCACTAGCAATTGCACGATTAACATGCCGACTGGATAAAGAGCCGCGATCACCGGCCCCTTGCGCAACCGCATCAACCGCCGCAGCGCACCGGACCCAATGTATTCCCAAGCGGTGCGGATCATCTGCCAATACGTGGCCGGAATCGACGTGGCCATACTGCCCCGCACAATATCGGACCACACAAGCACTTCGACATCCGCATGCACGTCTTCGCCGTCGATGGTCGCATCAACCTGCCAGCCGTAGTTGCCTTTGCCCACTTTCGGCTTCAACGCGATGTCATAACCACTGATCTGCGCCTGATCGCGCCCTTCTGATCGGTACAATTCGCGGTAGCGACGCGGATGAATAGGATCATAGCCCGGAATGTAGAACACCCGGCGCCGTTTGACCGGTTGCTTATGCGCCGGCTGCTTGTTCAATTGTGGGCTGTCACTGCTCATCGACGCACCTTTGTTCGGGTGCATCTTAACGAGAATTTGGGGCAAAACTAGGGCTTGGGATCAACCAAATTCAGCCAATGCGGGGAAGGTTTCAAGCAGCCAGAACGCCATCGACGTGAAAGCCCCCGTGACCATCGCAAGACCTACCAAAATGAGCAACGCCCCCATGCACCGCTCAATCATGACCATGTGGCGCTTGATCTTGTTCATCACCCCCATGGCACGGCTGATGAAAATGGCGGCCAGCAAAAACGGGATGCCCAACCCGGCCGCATAAATGCCCAACAACAACGTGCCGCGCGCCACGGACCCTTCGGAGGCCGCCAACGACAGGATCGCACCCAATTGCGGCCCGATGCATGGTGTCCACCCGAACGCGAAGGCAAGCCCGAGAACGTAAGCACCAAACGACGAACCACCCTGATCCCCCGCCTCAATCCGCGCCTCTTGGTCCAGAAACGGGATCCGGAAAACCCCCACAAAATGCAGGCCAAAAACGATGATCACCACACCTGAGATTTGCGCGAAAAGTATCTGATTTTGCAGGAAAAATATCCCGAAAGCTGATGCTGCAAATCCAAGGATCAAAAACACAGTGCTTAAGCCCATGACAAAAAACAGCGCCGTCACGATGGTCTTGCGACGGTCAGCGTCCTGACTGGTCATATCACCGACGCTCATCCCGCTCATGTAGGCCAGATAAGGCGGCACGATGGGCAGTACGCAGGGGCTGAGAAAGCTGATGATACCCGCAGTCAAAGCCACAAGCATGGCAGGCACAAGCCCTGCGTCGATGATTTCTATTCCAAACATTGCACCCTCTTAGGCGATTATTTCCAACGCGTCACGCAGATGCCGGTCACAACCTTGTGGACAGGGTGAAACATTGGACCTATCTGCCTTCTATGACCGATGACATACACACACTTGATGCGTTGGGGTTGTTGTGCCCCCTTCCCGTTCTCAAAGCCCGCAAACGCCTGCAAAAGCTGGCGATCGGTGCGCAGTTGACCATGCTGGCAGACGATCCTGCTGCTATTGTTGATGTGCCTATGTTCTGCATGGAAGCCGGCCATGTCCTGGTGTCTTGCAGCGACCAAGATGGTGTTCAAGCCTATGTGATCCGCAAGGCAGGCTAGCTTTTTGCGGGCGTGACAACAAAAAAAGGCGGACCCTTACCGGATCCGCCTTTTTATCTGTCAAAACATATTAAAGCCTATTTGGACCCCAAGGACCACCACCCGCGCCGTTTCGGCTTTGGCGGTTCTTCTGCTTTGGGTTCCGGTTCTGGTGCGGCTTGTGCAACAACAGGTTCCGGCGCCGGGGCTGGCGTTTCAGCAACGGGTTCCGGGGCAGCTTCAACAACAGGCTCAGGAGTGATCTCTGCAACCGGTTCTGGTGCGGCCTCGGCAGCACTTTCCGCAACAACAGGTGCTTGTGCCGCCTCTGCGGCTGCTGCGGCCTCGGCTGCCTTTTGAGCCGCTGTTTTACGCGGCGCACGGGCACGTTTCGGCTTTTCGGCCTTTTCCGGCTTCGCCTCTGCTTCAGGTGCTGCTTCTGCACCATCCGCAGCTGCAGCTTTCGCTTCGGCCTCTGCCGCCTTTTGAGCCGCCGTTTTACGCGGCGCACGCGTGCGTTTCGGCTTTGCGGGCTTTTCTTCCGCTGCGACCTCTTCCGTAGCCGGAGCATCAGATGCTGGCGCTTCCGCCTTGGGCTCTTGGGGTGTTGCGCCTTCAGCTTGCGCCTCTACCGGTGCGTCTGCGGGTTTTGCAGGTGCATCGGCTTGAGTGCCCTCGCCTTCGATGGTCGCGTCTTCTGCATTTGCATCGGACCCGTTTTCACCGTCTTGGGACGACGATTTGCGACGACGACGACGACGGCGGCGGCGTTTGGGTTTCGCTTCTCCATCCTCAGTTGTAGCGGCTGTCCCGTCTGTGCTTTCTTTGGCTTCTGCTTCGGTTTCAGCGGCTTCCGCTTTGTCTGCGGCAGCGGCATCCGCTTCGTCGATTTTGTCCATAATGGATGTATCAACCGACACAACCGCCGCAGATGCTTCAGGCACACGGCGCGTCGCCGTCTTGAATTTCTCAAGGCTGAAATCGGGGCTGATCAGCGTAGGATCACCTTCAATCCGTACAGACATGCCATACCGCGCTTCGATCTGAGCGATGTGTTCACGCTTTTGGTTCATCAAGAAATTGGCAATGCCAACCGGGCAACGCACCAACACTTCACGAGAACGACGGCGGGTGCCTTCTTCTTCGATCTGGCGCAAAATTGACAGCGCAAGGTTGTCATCGGACCGGATCAAACCCGTGCCGTGGCAGGCAGGACATGGCTGTGTTGTCGCTTCGATCATGCCCGGACGCAGACGCTGGCGCGACATTTCCATCAGGCCAAAGCCGGAAATACGGCCCACCTGAATGCGTGCGCGGTCTGTCTTCAGCTTGTCTTTCATGCGCTTTTCAACAGCGGCGTTATTCTTACGCTCGTCCATGTCAATAAAGTCGATGACGATCAGACCTGCAAGGTCACGCAGACGCAATTGGCGCGCGACTTCTTCGGCAGCTTCCAAGTTGGTCTTGGTCGCGGTTTCCTCAATTGAGCCTTCTTTGGTGGCCCGACCAGAGTTCACGTCAATCGCCACAAGCGCTTCGGTGACACCGATCACGATGTAGCCACCGGATTTCAGCTGCACAGTCGGATTGAACATGCCTGCCAGATAGCTTTCCACCTGATAGCGGGCGAACAAGGGCAGCGTGTCTTCATAGCGTTTCACGTTTTTGGCGTGGGACGGCATGATCATCTTCATGAAGTCCTTGGCGATGCGGTAGCCGCGTTCACCTTCCACAAAGACTTCGTCGATGTCGCGGTTGTACAGATCACGGATAGACCGTTTGATCAGGTCGCCTTCCTCGTAGATCTTCGCCGGGGCGATAGATTTCAGGGTCAGCTCGCGGATTTGTTCCCAAAGACGCAGTAGATATTCATAGTCGCGTTTGATCTCGGCCTTGGTGCGTTTCGCACCTGCGGTGCGCACAATCAGACCCGCGCCAGTTGGCACTTCGATCTCGTTGGCGATTTCTTTCAGTTTCTTGCGGTCGGCTGCATTGGTGATCTTGCGTGAAATGCCACCACCACGCGCCGTGTTTGGCATCAAAACGCAATAACGACCGGCCAATGACAAATATGTGGTCAGGGCAGCGCCTTTGTTGCCGCGCTCTTCCTTGACGACCTGCACCAGCAAAATCTGGCGGACTTTAACAACTTCCTGAATTTTGTAGCGACGTGGGCGTGGCTTGCGCACTGGGCGAATGTCTTCGCTATCGTCTTCATCAGCAACAGATTCAATGCTGTCATCTTTGGATGTGGCGTCGGCGCCTTTTGCTTCTTCGCCATCGTCATCCTCAGCATCTGACGCATCGTCGGTTTCAGCGTCCTCTGCTGTTTCGTCAGAAACGTCAGCAACGGGTGCATCGTCTTCTGTTTCAGACGCATCAGGGGTCTCAACAGGGGTTTCCTTGACTGTCTCCATCGGAGACGAGCCCTCTTCGACAACAGCAGCAGAATCCTCGGACGCATCATCCAGATCAATGGTTTCCATGCCCTTGATCTCATCGCTTTCGACCTCAGCGGTGACGACGGCGTCGTCCGACGCGACATCTTCAGCTTTTGACTTGCTGCGCGAACGGCTGCGCGAGCGGGACCGCGAACGTTTGGGCTTGTCGTCTTCTTCTTCGCGGGCCTTTTGCGCTTCGGCATAGGCACGCTCTTCCTCCATCAGGGCCTCACGGTCCGCGACGGGGATCTGATAATAATCAGGGTGGATCTCGCTGAACGCCAGGAAACCATGGCGATTGCCGCCATAGTCAACAAAGGCCGCCTGCAAGGACGGCTCAACACGGGTTACTTTTGCGAGGTAAATATTGCCAGCAAGCTGGCGTTTGTTTTCCGATTCAAAGTCGAATTCTTCGACCTTGTTGTCGTCAACGACCACGACACGCGTTTCTTCCGCGTGGGTGGCATCGATAAGCATTTTCTTAGGCATGGTGTCCGTTTGCACAAACGTAGAAGCGGCCTCCCCGGAGGAGCGGCAACTTTAGGGATGTGTCTTGTCAGGGCGATTGGGGACGGCGCAGCACATGCGAAGGCCGAAAGGCCCCCTGCTCTGTGTCTCAATATCGTCGCGCGCGTCATCGCGTTTCTTCTCCGACGCGCAGTGCTTCGGGGAAGGTCCCCGCAGCCAGCGCATCCATTATTTGCCGCGAAATGAAAACTCATTTCGTCAGCGTTCTCATGACCCGTCGCCGGGTCCAATCGGTCTGTCTGGTCTTGGGGACTGGGCCTTGCCGCAGCCATCCGGTGTCCAGAACAGCGAAACTCATATATCGGTGCTGACGCGATACCGTGTCAGTCTACCTATCCCTTTAGATAAGTGGAAACACAAACCAAATACAATGGGCAATGTCCGACAGAGACAGATATTCGACACCAAAGAGAAAAGGAAAAGACAATCTTAGGTTGGCCCTGTTTCCTTTCGCTCAAAATACTTCGGGGTTTGGGGCAGCGCCCCATGACACCCTCCGAACCTGCGCCCAAGATCAGAAACACACATGTAAGGTGCAGTTCACTGCACCACGCGGCTAAAGATAATCGGAACGCTGCAAACCGTATTTGGCCATTTTTTCATTCAAAGTACGGCGCGGCAAACACAGCTCATCCATAACAGAGGCGATGGACCCTTTATGACGGCGCATGGTGTTGTCGATCAGCATGCGCTCAAAGGCTTCAACATATTCCTTCAAAGGCTTGCCTTCGGTGGTCATGACGGGCTGCATTTCTTCGTGATCCGACATCAACAACGACGCGATGGTGCCCGACCCGCGACGCTCTTGCAGCACCGCGCGTTCCGCGACATTGATCAGTTGACGCACATTTCCGGGCCAAGGGGCCTGCAAAAGCTGTGCTGCCTCTTGGGCAGACACTTTGGGGGCATCACAGCCATATTCTTCGGAAAACTGCTCACTCAGACGGGTAAACAAAGTCAGAATATCTTCGCCACGCTGGCGCAACGGCGGAACAGTGATCTTCAATGCGGCCAAACGGTAGAACAAATCAGGGCGCAGCGCGTCTTCGCATGTGCGACCCGCTTCTTGCATGTTGGAAATGCCCACGATGCGAGTCTCTGCGGGGGTGCCTTGATCGTTGATGACACTCAGCAGGCGGGCCTGCAGGGTTTCGGACAACGCTTCGATGTCCTCCAACACAAGCGTGCCACCGCGGGCCTCTTCAACAGCAGGCAATTGCGTGTCTTCGGGCAACATCGGACCAAAAAGGCGCTTCGACAGCACCTCTTCTTCCAAGGCAGAGCAATTGACCAACACGAATTTCTTGCCCGCGCGTGATCCCACGGCATGCAGCGCATGCGCCACAAGCGTTTTGCCTGTGCCGGTTTCGCCATCGATCAATACGTGCCCATCAGCTTGACCAAGGTCCAGAATATCTTCGCGCAGGCGCTCCATGACGGGCGACTGGCCAATCAGTTTTTTCATCAACTGGCCGCCGTCAGACAGCTCGCGGCGCAACATACGGTTGTCCATGACAAGACGGCGGGCGTTGGTGGCTTTCTTCGCCAATTGGCTCATGCGATCAGGATTGAAAGGTTTTTCAAGGAAATCAAAGGCACCGACACGCATGGCCTCAACAGCCATCGGAACATCACCGTGACCGGTGATCATGATGACAGGCAAAGCACTATCGTGGCCCATAAGTTTTTTCAAAAACTGCATCCCGTCCATGCCGGGCATCTTGATGTCGGAAATGACAATGCCCGGATATTCGGGACCAAGAATTTTCAACGCGTCTTCCGCGCTGGCAAATGTTTCTGTGTCGTAGCCCGACAAAGCCAACCACTGGCTGATGGATTGACGCATATCCTGTTCGTCGTCGACGATCGCGATTTTCATAGCTTGGGTCATGATCTTTTGTCTTCCTATTCCGCCGCCTGATTTTTACCAAACGGGTGCATGGTCATGCCAGCAGGTGGCATCGTTTTGGCTATCATCTCGCCTTCTTGTTCGGTCAATATGGGAAGCTTCATTTCAAACACTGCCCCCCCCTGTTGACCGTCGCGGGCTGTGAGACGTCCCCCCAAATCGTTGACGATGCCTGATGAAATGGCAAGGCCCAGCCCAACGCCGTCACCGGGCTGCTTGGTGGTGTAGAAGGGCTCAAAAAGGCTGTCGAGGTCCGCGATGCCTTCACCATTGTCACGCACCGTCAGGGTGGCGGTTTCGCCGGCAGACAGGATGATATCGACATGCGGATGGCGCGCAGCCTTGGTGGCATCCAATGCATTGCGCAACAGGTTCACCATGACCTGTTCGATACGCATACGATCCCCCATGACAAGCACCGGTTGATCGGGCAATATACGACTGATTTCGACCTGACGCTGACGCAGTTGCGGCTCCATCATGGATAGGCTGGACGCCAGCGCATCGGCCATGTTTACAGGGGAAAGCGTCTCTGCACCCTTACGCGCATACGACTTAAGCTGACGGGTGATGGCGCCCATGCGCTCAATCAGATCATCGATGCGACCAAAGGACGAAAGGGCTTCATCCGGGCGATTGCGATTAAGCAACAAACGCGCTCCCGCAAGATAGGTCTTCATCGCGGCCAGCGGCTGGTTCAGCTCATGTGAAACGGCCGCAGACATTTCGCCTAACGCCGCCAGTTTGCTGGATTGTTCAAGGGTCTGTTCCGCCACGGCCAAGGTCTCTTGCACCCTTTGTCGTTCGGCGATTTCCCGCTGGAGACGCGCGTTCAACTGGCGAAGCTCTGCCGACTCGCGCTGCACAAATGCCATGCGCCCCGCCGTGCGCCGGCTTAAGAAATAGAACGCCAGCGCCAGCAGAATCGCAAACCCCATAATCTCGATCGCCAAAACCCCGTTCACCCGCTCGCGCACAGAGGCGTAGGTGGTGAATGATTTCATGCGCCAGCCCCGAAACGGAATCTTGTTTTCCAAACGCATCACAGCTTCGCCCTGCACATAAGCGTCGGGGGGCAAAGCCGTCCAATCTGCGGTCGCCTGAATGGCGCGTTGAATGGCGCTTTGTGGGTTTTGCCGCGCCAAGGCGTCTTCTTCGGTGCGCCCCCGCCAGCGCGGTTCCGTTGACAAAATGATCGTGCCTGTGCTGTCGGTCACGATCAAAGCATCCGAAATTCCCGCCCAGGCGCGTTCGAATTTTTGCAAATCCACTTCGACCAGGATGACACCCAAAGTGTCCCCGCCCGCTTGCATGCGCCGCGAATGTGTAAACCGGTACCCGCCACTTTCACGCTGACCCACCGTGAAAATCGTACCTGATCCGCGTAAAGCATCCAGAAAATAGGGCTTTGAGCCGTGGTTGGACCCAAGCAAATTCCGGTCCGTTGCAGCTACAGTGCGGCCGTCCCGATCCAAAAGCGTCAAAGACGCCGCCCCGATTTCCTCCACAAAAGACAGCAACCGCTGCGTTGACCGGGAATAATCCGAAGAATTCAAAGCCCCCAACAACGTGGGGTCACGCGACAAGAGTTGCGGAACGATAGAGTTCTGACGCAATTCAGCCTGCAGGTTGCCGGAATACAACGCCAAACGCAGTTCCGCACGGTTGCGCGTGGTCTCAGTGAAGCGGTCCGTCAACAATCTGTTGGTGATTGAGATTGTGGCGACAGCCAACACCAGCAACAACGCAAGCGCCAGACGCACCCGCCAGCTGATGGCTTTGTTCTTACTGAAAACGCGTTCACTGACCATGGCGGGCAACGTAACCCGCCTAAGTCCCAGTCTCAAGTTACGCAGGCGTCAACGCGCCCGTCAACGCGCGGAAAAGCGCCTGTCCATCAGTGCCACCATGCCCCGCATCCGCTGCGCGTTCTGGGTGAGGCATCATGCCAAGAACACGACGATTTGCAGATAGAATGCCCGCAATATCGGCTTTCGCGCCGTTTGGTGTGTCGGTGTAGGTGAAGGCAATCCGGTCTTCGCCTTTCAGCTGCGCAATCACGTCATCCTCGGCAAAGTAGTTGCCATCGTGGTGCGCAATTGGAATGTCGATCACATCGCCAGCGTTGTACCCTTCGGTGTAGGCGCTTTGCGACGTTTCTACTTTTAAACCAACGGTTTTGCAGATGTACTTCAAGCCGGCATTGCGCAGCAAAGCCCCAGGTAGAATACCGGTTTCGGTCAAAACCTGAAAGCCGTTGCAGATGCCCACGGCATAGCCACCCTTTTCGGTATGGCTGACAATTTCACGACAGATGGGCGAGTTCGCGGCAATCGCGCCACAGCGCAGATAGTCGCCAAACGAAAAGCCGCCCGGAACGCCGACAATGTCGACGCCGTCAGGCAGTTTCGTGTCTTTATGCCACACCATCGACACCTTGGCGCCTGCCGCCTCGAAGGCCACCGCCAAGTCGCGGTCGCAGTTCGATCCCGGAAAAACAACAACCGCTGCGTGCATCAGCCCATCTCCACGCTGTAGGATTCGATGACTGTGTTGGCCAGAAGCTTTTCACACATGTCTTTGACCTGCGCTTCGGTGGCCCCGTCGGCCAGATCCAGTTCGATCACTTTGCCCTGACGCACACCTTCAACGCCGTCAAACCCCATTGCGCCAAGTGCGTGGCGCACAGCCTCGCCTTGCGGGTCCAAAACACCGTTTTTCAGCATCACATGCACACGTGCTTTCATGTCAGTCGTCTCCGAATGGTCGTTGGTTAAGAGTGGATCAGTTGATCAAAGTAGGTTTTGTAATGGGCGTCGAGGTCTTAGGCATAACCCCCAAACGCGTCGCCACTTCTGTATAGGCATCGGCAAGATTGCCCAGATCGCGGCGGAAGACGTCTTTATCAAGCTTCTGGCCTGTTTCCATGTCCCACAACCGGCAGCTGTCCGGGCTGATCTCATCTGCCACGATCAAACGCTGGTAGTCGCCATCATAGACGCGGCCGATCTCGATTTTGAAATCGATCAGTTTGATGCCGACACCGTACATGACGCCGGACAGGAAATCGTTGACCCGCAACGCCAAAGACAAAATGTCGTCCATGTCCTGCTGGCTTGCCCAACCAAAGGCCGCGATATGTTCCTCAGAGACCAATGGATCGCCAAGACTATCGTCTTTATAGCAATATTCAACGATAGGGCGCGGAAGTTGCGTGCCCTCTTCCAACCCAAGACGCTTTGACATTGTGCCTGCTGCATAGTTGCGCACGATCACTTCCAAAGGCACAATTTCACAAGATTTGCAAAGCTGCTCACGCATGTTCAGCCGCTTAATGAAATGCGTCGGCACCCCGATCTGGTTCAAACCGACCATGAAGTATTCACACAGGCGGTTGTTCAACACGCCTTTGCCTTCAATGACGTCCTTTTTCTGCGCGTTAAAGGCAGTGGCGTCATCTTTGAAATATTGCACGATCGTGCCGGCCTCGGGGCCTTCATAGATGATCTTTGCTTTGCCTTCGTAGATTTTGTTGCGCCGGGCCATGGGCGTCCTTTCAAAGGTTGGGCGGTGAGTCCCGCCATTCTGGCGTTCTCATACGCCAAGGGCGGGTTTGGGGCAAGCAACCCCCTTGCCGCAGGCCCTCAGCGTTACCATATTTTTAAGAACCGACCCAAGGAGAACCACATGAGCACCTTTGATGACCGCGAAAATGCCTTTGAAAACAAATACGCCCATGACGCCGAGATGCAATTTAAGGTCGAGGCCCGACGCAACAAACTTTTGGGTTTATGGGCTGCAGCCTTGATGGGGAAAGACGGCGAAGACGCAGACGCCTACGCCAAAGAGGTGGTGAAAGCCGACTTTGAAGAAGCGGGCGACGAAGATGTCTTTCGCAAAGTGGCAGGTGATCTTGGACACCGCGCATCTGAGGAGACGATCCGCGCCCAGATGACTGCACTGATGATCGAGGCAAAAGGCCAATTGCTGTGATGCAAATCTGCTTTTAGGCCTGAATATTCGATTAAGTTAAATTGTTGCGAAAAACCCGAAGGCGTTCCCCCGCAAAACGGGTTTTCCCAAGTGGTTTTTGGGCGAAATTAAGGGGTTGGTGACGGGTGTCCCCTAGCTTGGAAGAAGCCAAGCGAAGGGACCAACGCCCCATGTCCATCACCAAACAACGCGTCCTGCCAAAGACTGTGCGGGCCGTGGTGCCTTTGGCAGTTCTATTGGGCTGCGGTTATTTGTTGTCGACCAAAATCACTTTAGACACAGTCATGGCGCTGCCCGCCCAACTGGCGCATATCACTTGGCAGGCATGGGTCGCATCGGTTGCACTGACTGTGATCAGCCTATGGGCCGTGGGGCGCTATGACGGTGTTGCGCATGCACATTTTGCCACGCGCATCCCCAATCATCAAGCCCGTTGGACCGGATCCATGGCCATTGCCTTGGCCCAAACACTGGGGTTTGGGTTATTCACAGGTGCAGTCGCGCGGTGGCGCATTCTAACAGACTTAAGCCTGCCCAAAGCGTTCCAAATATCCGCGTTTGTGTCGCTGTCTTTTGTGATCAGCTGGGCCATGGTTACGGCTTTGGCCAGCATCGTCCTGAAGGGTCCGAATTGGGCCTTTTGGCCGTCAGTTGGCGTGCTGTTGGCAGCCCCGGTTTTCGCGTGGCTTTTGTTCCGCTTTCCAGCATTCGAATTCAAACGACTGTCCCGCAGGTTTGACGGGGTTCGGCTCCAGTTTCCGACGTTGCGATCCGCGGGGGCTTTGCTGTTGTGGGCAAAGATGGATACATTTGCTGCCGCCGCTGCGTTTTTTGTGCTTTTGCCAACTGACGTCGCACCTGAAAGCGCCATTGGCTTGGCCGGTTTCATTCCAGTATTTTTGTTGGCGCTTGGGGCGGCGTTGATTTCAAATACCCCTGGCGGCGTCGGTCCCTTCGAACTTGCGTTGTTTACGATGCTGCCGCAGATTCCAGTCGATGCGCTACTGACCAGTATTGTTGCTTTTCGACTGGTCTACTACGCAGGTCCTGCCGCATGTGTTCTGCTGGCTTTGTTCATTCCGTTTGGCGCAAAACCCCGCCAAGGCCCCTACCCTATCCCCAATCTTTCAGACGCGCCAAATTCCGAACTTGGGGTTATCAAGCAGAACGGTGGCTACATTCTGGCGGACGCAAAAAGCGCAATTGCAGTGTGGCCTACGGGGCAAACACTTACAGCACTCTGCGATCCGATTGTCGGCGATGCGCAAACCGCCATAATTGCATTGACCGCAGAAGCCCGAACAACCGGACGCATGCCGTTCATCTACAAATGCAACAGCAAAACGGCATTGATCGCACGCGCCACGGGGTGGGCTGTTATGCATATCTCTGATGATGCTTTATTAACGCCTGCCTTGTTCAATCTCGACACTCCGGCACGACGCGGGCTGCGGCGCAAACTTCGGGCTGCGCAGAAATCCGGTGTCATGATCCAGTCCGCAACAAATCCACCATGGACCCAGATGGCGCATGTTGATGCTGCGTGGCAGACCGCCCACGGGTCGGCACGCGGCGGAACTATGGGTCGCTTTTGTCCGGACTACCTTTCCGACCACTTTATTGCTTTGGCATTTTGCGATGACGATTTGGTCGCCTTTGCAACGTTTCAGCGCTGCAAATACGAATGGTGTTTGGACGTGATGCGCCACACAGGCCGAATGCCAGATGGTACCATGCACGCCCTTGTAACACATGCTGTACAGGCCGCAGCCAGCGCGCAGATCGCACGGGTCAGCCTTGCTGCGACACCCGCCTGCCCTGATCCGTCTCGTGCAATGTTTCGATGGGCGGCTAAAATCGCCGTGACCCGCGCGGGGGGGCCAGGATTGCGCCAGTTTAAATCTGCCTTCGCACCAAGCTGGCAGCCCCGATACGCAGCAGCCCAAAACCAGCCCAGTTTGCTGTTTGGGTTGGCCGACATCGCACGCGAAGTACACCACCCCGTACAAATCGAACCTGCTTTCCCACGGGCGGCAATACACAACTTTCATAATGTTGATGAAAATTATGAACTGGCCTCACAACACGCATCATGACAGCAGAAGCAGAACAAACGCGAGAATGGACTGCCAATGCCCAATATTTTCAACCAAATGCTTGCCGAAAAAGGCGTTCTGCTGGCGGATGGAGCCACGGGAACAAACTTGTTTGACATGGGTTTAATGTCTGGCGATGCACCGGAGCTTTGGAATACCGATGAACCTGCCAAAATCCATGCCCTTTACAAAGGGGCAGTGGATGCGGGCAGCGATGTATTTTTGACCAATTCTTTTGGTGCCAATGCGTCACGCCTGAAACTGCACGGCGCAGAAAAACGTGCACATGAACTGAGCCGGGTCGCCGCGGAAATCGGACGCGAAGTGGCAGATACATCCGGACGAAAAGTCATCGTTGCCGGATCCGTCGGGCCAACCGGGGAAATCATGGCGCCAATCGGGGAACTGACCCACGCCTTGGCTGTCGAGATGTTCCACGAAACCGCAGATGGGCTGAAAGCCGGTGGCGCGGATCTGGCTTGGGTTGAAACCATATCGGCGCCAGAAGAATACCGCGCTGCGGCCGAAGGTTTTGCGCTTGCAGGCATCGACTGGTGTGGCACCATGAGTTTCGACACGGCCGGACGCACCATGATGGGAATGACCAGCGCCGACATGGTGTCTATGGTGAATGAACTTACAAACGCGCCTTTGGGGTTTGGGGCCAATTGTGGAACCGGCGCTTCGGATTTGTTACGTACAGCACTTGGCTTTAAAGCCGCCGGCGCTGTTCTACCAGTCATAGCCAAAGGCAATGCCGGCATTCCCAAATACGTCGACGGGCATATTCACTACGATGGCACGCCTGCGTTGATGGCGGACTATGCTGTGATGGCACGTGCATGCGGCGCAAGTGTCATTGGCGGATGCTGTGGCACAAAACCGGTACACCTTGCCGCTATGCGAGAGGCCCTGGACACGCGCGAGATGAAAGAGGCACCTTCTTTGGAAGAAATCGTCGCAAAACTGGGTGATTTTTCTTCTGCCTCCGATGGCACCGGCGACGACACGCCTGCGCCACGCCGCACACGCCGCCGGCGTTCGGCCTAAGACACGCATTTTACAACAAAGACATTTGCGCACCTGGTAAAACAGGTGCGCGAAACAGATCTGTGCGCAATGCAGCCCCTTGCGTCTTCAACCCCAAACGGCGCACTGCAATCGCAAAGCGCTTGGCAACCATTTCGGCATACGGCCCCTCGCCGCGCATGCGCTTGCCCCATGCCGCATCATAAAGCGCTCCTCCGTGCATTTCGCGCAACCGCGCCAGAATACGCGACGCGCGGTCAGGGTAATGCGTCCCCAACCATTCTTGAAAAAGCTCCGACACTTCACGGGGCAATCGCAACATAATCCAAGACGCATGTGCAGCGCCCGCGTCACGTCCCGCTTGCAAAATGGCTTCCAGATCGTAATCCGACAATGCAGGCACCATGGGCGAAACCATGATGCGCACCGGAATGCCTTCGTTCGCCAAGCGTTCGATAATCTGCAAGCGTCGTGCGGGCGATGGCGCGCGCGGTTCCATCAACCGTGACAGTTTCGGGTCCATCGTGGTGACCGAGATACCGACACGCACCAGATCACGCGTTGCCATATCCTTTAAGATGTCAATGTCGCGTTCAATCAAAGCCCCTTTTGTCACAATGGCAACCGGATGTTGGCAGGCTTGCAAAACCTGCAAAATGCGGCGGGTTATCCCATGGGTTTTCTCAAGCGCCTGATAGGGGTCAGTGTTGGTGCCCAAAGCCAGAGTCGCCACTTTGTAGGATTTGACCGCCAGTTCCCGTTCAAGGATTTGCGGTGCGTCCGGGCGTGCAATCAAACGGCTTTCAAAATCCAAACCGGGCGACAGGCCCAAATAGGCGTGACTTGGACGCGCAAAACAATAGACGCACCCGTGTTCGCAGCCACGGTAGGGATTGATGGCGCGGTCAAACGGCAAATCCGGTGAGCGGTTGTAACTTATAACACTGCGGGGGCGTTCCAGCCTGACATGTGTTCGCAACACAGGGGGCGTATCACGACCCCAGCCATCATCAATGCCGTCACGTTGCAAAGTTTCAAAGCGCCCTGCCCGATTACTTTGTGCTGCACGGCCTTTTGCATCAAATTCAGTCATTCTTCATCTATAGGACGAATAATGAACATGAACAATATTGGACAATGAACCCTCAAGTTTCATTTGGGTTCATGATGCGACAAGGGTATGATTTTATTGCGACAAGTCACAAAGGACGATTAGGGGAAACAGCATCCGGTTACACACATTCCCCGCATTGCGTCGTAAAAATTCAATGTGACAAGTCGCCATTGAACCGGACGATGTCGTAATTCGAAAAGTGAACATGCGACATTGTGTCAAAACGGAAAAAACCGGTGCACTGGGTCCGGCCTATACCAAAGGAAACAACATGTCAGACGAAGACGATATCATCCTGTCAGAACTGGACGACGAAGAACTGGTTCAACAGATGTTTGACGACCTTTATGACGGCCTCAAAGAAGAGATCGAAGAAGGTGTTAACATCTTGCTGGAACGCAAGTGGGAACCTTACGACATCCTGACCAAGGCCCTTGTTGGCGGCATGACCATTGTGGGCGCCGACTTCCGCGACGGCATTTTGTTTGTACCAGAAGTGTTGCTTGCAGCCAATGCGATGAAAGGCGGCATGTTTATCCTGAAACCACTTTTGGCGGAAACGGGCGCCCCCCGTGTTGGCAAAATGGTCATCGGTACTGTCAAAGGCGACATTCACGATATCGGCAAAAACCTTGTATCCATGATGATGGAAGGGGCCGGTTTCGAAGTTGTCGATCTTGGGATCAACAACCCTGTCGAAAACTATCTGACCGCGATCGAAGAAGAAGGTCCCGACATTCTTGGCATGTCAGCGCTTTTGACAACGACGATGCCCTACATGAAAGTTGTGATCGACACGATGATCGAACAAGGCATTCGCGACGACTATGTTGTTTTGGTCGGCGGCGCTCCTCTGAACGAAGAGTTTGGCAAAGCGATCGGCGCAGACGCCTATTGTCGTGACGCGGCTGTTGCTGTTGAAACGGCAAAAGACTTTATGTCACGCAAACACAATCAAATGTCTGCCTGAACAGGTCTAAAGTTCAATACAAACGCCTGTTCCGCCACATCGGAGCAGGCGTTTTGCTTTTTCGGAGGGCCTATGCATATTGACGACAGCACATTGACTGAAAACGGTCTGACGGTCACAAAAGCCGGGCGCATTTTGCTGATTGCTTGCGGGGCATTGGCGCGTGAAATTCTGGATTTAAAGGCGGTTAATGGCTGGGATCATATGGATCTGACCTGTTTGCCAGCCAAGTATCACCTCTATCCTGAAAAAATCACCGAACACGTGACCAAAGCTGTGGAAAAGCACCGCGACACCTATGCCCAAATTTTTGTGGTATATGCGGATTGCGGCACTGGCGGACTGCTGAAATCCGCCTGCGACCAACTGGGCGTAGATATGGTCGCCGGTCCACATTGCTACAGCTTTTTTGAAGGGAACGACCGGTTTGCACAACAAAGCGAGACCGAGATCACAACCTTCTACCTTACCGATTTCCTTGTACGTCAGTTCGATGCATTTGTGATAAAACCCATGGGGCTGGATCGTCATCCCGAACTGCGCGATATGTACTTCGGCAACTACGAAAAGCTGGTGTATCAGGCGCAAACGGATGACGCGGCGCTCACGGAAAAGGCGAAACACGCGGCCACACAACTGGGGCTGGCGTTTGAACGGCGCTTCACGGGCTACGGCGATCTGGCAACAACACTTTCCAAACTTTGATGCATCTTTTCGCCTGAAATATCCCGGGGGTGTCCGCAGGACGGGGGCTGGCCCCCTACCCCGCTTGGGCCACAGATCGCACACGTTCAATCATAGCACGCAACCCATTAGACCGTTGCGCTGACAAATGATCGTTCAAGCCCAACCGCCCCATTTCAACACGTGCATCCACAGCAAGAACTTCTTTCAAAGTCAGCCCGTTATACAACCGACGTAATACCGCAATCAGGCCACGGACGATCATCGCGTCACTTTCTCCGTCAAAGTACATGCGACCGCCGTCAATGGTCGGGTGCAACCAAACCTGCGATGCACAGCCATCAACCTTGGTGGCAGGGACCTTCAGCGCATCATCCAAAGGGGGCATTTCCTTGCCCTGATCGATAACGTACCGATAGCGGTCTTCCCAATCCTCAAGGAATTCGAAATCCTCGACGATCTCTTCGAAACTTTCACTTGCCATGGCCGCCTCACAAACTGTTGTCGCTCACAGGTAGGCCGCAGCGCAACAAAGGTCCACACCCATTTGTCCAAAGGCTTTTCAAGGGCCATCCGATAGGCTACCAAAAGGAAAACAAACCAACAGGCTTTTTGCGCATGCGTATTGTCACTTCTGCTCTTTTGATTTCCCTGATGTCCGTCACGGCCTGTGGCGCGATCCGGGAAAGCCGCGTGAACCCATGGAATTGGGGCAACAGCACATCGGAACCTGTTGAACAAAAAGAGGCCAAAGTCGTGAATCCCCTGATCCCGCAAAAGGCCGGTTTGTTTTCAAACCTGCGCCGCCGGGATGCGGAATATTTGGGCGAACCGATTGATCAAGTCACTGGTTTGGTGATCGAACGGGTTTCAGGCGGCGCTTTGATCCGTGCAACGGGCATCACGGCCACGCAAGGTGCGTATCAAGTCCAACTCACACCCGAAAACGAAGAAGAAGAAGCGGTGGACGGCGTTCTGACCTATCGCTTTGAAGCCCGTAGCCCCGAAACACCCACTGCCGTCGGAACCCAGCGCACGCGAACAGTCGTTGCGGCGCGGCAATTGTCCAACAAGCAGCTCAGCGAAGTCCGCACAATCCGTGTGATAGCAGCACGCAACGTGCGCACAACACGCAGACGCTAAACGGCTCAAAAAACACGTTAAAATTCATTTTGACTGGAGTGACTGAGGCGGGTGCGCCTTAGTCCAGTTCGACAATTTTGACGTCATTGCCCACGGCTGCCAAGGCAATTTTGCCCTCGCACAGACGCAAAGCATCATCACCAAACACCTCTGCCCGCCATCCGGACAAGGCCTGCACATCGCGCAAACCACCGGCCAAAGCGTCCAAATCAGAAGCCGGCGCAATCAGTTTTGCCGCCACTCCGGCACTTTCGGTTTTTGCTTTCAACAACACACGCAGTAAATCAGCCAATGCCGGATTAACCTGCAATTTTTCGCGTGTCCGATCCGGTTTAGGCATCTTGTCGGGCGGGCAGTTCACACCCGTTTCGACCGCTGCCAAGATACCGTTTGCGATGTCACCTTTACGGGCCTCTCGCAACAACAGACGCGAACGCCCCAAATCTTCAGAATTCTTCGGTTTGTTGCTGGCCAATTCCACAAGCGCGTCATCTTTAAAGACACGGTTGCGTGGAATGTTACGTGATTGCGCGTAGCTCTCACGGAACGCTGCAAGTTCGCGCACAATCGACAGGAACTTGGGCGAGCTGGTGCGCGTCTTCACGCGCTTCCATGCGTTTTCAGGCGCAATAATGTACGTGTCAGGCGACGTTAGAATCCCCAATTCTTCTTGCACCCAACGGCTGCGACCGGTTTCTTCCAGTTTTGCAGCCAGAAATTCGTAGATCTGACGCAGATGCGTCACGTCGGCCAAAGCATAGGTTTTTTGCGCATCCGTCAAAGGTCTGCGTGACCAATCCGTAAAGCGCGATGTTTTGTCGACACCTTGACGCGCGATTTTGCGCACCAGCGTCTCGTAACCGACCTGTTCACCAAAACCACACACCATGGCCGCCACTTGCGTGTCGAACAAAGGTTCAGGAAACACGCCTGCTTCAACAAAGAAAATTTCCAGATCTTGACGGGCTGCGTGAAATACTTTGACCACGGATGTGTCGCGAAACAACTCATAGAGCGGTTCAAGCGACAGGCCCTCAGACAATGGGTCCAACAAAACGGCATTGCTGTCATCCGTTCCGGGCATCGCCAGTTGCACCAAACACAGCTTTGAATAGTAGGTGCGCTCGCGCAGGAACTCCGTATCAACCGTAACATAAGGATGGGTCTGGGCCTCTTGGCAGAAGGCCGCCAAGTCTTCGGTCGTCGTCAAAGTCCGCATTGCGTATCAGTGTTCCTTTTTGGGGGGATGGGCCCGGTCGACAATACGTACACCATTGGCGCGTCCTTGACCAGTCAGCGCAGGTGTACCATGGTTTTGTTGCCACGAATAAATTGTGTCAAAACCGCAGGGTACAACCTGTGTTCCTGAACAAGGACCCGTGCGGCCAAATCGTTTGCGGTATCGCCAGCCAGAACCGGCACTTCGGCCTGCCCCAGCATCGGACCATCATCCAGCAATGGTGTGACTTCATGTACCGTGCATCCATGAACCGCATCACCTGCATCCAGTGCACGTTGGTGGGTGTGAAGACCTTTGTACTTGGGCAACAAAGACGGATGAATGTTCAGCATGCGCCCCTGCCATCCGCCCACAAACCTTTCCGTCAAAACGCGCATGAATCCGGCCAGACAAATCAGATCCAACGCATAGGGCGCCAAAGCAGCAGACAGCGCGTCCTCAAACGCAGCCCGATCGCCTTTGAAAGGGCGATGATCCACAACGACCGTATCGATCCCCTGCCCTTTGGCCCAAGTGATGCCGCCTGCGTCAGCATTGTTGGACACCACAGCAGCCACATGGGCGGCATCATCATTGCGCATCGCCTCGACTAAGGCCCGCATATTGGACCCACCACCCGAGACAAAAATGCCGATCCGTTTGCTCACAAAAGCGTGCCCGTATAGCGCATGCCCGCGCCTTGCGTCACATGGCCAATGGCGTGAACGGTTTCGCCGTGTTCTTGCAACAAAGCCGTGATTGCGTCGGCCTGATCCGCTTTGACAACAGCAATCATGCCAAGCCCCGCGTTGAACGTCTTAAGCAATTCGGCTTCTGCCATGCTGCCTTGTGCGGCCAGCCAGCGAAACACTGGTGGCAAGTCCCATGCCCCCAAATCCACATCCGCGCCCAATCCTTCGGGCAACACACGCGGCAGGTTTTCTGTCAAACCACCGCCTGTGATGTGGGCCAAGCCGTTGACGCCGCCCGACTTCACAGCCGCGAGCACCGATTTCACATACAAACGCGTTGGCGTGAGCAAGACCTCGCCGAGAGATCCCGCATCCCAAGGGCATGCGGCCTCCCATGTCAGTCCACTGTGTTCCACCAAACGGCGCACCAACGAATACCCGTTGGAATGCACACCGTCCGACGCCAAGCCCAACAACACATCCCCCGCGGCGATGTTTGATGGCAAGTCCTCGCCACGCTCCATCGCGCCCACGCTGAAGCCCGCCAAATCGAAATCACCCGCAGGGTACATGCCCGGCATTTCCGCTGTCTCACCACCGATCAGCGCACAGCCGGACAATTCGCACCCCAGTGCAATGCCTTCAACGATGCGCGCTGCCTGTTCGACTTCTAGTTTTCCGGTTGCGAAATAATCCAGAAAAAACAATGGCTCGGCGCCTTGACAGACCAGATCGTTGACACACATCGCAACCAGATCAACACCAACGTGGTCAACATTCCCCGTATCAATCGCGATGCGCAATTTGGTGCCCACACCGTCTGTGGCCGCAACCAGGATCGGATCGGTGTAGCCCGCGCCCTTAAGATCAAACAAAGCCCCAAAGCCACCCAGACCGGACATAACACCGGGGCGCGCCGTCCGTTTGGCCGCCGGTTTGATACGGTCAACAAGCGCATTGCCTGCATCAATATCAACACCCGCATCGGCATAGGTCACTGCGTTTTTTTGCTCTGTCATGGCTGGCCCCCAAGGCATCAGATACATTTAAACGCCTGTTACAAGAGGCGCAGCTTTTGCGCAATGCTAAGCGCATCCAGAATTCAAGACCAATTGGTTCACAACTGCATCACGATTTCCACACGCCCCTATCACAGCACCGCGCAAGAAGGTGCATCGCGGTGAGCACCTTGTGACGCCACATCCCCAGCAAAGGCGCATAGCTGTATAAACACGTTCCTATAGTTCGATCCCAGACGAACAACGGGTGCGCCACACTCACAAAGGTCTCTGCAATGAAATCAACACTTTACACAACCGCAACCGCAGCCCTACTGCTTGGAACCGCATCCAGCGCATGGGCCGAGGTCAAACCCATCAAAGTCACCAGCGATGACAGCGCATTTCGCCTGACCTTCTCCGGACAACTGAACCGCGGCATCCTTTTGACAGACGATGGCGAAGATACAGACGCGTTTTTCGTCGACAACGACAATTCATCCACGCGATTTCGTTTGAACGGTGAAGCCGATGTCGGGTCACTGACAGCCGGTTTTGTTGTCGAAATTCAAACGGAATCGAATTCGACAGCATCCGTGAACCAGAACACACCATCCGTCAGCCTGGAATTCGACCCCCGCAAACTGGAAATCTTTTTGGCAGGCAATTTCGGGACACTGTACCTCGGCCAAGGCCAAACCGCTTCTGATGGCACGTCGGAACAAGATTTATCCGGCACCAGCGTCGTCGGCTATTCCGGTGTTGCAGATTTTGCAGGCGGGCTGTTGCTGCGCCAAGCTGATGGCACACTGACCGCAATCAACGTAGGTTCCGTGTTTGCAAACTTTGACGGCCAAAGCCGCCGCGACCGCGTACGCTATGACACAAACAAATTTGGCGGCTTCAGCCTATCGGCAGGTTTTAACGACAACGAAGGCGGCGACGTCGCATTGCGCTACGCAGACACTTTAGGGTCTGTGAAACTTGCGGCAGCCTTGGCCTATTCGCGCACCGACACGTTGAGCCGGATCAACGGGTCAATCTCGGGGTTGCACGAACCTTCGGGTCTAAGCCTTACACTCGCCGCAGGACGCGACGATCTGGATGCAGGCGGACGCGATCCGGAGTTCGGATATCTTAAGGTCGGCTACCAAACCGACAAGATTTCGAAATGGGGCAAGACCGCGTTTTCCGTCGACTATTACGATGGCTCTGACATCGCATCCCTGAACGATTCTTCGGAAAGCTACGGCCTGCAAGTTGTGCAGAACATCGAAAAAATCAACACAGAGCTGTACGCAGGCTTCCGCACATACAGCTATGAAAACGGCGGCCCTGCCCTGAACGATCTTGATGCGGTGCTGGTGGGCGCTCGGTTCAAGTTTTAAATCAAAAACAAGCGGGTGGCCTAACGCTTCCCGCTTGACGATTCCGAGCCCGCGATTTACCCAAAGCCATGGCGGGCCTGTAGCTCAATTGGTTAGAGCAGAGCGCTCATAACGCTTTGGTTGCGGGTTCAAGTCCTGCCGGGCCTACCAAACCTCCGCCCCGCTTCAGTTTTTCGGACCGAAAATACCGCGTGCGCTGTCTTCATCCGAACGCTTTAAACGCCGGTCTGATGCTGTCAAACCTTCTCGTATCTGCGCGTCACTTTCGATTTCTGGCAAGTCCAGCTTTTCGCGTGACAACAAAATTGCCCGCGCACCTGTCGATCCATCAAAGCGGTAAATGTACAATTCCGGCCAATCAAAATGCCCCCCATCGCGCAGATTTTGAATGTCGGCGATAAAATTGTGGCACTGGTAATTTTCCATCAACAACACAAAACGATCCGACAGGTTCACCATATTGGCCAAACCGACGAAATGGCTGACAGCAGTGTGGATATGCATCAAAACCGCCTGACTGTAGACAAACTCCGCCCGAGGCCAATGCCGCGACAACGGCATTGTAATGTCTTGTAAAGCCACCGCATCTTTCAGTTCCGGATGCCGCGACATCGCCATATCAAGTTGGGTTTGCCCCCTGTCTCCGCCGGTGAAGGCAATCTGGGGAAACAGGGTTTGACCGTTGGCCACGTGATCCCCGCCACCACAGCCCACCTCATGCACAGACTTGGGTTGCAATTGGCCTATAGCTTCCAAAATCAACAAGTGGTTGGGGTGCATATCCGAACCGGACACCGTGACATGGCCAGACGCCGCATCAAAACCCAATTGGTCATTCTGCGCCACGGCCTGAAATTGAGATTCAATGTCTGTCTCAATGCGCCGTTTGTAGCTGTCTTCAGTGTAGCTGTTCCAATCAAAATCATCGTCGTAGAATTTGCGTGACTTGTAAAAAAGGCGTCCCAACAATGACATATGCGCAGTCCCTGACATTAAAGTTTCGCGCTACTTAGACCAGTTTTTTGTCTGTGTCGTGTATTTTTAGCCGCTTCATTCTTTTTTGGGCCTTCAACCAAACCACGGATGGCACTGACGCTGCGCATTTGAGCGGCTCATGCAATTTGACAGTGAAAAATGGTTGAACACTTACAGCGCGAACTCCCGATGCCTGCGGTTGGAACGGGCCTATTGCTTCGATCCCTTGCCACTTTCAAAGCTTAACTTCGGAAAATTCAGGCCAGCGCGTCTGCGATCATTTATCCATTTGACGCGTCTGCACGATCCCTCTAACGATAGGGCCATAACTGTTGGGGTGCCCCTATCCGGGCTGAGATGCACAAGCTGCAAACCCATTGAACCTGAACTGGTTAGGACCGGCGGAGGGAACAGCTTGTGGACATCGATTCCGCATTGGCCATTCCGTTTTGCCGTCCTGATCCTTGAACCAAGGCACGATGACATGGTGGCAAAAGCGTTAACAATTGCCGGGTCCGATTCCGGTGGCGGGGCTGGCATTCAAGCGGATATCAAAGCCTTTTCGGCTATGGGTGTTTACGCGGCCTCCGTTGTGACGGCAGTTACTGCACAAAACACCAAAGCGGTGACAGCAATCCACCCGATCCCGGATGATATCGTTGCCGCGCAGATCAAGGCAGTTCTGGACGACATCCAGATTGACGTGGTCAAGATTGGAATGCTGGGAACTCCATCGCTGATTGCAGCGGTGGCAGATGCGTTGGCGGACTATGGCGGGCCAATTGTTCTTGATCCCGTGATGGTTGCTAAATCGGGCGACACACTGCTGGCCGACAGCGCGATAAGTGCATTAAAGTCTTCGCTGTTCAAACGCGCGACCTTGCTGACCCCAAATATCCCCGAAGCAACAAAACTTGTCGGTGGAGGCAGCCCGCAGGTGCAGGCGAATGCGCTACTAGAGCTGGGTGTCGGTGCGGTTTTGATGAAAGGCGGGCATGCAGACGGAAAGACCTGCACGGATTATCTTGTCACGAAAAAAGCCACGAAAGAATATGCGGCCCCACGTATAAACACCGGCAACACCCATGGCACGGGATGTTCCTATGCCTCGGCTATCGCTGCGGGCTTGGCGCAAGGTATGGTTTTGACTGATGCGGTGTCGCGTGCCCATACGTGGCTGCACAACGCGATATTGCACGCGGACGCATTGCATGTCGGGCAAGGTCATGGACCTGTTCATCACTTTCACGCGTTATGGACATGAACGGCCCTTACACCATCATCGGTGGCGGCGTTTGCGGCCTTGCCATGGCTGCAGAACTTTCGTCACGCGGCGCAACGGTCACGGTTCTTGATCCAAAAGGTGCGCCCGGGGATCATGCCTGTTCTTGGTGGGCCGGCGGCATGCTGGCGCCAGATTGCGAAGGGGTCAGCGCCGAGCCCGAAATCGTGCAGCAAGGCCATAAAGCCTCCGCATGGTGGGAAACCCAAGGGGCAGCCGTCCATCAAAAAGGCACGCTGGTTGTAGCCCTTCATCGCGATCAAAGCGATCTGGCAACCTTTGCACGCCGTGCACCGACCGCAAGACCTATGTCCAGATCGCAGATCGCCGCGTGTGAACCGCATCTGGCGGATCGCTATTCCAAGGCGCTGTTTTTGGCAAATGAGGCGCATCTTGATCCCCGCGCCACCCTTATGGCTCTGCATGGCCGGCTCAAACAAAGGGGCGTGCGTTTTGAAGGGTCTGTTGTGGGGCAAGTGATTGACTGCCGCGGCCTTGCCGCACGGGACACCCTTGCAGATTTGCGCGGCGTGAAAGGCGAAATGCTTGTGGTGCGCTGCCCCGATGTCACACATTCGCGCCCGGTCCGGCTGCTTCATCCGCGGTTCCCGCTATATATCGTGCCGCGCGGCGATGGGGTTTTCATGCTGGGTGCCACCCAGATTGAAACGGGCGAGCGCACCCGCCCCACCTTGCGCTCTGTCATGGAATTGATGAACGCGGCTTACGCTCTGCACCCCGCGTTTGGCGAAGCGGAACTGCTGGAAATCGGCGTCGATGCGCGGCCTGCGTTTCCCGACAACCAGCCCCGCATCCGTCGGATTGGGGATGTGATTTATGCAAATGGCCTGTTTCGGCACGGTTTCCTGCTTGCACCTGCATTGGCGCAGATGACGGCAGATCTGGTGATGGACGGCAAAATTCCGGAGGTTTGGTATGAAGATCATCGTGAACGGTGAAACACAAGTGACCAGCGCGGCCACGTTAGCGGCGCTGCTGGACGCCCTTGGACAGGGCAAAGCCAAAGTGGCCACATCCGTAAACGAGGTGTTCGTGCCCAAGCAACAGCGCACGGAGCACAGCCTGCATGACGGGGATCGCATCGAAATCGTTGCCCCCCGACAAGGAGGATAAGATGCCTGTATTCTACGGCACCGAAGTGACGTCCCGACTGATGCTGGGCACCGCACAATACCCCTCGCCTGCAATTTTAGCGGAGGCGTTTCGCCGCTCTGGCGCAGGGATCGCGACAGTGTCTGTGCGCCGCGAAGCAGGTGGCGATCAGGCCGGGCAAGATTTCTGGGCATTGATCCGCGATTTGGGTGTCGCGGTGCTGCCCAACACCGCAAGCTGCCATTCGGTGCGCGAAGCCGTCACCACGGCACAAATGGCGCGTGAACTGTTTGACACAAACTGGATCAAACTTGAGGTCATCGGCCACGCTGACACCCTGCAACCTGATCCTTTCGGTCTGGTCGATGCGGCGGCGCAACTGACCGAGGACGGGTTCGAGGTCTTTCCCTATTGCACCGAAGATCTGGTGCTTTGCGAGCGGTTGGTTGAGGTTGGCTGCAAAGTTCTTATGCCTTGGGGGGCGCCCATCGGCACAGGTCTGGGCCTCAACAATATCTACGGGTTGCGTAGTTTGCGGGCCCATTTTCCCGACATTCCGCTGGTCGTCGATGCAGGGCTCGGCCTGCCGTCCCAAGCTGCCCACGCGATGGAACTGGGCTATGACGCCGTTTTGTTAAACACAGCCGTTGCAAAAGCAGGTGACCCTGCCGCGATGGCGCGGGCCTTTGCCCTTGCGGTGGACGCCGGTGCGCTGGCCGCCCGCGCCGATCCGATGGATGCACGCGATATGGCAGCCCCCTCAACCCCCGTCTTTGGAAAGGCCATGCTATGACGTTGCCGCGGTTTTACCCGATTTTTGACGATGTGGCATGGCTGCGGCGGATGCTACCCTTGGGGGTCAAGCTGGTGCAGATGCGCCTTAAGGAAAAATCCCAAGACGAACTGCGCATGCAGTTGACCCAAGCCCGTGATCTCTGTGCGGCCCACGGGGCTGTGTTGGTGGTCAATGATCACTGGCAGTTGGCAATCAAGCTGGGCTGCGACTGGGTCCATCTGGGTCAAGAGGATCTTGATGAGGCGGATGTGGATGCCATCCGTGCCGCGGGTCTCAGGCTTGGTGTCTCGACCCATGACACGGATGAACTGACCCGTGCGCTGGCGTTGAACCCTGACTATGTGGCCCTTGGCCCGATTTATCCGACGATCCTGAAAAAGATGAAATGGCATCAGCAGGGCATTGAAAAACTGCGCCCGTGGAAAGACCGTCTGGGGGATATCCCGCTTGTCGCCATTGGCGGGATGAACACAGACCGTGCGCCTTTGGCGTTTGAGGCCGGGGCCGATGTGGTTTCGGCGGTGACGGATATTACGCTGCATGACGATCCGGAGGGGCGTGTCAGGGCATGGCTTGAGGTCTGCGGATGAGCCGATACGCCCGCCAATCAGCTGTCTTGGGGGATAACGCACAAACCTGCCTTGCCCGCGCTTCGGTGCTTGTCATCGGTGGCGGCGGTCTGGCCGCCCCGGTGATTCAATATCTCGTGGGTGCGGGTGTGGGACATATCCGAATTGCGGATGCAGATGTCATCAGCCTTTCCAACCTGCACCGTCAGACGCTGTTTCGCACGGCGGACATCGGCCTGCCCAAAGTTGCAGCGATTGCCGCAGCAATGGCCGCATTGAACCCTGACACCACTATTGAACCGGTGCCTGAACGCGTCGATCCCGCCAATGTTGCGGCGCTGTGTCAGAGCATGACCCTGATCCTTGATTGCGCGGACAGCTTCGCGGTCAGCTATATCGCGTCCGATCATTGCCTTGGCACGGGCCAGCCGCTGATCAGCGCCAGCGTAGTGGGTCATGACGGCTATGTCGGCGGCTTTTGCGGTGGCAAACCGGGTTTGCGTGCGGTGTTCCCAGACCTGCCCGACCAGCTTGGGTCTTGCGACAGGGATGGCGTGCTGGGGCCGAGTGTCGGTGTGATCGGCAGCCTTCAGGCACAAATGGCAATGGCAATTCTGACCGGCGACATGCGCAGCTTGGGGCAGCTTGTGACCTATGATGCCAACACGTTGCGGTTTGGCGGGTTCCGCTTTGACACGGCAACTGACCCTGCGCCCAACCCCGCCTTTATCGCGCCACATGATATAGCCGAAACCGACTTTTTGGTCGATCTGCGCGCTCCGGATGAGCCCGGCCCGACATTACTGCACGCCACACGCCATCTCGTGTCCGATTTCGGACCAAATGGCCCCACACCCCACGAAAACCAACGCGCCGTTCTGGCTTGTCGGTCCGGCCTTCGCGCCTGGCAGGCAGCGGACCGGCTATCACAACACTGGCGGGGCAAGATCAGACTTGTCGCGCTTGGAGGGTAAGGAGACCCACATGAAACACCTCATCACCGCTGCGGCACTCTTGGTCGCGACCCCAGCCTTGGCACAAGACAAGATGACTTTGCTTTTGGACTGGTTCATCAACCCCGATCACGGCCCGATCATCGTGGCCGAGGAACTGGGCTATTTCGCGGATCAGGGCCTTGAAGTCGAAATCATCGCACCCGCCGACCCGTCCGCCCCTCCGAAACTCGTCGCAGCGGGCAAAGGCGATATTGCCGTCAGCTATCAGCCTAGTCAGCATTTGCACGTGGCCGAAGGGTTGCCGCTGGTGCGTGTGGGCACATTGGTGGCAACACCGCTGAATTGCCTTTTGGTTCTGAAAGACGGCCCCATTCAGCAGATCAGCCAATTGAAAGGCGGAACGATCGGATTCTCTGTAGCCGGTGTCGAAGAGGCCGTTCTAAGCGCGATGCTGGGTCGCCACGGCGTGACGCTGGCGGACGTTGAGATGGTCAATGTGAACTTCTCGCTGAGCCCGTCGTTGATGTCGGGTCAGGTTGACGCGGTCATTGGGGCCTATCGCAATTTCGAGCTGAACCAGATGGAGATCGAAGGCGTCGAGGGGCGTTGTTTCTATGTCGAGGAAGAAGGCGTGCCGACATATGACGAATTGATTTATGTGGCCAACCCCGACCGCATGGACGTAAATCAAACCCGCCGGTTCCTGCGCGCCACCGAACTGGCGACGCAGTACATTGTGAACAATCCCGAAGCGTCCTGGGACCTGTTCAAAGGCTACGCACCGGAACTGGACGACGCACTAAACGCAAAGGCATGGGTTGATACGCTGCCACGCTTTGCGCTGCGCCCCGAAGCACTGGATGAAGGCCGCTACACAAGGTTCGAGGCGTTTCTTGCCGAAAGCGGCTTAATCGAAGGCACGCGCCCCGTTTCAAAAATTGCAATCGATCTGGGTGCAGAATGACCTACGGCCACACGTTTCAAACTTGGCGGGACAACACCCCTGCCTGGCTTGCCTACACCCGCCACAG
Source organism: Ascidiaceihabitans donghaensis (assembly GCF_900302465.1). Classification (NCBI taxonomy): domain Bacteria; kingdom Pseudomonadati; phylum Pseudomonadota; class Alphaproteobacteria; order Rhodobacterales; family Paracoccaceae; genus Ascidiaceihabitans; species Ascidiaceihabitans donghaensis. The sequence continues at coordinate 1,787,121 of NZ_OMOR01000001.1, read as the reverse complement.
GTTTGTGCAGGGGTTGGGGGATGGAACATTGCCGCGCGCCGCATTCTTGCACTACCTCAAACAGGATTATGTCTTTCTGATCCACTTTTCCCGCGCATGGGCTTTGGCGATCACCAAGGCCGAAACGGTTGAAGAAATGCGCTTGGCCGCGGGCACCGTCAACGGGTTGATCAACGAAGAAATCGCCCTGCATATCAAAACCTGCGCTGGGGCCGGTATTGATGAGGCAACGCTTTTTGCAACGCAAGAACGACAGGAAAATCTGGCCTATACCCGCTATGTGCTGGATGCAGGTCATTCCGGTGACTTGGCTGATTTGCTGGCGGCCTTGGCCCCATGTGTCATGGGCTACGGTGAAATTGGCAAGCATCTGGCCACCGCCAAAACCTGCGACACTTACGCCGATTGGATAGGCACCTATGCCAGCGCCGAATATCAACAGCTTTGCCAAGATGTCGGTGTGTTGATTGACGGGGCGGTCGCACGGCGCATTGGTGATCGTGCGGATGCCAGTCCGCGTTGGGACAGCCTTCAGGCGCGGTTTGCAACGGCCACGCAGCTGGAGGTCGGGTTCTGGGACATGGGGCTTGACCCGTGAACCAGCCTTTGCGCCAGTTTTTGCGGATTTCAGGGTCGGCGACCATCGACGGGGTAACGATATTTACCGATCTCGACCTGACCCTGAAACCGCGCAGCTGGACCTGCCTGTTGGGGGCAAGTGGCGTTGGCAAATCCACGGTGCTACGCCTGTTTGCAGGGCTGGCTGAAGGGGTCTGTTTTACCGGAGACCTGCGCGTTCCCGACCGCGTCGCTATGATGGCGCAGCAGGATCTGCTGATGCCTTGGCTGAGTGTGTTGGACAATGTCCTTCTTGGTGCGCGGCTAAGGGGGGCGCGCCCCGACACTGATCTTGCACACGATAGGCTGGTTCAGGTCGGATTGGCAGGTCATGCGGACAAACGGCCATCGGCCCTGTCGGGTGGTCAACGCCAACGCGTGGCCTTGGCGCGTACCTTGATGGAAGACCGCGCGGTTGTGTTGCTGGATGAACCGTTCTCGGCGCTGGACGCAATGACCCGCGCCCATATGCAGGACCTCACCGCGAAGCTGTTGCGTGGCCGCACGGTGCTGCTGGTCACACATGATCCCAATGAGGCTGCCCGTTTGGGCGAGACCATCGCGATTATGACGCCAACCGGGCTTATCGACATCACCGCCCCGACCACCCCCATTCCACGCGACCTGCATGCGGCAGATGTACTGCGCACGCAGGCCACCCTTTTTGACCATCTTCGGAGACCGGCATGAGCGCCACACACCACTTGCAATCGCTTGTTGCCAAGGATTGGCACGCGGCCACCCATCACGCTTTTACCAATGCCTTGGCCGACGGGACCCTGAGCCGCGCCAAGATGGCGGGTTATCTGCAACAGGACTACCAGTTCATCGAAGGCTTTGTGCGTCTGTTGTCATCTGCCGTCGCCCATGCGCCCAGCTTGGCCGATGCTGTGCCAGGCGCACGGTTTCTGGGGCAGATCTGCGGCGCAGAAAACACCTATTTCCTAAGGTCTTTGCAAGCTCTTGATGTGTCACAAACCGCGCCGCCGGCACCCGAGACGACTGCGTTCCAGCAGCTTATGGATCAGGCGCGCCACTCGGGGCGCTATGAGATCATGCTGTCGGTTCTGGTTGTGGCCGAATGGATTTACCTTGATTGGGCCACTCCGTTCGAAAACCGTGCAGATGAATTGCCGTTTTGGCTGGGGGAATGGATTTCCCTGCATTCTGGCAAAGACTTTTCACAGGTTGTGGCCTATCTGCGTGATCAACTGGATCATGTTTGGGAGACCTTGGACAACGACGCCCGCGCACAGGTCACTGCAACCTTCACACAAGCGGTGCGGTTGGAACGCGCTTTCTTTGATGCCTCTTGGGCTGGCTTTGCGGTCGCAAAGTGACAGGCTGGCGGGCCGGGATAGCGGCGACATTTTTAATGGTGGCGCTGTGGCAAACAGTGATCTGGACCACGGGTGTCGCCCGTTTCATTTTGCCGCCGCCTGCCTTGGTGGCGCAAACCATCTGGGACAGCCGTGCGCTTTTGGCGGAACATGCTGTCATCACGATGGCCGAAGTTCTTTTGGGCCTCGTCTTGGGGGCCGCGCTTGGGTTCGTATCGGCCATCGGGCTGGTCGCATCACCAACGGCACGCGCACTGGTGCGGCCCATTTTGGTATTCAGCCAAGCCGTTCCGGTTTTTGCTTTGGCCCCTATTTTGACCCTTTGGCTGGGCTTTGGGCTGTGGTCCAAAGTCACAATGGCCCTGATCATCATCTATTTTCCGGTGACGTCATCCTTCTTTGACGCCCTCATGCGGACAAACCGCGACTGGATCGGTCTGGCGAGGGTCATGGGCGCCAGCCCTGTGCGCATCATGTGGCATATCCGGGTTCCTGCGGCCCTGCCCGGCTTTGCATCGGGCCTGCGACTGGCGGCGGTTTACGCCCCCATCGGCGCGATCATTGGCGAATGGGTCGGGGCCTCGCAGGGTTTGGGTTATCTGATGCTTTTGGCCAATGGCCGCGCCAAGACAGACCTGATGTTTGCCGCACTGATCGTGCTTGCGGTTCTGACTATCCTACTGCACACGGCGGTGCACAAACTGTGCGAAAAGACCCTGGACCGCCCCGATTAGTTTTGACTTCCGCAGGTTGTGAACCGATCTGAGCCTGAACCGCAAAATTCCATAAAAACTACTTATGTTCAACGGCTTGCGGCAAGACATACCAACCGTCTTGTTTCGGGGGCAAGCAAGTTCGGATTTCGCTTTGGTAGGAGGTTGACAGAAGACGATCCGTGAGGATTTCAGCGGGTGCACCTTGGCCCGTTATCCGGCCATCATTCATCAGCACAACGCTTTGCGCGAACATTGCGCTGAGGTTTAAGTCATGCATAACCGCGATAACGCCGCCGCCCGCCTTTGCAAAGTCTTGTGCGATTTGCATGACCATCAATTGATGCCCGATATCAAGACTTGAAACAGGTTCGTCCAGGAACAACCATCGCGGCGTTCCGTTCTCGACAGGGTGCCAGACTTGACACAACACACGCGCAAGTTGGACACGTTGTTGTTCGCCACCCGAAAGTTCTTGATAGTAACGGGTTTCAAAGCCAGCCAACCCCACACGGTGCAGAGCTGTGACAGCCAACTGCTTGTGTGTTGCGGACCGTGTTTGCAATCCCATGCTCACCACTTCGATGGCCTGAAAAGGGAAAGACAAAGACGTCGCTTGGGACAAGACGGCGCGGTGGCTTGCAAGCTGCCACGCAGGCGTTTGTGAAATGTCATACGTGTTCAATTCAATTGAACCGGTGTAGGGCACTTCTGCGGTCAATGCGCGCAACAAGGTTGTTTTACCTGACCCGTTTGGACCTACAATTGCTGTAATTTCCGCAGGTTGCGCTGTGAAATTCAAGTCCTGTATGATCGTTTTCGCGCCATATTGCACACATAGATTTTTGGCTGTCAGCATATCAAATATCCACCAAGCCGCGTTTGCGCAGCAGTATCCAAAGAAATACAGGCGCACCCATCACAGCTGTTATGATGCCAATTGGCAATTCTGCTGGGGCCACAATGACACGGGCCACCATATCAGCCCCAAGCAACAAGGAAGCGCCCAAAAGACCGGAGTTTATCAACAGACTGCGGTGATCGGGACCTATCGCCAGCCGCAATAAATGCGGCACAACGATGCCGATAAATCCGATGCCCCCTGAAATCGCCACCGCAGCGCCGGTCGCGGCGGACACCGAAAAGATTGCGATATTTTTGACCCGCTCAACAGGCAGCCCCATGTGGTGAGCCGTGGCTTCGCCCATTGCCAGCCCGTTAAGGCCCCGCCCCAATGTGCACGCGATAACGATCGAAACCACGATGATGGGGCCAGCCACGCTAACCTTGATCCAAGAGGCACCGGACAGCGACCCAAGGGACCAAAAGGTCAGTTCGCGCAGCTGCAAATCGTCAGCGAGATAAACCAAAACTCCGCTCAGTGCGCCAAACAATGCGCTTAGGGCGATCCCCGCAAGCAGCATTGTGGCAACCGACGTGCGCCCGGCGCGCGTAGAAACCTTGTACAGCACCATCATAGACAGCCATGCACCAACGAAGGCCGCGATGGGCAGTAAACCATTGCCTGCTATTCCAAGAATGCCTGCGGGCAAGCTTGCCCCAAGAACGATGACACCGATGGCACCCAACGATGCCCCCGTGCTGACGCCCAACAACCCCGGATCCGCCAGTGGATTGCGAAACAGCCCTTGCATGACCGCACCGGACACAGCAAGGGATGCGCCGACGCAAACCCCCATAACCATCCGCGGTGCACGGATGTCGCGCAATACGACCTGTTCGGTCAAGGTAAGCGTTTCGCCTGTGACCAGCTTCAACAATGCCCCCCACAAGGATGTGCCAGATGCCCCGACAGCCAGACTTGCGATGCAGGTCAGGACCAAAAGAAGACCCAACCAAAGATGTGCCCGTTGCGCGGTGGCGTGCCTGTCTGCAATAGGCATCGTCTGCGGTGACGCGACTGTGATGGTCATAAGCTTGATGATCTCAACGCAGAGTTCAGCATTTTAACCGCCTCAGGCGTGCGCGGGCCAAAACCCAGCAAAAGCAACCCGTTCATCCGCACCAATGCCCCGTTTTGCGCGGCAGGCGTCGCGATCAAAGAGGGCATCGCAAACAAGTCATCCAGTGTGCTGGAATGATCACCGTCGCGGTCCATCATCAAGATCACATCGGGCGCCGCTGCGGCAATCGCTTCGGCTGTGACTTGCTTGTATCCTTCAAAACTGCTGATCGCGTTTTGACCGCCAGCCATTTGGATGATGCTGTGCGCAGCTGTGCCGCTACCGGATGCCGTGATGCGGCCACCTTGTGTGCTCAGGACAAACAAAACCGTTTTGGGCGCCTCAATTTGGGAGGCCACCGTCGCTTCAACGGCCTCGATGTCTGCCTTGGTCTGTTTGGCCAAAACTGCGGCCTTTTCCGGCACGCCCAGGGCGTTGCCCACTGCCAGAATTTTCGCCACCACCCCGTTTTTGGAATAGGCATCGGGAATGGTGATCATGGGAATTGCAGCTTCTGACAGCACCTCTATCGTTTCGGGGGGGCCTGCGCCGTCTTCGGTAATGATCAATGTGGGCTGCACGCTAAGAACGCCCTCGGAGCCAAGCGCACGGATATAGCCGACATCAGGCAAATGTGTTGCGGCTTCAGGGTATAGGGATGTGGTGTCGCGTGCGACCAGTCGGTCCTGTTCACCAAGCGCATAGACGATCTCGGTCACTGATCCGCCGATCGACAAAATCCGGTCGGCAGGTTCTGCGTTCAAAAGGCGGGGCGCGAGTACAAGGATCACGGCCATCCCGACAAGCCACAACGGCGCGGACCAATGTGATCCACGCGCACTGGAAATCTGGGGCAACTTCATTGCGCAGCCTCCAAAACCAAACCGTCAAGGTTTTCCACGATATCGCGCCATTCAGGGCGGCTGTCGCGTCCTTCTTTTGACAGGCCAAATATTTGAAAAATCAGCATCCCGTCGGCATCGAACGCTTCGACCGACACAGCCGGGCCGCGTTGGGTAGGCTTTTCGACGGCCCAGACCTCGGTGGCATGATCCAGACGCAGATGCAGATTGAACCGTTGATCAAGCACGTTTTGCCAAGGCCCCATCGGTTTGAGTGTTTCAAGCGGGCCGGTGTGGATTTGAATGCAACCGCGATTGCCAACAAAGAGCATGATTTCGATGCCGCTTGATTGGACGGCACGCAGCATTTGGTCGACGGCGCTTGGCGCCAAAGCCCGCACAAAAGGTGCGCCAGCGATACGGTAGGCCCCAAGGCGGTTCATCTTCAACTTTGATGTCAGGCGCATGAATTGGTGCGTGTCTGTCATCGCGGACCATTCCTTGCGCAAGATATCCACCTTGGCGTCATTCGCTTTGGCGGGTTCGGTGGGTGTGTGCGGGCTGACGTCAATTGTTTGGGTCTGGTCCGGCAGCGCGATCTGGCTTTTGGCGTCGTTCCATTGATCCAGCTTTGCGTCGTCACGCATAAAGATTTTATGCACTGCGTCCCCTGCCCCGTCAAAGACCTGTAAAGACCGACGCACACCGTCGTCTGTTTCCTTTTCGACCATGAACGCGTGCCGCCAATGGCTTGGAAAAATGCGCAAGTCGATGTCTTCGGTCAGCACCATCGCGGCATGCTGGCCTGTGTGGTAGTTTTCGTAAATACCAACTTTTTCATGCACACAGGACGCATTTCGGGTCAAAGCCATGACCTCGCCCAGTGTTGTGGCGGCATGCATGACCTGATCGGGGTGCGATATGATCTGGGTGGCGGTGATGCCGACATAAGCCGCGATCAGCTGTGCTTCGGAAATGCCAAGTTTGGTGGCGACGTCGCGTTCGCGCATCTTTGCATTGTCGGCGTGGAATGTACGGATTTCTTGTGGTGTTGGGACAGTGTGCATGACCATGTCATCCCTTGTGTTGAAGTGGCTACCAGAGACGTGGCTGCATCCAAACAAGGCGGACGTGGCTGTTGCGCAGGTTCAATTTTGGGTTTGTGAACCCGCGCAAAACTATTGTTGACAATTTTAGTCTGCTTTTTTAGATGGACGCAAGAGGCAAGCGTTGAACTTGCCCAAAAAAGATCAAACCAACCACGCCAGCACCCTGCAAGCACCGGTTTTAGCCAATGTTTTGCAAGGGGACTGCAATGTTCAACCTATCCAAGCGCGCCCAATTGTGCGCAACCACCGCGCTGGTTGCTTTTGTCAACATGACGCACGGCGCTTATGCGCAACAAACTGATGACGAAGACATTCTAGGAACCATCGTTCTTGGCGAAAGCAAGCGCGAGGTCCAAACCGACACAGCTGTCCCATCGACCGTTGTGGATCAGGAGGAAATTGAAGACCGCCAAGCGGGAACAGTTGCCGAACTGATTGATACGGTTCCCGGTGTCACCCTTGTGAACGGGTCCACAGCGGCCGGGTCCGGCATTAACATTCGCGGCTACGGCGCAAACAGCACCTTTGGCACCGACCAAAAGGTCTTGATCCAAATCGACGGCGCCACAAAGGGCAGTGAAGAACTGTACCGGATTGGCACTCAGCTTTACACCGATCCCTACCTTTACAAACAAGTCGAGGTTTTGCGCGGTACCATCGGATCGTTTGAATACGGATCCGGCGTGTTTGGCGGGGTCGTTTTGCTTGAAACCATCGATGCATCCGATTTGACGGGCGGTGAGATTGGGTTTACGGGCCGTCAAACGCTGGAATTCACATCCAACGGCAACGGGGTGTCCAGTTCCACGACCTTGGCATGGCAGCCAAGCACCGACCTTGAGTTCCTGATCAACTACACCCGCCGTATGCTGGACACGCGCGAAGACGGGAACGGTGTAGACATCAATCCTTTGGCGGGTGACATCAACGATCCATCTTACCTGCTGAAAGCCAAATACACATTCGGCGCCAATCGCGACCAGTCCGTGACGTTCAGCTACGCCAAAACCCAACAAGAACAGTTCGATGTGCCCTACGATACATTCGGGACAACGGCCTTTGGCAACGTGGATCGTCTGATCGAAAACGAAGTCGCAACCCTGCGCTACAACTTTGATCCGGCGGACCGTGACTGGCTGAACCTGACCGCCGAACTGACCTACTCAGACGAGCTGGTTCTCAGCGAAGCTGTTGCAGGCCCAAACCCCTTGCTGGACGCGGACAACCGCTATCAGACAACCACGTTCCGTATCAAAAATACGGCACTTTTCAGCACCGGTGCGATTGATCATGAGTTGCGCACCGGTGTTGAATTTATTCACCGCAAACGACAAGACGAAACTGCGGGCTCTGCGCCGGGCGGTACAAAAGAAACTGTTGCTTTGTTTGTTGTCGACGAAATGCAAATTGGCGAACGCTGGACCATAACGCCAGCCCTGCGCTATGAAAACCAAACAATCACCGAGGACCCCGCCAATGGCACGGCACGGTTTGACAAAGACGGGCTGATGGGCGGAATTTCCGCGCGGTATGCTTTCGCGGACGGATGGGCCGTGTTCGGGTCAGCCGCTTACACCGAAAACCTGCCCATTGTTGATGACATCAACAACGCGGCGCTGATCAACCAGTCGGAACGTGGCAGCACCTATGAAATTGGTGTTTCCTTTGATCGCGCAGACGTATTTGCGGGCGGCGACCAGCTGGCGTTCAAGCTGAACTACTACAGCACCCGCCTTTGGGATTTGACGACCTACCGCAGCTTTGCCCCCGGTGGTTCGACCGTTTCGATTGAACGCGAAGGGATCGAACTGGAAGCGGCCTACGCCATGGCGAACGGGTTTTACATGGATGCCAACGCCCATATCTCGAATGGCCAAGCCACCATCGAAACAGGCGCGGTCAGCGATTGGGCACAAAACCCGCAAGACACGCTGCGACTGACACTTGGCAAGAAGTTTAGCGACGAATTGGACGTTAGCTGGGAAATAGAGGCCGCTAAGCGATACGACGAAGGCGGCACAGTTTCCCCGGGATATGGCGTGCACAACTTGCGTGCCACCTACGCGCCGCAACAGGGCGTCTTGCGGGGAACCGAAATCCGGATCGGCATCGAGAACGTGATGGACAAAGCCTATCAGCCGCGGCTGTCGACCCGCAATGCTACGGGCCGCAACTTCAAAGTCAGCTTGTCCAAAACCTTCTGATCACGCTTCTTTTGAAAGGAAACAACATGCAGCCAATGCGCCACATTTTTTGTGTCTTAACAGGTCTTGCAGCCCTTTGGGGGGCTGCGGGATCTGCGGGTACCACCAAAGGCATTTTGATGGAATTGAACGCCGCCGATCTCGTGGGCGAAGCCTGCCGCGTCACTTTTGTCGTCACAAATCAAACAGACACGCCTGTCGATAAGGCGATCTACGAGACCGTTTTGTTTTCCGAAAAGGGAAGCGTGCTGATGTTGACCCTGTTCGATTTCGGCGCGTTGCCCACCGGCGTCCCCCGTGTGCGGCAGTTTCAGGTCAGTGATACATCGTGCAGCCGCATCGGCATGGTTTTGATCAATGGCGCAAACACCTGCACCGTGGCTGGTGATCAGAACGAGATTTGTGGATCGGGTTTGGGCACATCAAGCCGTATCGATATCGAGCTTAAAGGATAAGACATGTTTGATCTTGATCGCATTATTGGCATCTACGAATTGGGCGGGCCGGTGGTCGCCGTCCTTGTCGGTGTTTCGGTGCTGACCTTTGCGGTCGTGTTTTACAAGCTGTGGCAGTTTCGAATGGCCCGCGTAGGGCAGCACAACGCCATTCGCAAAGCCCTTGAACATTGGGACGCAGGCAAGCACCAAGATGCAGCCACCGCGTTGCACCTCTCAAAAAGCTATCTGGCGCCCATAGTCGCACAAGCCATGAACGCGCCTGACACCCATGACGTCTCGGCCCGGATGGAGGCAGAAGCCGAAGCGCGTTTTTTGAAGCTGGAGCGTGGGTTTCGTTTTCTGGATACAGTGGCCCAACTGGCCCCATTGCTGGGTCTGTTTGGCACCGTGCTTGGCATGATCGAAGCTTTCCAAGCCCTTCAGGACGCAGGATCGTCGGTTGACCCATCGCTGCTGGCGGGAGGGATCTGGGTGGCTTTGCTAACAACAGCAGTGGGATTGGCCGTCGCCATGCCCACTTCTGTCGTTTTGTCTTGGTTCGAGGCGCGAATGACCGCAGAACGTGTTTTTGCCGATCAGGCACTTAATACGATCCACACACCCAACACCCACAGGCCGCTGAACCGTGCCGCTTAAAGCCAAAAGGCGGCGACGCAAGCTGTCGATGACGTCGCTGATCGACGTGATCTTTTTGCTGTTGCTGTTCTTTATGCTGTCCTCGACGTTTTCACGTTTCTCAGAGGTCGAGTTGCAAGCAGCCAGTGGCAGCGCAAACCGGAACACAGACACGAATTTGGCCTTTTTGCGGGTCAACGCAACCGCTCTGTCCTTGAACGGGCGCACCATTGTGCCGTCGGATTTGAATGTGGCCATCAAAGCATTGCACTTGGCCAACCCGATCGTGTTGCTGGTGAATGTTGATGACGGCGTGTCGGCGCAACAATTGACTGATATCTTGGTGTCGGTGCGCCGTATTCCGAACCTTCCGGTCAGTGTCATGGGGGCCTCATGATACGCCGTCCAAGCATCCGAAAAGAACGCGAACCCACAATCGCCTTGATCAACATCGTCTTTTTGATGCTGATTTTCTTCATGGTCGTGGGCACGCTTTCCTCCCCGATCAATCCGGACGTGACGCTGGTAAAAACGCAAGACCTTGAAGGGGCCGAACTTGGCAACGCGCTTGTCATCATGGAAGATGGGCGCTTGATGCATCTTGGACAGCCAACAGATGTCATTGGTTTTCTTGCAGCCACGCAAAGCGCGACGGGAACGGCACGGATCATGCCGGATCAAAATACACCTGCGTTACGTATGATCACGATCGCGCGCCAGCTGCGCACGGCAGGCGCGAAACGCGTCGTGATCCTGTCTGAGAAAGCACAACAATGATCCGTCGTTCCAAGATCGTCGCCGCGGCTTTGCTTTTTGCGTCCGCAGTCGCCCATGCATCGGTTCTCAGCATAAATTCATCTACAACGCAGCCCGCGCTTGCAGGCGGTGCTGCAACCAGTGTCGCACAGCTTGGCAACAGTTTTCAGGACATGGCCGTTGGGATTATGACCGCGCAAGCGCCCCAAACCCACACCCAAGAAATTTCCCGCACGGTTCAATCAAGAGACACACCAGCCACGTCGACCAATGCACTGGAAACACCCCAAACGACGGCCACAGAAAGCGTTCAGTCGTCGGTTGCGGCCATGGTCTTACCACAAGCAAGCGTTCTGAAACCGGTCCAGCAGGTCGAAACAATTGCTGTGAGCCCTGAAGCGGTCTCAGTGCCAGTTACCGTGACAGCGCAAACCCCGCCTGCCCATGAACAACCGATCCAACAAGCTTTGGCACAGATCACAGAGACAACACCACGGGTGTCACGCCGACCAGCCGTGCGGCCAAAGTCTTTGGACGTTGCACAGGCCCACGCGCCTCAAAAGAAACCAACACAATCAGCTCAAGACACACCGAAGCCTCAACGCGGCAACGCAGATAGACAGACCCGTGCCGGCGTCACGCAAGGACAGGTCAAAGCGAAGGCCGCCGTTGCGGCATCCCGTCAGGCAAAAGCAAACACCAAAGCCGCAAATGCAGCTGTTTCAAATTATCCCGGTCTTGTGATGCGACGGCTCGCACGACAAAAGCGCCCGCGTGCCGCAACAAAGGGGACTGCGATTGTTTCATTTTCAATTGCCGCTTCTGGCGCGGTAAACCGCGCAACGATTGCACAAAGCTCTGGATCACCGCAGCTAGACAGAGACGCGGTTGCACTTGTTCGCCGCGCGGCACCTTTCCCGGCACCGCCAAAAGGCGCAAAACGTGCATTTAAGGTCCGCATCAAAGGACGTTAGCGGATGAATTCAAGTGGCCAGTTGTGCGGCTCAACGAACAACGCAACCAAAATCGCCCAAATCAGGCGCGTTTAGGTGCATTTTCATGTGGGTAAATGGTGGGTCGTGAGAGGCTCGAACTCCCGACATCTTCGGTGTAAACGAAGCGCTCTACCAACTGAGCTAACGACCCGATAAGGCGGTGTTTAGCCAAAGATTTTGGCAGACGCAAGCCTCAAGATAAACGTTTTTGCACACCGTCTTTCAAATGATAGACAACACCTTGTCCACCAGGCATTTGCGCCATGCCAGTAAGGCCCAATCCCAAAACTGTCGCCCGCAAAACACGCGATGTTATGCCGTGTGTGACCATCACAGTTGGCCCCGACAAATCCGCAAGCAAGGCTTTGCAACGCTGTTCCAATGCAGCGAATCCCTCACCGCCTGGCGCAAGTTCGTAAAGCTCCAGTGCGCCATCGGGCGTGTCTTCATATTGGTCGGGTGGCGCCAGTTCCGACCGGATGCGTCCAGCCCATTCCCCGACACCGATTTCCATAAGCCGCTTGTCAGTATGAATATGATCGACCCGTCCAGCCAAGGCCAAAGCCGCTGTTTGAAAAGCACGGCCTTGTGGACTGCTCAATATAGAAAACCCTTCCAGATCAATGCCTTGAAATATCTGTCCCTGTCGGTGTGCTTGTTCAATACCCAATTCGGTCAAAGGGGAATTCAGCGTTCCCTGCATCCGGTTTTGCGCATTCCATTCGGTTTCACCGTGGCGCAGGACATATAGTTCAGGGAAGTTCATGGCAGAATCCAAAAGGGAAAAATGGTGGGTGATAAGAGATTTGAACTCCTGACATCTTCGATGTGAACGAAGCGCTCTACCACTGAGCTAATCACCCGACCGTTCCGGTCGGTTCGCGTTTAGTCAAAAGAATACACCCGTGCAAGAGTGTGAGCGGCGCGAAAAAAGATCGCGCCTGAACTTGTTTGCTACTCTGCAGCTTCTGGCACTGTATTGATGGATTGACGAATTTTAGTCACCATCACACGCGCGTTGGGCATTTCCTTGGCGCGACGTACTTTCACTTTGCCAAAGGGCTGCAAATTCAGTTCGCGGCCATCACTGACAGCCTCACCCAATACGGCCAACATCGCTTCGATAACGGGTTTGGCGTCTTTCTTTTTGATGCCGGATTTTTCGACCACCAAATCAATCAGTTCACGTTTGCGCATAGCCGGGCCGCTTACAACAGTTTGTAAAGATTCGACGACGACAGGTGCGGCCGTTGGTGCAGAAGCCGTAACCGCCGCAGTCTTGTCAACGGAAGTCTTTGCAGGCGTCGCGGACTTGGTCTTTGCAGACGCAGATGCGGTCTTGGTGGAAGCAGCTTTTGTCGTTTTTTTGGCCGCCGGTTTTGCGGAGGTTGTTTTTTTAACAGACGCTTTTGCTGTGCTCGTCATGTGGGCCTTTCTTGTGCGGATCGTCAATCAACACGCTTTTGTTTTTGTTGCCATTTCGGGGACAGTCTATGCAATTGGGGCGTGAATATCTAGCGTTTGAAGTCAATTTATCATATTTCGGGCTGTTTTCACCACAGCACCAGTTGTCAGAGCTTTGTTACTGTATGGCTTAAGTGCACAAACCAAGTCCTATGTGGCAAGGTTAGTGCTGCCCGTTCTTATAAAAAAACGCTTATAAAAAACGGGCAGCCCAGAAAACTGGACCGCCCGAAAAATGCTAACGAACGTCTGTGATCAATGCGCGGTCGCGCCAGCGGTTCCGCTTGACGCCGTCGCAGCGGCTGCTGCAGCTGCCGCATCTTCCGCTTCCTGATCCCACTCGATCTCTTCCGGCGTCGCCACCAACGCATGTTTCAAAACTTCGGAAACATGGGACACAGGAATGATCTTAAGACCCTCTTTTACGTTGTCAGGAATGTCGGCCATATCCTTTTCGTTTTCTTCCGGAATTAGAACGGTTTTGATCCCGCCACGCAAAGCTGCCAGCAGTTTTTCCTTCAAACCACCAATTGGCATCGCGTTTCCGCGAAGGGACACTTCACCTGTCATCGCAATGTCTTTGCGCACCGGAATTCCTGTCAGAACCGAAACGATCGACGTCACCATAGCCAAACCAGCCGATGGCCCGTCTTTGGGGGTCGCCCCATCTGGTACGTGAACGTGAATATCGATCTTGTCGAATACAGTTGGTTTCACACCGATACGCGGGCTGATGGACCGTACGTAAGACGATGCCGCATCGATGGATTCCTTCATCACATCGCCCAGCTTGCCTGTTGTTTTCATGCGTCCCTTGCCAGGGAGCTTCAGCGCCTCAATGTGCAGCAAATCGCCGCCCACAGACGTCCATGCCAATCCCGTCACAACGCCAACTTGGTCATCTTTTTCCGCCAGACCAAATCGGTGTTTACGCACGCCAAGAAAATCTTCAAGGTTCTCGTCTGTTACAGACACCGACTCCGCTTCCTTTTTGACAATCTTTGTCAATGACTTACGAGCCGTTTTGCCAATTTCACGTTCAAGGTTCCGAACACCTGCTTCACGCGTGTAATAGCGGATGATCGAATTTAGACCATCGTCCGTCAGCTCAAATTCGCCTTTTTTCAAGCCGTGATTTTTGACCTGTTTTGCGATCAAATGCTGTTTTGCAATCTCACGTTTTTCGTCTTCGGTGTAACCCGCCAACGGAATGATTTCCATACGGTCCAGCAACGGCCCCGGCATGTTGTAGCTGTTAGATGTGGTCAGGAACATCACGTTGGACAGGTCATACTCGACCTCCAGATAATGGTCGACAAAAGTCGAGTTTTGTTCCGGATCAAGAACTTCAAGCATTGCAGATGCCGGATCACCACGGAAGTCCTGCCCCATCTTGTCGATTTCATCCAACAAAATGAGCGGGTTGGTGGTTTTCGCCTTTTTCAGAGCCTGAATGATCTTGCCGGGCATGGACCCGATATAAGTCCTGCGGTGACCGCGAATTTCGCTTTCGTCGCGCACGCCACCCAACGAGATGCGAATAAATTCACGCCCAGTCGCTTTGGCCACAGATTTACCAAGCGATGTCTTACCAACACCGGGGGGGCCGACCAGACATAGGATCGGGCCACGCAATTTAGCGGACCGTTGCTGTACAGCAAGATATTCGACAATACGTTCTTTGACTTTCTCTAGACCGTAGTGATCATCATCCAGAATTTTCTGTGCGCGGTTCAGGTCTTTTTTGACCCGCGATTTTACGCCCCATGGCACGCCCAGAATCCAGTCCATGTAATTGCGCACAACTGTCGCTTCCGCGCTCATGGGGGACATGTTTTTGAGCTTTTTCAGCTCAGCATCCACCTTTTCACGGGCTTCTTTGCTTAGCTTTGTCGCTTCAATTTTTTCTTCAAGCTCGACAATTTCGTTTTTGCCTTCTTCGCCATCGCCAAGCTCTGTCTGAATGGCTTTCATTTGCTCATTCAGATAATATTCGCGTTGCGTCTTTTCCATCTGGGTTTTGACGCGTGTTTTGATCTTCTTTTCGACCTGAAGCACGGACATCTCGCCCTGCATTAGACCGTACACCTTCTCAAGGCGCTCGGACACGCTGAGAGTTTCAAGCAGATCTTGCTTTTGTTCGACTTCAATGCCGAGGTGACCGGCAACAAGATCCGCCAGTTTGGCAGGCTCTTGGGTTTCACCCACCGCGGTCAACGCCTCTTCGGGGATGTTCTTTTTGACTTTGGCGTAGCGTTCGAATTCATCGCCAACGGTGCGCAAAAGCGCCTCTGTTGTTGCGACATCTCCAGGCATTTCGGTCAAATACTCTGCCCGCGCTTCAAAAAAACTGTCGTTTTCGAGATACTCGGTGATGCGCACACGCGCCTGGCCTTCGACCAACACCTTCACGGTGCCGTCGGGCAATTTCAACAGCTGCAAGACGTTCGCCAGAACACCGGCTTTGTAGATGCCGCCGGCTTCGGGATCGTCTTCGGACGGGTCAATCTGGCTGGACAGTAAAATCTGCTTGTCGTCAGACATGACTTCTTCCAGTGCGCGAACAGATTTGTCGCGCCCGACAAACAGCGGCACGATCATGTGTGGAAACACAACAATATCGCGCAACGGAAGCACGGGGTAGGAAGCGTTAAGGGGCTCTTGCATGCTCTTTCCTTTATTTGGCAACGCGGCTCACGTCCCTCTTGGAGGCAACGAATTGGCAACGTCCATCTTAGACCTGTGTATGTGTTGCACAGGCCTGCCTGTTTCAAGGGTAAGAATGACCTGAGTGGCCTGCAGGTGCAATGGCATGTCGAAAAATGTCAGTAGATTTATGCCCCTTCCAAAACATCGGGTGCGGCCTGCGCAGGGACAAACCCATGCAGCAATGAAAAGACGCATTTTGCCCTGCCCTGTGGCGTTTCCAAGCCTATCCAGCAAATGATTAACGTCAATTCGTGAAACAATCAGAACCCTGAAAAGGGATTGATTAGAAAATCACCACATTTGCGCCTTATTTTAAACAAATTCGCAGAATCGGTTTCAGTGCCCGTTCACCTGAGGTAAACTGATTGTGACTTACCTGGGGAGGTGTCGAAATGCCTACTGCTGCCATCTTGGCTGCCTTAATTGCTGCACTCTTTGCCGTGACTTTAGACGGCGACGATGATAACGATCAATCCAGCCTCTGACGGGGGCCGTTGTCGATGCTTTCTGGTGCGCCGACGTCAGGCCTTTTGTCCATTATTGTCACTTTTTACGATGAAACCCCGTTTTTGCGCACTGCTTTACGGTCCATACGCAACCAAGGCATCGCACAGCTTGAGTTGATCGTCGTTAATGATAACCCCGAAAACTTCAGCCCCGAAGATCTTTCCGACCTGACCGATGGGTTTGATGCGCGGATCATCCACCATATCGAAAATAAAGGCCTGTCTGCGGCACGCAACACCGGAATAGACGCCGCTAACGGCGACTTGATCGGCTTTTTGGACGCCGACGACTATTACACTGTGGGTGGTCTGAACCGACACGCAACCTACGCACGCGAAACAGAAGCCGATATCACGCACGCAGGGTGCTATATGGGGCGCACGGGATCGGCCCACGGCGTGCCGTTGATGCGTGATGAAAAGCTGCATATGCGCCAACGTGTGGTGTCGGGCCGCATGGCTGCGGATGAAGCCCAATTTATCGTTTCCAGCTGGTCAAGCCTGTACCGCGCGGATTTTCTTGCCAAAAACGACCTGTGGTTCGATGTGGCCCAGCGCAAGTTCGAAGACCGCCTGTTCGTTCTGAACACCATTACCCAAGCACAAAAGGTTGCGTTTTTCGGCGCTCCGGTTCGGGTCTGGCGCCAGCGGGCCAATTCCATTTCCAGCACGGTCACGACCCCCGACACCCATCTGTTGCAAGTGCAATTGCTGGAAAAATGCCTAAATCACATCAAGGCCGAGACCAAAGCGCACAGCCTGCCCCAACGCTACGAAAAACGCGAGCTGTTCAATTGCGTGTCGCGGCTGATCTGGGACATGGATATTCTCCCCTGTCTTGCCGCCAAAGACCCCGCATATGACGATATGGGGCAACGCATCCAAACACTTTTGGGGGACGCCAGTTTCGGGCATCAAATCTTTTCCGACCCTATGGTGGCGGCCACGTCGCGTGTCGGGATGCGCACCAAAAAGGGCAAGATCACCCGCGCGGACTTTTTTGAACTGCACAAGCTGTGGCGCGAAGGCCAGTTTACGCAAGCCCACGACATCATGCAGGCCCGTGCCCCCAAAGCGCAGAGCCCCAAGGCCGTATCCCACAAAGCCAAACGGCTTGTCTTACACATCGGGCTTCACAAAACCGGCACCACCTTTGTGCAACACCACCTGAATCACCACCGCACTGCATTGCTGCGCAAAGGTGTTTTGGTGCCGCAGACCGGGTTTGATGGCGACAAGGGCATCGACGGTCGTCCAGGTGCCATGTCCGGCCATCAAGGCCTGCTGCGGGCCTTGCGTACGGATGACGACGCTGTGTGGACTGCGCTGCATCAAGAAATCGCGCTGTCGCCGGCCCGTACGGTATTAGTCTCGGCTGAGAACATGGGGTTTCCCACACAAGCCAACCGCGAAGAGATGATCGCCGCATTGATGGCCCGCCTTGGCGATTATGCGTCTGTGGATGTGATCGCCTTTGTGCGCCGCCCTGATACATACGTCGAAGCGTTCTACCGTGAATGGGTCACATCTGCGCATCCATCAGGCGCACGGTCCATCGAAGAGGTGCTTGTAGATCACACCGACCACCTGACGAATCTGGACGCTATGTTCCGCCCCTTCGAAGACATCACCGGACAGCCCGTGCTGTTGGCAGACTTTGACGCGTTGCGCGCAGAGGATGCGTTGTGGTCAGGGTTTTGCGCGTTGGGCGGCCTGCCCACCGATCTAGAGGGCGTCTCGGCCCCCCGTTATGCCTCTGCGCACCGCGAGGACGTGGCTTTGATGCAAATGATCAACATGGTGCAGCCCAGCGCCAAAAAGCGTGCCCGTTTGATGGGGGCGTTCTTTGCAACCCCCAATGACAGCGGCACACGCGACCAAAGCCTGCTGCCTCCTGCCCGACGCCAAGCGCTGTTGACACGTTACGCCGAAAGCTCTGCGGATTTTGCAACCGCGCGGGGCTACAACCCTGATCTGGACGCCGCCCATGCAGCGCTAGAGGCCGAGGACTGGACCGCGCTGGACCATATCCCGCTGTCCCGCCTTCACGCCACTTTGGATGTGGGCGCACAGATCATGGGCGAGACAGACACCCCCCAAGCCCACGCCATCGCCCGCCCCAAGCCCCCGACCGCCACAAGCCGCTACGAGATGAAGATCAAACTGCGCCCTTGGGCCGTGAAGCTGATAGAGCGGGTGCGCAGGCGTTAGTGCCTATTTGATGCGAAAGCGGTTGCGTAAGGCAAGGCCGACAAAGAACAGCAATATCACCCCGAAGATGGATTGCGCACCAGAGAAGGCATCAAGCCAAGCAGGGGCTTTTTCAAAGAAATTAGGGTGCATATTGCGACCAAAGCCAAGAAACGGAAACGTATTGGCAAAAGACACGCCCACCCCTTCCCAGATCGACGCATTGCCTGTGGTGCCATTTGTGCGCAAGTAAGACCCGATCACCGATCCCCCCACGACAACGGACCCCGCCAACCACGCCACAGGGCGCGTGATGCTGTGGCCATATCCGGAAAACCACTTGAACAGATGGATAGGCCAGCGGTTCCACCAGTTTTCCAGATGACGTTTGCACTCCATCTCTTGGCGAAAGAAGAAATGTTCGTCGTCGGGGTTTTGCAGCTCATTCATGACCTTACGCAGACGCGTATAGGCGCGTTTGCTTTCATTGGCGTTTTCGGCGGTGATGGTGGGCCAAAGGTCGGGGTCAGTAGTGAATTCCGTGTCTTGGTGAAAGTCACGTTGGTAGAATTTGGGGACGGCGCCTAGGAATTTTGTACCTGTGAAGACAGTTTGGCCATCAAACATCTGGTCTGAGAATTCGGCAGCCACGCCGAACGACGCGGAACCGAAATAGGCAAACCCGCTGAACGACGCGGAATGGAAAGAGGCAGCCGCGTTAAAAATCCATTTCTCCAATACAACTGTATTGGAGAAATGGATTTCAGACATGTCAATATACTGATTATTGTCAGGTACAGGGATAGCCCCACCCAAACGCGCGGCAAAGGCATCCTCAATCGCTTGTCTTTCCACTTCGGTCAGATCCGCCAATTCCTCAACAGGCAGATCAACCTTCTTGGCCAATGCGGCGCGCTCTTCAGGGCTTTTCCCTGCGCACGCCCAGCCATTCCAGATGCGCCGATTTTTAGCGATCACATCAGCATCCAACGGGTTCCTCGGCTCCCCATACACCGTCGCCAGCACATACCAAGGGTTCTGCCCCGCAGGCGACAGCTCTACCCCGTCATTGCGCAACGCCGATCCATCCTCGCGCACCTCGATCAAATGCCCCGCAGACTTACTCGCATCATGTAACTCAGCCATACCAGCGGTCCCCTCTTAAAGCGGATCAATATCCCCCTGTGCGCGGCCGTCGTGGAAATCTTTCTGCCACGCCTCAAACGTGCCTGCCGCAATCGCGCCGCGCATACCGTCCATGATATCCTGAAAATACCGCAGATTGTGCCATGTCAGCAGCATCCCCGAAATCATTTCATGGGACCGGAACACATGGTGCAGATAGGCGCGTGAATAATTGGAACAGGCAGGACACGCGCAGCCCTCGTCCAAGGGGCGCGGATCGTCGGCGTGGCGGGCGTTTTTGATGTTCACCACGCCCTTGCGCGTAAACGCCTGCCCCGTGCGCCCCGAGCGCGACGGCAACACGCAATCCATCATATCAATGCCCCGTGCCACGGCACCCACGATGTCATCGGGCTTGCCCACCCCCATCAGATAGCGCGGCTTGTCCACGGGCAGTTGATCCGGCGCATAGTCAAGACAGCCAAACATCGCCTCTTGCCCCTCGCCCACAGCCAGACCGCCCACGGCATACCCATCAAAGCCGATCTCGCGCAGGGCCTCGGCGCTTTGGCCGCGCAAATCTTGTTCCAAACCGCCTTGCTGAATGCCAAACAGCGCATGCCCCGGCCGGTCGCCAAAGGCTGCCTTGGACCGTGCGGCCCAGCGCATCGACAATTCCATGCTTTCTGCAATGCGTGTGCGATCCGCAGGCAAGGCAGGGCACTCGTCGAAACACATCACAATGTCAGAGCCGAGCAGCTCTTGGATCTCCATCGAGCGCTCTGGCGTGATTTCATGTTTAGACCCATCAATGTGGGATTTGAATGTGACGCCTTTTTCGGTCAACTTGCGCAGGCCGGCCAGTGACATCACCTGAAAGCCACCTGAATCCGTCAGGATCGGGCGGTCCCAATTCATGAACTTGTGTAATCCGCCCAGTTTGGCGATGCGTTCCGCCGTGGGGCGCAGCATCAGATGGTAGGTATTGCCCAGCAATATGTCCGCCCCCGTGGCACGGACACTTTCAGGCATCATCGCCTTTACGGTGGCCGCGGTGCCCACAGGCATGAAAGCCGGTGTCCGAATGTCACCACGCGGGGTTTGGATCACGCCAGTGCGGGCTTTGCCATCTGTGGCATTCAAGGAAAACGAAAACGGTGTTTGGGTATCTGTCATATCCCCCATGTGCCGCACTTTCCGCCCATATCCAAGTGGATTTAAACGTGGCCCACCCCGGGCCCGGGGGCGAAGTATCAACTGTTTTATGCACTGGCGCCTACCTAAAGGGGAACTTTGTGCATATCAGAGCACAAAGGGTTTACACGCCGCACCTCTGATCCCAAAAGTAACTCCATCAAATTTGAGGAACACTTTATGCCCGCCAATCCCAATTCCGCAGTCAATGACATTGTAGATGTGACAGAAACCGAAACCTCTGCGGGCAATGTGTTTTTAAATGACACCTTCGACAACGGCTATGACAGCCTAAGCGTCAATGGGGTTGTGATCGCGGGCGAAGGTCCGACATCCGTGAGCAGCACGTTTGGGACCTACAACATCTCTGGTGACGGAACGTATATGTTCACCCCCTTTGCATGGATTGAGGGACATTCGTTTTTCAACCTCGATCTTGGATTGCAAGACACCATCACCTACAGCGTGTCCGCCCAAGGCGAAACCTATGAGGCAGAGCTGATACACAACATCACGGGCAGTGGTGACATCGCATATGTGTCGTCGCGACCAAATGCGAACGACCCCGCTGTGACAGAGTACCTCAACGAATTCCTCGAAGTGCTATTTCAGGTGACGTCCACTGAAGGCACTTCGGTGGTTACGGAATTCGCTTTGGGCGAGGATTTTATCAACGGGTTGGCCAACACCACCTACGTCTATGGCACAGACGGGCAAGCGCATAGCGAAACAACGCTGTTCCAGACGGGGGCCACCACCACCACAACCTATGACTATGAAAACGAAGAAGAATACATCCTCCAGACCATTGTCACGAACGCCAGCGGAGCACCATTGACGTTGTTTCGGGCGTTGGACAACGGCGGCACAGTCGAGGCAACATATACAACAAACCCATCCGCCAATGTGGCAGCCCGTGCCAAGGAATATAACGCGGAAGGCGACCTTGCAGCGGACGTTATCCTGTTCAACGACGACCGTCTGGTGCGCACGCAATATGATAACGCAGGCATCGTGGATCAAGTATCATATTTTGACGAATCCGACGAAGGGCTGGGGCAAGTCTGGGAAAGCATTGTCACTGAATACGAAGGCGGTAGTGCAACGCAAAGAACCATAACCTACGACACAGGCGATGCCAAAATTACCCAATACGATGCGGAATCCGGCGCCCGTACTGTTGGGCTTTCGGATGGATCAAATACCCGGTCTTGGGACTTGCGTGAAAAGACATTCAACGCAGAAGGCACATTTATCGGGGACCATTTCGTCTTTGACAACGGCTTTGACAGAACGCGCGAATACTATGAGGACGGCTCTTTGCGTCGGATATTCATGGACGACGGTGCAAACACCAAAAGCTGGGACACATTGGAACGCATTTACGATGAAGCGGGCGATCTTGCATCCGTGTATCAGGTGAAAGACAGCGGCGACGTTACCAGTTCAACCTACGCCACGGGCGGCATCTTGCAAACACGGGTCTTTATCGACGGGTCAGAAACAAAAGACTACTATTCAAAGACCTACACCTATGACGCGAGCGGAAACATCATCAACACTGTGACTGTAGAAGACGGGGTGTTTGGCTAGGGTCACAGGCCCTATCAAGCCAACACTTCTTGCAGTTTTTTTCCGGCGACCTGCACGGGTCATGCATCACCGATCGCTGCAATCTTCCCCCTGTGTCGGTAACGGCGCACAGGGGGCATCGTTCAGCAAAAAATTCAATTACTTGGTTTGAAGCCCTTGCAAATATGCCTGCTTTTTCTTCTGCCCGCCTTTCTCAAGATATGACAACACTGGGCGCAACAGGCTGGGAAACAACATAAGCACCCCGCCAAAGAACCCGTCGCTGGCAGGCAAACACGTCTCCAGTCTGCCTTTTTCCATCGCCTTCATCACAGCGGCGGCGACATCGTGCGGGGGCATGGGTTTGGCATTGCCGACAAAATTCAAAGGTGAACCGTCAGGGCTTGCCATTTCGGCCGCCAGCATCGGGGTATCAATGGCACTTGGAAAAACACCGCCGACACCAACGCCATAAGGATGCAATTCCAGGGACAATGACGCCATGAACCCACGCAGCCCGAATTTTGACGCTGAATAAGCTGCGCTGTCTTTCATAGGGCCCATCGCCGCCATCGACATGATGGAAAAGATATAACCCGAACGCCGCTGCTTCATCGCGCGGGCCGCGGCCGCACTGAGCAGCATGGGTGCGGTCATGTTGACGTCAATGTGCGCACGCATCAGATCAGCGTCCAACGTTCCAACCGGCCCCGGCACGATGATACCTGCATTATTGACCAGAATATCAATCGGCGCTTCAGGGCTTTCAATGCGCGCACCAAGGCGTTGCAAATCGGATGCATCGCGCAAGTCCGCGATGATTTGCTCTGTTTTGCTGCCAACTTTTGCAGCAGTTGCGGCAAGTGCAGCGGCGTTGCGGTCAGTCAGCACAAGCGCGTGACCTTGGCTGGCAAAAGACTTGGCCAGCGCAAGACCGACGCCCCCGGCAGCCCCTGTGATCAAAACAGTTTTCATTCTGCGGCCTCCAGAACCGAAGCTGCGGCACGGGTTGCGGGTGAGTTGAAATATCCGTCTTGCGGATCTTGCCAGCCCATGTGCTTGCGCAGGCTTTTGTATTCGCGCTTCAGGGCGTCGATGTTGGCATAAGTCGCATGGCGGTCGCTTTCGACGTATTTCACACCACCCGTCAGGTCGGGTGTGTGGTCCTGAATACGAGCACTTAGCTTTTGCCACTCTGATGGGGTGTCCCGCTGGGCGCGAATGTTACGCGCGATAAGGTCTGCCATCCCGTCAAACAGCTTGTAAATTCCACCATTCGTTTCGGTAAAGCCAAGCCCGAAAAGCTGTTTGTTCGCGCGGCTGAACATGTGCAGATAGTTGTCAGGGCGGTCGCCCTTCCAACTAAAGGCGGCGGGGTCCACATAGGGTACTTTCCATTCATATCCGGTCGCACACAGCACGATATCGACCGCTTCGCGACTGCCATCTTTGAACACCACTTCTTTGCCATCCAGCCGTTCCACATCCCCTTTGGCCAGCAGATCACCATGGCCGAGATAATGCAGCACTTGTGAATTTACGATTGGATGGCTTTCAAAAATCTTGTGGTCCGGCTTGGGTAGGCCAAACCGACGAATGTCCCCGTTTAGAAACCGCAACAAACCGCCAAAAACACGTTGTGCCAGCCACATCGGCATATGCGGGCCTTCATCGCCAAAAACATCCGCAGGCTTGCCCATGATATGTTTGGGTACAAAATGGTAGCCGCGCCGCACACTGATGAAGGCCGCATCGCCCGCCACAGCCGCGTCACATGCAATGTCACAACCGGAATTACCCGCACCGACAACCAGCACCCTTTTGCCACGGAATTCATCCATGTGCCGGAAGCTGTTGGCGTGGCGCACTTCGCCGTCAAACGCATCTGTTTGTGATGCCCATGCAGGCATTTTGGGGTGCCATGTCGTGCCTGAGACACAAACCATCCAGCGATACTGCCGCGTCTCGCCGTGCGCCAGCGTCACATTCCACATCTCGTTTGCAAACGTGGTCTGCGTGACTTCGGTGTTGAAAGTGATGTGATCGTACAGGTTATAATGTCTGGCAAAATTCTTCATATAGTCAAAAATCTGACGGTTCGACGGATAGTCCGGGTAGTGATCCGGCATCGGAAAGTCTGAAAAATACGAATGCGTCTTGGACGAGATGAAATGCGCAGAATCGTACATCGGCGTGCCGGGGTTTTCGAGATCCCAAACACCGCCCACTTCGCTGTGCCGCTCGAACACATCGAAAGCGATACCGAGGTTTTTGAAAGCCCGCGCCAATGCCAGCCCCCCTGGCCCAGCACCGACAATACAGGCTCTGTTGTTTACCACGTTTGTCATCTCATCCCCCTCAATGTGAGTAAGTGTCATATTTGACTAATGTGATAGATGCTCATATTTTAAAAATCAACATATTTTGTGAAGTTTGGAAAAACCGCCATGTCGGATACCCCTATCGAAGTGCGCAAGCGCCCCGTGCAAGCCCGCAGCAAAGCGCGGGTCGAAGCGATCTTGGATGCGGCACGCGATATCATTTCCGAAATTGGCAGCGACGGGATGAAAATGAGCGTCCTCGCACACCGCGCCGGTGTTCCTATCGGGACCGTTTACCAGTTTTTCCCCAATAAAAGTGCGGTCATATACACACTGGTCACAGATATCATGCAGCAGATGCACACGGCATTGCAGGCGCAAATGGAGGGCATCCAAAGCCTTGATGACGCATCCGGCCGCATTGACCAGATGGTGCGCGGTTACTATCAATTTTTGAAAGACGAACCCGTGATGCGCGATATTCTGGGTTCAACGCAGGGCGACAAAAAACTTCAAGCTCTGGACCAAGAGGACAGCCGCACAAACGGGGCGATGATGTTTGAACACATGAAGCCCTTTGTTTCACAGCAAGACCATAAGCGCCTTAAGGTTGTTCTTTTTCTAAATGCGCATCTGACAGGTTCGTTAACCCGCCTTGCTGTGACGGAAGATGCGGAAATGGCAGAGACCTTGCTACAGATATTCGTGAAAAGGCTGCAAGATGATCTTTTGTCGTTCAAGCAGGTCTAAACGCCTTGGGGGGCAATGTGCGGACAAAGACGTATTCCGACCTACGTGTATAAACGTGTAGACAACACATGCATTGCAGTGTCGAAGCGCTCGGTATTTTGCGCCACGCGGGCCGCAAGTTGTGCGCCTTCTAACAAAGGAAGGGTGGCGGCCGCTTCGGCCATTGGATCCGCAACGTCTTTTATGGTTCCGTCGTCCTTGCCTTGCGCAAATGTCTTGGCCAGCCAATCAATCATCATCGATCTAAAGCGGTTCATTTCCGCTATCGTTTCGGCAGACAGGCTTTGGATGCTTGTGGAAAAAGACACGCAAAGACACAGGCTTTGCCCGTCATCAAGCGCACCACGATACCGCAAAACCAGCGCTTCAAGACGTGCCGCACCGGTTGTCTGGTCTTGATCAATCTCGGCGCAGGCCGTTTCCAAATCCGAATAATATCGCTGCATCAAAGCCACAGCCAATGTCGCCTTGTTTGAGAAATGGTGATGGATACTGGCCTTTGTGATCCCGACATCTGCCGCCAGATCCGCATAGCTAAACCCGTCAAAACCACGCGTTCGCGCAGCCTGCTCTGCCGAATCCAAAAGATTGGTTTTTGTGTCTTTGGCCATGTTCTAAGTCCGGTTTTAAAAGTTAAGCGTACTTAGAACATTTTCCGCAGCTTCCAAAGCACCTTCGATATAGCCGCCAAAAACCGGGGCAACTTCGGTCCCGGCGAAGTGCAATTTGCCGTCCCAAAGATCTGTCATAGCCTCGGCCAACCCGTATGTGGGATGCGCATAAAGCGGGGCTTTGTCTGCCTCGGTCGCGGTGAACGGGTCAAACGCCCAGTCTTTAACGTAAAGCTGGCGGGGCTCGGCTGCTTGTGGTCCGAACAGTCTGACCAATTGTGCCGTTAAGTGCTGACGTAATATGTGTTCATCTGCACGGCCATTGGGTGGAACGCCGATAAATCCAAACAAGGCATAAGGTCCACCCGTTGCGGGCGACGCGTCGTGGATTTCGACCATAGGTCCTTTGCGGCTCATGGCGTCGCCCGATAACCCGTCATCGCGCCAGAATGGCCGGTCGTAAACAGCAACAGCCTTGGCCTGCCCCGCCATCCACGTGGCCACACCCTGCATGGTTTGGAGTGTAGCAACAGGCAAAGCAGGGAAAAATTCAATCTGCGCGGCAACGCGTGGCGGCAACGCAAGCACAACGCGGTCGGCGCGGATTGTCTCATTGTTGGACAGCGTGGCGATGCAGTGGCCCTCCAGATGTTCCAGCCGCGTCACCACCGCATTTCGCCGTTTGCGACCTTCGGGAAGGCCGTCGGCCAGCACGTCTGTCAACGCGCCCAATCCCCCGACAAGCCGCCACGACCCTTCCATGGATGAAAGCCCCTGACCGCGCTGGACCTGACCATGTTCGTTTTCAAAGGTCAGCACACCATCGGCAAACTGGTCGAATTTTTGCAGATTAAATCGCGCGATCATGGCTGCAATACGCGGCTGACCGGGCCAGAACCACGCAGGACCCATGTCAAAGTACCCGCCTGCATCACGGTGCGTCAGAATTCGGCCGCCGAACCGTGACCGCGCCTCAACCACCAGATAATCAGCGCCTTGGGCCTCAAGTGCTTGGGCAAGTGCCAGACCAGACAGCCCCCCGCCCACAATCAATGTTTTCATACGTTAGAACCCTTCGGAGGCCGGACGCAGATCAAGCTCGTGCGTCCATGTCGACTTTGGTTGATGGGCCAACTGCCAATAGGCTTCGGCAATGTCTTCGGGTCTCATCATTTTGGCAGGATCAAGGCTGTGCAAATCGCGCGATCGCGCTGTGTCGATGATCCCATCCAGAATGGCGTGGCAGACGTGTACCCCTGCAGGCTGAAATTCACGCGCAAGGGACTGCGTCAGGCCGCGCAACGCAAACTTGGCACTGGCAAACGCCGAAAACTTCGCCCCCCCGCGCAAAGACGCCGTGGCCCCTGACACAATGAATGTCCCACCACCTGCATCCACCATCGGCTGCACCGTGGCCTCTGCGACCAATACGGCAGACTGCACCATCGACGCCCATGTGCGGCGATAGTCCGCAAGTGATGTTTGCGCGAAAGGCGCGATGACCAGTTCCGCAGTGTTGTGCACAACAACTTTTGGCGGTCCGTATTTCGCGATGAGGTCCGCGATCACCGCGGGAACAGCTGCCTCGTCGGTTAAATCCAATGTTTGAAAATCACCGACAGGCCTGACAGGGCGTGACCGTCCCAGACCCACGGGCGTAAACCCGCCCTGTTCAAACCGCGCCAACAGGGACTGGCCAAGACCAGCCCCTGCCCCGGCCACAAGAACCAAAGGTTTATGCGTTCCCATCAGACAGCCGGCGGTTTGGCATGTGGCAGATGGCCAGTTTTCATCCAGAGCTTCGCGCCATCAGAGCCGGCCGTCGCTGTCAAAGGTGCCCCTTCTGGCAAACGTAGCCAAGCCCCCTTGCCCAGCGTATCGCCACCCTCGGACACGGAGCCTGCAATCACCAGAACCTCGATGCCGCCCGCGTCCGAACTTTCAAGCTTCGCCCCCGCGTCCAACTGGCTGTAGGTCACGGTTTCGCGCGCATCACGGTGCAGTTCAGCTGTGGCGACACCGTCGACAGGTGCTGCCAATTCATCCGCCATGGTTTTGCGAAACTGGTTTCGGTCGTTCATATCGAACTGCCACAATTTCACAAATATCGTACACCCCAGCGCCGATCCCGGTGTATGCGCGGTCGTCGGTGGGTTGCGCACGTAAGTGCCCGCGGGAAAGTCGCCATGCTCATCTTGGAATACCCCGTCCAGCACAATGAATTCTTCACCGCCTGTGTGTGTATGCTCGGAAAATTTGCTTTGAGGTGCATAGCGCACAATTGTCGTGGCCCGTGCCACCTCTCCGCCGATGCGGTCCAGCATACGCCGGTCCACACCCGGCATGGGTGACGCGTTCCACTCAAGCTGTTCAGAGTGAACCACGACCCGCGTCTTAAAATCTGCATTCAGTTCCATGATATTGTCCTTTTCAACCTAAGTAGAACGGCTTTTTAGCCGGCGATGCTAGGCCGAGAGGCCACTTTTGCCCGCCACGCCGTCAGATGCGACAGGCTTTCCGGGATCTCCACTTTGGCAAAGTCTGCAAAAGCGAGACCCGCAAAAGCCGTTATATCCGCAACCGAAAATTCCGCTCCGGCAAGGTAGTCGTTATCTGCCAGAACTTCATCAAGATATGTCATTGTCTGTGTTGCGGTTTCTTTTTGCCTGTTGCCCCACACTGCGCATTGATCCGTTTCCAGATCAGGCCCAAGACCAGGCGTAGCGTGGTGGAAATAAGTTCCAACGGCATTCAAAAGACCATTTTCGGCACGCAGGTTCATCATCGAAATTTGCGCCCGCTGCTTTGGCGTTGTTCCTGTCAGCGATGGGCCCTCAAAATGGCCATCGATGTATTCCGTGATCGCATTGCACTGCGAAATGTGGGTGCCGTCCGCCAATTCCAGGCAGGGAACCGTTGCATCCGGGTTCATTGCTTTGAACGCATCGGTGCGGTGTTCGCCGCCCATGACGTCTACCGCGATAAAGTCGACCTTGTCCGTTGCGCCTTTTTCCGCAAGCGCGATGCGCACGCGGGCCGGGTTCGGAAAACCCTCTGTGTCAAATATTTTCATGTGAGTATCTCCAGTTGCTGATAACTTAACCTACTAGTAGGTAGATAGCTTCGACAAGAGCGTTTTTCTGGGTTCCGATCACATAACTGTGAAGTTGTAAGGGGCAAGAAATGGCCACAGCCCCGGAAGATGCAAGCAACTGTCCTTGCACACTATGATCCGATTTCCCGTTTCATAAATTCGACAAATGCCTTCACACGTGGCTTGCGGAATGCAGACGGCAGTTGCACCGCTTGAATTGGCAATGTGCGAGACTGATAACCCGCAAAAAGCTCAACCAAATGCCCCGTTTCCAAGGTGTCACCCAAAAATATGTCTGGGCAAATGAATATCCCTTGACCTGTCAGTGTCGGAACAAGACAGGCTGGCGGGCTGTTGGCCAGAAACGGACCCGTTACAGGCACCAGCATCTGCTGACCTTCGATCTGAAACGGCCAACGGTTTGGGTCCGGATTGTTTGAATCTCTAATGCAGATATGTTCGCCAAGGTGAATGGGGTGCTCGGGTTTGCCATGTCGCGCGATGTAAGACGGCGCTGCGACCACTTTCATGTGCGTTTCGCCCAGTTTGCGGACGATCAGACTTGAATCGCTCAGATCGCCAATCCGGATAGCAATATCAAACCCACCTTTTGCCAGATCAACCTGATGATCTGACAGGTCAAGCTCGACCGTCACATTCGGATGCTCTTTGACAAACTTGTCTGCGGCCGACGCAACTGCGGTATCTCCATAAGTAAGCGGTGCGGCAACGCGCACGATGCCACTTAACCCGTCAGAGCCTTCAAATTCGGAGTCCAGTTGTTCCAATTCCAAAAGAACGCGCCGTGCCCCTTCCAGGTATCGCTCACCCTCATGGGTTAGGGACATGGACCGCGTGGTGCGGTGCAGCAAGGTCATGCCAAGATGGTTCTCTAACTGCGCAACCCGTTTGCTGACAAGCTTGTTCGAAATGTTAAGCCGCTGACCAGCAGCTGCAAAGGAACCCGTTTCCACAACCGCGACGAAGCTCTGCATTCCATCTAGCCGATCCATTCACTATCTCCGAATACGCGATACACCTTCCCGCTTATCGCCATTTCATAGAGAAAAAACCATGACTAAGTTTCCACTGAGCTGAAATGCAGGAGACACGTTCATGGCAACATCCGACGCCCCCATCTCGATCGGTCAGGTCGCATTGACCGTCCGCGATCTGGATAAAACCGCCGCTTTTTATGAAAACATCATTGGCCTTGGGTTGATCGAACGCAGCGGCGAAAATGCTCTATTGGGCGTAGACGGCGCCGTTTTGATTGAACTGCGCAAAGACCGCATGGCGAAAACCCACCCAAGGGAAGCTGGACTGTTTCATACAGCCTTTCTGGTGCCGGCCCAGAAGGATCTTGGTGCATGGCTGAACCATGCAGATAACATGGGCGTCCGGCTTGATGGCACATCGCATCACGGTGTCAGCGAGGCGCTATATCTGAACGATCCTGAAGGCAACGGGATCGAAATTTATCGTGATCTTCCGCGCGATACATGGAAACGCAACGGTGACGAAATCCTGATGACGACACGGCCGCTTGACCTGAAAGCGCTCACAAAACACGCGGCCCCATGGAACGGTGCACCACAAGGCACAGTGATAGGTCACGTCCACCTGCGTGTGGGTGATGTTGCTGAAGCCGCGAAGTTCATCTGCACCGAAATCGGAATGGTGCAAACTTTCGAACTCCCGTCAGCAAAGTGGTTCGGATCGGGTGGATACCACCACCACCTCGCCGTCAATCAATGGCAGTCCCAAGGGGCTAAAACCAGATCCGAAGGCAGCACCGGTGTCGCAAGCATTGAGGTGCACGCAAAGCCAGAAACCCTCAAATCCGGTCGGCGCGTCGATCCTTGGGGAACAGAATTCATCATCACCGCATCCCGATCCCCCGTTGCGTGACCCGCATTTCAACGAAACCAAACAGGAGTAATCCAATGTCACCCAAAGAAATTGTACTGGACGCAGTTGCCGCCATCTTTATCAACTTCGACCCGTCCGCAGCAGAGAAATTGCTGGCTCCGGACTATATCCAGCACAACCCCGCCGTGCCCACAGGGGCAGCGCCGCTCCTTGGCCTCATCCCCGACCTCAAGGAAAGCGGCTTCGAAGTGGAAACCCACCGCGTGATCGCTGAGGGCAACATGGTGGTGATGCACACCACCTACACCAACGCGCAGGCCTTTGGGGCAGACACGTTGGTGGGTTTTGACGTGTTTCGCGTCGAGAATGGCAAAGTTGCGGAACATTGGGATAATCTGACCCCGATCACCACACCAAACCCATCGGGCCACACACAGACCGACGGCCCCACAGATGTCACCGATCTAGACAAAACCGCCAAAAACAAAGCGCTGGTGACTGATTTTGTGGAAACCATTCTGAAAAATGGTGACGTTGAACGCATCACTGACTTCCTGTCCACCGAGACATACATACAGCACAACAGCAACATCGCTGACGGGTTGGATGGGTTGGGCGCGGCCCTGTCTGGCATGGCAGAACAAGGCATACAGATGGTTTACACAGACGTGCATTTCGTGGTGTCCGAAGGCAATTTTGTCCTGACAGCATCTGAAGGGTTCTTTGGCGAAACGCCAACCGCGTTCTATGATCTCTTTCGCGTCGCTGATGGCAAAATCGTGGAACACTGGGACGTAATTTCGGACATCCCTACCGAAATGGCCCACGACAACGGCAAGTTCTAACTGAAGGCCAAAGCGAAAGCACCGTTCATCAATTTGGCGTAGGTTCGATCCCTACCGGCGAAGCTACGATAAGCCGCTAAGTCCAACGACTTGGTGGCTTGTTTGTTTCGGTTCATTGGCGTGTTCTGGTTTTCGAAAGCACCACAAGATTCCAATTGCTGTGCTATTTGTCCGACAGCGTCGGTTTGTCCGGGCTGTGTTAGATCAGTTCTTTGACAGCCAAGGCGTCCAATCATTCACGCGCCCAAAAAGATCTTTGGCAGACGCTCTGCCCCGTGTTTCAGGCTTAGTGTGTATTGAACCACTGCTGGAAATTGCACCTGTGGCAGGATTTTCTCCAGTCCCTTTACAAACGCGGCTTACAGCCCTGCACAGGGGTGAACGGTAACGCAACAGATTGAAACGCTGATCCGCACACGCGCCAAACGGGTCTATTCATCAAAATATGCGTTGTGGGTAGTGTAAATCGCTTCGACTGTGGGGGTCAGACGGTCAAGATGTGTGCGCAGCACTGTATCAGCTGTTACTGCATCGCCGCTGAACAACGCAGCCAACAGCTTCTGATGATCTTCATAAAGAACATCCATCGCTTCTTTGCTGGTCAAGGCCAACATGCATAAACGATCAACCTGCGCCTTGTTCTCGGCGATGATCTCAAACGCGAACGCCTGTTTCCCCGAGGCGCAAAGAAGCTTGTGGAATTGATAATCAAGATCATGGAACAGGCTGACATCACTTTTTGCAATTGCATCCGCCTGTTCACGAAGGTTGGCGTTCAAAGCGGCATCAACGGATCTGTCCCGATCCAGTGAAGCGGCGCGAACAACTTCGAGTTCTACTGCGGCACGCACAAAACGTGCATTGGCAATCAGTTGACGCGAGAAGGGGCGAACAACGGTCGCACGTTGCGGCCGCACCAAGAGAAGATTGAGATGCGCAAGTCGGGTAAATGCTTCGCGGACAGGTTGGCGTGAATAGCCGAAAGACTTTGCGACATCCGTTTCCGATATTTTGGTTCCCGGAAGCAATTCCAGTCGAATGATTCTGCCAAAAAGTTCCTCAAAAACCACGTCACTGCTTGTCGTTCGTTCGGGGGCTGCCAATGCTACCATAGTCGTTTTAAACCTCAATTTCGATGCAGTGTCGCAGAAATTTAATTGGAATCATAGGGTAAAATTGGGATACTAGAAGTCAAAAATTCCCATATTTGTTTAAGAAATATCCCAATTTTTATTGCACGACGAAATTTATATGTTGACTAGTATCCCAGATGGAGTCTTGATTGCCCCATGAGCGAAGGACGAGGTGCCGCGCTTGTCAGGGAGGAAAGCAACGATTGCCCGCAAAGGGATTTGTTGCCGATCTGGCTTGCCATTCCAAACCGCCTTCGCACAGATTGCCGGCCCAAAAAGGCGGGCCAAAAAAGTTTTGAACCTGATCTGGGAGGATAGAATGTTCAATTTTTCGCTAAAAACCATGGCCGTTTCGGCTGCCTTACTTGGCTCCGTTACGGCAGTGAACGCTGAAACCGTTTTGCGCGGCGCCAGCATGTTTGACGAAGACCATGCGTTCACAAAAACGATGCGTGAATTCGAACGTCTCGTGGCAGAAAACTACGATGGCGATGTGTCATTTGACCTGCGCTTGAATGGTGAATTGGGGGTCGAATCCGATTATGTGACTTACCTCAATCAGGGTGTCGCAGTGGATTACACGATCCTCGCGCCTTCAAACATGGCCGTCTTCTCTGACTCTATTCCCCTGATGGACATGCCGTTCCTATTCCGCGATTTGGATCATTGGAATGCGGTCTTGTCTTCGGATGCATTTGCCCCCCTCGAAGCGGACCTGCGTGAAGCGGCGGGCATCGTGATCGTCGGTTACCATGGCGGAGGCGTCCGCAACCTGGTCTCAGCCGAGCCAATCACCAGCATGGAAGAACTTGCCGATCACCGTATGCGCGTTATGGGTGCGCCTATTCAGGCACAAACGTTTGATGCCGTTGGGGCTGCACCAGCAGCGATTGCGTACAATGAAGTCTACAATGCAATCCAAACGGGCGTGATTGCAGGCTTTGAAAACGAAGCGGCGTCGATCCAGAACCTGAAGTTCTACGAAGTTGCCCCGCATATTTCGCTGACACAGCACACAATTACAGTGCGCCCCATTGTGTTCTCTGCGAAAGTTTTTGATGCGCTGGACGCTGACCTTCAGGAAGCCATCAAAACGGCAGGTGCCGAAGCAGGTGCGTTTGGTCGTGCATTGGAATCCGGTGCAGACGGTGAAATCTTGAAAGAAATGGAAGCAGCCGGTCAGGTTGTGATCCATAAATTTGAAGGCCGTGAGCAAATGCTTGAATTGGTAGGACCGGTTCAGGACGCCTATGCGGCTCAGCTTGGTGCGACAGAGCTTCTCGAAAACGTTCGCGGTATGTGATCTCCCGGTTGACGGGCGGAGAACGGTTTTTCCTCCGCCCGTTGACGCAAACTCTGGATGCGGCCAGCCGCGTCCCACTGCGAATTAGGGCAGATCATGTTTGGACGATTTCTTGATAAGTTCTGCAAAGGGCTTCGTATTCTGCTTGGCGTTTTGATGGGCGCACTTGCCGTTCCAGTCGCGATGCAGGTTGTCTCTCGCTATACGGGATTGATCCCGACATTTCTTTGGACCGAAGAACTGGCGACCTTCTTGTTTATCTGGATCGTCATGATCGGTTCAGTCGTCGCCGTCTGGGATGGCACACATTTTGACGTCCGCATCACCCGAGATGCCAAGGGGCCTTTCGCGCGTTTGGTACAAGACGGTGTCGTCCATGTCGCGATCATGGTTTTTGGGGCTTTGTTCCTGTTCTACGGCATTGAATATGCCGAATTTGGCGGCAAACAGCGGTCGGTCATGATGCGCGCAAATCTGATGATCACACATATTTCTGTGCCAATCGCAGGCGGACTTTGGCTTTTGTTGTCAGGTTACCGTTTGTTTGAAACCTTCACAGCATTTCGCAGCCGCGAAGGAACCCCGTCATGATACTAGACACAGGAACCGCGGCGACCATCTTGATCGCTGGATTTTTGGCTTTGATCTTTATCCGCATTCCAGTGGCTTTTGCTTTGGGGTTGTCAACAATTCCCGTTGTGCTGCTTGAATTGCGCCTGACACCATTTATTGTCCTGGACCGGATGTTCCAGTCTTACAATTCGTTCATCCTACTTGCTGTTCCGTTCTTTTTATTGGCGGCGAACCTGATGAATTCAGGCAAAGTCACCGACCGCCTGATCGAGCTTGCCCGCGTCTTGACGGGCTGGATGCCCGGCGGGCTGGGTCATGTGAATGTCGCGGTATCCATGTTGTTTGCAGGCATTTCCGGGTCTTCAACGGCGGATGCGGCAGGCATAGGCAAGATCCTGATCCCTGCGATGCAAAAAGAGGGCTACGACACCCGCTTTGCCGTGGCAATTACGGCGTGTTCTTCGGTGATGGGGGTGATAATTCCACCGTCGATCCTGATGATCGTCTGGGGCGGCGTCATGCAAGTATCTGTCGGGGCGTTGTTTCTGGGCGGTGCAATCCCGGGTCTGATGATCGGGCTGGCCTTGATGGCGACGGTCTACGGCTTTGCAAAGGCCCGCAATTATCCGGTCACAGCTTCCCCCAACTGGGCCGAATTTTGGGCCGCTTTAAAAGGGGCTGCTTTGGCGCTGTTAACGCCCGTCTTTGTGATTGGCGGGATCGTTGGTGGCCTTGTCACGCCCACAGAAAGCGCCATCATCGCCGCAGGTTACGCACTGATCTTGGGGATGCTTGTATACAAAACAGTCACCCCCAAAGACCTCGGTGGCATTTTGTATGACACGGCACGCTTTGCTGCGATTTCGCTTTTTGCAATTGGCACGGCGTCGGCGTTCGGGTGGTTGTTGTCCTTCTATAACGCACCACGCCTGATCGTCAGTGTTCTGACCGCATGGGAATTCGGACCCTTTGGCACGGCTCTTTTAATCGCGGCTTTGTTCTTGGTCTTTGGTCTGTTCATTGATGCGATCCCGACAATCATCATCCTTGGCACGGTCCTTATGCCCGTCGCACAGGCCGGAGGCATTGATCCGATCGCGTTCGCCATCATTGGCATTGTCTCGCTTGCGTTCGGACTGGTCACCCCGCCCTACGGATTGTGTTTGCTTATCTCAGCAGCAATCGGAGGGCTGAATGTCGTGCAGGTCCTGCGCGAGGTTGTGTTCATTCTTGCGCCGATGCTGATCATCTTGATCTTGTTGGCCGCATTCCCTGAAATCATTCTCTGGCTTCCGAAAACGATCATGCCGGGGGCATTCCGATAACAACGGCCGCCTCCGCATATCTTATGCATGCGGCGGCAGCCCACACATAAACAATCAAAGGCGGGGTCACTCTCTCGCTATAGGAAGGATCACTATGAAACTTGCAGGCAAAACCGCAATCGTTACCGGAGCAGGCCGCGACATCGGCGCAGCAGTTGCAACCAAATTGGCCTCTGAAGGGGCCAATGTTGCGATCAACTATTTCTCTAGCTCCGAAGGCGCCGATGCCACCGTTGCTGCCATCAAAGCAGCCGGAGGCAATGCCTTCGCCATGCAGGGCGATCTAAACAAGGAAGCCGATGTAAAAGCCCTTGTTGCAAATACGGTCGAAGCATTTGGCAGCGTCGACGTTCTTGTAAACAATGCTGGCGGTTTGATTGCCCGTAAGACCATTGCCGAGATGCCCGTTGAACATTGGAACGCCGTCATGAGCCTGAACGTGACCAGCACGTTTCTTATGACACAGGCCTGTTTGGCTGTGATGAAATCTGGCGCGATCGTCAATCTGGCCAGCCAGGCCGGTCGGGACGGCGGTGGACCGGGGGCTGTTGCATATGCCACAGCCAAGGGTGCTGTGATGACGATGACTCGTGGGTTGGCCAAAGAACTTGGTCCAGACATCCGCGTCAACGCCTTGTGCCCGGGCATGATCGACACTGACTTTCACAACATCCACACACCTGATGCGGGTCGCCGTGGCTTTGAAGCAAATGCACCCTTGAAACGTCAGGGCCATGTAGATGACGCGGCCAATCTCGTTTTGTTCCTTGCTTGCGATGACAGCGCCTTTGTCACAGGCACCAATGTTGATCTGAATGGCGGCATGCTATTTTCCTAAAGTCAGGAGCCACACTGTGTCCCATTTTCCAATTGTCTCCACCGGTGACCATGTCACGCGTCAGGTGCTATCAGACCACCCTGACCTTATGGTCGTTGCCTTTCGGTTTGAAGCATCTGGTGCGATTGGCGCACTGCACGATCACCCACATGTACAGTCAACTTATGTGGAAAGCGGCCGGTTTCGGTTCACACTCGGTGATACAGAGCACGAATTCGGCCCCGGCGACAGTTTTGTCATCCCTTCCGGTCAAACCCATGGCTGCGTCTGCTTGACCCCGGGGATGCTGGTGGACAGCTTTACCCCGCGCCGCGATGACTTCTTGTAGTCATGAAACGTGTTCTCGCAATTGGCGAATGTATGGCAGAGCTGGCGCCAGCGGGTCAGCCGCGCGACTTCACGCTTGGCTTTGCCGGAGACACCTTCAACACGGCTTGGTATTTGGCCCAAATCGCGCCTGATCTGGACATCAGCTATTTTACAGCGATTGGGGACGACAGTATTTCACAAGATATGCAGTCGTTTTTTGACGCAAGCGGGATAAATTCCACGCCTGTCCAAGTGATCCCCGACAAGACAGTTGGTCTGTATCTGATCCATCTCAACAACGGTGAAAGAAGTTTCTCGTATTGGCGCGATAGTTCGGCAGCAAGGCAGCTTGCCGTTGATGGTGCAGCCCTTCAAACGGCGATGGCAGAGGCGGATTTCATTTATTATTCCGGCATAACACTGGCCATCCTTGATCAGCCGTCGCGGGAAAATCTATTTCAAGCGCTGCGGCAGGCCAGACGGCACGGTAAAGAGGTTGCATTTGACACGAACCTCAGGCCGCGTCTGTGGACCGACACACAGCAGATGACATCAACGATCATGGAGGCGGCAGCCTGCTGTGACCTTGTGCTGCCGTCATATGATGATGAGGCCGTATGGTTCGGGGATCGCAACGTGCAAGACACGATTGAGCGTTATGCAGGGATTGGCGTGCGGCAGATTGTGGTGAAAAACAGTGACCAGTCGGTGGTGTTCCAAACGCCAACCCAGCGCGGTACCGTCACGGTTGATCCGGTAACAGATGTCATCGACACGACCGCGGCAGGAGACAGCTTCAACGCAGGCGTTTTTGCCGAAATCCTTATGGGACGCGATATTTCGATCGGCATCGAACGGGGCTGTCAATTGGCGCGACAGGTAGTTCAGCACAAAGGCGCGCTGGTGTGTTTGCCGCCCCAAGGCGAAGGCGCTTCGCAATGAAAGAGACATGGCGCCTGCCCTGCCCTACCGGGGTGTGGTCCGTCATCCCAGACTTGCGCGGCAGCGGCACACTCAAGCCGACAACGGTCATGACTTGATCGGGGCTTTTCCCCCTTTTTAACCGGTTCAAATGCGCATGCGGGGCACGTCGCTGGGGTCCAATCGTAAATCGATCAAAATGGGCTTGTTGCGATCAGCGACCGCCTCTAACGCGCCTTCAAGCTGTTCTTTTGATGTCACTTCAATCCCTTCGCCACCAAGAGACTTCGCAACCTGCGCAAATGAAGGCCATTGGAATTGTGTTAGACTGGGGTCCATTTTACGATCAACAAATTGGATATGCTCGGCCCCATAAGCAGAATCGTTTGCAATGATCACGATCAGATCAAGACCAAGTCGAACTGCCGTATTGAACTCATTGATGCCGCCCATCATGAACCCACCATCGCCGCTAAAAAGAACAATGGGACGATCCGGCGCTGCAACGCCAGCGCCCACGGCGGCCTGCAACCCCAATCCGATGGCACCAAAGTTGACGGTGCTGACAAAGCTCTGGGGATCCGGCACGGACACACGGCACCACACTTCCGTCATGAAACGCCCCCCGTCGGTGACCAGAATTTTGTTTTTTGGCAAGGCGTCTTCTAACTGCGTTAAAGCCTGCACGTAGTTGATAACCCCCTCAGCCGCGATGTGCGGTCCGGTCTCATGTG
The DNA here is from genome assembly GCF_900302465.1 of Ascidiaceihabitans donghaensis. Classification (NCBI taxonomy): domain Bacteria; kingdom Pseudomonadati; phylum Pseudomonadota; class Alphaproteobacteria; order Rhodobacterales; family Paracoccaceae; genus Ascidiaceihabitans; species Ascidiaceihabitans donghaensis. The sequence continues at coordinate 1,748,118 of NZ_OMOR01000001.1, read as the reverse complement.
TGGCGAGTGTCCAGGGCTCAAGCTCCGCGGTGAAACCGCTTGCCGCGATCTCGGCTTCGTCAAGCCAATACATGATTTTGTCGGCGGTCAGCCCTGCATCAGCCACCAATGCGATGTCCGGATGCAAACCGCCTCCAATTGCCGACGGCTGCACATCAATCTGGATGATGCGCTTGCCTGCCATCAGTTTGCCGCGATCCGTTGTAAAATCATGCAGTGCTGTTCCAAAGCAAAGTATGCAATCAGATTGCTGGATCAGGTCATAGGCCGCCGGCGTGGATAGAGTTCCAAATATGTCAATGTTATAAGGGTGATCATTGAACAAACCCTTGGCCTGTAGGGTCGTCGCAAGCGGTGCTTCCAACCGGTCCGCCAGCGCGATCAATTGATCGCGCGCAGCAATTGCGCCGCCGCCCGCCAGAACCAAGGGCCGTCTTGCAGATGCGATCATGCCAATGGCATTGTCCAGCAATTCGCTTTGTGCAACATCGCCCGGAGCGGCAAAGACATTCAGGACCTGTTTGGCATATTCCGCTTCCTGCCACATGAAATCTGCAGGCATGTTCAGCACGATGGGGCGGCGTTCGACCTGCGCACGGTAGAATGCGCGCGCAACGTCCTGCGCCGCTGTGTCAGGTGTACGAAGCTGTTCAAATCCCGCGCCTGTGGCAATCACAATCTCGCGTTGATCGATGCTTTGCAAATGGCGTGGATTGTCCGCAGGCGTATCGCCCGCCAAAACGACAATCGCTGCGTGGCCTCGCGCGGCTTCGGTCAGGGCTGTCAGGCAATTTGACAAGGCAGGCCCATGGGTGACGGTTGCCACACCCACATCCCCGGACACCCGTGCAAAAGCAGACGCCATCAAAACTGTGCTTCCTTCGTGAACCGCTGGCACAAAATGCCCACCACAGTCCCGAACGAAACTGTCTACCATAAACAGGTTTGCATCCCCCATAAGCCCGAACAGTGTCGTCACCCCGTGATCGTGGATCGCGCGGGCAACGGATTGGTAGACATAGTGTTTGCGGCTCATAAAGTGTCCCTTTCTGCAAAGTTGAAACAATTTTATCACTTGGATTTGGGGTAAATCGGTCGCATACATTGGATAATGTGTAATTTACGGACCAATTATTTCCAGAAATAGCCAATATGAGGTGACTTTATTCTTGATCCGTTCGAAAAACTAATCCTGAAGGTTTTGCAGCGCGACGGGCGTGCCAGCAGTCAGGCGCTGTCGGATGCCGTTGGTTTGTCTCCGTCCCCATGCTGGCGACGCGTGAAGCGACTAGAAGACGAAGGTTTCATTACCCGCTACGCCGCAATCGTGGACGGCAAAAAGCTGGGGTTAAACGCATTGGCCCATGTTCAGGTGTCTTTGATAAATCATGATGCTGTGTCGATAGACAAATTTCATGCCTTTGTTGAGACCAACGACCAAGTACTGGAATGCGCATCCATCACGGGTGACTTTGACTACATCCTCAAAGTTGCAGCAACGGACCCGGAAGCTTTGGAACACTTCATCATGTCCCGCCTTTTGCGACTTGGTGTCGTGCGCACAACCACCACCAATTTCATCTTGCGGCAAATGAAAGTGTCCGGGGCACTTCCGGTCGATACGTAACGGCAAAATCAAGCCGAGGGCACACTGGCAGCCTTCCGGACATTGGGGATGTTCGTGTCAATCACAGCAATGGCCGCAGTATAATTGTCAGGTTTGGACGCAACTGACATGTGCGATGACTTTGACCCAGTTCATAGGCTTTTGGGCAGCCTCTTTTTGAGACTGCCCAAAAAAATGTGATGATGGTTATACGCACGGCTCAGAACGGCGCGAACCCATCACTTTTTGCGGTTGGCAACATCCATCTTTCTGCCGCGCTGACAGCTTTTGGTGCCGCGTTTCGTGGTGGGATCTGACCGTTCTCGCCATAAAGCCACAGCACGAAATTCGACCGCTCGCCTTGGGTGATTGGCATAGATTCATGTGGCACAGTTCCGTGGTGGATCAATGCGGTGCCCGGCTCGAAGAACAGCTCGCTCACTTGCCGCGTTGCATGATCAAAGAACCGCACGCCAGAACCTGAAAAGTCTTCGCCAAGAAGGTTAAGGTTGATGTTTAGCGTGACTGACGACGCATCGGTGTGCGCCCGTAACGACGTATCGGCATCCGCCTGCCATTGGATCGAAAACCCGAAAGTTTGCGTGTCATAGCCTATTACATCCGGAAACAGCATCCGAGAGACGGGGCGCATGTAACGGTCCATCAACCCGGTGTAGAATTCTTGAAAGCCGGGCGCGGCCAGATACCCTTCGGACCGGGTGTCAAGCATCGCACCGCCCCTGTTCAAAGAGATCCCGTAAGGCGGCCGCAGCGGAATATCCGCCTTTGCCGCAGCGTCAAGGTATGCCCGCAGCGTTTGTAGCTTTTCGGGGTCGAAGAACTGGGTTTTGTAGACGCCCGGAAACACTTCTTTCCAAAGGTCGCGCACCGCACCTTCCTTGGTTGGATCGCTCCAAGCGGCATCGACTGCCGAACGCAGCTTTTCATCGTAAAGTGCGCTTTCAAGCGTCGGCGCCCCGGCATCGGCTGTCATTTCCCATTCGGCCCAAGCCTGCGCGAACATATCGCTGTTCTGGTTCCAGAACGTGCTCACCGAAGGGTGGCGTTGCAACATGGCTTCACGCGATGGACGGGCCACGGCGCGGGCGGTTTCGAGTGCATTTTCTTGCATGATTGTTTTCCATCTTGGGAGGGTTCCGGCGTCAAAAACGCCGAAAACAGATTCCATCTTGTTTGGGCAATCGGTCAGCTGATCTCTTGAACATCCATGACCATGTTTTCCCAGTTTCGCTGGTTTTCCATATCGTGTTGTAGCCCTTGCTCTTCAGCAACAGTGAACCGCTTGACGGCAGGTGTTTTGCTTGTGGCTTGATACAACCAATAAGCTTCCGCCTTGAGCGCCTCATCAATCGGCTTGTCGATGGATTCATACACCATCTGTTTGCAAGCATTGATCGAGCCCGCCGGAAAACTGGCGATGCGCTTCGCAAGGGTGTCAACATAGGCATCGATTTCATCTGCCTCGAACGCTTTGTTGATGGTGCCCATCGCTTCGGCTTCGTCCGCGTCAAAGTCGCGTGCGCTTAGGATGATTTCCAAGGCGCGGCCCAGACCGGTTTGGCGTGCCATGCGCGACGCGCCGCCACCACACGGCAGAATACCCATGCCGACTTCCATTTGCATGAACTTGAACTTGCCACGCACGGCAAAGCGCATGTCCAGCGCAAGCGCCAGTTCGTGACCGCCGCCGCGTGCAAACCCTTCAAGCTTGGCGATTGTCGCCTGCGGAACTTTCGAGATGCGTTCGCAGATGGCCTGAAGGTCCAGAAGCTGCGCCCCATCGCGCGATACGGCTTCGGTGCTGAGGTGCTGAAGCAGCTCGGTGTCGTAGTGGCACACCCAGATCTCGGGGTTGGCGGATTCGAATACGACAACTTTCACATCGCGGTCCATTTCAAGGCGCATGGCAAGACTGTTAAGATCCGCCAGCATTTCCTGACCCTGCACGTTCACCGTGCCAAAATCGAATGTGACCGTCGCGATTGCGCCCTCGACTTTAACGTCAAAGGTAGAAAAATTTTCATACTTCATTTGAACAGTCCTTTACTGTTTCCAGCAGAACAATCTGCCGAATTGCTTTGGTTTCATGGTTGGTCGTTTTGAGACGCCTGACCTTAGGCCTGGGTCTTTGGCGCCCCGTGCAGGACGCCTGAGTTTTTTGTCACCCGATCTTGGTAACTGCGTCCTTGATCCCTTGCATCACCTGCGCGGCATGTCCCGCATCAAGGGCTGCGGGGTGCGGATTGGCAAAGACCCCGTTGTCGTTGTCAAAATATTTGCCATTGGCATCTGCGAACGCGGCACCCACCGCGGCTTCACGCAAAACGTCTGCGCCAATCTGCAAGTCGCTGCCTGCAATGCCGTAGCCTTCTTTGACCATTTTTGACGCCAGAAGCGAACCGGGATTGACGGCGACAGCGATCTGCCCGCTGGGCAGGGTTCTGGCCAATTCACGCGTCCAGATCGTCAGCGCCAGTTTGCTTTGTGCATAGGCCGGGTTGTGATCAAGTTTTTTGCGCCCGTGCAGCGCGTCCAAATCAATCGGGGCTTGGGCCGCGGATGACAGATTCACAATGCGGCCATCCTCCGCAAGGATCGGTCGCAATGCTTCTGTCAGAACGTAGGGCGCAAACGTATTGACCACGAAACGTGCATCATATCCATCGTCTGTTACCGTATCCCGCAGCTTAAGCACGCCCGCGTTGTTGATGATGACGTCAAGGCGGTCATGGGCTTTGCGAATATCCGCTGCCATCGTGTGAATTTGATCAAAGTGCGTCAGGTCTGCTGAATAGCTTTCGGTCTTACCCCCAATTGCCTCGGCAGCTTTTTCCAGTTTCTCGGCGCTGCGGCCATGAATAAGAACCGTGTGGCCTTCAGCAGCCAGCGTTTTCGCGGTCAATTCGCCGATGCCATCGGTGGCACCTGTGATAAGTATCGTTTTGGTCATAGTGGTCCCTTTTATCTGTTTTGAGTAGGACGGATCATTCAGAATACCGGTCCCAAGTCTGTGTGTTCAGTAGCGAACGAGCGTTCGGCTCTCGATACTTTTGCGTATGGTTTTCAGCGTCGGATCTTCGACCATATCCAGCGCGCTATGTGCGACAGAGGGGCGGCCACGGTTGTCGTAGATGTTGAAATAGGCAACTTCGTCCGGCGACATTTTAGACATATAGACCCACTCATGGTCTGGATTTGCCGCCAATCCCATGATCTGTCCCACCCGGTCCGGATAGATCAGATCAAGTAAAATCCAGTCTTTCGCGGCGACGCTACCGGGTTCGATGAACCCCAACGGGGCGGAATTGATCGCAGCATCCACGGGACGCCAAACATTGATGAAGGCGTAGTGCCTTTGGCTCCATTCAGCCGCCTTTTCTTCACCCAGAATGTCGATCAGGCGTTGCTTTGCCCCCTGTCCGCTATAGTCGCTGTGGACATTCCGCGCCGGTTTGCGGACTGCTTCAGGATCGTCCACGCGCACAGTGTGATCAAACACGATAACGTCTTGCGCACCTACCTGTTCCGCCAGCAGCTTTGTCAGCTCGGCGTCATAGGTAGGCTGCCAGCCGCCTTTGGCATCGAACGCCCGAACGGTGGTAGGGGATGTGGCGAAACCGACAGACGCACCTTCAAAGCGCACCAAGGCGTCAGTGTTGCGAACATCCGTGACAACGACTTGTGTGGGTGCAAGCTCAGGCGCAATCAGATTGCCGACGATGCCACCTGCGTCCAGCTCAAACGCCTGACGCTGGGGTTTGTGAACATGGTAGTTGACTGTTGCTGTCTGTTTCATCGGATGGCCCTTTCTGTCTCTTGGACTTGTAGATACACCCCTTAAGAAATATAAAAACCGCCAAGATATGATTTCACTATTCCGAAAAGGTATAAAATGGACATACGAAGCCTCCGCCTTTTTGTTCTCGCCAGTGAAACCCTGAACATCAGCGCAGCAGGACGGACGCTGGGTATGGCACCTGCGGTCGCAAGCACCCGCATCGCCAAGCTGGAACACCTGTTGGGCGCTGAATTGTTGCACCGATCAACACGGAAAATCTCGTTGTCCAGCGAAGGTCAGGATTTTCTGCCCTACGCCCGCGAGATGATTGCCCAAGAAGAAGCCGCTTTGGCAGCCCTTGGCCAAGGACAAACCAAAATCAGCGGAACATTGCGTTTTGCCGCCCCCAGCACATTTGCGCAAATATACATCGCGCCCTTGTTGCCAAAGTTCATGGACGCTTATCCCGACCTGACGCTGGACATGCACCTGTCGGACGCGCAATTCGATCTGATCGAGGGCAGCTATGACCTTGCCTTGCGCAATGCGGTTTTGGAAAACAGCAGCCTAACGGCCCGAAAACTGGCAGACGACACACGCGTCCTGTGCGCATCGCCAGCTTACGTCGCGCAATACGGCGCACCAAGTGATCCGGACGATCTGAAGTCCCATCGCGTGATCGCCTTTCGCGATCTCGAACCGCGTCACCTGATATCGCAAGATGGCGCACAGGCCGCGTTCGATCCAAAACAAGCCGCGCACCGGTTGATCCTGAATGACGGAATGACGCAAAAACGCGCGACACTGGATGGTGCGGGACTTTCTGTGAACTCACGCTGGTTGGTCCACCAAGAACTGGAAAACGGCACACTGTTGCACGTGCTGTCAGACTATACATTTACAGAGCAACCCGGCCTTTGGCTGATCTATCCCAAAAGCAATGTTGTGTCTGCTAAAGTCCGCGTTTTTATGGACTTCCTCATTGAGCATATCGGACGGTCACCTGCATGGGCTGAAAGGTAGACGCAGCGCGGTGTGACGTGTCCATATCCGGATCCGGTTTGGGCCGTTTCTTTTCACAGGGTATGGATAGCCGCAAATTGTGGCGCTATAGCAATGCCATGACCGATACATTGCCCCCCTGCACAGAATGCGCCTCCACCTTCACGTATCAAGTCGATGCTTTGCTGAACTGTCCAGAGTGTGGGCATGAATGGGAACAGGGATTGCCGGCGGATGAAGTCGCGGTGGTGCGCGACAGTGTCGGTAACGTTTTAAATGACGGTGATACGGTCACTGTGATCAAGGATCTGAAAGTAAAGGGGTCTTCTTTTACTGTAAAAGTAGGGACCAAAGTTCGTGGTATTCGCCTTGTCGACGGGGATCACGATATTGACTGCAAGGTTCCGGGCGTTGGCCAGATGGGGCTAAAATCCATATTCGTAAAGAAGGTATCCGACTGAGTTTTGCCACGGCGCCTCACGCGACGCCAATCCCTGCTTTTGCGCCTGCGTCGGGACTGGCAGTGCTAAGCTGATCCCAACAAATCCCGTGTGATGCGTTCAAAGATGGCGCTTCCAATCGGGATCAGATCATCGGGGAAATCATAGTCCGGATTGTGCAGTGCCGCATAGTCTTCACCCGGCCCCAAACATAACATTGCAGCCTTGGCCCCCCACCCGAAAACGCCAAAGTCCTCTGATGCGCGCATGGGAACACCCGCATCACCGTAAGGGACATTGATTGCGTCCATGGCTTGTGTTGCCACGTCATAGGCATCTGGATCATTGATAGATGCCGCAAAGTTGTCGCAAACCTCAAAATCTACACTCAGCCCGAATTTCTCTGCTGCCCTGATGGCAAGGGTGCGGGCCTCGGTCTCAAGATGTTCCATGCCTTCGTCACCTGCTGTGCGCAGGGTGGCAAACACCTCGGCGGCACCCGGCGCAACGCCAAATGTTGGTTCGCCAATCTGTACATGTGTCACCGTCACCAAACGGAAATCATCATCGAGCGATCCTCCCTGCCCCAAAGCATCCAGCGCAGGGATCAACCCGGCAACCGCATGGGCCGGAGAAATCCCGTCTTCGGGGTCGGCTGCATGTGCGGTTTTGCCGCCAAGTTTGATCTTAAGTCCCAATGACGCGCAATTCACCAGTCCCGGACAGGTAGAGACATACCTGAACGGCCGCCCGGGTTCGATGTGAATGGCAAATGCCCAATCTGCTTGAATGTCTTGATAGGCAGGATCAGCGACAACCGCTTTCGCGCCGCTTCCGTCTTCTTCTGCCGGCTGGAACATAAGCACGACACGCCCATGCGCCACAGGTTGGCGGGAAATCATGCGACCCAATGCAAGCAACATCGTCATGTGCCCGTCATGGCCGCACACGTGGCTTTTGCCGCGGATCAGCGACGACCAAGCGATGTCGTTGCGTTCTTCAATTGGCAGTGCGTCAAGCTCGGCGCGAAAAAGGACCGTTGGACCGTCTTTACCGCTGTCAAAAACAGCCGCCACGCCATGACCGCCCAATCCAGTCAAAATGCGTGTTGGTGATAGTGGTTTTAGGGCATCTGCTATTTTGCGGGCGGTTTCTACTTCTTCCCCGGACAATTCAGGATGGCGGTGAAGCGCACGGCGAAATTCAGTAAGATCGATTAAATCAAGGTTTGTTAGCATTTTTGCGCTGCTTTCGAAGTCAGTTCTGCTGATCAGTACCTGCCATAATCAAATCTGGGAACAAGTGCCATGCGCCATACGGCAACGCGGCAACGCGGCAAAGACATGCAAACGGGTGACCCGATCGGCAGATGCCCTAAAACGGCCCCGGGTTTCCGGGATGCAGCGTATCAGACCCAAGGCCGGGCAAATCAATTCGATCGTCATCGCCCGTCATCTCGCGCAATTTTTTCAACGCCTCTTTCGCGGACGCCCATTCATCATGCGTCAGAATAGCATCGGGACGCACCAACACAGTACACACACCATTATATGTAATGGTCCCTTGGCGGGTGTAGTTCACATCGCCAATCTTGGTCGGCGCATCCGGATCAAACGGGCCTTCGGCCTCGACATATTCGGAATTCCCATAGCCCGCATACTGCCGGACCCATTTTGGGCGATAAATTTCCGTTTCGTTCTGGGTGCAAATCGCCATGAACTTGGACAACCCGTCATCGCCTTCTGGATAATTGTGATGCAAAATTTGCCACTCATCCAGCATGCGCCCGGCCCATACCATTGACCCATGCCAGCTGCGATCAACCTTCGGATCAGAACGCCCCATCAACAACTCAAGGTACTTTTCGGCCATCTCCTTTGGATGAAATTGCTGAAAGCGTGGCCAAAGCTCTATGAATTTCATAAGCGGCGAAAGCACTTCGGTTTTTCGACCATCCAGTTCCGTCACAATACCGCTGATCATACGCGAAAACGATGTGAACGTTGTTTGTGGATCGTGTTCAGACACCTGCGACGTCATCTTCGGTGTGACCTTTTGGGACCGACCGCGCGGGGCATAATAAATCAGCAATCTGGCGTGGTCTTTTTCATCCAAATCCTTGGTGCGCGTGCGCTTGATCGTGCCACGGCGTCCCACACCGGCATGCCAAGAGGAATGATCCCGTCCAGGAAGGGCCGGATAGACAATGGCCGTAAAGTTCCACGCAGGCCACTGATCCGCCAAGGCCATGACACAGTTGTGCGCGGCCCCGCGGGTGTTGGACATGCTTAGGTTCCAATCGTCCAGATTGTCCGTCACAAAGCGGTCTGTTTCCACCATCAGCGTGTCTAGGTTCAGGCAGTTTTTGCAAATTTTCTGACAGGCGTCGTTCATTCGCTGCAAACGCGCTGTCAGTCGGTATTCACGGTCCGCCGCTTCACTGGCTTGTTCGGCGTCAACAACCGGTTCGCCATCGCGAAGCGCCGAAATAACAGTCAAACACAAAGCAGCATTTTCTGCGTATTTGGTCAACTTGGCCGTGATCGCAGACACGGGCCGAATGTCGCCGTAGCACTTATCAAAACACAGTTGCGGCAAGGATTTCCCGTGTTTGCCCACCAGCTCGTCATGGATCGCAATCAGCGCATTTTCTACACCGGTCACAGTCGGGGCGTTTAGCAGATCATTGGTGTTGTTTTTGATGCTTTTCTCAAGGCGCTTGTCCGATCCGCCCTTTGCTTTCAGGGCAACGGTGTCTTGGCCGATGTTCTTCCAATGCCCAATCGCACGTTCTATACTGGCATAGTGATCCTTAAGGCGTTCTTCGCGCACCCGCACATCAGCCAGCAATGCGTTCTTTTCAAAACGACGCTCCATATCGGCACGCAGCGATGCCACCTCGCCTTCCAGCCGGTTGACTGTATCCAATATCTGATCTTCGACAGTGGGAACATCGGGCAGAAAGCTTTGCACAATGGACAAACCAACGGACAATGCGCCAAGACCGGCAGAGACCTTGCTCATCCAGGTCAATGTCGCAACCGCGCTTTTCAGCTCGCTTAGGGTTGCACCTTCGTCTTGTAGCTTTTTGGCCGCTTTCGCCGCATCCGAAATGGCCTTTGCACCTTTCTGGACCTTATCAACATATCCCTTGGCGTCTTTTACCTGATGCGCTGTGTCTGACATTTAACATTCCTTTGAACCCGTTTATTCAAATAACTTTGTGCTTTAAAAAGCGTGCCCGTTTTCGTGGGCCTTTTCAATTTTGACGATAATGTCGGATACAGGATCATCATTTTTATGAGTTGCACAAGCTTAATTTCCAAGCTTTTCTTGGACTTCGCCCCATTTGGGCGACGCCAAGACGCATCAACGCTTCCCGTCCCGGCACCCCCGTCTATCGTGAGCGGAAGACCGATTAAAAGACCGTGACACATGCTTTTACCGACGCTGTGGCGACCTCAGCACCCTGCGTATGAAGATTTCTGCGCCAAGCAGATTGACCATCCACGCGAAAATCATCAACCCGTCGCGCAAAGGTCCCATTGCTTCAGAGCCAACTGCGATGATCCAGGCAACGCCCAAAAAGGTTTGGGTCGATGCACCTTGACCGATGGCATAGGCCCGCACCATTGATGCGCTGTGGTGGAAGGATTTGCGGGATCTGATTGCAATGACGGCCCAAATGATCAGTGCGATCATAGATGCACCCAGTACCATCCGCACCCAGTACAGTGGGGCGCCCTGAAGCGTTTCGGGAAAGGTATAGAAATGCGTCATCCAAAGGCCCGAAAGCGCACTAAAACATCCCGCAACCGCGACCACCCGACCTATGGCGCGATGTGCTGCCAGACGTTGGCGGCACAGGCTCGGAAAGAACTGTAAAACGCCAAGCATACAGAACAGACTGCTGCTGAGGATGTGGAGTATGATGGGTGTAGGAGCAAACGATGCCCTAGGGTTTTCTGGTGCGATCTGCGGCCCGCCTGCAAGCTCGAAAACCCGTATCAAACCGCCAAAGACCGGAATGAATGAATAAACAAAGATGACGCCAAGGACGACCCATTCGGATTTTCCCAAACTAAGTTTTGGGGCTTTTCGATTTGCAGTCGTCATATTGGTCGCCGCGCCCAAAACGCAGTGCTCGCAACGCCAGCAAAAGACCCAAGACGAACCGGTTGAGATCCGACATCAACAAGCCGGGATGCATCCAGCCACGCAATGCCCTGTTGTTCCGTGATCGCCCGTGTGCGCCACCGAAATTGGACGAGTGCACCAAAAAGCGAGGGGCGCGTCATGCAAAGAAACACCATCCCACCCGGCTTTAGAACGCGCACCATCTCTGCAAGCGCACGTTGCGGGTTCGGCAGATGTTCAAGGACATGCGCAGCCATAACAACATCAAACGACTGATCGTCATAGGGCAATGACATAACATCGGCCTGTTGAAGATGTGGGTCCATCCCGGCGTGTCGCATCTTCAATTTGGCCTGCAATAGCATTTCAACAGAGGTATCAATGCCGTGAATGTCAACTGGACCTGTCTTGATGCTATCAAGCGCAATGGAAAGGCTGCCATTGCCAACCCCGCAATCAAGGACTTGGGCATGTGGCTTGATATGTATAAGGTCTACCGCGACCTGAGAGGCCAAAAGCGGTTCCTGATACGCGGTATCCAATTGGAAACGACACACCTTTCGTGCCCATTTGCCCGAGACAGCGTCGTAACGGCGGGCAAGATCCGCGGTGGAGAGCGGCCGCCTGCTGATCATGATTTCCCAAGACCCAATGCGACCAGAAGTCATGGGGATTGCTTTTGCTATCGTGGCCGTGCCCAACGGAGTTAGGCTTTCGTTCTTTGACACCGTCATATCTTTTCCCCACATAAAGTTGGCCGTTGGCGGGGATATAGAGCGCATACAATCAATACGGAATTGCGCATCTTTCTTGCTTTGGTATACGTATTTAATGGAGTGGAAACGATCAGCTTTTGACTGGAACCAAGCGCGAGCGTTTCTCGTGACCGCCGAAGAAGGATCGCTGTCTGCCGCCGCACGGGCCCTTGGGCTGACACAACCTACACTCAGCCGGCAGGTCGCGGGCCTCGAAGAGGCGCTTGGTGTGACACTTTTTGAGCGGACATCGCGTGCACTTTTGTTGACACAATCAGGTTTGGAATTGCTGGCGCATTTTCGGATGATGGGCGATGCAGCAAACAACATATCCCTTGCCGCAACAGGCCAATCCCAAGCTGTGACTGGACATGTTTTGATTTCGGCCACAGACCTGATGGCAACCCATTTCCTACCACCAGTCCTTAAGACATTGCGCACAACCGCCCCGGACCTTCAGATCGAGATAATCGCAACGAATGAAGTAAGCGATTTGCGGCGGCGTGAGGCCGATATCGCAATCCGTCATGGGCGCCCCAAAGACGAGACCCTGTTTGCAAAACGGCTGCGCGACACCAAGGCACATCTATTCGCTTCAAAGGAATACCTTGATGACGTTGGCCGCCCCAGGTCGCTGGCTGATCTTGAACAACTTACGTTTGTCGGTTTTGACCACCCAGAACAACGCCTTGGCCTAATGTCATCACGCGGAGTGACTCTGACGACTGCAAATTTTAATTTTTCGACGTCGAATGCTACGCTCACGCTTGAACTTGTCCGTCAAGGTTTCGGGATTGGTATTCTTCCCGTCGATGTTGGGACAGCGTATCCAGAACTCGAAAACCCGACGTCCACGTTTGAGCCGATCAATATCGAGACATGGCTGGTGACGCACCGCGAGCTCAAGACAAACCTGCGCATTCGCGTGGTCTTTGATCTGCTGGCAGAAGCCATAGGTTAATCTTGAAACTGTCGAATTGACAGACTGCGGGACAAAGCGGTCGTCCAAGTGCTGCAATCAGATGTCCACTTTTTCCAATCGCAAAAGTCAAATGGCACTTTGTGGAGTTGGCGTTTGGGTATGGATTAGGTACTAGTGAACGGACCGAGCGCAATTAGCTAGCGTAGATGGACCACAAGAAATGAGTGAACCCAAAGAGACATTCGCGTATTCCAAAACGTCCCATGGCCAGTTGTCCGGAGTCTTGATTTCAGCCGCGCTGTTTATTTTGGCGCTCTGCTTTTTATTAGCGGGTGAAACATGGTCCCTTCTTGAAGTGGAAGGGCGGCATGCCGCCGCGTCCCAAAACTTTGCCGTCAATCTGATAACGGCATTCGCCTTTGGGACCTTCGGGTTTCTTGGTCTATTTTCTATCTGGAAGAACAAAAACAGACCCAATGCCATTGTCCTGTCTGAGGATGCCGTAGCATCCCGGCACCAAGGTGTTCTGGGACGGTACGTAGAAGTTTCTTTTTCGGACATTCAGCGCCTTCAAAAGCTCTCGATTGACGGAGTTTGGGAGCTCAATGTTTCAAGCATGAGCAAACACATACGCATTACGAAGACGTCTCTTGCCGACCCAGACGATTTTGAAAGGCTGATTGGACGCCTACAGGACCGAGCACCACTCTGCACTTTGGATGTCGTAAGCAGAATTGATCCGCCCCAGATGAATTGAAGTTGTTTGGCCACCGATGCCGAGGAGCGGTCATTCATCCCAAGCGCAGCATCGGTAACTTTGGGCTCTTGGCTGCCGTCGAAGGCGTTGCAGTATCTGCCATCTCGAAGACCGTGTGCCTGCCGAGAACGGCCCAAAGCAAACTCTCGCAATCCCAGCCTCAGCCCATAGCGCACTGTATTTGGCGCCAAGCCCCTCAAGCAACACTTCGGTATCAGCGCAGACCGACCTGCCCGTTTCAATATCACAACCCTTGAACCGGTTCCCGAAAGCAGTCATTGAGCCGCCCATGCAATGGATCGTGCGGTCTGCAGCCAGCACCTGCGTCGGCTATGTGGAAGGAATGGGCTTCGCAAACGCGGAGCGCATCAAGTGGGTAAATAGTCTAGCGGCCCTCGCCGAACATTGGCCAAGGGGTAAGCTAGCTGCAATGCGGCCCGTTGGACCTGTCTTTCGCAGTGACCGTAAATTGGAGGACTTGAAAACTGACGTTTCGCGGACAGCCCGGATCTTCACTTGAGCCTTGCAAGAACCTGCTTCTCAATCGATATTGTGTCGTCTCTCACGCCTTTATAGATACCGACCCGTTCCGGCAAAAAAACAAGAAATTCACTCTTAGGAAAAGTGGGATTAACTTCATTATGCCGACGGCGAAAATCATCCTTTAATTTATGTTCGCGCAAGATTCGAAGAAAACCTTGCGCGGGTCAATAATGTTAGAAACTCACGGAAATTCATGTTTTTTAGGATCGTAATGAATCTGGAAGATCTCCATCGCAGGCTCGGGTAACTCACTATCCGCAAGTTCATTGCAATGGAAATTTAATTCGCGGCGACGCTCACTTTTCATGTCATCTTTGGCAAGGTAACTCAGATCTCTCCACACTTCATAAAGAAGGAAATGCTGCGGATTGTTGAGAGATTGGTGGATATTTGCATGCAAATTTCTTGAATCCTGCCCAACCTGATCGATGTATTCCACAAACATTTTTCGAGCGTCATCTTCATTTCCAGAAGCGATGTGGACGCTTTTAATCAAACTAAAGGCATTTTGTGCGACATTATGAGGGTGCGCACCAGTACTATGAAGTATTTCAGTAAATTCTGCGCTGAGAGGGTGAGACATGATAGGATGTAACCATCTCATGAAACCCTTTCTGTAAGTCCTCGCAAACTGAACTTCAAAAAACTCATCATAGTCCGTCCACTCCTCATAAAGGAGGTGATGTTTTGTATCAACGAGAGATGTGCACGCCGATAAAACGATGCACGTTTCTTCTTCAATGGCTACGTCGACAATATTCTTATATACTGCCTTAACTTTCTCCTGTGCGCCCTCATTTACGAATACATGAGCGAATACCCCCATGCGCTTCCCTTTCATATCCGGAAGGGGTTTGTAATTGATCCAGCTATCTGGGTGCGGGACTGTGTTCATGGTAACTTTCTCCATTGGAGTTCGATTGATGTGTGATTTTTTAGTTGGGGAATATGGATGCGCCCAAAAAACGCACGAACTGGCAGTTCAACAAAGTTCTAGCCAAGCAGTGTGACTGGTATTTTGGGCAAAGCCGACCTTTCCAAGCCGGAGGTCAACGACCTGTTACGGTGGCAAGTCCGTTTTGCAGAGTGGCGAGCCTGTCAATTACAGCGCTTCGCTTCTCTTCAAGATCCGCCCTAAGCCTATCTATGTGCTCCAGCTTTTCTAGCAATTTTTCAATACCGCCTTCGCACGGCCCGGAGCCCTCGTCCGACAGGCACGCGCTCATGGCGCGGATTTCGCGAGTAGAAAAGCCAGTCGCGATAAAGTCGCGGACACGCCCAGCGCGTCTCAAGTCAGCTTCCGTGTAGCTACGGTAACCGTTTAGTGCGCGCCCAACTTCCAATAACCCTTCATTTTCGTAGTGGCGCAACATCCGCTGCGTGATCCGCAGCCGTTCGGCGGCCTCTTTCGATTGCATCTCAGATATCTCCCACAAAGCCTGACCTACATGTTAAGGTTAAGCAGTTTTATCAAGAAGAACCCGGTGATTGACTGTAACCACCGGGTTCCCGCCAGGTCATACGCGCAGTGACCACCCGCCATCGATGGTCAAAATCTGACCCGTCAGCCATTCGTTTTCAGCACTCCCCAAACGCAAAATCCAAGGTACGATGTCAGCGGTTACACCCCGACGTCCCAACGGCACTTGTTCTGCTTCCTGCGCCTCAACCTGTTGGGCCATCTCTTCAGGCAGCCCCATCATTCCGGTCAAAGCGCCCGTCTTAACCGGTCCCGGTGCAATGGCGTTGACCCGAATGCCGTTTCCAGCCAGCTCGACCGCCCAAGATTTGGTCAGATGTTCCAAGGCGGCTTTGGTGGCACCGTAATGCGACAGCATCGGCGCCGCATTTCGTGACACGGCAGTGCCGATGTTCACGATTGCCCCTTTGCTGTGGCTCAAAGCGGTGCGGGCCGCCTTGACCAGTACAGACGGGGCAATGATGTTCACAGCAGCCATATTTGCAATAACACCAGCGTCATAGGCATCTATTGGCGCGAGTTGCCCGGCACCCGAATTGTTAACGACCAGATCAATACGCCCCCAACGGGACATGGCTGAGTCAACAATCATTTCTCCACTCGTCGCGTCTGAGCTGTCCATCTGCAAGAATTCGATTTTACCACTCAGCGCGGAAACCTCCGCCAATTTTTCGGCATTGCGTCCCGTAATTAGGACATTGGCGCCTCGTTCTGAAAGGGCGGTTGCCGTGGCTTGGCCGATCCCGGAACTACCACCGGTGACTATCGCTACTTTGCCCTGCCACGTATCTTCATTTGTCATTTCGCTTCGTCTCCTATTTGCGAATCTTTCGATGTCGATAAGAGATGCTCTTAGGGCTATGACACTAATGTTAGGGTCAAGAGGTTTTTTCTGTTTCAGAATTTCAGGGGTGCCTTCGTTTGTGCAGGGCCTTGCACAAAACCAAATGTGTTCAGTACGGGGTTTGCGCACACTACGTATTAAACGGTCCCTTATCAGATTTCCCCATCCGTGTTTATCAATAACCCACCAACGATCAACATGGATGCACGTGCATCATATCGCGATAGCGATCCTAGAGTTATAATATGTCTGGGAGAGCGCATCCGGCCTGATCTCAGTCGTGGTACTTTTAGGGGAAAAAAACTTCAAGACAGGTGATGTTGCCAAAACGATTTGACCATTTCCTTAAAAAGGAGCCTCAGGTTCATTTAAGGCGTCCTACCTTGCACGCGAAAAAATCAAAAAGCATAGATCATGGAAAACTGAGCGTAAAGAAGACCATGTTAGCATGGTCTAGGTCGCTTCGATGTCACGAGCCGTGCGGTGGACTTCTCTCAAAAATCGTTCAATCACTGCTTTTTCGGATTCGTCAAATTGAGACATCAACGACGCATTCAGATTTCGCACCCAACCATTTGTGCGATCGACCACGGCACGCCCCTCGTTGGTGATCTTAATAACTTGTTGGCGTGCATCCTGCGTACCTCGATCCCTTGTGATCAACGATTTCGTTTCAAGCGTGTCTGCGAGACCGGTCAAGCGTGTCTTTGACAACCCTGCACGATTAGCAATTTCAGAACTCGTCAACCCGTCTTCTACCCGTAAAACAAAAAGGATCGCCTGATGAGCTGTTCTAATCCCTTCGCGTGCTAACAGATCACGATCTGCTGCCCGAAAAAGGGCGGAGGTAACCAGATTGAGTTCTCTGAAGACGCGGAAGTTTTGAGTGTTTGACATTAGTTCAACCTTGGATTACTCAAGTTTAATTCAACCTTGGACTAACCTAAAAACGGGTGCGTTACAATAAGTCTGCGCATCCGAATGGAGACACTGATGATCGCCGAAATCGCCTATCCTATCGCCCTTGTTGGCAGTTTGTTATGGTTTGCCGCCGCATTCCGATACTTCAGCTTTCAACACTATGCGGCTGCAAAAGTGTTTGTTCCCAGATCCGCACGGACATCTCCAATTTTTCCAACGATCGCGGTCTTGACCAGATTTTTAGGGGGT
Organism: Ascidiaceihabitans donghaensis; assembly: GCF_900302465.1. Lineage (NCBI taxonomy): Bacteria > Pseudomonadati > Pseudomonadota > Alphaproteobacteria > Rhodobacterales > Paracoccaceae > Ascidiaceihabitans > Ascidiaceihabitans donghaensis. The sequence goes on along the minus strand of NZ_OMOR01000001.1, from coordinate 1,730,663 downwards.
ATGAACGCAGCCTTTGCTCTGTTGTCACTTGTGTTACTGATGATCTGGTTCGCTGATTTGGATCTATTCAAACGCCCATCGGAACGTGGGGTGCTGCTAATTGTACTTTCGGCAGCACATTTCAGCCAATTCATCTTTAACGTTCCCATATTGCGGAATGGTGAGCGGCGGGGCGAGAGCTTCTGGAACGTTTTGAGCGGACCAATGCTGTTTATTTTCGTAATTGATGCTGTCGAAACTTTGCTGAATGGCATCGCTGGGATTTTGCAGTTTCTAGGCGCATAGCGGCTTGTTTGACATCCAGGATGCCTAAGATAAGTGTTGGCGGCGCGGACTGCAGAAGCAATTGGTGTGTTCGAAGATTTCTATTTCAGCTTTCCACCTTGCTTCCAAAGGCTGCCGCCAGCTTGGCATTGATGGCTTTGAAAAATATCTCGACAGCCGCTTTGTCATAGCAATTAGCCCTGTCGCTCCATTCCCTGATGTTCAATGCAGCACCTGCGACCAAGGCTGCTCCCTCAATAGCGTTTGCAGCAATGAACCGCTGCCAAACAGCGACCTTGCACAACAGCTACTGCAGTGTAGTAAGACAGTTATTCTTGCAGTATTTGCAGCGTTTTAATAACCGTCAAATGCGGGGACATTGCCAAGCCTTACAAGGAAGTCTGGATCGCTGACTTCTCCACTAGTTGGATCTTCAGTAACCATGTAGGCGTCAGCGCCTGCGCAATCCTCGGTTAAAGCTTCTCGTTCCGCTCTGTTTTGGGCCTCCGAGGCTGTGGAATATTCGTATTGCTTGGCAATTTTTAAGCCAGCTTGGCCATCGCGCCCAGCCTTCGTTTCAACATAAGTCTGGCAGATATAGTGAATTTTCTCTGCGGTCGGTTCTGAGCTTGTCATGAATTTATCCTGAGAGGCATCGAGGGCGATTGGGAAGTATGGAAGCGGCCCAAGATCACCGAGTTTTGCGCGTAGATTTGGCTGTGGTTTCTGGTGGCGTGTTCGCTTCTCTTTCGAGGCGAGCTTTGCGAAGTCGGGTCATTTTTTCTTGTCGTTTTTCCGCATCTTCATCAACCATCTTCCGAACAACACGCGTTGTCTTGTCCATTGCGGTCTCTGGTCCAGCGCCATACGCTTTGAACACATTCTTTTTTGTGAGCTTAACCAATTGTCGGTCTCCATTTTTGTGATTTGAGGTTGGTTCGTCTAGGCGAGGTTTTTCCAAACCAGCGTAAGATGTTCGGACTTGCCCTGGATTTGCAGCGGTTGTTTTGTGAGTGGATCGTTGAGTAGCTTCACTTCGATGTCGGGTGCGGCCATTGCATGCATCAACGCTTTGTAGTTCATCTGAAACCTCACTTCGGATCCCGGTTTCATCGTACATCGGTTCACCTCAATGACGAGATGATCGCTGGTGGCACCGATCAATGCGCATCCAACAGGCAACGAAAGCCCCGAAATGTCCGTGTCCTGATGCCCTATCGCGAGGATAAGACGCGTGGTGGCACCACTGGTTGGTACAATGTGAAGCCTTGCCAAAGTTGGATCCACCAAGGCAATGGGGAAAGGCGTAGGTTTTGTTTCCGTTTCAATGACTTCTGCGACAAGCGTGAAGGCGTCCGTGTGCATTTTTCCGATCCGGTCGCCAGACACCGGTTCAACACCCAGAAGTATTGCTTCCCCCAGTCTTAGGTCGTTGATGCGACCAGTGGTTTGCTCTCCAAGCGCCCAAGGCAAGTTTGCAGAGTTGCCACCGGACACGGTTTTAAGGACTGGGCCGCACACCCCCTCAAGCTCATTCGCCAGGGTGGCGAGCGTGGCCATTTGAGATGCGGTGGGCGCTACTCCGCTCAGACACGCAAAGTTTGCACCAATGCCTTTCAACACGACGCCAGTCATTTTCATAACCTGTTGCGCAATGTCAGCCAAGTTCTCAGGTAATATCCCGTCGCGCTGATCGCCCATCTCGACCATCAATATGATTCCGTGAATCTTATCTTTGCTGATGGCAACAGACGCCAAGGCCGCAATAACAGCAATCTCTGTATTATAGCTCGCTTCACAGAAGTGAACGACCTCATCAACCTGACTTAACATCGGCGTTCGGATCAGCGTGACCGGGCAAGTGATGCCTGCTTGGCGAAGCCTCTGCACGTTGCTGATACGCGCTTCCGCGAGCCCCAACGCACCCCCGTCTAGCATGGCTTGCCCGATTGCAGGATGCCCGCAGACAGCCTTGGTAACGCCGGTGACGCCGATGCCAAGCGGACCTAAACGACGAGCGACGGTTTTTGTGTTGCGACGTATCTTGCTTAGGTCCACTTCGATGCGCGGGCATCTCATGTCGCGGCCATCGAAGGCCTTTGCGTCAAACCGGGATATGCGGCCACCACCATCGCAAGCAAATGGGCAGCCGGTCGGGCCAATGCATCCGTGACAGGCAACCCGAGTTTGTGTGCTTGTACCGCGATAGTGTCAGTGATTTCGGCTTCGGACATCCCCTCGTGATTGAGCGTCACACCGATGACTTTTGTGTCGGCAAAGGCTTCGATCAGGGCGATCTCACTTGCCGGGGTAGGCATTGGCATATTGGGAAAGTCGCAGCGATGTGCGCGTTTGGGGGCGTGCTGAAGGATGACAGCATCCGGCTGGCTACCGCGCAGGATAAACGCGGATGTGCAGAATGCCGGATGGCTTAACGCGCCCTGACCTTCAATCAAAATGACATCGGGTTGTTCGGCTTCAGAAGCCGCAACAATCGCGCCTTCAAGTTCACCGCAGCAGAACTGGGGCGGTACGGCGTCCATTGCTATACCGTATTTCGCACCCTGCATCAGGCCGGTCTGGCCCGTGCCGACAAGCACGGTCTTGATGCCCTTTTCATTCAAAGCGCGTGCCAAAACGGTCGCCGTTGTGCGCTTGCCTATGGCACAATCTGTCCCAAGAACTGCAATAAGCAAAGCCTTAACACCACCCACACTGCCATCGAACAGGCGCATGTCCTTACTGGGTTTCGGCTTGCGGATGTCGCGGATCGTGACATTCCGTTCTGATGCGGCGGTGGCTATCTCAAGGTCGTCACTCAGATACTCATGCAGCCCGCTGACGATGTTCACGCCAAGCTCTATCGCTTTCAGAACAACGCCTCGATCCGCAGGTGAAAGCCGTCCCGTAGAAGGGGCCATCCCATAAATTAGTGTATCGGGAATTACAGCTTGATGTGCAACTGCAGCATCCAGATCGGAAAAGATAGGGATGTGGTTTATCGCATCGTCGAGAACGGATCCGCTGTCTTGTCCACTAAAGGTGCTGTCGATGACAGAAATAATCCGATACGCTTCTGAATGGCGTACAAGGCCGTTCGCACTCTTACCATCGATTTGCGCGAAGTTCCCCTCGCAATAGACCACTGCCGAGGGTGGCGCTGTGACCTGCGTGATTGAAGTCGTCTGTGTGGGTTGGCTGTCGGTCACTGGTGGCGCTTGGGCGCCCCTGACCGGACGTCGGATGGTGTCGACAGTTTCAGATTTGGTTTCCATTGTAGTTCCCTTTTGATGGCCAGCACGGAGGACAGAACCGTCCTCACCTGCGCATTTTGAGCCCGTGTTGTCGTGCTTTGCGCCTAGTTGTTCAGCACGCACAGCCCCTTTGATTTTTGGAAGTTTCTGTCGCACTCCCAACGGTTACCTGACCTGTCAAGATGCGCGTTTTCAGGAACGTCAATCAATTCGCATGTCTCACTTGAAGCCTCGTATCCACGTTCGCACTTCCACCCCGTTCCGTATGTCGCGTCGTCGAAATATGCATTTGCGGGAACCGCGACGACTTCGCACAAACCATCCCGTTCAAAGAAGCCGCGCTCACATGTCCAAGGCTGACCGTATCTTGATTCATTCAGATAGGCGTTGGCCGGAACCGCAATGGCAGCACACAAGTCGCCTGTTGCTTCGAACCCACGTTCGCACGTCCACGTGGAGCCATATGAGGCATCTGCCAAATACGCATTCGCTGGCAACACGATCTCCTGACATATGTCATCGACCTTGATGTAGCCGCGTAAACACCTCCACCGTTCGCCTGAGGAGTCCAAAAAACCACCCTCAGGCACCTCTACTGTAACACATGCAGCTTCATCGGTTCTGCGAAACCCATGCAGACATTCCCAACCGGGGCCGTAGGACCGGTTTGTGTCGTATGCGTTTTGCGGCACAATCACCGCGACGCAGGCACTTTCGTTCAGCCGGAATCCAATGTTGCATTCCCAGCCATCGCCGTAACTTTTAGCACTGGCATTTTCAGGCATTGGCGGGGCAACGGTTTGGGCAAAAGCTGGTGTGGAAAGCAGCGTGACTGCAGCAATCAAACTTATGATTAGGCAGTGATTGTTGATTTGCCCACAAGGGACTTGGGCCCTCTTGAAATGCGGTCGGCGAGGCCCTGTTAATTGTGATCTACGATCCATCTAACTCAAGCCCTACAAGACACGCGTCTGCCAGATCCTGGCTTGGGGCATCGGTGCCCGGCTGAGTGGCCCAGCCAGTTTCCATCATGGCCTTGCGCCGCTGAAAGCTGGAAGCTTCTTGAAGTGTCGCTAGTTTTGCGGCGCGTTCTGTATCTGCTTCTGACAGATTTAGGCAAACTGGTACCATCGCCAATGTGACTTCTTCTGCCGCAAGGTTTTGGGCCTTCTTGTCCGCACTGCGTGCAGTTGTCCAACCGCCCCAAGTGAAGCCAAGAACAGAGATAGCAACCGCGCCAACCAAGGCGCCGAAAACACCGGGTTTCGTCCATTCGGGAAATGTCATTTTTGATCCTCTGACGGAGAAAGCGCCGCCGCACTATTTTTGATTTAGTGTTTGTTCGCGTCGGCCCGATCCTGTGCCAGAGCCAAATCCAAGTCACTAAGGGCCACTGCATGCAGATCCGATTTTCCTGCGTGCCAATTGTTCAATAGAAACGTCGCAGTCCGTCGGTATGCCGCAATGCTGTTGCCCAGCATGGCGTCTTCGTCTTCCAACACTCCATATTCGCCCGCGGGCAGTTCATCGGTGTCTCCCGCGATCACAAACGGATGAAGAAATGTCGCAACTGTCGTGGTCGTGCACGACAACATCGGCAACCTTCCCAAACATCAGATCCCCACTACAGGACGTGACAGCTGAATTTTCATGATGGTCGGTTGTCGTTCGCTCTGGCAGGCAGATGCGCCTATTCCGCAGGGAACTGCAACTTTCGTATCCCCCACATAGTCGCTTGGCGTCGGAAATGCAACGTTGGTAACTCCGGGTCCAATTATGAGGCCACCCATACTCTTAAGATGGCCAAGATTGGCAAGCCTCCACGCTGAGCATTGGAAGATTTTTGCCCAACTATGTCATTTTTCGGTTTGCCCGCCCAGAAGCGGACGTTGCCCGCATTACAGGAGAAATCCAACCCGAATGGCTCTTCTTTGAAAACGTCGCCGGGCATCTCACCATTGGCCTGCAAGACGTCACCCGAGACCTTCAAGCATTGGGCTACAGGGTTGCAACGCGCGTCGTATCAGCGGCGGAAGTCGGCGGGTCGCACACCCGCGAAAGGCTCTTCATTCTGGCCCACTCCGACGTTCAAGGGATCGGGCAACAGAGCGAGCATCGCGGGCACGGCGAACGGGGTCCAGTTCAAGACGGATTTGAACCAAACCGACAGCCAAGTCGGGATCAAGAATGCAGGCAGCGTCTGGACACTGATGTGGGATCTGATGACAGCCGCGGGCTGGACACCCCAGCGCTTCCAAACTTCCCACCGGTTCCGGGTGATTTTGTTGAGTGGGGAAAAGCACTCGAGCGATCCCCTGAGCTTAAACCCTGCGTTCACGGACTGGACGATGGGATGGCCTGTGCGATGGACAGAACCGCAGCTTCCGGTAACGGTGTGGTCTCATTGGCTGCAGCACATGCGTATTGTGCTTTGCGAGCTGAACTCGGCCATTGAGGTTTGAAGTTTGGTGGTGCCCAAAAATCTATATCCCTTTTTTTGGGCACTGCATAACCAGATAGTTTGAGAAACGTTTGGCGACAGCGGAGAATTAAAAGGTGGAGGAATCAAGGCGGGTCTGTCTTGCCAAACATTCCTTGAATCAGTTTTCCGTGGTTTGTTTCAGTGGACTCAGCAACTCTCGACCTAACCTCATCTAGTAGCATGACTAGATCCTCAAACGCCTGTACATCCTCTTGATTGGCTCGTACCCAAGCAGGCTCATCAACTTTCAACATTTGCAAAGTTTCTTTAGCCTTCTGATGGCTAGATATCGCGGCATCTAGTGCTTCGATGAACTCTTGGTTGACGGAGCGAGTATGATAAACTTGAAAATTCTTTCGATGGTCTCCCGCAAAAGCCATCATGCCGTTGCTGCATATGTAGCAAATTGCAATGATAAGAACCAAACCGACCACCGAATGTAGAGAAGTTGTTAGGCCTAGCTTATCCAAAATGCCCGGCAGCAGCCGGTATCCAATCGATTGAAACTCAAAAAGTGGCGCCAACATACTAAGCAAAAAGAGGAAAAATGTGGCAACTGCGAGATGCTAGTTGGCTTTCCAATTGGCCCCTTCCGGATATACGTTCAACTGATAGTCAACGAATGCTTTCCAATCGCTGCGTGCTATCTTCAATGCGTCTTTGCTCAGCTGCTCGGAATAACCCGCTCGCCAAAAAGGATAACAGACCACCCGAAGAAAAATCACGCAGAAGTAAAGTCGCGAAAGGATCCAAATCAACGGCTCTTTGGCAATGACAACATAGCTGGTGAACGCAAAAAGAACGACAAGCGCTGCTTCAAAAAATGAAGCAAGCGTCATCGCACTTAGCAATTCCTTGATTTCAGTTCCATCCTCATGTTGGCCATAGCCAACGACCAAAAGGTCAAACGCTAATGCGTTGAAGATTATGATCAACACCCCGTCATGTCGAAAAGACTTTTGAATTTCGCCGCGCTCAAGCATAGAATCATAACCAGTATTTTGGGGACAACTATCGGCGAAGGTAGTGGAGCGGCTTCATCTCAACAATACAAGCAAGAGACTTGTGGATGATGAAATACAGATAGAATTGAAAACAAGGTACGCGACCTTCAACAACGTCGACTGGAAGCCAAACCTGATGTTGAACCGAGATTTAGACACCCTTTAAGCGGTGTTCAAATCTTCAGATCGAAGGGAGCGTTTGAAGGGCCAAAAACAGTTTGCTGCAAATATCTCTGTCATTCACTGCAGAAATCCCTGTCACTGTAGTGAGACACTTATTCTTGCAGTAAGCGGAAGACCGCGACTGAAAGCGGAAGAAGCCGGATGGATGCCTTTAAAATATGGCTCATGTGGTCATCGGAGCAAACTTTGTGGCCATTGTAGTTTGTCATACTGAAACGGCTCTATAACGCCACTTATGTTAAATTCGATGATTTGTGACAGGCGAAGTTGCAAACTCGCCAGACGCACAGAAACCCCATTAAAATAGCGTTTAACAGCCGTTTGAGCATATTGCAGAGGCACCCCCTGCCCTCAAAAACCCGCGCGAACCGGGAAGTTGACTGCCAAGTTTGATACCGCACTTCCCAGAACGCGAAAATACTAGATATATCAAAGTAGTAACCTAAAAGACATTTACGGCTAGCAAAGCTGGAACTGGGAAGTGATTTTCCTCCAAAAGGTACACAGACGGCCCAGAGCCGCCGTTGGCCAACAAGCTACTCTCTGCAAGGCAGCGCTCCGCAAAGTGGGCGTTCGTTCTCCGCGTAGCATTCTCGCACCAGCCCATCCACTATGCATGGCACACGGTCCAAACGGGCCTCTTCAGGTTCCCTTATCGCAAGGCTAACTTGCCCCCGCTTTTTTGAAGCCTAGTGCATCAAGTTTGGGTGCGAACTCTCCCATGTTGGTGGCCGGAACACCCAAGACAAATAGATCGCGCGCTCTGGTGAGTGCGACATATCCGATCTTGCCGACCTCAGTCGTTGTCCCACCCAGAAGTTCATCGAGATGCGAACGATTACAAATATACATAACACCCTTGATGCTCTCCCCTTTTACTTTGTGAACTGTGGAGACGCGGAATTTTGGCAGATCCTCCCCCCCTAAATCAGCGGCTTGAATAAGCGGCCGATTGAATATTTTGCGTCTCGCCAGCTTAGCCTTCCAATTGCCTCTAGCTTCCAAACCATGGTCCACCGAAAGCGTGTCGAGCAAGACTCCCATCCGCGCAAGAAGAGTAGGCTGCCAAGCGGTGCCCGCCACAAGAGATGCCGATGGCAACCCGCTAGTCGCATCTTTTACAAACGTCCACAGCTTCCTTCGCAGCATCTGAGAACTCCTTACATCGCCGCCGCCGCGTACAAGATCAGAAAGAACATCCCCATGATCGTCATCCAGCAAGCCAACGACACCAGCGCAACAGTGCTTAAAGGCGTCATCGAAACAACCGAATTTGTCTCGCTGGATCGCAGCGCTGACAAACTTCCGCAGCACGCCCTGTCCTTGTTCTTCTTCACCACCGCCCCAATCGTCAGCCCATTTCGCTGACCGGCAGAGCACAGCCGCATCGCTTACCGCTATACCTGCCTCACCCAAAAGAGCTGCAAAGGACTTAAGCACATTGTCTTTCTCCTCTTTTTTGTACGCGAAATAATAGGCACCTGACAAAGTTTCAGGCTCCGTACGCTCGGGTTTATCGTCGCGCCCTGAGAGCTTGTTTGCGATCGTAACGATGCTCGGGACCGATCGAAAGTTGGTTTCGAGCATTCGGCCCTCGACACCGTCACGATCCGCGTACCCTTCGAGAAATGCTCCTGTCGCACCTGAGAACTCGTAGATGCCTTGGTTCACATCCCCGATAAGCGAGATCTGTGCACCGACACCTTGCAAAGCCATAAGGATCAACTGGTGCAACATACCGATGTCTTGTGCCTCATCAACCAGGATGTGCGGATAGCGGCGCACCAGAGCGCGGCTGATCAGAGGCTGGGTCCTGAGAACTTGCAAAGCCCAAAGGCTCCCCAGTGCATGTGAGTAAGCACCAACCTGCGCCAGCTTCTTAATAGCTTGGTTGGCGGCCTTCCGGTCAACGACAGTCTTCGCCTGTCCCACTTCAAATTGAAGACCCACTCCCTCCTTGGGGTTGATTTGAAGCTCGGTTGTCGGTTGTCGCCTTTTTCCATCCCAGACCGTGAAGCTTGTCAAGAAAGGCTCACTACCATGTACGAGGAACGGCGTTCTGTTGCATCCCATGGCAAGATGTCCGTGAGGGCGGATAATATTTGAGGTGATGAAAGCGTCGACCGTGGCTATCTCGATGCCGCGCATGCGTCTGTCGCCTGCCTCTTCCTGCAGCAAGGCATTATAATCCTTGTTAAAGGTGTCGACGGCCACGTTGGAAAAGGACAAAAGAGCCATGTGTCCATGGCGATCGTCAAGGCGCTTGCGCATAGCAGCGAGCCGGCGGACTGCAGTTGAAGTCTTGCCACTCCCCGCGCAGGCAGTGACCGCCATGGGTTTGAGAGGTGCCTCAATAATCTCCCGTTGCTGCTGCGATAGATCGATCATGGCTTGCACGCATGCTTTACGGCATCTCCTATGTAGGTCGGTATTTCAATTTCCAGCTCGTTGTCTTCTACCTGCTCTGCGAGTGCCTGTGCGAATGCACCCTTTTGAACGTTGTTGCTGGACCGCTCAAACATGCCCCTGAAAAGCGCTTTGGCTTTGTCCCGATCGCCGGCCTTCGATTTGACCTCCTTCTCAAGAGCGGCACCAATCTGAGGGTGCAGATCCTTGAGGGCTGCCAGCATGGCCGTTCTGTTCTTTTCGTGCAGCGCGAAATCATACTCGAAGGTCTTCTGGCCGTAAAAGACTTTGACAAATGCATCCTCTCGCCTCTTCATCGACTCTGTGTTGCTTGAGAGAGTGATGTGCTCATTTTCGGATGGATAGTGAGCATGGGTTTTGCCATCGGCGCTGATGATGACTGGATCCGCGTCTGTGATGACAGCGACAGGTATCTTGATTGCAGTTTCACCGAACAGAGGCAAAAAGGAATCGAAGTTCAATCCTTCAACACTGATCAGGCTCACACCGTGATTGCGCAGATCATAGTTCATCTTCTTTGCCATCAGATCGATCATCAACAACTCGGCGGCGCCTTCAACAAAGATAACGCGGCGTGCGAAGAAAATTTCAGCGCGCGTAACATCGAGGTATCGCTTCAACTTCTCCTTCTTGCCCTTCCCAAAACTAACCGATCTCGGATGAAAGACATCCACACTTGCGCCCGTCTCGACCAGGCATTCAACGGCATCAAGATCAGCGATGCTGACAAAGTTTGGAGAGTGACTTGTCACGAAGACTTGGACTGGCCGCTCGCCTTCTGCGACTTTGATGTCCGACAGATACCGCAAAAGCACGGCTTGTAGTTGCGGGTGCAGATGTGCTTCAGGTTCTTCGACAATCAAGCTGCGATAGGCCGAATCTGCGTTTTTCGCGAGTTCACTTAAAACCACCGCCATGAAGATCAGGTTGTTGTAGCCAAGGCCGTTACGTTCGATCTCAAAGCTGTCGACCAATAGCGAGAGGCGCGAGGCGAATTTTGTGAAATCAGAACCGCTAAGTTCGACCGCCAGCATCTGAGCCAGTTGATTACCCAGCATGCTCTTGTGGCGCCCAGTGATGGCTTCTTGCGTCTCAACAACCGACTTAAGCGCCTTAATCTCGTTGTCGAGGTCTGCGAGCTTCCTAGCGATCTCATCTTTGCCTGCGTCATCCGACAGAAGATGCATCAAGCGGGACAGCTGGCTTGAACGGCTTGGGCGAAGGCCAAGCTCTGCATCGCGTAGCGGCTGAAGATAAACGCTTCGCAAGTTTTCCAGCATCGTTGCTGTCATCGCGATGTCATGATGGATGCCGCAAACTTTCCGCGACCTTAGCCGCCCAGATTTATCCGCATCCCCATAGGTCACTCTAAGAACGGCTTCAGCCTTTCCCGCAGTATCAACCCTTAACCCGTGGAGGAAGTCGGCTTCATCGTCGAGAGACAGTTCCTTGAAGATATAGTCGAAGACAATATCACCCGTTGCCGCACCTCCCTTGGGGAGGTGGACGTCATCGATGCTAAAGCGGGGATAGGGGTCATCGGTTCCAGCAAGAAGCGATCTGAGAGCGTCAACAACGGCTGTCTTCCCGATATTGTTAGGGCCAACGATGATGTTTAACCCAGGTTCGAATTCTATCGTTGCAGATCTTATGCGGCGAAAATTGTTAATCGAAAGTGATGCCAGATACATTTTGTTCCTTAAGCGCCGTTGCGTGCCCCGCTTGCGGCGAACGATTTTATGCTGAGCCCATGTGTTCAAGAAGGTTTTCAGAGAAAGGATGGCATATTCAACCCCTGCCTGTGAAGCTTCACGGGCTTATCGGCGAACTGTTCCCGTCAAATGTGCGGCAATGGGTTCAGCTTTAAGTGTAGAGTGAAAATTGACTGCGGCGAGAGGTACATCAAGCTGCGCGCCAGAAGTCGTACTTTGCCGCGATTTCTCGAGTTCCTTCACTGCGCTTCACAGCTCTTCTTCGCGAACGCAGCGAATGTCTGCAATCCGCCGAACGTGCTATGCGAATGCACTTCACACATCAAACAGTCAGCCACAATGCCACCGCTGCCAAACAGTAACCTTGCACACATCATCTAAAAAATAGGACAACAAACGAAACGGCAGCCTAGGAGAACCCAGAGTGCCTTCAACGTCTGTTTTTACAATGGCTGGGATGTGTCGGGAATACCTGTCTTCGAAGGGGTACGATTTGGCAGATTATACCATTAATCTCGATCTAGCTGATCAGATCGAAGGCCTACCAGGTCGCAACCCTATTCAATCTATCCTTTCACCGGCAAAAAACGACTTCAACTCAAACAACAGCTTCTGGCTGATCATGCGTAAAGGCTCAGAAATCGTCGGCACCCTTGGGGCACGGTTTGACAATATTGGCGACAATGATGTCGGGAAGCACTTGGCTCAGATGCACGCTCGACACTTCCCTCGAGACAGCGACACCAATGTTATGTCAAATTTAGATGAAGACGCGGCATCCATAAAGGGCGGGCTAGTCTACATGGGGGATGTGTTCTTTGCCAAAGAACACAGAGGCGATTTTGCGAAGACGCAGTGCTTTTGTCAGTACGCATTTTGCCTGGCCTACGCGCGTTGGTGGCACAGTGCCGACTGGATCATTGCCTTGCATCGTCAAACAGACGCTCTAAGCGGCAAAATTATGCAACACGGGTTTACTTCAACCAGCTTCCCAGCCGTCCAAAATTGGCTATCTCCGCCCCACGGTCGGTCCGGGCAAGAGTATCTTTCCGGTTTATCAAAACCGCATTTTTTGCGAAACATTCGAAGGTTTATCGAGAACCCTGACCTACTTGTAGATCCGATAATTCCGCGTCGGTAGCTGGCCTAGAATACACCTCTTTCGAAAAATTCCAGACGACCGGTTCATCATCGTGCCAAAGACCAGCCATTAGCATCGTAAAATACACTGTGATGCTTGCGTGTCCATTGTCTGACCAATGCAAGAGTTTACGGTCCTTGTAGATACGCCCCTGCGTCGCGATCGCATCATGATAGTTCTGCCAAATAGAACTACGATCGGGTGCCGCAATGCTAGATGCAAAGTATGCTTCAACGTCTTTTGGTGTGACTGGTACATTTGCGTCAGCCTGCACCTTAGCCCAAGTCAGACTTTTATTGCCAACATCCAATATGCGCAATTTGGGCACATCACCATGCACTGGCTTTACAGCAACCAAATGGGGACGAACCTCAGCAGACTGATAAAGATGACCTTGCGTGATTTCGTGCCAAGCAATGATATCCTCTACACTCAGTTGATGCCCATCGCGGGTCATCCTTGCTTGGACGTTTTCCATGACAGCTGAACCAAGCTTACTACCCAATTCCTGATAAGCACCGTCGACCGCCTTTAAACTGACCGTCTGCGGGAAAATGGATCCGGGGTCTATTCCAAGAAATGAAGCAATCGCGGACAGATCAGATACTGTTAGAGTTGACTTACCATTGCTTAGATCACTGAGCTTTGAACGACTAATCCCTGTGCCCGCAGAGATTGTTCTAAGTGAGGCTGATGATGCATCTATCCAATCTGCCACCGTTTTCTCAGGCGACCAAACTTCGATCCGTGAACTCATAACGACCTTTCAAAACATGCAAAAAACACAACCATCGAACTACTGTCCGAGATTTCGGACGGAACGGTTATTGCAATAGACAAGCACAACCAATTGACGACAAGTATCAACTATAGATTGAATGCATTTCAGGTAGTAATTTATGGCGAGTTTGCAAGACTTGGTAGCGAGACTTGAACAGGTCAACAAATTGCCTATTGGCGATCAGCGGTTGTCAGCCGTATCCCAGCTAACAATGCACGAAGCTCTGCCTCTGTTAGAAGATCTAATTGTCGACCGGCTTCCCGACGAAGAGAGTCACGCTCGTTTGGAAAGTCGCCGCCATCGTTAAGGTATTCAGGTGTCGTCTCCAAAAAACGCGATATCTTTATAAGATCACCGCCATTCAGCTTTGCTTGCGGACGTTTGAATAGACCATTCAACCGATCGTAAGACACACCTGCTTCCATCGCTAAAGAACGTCTACTTATATTCTTTTGATCCAGAATTATCTGAATTCGTCTAGCGATCGGATTCTCAGTCATCGGGTTCTCTATAATGTGGTCAATTGACCACTTGCAAGGTAAGGTAAACCAGACCAACAAGTTTGGTCAAAAAGCCACAAATGTGTGGACATAACGCTTGACTTATGTGGTCTTTTGTCCACATAAGGACGTATGAGCACCCAAATCAAAAACCCGGTCACTATCGAACTTGAACGCCTGTCCAAAGAATTCGGGATCAGTGCTTCAACAATCTCCGGTCGTGCATTCAAGAACAGTCGCAAGGCTGACCAACTTCTACGTCGTGATGAAGGAGATGCCGACGCGTTAAAAAAATTGGCTAAACTTTCTGTGCAGCTTGAAGCAGAGCGGCAGGAACGTGTCTCGAAGCTTTTCCCAAGCAGGAGAATCGAACGCGCATCGGCACCTGTGATCGGAGACAGAAATTGAACTCCCGAACCGCCGACACCTCGTTGATCCCTACTGCCTTGGGTAGAGGGTCGGCCACTTGCGCGGGCGGATCATGTCCCCCGTCCGCGCCTTTTTATTCCCCTTCTCCCGAGCGTGACCCCACCCCCGCGCTTGGTCGAGAGGGCCGCGCGGCCGTGCCACCGTCTGCCGCTGACGCGCCGCGCGGCTTTTCCCGTTTTCTCGCCATCGCAGGCCCCTTTCTAGGCGACTTGATCGGTGCGTTGGCCCTGTTTGTCATCCTGTTTACAGGTCTGTTTTTAGGAGTTATTTTGTCATGAGTTTTCACATTGCACCGGTTGGCGATTGTTTCGCTGTCAAAGACGCCGATGGAGAAACCATAGGTGGTCCGTTTGTGAAGCGCGAACGTGCAGCCCAGAAGCTGCGACAGCTCAACAAACGGGATCCCGAACAGCCTGAAACAGCTAAGCGCAAATGTATGTGCTGCCCTACGATGTTCCACAGCCAAGGCGCACATCATCGCATGTGCGATCGGTGCCGCCAGAAATCACAACCGGTGGCGCTGTAATGTCCAGGCCTGCAACACACCGAACATACATCCCCGTTCAAGCGGTTCGCGTTTCGGATCCCGTTAACGCGCAACCGGTCTCCTCTGTCGAGCGGCTGGAAGCCTTCAAATCCGAGGTCCGTACCTACGCCAAACTGCGTCGTGAATTCCAAAGTTTGACGCAGCACATTGCTGATCAGGGCCACGGTCCGATTGCTGACGAAGATCGTGAAGAGCTGATCGTGTTGTCACGTCAGTTGTTTGAAGCCGAAAGCATCCTGCCTGCACAAGCGATGATCTTGCTGGGCAACGGTGTGATCGACCGCGCCATCGAACTGATCACCCTCGAAAACGAAGGGGTGATCTGATGGCCCCTGCAAAGCTTCTCGCAACCACCGAGATCGACATTGACGCGATCAAGGTCACGGACCGGTTGCGCCCGTTTTCAGAGGCGTCGATTGAAAGCCTTATGCACTCCATTGAGGAAATCGGACTGCAGGCGGAAATCCATGTGCGCAAGATCCGCCACCGCGAGAACCGTTTGTTCCTGATCGCCGGCGGTCACCGCATTGAGGCGTTTCGTCGTTTGGGGCGTCATAAGATTGCCTGCAAGGTTTGGGATTGCACCGACGACTGGGCGACGATGGCCGAGATTGACGACAATCTTACCCACACGAATTTGGTGCCGCTTGATGAGGCTGTGTTTCTGTGTGAGCGCGAGCGCGTTTTCTACAAAATTCACCCTGAAAAGAAGCAAGGAATTGCTGGTGCAAACGCGCGTTGGAATGCAACGGACAATTTGGCCGTTGCATCCTTTGTGACCTCAACAGCCGCGCAAATGGGTCAATCAGAACGGAATGTTCGCCGTATTGTATCTGCAGCCAAACGCCTCACAAATGACCATATTGAGGCCCTGCGCTTGGCCCCTGCCCGCGTCACGCGCTCTGATTTGCAAACTATTGCCAAGCTGACCAGCTCGGCGGATCAAGACATCGTTGTCAAAGCTCTCAGCGAAGGCACTGCGAAGTCCGCCGCCAAAGCCCTGAGTGACGCCAAGGCGAAGCCTGGCGATGCCCTAAAATCGGATGCGGACAAGAAGTTCACCAAGCTTGCCGACGCTTTTGCTCGTGCGCCCATGGCCGCCAAGCGCCGCTTTGTTGAAGAATACGGGACGCAGCTTGCCGAGTTAATGACAGACGCCTCTGAAGAAGCTCCCACGGCCTTTACCACGCGGAGAACTGCATGACCCGCGCGATTGAACCCAACACACTGTGGTGGACTGCTGACGCGCTCGTTGAGGCGCGTCTGCCCGGCATGCCTGGCAGCAAGCGTGGCGTGAACCTGAAGGCTGAACAAGAAGGCTGGCGTACTCGCCCTGGCTGCGCCCGTCGCCGCAAAGGTCGCGGTGGCGGCTGGCAGTATCATTGGAGCGTGTTGCCCGAGGTTGCGCAACGCAAGCTGTTGAAGGAAGCAGTGGACGCGCCCGAAGTCCGGTTTGATCGCGGGGAGGCCTGGACAGTTTACGACAAGCTTAGCGCCAAGGCCAAAGCCAAAGCAGAAACCCGCCTTGCGATCCTATGCGAAGTTGAAGTTCTACGCGCGGCCGGCACAACGCAAGCTGTCGCAGTCAACACGGTTTCCGAGACATTTGGCGTCAGCCCCCGCAGCGTGTTCAACTGGTTGGCCATGGTCGAAGGTGTGGCCGTTGAAGATCGGCTTGCCTACCTTGCGCCACGCCACACGTTGGCCAAGCGCCCTGCCCAAACCAGCGCCGATAAACGCACGTTTATAGAGCATTTAAAGAGCCTCTATTTACGCTTGGAACAGCCTACGTTCAAACAGTGTTACCGCGACGTGATGCGCATGGCGACAGCCGAAGGGTGGGCCACACTAAAAGAACGCACAGCATGGCGCCACATTGAGCGTGAAGTGCCTCGGGTTACGATGGTCTATCGCCGTCAGGGCGAAGCCGGTTTGCAGCGCTGTTTCCCCGCCCAAATCCGCGACCGCAGCACAATGACGGCTTTGGAAGGCGTGAACGCCGACTGCCACAAGATCGATGTTTTTGTTGAATGGCCCGATGGCACCATAGATCGCCCTCAAATCGTCGCGTTCCAAGACCTCTATTCCAACAAAATGCTGTCTTGGCGTGTTGATCATGATCCGAACAAGGTCATGGTCATGGCAGCCTTCGGCGAATTGATCGAACAATGGGGCATCCCGCGCCATTGCCTTTTCGACAACGGACGCGAATTTGCAAACAAGTGGATGACGGGCGGGGCCCCTACCCGTTTCCGCTTCAAGGTCCGCGAAGATGATCCGCTGGGCGTTTTACCATTGCTGGGAGTGAAACTACACTGGGCCACCCCAGCACACGGTCAGGCCAAACCCATTGAGCGGGGCTTTCGTGACTTTGCCAGCGACATGGCAAAAGACGTTCGGTTTGAAGGCGCATATGTCGGCAACAAACCCACAGCCAAACCGGAAAACTACCAAAGCCGCGCCATTCCATTGGAGACGTTCTTACGTGTGGTCGAAGAACGCTTTGCAGAACACAACGCGCGACAAGGCCGGTTGAACCCAACTGCCAACGGGCGCTCCTTTGATGATACGTTTGCCGAAAGCTACGCCACCGCTGCGATCCAGAAGGCGACCGAAGAACAGCGCCGCCTTTGGATGATGGGTCAACATCTGGGCAAACTACATGCAAGCAACGGGTCGATGAAGTTCCAGGGCAATGTCTACCATTCGACATGGATGTCTCAGTTGGCCGGCACGGAAGTGGTGGCACGGTTTGATCCAGAAGACTTGCATGCCGGAGTGCACCTATATTCCAAAACAGGTGAACACCTTGGGTTTGCTGAATGCCAGCAAGCTGTTGGTTTTTTCGACATTGTCGGTGCGAAATCGCAGGCCAAGAAACGCTCCCGTATTCGCCGCGCAGAGAAAGACCTCGCAGCAGCGCATGCCACGATCCCAACCAGCGACCTTGCCGCCAAACTGGATGCAACCGCGCCAGCATCGTCGGACAAGCTGGATGCCAAAGTCGTGGCCCCCATTCAATTCAATGCGAACCGCGTGTCCAAGCGCAAGGCCGCAACGTCTGTTCAGGATCCACAGGTTCAAGCCACGCGCGAAGCGATGGTTGTGCAAATGAATACTGCTGCGGAAAAGGCCAAGCCTAAAACCAACCGTCAGACCCCAGAGGGCCGTTTTCAAGAAGCTTTGGATATTCTGGAACGCTCCGAGGCGGGCAAAGACATCGGTGAGGCAGAAGCCAAATGGTGGCTGTCTTACAAAGAGCACCCCGAATTCAAAATGATGATGACCATGCGCGAACATAAGCGCGAAGGCGACGCAGGGTAGTCGCAGAAACGAAAGAGCCGCCGCCTTGACTTGGAACCCAACGGCGACGGCTTAGCAAAAAGCTGGAGACAAAATGACACAGACCATGAAACTAGGCAACAGGGTTCGGCCGCTGCGCAATGTGGCGGAGTTCAATTTGTTGATAAACCGATTGGAAAACCGCCCGCCAAACTTACCCGGCATGGGCGTTTTCTACGGGCCAACAGGTTACGGGAAAACTTTTGCTGCGATCCACGCCGCACTCACCTTGGATATTATTCATGTCTCGGTTCAGGACACATGGACCCGCAAAACCCTGTTGAAAGCGATCTGTCAGGAACTTGGTGTGATGGTCACGCCGCGCCTGACAATTCCCGACCTGCAGCAAGAGGTGAACACACATCTTTCGACATCGGGCCGCACACTTGTCATTGACGAAGCCGACTATGCCGTTGATCGCGGAATGATCCAGATGATCCGTGACTTTCACGATGGAAGTTCCATGCCGGTGGTTTTGATCGGCATGGAAGACTTGCCGCAAAAGCTGCGTAAATGGGAACTGGTCGATGGCCGCATTCTGGACTGGAAAGCCGCCCAGCCCTCAGATCTCGAAGACGCCAAGGAACTCGCCAAAGTCTATGCACCCAAGGTGCAGATCGATGACGCTTTGCTTCAACACATTGTGGACATCAACGTCGGGCGCACACGCCGGATCAGTGTAGATCTTTCATTCGTTGAAGAAACTGCCGTTTTGCAAGGCGCCCCATCCATGACGCTGGACGCATGGGGCGATGCACCATTCCTGCGCGGCGAAGCCCCTCTGCCAAGAAAGGGCCTGTGATGCAGAAACGTCTGAAACGCTTCCGTTCAAAAAACCAAACGGAGAAGATCGTCTGGGACGCGGTCAAAGACCTGGACAGCTTCTGTCACGCCGATGTCGCCAAGATCACAGGCATGCCAGGTGACGGCCTTCGCGTGGTGACTTCAAAAATGTTCAGGCAAGGCCTTTTCCGCATCCATCACAGCGTTGGAAACGTGGTCCACTATACGTCGTTTTCAGTTGCATGGCTTTTGCAAGACAGTTTGGAAAAACGAATGAGTAATCACGGCGCTGTCTGGGCCGCCATTCGCTTGACCAGAGAATTTGTCGTGACCGATCTGCTGGCAGGCATTGTGGTGAGCCGTCCTGAAATCACTGAAAGTTTTATCAGCGACTACTGCGAACTGTTACGCAATGCAGGGCATCTGGTTTTTGCCCGTAAAGCCATGCCGGAGAGCGGGCGTATGCCGGTTTACAGGCTGGTCAAAAACACAGGCCCCATCCCCCCGGAACCAAAACACACAACGGTGCTTGTCGATCACAACTTGAACAAAGTGGTCCATGTCGAAGGGGTGTTCTTATGAGCCAACGCATGGAAATTGCGACCGAGGCTTGGGGCAACGTTGTGCCAGATTGGGTGTGCGCGATTGTCAAAGAATGCGATCGCGTCAATTCCCAAAACACTGTGGCCAAAACCATCGGATACACCGGTGGTGCGGTTAGCCAGATCATTCGCAACAAATACCCTGCATCCACAGCGACGATGGAAAAGGCTGTTCGTGCAATCCTTATGCCAACGGATGTTGATTGTCCGAGCCTTGGATGGATCGATACTGGCAAGTGCTTTGGCTGGCAAAAACGCGCAGCGCAGCGCGTGGTGTCCTCTTCGCCGGTTAATTTGCTTATGTTTCGGGCGTGCCGTGCCTGCGCCCGCTTTGATGGGGAGACAGACGAATGAGCGTCCAATCTGACAAGATCATCGCTCTTGCCCTGCAACGCGTCCGCCCTGCTGAAATAGCGCACCAATTGTGCATCGATCCCGCCAATGTTCACCAATGCATTAGCAGCGCTCGAAAACGTGGCATCGAAATCCCTCACTTCATCAAATCACGACGCGGCCCCGCAAATGAGCCAGAGCCATTGGCACAACAAGTCGTCGTTCCTGTGCGCCTATTTTCGATGTTGGCGACTGCGGCCGCCGCAAAGGGAAAGACGCCTTCAGAGATGGCTGCAAAGCTGATCGAGAACGGCCTTTTGGGGGGAGTTCACCCCTCAATGACAAAGGAACCAACGTTATGACTGAACAAAGCCTTTTCAAACCTGCGACGATTCCGGACGGAAAACGGATCGTTGATGACAACGTCTATATGAACAACGGCGAAGGCGGCCTGGATCCTGTTGAAACGATCAAACCGCAAGATCTGTTGCAAGACGAAGTTGTTCGCAAGATCCTTGGCTTTTGGATTGCGGCCTCAGATCAGATCAGCCGCTTGAAAGAACACGTGGTCAGCGACCTGGATGATTTCGAAGCCCTGCTTGCACAGGAATACGATACATCGATCGGTGGCAAACGCGGCAACAAAACCTTTTTCAGCATTGACCGGCTGTTCCGCGTGGAAGTGCGTATCAGTGACCACATTGATTTTGGGCCGGAACTTCAGATCGCCAAAGCATTGGTCGACGAGTGCGTCAATGATTGGGCGTCAGATGCACGGCCCGAGATCCGCGCCATCGTCAACAGCGCGTTTCAAACCGAGGTCGAAGGCAAGGTCAATCGGTCAGAGCTGATCAAACTAACCAAGCTCGACATCGAAGACGAACGCTGGCAGCGCGGCATGAAGGCCATTCGTGACGCACAGCGTGTCGTCGGGTCAAAAACCTACATTCGCTGCTATCGGCGCGACGCGTTTGATGGACCCTGGTCCGCAGTCCCGATCGACATGGCAAAGGCATAGGCAAATGAGCAAGCGCGCATTGCAACGCAAAATCCATGTAGCTTGTGGCCAGCTTGGTTACGATCAGGAAACCCGCCACGACATCCAGTTGGCCGTGACCAAAAAAGCATCCATGTCGGACATGACCGAGACCGATTTAAAGGCAGTTATATCGCGCTTAGAGGCAGACGGCTGGACTGGTTCGAGCACAAAGGGCAAGCGCCACAAACCCGCTCCGCGCGCCGATCTGCGATACGTCCATGTTCTGTGGACGCTGCTGGGCGATGCAGAAAAGCTGAAAAGCCCTGGTCGCGATGGTCTGAATGCTTTCGTCCGGTCGCGTTTTGAGAACAAATGGCAGTCCGTCCCGTTCGACATTGATAGCCTGCGCGACGCGGGACAGATCAACGATGTCACACGCGCCCTAAAAGACTGGTGCATGCGGGAAGGCATCCAAACCGAGATGCAGAAAACCCCTGCAAAGCGTCGATTGCTCAAATGATCAACTGGCCAAAGCCTACCGCGCAAGTGGAACCCTACGTATTGGCCTTGGGACCGGAAAAGGCTGTTGAGTTTCTGTTGGAGTTCGGTGGCGCCAAGATGACTTTTCCGCGCTCGCCTGGACCATCGTCGGAGTTGGTGCAATTCCTTGGCATGCCAGATGCAACCGCCCTTTGTGCCCAAATGAACTTTGCACCTACCGATGTGCCCAATGCTAAATTGTGGCTTGCGCATGCATTGGCGGCAAGGGGCTTGAGTAAAGAACGAATTGCACGCAAGTTGCATGTCTCAAGAGTGTGGGTTCGCGGTTCATTGAAGCGGTTGCCCACCGGCGCACCACGACCACCGGAACCTCTCCCCCTTTTCCCCAAGCTTTGATCCCTGCCCCGAAAACTGTTTCGGGGCTAATCGACCCAAAAATCATGACACCTTGAAGCCTCTTAAGGCGCGGCTGTTTCCGCGCGCGCAAGCGAGGTCAGTCATGCAGCTCCAAAACCATCTGATTGCCAAAATCCCCTTCCAACAAGCGACGCGCATTGGTCGGGAAATCAAACCCCGCCTTTTGGTGCTGCATGACACCGCAGGTCGTCTGGACAAGGGCAACTCGGCTGACTTCCTTCGCAACCATGCCAAGGTTTCTGTCCACTTCGTTTTGGAGCGTGATGGCTTTATCGAGCAGCAGGTTCCAACGAACAGGCATGCAAGTCATGCTGGCCGTTCGTCCTACAAGGGGGCTTCTGGGGTCAACGGCTTTTCGGTTGGTATCGAAATCGTAAACCCCGGCCTGATGACGTCTCTCGACGGTGTCACTGCCACAACCTGGTTCGGCCAGAACTTTGACATCATCGATCACGGCATCCAGTACGCTGAAACGCCACATCATGGCGCGGGGTGGTGGATGCCCTACACGGAACAACAGATCACATCCCTGACGGAGCTTTTGCGTTGTCTATGCTCCGGCATTTCTACCATCGAAGACATCGTGCCGCATTGGTTTATCTCCCCTGGTCGTAAGATCGACACCAACCCCCTTTTCCCATTGGATAGCATCCGCGCACTGGTCCTCGGCCGTGATGATCCTGAGGCTGACAAAGCGGAAGAAGGCAGCAAGCCGGTGCCTTCCGGCCGTGATGATCTGGCGATGATCCATGCGCCTGGCGACAGCCTCAATATGCGGCGCTGGCCAAGCTTTGCACCAAATGTGTTGCAGTCGATCCCACACGGCACGGTCGTTCCCATTGTGCGGGCTGGTGTGTTCGAAGGTCGCGATTGGATCAAGGTTGTCTACGGCGGCATCGAAGGTTGGGTCGTGAAATCACACACCAAACAGACAGGAGCGTCCGCATGAACAAGCAAAAGATCAAAGGCATCTTGTCCGCAGTTGCCCCGACACTGGCGGCTGCAATCGGTGGCCCCCTGGCAGGCGTGGCGGCACAGGCGATCACTGGCGGACTGTCTGACACTTCGGTCCCGGACCTGAACCGCGTGGAGCAACTGCTGATGGGCGCATCTGGCGGCGACATGGTCAAACTCAAGCAGATCGAAGCGGAGTTTGCCGCGCAAATGGAAGAGGCAGGCGTCGAGATCGCCCGAATTGAAGCTGACGACCGGGCAAGTGCGCGACATCGCCAAGCCCAAATGAAAGACAGAACGCCGGCCATTTTGGGCGGGTTCATCATTTTGGGGTTCTTCGGCGTCCTAGCTTACATTTTCCGGTTTGGCCTGCCCGCCGCAGGCACCGAGGTTTTGCTGATTATGGTCGGCTCTCTGGGCGTCATGGTTACGCAAGTGGCCAACTATTATTTTGGGTCGTCTGTGGGGTCCAAATCCAAAGATGTGACCATTGCAGCATTGAAGGGGCAAGCCCGATGATCACGTTTGATAAACTTCGCCGCATCCTTGTGATTGCAATCATTGCAGCGCTCATGATCGCAGCAATGGCCTTTGCAGCGTCAGCCCAAAGCATGCGTAATTGCGCACCGCGCGACATCGTTATCCAGCGGCTGGCGAATGGCTTTGGTGAAACGCGGCAATCCATGGGTCTTGGTGCCAACAATTCCGTCGTCGAGGTGTTTGCCTCTTTGGAAAGCGGCACGTGGAGCATCACAATGACCTCTCCAAGCGGGCTTATGTGCCTGGTCGCAACGGGTCAGGCTTTTGAGGCATTGGCAGAGGCACTGCCGCTCAAGGATGACGACGCATGATGGGTTGGGACGCAGACACCTGGACCAAGGTGTTCAGTCTGGCCCTGTCAGTTGGGGCTATGGTCTTTGCTTGGTTTGCCACACGTTCAAAGCACGTTGATGGGCAGTTTAAAGCCGGTTCGAAACGGATGACCGAGATCGAAACCCGCGTCAGTGCTGTTGAACAGCAAATGAATGCAATGCCGTCACAGCAGGATTTTCACCGCCTTGAATTGACCCTTTCCGAAATCGGTGGGGACATCAAAGCCATGCGGGCAGAGCGCGGTGCCACCAATGAGGCGATTGCGCGCATCGAACGTGTTGTCAGTCGCCACGAAGACCACTTACTTGATGGGAGCAAATCGTGAGCGATTATGCCAAACAATTGCGTCAACACCGTCGTCTGACGATCTTGAAGCTGCTGCATGAAATCCCGGAATATACGTCCAACGCGTCTTTGTTGACTGAAGGGTGTAACCGGTTTGGAGTGACAACATCACGTGCGCAGATGTCGACTGAATTGGCATGGCTCAGTGAACAGGGTTTTGTCGCCCTCTCAGGCACTGCAGACTTCCAAGTCGCCAAGGCAACGCAAAGCGGTGTCGATGTTGCCTTAGGACGTGCTCGCCATCCTGAAGTTCAGCGCCCCGGACCGGACGCCTGATCCATGCCCCCGCCCCGTAAAATTGATCTTCTGCCAAAAGAGCTTCGCGACTGGCTAAAGGCCGAGCTGGAAGAACGCGGCTTTGCCGGATACGAGGACCTGGCCGAAGCGCTTAACTTCCGGCTTGAAGCCGAAGGCATGGACGTTCGGATTGGCAAATCCGCAATTCACAGCTTTGGCAAAGAGCACGCAGAGTTCGTCAAGTATCAGGAACAAGCCAGCGCGTGGGCTGCCGACTGGATGCAAGGCAATGGTCTGGAAGAAGAAGCGCAGCGCCACAACGTGTTGTTCCAGATGATCACAACGCTCGCCTTCAAAGTCATGCAAGGGCAAATGACCAAAAAGGCTGAAGAGATTGACCCCAAAGAACTGCACTTTCTGGGGCGAATGCTGAAAGACGTCATGTCCAGTTCCGGCATCCGAGAAAAGCTTATGCAAGACGAACGCGAGATGGTTGCCAGGGAAGCACGAGAAGCCGAACGCGCCGAGCTGCAGGACGCCTTGCAAGCCGGTGTTGCGTCTGGCGACGTCAACGTCGATGCAGCAAAAGCTGCCCGCGCGGTGATGGGCTTTGATTGATGCCTAAGAGTTCAACGCGCCAACTCCAAGACCCGATCATCAAATGGTTGCCATACCAGAAAGCCTGGATGAACGACCAGTCGCGCTTCAAGGTCGGCAAGATCACCCGCCGTGGCGGTAAGACATTCGCGGCCAATGGCGAGATCGTTGACGACTGCACCCAAGCCGAAATCGACGGGCGCAAAACACGTTGGACAATTCTGTCCCGCTCGGAAGGCACCGCAAAGGAGGCCATCGAAGATGCTTTAAAGCCTCTTACAGAGGCATATTATGCCGCCTATTCGACGTTGGCACGTAAAGGGCGCCCTGAGTTTACCGAAGAAGACTTCCATGTGCCGGCACACACACGCGAAGTGATCGAAAGCGGTTCGGTTCACATGATCGATGTGCCAGAGGCCACATACAAAGCCCAAGAGGTGCGCTTCCCAGGTGGATCCCGCGTCACGGCTATCTCGTCATCGCCAGATGCTGCGCGTGGCTTTGGTGGCAACATGCTTTTTGACGAGTTTGCATTCCATCGCGACAGCCGCAAAATCTGGGGCTCTGCCTTTCCCGTTGCTGCAAGGGGCGGTCACAAGATCCGCGTGATCTCTACGCCCAATGGCAAAGGCAACAAGTTCTACGAGCTGATGACGGCCAAGGACAACAATTTTTCCAAACACGAGACAGACATTTACGAGGCAGTCAGGCAGGGTCTTGATGTTGACATCGACGAACTGCGCAAAGGCATGTCTGACGAAGACGCCTGGGCACAGGAATTTGAGCTGAAGTGGTTGGACGCGGCGTCCAGTTGGCTCACCTATGATCTGATTTCATCTGTGGAAGCCAAGAATGCGGGCATCCCTTTGCACTATGCCGGTGGCAATTGCTATGTCGGTGTCGACATCGCGGCCCGCAATGACCTCTTTGTCATCGTCGTGCTGGAAGAAGTCGGCGACGTCCTGATCTGCCGTGAAGTCATTGCAGAAAAGCGGATCAGCTTTGCCGAACAAGACGCCCTGTTGGCCAGCGTCATGGAGCGGTACCGCGTTGTGCGTGTTGCCATGGACCAAACCGGCATGGGCGAAAAGCCCGTCGAAGACGCCAAGCGCAACCACGGTGCCATGCGCGTTGAAGGCGTTCTGTTTTCCGTTGCAAGCAAACTGGACCTTGCGACCGCTCTGAAAGAGCGCATGGAAGACCGCACAATCCGAATTCCTGCAGGTGATCCTGTTTTGCGCGCGGATCTGCACGCTATCAAAAGCCAAGTCGGTTTGACCGGTGCGCGGCGTTTGGTGGCTGACGGCGACACAGATGGTCACGCAGACCGCTTCTGGGCCTTCTCATTGGCCTGCGCCTCAGCAGCCTCCCCTTACCAAAAACTCACCTACGAAAAGGTCACCCCTGGCGGCGTTCACCTTCCAAACGGCGGATCAGCGGATCTTGGATGGCTGCGAGACGGCACACGTCAACAAATGGGGGGTGCCGATCTCTTCGCTGGCCTGAAAGGCGGCATCACATGATCCAATCAGAAAGGCATCAAAATGCCCAATAGCCCTGCCCTTCTAGATCGTTTCGGAAATCCGGTACGTCGCGCTGACTTGAACCGCCCGATTGAGCCGGCACGTTTCGGCAGTCCACAAAACCCCGTGCCAAGCTATCCAGGCGACGGTCTGGAGCCTGTGCGCCTCGCGTCGATCATGCGGGCGGCCGACATTGGCGAGCCGATGCAGTTTCTATCACTGGCGGAACAAATCGAAGAGCGTGACCCGCACTATCTGGGGGTGTTATCCACGCGCAAACGCTCTGTCAGCCAGATCGACATCACTGTCGAAGAAGCCAGCGATGACCCGCAAGACGTTGCCCGTGCCGAATTGGTGCGTGATTGGGTGAACCGGCTCGAGCTTTCCGGCGAGCTGTTCTTGATCCTTGATTGTATCGGCAAAGGCTTCAGCATCACAGAGATTGGCTGGGAAAAGTCCGAAGGCCAATGGTGGCCTGGTCGTCTTGAACAACTGGATCCACGCGCGTTTCGGTTCGCAAAGCACAATTTGAAAGTGCCTGTTGAACTGGATGCCACAGGCGCGGAAAAGCCGCTTGAGCCTTTCCGCTATATCCACGGCGACATTCAGGCCAAATCTGGGTTGCCCTTGCGCAGCGGCTTGGCCCGCGTCGCAGCATGGGGCTGGATGTTCAAAGCCTACACCCAACGCGATTGGGCATTGTTTGCACAGACCTTTGGACAGCCTGTCCGCTTGGGACGTTATGGCCCAAACGCCAGCGACGCAGATCGCCGCACACTCTGGCAAGCGGTGTCCGGCATTGCGGGCGATTGCGCCGCGATCATTCCTGAAGGCATGAAAATCGAATTCATATCTTCACCCAATGTTGGCGCCTCCTCAAATTTGTATGAAGCGCGTGCCGATTGGCTGGACAAACAAATCTCCAAGGCCGTTCTGGGTCAGACCGCGACCACGGACGCCGTAACAGGTGGTCTAGGCTCCGGCAAAGAGCACCGCGAGGTGCAAGAAGACATTGAGACCGCCGATGCCAAAGCGCTGTCGGCAATTTTGAACCGCGACTTGATCCGGCCTTGGATGACCTTGGAGTTCGGGCCGCTCAAACGTTACCCGCTTCTCAAAATCGAACGCCCGAAACCTGAAGACCTGAAAACCTTGTCCGAGGCCGTGGCCTTGCTTGGTCCTTTGGGGCTACGAGTGTCGGCAAAACAGATGCGCGACAAACTGGGCCTGCAAGAGCCTGTCGAGGGCGAAGAGGTTTTGGCGTTTTCAGCGGCGAATTCACCCGAAACACTGCCTCAAGCGCAAAACACCAGTCCCGCAGGGCGTCAAACCCGCTCTGAGAGCAAATTTAAATACCTATTAAATACCCTTGAAGCCAATTCAGGGACACACGGCGGGCAAACGGCATTGCAGGCGTCTGACGGGCCGGAAATCGAGGGGGTGATAATTGACGCGTTAAACGCCCGGTTCGGTGAAGATGGCCAAAGCGGCGTCGAAGACATCATGGAACAGGTTGAAGCGATGATGTCGGCGGCAAATGATCTGTCCGAATTCCGCGATATGCTGATTTCCGGATTTGGCCAAACCGATGGCACACAGCTTGCGACTGTCATGCAAGACGCGCTGGCAGCATCCTACGCAGCAGGCCGCGTTTCTGAAATCGAAGACGCAAATGGCTGATCCACTTGCTGCCACCTTAAGCAAACCCTTCAAAGCCCAGCTTGCCACGTTTCGGTTGCGTTTGAGAAACCTTGTCCCAACCTCGAAATGGGATGACCTGGTCAAATCCCAGCATGACAGCGCATTCATGGTGGCCGGCGCGGTCAAGGCCGATTTGCTGGCGGATCTGGCGCAAGCCGTGGACAAAGCGATTTCCGAAGGGCGCGGATTCGACGCGTTCAAAAAGGACTTTCGCAGCATTGTTGAAAAACGCGGCTGGCACGGTTGGACCGGCGAAGGGACCGAAGCCGGTGAAAACTGGCGCATGCGAACAATCTACCGCACCAACCTGCGGACCAGTTTCATGGCCGGCCGTCACGCCCAGCTTGTGGCAGGCAATTACAAATACTGGGTCTATCGCCACGGTGGCGCTGCGCATCCACGCGAACACCATCTTGCCTTGGACGGCATCGCCCTGCCCTCGGATCACCCGTTTTGGCGGACACACTTCCCGCCCAATGGTTGGGGCTGTGGCTGTTATGTGCGTGGTGCGAACAGTTTGCGCGGGATCCGCCGTGTCGGTGGTGATCCGAACAAAACACTGCCTGATGGTTGGGACGCAATCGACCCGAAAACCAATGCGCCTGAAGGCATAGACCGCAATTGGGACTATGCGCCTGGTGCAACGGTTTCTGACACAATCAACGCATTGCGCCCAAAACTGGAAACGCTGCCTGACGCGCTGTCAATTGATCTCATTCAGGAGTGGTTGAAAGAAGAGCTGTTTGGGCAATGGTTGAAGGCCCCTGCGGGCAATTGGCCACTGGTGAAAATTCCGGAAGCGGCTGCGGTTCGGATCAAATCCAAACAGCGTGTCGCAGTTTTCTCACCTGAAAGTGCACAAAAACAAAAGGCCCATCACCCGGAACTTGAGACCTCGGATTATCTGCAGGCCCAAAAAACAGTGTCAGAGGCCGATCATGTGATCAGCACACGCAAAAACCATCTGACTTTCGTGAAGGATGCGCCAGAGCAGCCGGGCTATGTGTTGGTGGTTAAGGCTGTTTTGCAAGCGGACGAGCTGTATGTGGTCAGCTTCCGGCGTATGTCATCTGATCAGGTCAAGAAAGATCAGGAATTGAGACGCTTGAAGAGACAAGGAAAGAAACCGTGAGCGGCGAGGCCTCCCTTCTGAACAAGTCAGCAACCTCGCATGGCGCTCCGAACAAAGGTTCGTGCTACGGCTGGGAGAATATCACCGTGTCGCGCTCACACTTGGTCATATAGCAATGGCGAACGTGACTTTCAACGACGATGCCCTTCAGGCAGCTTTACGCAATCTGGATCTTGGCCTTCAGGATAAAAGCACGTTGATGAACCAAATCGGCGAAGCCTGGGCGCAACTCAACACCGACCGACTGGAAGCCGGTGTCAGCCCGGATGGCACATCCTTTGCACCGCGCTCACAAGCAACGCTTGCAGCATATGCCGCCAAGGGCATTTCTCCAATCGGGGGGCCATTGCGGCTTACCGGCGACATGGCGAATTTTATCCATCACGATTACAGCCCCGATCACGCAGAAGTCGGATCCAGCGCGGTCCAGGCGGCAATGATGCACTTTGGCGGTCCGAAGTCCCGGTTTCCAAACCTGTGGGGGGATATTCCAGCACGTCCATTTGTTGGGCTTGCGGAAAGCGACACGCCGGAAATCACCGAAGTCATTGAAGATTATCTCGAGGGTTTGATAGAGTAAGTTTTAGGCGCTTCGACCAATTGCTCCCGCCAAAAGGATCAAGCGATCACTTGATTTCACCTCCCAATGCAAATTGGCAGTGCCGCTTTATGAATGACTACTGGTGATTGGGATGTTCAGGGCTTGGAACGATGAACTTCTTTGTCTAGGTTCGCCACATGTATGGTTCGTTTAGGGTCTATCAGTGACAACAATTTTAGCGCGATTTTTAGCAGCAGGTATAGCATCTGCCTTAACGGTTCTTCTTGGGGTGTATTTCATTGTCGAGATGTCTGTTGGTACGATTCATCGTCGGATAGATGACACCAACGCCAACCTGCAAAATTTGCGGGAGGAAATACGAAGAGAAATAGACTATAGAATTTCAAATGCAGTCCAAGAACTGGGTCGACTTCCTCCAACCGACTTTCAAGACGTCGTCATGCGAAGTGTTCAAGAAAGCAAAGTTGTTCTTCGTGAGACAGAGGAAGGCGGCAACAATCAAATGACCCTGACCATTCAATACGATGGTGTGGGTGGAGTGCCAGTGGCAAAATACGACACCGTCAAAGACGTGGTTTTTTATTTGTATGGGGATTCCTACTACGATGAATTTGGCAGACCAGAGCATCAAGAGGAGCAAATGATCCGACTTGCGACTCCTGTGCGAGGCAGTTTCAGGTTCGCTTCAGGTTTTGGACCACGATGGGGGCGGATGCACAATGGGATTGATTTCGCGGCCGTTGAAGGCACCCCTATCTATGCTGCAGCAAATGGGATTGTCACGATGGCAGGTTGGAAATCTGGCTACGGGAAACTAATCAAAATTGACCATGAGAACGGTTTCGAAACTTGGTACGCGCATCTTTCCAGCGTTGATGTAACAGTTGGTGAAATGGTTCGAACCGATGAACAAATTGGTGCAATGGGAAGCACCGGCCGAAGCACTGGCACTCATTTGCATTTTGAAGTGCGACTTGATGGTGACCCCGTCAATCCGATGACATTTTTAAACAACACACCATCCCGACAGACGCCTCAGCAACTAATAGGGGCAGAACTCGCATCTTTTCTGAACTTCATTGAAGTGACTAGGCTCAAGCCAATTGCAAACAATGCGTTCTTTAGAAAAGAACAGACATAGAAATTATCACAGTCTTCAACTGCACAAAATAGAACCTCTTTTGCGCGTTTGCTGTCGTTAAATTGTTTTGCAAAATCTGTAACTATAGGCTGTGAACAGGCTTTCGCAATCCAGCGCCGTTTAAAGCGGATTGACCGAACGCTCCATGATCGGCAACATAACGCAACTCCCAGATCACAATTAAGCGCCCTGCCCCGAAAACTGTTTCGGGGCGATTGACCTGCGCCCACGCGCGATAGTGCCTGCATGACACAGGCACAATTCACCACTGCAATCATGATGCACAGCACCTTACCGGAGCCGACGGAAAACGCGCCGGTTCCTGAATGGGTGCATTTGTTGCCAGTTGGCGAAATTCCAACAGATGACCAGCGGGGGCCTTATGTAGCAGACGATCTTGAAGCGATTGTGGCGCTCAGCTTTGCCGATAACGACCTTCTCGTCATCGACGAAAACCACTCGACCGACCTAAGCGCCCCGAAAGGCGGCGAAGCGCCGGCACGCGGATGGATCCAAGAAATGGACATTCGCGACACTGGCATTTGGGGCAAAGTCGCCTGGAATGCATCAGGCAGAGCGCTGTTGGCAGACCGAGCCTATCGCAGTCTGAGCCCCGTCATCTTGCATGATGGCAAAAAGCAAATTCTCGCCATTCGCCGCGCCAGCCTGACCAACACACCCAATCTGCGCGGCATGACTGCGCTCAATGCGACACAAAATCCAGATGAGGACACCAATATGAACATGATTGCAAAAACTGCGGCCATGCTCGGCCTCGGCGAAACTGCCGATGAAGAGCAGGTCATGGCAGCTTTGACGGCAAAACTGGAAGAAAAAGCCGATGACGGCGCTGCCGCGTTGCAGTCTTCCCTCGACAGCATCGGCGAAGCTCTGGGCGTAAAAGGCGCGGATGGAGGGGCCATTCTGGTCGCAGCGCAAAGTGCTGGCAAAGGATCGAATGATCTGGTGACAGCCCTGCAATCACAGGTCACAGCGCTGACAGACACGGTCACGACCTTGCAGGCCACCGGCAAGCAATCCGCAGCGGAGGCTTTTGTCGATGGTGCTATCGCAGAAATGCGCATCGGTCTGAACTCTTCCAACCGCCAGCTCTACATCGATCTGCACTCAAAAGATCCCAACGCCGCCGAAGAGATGATCAAGGCCATGCCTGTCATGTCTCCGGGCACCGCTGGCGCTCTTAGTGCTCAGGACGCTGCAGTTCGTGAAGACATGCAATCGGCCACAGCCGAAGAGCTGACCGCAAAAGCCACAACCTATCTCGCCACACAGCATTCGGCCGGGTTGACGGACTTGACAATGACACAAGCCATTTTGGCAGTTTCGGAAGGCAAATCATGATCCCCACACTCACACGTTCTTACGCAGTCACCGCCGCGCTGGCTGGTTTCCGCATCGCAGCTTTCGCAGCACCGGCAACAGACCGGGCAGCAACTGTCGCAACCGCAAACGATGATCCGTTCATCGGCGTGACAGCAAGTCTGGGCGCCACCGCCGGTGAAATGGTCGACATCTACGTCGCAGGTTTCGCCCCCGTGCAACTGGGTGGTCCGGTGTCTGCAGGCGATCCGCTCACCAGCGATGCCACAGGCAATGCCGTTCTGGCCACGCCTGCGGTCGGCACGACAGTCCGGATCATTGGCTTTGCCGATGAAGCTGGCGTGAGTGGCGACATCGTCGATGCGTTGCTTGCCCCCGGCGTGCTGCACGAACCCGCTTAATCGCCTTCCCTGAAGGCCATCCACCCGACACGACACCGAAGGATTTCTAAATGACCCGTCGCCCCTTTGCCGCCAATGCCGTTCTGACCGCCATTGCGGTCAATTTTGCAAACCCCGCGTCAGCTCTGATCGCTGACCAAGTCATGCCCCGCGTTCCGGTGGGCGAAGAAGACTTCAAGTGGACGGAATATCCGATCTCTGAAGGCTTCAACACACCAGATGCCAAAGTCGGGCGTCTGGGCCGTGTGAAGCAACTCGAGTTCACAGGCACCGAACGCACGGCATCTGTTGACGATTACGGTCTGGAAGTTCCCATTCCCTATTCCGACATCGACAAAGCGGCCAAAATGCGTGCCCGCAATGCCAGCGCCTTTGATCCAGAGGCAAATGCCGCTGAACGCGTCACGGACACGTTGCAAAATATCCGCGAAGTGCGTGTCTCTGGCATGGTGCACAATCCGGACAATTACGAAGCCGACAAAAAGACAGCTTTGGTTGGTGGCGCCAAATTCTCAGACTATGCCAACTCTTCGCCAATCGATGTCATCAAGGCAGCCATCAACGGCACCCTGATCTATCCCGGCAGCACATGTGCCATGTCACACAATGTCTGGACAACACTCAGTTCTCACCCGGACCTGGTCAATGCGGTGCGCGGCAATCTGACCAACAAAGGCATGATCACACCGGAAGAGTTTGTGTCCTTGTTCTCTGGTGAAGGCCTGACGGCCTTGCATATCGGGCGCGCCTACACCAACACAAGCAAGCCCGGACAAGCCGCTGAACTGCAACGCGCCTGGCGTGATCACATGTCCTTTATGCACCTCGATCCGATGGCGTCTGTACAAGCCGGCGGCGTCACTTGGGGCCTGACAGGCGAATATGCGTCACGCATCGCCGGTCGCACTGAGGATCCCAATATCGGCCTTCATGGTGGCTACAACATCCGCGTCGGTGAACGGGTCAAAGAACTGATCATCGCCAAGCAGGTCGGCTACCTCGTTCAGAACTGCGTCTAAGCCGGCGTCGTGTGATTGAGCGGCCCGTTTGGTTCGGGCCGCTTTATTCAACCGATGTTTGAAAGGGCAAAGACAAT
Organism: Ascidiaceihabitans donghaensis; assembly: GCF_900302465.1. Classification (NCBI taxonomy): domain Bacteria; kingdom Pseudomonadati; phylum Pseudomonadota; class Alphaproteobacteria; order Rhodobacterales; family Paracoccaceae; genus Ascidiaceihabitans; species Ascidiaceihabitans donghaensis. The sequence continues at coordinate 1,697,079 of NZ_OMOR01000001.1, read as the reverse complement.
GGCAAACCATAAAGAACTGGTGGCACAGGCGACCGCTTTGGGACTTGAGGTCAAAAATGGCATGACCAAAGCGCGACTGAACGAGTTGATTGCGGCTCACAATGCTGCCGGCGGAAAACCCGCGCCGCAACCGCCTGCGCAGCAAAGCCCCAAAAAGCCGCAAGATGACATGATCGAAACCACTGTCTTGTCACAGGTGATTGGGGACGACGGCCCTGTAAAGGCGGGTGATCCAATTCGTCTGTCCCACTCGGATTACGCGGCCCTGGTCAAATGCGGTGCGGTGGAAGAGTTGCCAGACGAAAACGACGCCTGACCCGCCAAACAACCACATAGATCAACATCGGAGATGAATGTGAGCTACGTCACAACAGCCCAAATGATTGAACGCTACGGTCGGTCGCTGTTGTTGGACCTCACTGATCGCACGGATCCACCAGTTGGCGAAATCAACCAAAGCACAATGGATGTCGCGTTTCAGACGGCGGCCGCATTGATCGATGGCTACCTTGCCACGCGGTATCGCCTGCCATTGAACCCTATGTCTGATTTGATCCAGCCACTGGCGGAAAAGCTGGTGATCTATGATCTGCACACCTACACGCCCGATCAAAAAATCACGGACGAACACAAGAACGCTATCGCAACGCTGAAACTTATCGCTGATGGAACACTCCGTCTGCCAAGCGGTGGCATTGAGCCGCAAGGCACCGGCGGCACAGGTGCCCAATCCACGGACCGCGACCGCGAAATGACACCAGACAAATTGTCAGGGTTCATCTGATGTTGGTGGATGATGTGATCACGCGCCTGAAGCAAGACGTGTCAGACCTTCAAAGGGTTGAAGGTGCAGCGGCGTTTTCTGCCGTGGTGCAATCGGGCCAAGCCCCGACGCGCACGCCGGTGGCCTATGTCTTCTCTTCAGGCATGCGCGGCGGGCAAGCCGAAGCATCGGCAGGCGCGTTCATACAAGACGTCTCCGAGAATATCAGCGTGGCCCTCATGTTGCGCTCAAGTGACCGCATCGGAACCAAAGGCATTGAGCCCATCGACGCGCTGAAACGCTCGGTAATTGACGCGCTTTGCGGCTGGATGGCCCCCGGCCGCACAGACGTCTTTGACCTGCGCTCCGGCAAGATGCTCAGCTTCAACGCTGGCCTGCTGACCTACGCCCTCGAATTTTCCACGACAGACCAATTGAGGATTTTCTCATGAGCAAGACCGCCCTGCCCCAATCCGGTGGCAGCTTTGTCCGCGATCCCAAAGGCACGCTGACCAAAGCACAGCCTGCCCCCAAACCAGCCAAGCCTAAAGCGGTGAAGAACACCGCAGAAAAGGACGTTTAAATGTCGCTTAAATGGAATTCGAAAATCCTGTTGGCCAAGATCGAAGCGACCTACGGCGTTGATGCAACACCAACAGCTGCGCAAAACGCGATCCTTGCCAAAGAAGTGTCCTTTGAGCCTATGGCCGGCAGCGACGTCAGCCGCGATCTGGAAACCAGCTTTCTGGGGGGCCAAGGCTCGGTCCCGATCGATCTGCATGCCAAGTTGAGCTTCAAGGTTGAGCTGGTCGGATCAGGTGCGGCCGGCACGCCGCCTGCATGGGGCCCCTTGATGCGCGGGTGCGGTGTCGCCGAAACCATCACAGCCGGTACATCGGTGGTCTACAATCCGGTCAGCGACGGGCATGAAAGCCTTTCAACCTATTTTCAGGTGGAAGGCACCCAGCATGTCATCAAGGGCACACGCGGCACCTGCACGTTGGATTTGAGCTCGTCTGCCATTCCCTACCTGAACTTCGAATTCACCGGCCTGTTCACGCGGCCCACCGAAGAAGCGCGGGCGAACCCCGATCTGTCCGGTTTCATGGATCCCCTGCCCGTCAACAACGCCAACACACCCGTCTTCACAGTCGATGGCACAAGCCTGACCATGCGCAGCTTCATGCTGAACTTGGGCAACGAGATCGCGCCGCGCTTCCTGGTCGGCGAGGAAAGCATCCTGATCACGGATCGCGAGGACAGCGTCGAGACCAAAGTGGTGGGCGTCGATCTTGGCACCTTCGATCCTTACGGCTTGGCGCTTGATCAGGCTGAAATCCCGATCGTGCTCAAACACGGCACCCAAGCTGGCAACATCATTCAGATTGATGTGGCACGCGCCCAGATGCAGCGCCTGCAGGGTTTGGAAAACGCCCAGAAGATCATGGAATGGCCCCTGCGCCTTTCCCCAATTCCGGACGCTGGCAACGACCAGTGGACCCTGACCCTCACATAAACCGGAGCCGCACATGACTAGTTTTTGGCATAATTTCCGAACCTTTCGCCAAAACACGAAAGGCAAACCGCGTGTTGAACGGATCCGCTGTGCTGAACTTCTACGCAGCGGTCCATGTGGCGTGATGGTGGCGGTAATGACAACGCTGGTCATCCACGCGCCCGAACTGAAAACAGACGAATAGGAGCCGCAGATGAGCACTTTCACAGTCACCAAAAACCCCGAATTCACCACCGATGTCGAGGTCATGCAGCCCACGGGCAATGGCCACGACAAGAAGATCCTGCGCACGCGTTTTCGCGTTGTTCCGAATTCCGAAGCCAATGAATTTGACCTGAGCACGTTTGAAGGCACTCAGGCCTATCTGGACCACATCGTGATCACGTTCGAAAACCTTGTCGACGAAAACAAGGACCCCATGATCTGTGACGCAAACCTGCGCTCTGATCTTATGGATCTGCCCTACATCCAGAACGCCTTGGTGTCTGCTTACACCTCTGCGCTGGTCGGCGCCAAGCGGGGAAACTAACCGCCGTCGGCCGGGCGTGGGCGCTTGGTGAAGGCGGCGATGCACAAGATGAACTGGAAACTGATGCTGACGCTTGGGGCATCGTTCTACCCGAACAAGAGAGATTGATTGTTTGGGCCGAACACATTCCGGCCTTCCACGCATTTCTAGCCGTTTGTGGCCAATGGCGGGCCTTTGAAGTCGATGGGCGGATCGTTCCGATCGCGCTGGATTACACCGCAGCCAGAGCGGGTCTCAAGCTGGCAGGCATCAAGATCAAACCCAAAGTCTGGGCGGACCTTCAAACAATCGAACTGGCGGCTTTGAAAGCCATGCGGGAGAAACTGAAGTGAGCAACTTCGTTGTCAGTGGACGGATCCAGATGGAAGCCGAAGCCGCACGCAAGGAAGTGCAGAGCTTTTCGGGGTCTTTGGACAGCGCCAAGGCCAGCGCGACGGGTTTCAGCACGTCTGCGACGCAGGCCGAAAGCTCGACCCAGAAAATGGGCGTTGCGACTAACGCCACTGAAAAACAGGTTGCAGAACTGCGCCGCATGGTGGCCGCGGCTTCGACCGAGATCCAAAAAATGCGCGGCCAACAAACCAACGCAGGCAAAGACACGCGTGTGCTGGGTCAGGCCAATCAAGTGGCGGCTGGTCAGGTCGGCAACCTCACTGCACAGTTCAACGACATCGGTGTGATGCTGGCTGCGGGCCAGAACCCGCTGCAACTGGCCATTCAGCAAGGCACCCAAATCACCCAAGTGATTGGCCCAATGGGGGCAGCCGGTGCCGTGAAATCACTCGGATCAGCACTGAAGGCCATGGTCAGCCCCGTCAGCCTGTTGACCTTGGGTGTGATTGCAGGTGGTGCCGCATTGTTTCAATGGGCCACTGGCGCCATGAGTGCGGCTGACGGTGCCGGCACGTTTACAGAGAAGCTTGATGAAGCGACCGGCCAAGTCCAAACCTACATCGATCTGATCAACAGCCAGGACGACAGTTTTTCCGCGCGGTTTGAAAGTGCCAAGGGGCAGATCGAAGCCACATCCGAGGCGTACCGCGACTTGATTGCCTTGGCGAAGATCGACGCGTTGCAGAACATCGACAGCCTCACACAAGGCTTGGCCAGCAGCGTTTTGGACGCCAGCTATCTTCAAGGTGAAATCGGCGACACCGGCGATCTGTTGGGGATCGAAACCCAACTGCAGGGCAATATCACAGTCTGGAAAGCGAACCGTGACGCTGTTCGGGATTTTGTGGATGAGCTGAAGACGCTTGAAGGTGCGGCCAGCCTTGATGCTCAGTATCAATCAGCCTTGGCACTGCGAGAGACGTTCAAAAGCACGGTTGATGTCAGTGGGGAAATGACAGCGCAACAGATTGAATTCTGGCGCAACCTTTCGCTATCCATCCAGCAAATGGAACTGCTGGGTGCGGCTGCCAAAAGCGTCGAACAAACAGAAGCCGACATTGCTGCTAACAAAAGCCAAGCCGCGCAACGCCACTATGCGCAAACGATGCTTCAGTCGAATGCCGCAAAGCAGTCGGCCCAAGAACTTCTCGTTTCGTTGCAAGCCCAAGCGGCCTTAAACGAAATCGTTGCCCGTCATGGCGCCAACAGCGTTCAGGCCACCCAAGCACGGGTCCAGGCAGAGCGAGACGCCTTTATCGAGACAGAATTGTCAGCGGACATGTCGCAAACACTGCGTGACATGCTGTTGGCAGCTTGGGACGCTGCCAATGGCGTTGCCGGTGTGGATATGGCAGGCAACATCAATCTTGCCACCCAAGCGGCCGTGACGTTCACAAACCAATTGGCAAACGCATTGGCTTTGCAACGTGGGTTGGCCGCAGATGCCGCCACCGGCGACAATCCAGACTTCTTTGATCCCAGAAACGAAAGCGGCACAGCCGGTCAGGTGACACGGCCGCGTGGCGTTCCCGTGCAAAACCGCCCCGGTTACAAGCTACCCAAGCCACGTAAAACTGGCGGCGGCGGCGGGCGCAATTCTGCGACCACTCAGCTGGAAAAAGAACGCAAGGCCACACAGGATCTGATCGACAGCTTGAACCAGGAGCTGGCCATCCTGCGCGAAAGCGACCCCATTCGCCAAGAGATGTTACGCAACCGCGACGCGCTGGCGGGTGCAACGGCAGAAGAACGGGCGCAGATTGAACAACTGATCACAGCGCGTGAAGCCGAACAGTTGGCGGCAGAACAGCAACGTGAAGCATGGGAAAGCTTCAGAACGATCACCTATGACACCTTCACAGATCTGGTCACCAGCGGTAAATCCTTTGGTGATGTTTTGACCGATCTGACTGCGAAGATCGCGGATATGGCGTTGCAAGGCCTGCTGTTGGGCGAAGGCCCATTGGGTGGCATTTTTGGCGGCAGTTCGGGCGGCGGATTACTTGGCGACATTTTTGGGTCAATCTTTCCCGGCTCCAGTCTGCCAGCGGCCGCCACCGGTGGCATGATCTATGGCAAAGGCGGCGGCAAGTCTGATGATGTGCTCATGTGGGGATCCACCGGCGAATATATGATCAACGCCGAAGCCACCGCAAAAAACCGCCACCTTCTGGAACGTATCAACGCAGGCGACGTCATTCCTGCCTTTGCATCTGGCGGTGCCGTCGATGGATCAGTTGTTGGGACGCGCGGCACGTCAGGGGCCGGAGCAATGCAGGTCAGCATGGATCTGCGCGGTGCACGCGGCAATCAAGAGATCACGGAATCGGCGCGGCTTGGAATGGAGCAAGCCCTGAAAGAATACGACCGCAACGTGCTTCCGCGCCGTGTAGCAACAATCAAAGACGAACCAAGGAGGATTGGGTGATGCCAGAGGTAACACCAGCATCCCTTGCCGACTTTTTGCAAGCCTTGCCAATCAGCGCGATTGAATTCCATCTGCCCGAAGTCGTCGAGATTGCAGAAACGGCCGGTGGGGAAGTCCTGCCTTCAAACATTGGCACCCGTCTTTGGAATGGCCGTGTCACTTTGGGACGGCTGACCAGATCGGAAACACTGTCTGCGCAAGTGCTGATCGATGACATGCGCGGTGCTGGCAAATTCTTCATGGCCAGCCACATCACACACCCCTTCCCCCGGTCTGATCCTCAAGGCGTCGACATCCAAACGGCGAATGTTCTGCTGGCCTCCTTGCCAAATGACGCAAACACGATCGCACTTGCCGGGCTGCGTCCGAACTATGTGCTGACACGCGGGGATTATCTGTCTTTCACCTACAGATCGAACCCGACGCGCTACGCCCTGCACCGTGTCGTCACATCAAGCGTTCAAGCCGACAACGACGGCTTGTCGCCCGTGTTCAAAGTCCAACCGCCTGTGCGCCCAGGTGCCCAGATCGGAACGCCAGTCACTTTGGCAAACGCAGCCTGCAAAGCCTTGATCCGCCCCGGCTCTGTCGAGGCAGGCCGCACATCACGGTTCACCACAGAAGGCATCGCCTTCGACTTCCAACAAACATTGAGATAAACCATGCGTGACTTTTCCCCCATTTTGCTGGCCCATCTGGCAGAGCGCGGCGCACGCCACGCTCAGGTTCTGATCTGGATCGAAGCCAAGGATCGCGCAACCGGCGAGCCTGCCACCATCGGGCTCTGGTCCGGCGCGGATCACGAGACGTTTTCAATCGACGGACAAGCCCGCGACTATTTCGGTGCCGGCACCATCCTGAAGGTGCCCCCGATCATCACCGAGCGCGGCATGAGTGTGCGCACCACGCGGGTGGAATTCTCAGCTGTCGCACCTGAAGTGCAAGAAGCGACACGCGGATACGAGACACGCAATGCGCCATTCCAAATGCACATCGCCAACTTCGACCCACAAACAGAGCAGCTGATCGCAGAACCCCACCGGGTCTACAAAGGCATCGTTGCAGGGTTGGAGTTCACGCGGCCGCCGCCCGGCGAACAAGCAACCTGCGAGCTCAGCATCGTCAATTCCGCCCGCTCACTGACCCGGACGTTGGCTTTGCGCAAATCCGATGCCTCTTTGCGGGCGCGGTCTCCCAACGATGCATTCCGTCAATATGCAGACGTCAGCGGATCCATCGAAGTCGTCTGGGGAGAAATCCGACAAGCGGCCCCGACACCTGTTGTTGCAGGCCCAACGCCCACGCCACTTGAAAGCACAAACCGATGACCTTCACCCGCTTGCCAGACTGGCGAAAACACCTTCTTGCCTATCTTCAACAGACCGCTCGAACGCCGTTTGAAGAGGGTTTAAATGATTGCGCCCTGTTTGTTGCAGGCGGCGTGCTGGCGATGACCGGGCATGATTTTGCAGCACCTTACCGCGGTCAATATTCGACCACAGTGGGCGGCATGCGCTTACTGCGCGACAACGGGTTTGCAGATCACATCGCTCTGGCCAAGTCACATCTGCCGACCAAACCTTTGGCCTTTGCCAACGTCGGGGATGCCGCCGTCATGCCAAGCTCCGATGGGCCCGCTTTGGGCATCGTGCAAGGACCAAACGTCTATGTCCTGGCGCCATCCGGTCTGGCGCACCTTCCCCTCACAAACGCCACAGAAATCTTGGGAGTTTAAGATGCCATTTGTTGCTGCCGCCATAACCGCGATTTCTGGAGCCGTCGCCGGGAGTGCCTTGGGCGCTTTCCTAACAGAAACGATCTTTGGCCGGCTGTTGCTGTCCGTGGCCATCTCGGCAGTCCGCGCAAGTCTGGCTGGCAAACCAAAGGTGCGCACACCGGGGATCCGGACGCAAAAGACGCAATCAGGCGGCGTCACACCTGCGTCCTTCATTCTGGGCACATACGCGTCCGAGGGGCAGCTGACATGCCCCCCAATGAGCCATGGCACCGTTGGCGGCACACCCAATGCCTATCTGACCTTTGTCATCGAACTGGGCGATATTCCCGGTCAAACCCTTGAAGGGCTGATCCTTGAAGGAGAACGGGCAGAGTTCGGGAACGAAGCGCATGAAGACTATGGCACACCCATTCTGGGCCGGTTCACAGATTATGCTTGGGTCCGATATTATGACGGCACACAAACCGTCGCCGACCCGATGCTGTTGGACAAATACGCCGACTATCCCGATCGCCCCTGGACCGCCGATATGATCGGAACAGGGATCTGTTACGCCGTTCTGACATTCCGCTTTAAACGTGAAGTCTTTTCCAGCTTTCCAAGTGTGCGTTTTGAACTTGGCGGCATCCCTTTGTATGATCCGCGCAAAGACACCAGCGTCGGTGGCGCGGGGCCCCATCGGTGGGCAGACAAAGCCACATGGGAAGCGTCTGCCAATGTCGCGGTGCAAGCCTACAACATCCACCGGGGCATTGATCTGGACGGCGGCGAGATCTGGGGCGGCAATGCTACGGCTGCGGATCTGCCTTTGGCCGTTTGGTGGGCTGCGATGAACACGGCTGACGAAGCCGTCACGCTTGCAGATGAAACATCCGAGCCGCGCTTCAGGACATCTTACGAGGTGTTTGTGGACGATGAACCCGCAGCCGTTCTGGAAGAGATGATGGCGGCCACCGGTGGCGAGATGGTCGAAAGCGGTGGCGTCTGGAAAATCCGCTTGGGCGGTCCTGGTCTGCCCGTGTTCTTCATGACCGATGACGACATCCTGATCACGGAAAGTGAACAGTTCAAACCCTTCGCCGAAAACGATGATCCCATCAATGCGATCCAAGCGGTCTATCCAGATCCCGCAACACTGTGGCAGCCGCGCGAAGCACCCAAACGCACCTATGTAGCGTTTCAAACGGAAGACGGCGGCCAACAACGTGTCGCTGATCTGAACCTGTCCGCCTGCCCCTACCCGCAGCAAGTCCAACGGATCATGGACGCCTATGTGCGCGATGATCGCCGGTTGCGCACCCACGACCTGACCCTGCCGGCCGACGCAAGCGTTGTGGAACCTTTGGACACCATTGCATGGACGTCCGAGCGCAACGGTTATGATGGCAAGATTTTTGATGTCGGATCAGACGTCAATCCATTGATGACGGGCCTGCCCCGCCTGAACATGCGTGAAGTTGACCCCGCTGACTTCGATTGGAACGTTGTCTTGGAAACTCAGGTTCTGGATGTGCCGGTCACAATCACACAGCCCCAGCCACAAAGCGTGGCAGGTTTCCACGTTGAGGCATTTGCCGTTGTTGATGCCGGCCCCACCAACCGCCGCCCTGCATTGAACCTGACATGGCTTGGTGACGGGCAAGACGACGTGTCGGGGTTGATGTGGGAAGTGCGCTTGAAGGATACATCAACCGTTGCGCTGCGTGGAAACGTGACAGACATCACCGCTGGCGAACTGCTGTTGGCCGCTGGCATCCTGCCCGACACAGATTATGAAGCCCGCGCCCAATGGGACGTAAACCGCCCGACATCATGGACCGCTTGGGTCGCAGCCACCACACCGGACATCCGCCCAGGGCGAAGTGATCTTGGTGACGATGTGAACACCGCACTTGATGAAGCAAAAGCCGCTGCAGATGAAGCGGGCATCAACGCGATTGAGGCTTTGGAAGATGCAGGTGATCTGCAGTCTGATCACGACGCCCTCACAGAGGGATTTGTCGGATCACTGTCAGATGCGTTTCAACAGCAAACGGACGCCAATGCGCAGCTCGACACGGTTCTGCAGGGGCGTATCGCAAGCGTGCGCACCTCGTTGATCTCAAATGCACGGCATGCGAACGGCGGGTTTGAGCTTGGCGAGGTCGGCGAAACAGGCGTTCCCCCCGGTTGGTTGGGGCGTGCATTCAATGCAACCGCCTTCGACAACCTTGAAATCTTTGGCGACGACATGTCCGATCCGGACGCCAATTTTGCAAGTGCGCGGGCCTTTGGTCAAACGGCATTCACGGCTGGCCGCTGGTGGGCGATCGGCAAACGCTTTCTGGGCGGTGGTGCGCAGACCTGGCGGGTCTCTTATGCCGTGCGCACATCTGGAAACCCCGGCAACAGCGCGTCGATTGCGGACGATCACTTTGTTGGTGAAGAAGACGTCTTGCTAGAGTTCGTCTTCATTGATGCTGAAGGCTCCGAGATCAGCCGCGCCGTGTCCAATGGTGCAGCACATCTGATCTACACAGCCAACGGCAACACGATCGACAATGCCACATGGTACCGCGTGGCATACGACCAGCAAGCGCCAGCGGGCACCGCTTACCTTGAAGTCTGGTTCATCGCGGTCGATGCCAACAATTCTGTCGTGACGGATCTTGCGGATTACAACACATGGGCCTCTGGCAACGCGGCCATTCTGATCGATAACACGACAGTGGAAAATCTGGATGGCTTCACGGTTGAGGCGGATCAAACCAACGCCGCAATCTACGAAAACTTCTACACCAGTGCACAGGCCAACGCTGCGATCGCGGCGGCCGTCACGGCTCTTGAGGCATCCATCGGCACCGATCTCGGGTTCATCGCCGGCAGCATCGACAACATCGAAGGCCTTCAGCTCAACCCACAGACCGCGTTTGGGACATTGCTGAACCAGCTTCAGGTCTCGGCTGGCGGTGTCAGCGCCACGATCACGCAACACGCCTCGGCCGTCGCAGATTTAAGCGGCTTTGCCTCTGCTTATGCCGGCGTCACAGTTGAAACCGCAAGCGGCGGCATCGCAGGGTTCCGCGCCACATCTTTTGCCAACCCCAACGGCACAGGCGGTGCATTGCTTGAACTGTTGGGTGACGTGATTGCGCCTGGCACTCTTGCCACCAACCGGCTGACCGTTGGCCTCGGGCAGAACCTGTTGTCCAACACCGACTTTTCCGGCGGCATCGACGGTTGGCGTCGACTGAGCAATGCAGGCGGATCTGGCGACGAGACGGAACTGAGCCTGCGCAATGCCGGTGAAAATTTTGCGGGCACCGCCTATCCAGTGCTCCAGATCAGACAGACTGGCGCGTCAGGCGATGGCAACTACCGCATTATCCAAGTCAGCGAAATCCAAGAGGACACCACCATCGATGGCGTTCCCGTCACTGAAGGCGATTGGATCGAAGCCAGTTTCAAAGCCTCCGCCCACCGCTGCGACTTTGAGTTCCGTTTCCGGTTTCTGGATGCGAACGGCAGCTTCTTGAGCTTCGGGCCGCGCACAGAAGTGATCGACGGTCCCACTGGCAGCTCCGACAATCCCAACCTGTGGGCGCAGTATTGGACCAAAGACGTCGTGCCTGCAGGGGCCGCATACGCAGGCTGCCAGATCATTAAAAAGGGCACCAAAGAGAACGACAACAGCATTCTCTACCTGCACCAACCGCAAATCGCAAAGTCGCACGAGAACGCGCAGCACCCTGCCCCGTTCAGTCCTGGCGGCACCACCCTGATCGACGGCGGCAAACTGCGCACCAATTCTGTCACCGCCCGCAGCATCGCTGCAGGCTCGATCAAGACAGAACACCTGGACGTCGAGAACCTGACCGTCACCGGCGATATGATCGACAACGATGCGACATCGCGCCGGTTCTTCACAGCCAACTTCACACAGACCGTTGTGCAAGGCAGCTACAACGCGGTCTCGGACGTCATGGAATGCGCGTTTGCGCCCTACGTGCCAATCGATCCGGCCGTGCCAACCTCCGGCGTCACAAACCCCATGAGTGCCATCGTGAACGGTCTGTTCAAGCCTCTGACAGCAGCAGACGGCCGTCTGTACTTCAAGATGCAGGGACGGCAAGTGCCGTCGGGTGGCTGGACAGACCTGGACGTCATGGGGATCCGGTATTTCTACGCCAGCGATGTGAACCGTGACATCGAGTTCAACCTGCTCTGGGCCGATGATGCGGTCGGGGTTCCCGCCAACACCTTCGATGAATTCCGCGTTGTCGCACAGCAACTGGATGCAGGCAGCGGCGATGTCACACTGACCTTCGTCAACACAAGGCTGGAGCAGATCAATGGGTATTCTTAAGGCGATCCATCCCGCACCGTACAATGGCGTGGTCAGTTAGACTCCAATTCATACATACTGCCCACACCGCGTTGAACTCCGACGGTGAGCTTTGGGTCGCAGGCAAAGAGCCGCGCACTTCACATCTTGGTTTTCAGTGCGCTATCGATCAAGTCCTTTCCAATGCATTTGCCTCCCATTTGTCCAAGAGCTGCCTCTCATACTCCGTAGAAATTTTTGTCAAAGCATCGTCGACTGCTTGAACAACCTCAGGGACACCACATTGTTCTACTAAAGGCCTGATTTGCAGCAAGGCATCTATAATCCAGTAATTTTTTGACATAGCGAACCTCCCAATCAAACTGGCTTTGTTGATTTAATACCCCGACCGCCGCATGCAATTCTGTGGTGCATTGATCGATCTCCAATCATTGGCAAGATTTCAGCCAGTATCGCATCATAGATATGGCGCTCGGAATTGCGATAAGCACGCATTTGGCTTCGATTAAGCAGTTCAGCTGAAGTACTAAAGTGCTCACCACCTTCTAACAGGCTAGCGTGGACATCATTCTTTGGCATATTGCGCTTACTCCACAGTAGATTTCGATCCCACTCAGAGTTGAATGCAAAGGTTAACAGGAGGTTACTCAGATGAGAAAATAACACGATCTGAGATGCGATTTGTGACAAGAATAGTTGGTTCAATTGCGCAAGCCACCTCCGTGTCTACTTCAAAAAAGGTGCGTGCAATGTTTTCGAATGCGCGTTTTGTTTCTTCAAAGCCCTCCGCGCCTGCGACGCTGGCGGCAACCAGGCTTCTGTTGAGCATTTCTGATTTGTGCATGTTGGTCTCAATACCAAAAGTTAAAACACTGATGCAGGACGTCATGAAAAAATAGCCTTAACAATTTCTTAACACGACAATTTTTCAACCTAGAGTAGGCGACTTAATTCAAATGGAGACAAATTATAGCGAAACTCTGCTCAAATGAGTTACAGACTTGAAAAACCTATAGCCCGTTAACTGTTTCGTAGGAAAGGTGATCGGGTTGGACAGCTTCGATGCTGCCAGTCACGGAGTGGGCGCACCCGCCGCAGCACCTGCATAATGCGCTTTGCAGGCTAGACGTGAAGGTTGGGCGTCAGGCAGAGCATTCAAGTTCTCATACCGAAGAAGCATCCTTCAGTGCATCATCAGTCGATGTTTGTGTGGGTGGAAGAGAGACTTTCGCTGCATATTGTTGCGAGGTTCGCTATTCGGATTAAGCGGGCTTTACAAAATTCCAAGGACGGCTTTTAGCACGCATTCAGTATGGCGTACATCGATGTACTACAGCAATGCCTAATGCGGCGAGCATGTCAAAACGCTCAGTTAAATGAATACTTTTTCCTAACTTGCGAGGTTGCTGATGTCAGTTCTGTTTTCCGAGAATTCAAAACGGTGGCCTCATGCTTCTTTAGGCTCGGGCGGGCTGAATACATAACGTCTATGTTGTTGCGCTTCATGATGCATTTAAGGTCGTCGTTTAAAGATGGATCAAAGCTAGCTTCAGTTTGTTTACCGGGCTGGAAACTCTCGCTGAGTATGCCGTTCCCTTCAATGATCTCATGCTTATCAAACAACAAGTGAAAGTAGACAACTCTCCCTCCCCGATCTTTCCTACGGATAGTCCGATTATTTATCAGATGCCTGGCCTGTACCAAGATTTCATAGGAACCATACAAAACCATTGCATCCGGATCACGAATTAGCAATCGATGCAGCGGCGAAACCTCTGTACATGTTTTAGCGCCAAGTGTTCCCTCATCAATTTCAATTGGCGCATCCCTACCATGAGCAATCCTTTCAGATTTACCAACCCATAGAAGTGGTTTTGGGCCATGGTCCATAGTTTCTACCAAATCGCCTGGTTTTAGAGTCTCCACAGGCCGCTCGCCTTGCGGCGTCAAAATACGCGTACCAGAAGTAAAACAAGGCGTTGTTGTAAGCGTAACAAATCCAACATCAGAATTCCCATCTTCGTCTTCGACAGTGTATGAAAATACATTTTCAGCGACTTCGTCATTCGCTGTCGCGAGAACAAAACCATCTGCCGTCAACTCAATAACTTCGCCGGAAGATAAAGTTACAGAATCACCGACTGACACTGGCTGCCCGTTGATGTGAGTAATTGTTAATTCACTGTTATTAGTGCTTTCGTCGTTCGCCAACAGATCTACATTGATATCTTGCCCTACATTTACAGAGATTTCATCATCGCCTGCGATGAGTGCTGTTTGCACCGAATTCCCGGCAATCAATAAATTGCTATCGTAGCTTCCGTCTCCACCGTCAGCGATGCCAATTTTTATCGTGTTCGTGACGCCCGGTGTAACTGGTGCCTTCAAGGTCAGGGTTATCGTGAAACCGTCCATCTCTGTGTTATGGGAATCATCCGACTGTGCATTGTCGATATATAGATTTTCGTTTGTGGTATCGTTGATGTTGTCAATTGAGATATCACCGGTGCCAACCGTCAATTCGGCCTGAACGCCATTGACCCAAATCCCGACAGCATCGTTGAAGCCTGCATCTACATACTCAAGGTACTCCTCCGAAGAGAACACAATTTGCATTGTCAATGTGCCACCTTCGGGAATAAATTCTGCCTCGAAAACTGCTGCGTCAAATGTAGTTTGGCCGGAAATGGATTCCAGGTCGCTATCGCCGCTGGTGCCGTGGCTTGTAGAGGTTCCGGCAGATGTATTTACATCGCCGCTGCTGTTTGTGATGTCGGTGGCATTTCCTGTGGAAAGAATGACGCCAGTGTCAGATGGCGTAATACCCGGTGCTGTCGCATCACCATTGGAGTAAGTGCCAGAAGCCCCAGTTGCCCCAGTATAACTGGAGGAGACAATCGAAATTCCATTGCCAAACATCGATTCCGCCATGTCATTTGCAGAGGCATTTGTATCAATAGGGAGTTCTGACGCTGTAGGCATTCGTGAAACCTTAGAAAATAGGAATTTCACTTGAGCTAAAGGATAAATCTTAAAATGGGATTTCGTTTGCTGTCATAAACTGAGTCCGTTTTTGGGAAAATTCGACAGTGTTTGCTGTAAGTTGGAATCCGAAGTGGGGCACCGAAGCCGCAAGGGCGGCTTAGGGCCGAAAACCGAACTTTAGAGCTAAAAACATCGAACAGCTTTAAAAGATGTTAAAATTTGCAGATCGAAAAAGGCCTTTAAACACTTCAAAACTGTTTGCTGCAAATATCTCTGTCATTCACTGCAAAAATCCCTGTCACGCTACAGTCACGCTACAGTCACGCTACATACAGGCAACTTGCCAAAGCATCGATTGCCCCTCTGGACGCAAGCGCACGCAATCCCTATATAATCACTCAGGAAACGTGAAAAGAGACCCGTGATGGACCAGAACAACGAGATGCTTGAAGGTGCGCCATTGATTGCGCCCTCTTCTACCGACCACCCGCTTTACGAGGCCGTCGTAGAGGGTTGCCGTTCGGTCTATGATCCGGAAATTCCGGTAAACATCTACGAATTGGGTCTGATCTACACCATCGATATCGACGCCGAGAATGCGGTGAAAATCACCATGTCATTGACGGCGCCCGGATGCCCTGTCGCAGGCGAAATGCCCGGCTGGGTTGCAGACGCCGTAGAGCCATTGCCAGGTGTCAAACACGTTGATGTGTCTTTGGTCTGGGAACCTCCTTGGGGCATGGACATGATGTCTGACGAGGCCCGCCTTGAATTAGGATTCATGTAAGCAATTCCACACGTCCACGCAGGCAAGGCGTGCCCCCTACAGGAGCAAAAAAATGTTCTCGATCCCCGGAAAACAAGCCGTGTCCATCACACCAAAAGCAGCGTCCCAGATTTCCAAACTGATGGAAACCGGCGGCCACGCGGGCCTGCGTATCGGCGTCAAAAAAGGCGGTTGCGCGGGCATGGAATACACAATGGACTATGTCGACGACAAAGACCCCAATGACGAAGTGGTTGAACAGGACGGGGCCCGCGTCTTGATTGCGCCCATGGCACAAATGTTCTTGTTCGGCACTGAAATTGATTATGAAACCAGCCTTTTGGAATCCGGGTTCAAGTTCAAAAACCCCAACGTGACCGAAGCCTGTGGATGTGGCGAAAGCATCAAATTCGAAGGCATGTAAAATGGCCGTGTCCGACGAACAGATCGCTTTTGTTCATGATCTATTTGAAGGTGTCGGCCCTTTAACCACACGGAAAATGTTCGGCGGGCTTGGGATTTATGCAGATGGCGTCATCTTCGCGCTGGTGATGTCGGAGGGCCAATTGCGGCTCAAAGGCGCGGGCGACATGGTCAAAGCCTTCGACGCAGAAGGGTGGGACCGCTGGACCTACACACGCAAAGGCGGCGCGGCCAGCTCTATGCCCTACTGGACGATGCCGGAACATTTGCTGGATGACCCCGAGGACGCCAGCGCATGGGCACGGCGGGCCCTTGCAGCCCTGTGATCAGGCCTACTGCTTTTGCAGATGCACATAAGTTTCCTCAAACCGTTTTGCCAGATGGTCCCCTGCCGAGATAACCTGATCTGACCCCGGAGGGGCCACATTTGTGTCATGGGTCGGATTAAAGAACAATGGCACTGAAATACGCTCGTGCATGCCCCCCACCACGCGGTGCGGCGTGGCTTTTACGTCTCCGGCGGTCCAGAATTCCATCATTTCGCCAAAGTTGATAACAAATTCTCCCGGAGGCGCTTCGACAGCGATCCATCCGCCTCCTCGCTTGCGCACTTCCAGTCCCGGTGATCCATCGGTGGCCAGCAACGTCAAACAGCCGTAATCGGTATGCGTGGCAATCCCGAAATCCTTGGCCGTCGCCCACACGGGGCGTTCCGGATAGTAGTTGCCGCGCAACAAAACCATAGGTTTGGCGAAGGCCGCGTCAAAGTAATCGCGGGGCATGTCGATGGCCGCAGCTATTCCACGCAAAACATCCATCGCCACATCGCGGGCGTCATCATAATAGGCCTGAACCATCTCGCGGAAGCCGGCTGGAACTTCAGGCCATTGGTTGGGCGCATAGACGGAAAGTGCGGCCAAAGGATCGTCCTTGGACAGCTCATATCCGCTGTCGAAAAACTGTTTGTAATCCGGGTTTGCATCCAAATCGACTTGTTCTGATCCAGGCGCACCCCAACCACGATTGGCACCGGTGCGTGCCATATCGATTTCACGTTTGGCGCTTTCAGGCAAATGGAAGAAGGCCCGGTACATCTCAATAACATCTTCAACACGGGACGGCGTCAGGGCGGTGTTATAAACGGTCGCAAAACCGACCCCCCTTGCCGCTTCGCCTAAAGCAGCCAGTGTTGCACGGTCTCCTGCGCGGATAAGCTGTGCATCAAGTCTTGGGATCATGGAACGCATCCTTTTTCTGACACCCGCTGACTAACGTGCCGAAGCACAAAGGAAAACCCCGACATTGCTGCGATGCCGCGCAAATGCTATCAGGCGCAGCATCACGCAAATGCAGGACCCAAACACATGGCCAAAAAAATCGCAGCAGGCAATTGGAAGATGAACGGCACCAGTGCCTCCCTTAGTGAATTGGAAACACTGACCAAATCACACAGCACTTGTGACTGCGCGATCGTGATATGCCCCCCTGCCCCCCTGTTGTTTCGTGCAGCAAACCTAACACAAGACAGCGCCATAAACATCGGGGCGCAAGACTGCCACACAGATCAAAGCGGTGCATTTACAGGCGATGTCGCAGCCCACATGATTGCCGACACGGGCGCGTCTTACGTCATCGTAGGGCATTCGGAACGGCGCGAAGCCTACGCAGAACGCAACCGCGATGTGCGCAACAAAGCTGAAGCAGCGCGAGACGCGGGACTGACAGCGATTGTATGTCTGGGCGAAAGCCTCGAAGACCGCGAAGCAGACAACACTCTGGACATCATCGGAGGTCAATTGGCAGGGTCAGTTCCGAACGGGGCAACGGCGGACACTGTGGTGATCGCTTATGAACCTATCTGGGCTATCGGGACGGGCAAGGTCCCCACACTCGACCAGATTATTCAAGTCCATGATTTTATACGCGGCGAATTATGCGCCCGCTTTGGAACAGAAACAGGCAACCAGATATCTCTGCTTTATGGCGGGTCGGTCAAAGCATCAAACGCCGCTGAAATCTTCAAAGCGAAAAACGTCGATGGGGCATTGGTGGGTGGCGCAAGCCTGCAAGCGTCAGACTTCAGTCCAATCATCGACGCCTTGAACACCGCCTAGTCTTCCTTTCGCCCGAAATACTTCGGAGCGCGAGGCAGAGCCTCGCAAAAAACCGCCCCCGCAGGGGGCGGCAAACATCGCGTGCAGGCGCAGCCTGCCCTATTTGGTGATGATCTCCGGCCCCATCATCATATTGGGCAACCACGTGGAAATCGCCGGAATATACGTGACCATAATCAGGAACACGAACAACACGGCCGTAAAGGGCAACGCTGCCTTCACAACCCGCATCATCGGCATCCCAGCCACACCAGAAGTGACAAACAGATTCAGACCAACAGGCGGGGTGATCATGCCGATCTCCATGTTGACCACCATGATGATGCCCAGATGAATGGGATCAATGCCCAGCTCGATCGCGATAGGAAAGACCAATGGGGCCACGATCACCAACAGCCCTGATGGCTCCATAAACTGGCCACCGATCAGCAAGATCACGTTCACGATGATCAGGAACACCACAGGACCCAAACCGGCTTCAAGCATGGAGGCCGCAATGGCTTGTGGGATCTGCTCTTCAGTCAGAACATGCTTCAGGATCAAGGCACAGGCGATGATGAACAGCAACGTGACCGTCAACTTGCCCGCCTCGAACAGCGCATCGCGGGTGTCGCGGTGGAAGAACACCGTGACCAGCGCAATGGGTTTTTGCATCAAAGTCAGATTGCGCGCGTCATCATCTTTCGTGCGCAGCGGCCCCATATCGCGGTACACAAAGACCGAAATCAGAAAGGCATAGACTGCCGCCACAGCCGCCGCTTCCGTGGGCGTGAAGATACCGCCGTAGATGCCGCCCAGAATGATGACAATCAGGAACAACCCCCAAGACGCATCCAGACCAGAGGCACGGATCTCACCCCACCCCAACCAGTCGCCTTTGGGCAGATTGCGCAGCTTGGCCACCACATAAATCGCGGTCATCAGCATGAAACCGGCCATCAGACCCGGAATGACACCGGCCAGGAACATGCGCCCCACGGACACATCCACCGCAGAGGCATAAACCACCATCACGATAGAGGGCGGGATCAGGATGCCCAATGTGCCCGCATTGGCAATGACGCCAGCGGCAAAATCCTTGGTGTAGCCCACCTGCCGCATGCCCGCGATCACGATCGTGCCGATGGCAACCACGGTGGCGGGGGACGATCCCGACAAAGCGGCAAAAAGCATACAGGCAAAGACACCCGCAATCGCCAAACCACCGGGCAAATGCCCCACGCAGGCAATGGAAAACCGGATAATACGTTTCGCCACGCCACCCGTCGACATGAAGGTCGAGGCCAGAATGAAAAACGGAATGGCCAGCAGCGTGTAGTGTTCGCGCATTGCGTCAAACAGCGAATTGGCAACAGAGGCCAGCGAGGCATCGGAATAGATCAAAAGGAAAAGGGTCGAAGATAGGCCCAAGGACACCGCAATCGGCACCCCGATCAGCATCAGCCCGATGACCATCGAGAAAAGAAGTACAACGTCCATAGGTTCAGTCTCCTGCGTTCACATGACGCACGTTTTCGACGTCGTCTTCGGCTTCATGGCTGACGATCAGGCTGGTGGACACACCTGTCCACACGCGCACAAAGGCCTGAATGAAGCGAAATAAAATCAGCGCCACGCCAAAGGGCAGAATAAAGCGCAACACAACCATCGGGAATTTTTCGTAAGATTCGTCGTAGTTGATTAAAGGTTCTAACC
The DNA here is from genome assembly GCF_900302465.1 of Ascidiaceihabitans donghaensis. NCBI lineage: Bacteria > Pseudomonadati > Pseudomonadota > Alphaproteobacteria > Rhodobacterales > Paracoccaceae > Ascidiaceihabitans > Ascidiaceihabitans donghaensis. The sequence continues at coordinate 1,677,405 of NZ_OMOR01000001.1, read as the reverse complement.
AGCGCAGCCATTCCACCATGGGAATGCCATTGTCTGTCAGATATCCGCGAAAGGACGAGCGGCGCATTTCCTCAAAACCTGTGGGAAACCAACGGCCCGTGGTTTGCGGAAGGTTGGCAAAGTTGGCCCAAGCATCCCACGCCCCTTTCATCAAAAGCACAGCAAACAGAACGCACAACGCCCCTGCAATCAACGCGAGCACGCGGCGGATGGGCGGCGAAAACAGGTTGGTGACCGCATCGACCCCCAAATGCGAGGTGGTCTTGATCGCATAGCTTGCGCCAAAGATCACCAGCCACGCAAACAGGTTGGCCACCGCGTCCAGCCCCCAGATCAAGCCGGAATTAAATGCAAAGCGCAGCACGACGTTGATGAAGGTAATGACCAGCATCGCACCCAAAATCAGCGCAATCGCGGTCTCTTCGAATTCATTGACCCAGCGTCCGACGCCTGTCAGTTCGGCCTTGTTGTAATTGGACGCCATCGGCCTCCCCCCTGTTTCAGACAAAATAAACCCCGCGCCAGACCAGCCAGCGCGGGGTTCTTAGGCTTAGTTTGTGGCTGCGTTGATCGCTTGGGCCGCGTCGATGTTCTCTTGGCCAACATCGCCTTTGAACTGTTCCCATACAGGCTTCATCACTGTGACCCATTCTTCGCGCTGCTCTGCGGTCAATTCACGCACAACACCGCCCGCGTCCAGGATCGCCTGCTTGTTGGATGCGTTCACAGCTGTGGATTCAGCGTTACGCGCCACAGACACTTCTTCGATGATCGTGCCAAGCTGGGTGCGCACACCTTCGTCCAGACCTTCCCACCAATCCACATTGGTCACCAACAGATAGTCGATGATGCCGTGGTTGGTTTCGGTCACGCCGTCCTGAACCTCAAAGAACTTTTTGCCGTAGATGTTGGACCATGTGTTTTCCTGACCGTCCACAACGCCAGTTTGCAAGGCGCCGTACACTTCAGAAAAGGCCATAGGCTGCGGAGAGCCACCCAAAGCCGCCATTTGCGCCTTCAACACGTCAGAGTTCTGAACGCGGAACTTGAGGCCGTTGGCATCGGATGGGGATTCCAAAGGCACGTTGGCCGACATTTGTTTCATGCCATTGTGCCAGAACGCGAGGCCCAAAAGACCACGGCGCACCATGGATTCTTTCATCGCCTGACCGGTTTCAGAGCTTTGGAAAGCGTCAACGGCCGCGATGTCGTTGAACATGAATGGCAGATCGAAGATGCGGAATTGCTTGGTAAATTGCTCGAACTTGGAAAGCGAAGGCGCCGCCAGTTGCACGTCACCTTGCAGCATCGCTTCCAGCACCTGGTTGTCGTTGTAAAGCGTCGAGTTCGGGAACACTTCCATGCAGGCCGTGCCGTTCATCTCGTCGTTGACGCGCTGTCCCAGCAAGGACGCAGCGATGCCTTTCGGGTGCTTGTCCGTGTTGGTGACGTGGCTGAACTTGATGACGATTTCACCGTCGTCACAAGCCGCGGCAACAGCACCGGCCGACACAGTAAAGCTAAGCGCGGCCGCAGCCACAGCAGATACAAATTTCATGTGGTTTCCTCCCAGAAACATAGATGTAGCGCCACCCTGAAGGCAGCTTGGCGCCAGTGAACCACATCTTTGCGCTGTTGGCGCGGGGTGATCAAAATGACTTATAGCCGTTTGAAATTATCATTTATTTTCAGCATATTGCAATAAATCACTAGTCCAATTGAGAAGTGGCAGCCTTCTGCTGGTGCGGATTTTCGCACAAACCGTCCTGCATTTGTGCGAAAATCCGCACAAATGTTAGCGCCGGTAGTCTTCGGCGCGAATCCCGTAGCGTTTCAATTTATCGTAGAAGGTTTTACGCGGCAGCTTTAACCCTTCAGCCGCGCGGGCCGCCATCCCGTTGTGCCGCCCCAAGGCAGCAATCAGCAATGACCGCTCTACCCGCGCCATCTGTTCGCTTAGTCCCAGATCAGTGGCTTCCGTGACGTCTTCCGGCATGCCCAAAACAAACCGCATCGCCGCACTCATCAGCGATCGCGCGTTTCCGGGCCAGTTTTGCGCCATCAATGTGGCTTCAAAATCCGGGCTTATATCCGGGGCTTGCAAGCCTGCCTGTTCGCTGGCTTGGGCCACGTAATGGCGAAACAGGACGGGAATGTCTTCGGGGCGCTCTGCCAATGAAGGGATGCGCACAGTCATGGTGTTGACGCGGTAATAAAGGTCTGCATTCAAGCGGCCTTGGGCCACAACATCGTCCAGATCACGCGTGCTGCCCGCCAGCAGACGCGCTTTCGCGCTACCTTCAAGCACTTCTGCCAGATACAATTGCGTGTTGGCCGGCAACAGGGCGATTTCATCCAGAAACAAGCTGCCGCCTTGTGCGTCTTGCAGCGCCGCTTCCAGATGCGGCACGTTCAAATCGGCCGCGGCCTGTTTCACAAATGGCGCTTTGGACCGTGTGGATGACAGATGGATCACCTCTGCCACTTTGGAAATGCCCGTGCCGGTCGCACCGGTCACAAGCACATCTGCATCCAATTGTGCAAACCGGCGCACCCGCGTGCGCATCGCTTCTGCCAGATCAGATGATCCAAACAACATGCGCGCCGCGGGATCACCTGTTTCCACCAATTCCGTCAGACGACGGTTTTCCAAAACCAATGCGCGTGTTTTCAAAGCCCGCTCAAGAACTGCCAACAAATCACTGGGCGCGCAGGGTTTTTCCAGAAAATCAAAAGCACCCTGCCCCATGGCCTGCACCGCCATCGGAATATCACCTTCCCCTGTCAGCAAGATCACAGGCAGATCAGGGTCTTGGGCATGGGCATAATCCAAAAGATGAAATCCGTCGCGCCCAGGCATGCGGATGTCAGACAAGATGACCCCGTCAAAGCCCCTGTTGATGTGGTCTTTGGCGGCGACAAAAGACCCCACAGGCATTGGATCAAGATCGGCCAGTTCCAGCGTTTGCGACACCGCGTCCCGCACGGCTGCATCATCATCCACCACAAGAACAGATCGTGTCATGTTATCTTGTCATCCTCTTGCCAGTGATCCAAATGCACCGCGAAGACAGCGCCTTTGTCAGTGTTGGTGCCGCGAATTTCGCCCCCAAAGCTTTGCACGATGCCGTAAGAAATCGACAGGCCCAACCCCATGCCTTCTGACGCACCGACTTCTTTGGTCGAATAGAACGGGTCGAACACTTTGTCAGGCACTGAAATACCCGGGCCGGTGTCTTCGAAGGTCACTGTCACGGCACCGCGCCCATCCGGGTTCCCGCCACCAGTTGATGCTCCGCCTTGGACAATATGTATCGTTAGCTGCTTTTCTGCACTGTCTTGCATCGCGTCGGCCGCATTGCTGATCAGGTTTACAAACACCTGCCCCAAACGGACTTCGCCGCCACGCACGTAGACAGGGTGGTCGGGACGGTTCACCTGCAACACAACACCACAAGTGCGCATTCGCGCCTCCGTCAGCTCAAGCGCCGACACCAAGACTGCGCCCACGTCCACCCGCACAAGGCTTTCGCTTTCCTGCCGCGCAAAAGCCCGTAAATTTTTGATAATGCGCCCCATGCGCCGCGCCAATTCCGAAATGCGGGTCAAGTTTTCCGCGGCCCGTTCGGGCTTGTCACGGGCCATGAATTCGACGCCATTTTCCGCAAATGACCGGATTGCCATCAGGGGCTGGTTCAATTCGTGGCTGATGCCTGCGCTCATCTGCCCCAAAGCGCTGAGCTTGCCTGCTTGCACCAGATCGGATTGCGCCTGCGCCAATGCGGCTTGCGCTTCTTCCCGCTCTGTTGCCTCAAAACGCAGCTGGGCGTTGCTGCGTTCCAGCTCTGTGGTGCGTTCGGCCACGCGGGCTTCCAATAACGCATTGGCCTGCGCCAATGTGCGTCTGCGTTCGGTCGCCACAAACAAAACGGCCCCAAAGGCCAAACACAAGGCCGCGACAGCTGCCGCTTGCAACATTGCAAGGCGGCGCGCCGGCGAGACATCCATCAACACTTCGCCGGTCATTCCAATCACTGGCAAATCGCGCGTGATATGTAACGCATTGGCAGGCAAATACGGACCCCACCCCAATTGCCAGACCTCATGTGGCCCTAACAGATAACTGTTAAAGGCAGGGGCAGTGCCAGATGCCGGCCGCAATCCCGGTTGATCTTCGCGGCGTTGCCAGAACACCAGTTCAGAGCGATTTGAAATGAAGACTTCGCCTGTGTCGTCGGTGAAAAAAACAGGCGGGTTGGACCCAACCCAATCCCATTCGATGGCCGCTATGTCTGCCGCCACCACCACAGCGCCCTGCACGGTGCCCGCCCCCGAAAATATAGGGGCCGCGTAGTAATAAGCCCTTCGATCAAAAGGGGCACGCAGCCCATGCGCACGTCCCAGTGCCCCTTGCATGGCACGACGCACAAAAGGCTGCGCACTCAGATCCAGACTGTCCACACCGCGTGCCGATGCCAACACAAAACCATCCGTGTCCACAACCATCACATCCAAAGCGCCCGTTTTATCGACAATCTCCAAAAGCCGCGTCCGCGTCACGGTATCGACGATGCCACCTGCAATTTGGGCGGCAACAGGGCGGTCCGCCGTCAGAACTGCCAATTCGCGGTAGCGCTGCAATTGTCCCGTAAGCCGATCCGCCGCCAAAGCGAGATCCACAGCCCCCTGACGCGACAGCTGTCCCAAGGCCTGAACGTACCCGTAGCGCCACACCCCCACCGAGATGGCCAGAACCACCACGCCAAAGCCGAACGCAATCACCAGTCTTTGAAAAATCCCCTGCCCCATTGCCACATCCTAACAAAGCCATGTGCAAAGGCCAGCCTACAAGCGGCATGGGCGGCAAGGACACTGCGCTAAAGACACAAACCATCGTTGCCCCATACGCTGTGGCGGCATAGAGTTTAACAGAACGGTCATTTGGGACATCACCGATGCCAGAGCTTTCTACCTTATTGCTTTTTGCAACCGCAGCACTTGCTTTGACCATGACACCGGGGCCCGACATGCTGCTGATTGCGTCACGAAGTGCCGCGCAAGGCCGTGTCGCTGGGCTGGCCACATGGGCCGGGATCGCAGCGGGCACCTATTTTCACGCTTTGGCCGCGGCGTTGGGCCTGTCCCAGCTGTTTTTGGCAGTTCCCGTCGCCTATGACATCGTGCGCTACATCGGCGCTGCATATTTGTTGTATCTTGCATGGTGCGCCTTTACCGCCAACGCGCCGACCAATCCGAAAACGACTAAAAAACGGATCAACCAAACAGCTACCCTTATGTTCCGGCAAGGATTTCTGACGAACTTATTGAACCCCAAAATGGCTATTTTTGTTTTGGCTTTGTTTCCGCAGTTTGTGACACCTTTGTCCGGATCCGTCGCTTTGCAGATTATGGTGCTGGCCACGGTTCTGAACGGCATTGGCTTTTTCGTCAACGGCGCGGTGATCCTTGCGGCAAGCCGGGTCAGTCACAGTTTTTCGCAAAGCGGCATGCTTGCGAAATGGTCTCAGTATGCACTGGGCACTGTTTTTGCTACGTTGGCCGCACGGCTGGCATTCGACACATCGCGTTAAGTCATCCGTCGTCCTTCTTGATCAAATGGGTTGTTTTGCACACAAAGCCCGCGAAAGCCCAAAGAAGGCCATAGTCATCCAGTGCGCAACACGCCATGGATAAGACATGACCTTGCTTGTTCAATCCCCGCTAGACCCCGATTTTGTGCAAAACCCATATCCGTTTTACACCAGAACCCGTGCCCTTGGGCCTGTGCACTTTTGGCAAGACTACAACATGCTGGCGGCCTTCGACCATGCAACGGTCCACGCCCTGTTGCGGGACAAACGGTTGGGACGCGCCAGACCTATGGATCAAAGCGCCCCATCCCAAGACCATTTGCAAGCCTTTGATGCTATTGAGAAACATTCGATGCTGGATATGGAAGGCGACCGCCACACGCGTTTGCGGTCATTGGTTTTGCGCGCCTTTACATCGAAACGGGTGGCAAACCTGGCCCCCGATATTCGCGACATTTGCACCGACCTGATCGCGGCGTTTCCACGCGGTGCATTCGACCTTTTGCCGGCCTATTGCAGCCAAGTGCCTGTGCGCGTCATCGTCCGCCTGTTGGGCGTGCCCGAAGCCCACGCCCCTGATCTGTTGCGCTGGTCAAGTGCGATGGTGGCCATGTATCAAGCCAGCCGAACGGTTGATACGGAACACGCAGCAAACACCGCCGCTGCCGAATTTAACAGCTATTTGCGCGACTATATCAAAGTGAAACGCAATTACCCTGCCGACGATCTGATCACCCGATTGATTGCAGCAGAAGAAGACGGCGAAAAACTGAACACGGATGAATTGATCGGCACGTGCGTTTTGCTTTTGAACGCCGGACACGAAGCAACGGTGCACAGTTTGGGCTTGGCTGTAAAAACGCTGTTGGAACACACCACCGACAGGGCTGCCTTGGCCCCGGATGCAATCGCCAACACCACAGAAGAGCTGTTGCGTTTTGACCCACCCTTGCACATGTTCACGCGCTTTGCGTACGAAGACATCAATCTAGGCGGGCATATTTTGAAGGCGGGTCAGCAGGTTGCGCTGATGCTGGGTGCCGCAGGCCGTGACCCCGCCCTTTTGAACGCCCCCGACACGTTTGACCCGATCCGCAAAACACCTGCCCATTTGGCTTTTGGGGGTGGCGTGCACTTTTGCGTCGGGGCTCCATTGGCAAGGTTGGAAATGCACGTCGCCCTGCCAATGTTGTTTGATGCACACCCGGACCTTGCCTTGGCGGCCACGCCCGAATTTGCCAACACCTACCATTTTCACCAGCTCAAGGCGTTGATGGTCACCTCTTAAAGCGGCAACATGGTCGTGGATTTGATTTCTTCCATAGACAACAGCGCCGTGACGTTGTGCACGCGCACTTCACCGATCAAAGCCTGATAGAATGCGTCGTAGGCGCGGGCGTTTTTCACGCGCACTTTCAGAATGTAATCGATGTCGCCCGCCAAACGGTGCGCTTCTTGCACCTCGGCACGGTCGCGCAGCGCTTTTAGAAATTTTGCCTGCCAATCTGCTTCATGCTCGGATGTACGAATCAAAACAAAGAAACACGCCTCAAAGCCCAAAGCCTCTGCATCCAGAAAAACCGTCTGTTGGCCGATCACACCGGCCTCTTTCAACTTACGGATACGATTCCATACAGGGGTCTTGGAACTGCCAACTTCCTTTGCAATTTCATCCAAAGACTGGCTTGCGTCGCGCTGCAAGGCCCCAAGGATTTTCCTGTCTACATCATCTATCCGAACGTTCATTCGCTTCATCCTCAAATCACGGTACAGGCGTTCTATTCCGGCGACTGCCTGGAACAAACGTCCTTATCTAAGCTGCGCACTAGCAACATATCGGGAATATTTCCTATATTGAGGGTCAAGTCAAACAACCAACACAGGTGCTGCACATGGACCACTTTCCTATTTTTCTGGCCACAGCAGGTCGGCGCATCGTGTTGTCTGGCGGTGGGGATGCTGCCCTTGCAAAGCTGCGTCTACTTTTGAAAACGACAGCCCATATCAATGTGTTCAGCCCCGACGCCGCCCCCGAGATCAAAACATGGGCCGCGCAAGGCAAACTAACCCTGATACCCCGCGCGATGGAGCCTGGCGACGCCATGTGTGCAGCCCTATTCTATGCAGCGGACGAAGACGCGGTTGAAGACAAACGCACCGCCACCATCGCCCATGCAGACGGCGCTTTGGTCAATGTGGTCGACAACCTTGAAGACAGCCAATTCATCACCCCCGCCATCGTGGACCGCGACCCTGTAACCATCGCCATCGGCACCGAGGGCGCAGCGCCTGTGTTGGCCCGCGCCATCAAGGCGGATCTGGAAGAAAAGCTGCCCAGCACGCTTGGCACACTGGCCCGCATCGGCAAGACCTTCCGCAAGATGTCCTACGAACTGCCCTTTGGCCGTGCACGTCGCGATTTCTGGCGCGATTACTACTTCAATGCAGGCCCCGCCGCCATGACCGATGGCGTCAAAGCCGTGCAACCCGCGTTGGACGCGCTTCTGGACGATCACCTGAACCGTAAGGCCCGGACAGGCCACATTGCCTTTGTCGGCGCAGGCCCCGGCGATCCTGAATTGCTAACACTGAAAGCCCGCAAAGCCTTGGACGAGGCCGACGTGGTCATTTACGACCGCCTCATTAGCCCCGAAATCCTTGAACTCGCGCGGCGCGAAGCAATCATGCTGGATGTGGGCAAAGAAGGCTTTGGCCCCTCCACCCCCCAAGAAGTCATCAATGATCTTTTGGTGGAACATGGGCAATCCGGCGCACAAGTCGTGCGTTTGAAATCCGGTGACAGCACCGTCTTTGGACGGTTGGATGAAGAAATAGATGCAGTGACCGCAGCAGACATCGGGTGGCACATTGTGCCAGGTATCACTGCGGCCTCCGCTGCCGTCGCCAGTATCGGTCAAAGCCTGACACGCCGTGGCCGCAATGCGTCGGTCCGCTTCCTGACAGGCCACGACATGCAAGGGTTCGCAGATCACGATTGGGCGGCTTTGGCTAAACCCGATCAGGTCGCCGCCATCTATATGGGCAAGAAATCCGCGCGTTTCGTGCAAGGCCGCCTGATCATGCATGGCGCAGATCAAAACACGCCCGTCACCGTAATCGAAAACGCATCGCGCCCCGATCAACGCGTGCTGTCCACGACGCTGGCGCATCTGCCTGCCGATCTGGCCGACGCCGAAATGTCCGGCCCTGCTCTCACATTCTATGGCCTCGCGCCACGTGCCGCTTCAGAAGCCGCCGCCACACTTATCACACGGGAATTTGCATAATGCCTAAAGCGTTCACACCCAAAATCGTCACCGCCAACGACCTGCTCAAAGGCGATGTGATCTACCAAACGCTCGACGGCTGGTCGCGTGATCTGGCGGACGCTGAGGTCCTCACGGACGAAGCCCACGCAGACCTGCGCCTGATCGAAGGCAGCCAACAGGCGAACAGCGTTGTGGGCGTCTATCTGGCAGACACCCAAGTCATCGATGGCCTGCCCACCACAACCCATTTCCGCGAATCTTTCCGGGCCAAGGGGCCATCCAACTACAACCACGGCAAACAAGAGGTCGCATAAGATGTATCAGTATTCCGAATTCGACACCGATTTCATCGCATCCCGCAATGCCCAGTTCCGCGCTCAGGTCGAACGCCGCCTTGATGGCTCCCTAACCGAAGATGAATTCAAACCCCTGCGTTTGATGAACGGCCTTTATCTGCAACTGCACGCCTATATGCTGCGCGTGGCCATTCCCTATGGCACGCTGAATTCCGCCCAAATGCGTGTACTCGCGGATATTTCCGAAAAATGGGACAAGGGCTACGGCCACTTCACAACCCGTCAAAACATCCAGTACAACTGGCCCGAACTGAAAGATGTGCCAGACATGCTGGACGCGCTTGGCAAGGTCGGGATGCATGCCATCCAGACCTCTGGCAACACGATCCGCAACGTGACGGCAGACCATTTTGCAGGGGCGGCAGCGGATGAAATCGCCGATCCCCGCCCCGTGGCCGAACTGATCCGCCAATGGTCGACTGATCACCCCGAATTCCAGTTCATGCCGCGCAAGTTCAAGATCGCGATCACCGGTTCCCCCAATGACCGCGCCGTAACGCGTGCGCATGACATCGGGCTGCGAATGGTCGAAAAGGACGGTCTGGCAGGGTTCGAAGTGCTTGTCGGCGGAGGCCTTGGCCGTACGCCCATGATCGGCAAAGTCATCACCGACTTCCTGCCCCAAGAAGACCTGTTGCCCTATCTCGAGGCGATCGTATCGGTCTGGAACCAGATCGGCCGTCGCGACAACAAATACAAAGCGCGGATCAAGATCACCGTGCACGAACACGGCATCGACGAAATCCGACGCTTGGTGGAAGATCGTTTCGCGATCCTCAAGGGCACGTTCTCGGGCATCGACCAGCAAAAGCTGGCCGAATACAAAGCGCAATTCGCAGCACCGGAATTTGTGCAAAAATCCGAAGCCACGTTCAAGGACGCCTACCACCGCGATCCGGTGTTCCGCGCATGGGCCGACACAAACATCACGGCGCATAAGGCGGATGGCTATTCCATCGTGTCGATCAGCCTGAAAAAACATGGCGCAACACCGGGTGACGCCTCCGCCACACAAATGCGCCTGATGGCGGATCTTGCCAAACGCTTCGGGCACGATGAATTGCGTATCAGCCACGAGCAAAACGTGATCCTGCCGCATGTGCATAAATCCGACCTGCCCAGCATCCACGCAGCCCTGAAGGCACAAGACCTCGCAACGGCCAATATCGGGCTGATCAGCGACATCATCGCCTGCCCCGGCATGGATTATTGCGCACTGGCCACTGCGCGCTCAATCCCGATCGCTCAGGAAATCGCGACGCGCTTTGACGAACTCAAGCTCGAACATGAAATCGGCAACCTGAAAATCAAAATTTCCGGCTGCATCAACGCCTGTGGGCACCACCATGTCGGTCACATTGGCATCCTAGGACTGGACCGCGCAGGCGTGGAAAATTACCAGATCACTCTGGGCGGCGACCACACCGAAACCGCAAAAGTAGGCGACCGCGCAGGCCCCGGATTTGCAGCCGAGGACCTGATCCCCGCCATTGAGCGGATCGTCGAAACTTATCTCGATGTGCGCAATGAAGGCGAAGAATTTATCGCAACCTACCGCCGCCTCGGCATGGCCCCCTTCAAAGCGGCCCTTTACCCGGAAGCGCAGGCCGCCAATGCAGCCTGATCCCCGGCTTCATCTCGCCAAAAAAACCTCCGCCGGAGGCTCCGGCCTCGCAATCAGCGCAGGGCGTGCGGCGCAGCTGAATGCCCGCTACGCCCACGCAGGCGCAGCAGAAGTGCTGGATGCCGCCTTTCGTGAGGTCCCGAACATCGCATTGGTGTCCAGCTTTGGCGCAGATTCAGTTGTGCTGTTGCAATTGGCTGCCAAGGTTAAACCCGATGTACCGGTGTTGTTCGTGGACACTGAAATGTTGTTTGACGAAACACTTGAGCATCAAAAGCGCGTGGCTGAATTACTGGGCCTGACAAACCTGCATGTCATTAGGGCGGAAGATTCAAAGATCCTCGACCCGAATGGCACATTGCACAAAACCGACACCAACGCCTGCTGCACTTTGCGCAAAACGGCCCCCTTGCAAAAGGCGCTGACGCAGTATGGTGGTTGGATCACTGGCCGAAAACGGCATCAATCAGGCACACGCCAACGGCTGAATATGTTTGAGGTCGAAACAGAAACAAACCGCCTCAAGGTCAACCCGCTGGCCTTATGGTCGGCGCAAGACACCATCCGCTACATGAAAGCGACGCAACTGCCGCGCCACCCGCTTGTGGCCAAAGGCTACCCCTCTATCGGATGCGCACCTTGCACAACCCCTGTCGCCGAAGGCGAAGACCCTCGCGCAGGACGTTGGCGCGAAACGGAAAAAGAAGAATGTGGCATCCATTTTGTAGACGGAAAAATGGTGCGGACCCCAGCGGTAGACAACGTGCCGCACTCAGGAGATATACAATGACGATCATCGTGACAGACGAAGGTTTTGCCCCCGAAACCTGGACGCGGGGCTACACGGCATTTGGCGATACGGCCAATGATGTGGTTGCTCTTGATGTGCCATCCGACATCAACCCCGATGACATCCAGATCACTCCAAGCCTGGAAATGGTGCGTGTGGACTTTCCCAGTTTTGCTGACGGGCGCGGCTTTACCATCGCGCGGATGTTGCGGCTGAAAGGCTACACCGGACGTTTGCGTGCGCGGGGCCACGTCATTGCAGACCAATACGCAATGGCGCGGCGCGTGGGCTTTGACGAGGTTGAGATCACTCAGGACCTCGCCGCCCGACAACCGCAATCCCAATGGCAGTTCCGCAGCGATTGGACGGCGAACGATTATCAGGCCCGATTGCGCGGCTAAACGTCCCCTTTCCGTTCCACATTTTTCTAGCTACCAAGGAGGCGCAGGTGTAAATCTGCGTTGACATAGACATGACCGAGCAAACACCCGTGAACACAGCGACCGCCGCAAAGGCCCCGACCCTTCCTGACGCCCAAACTGTCACAGCAGTGACCCACTGGACGGACCGTCTGTTTTCCTTTCGTGTGACACGGCCGGCGTCTTTGCGCTTTCGGTCAGGTGAATTTGTGATGATCGGATTAATGGGGGATCCACACCCCGAAACAGGCAAGCAAAAACCGCTGCTGCGCGCCTATTCCATCGCGTCGCCTGCATGGGACGAAGAATTGGAATTCTATTCCATCAAAGTGCAGGACGGTCCACTGACCTCCAAATTGCAACATATCAAGGTCGGCGATGAAATCATCCTGCGCCCAAAACCCGTGGGCACTTTGGTGCATGACGCGTTGTTGCCTGGCAAACGGATCTGGTTCTTTTCAACCGGCACCGGCTTTGCGCCTTTCGCATCGCTGCTGCGTGAACCGCAAACCTATGAAGACTACGACGAGGTTATCATCACCCACACCTGCCGCGATGTGGCTGAGCTGGAATACAGCCGCAAACTGATCGAAGATCTGCAATCGGATGAGCTGATGCAAGAACTGATCGGCGCCGAGAACCTTGCCAAAATCCGCTATTACCCGACTACCACACGCGAACAAAGCCCGAAAATGGGGCGGATCACGACGCTGTTGAAAGATGGGACCGTGTTCAAAGACCTCGGCATCGACGGTATTTCGGCGGACACAGACCGTGCAATGGTGTGTGGATCAATGGGACTGAACACAGATATTAAAGAGATCATGGAAGGGTTCGGGCTGGAAGAAGGCGCGAATTCAGATCCCAAACACTATGTTGTGGAAAAAGCGTTCGTCGGGTGAGACGCTCGGAAAAATCAAATTTTTCCGGCCCAGATTTTTTAAAAAAATCTGGGTGCCTACAAACCTGACAATGGCACACCCTGAACGGTAATCCGGTGCATCAAGCGGTCGTGGCCCGCATAGTCAGCCGTTGCATAATGCTGCACCAAGCGGTTGTCCCAAATCGCAACCATGCCCGGACGCCATTGCACCCGACAGGTGAAAATCGGTTGGGTTGCATGTGCATAAAGATACGCCAACAAAGGCGCACTTTCTTCGCGGCTCCAACCCTCGAAGTGGGTGGTGAAATCACCATTCACATACAAACACGGCGCACCGGTTTGTGGATGCCGTACGACCACAGGATGTAACACCGGATAACGGAATGCATCCGGATTTTCGTTTAAACCCAATTGACTGTCTGCAAAGCTGCTGTCGGAATGCCACGCCTTCAAGCCCCCTAGAAGTTGCCCCAATCCGGGCGACAACCCGTGATAGGCCGCAGTCATGGACGCAAAATGCGTATCCCCGCCATAGGGCGGCAATTTTTGCGCTGATAGAATGGAACACATTGCAGGGGCGGCATCATAAGAATGATCGGTATGCCACGTGCCACCGATCACCGCAGTCTGAACTGACGTGGTACGGACTTCTGCGATCATCGGGTGGTCATCTACAGGGGTGAAAAACCGATTGACCTCTATCGGTCCAAAGGCCTCGGCAACCGCGATATGGGCGTCTTGCGACAGATGCTGATCCGGCAAAACAACAACACCATGCTCAAACAACGCTTGCTTTACAAAGTCGAAGTCACTTGGCGTCATGTCATTCAGATCACGCCCCATCATCATGGCGCCGCAATACCCTGACATTCGTCGCAATACCCACTTCGCCATAACCTACCCCTTTGGGCGCTAGTTTGCATGAACCCGTGCGTCGATCACAACAAAAAAATCGCGCCCCCTTGGGAACGCGATTTCATCAGCTTTTGTAAGGTGTTTAAGGCTTAGAGGCCCATAGCTTCTTTGATTTTGCCCAGTACAGTTTCCAGCACTTCCGGGTTGTCACGTGCTTTTTCCAATGACGTTTTCAAAGCTGTTTTCTGGAATGCGCCCATCTCGGAACCTTCAACCATTTCAACAACTTTGTCGAAGTCGAAGCCTTCGGGTGTCAGCAAATCTGCCATTCCTCCAGAGGCTGCTTCAGTAGCAGCTTCAGTCGTCGCATCTGCGGCTTCCGTTGTTGCCTCTGTTGCAGATTCGGTTGTTGCTTCGGCAGCTTCGGTTGTCGCTTCAGCCGCTTCCGTTGCAGTGTCTGCCGCAGCATCTGCTGTTGCGTCTACAGCTTCTGTTGTTGCGTCGGCGGCCTCAGATGCTGTCTCCGTGGCAGCGTCCGCTGTTGCTTCCGCAGCACCTGTAGCAGTTTCGGTGGCGTCTGTTGCAACATCAGCTGTCGCGTCTGCAGCCTCAGAGGCCGTGTCTGTGGCAGCTTCCGTTGTCGACTGAACCGCGTCAGCAGTGGCGTCAGCGGCCTCAGAAGCCGTATCTGTTGCAGCTTCCGCAGCATCAGTTGCAGCGTCTGTTGCTGTTTCTGTGGCATCTGTGGCAGTTTCCGTCACAGCGTCTGCCGTATCTGCAACTGCATCAGTTGTTGCTTCTACCGCATCTGTGGCTGTTTCTGTTGCCGCGTCTGCAGCATCGGATGCTGTGTCTGTGACCGCATCAACCGCATCGGATGCGGCTTCAGTTGCTGTATCCACAGCGTCGGATGCTGTTTCAGTAACCGCGTCGACTGCGTCACTTGCCGCGTCTGTGGCCGCATCAACGGCGTCACCGGCAGTTTCCGCAGCTGCAGCCGCTGTATCCGTTGCAGCGTCAACGGCTGTATCCACGGCATCGGCAGCACCTTCGGCTGCATCGGTTGCGGCATCTGCCACAGCGTCCGCCGCTTCGGTGGCTGCATCGACAGCACCTTCAACAGCGCCCTCGGTGGCCTCAACTGCATCGCCAACAACGTCGGATGCACTTTCAAGGGCCTCAGGGGCATTCACAGCCTCGGCCGCTTCGTTCAACGCTTCGGTTGGTGTTTTGCCGGAATAGAGCAAATATGCCCCACCTGCGACAGCAGCGGCCACAACGATCCACAACAGATTTTTCATAACTCAAGTCCCCTCAGACAGTCTCGACACAGCATGCGCACCTGATGGTGGCCGTGTCGTTCACAATTGTGGGTGTCAGATGCGCTCTTAGATGGAAAGGTTCAAGGGGGAAAATAGCCACTTTCGGCGCAAGACAGCTTATATTGCGGCTTGCAGACCGGTCGCGGCAGGTTTACCTTGCGGCCTCAATATCAATCATTCGCATCAAAACCACCGAAGGAAGACCACCATCGCTCGCAGACCTCATAACGCGCCGCCACAACGTGACACCGGCCCGCGCATCAACGACAAAATCCGCTCCAACGAAATTCGCCTGATTGGCGCTGATGGGGAAAACGTAGGTGTCGTAACGCCCGCCCGCGCCATGGTTATGGCAGACGAGGCAGGGCTTGATCTGGTCGAAATTTCGCCCAATGCCAATCCACCTGTGTGCAAGATCATGGATTTTGGCAAGTTCAAATATGAGACACAAAAACGCGAAGCCGAGGCCCGCAAGAAACAAAAGATCATCGAAATCAAAGAGGTGAAGTTCCGTCCAAACACGGACACCAATGATTACGAAGTGAAAATGCGCAATGTGTTCAAGTTTCTGGAAAACGGCGACAAGGTGAAAATCACCCTGCGCTTCCGTGGTCGAGAAATGGCGCACCAGAACCTGGGTCGCGAATTGCTGGAACGGGTTGCAGAAGACACCAAAGAAGCAGGCAAAGTGGAAAACTTCCCCAAGATGGAAGGCCGCCAAATGGTCATGCTGATCGGGCCACTGCCACAGAAAGGGTAACTGAGCCTACTGTGGTAGCGGCTTCTGTCGCGTTGGCTGCGCCAATCGCTGAGAAGGCCGCCAAATGGTCATGCTGATCGGGCCACTGCCACAAAAAGGGTAACCTCTTTCTGACGCATCACCGAACAAAGCCGCACATTGTTGCGGCTTTTTCTTTTTCCACAGCGGCATGGCTTTGCGCACTACGCAGCCAAGCCCCCAAGTTTCATGGCAATTCAATCTGCGCCAACCTTGCAGCATCCAATGCCAGTTTCAGCCGCCCGTAACTGCGCTGCACATCACAAAGCCCCCGACGCACGTCAACAGATACGGTCGCTATGGACGGCACCATGCATCCTTGGGGCGTCCTTGCGTCCTTCCGAAGCGTTCTCAGCACGCGGGGGTATGACAATGCCTGCCCTTCACGCGACGCGATCGCGTCGGGCAACAGCGGAACAATCCGGTCAACGTAGTTTGACAAACTTAACGCAGTTGTGCTGTAGCAAACCGCGACTGTGCCAGCGGCTCCGAATTTGCACAAATCCCCTGCTTGCAACAGGCACGCATCACGTAGTCCGCCACGCAGGCTTGGCTCCTCAACCTCTGCAGCAAGAATACAGGCAACAACGGCGTGCGTTTCGACGTTCGTATCATCCGCCACAGCGGTCTGGCCAAAACACAAAAGGGCCGCCAAACAGCAGCCCTTTCGTAAAACTCCAAACAAAAGCGTCACGCAGCAGCCGCAACCGCCCGCTTTGCCATGACAGAGCATAGATGCGCACGGTAGTCGCCAGACCCATGCAAATCGCTGATCATGCCGTCACCCGAAAGGCTAAGACCTTCCAAAGCAGACGCCGAGAAATCGGCAGACAAAGCCGCTTCTGCCTCTGTCCAGCGGAAGACACCTTCTTCAGACGCGCCCGTGATCGCCACACGAACACCGTCCGCGTATTTTGCGACCATCACACCCACTAAGGCAAAACGGGACGCCGGTTGGACAAATTTCTGATAGTTGGCCTTTTCCGGAACCGGAAGACGCACTTCTGTGATGATCTCGCCATCGTTCAAGGCAGTGTCGAACATGCCCTGAAAATAATCATCGGCCGCGATCTCGCGCGCGTTGGTGACGATTGTAGCGCCAGATGCCAGCGCCGCACAGGGGTAGCAAGCAGAGGGATCGTTGTTGGCCAATGAACCACCAATCGTGCCACGATTGCGGACCGCGGGATCGCCGATGTGGCTGGCCAGATCGGCCAACGCAGGATACGCGCCTGCACCAGAGGCCACCGCACCATGGGTTGTCGCCCCACCAATGCACAAGGCACCATCGTCACCGGTGCAGATGCCCTGCATCTCGGAGATGCCGCTCAAGCTGACCAAAGTTGTGGGCGACGCCAAACGCTGCTTCATTGTGGGGATCAGGGTTTGACCACCACCCAACGCCTGCGCGTCATCGCCACCCAACGCCGCAACCGCATCCGCGATCGTACCCGGCTTTTCAAATTCAAAGTTGTACATTCTCTTGTCCTTTCAATGGCAAGATGAACCGGATCCCGTATTCATCTCGCCAAATAAACCTCGGGGGTCCGGGGGCTGGCCCCCGGTCCGACCGTTCATTCATGCATTGTTGATTGCGGCCCACACTTTATCAGGCGTCAAAGGCATATCGATATGACCGACATTCTTTCCACCTGATGCAAGCGCATCAATGACGGCGTTCACAACGGATGGGGGCGACCCAATCGCGCCCGCTTCGCCACAGCCCTTCACACCCAACGGGTTGTGTGTGCACGGCGTCTGGCAGGAATGGTCCACCGAATAGAACGGCAAATCATCGGCCCGCGGCATGGCGTAGTCCATGTAAGACGCGCTCAGAAGCTGGCCGTTTTCATCATAGGAACAGTTTTCCAACAACGCTTGGCCCACGCCTTGGGCGATCCCGCCATGCACCTGACCGGATACAATCATCGGGTTGATCACATTGCCGAAATCATCCGCCGCCGAGAATTTCTCGATGGTGACTTTGCCGGTTTCCGGATCGACTTCGACCTCGCAGGCATAGGCGCCCGCAGGGTAAGTGAAGTTGGCCGGATCATAAAATGCGGTTTCTTCCAGACCCGGTTCAATATCTTCCAACGGGAAGTTATGCGGCACATAAGCCGACAATGTCACATCGCCCCAAGCCACGGATTTATCCGTGCCAGCAACGCTGAATACACCGTCTTTCAGTTCCACATCCGCGTCTGATGCTTCCATCAAATGTGCGGCAATCTTGGTAGCCTTGGCAATGATCTTTTCAGTTGCACGCACCATGGCAGAACCACAGACCGCCAAAGACCGCGATCCATAGGTGCCCATCCCAAACGGGATTTTGGACGTGTCGCCATGCACGATGTCGATCTGATCTTCTGGAATACCGATCATTTCGGCGACCACCTGCGGGAAGGACGTCTCGTGCCCCTGCCCGTGGCTGTGTGCGCCCACCATGACGGAAATAGAGCCCGTCGCGTTCACACGCACAGTCGCCGCATCGTAAAGACCGGCACGCGCACCAAGCTGACCCACCAAATTCGACGGCGCGATGCCGCAGGCCTCGATGTAGCTGTTGATGCCAAGCCCACGCCATTTGCCTTTGGCCTCCGACGCTTTGCGGCGGGCCTCAAAGCCCGAGAAATCACCGATTTCTTCCAGCTTATCCATGGTCGCGTTGTAGTCGCCTGTGTCATATTCCACAGCCACTGGCGTGGCATAGGGGAATTCGGTGACATAGTTCTGGCGGCGCAAAGCAATCGGATCAACACCCAATTCGCGGGCGGCTTTGTCGATGACGCGCTCCACCTGGAAGGTTGCCTCGGGGCGGCCTGCCCCGCGATAGGCGTCCACTGGAACCGTGTTGGTGAACATCGCTTTGACGTTGGTGTAGATCAGCGGAGTTTTGTAGTTACCCGCCAACAACGTACCGTGCAGCCATGTGGGCACCGACGATGCGAAGGTCGACAGATACGCGCCCATGTTGGCGTAGGTGTCGCAGCGCAACGCAGTAAAGTTGTTGTCTGCATCCAGCGCCAATTCGACTTTGGTGACGTGGTCACGGCCTTGCGCGTCCGAAATAAACGCCTCGGAACGGGACGA
The DNA here is from genome assembly GCF_900302465.1 of Ascidiaceihabitans donghaensis. NCBI lineage: Bacteria > Pseudomonadati > Pseudomonadota > Alphaproteobacteria > Rhodobacterales > Paracoccaceae > Ascidiaceihabitans > Ascidiaceihabitans donghaensis. Next base: position 1,658,425 of record NZ_OMOR01000001.1, on the reverse strand, counting down.
CGTCCATTTCACCGGACGGTTGCAGGCTTTGGCCGCGAATGTGCAGAAGGCTTCTTCCTGATAGTGGAAAATCTTTGTGCCAAACCCGCCGCCCACATCGGGGGCAACCACACGCAGCTTGTGCTCTGGAATGCCCAGAACAAATGCGCCCATCAACAGGCGAATAACATGGGGGTTCTGGGATGTTGTATACAACGTGTGCTGATCGTCAGAGCGCGCATAGTCGCCAATGGCCACGCGGGGCTCCATCGGGTTGGCAACAAGACGGTTGTTGACCAGTTCCAGCGTTGTGACGTGGGCCGCGTTCTTGATTGCCTCATCCACAGCGGCGCGGTTTTCTTCAACGAAGCCCCACTCGTAGCACAGGTTCGAGGTCAGATCGTCGTGCACCTTGGTGGCACCAGCAGCGGCCGCAGCTTTCATATCGACAACAGCAGGCAGTTCCGCGATGTCCAATTCGATGGCTTCCGCCGCATCACGGGCTTGGCCCAGCGTCTCGGCAACAATCGCAGCAATCGGTTCGCCCACGTGGCGCACTTTGCCCTCTGCCAAAACGGGGTGGCGTGGTTCTTGCATCGGCTCGCCGTGCAAATCCGTGATCTGCCAACCGCAAGGGATGGAACCTACCGCCTCAAAATCCGCACCGGTGAAGATTTGCACAACGCCGTCCATTGCAGCGGCGGCTGTGGTGTCCAGCTTGGTGATCGTGCCATGCGCCACATCAGAGCGCAGGAAATACACATGTGCTTGACCACGGATATTCATGTCATCTGTATAGTTGCCGGTTCCGGTCAAAAACCGGATGTCCTCGCGCCGCTTCGGGCTGGCGCCAATTCCATTGTCTTTAGGCATATTGATATTCCTCCATGTCGCCGCAGGTGCGTAGCATCTTTGGCTTGTGTCGATGGGCTGTGATGGCCCTATCATTATCTCTTGTGTCTGGTCTCGGCAGCGTGGCCCCTTCTCCTCCCAGAGCTGACCACGCGCCGTCAGAGGGGGCTAAGCACCGCCCCAACGAGACCTATTCCGCAGCAATCGCACCGACGTCCTGACCGGACGCGGCCATGATCGCTTTGACGATGTTGTGGTAGCCTGTGCAGCGGCAAATGTTGCCTTCCAGATGCACCCGTACTTCGTGCTCGGACGGTTTGGGGTTTTCTTCCAGCAGCTTCACGGCTGTCATTACCATGCCCGGCGTACAGAAACCGCATTGCAGGCCGTGGTGATCCTGAAACGCCTGTTGCACAGCACTTAATGTGCCATCTGGGGCCGCTTGCCCTTCGATTGTGGCAACCTCTGCGCCATCGGCTTCCGCGGCCAACATCGTGCAAGATTTCACAGCCACGCCGTTCACATGCACCACGCACGCACCACATTGGCTGGTGTCACAGCCCACGTGTGTGCCTGTCAAATTCAGCTCGTCACGCAAAAAGGACGACAACAATGTGCGCCCTTCAACCGTTCCTTTTGCGGCCTTGCCATTCACCGTCATTGAGACTTGTGTCATGGTCTTCCTCCCTTGATATATTTTTACTTGCCCCGACTTAAGCACACGATTTGAAACATGAGAACCAAAAAAGCGCGTATTTCCGTGTCACTACGACTAAGGTGTAGACGCCCTTGGACGGGGGCGCGTTGGAATTTCTTTCAACAAACCGCCCACGCCCATCGCGGCGATATCTTTCGGATGCAATTCGACGCCGCATATGAGGCGTTCCATCACCCAGTCCGCCCCGTTCAGCGCAGGTGAGCGCGCACACCCCGGCAAACCAATAACGGGCTTTGCCCCGCAAGCGCCAAAGAACAGCAAGTTGCCCGGATCGACAGGCATTCCATAAGACGTCACACGCCCACCTGCCTGACGCAGCGCTTCAGGCCCCACATCGTGCGTGTCTGATGTCGCAGATGCCGTCAGCAGAAACACAAATTCTCCGGTGGCTTGGGAAATCGCCTGTGCGATGTCGCCGGTTTTGTGGGGCACAATCACACGGTCCGTCAGCATCATGCCAAAGCGGTGCAAGCGTCCCAACAACGCATTGCGTCCTTTGTCCGACGGATCATTCCGTCCAACGCGCGTTTCGATCAAAGTGGCAGATGCAAATTGTGCAGGTAAAACAAGCAAAGCATCGGCAAGGGCTGCGCTGGCACGGATGACGTCGCGATCCGGAACCGCGTAGGAAATGACCTTGATCGTGGCAATCATCCCGTCTGCATCCACGCGGTGATACTGTGGCACCGTCGCGATAGTGATCATCGGGTTGACCGTGTTGAACGCTTCAATCGCCAAGCGGTCAATTTGCACGATGCCTGCATGCAATGCGTAAAGATTGACGCGCCCGGCACCGGCAGCCGACACCCTCAGGCCCAGCGCCGCCGGATCCTGTGCCACTGCCGCCCCCAGCTGAGTGGCTGCGTCATTTTCTTCCACATCTCCAGTTTCCAAACGGGCCACCACAAGGTTGTCGTGACCTTCTTGGGCGAAATCCGCGACATGCTCTGCCGTTAAAACCGTGCCTTTTGGCACGCGATACGACATCTGCATCTCATAGGGTCGTTCCGCCGCCTCCATGCTGTGCGCAAGGATCGCGCCCGCAGCTTTAGCCGTTGCGACAGGTCCGAACTTCATGCGCCCTTCCGCAACACTTGCGTCATCTCCGACAAGATCGAAACGGCAATTTCTTGTGGGCTGCTTGCGCCAATATCCAGACCGATGGGGCCGTGAATGCGGGCGATGTCCGCGGCCTCAAATCCGGCCTCCTGCAACCGCTCGACCCGTTTGGCATGGGTGCGGGTTGATCCCAAAGCCCCGATGTAGAAACACCCCGACCGCAGCGCCAGATGCAGGGCCGGGTCGTCCAGCTTGGGATCATGGGTCAGCAAGACCAGCGCTGTGCGTGTGTCCAAACCGACCTGTTGCACCGCAACGTCTGGCCATTCCGAAATCAAAGTTTCACCGGGAAAGCGCGCGTGCGATCCGAAGGCTTCGCGCGGGTCAATGACGAAAGGATCATAGCCAGCGATCCGCGCCATCGGCACAAGCGCTTGGGCAATATGCACAGCGCCGACCACGGCAAGCCGCAGAGGCGGGTTATGAATGGCCACAAATGTTTGCGCATCGTCTTCAAAACCGGATCTGTCGCGGGCAAAGCGCTGTGTATGGCCGTTGCTTGTCAGGCGGCGCTGGCCGGTTTTGACATTCACTTCGTAGGCCACGGGCGTTCGGGCGGCACGTGCCGCGACCAGATTGTCCAGAATGTCCTCAGCCAAAGCGCTGCCGACAGGCTCGACATACACACGGATCGTTCCCCCGCATGCCAACCCGACTGCAAAAGCGTCGCCATCGCTGACACCGTATTCCAGCATCACAGGATGACCTGTTTCCAAAGCGTCCATGGCCTCTAGAACCACAGCACCTTCAACGCAGCCCCCCGACACCGACCCTTGCATGTCGCCCTCGCCCGACACAACCAACTGGGCACCAACGCGGCGGGGCGCACTGCCCCAGGTTTCGACAACAGTGGCCAATGCAGCGCCCTTGCCCGCGCGGTGCCATTCCAGCGCCTGCTCCGGTGCGGTGTCAGTTGTGTTCATCTGCAAATCCCCTTTGGGGCATCACACCAAAGAATGCCGCCAATTACCAGAGCCGCAGCCTACGACTAAAGCGCCAATCCACAATCGCGTGCAGGCTTTGACTGCACCTTTGGATCACCTGCGCTTGCACATCATGCAACACCTGCCTATTTCTGACCCGAACCGATACGCAGGACCACACATATGCCTATGCAAGCCCAAGACATCGAAGCTTTGATCCGCGAGAGCTTTCCCGATGCAAAAATCACAATCACCGACCTTGCTGGCGACGGCAATCACTATGCGGCCGAAGTGATAGATGCCTCTTTCAAAGGAAAGAACCGTGTTCAGCAACAACGCGCTGTCTATGCCGCCCTAAAAGGCAAAATGGACGGCGCCCATGGCGAATTGCATGCTTTGGCCCTGACCACCAAAGTTCCGGAATAAAAAGTTAAAACCGCTAAATCGGGCCCAAACGGGTCATCTGACATAGAAAGTGATGAAAATGACAGACGTAGCTGCGCAGATCCAAAGCCAAATCGGCGAAAACTCAGTTGTGCTTTACATGAAAGGCACCAAAGAGATGCCGCAATGCGGGTTCTCTTCGCGCGTGGCCGGTGTTTTGAACTACATGGGCGTCGATTTTGCCGATGTGAATGTGTTGGCAGATGAGGCGTTGCGCCAGGGCATCAAGGATTTTTCCGATTGGCCGACTGTTCCGCAACTCTACGTCAAAGGCGAATTTGTCGGTGGTTGTGACATCATCACAGAAATGACCTTGTCCGGTGAGCTGGACACATTATTCACAGAGAATGGCGTAACATTCGACAAAGACGCCGCTGATAAAATTCGCGAAGCCAACGGCTGAAATTTGATTTTGGCGGGGTGCACCAAGGTGCACCTTACCGCTTTGCCTTATAGTCGATCTTTGCATCGGGCCACTCAGGGGCTTTGCCCCCGGGGCATGCGCCCCTTCCCCCAAAGTATTGTTTTGCGAAAGGAAAGGGAAGACTGGCCCAGACCGGGTTTTAAGTCGCGGCCTTTTCTTCGACTTCTGCCGCCAAAGATTCGGCACGTGCAGCAAGTTCTGCCAAAGTATCCGTCACCGAATCCGGTATAATCGGCACTTCAATCCGTTCCGGTTCGGGTGCCGCCACATTGCGTAGCCCCTCAATTTCCGCTTCTTTTTCTTCAAGCTTTGCCTCGACCTCTTTCACCCGGTCTTCAAAACTTGCTGTTTTATCTGCCAACATCAGCCCCGCCATAAGCAACATCCGCGCTTCGGGCATCCGCCCGACCTGGTCCGACAGCACCTGTGCTTCGTCGTCGAGCATCTTTGCAGCTGTGTGCAGGTAGTGTTCTTCGCCTTCCTGGCAGGCCACACCGAATTCGCGCCCTCCTATGGTGATTGTGACTTCGGGCATCAGGCGTCCTCCTCGGAAGGTGTTTGGGGCTCGGAAGGTGTTTGGTTTTCTGTCTGGATTAGCGGTGTCAGCGTGTCGATGATCGTGTTCATTTCCGACACATCTGCCGCGCGTGTTGCCCGCAGCCCTTCCAGTTCCGCCATCATCGCCTTGTTGATCAGATGCGCATCGCCGACGCCCGCTTCGTTGGCTTGACGCAGATCTTCGTTTGATTGCCGTAAGGCGTTGTTCGCACTTCGCAATCTCTGCAGTTCCGCATCCATTTCGGTCAATCGTCCCGTCACGGTATCTGCTTGTGCCTTGGCCGCTGCAAGGTCAGCATCCTGACGCTGCGTGAGGGCACGTATCCGTTCGCTCAGTTGTGCGTTTACTGTTTTCTCATCGTCCAGCGCCTGTTCAAGCTCTGCTGTATCCGCGCCAGTATCCGTTCCCAACCCGTCCAGCCCGACCGCCACGCGGTCCATGGCTGCGGTGATCCTGCGTTGAAGCTCCTCGATGTCGCTCATGCGTGCCCTCTTTCATCGTCACAACTGTGCCAGCTTGCGCGCCGGCCTTGAACGCTTGGAACCGTAAATCCGAATTCACATACGAATCGCCTGGCCTGCGTGTTGCATCAAGTTTAACCAATGGGCGCAAAAAATACCCCCCCTTTGTGATCAAGTACTTGTAGCACGGCGTTGAAGTGCCACCGCTTGAGGATGCCGTTGTTTTCTTGATGTTTGCTTGATCTTTGCGCCTTGCCTGATATGCACCGCCCCAACCGCTCTTTCAGCTAAAGGATACGTTCCCCGTGGATCTTACCGCCCTGCGCACCGCACACCCCGATCATTGGTCCAAAGCGACCGCCATCCGTGCCCTGACTTTGGACGCCGTGGCCGCCGCCAATTCAGGCCACTCCGGCATGCCCATCGGGATGGCCGATGTGGCCACTGTTTTGTTTGAAAAACACCTCAAGTTCGATGCCTCTGCCCCGAACTGGCCGGACCGCGACCGCTTTATCCTAAGCGCAGGCCACGGGTCCATGTTGCTATATTCCCTGCTGCATTTGACGGGTTATGCCGACATGACGCTAGAACAGGTCAAGAATTTCCGCCAATGGGGCGCGATCACAGCAGGCCACCCTGAATACGGCCACGCCACAGGCATCGAGACCACCACCGGGCCTTTGGGTCAGGGCATCGCAAATTCCGTAGGCTTTGCAATGGCCGAGGAAATTCAGCGCGCCACTTACGGCAAGAAAGCCGTAGACCACTATACCTACGTCATTGCAGGTGACGGGTGTTTGATGGAAGGCGTTAGCCAAGAAGCCATCACACTGGCGGGTCGCCACGCCTTGTCCAAACTGATTGTGATGTGGGACAACAACAACATCACCATCGACGGCACAGTTGAGCTGTCGGACCGTACGGATCAGGTTTCCCGATTCAAATCGGCCGGCTGGGCGGTTCTTGAAATTGACGGTCACGATCCAGAAGCGATCGATGCGGCCCTGACCCAAGCCAAAAAGGGCAACAAGCCCACAATGATCGCTTGCAAGACGCACATTGCCTTGGGACACGCGGCACAAGACACCTCCAAAGGTCACGGTGCGCTCACCGATCCCGCACAAATGCAGGCCGCCAAAGAAGCCTATGGTTGGACGACTGGCCCCTTCGAAGTCCCCGCGGACGTCAAATCCGCATGGGAAGCCATCGGATCACGCGGCGCACAAGAGCGTACCGCATGGGAAGCGCGATTTGCGACATTGCCCAATTCCAAGCAAGACCAGTTTAACCGCGCCTATGCTTTGGACGCCCCCAAGAAACTATCGGCCACGATCAAAGCTTTCAAAAAGCAGATGTCCGAAACTGCGCCTAAACTGGCGACACGCGCCTCTTCCGAGAAGGTTTTGGAAGTGTTGAACCCGATACTGCCCGAAACGGTGGGTGGCTCTGCTGATTTGACGGGCTCCAACAACACCAAAACAGCCGATCTGGGCGTCTTCGATCTGGACAACCGCGCGGGCCGTTACGTGTATTGGGGCATCCGCGAGCACGGCATGTCAGCGGCGATGAACGGTATGGCATTGCATGGCGGCGTGCGCCCCTACGGCGGCACATTCATGTGCTTTACCGATTACGCCCGTCCATCAATGCGGTTGGCAGCCTTGATGAAAATCCCAACAGTATTTGTGATGACACACGATTCTATTGGCCTTGGCGAAGATGGTCCAACCCACCAACCTGTTGAGCATCTGGCCATTTCGCGCGCGACCCCTAACACCTATGTCTTCCGCCCCGCCGACACCATCGAGACGGCAGAGGCGTGGGAAATTGCCCTGACAAGCAAAGAAACCCCGTCCGTTTTGTCGCTGACACGTCAAGGATTGCCAACTGTCCGGACCGAGCACAAAACCAAGAACCTGTCCGCGCAAGGCGCGTATGTTCTGGCAGACGCCGAAGGCAAACGTCAGGTGATTTTGGTAGCGTCAGGCTCTGAAGTGGAAATTGCTTTGGCTGCACGCGACATTCTGCAAGCTGAAGGCATCGGCACCCGTGTTGTTTCAATGCCTTGCATGGAGTTGTTCGCGCAGCAAGACGAAGCGTACCGCAAGCGCGTTCTGCCTGGTGGGCCAGTGCGCGTGGGCGTGGAAGCGGCTGTGCGTCAAGGATGGGACCAGTGGTTGCTGGGCGAACGTGGCAAGTCCAACAAAGCGGATTTTGTCGGCATGGACAGCTTCGGAGCCTCTGCGCCCGCGGGCACATTATACGAGAAGTTCGGAATTACTGCGCAGAACGTGGCCGAAAAGGCCAAAGCGCTGCTGTAACAGCTGCCAGATTTGCCCCTTATTGTTGGGGCGCTTTCTACACCGAATACAGGGGGCGGATGTTTGTCACAAAACATCCGCCCTTTTGTGTTTATACTGCCATTCAAGTGACGCGTGCATCACTTCACTTCAGAAATCGGCTGACTATCTTGCGCCAAATTTCCCCTTAATGAATTATAATGCTCATTTTACCAAACCCCATACAATATGGAGTGCGTAAAATGATCAAAAAACAAATAGCCGAATGCATCGGCACATTTACCCTAGTGCTGTTCGGCTGTGGGTCTGCTGTTATTGCGGGGGCTGACATCGGGCTTACCGGCATCAGCTTTGCCTTCGGTCTGGCCTTGATCGGCATGGCCTATGCCATTGGTCCGGTGTCTGGGTGCCATATCAATCCTGCTGTGTCCTTGGGCGCCGTTGCCGCAGGCCGCATGCAATTGTCCGAAGCCGTTCAATACATCATTGCCCAAGTGGCTGGCGCAACTTTGGCGGCCCTCGTTTTGCTATTGGTGCTGTCGGGAAAAGCCGATTATTCCGTGGCGCAGAACGGGCTTGGCCAAAACGGCTGGGGCGTAGGTTACTTGGGCGAATACAGCATGGTGTCTGCCTTTGTGTTCGAAGTTGTCGCCACCTTCCTGTTTATGATCGTGATTTTGGGCGCGACGGGAAAAACCGCACCGGCCGCGATGGCCGGACTGGCCATTGGTCTGGCGTTGGTTGTGATCCATCTGGTCGGCATCAACGTGACGGGTGTTTCTGTGAACCCTGCCCGCTCTTTCGGACCGGCCCTGTTTGCAGGTACCGCAGCCTTGTCTCAACTTTGGTTGTTCATCGTCGCACCGATTATCGGCGCTGTCGCGGCTGGTCTTCTTTTCAAATCGGGCTTGCTTGACGCCGACGAATAAAGAGCCCCCACAACACAATGACAGCGCCTGCCGTTTGGCGGGCGCTGTTGTTTTTACAAAATGGCGTTTGGACGCTTTGGACCCGCGCCCCGATCACACAACCGACAGGCAGGCACATTTAGCGTTGTGGTTTACCTTTTGAGTTGTGCTGCCCTGCACCAATGCGCCGACACTGCCCAATCCGCGCCGCCCCGTGACAATCAAATCAGCGCCGCAGTTTTCTGCGCAGGCAATGATGTGATCCGCCGGATCCCCTGCCCCGATATCGGCGCTTGAAATATTCTGACCGCAGTCTTTGGCAATCGCAGTGGCGCTTTCAATAACTTTAGCAGCGGCCTTTTGTACCTCGGCGGCGGAAGGCATTGTTGTGGCGACACGAAACCCAGACACGGCCCCCATCGCAAAAGCCACCGTAATGGGTTGTGGCGTATGCACCAGATGTAATTCTGACCCATATTTTTGGGCCAGATCACACGCCAGCGTCAGGGCCTTGTTCGAGGTGTCCGATCCATCAAGACCCACAACGATTTTAGCAAACATGTCACATGCTCCTTCGATTTGTTTCAATCAAAGTCTAGGCGGTGTCGCGCAAGCTGATCCTGATATGTATCAATGGGGCCCGTGTTTGGGAAACATGTTTTGGGGCCGTGTGTGGTTGTCGTGGCGGCACCAAACGGCACTTTGCATGGGCCTTCAATCAAAGGGTCATCTCGCGAATACCTTGCGCCACAGGGGCGTGATGATCTTTTCGCCAAGCGGAATAAGCGCCAGCCCAAGTCCCAATCCCAACACCCCGTCCATAGCCGCCTTGGCGAACCATTCCGTGATGCCTTGCCAAGCCTGCGGCACAGCGTGGCCCACAGAATAGGCCAGATCGTGGATCGTGTGACCCAACCCGCCAAAGCCGAAGCCTTCCAGCCCGTGCACAATGATGGATCCCCCGACCCAAAGCATGGCCGCCGTGCCTATGACAGTCAGCGCATACAGCACCTTTGGCATTGCTTTGACGATACCGCGTCCCAGTGAACGGGTCAGGCCCAGCCGCCCCTTCGCGGACATGGCAAGGCCCACATCGTCCATCTTCACGATCAGCGCCACCGCGCCATAGACCGCGACCGTGATCATCACGGCAACCGCGGCCAGCGTTGCGGCCTCCATCCAGAAATTGCTTTCCGGAATGGCGGCCAAAGCAATGGTCATGATTTCTGCAGACAGAATAAAATCGGTTTTGATCGCCCCTTGCGCCTTTTGTTCTTCCAGCTTGGCGGGGTCTTCAATGACCTCTTCCTTGTGGGCGTAGTCTTCGTGTCCGTGGCTAAGGCCTATGGCATGGGCGATTTTTTCGGCGCCTTCAAAGCAAAGATAGGCGCCCCCCAGCATCAACAACGGATTGATAGCCCAAGGTGCAAATGCCGACAGCGCCAGACCAGCGGGCAGCAAAAAGACAAGCTTGTTGCGAATGGACCCCTTGGCGATGCGCCAGATGATCGGCAATTCACGGCTGGCCTCAAAACCCTGAACATATTTCGGCGTCACTGCAGCGTCATCGATGACAGCGCCAGCCGCTTTGGTGCCTGCTTTGGCAGCTTGTGCAATGACATCATCCACAGAGGCTGCCGCCACTTTGGCAATGGCCGCAACATCATCAAACAATGCAATCAATCCGCTCATGTCGACCCTCTTAAATTGTGTTAGCGGTATAGATAGATCACACGGTCGTGAAAACAAAGTCGGCTGTTAGCGCCACCGTTAACCCTTTGGCAAGGTTTATCGCTAACAGGCTGAAAAACCGCGCCTTTCCCCCTTTTCCGATGCTGCCCTTGGGTCTAAGCAACCCCCAACGCATGGGGCGTAAACGAAGGAACCGGATTATGACAATCAAAGTAGGTATCAACGGATTTGGCCGCATCGGACGCTGCACCTTGTCCCATATCGCACAATCATTGCGCAACGACATTGATGTCATCAAGGTGAACGCCACCGGACCTTTGGAAACAGCCGCCCATCTGATTAAATACGATTCCATCCATGGCCGCTTCCCCGGTGAAGTGACCGTCGGCAATGGCACGTTGGATTTGGGGCGTGGCCCGATGCAGATGTTTTCCACCTACAACATGGATGAGCTGGACTGGTCCGGCTGTGATGTCGTTCTGGAATGCACCGGCAACTTCAACGACGGTGAAAAAGCCAAGAAACACATCGAACGTGGCGCAAAGCGCGTGTTGCTTTCGGCCCCCGGTAAAAACGTCGACAAAACCATCGTCTTTGGTGTGAACGACGACTTGCTGGCCGCCAATGACACCATGATTTCCAACGGGTCGTGCACCACCAACTGTCTCGCCCCCTTGGCGAAGGTTCTGGATGAAAGCATCGGCATCGAACGCGGCATCATGACAACCATCCACAGCTACACCGGCGATCAACCCACGCTGGACCGCCGCCACAACGATCTGTACCGCGCCCGCGCTGCCGCCATGGCGATGATCCCCACTTCAACTGGCGCTGCAAAAGCATTGGGCGAGGTTTTGCCAAACATGAAAGGCCGCCTTGATGGCACGGCCATGCGTGTGCCCACGCCAAACGTCTCTGCGGTGGATCTGACGTTTGAAGCCAAACGCGATGTCACTGTCGCCGAAGTCAACGCCGCTGTCGCAAAAGCGGCCGCTGGCCCCATGGGCCGTGTATTGGCATATGATGATGAACAAAAAGTCTCAATCGACTTCAATCACACCGAACATTCCAGCATCTTTGCCCCCGACCAAACCAAAGTCGTTGGCGGCCGCACAGTACGTGTGCTGGCGTGGTACGACAATGAATGGGCGTTTTCCGTGCGTATGGCCGATGTGGCTGTTGCGATGGGCCGTTTGGACTAACCCGAACGTCTTGCGCCACAGGGGCCACCTTACCCCCAAAGGGTTGCGACAATTGGGCGAGGCTGTCATATCAGTCTTGCCCATTTTCATTTGCAGGCTCTTATGACCAACTCAATCGCCATATTTCTCGGCCTGTTTTTGATCACAATCATCACTGTAGACATTATGGTCTACGGGTCCGAGCATGTGATTTTTCTTGGTAAAAAAATGTTCGAGTTGATCGAATGGATCGCGTTCTGGCGATAAAAGGTACGTAGGAGGCCCCGCTGATGCGTAACGCCCAGTTCAGCGAACCGGACCCCAAAACACTGGATGCCATCAAACGCGTCCTCGGCCCTGCAGGATGGAAAGCCCCCCAAGACGCATCACGCTATTTCGAAGACCCGCGTGGCCGTTTTCGCGGACAGGCCAGCCTGATTGCCCTTCCAGCATCCACTGCACAAGTTGCAGAAATCGTGCGCCTGTGCGCTGCAAACAGCATCGGCATTGTCCCCTACAGCGGTGGCACAGGTGTTGTGGCCGGGCAGCTTGCCATTGACAGTGACAACGCCATCGTCGTGTCGCTGGAACGGATGAACAAGGTGCGACACTTTAGTGTGGATGACAGCGTGATCGTTGTGGAAGCAGGCTGCATTTTGGAAAACGTACACACTGCAGCCCAAGATCACGACATGATGTTTCCCTTGAACATGGCCTCGAAAGGAAGCTGCTGCATCGGCGGCAATCTGGCAACCAATGCAGGCGGTATTCAGGTTTTGCGATACGGCAACGCGCGGGATTTATGCCTTGGAATCGAAGCCGTATTGCCCGATGGCACGGTTCTGGATGAACTTAGCCCGCTGCATAAGAACAACACCGGATATGACCTGCGTCACCTATTGATCGGCAGCGAAGGGACGCTGGGCATCATCACTGCGGCGACCCTGAAGCTGAAACCGCAATATCCCGACACAAGCACAGCATTTCTGGCAATCCAGTCACCTGCAAAAGGGCTGGCTGTGTTCCAAGAGATGAAGCGCCATCTTGGCGACACTATCAGCGCGGTCGAGTTGATGCGCGGGCTTGGCCTGACGCTGGTAGCTTCCAAGTTTCCGGGCTTGCGTCCCCCTTTTGCGCAAACACCCGATTGGGCCATTTTGCTGGAAGCCTCTGGGGCTTTGGGCCTTGGGGACCGGATGCAAGAAGCGCTTGGGGCATGTTTTGACAAGGACCTTCTAACTGATGCAGTCGTGGCGCAGTCCCAATCCCAACGCGACAGCCTTTGGGCTTTGCGCGAAAACACCCCTGCCGCAAACCGCATGGCGGGCGCATTTTGCAACAGCGACACATCTGTGCCGCTCAGCCGTATCGATGACTTTGTAAAGGATACACTTCAGGCGATCTTTGACATCCACCCAGACGTTCAAATCAACAGCTACGGCCATTTGGGCGACGGCAATATACATCACAACGTCCTTCCCCCCAACGGTGTCAGCAAGGCCGACTTCCTGTCCGCAAACCCCGGCATTATCGACGCTGTTCGATTGGCAATCAATGACGTGACACAAAAACACAACGGATCAATCAGCGCCGAACACGGGATCGGGCGCTTGAAAACAGACGATCTGGAAACCTATGCCAGCGCCGCGCGATACGACACGTTAAAGCGTATCAAAGCAGCGCTTGACCCCAAATCCATCATGAACCCCGGCGCTTTGATCCGCTGACACGGCGTCACTATGGGGATCAGTCCAACACAACGTGCCGATCCGCAAGCTGTACAAGCGTCTTTTCCGCCAGTTTTGCATCAGCTGACAACACACCGTCGCGGACAATGGCAACCTCGTATCCGCGCTGCCGTGCAGCAAAGGCCGTTTTGGCCACGCAATAGTTTAAATCCAGCCCGACGATGCGCAGGTGGCCCACGTCCAATCGTGCAAGGATCTTGTCCAACTCATTGGTTTCAAACGCGTCTTGAACACGTTTGACCACAGTGACATCGGCAATATCCGCAAAAGATGCCGCCATTTCTGTGCCCTGTGTTCCCGCGATGGCTTGGCCTTTCATAAACAGTTTTGCCACAACTTTGGTTGCAGGAATGGACCATTCTTGCCGCACTGCGATGACAGGCTGGCCCTTCGATCTGGCTGTGTCTATTTCAGCCAAAATCCTCGTGCGGGCTGTTTCCTTTGCTGTGTCATCAAAGACGCCCGAGGTCCAAAAGACCTCTTGCAGATCAATCAGCACCAATGCTTGATTCGTGCGCCCTGAAATGGGGGCGCCTGTGCTGACCGCGCCTATTTTTCGAATACCATCCATGATCCATAAAACGACACCCAAAATGACCAGGCAGGGCAAAATCCAAATCATAATATTTTCCTTCAAATCCCTGTTTTCAAACGATCAATTAGTGTGTTTATCAAGCCAAGGGCGGTTTTGACGTCCGCACTGTTCAGGTCCTGACCCAATGACGCGACAAGCTGTTTTTCACGGCGCACCACGTCTTGGATCAACGCCCGCCCTTTGTCTGTCAAAGCGATGATCGTCGATCGTTTATGGCGCGGATTCTCGCGTTTGAGTGTCAAACCATCCGCAAGGGTTTCATTGACCATCACCTGAACATACTGCCTTTTTATCTCAAGCCTTTGGGCAATGTCCGGCACCGTTGCCGCATCCTGCGCAAGTAGGATTTCAAGAACGGCCCGCGTTCTGACTGTAAGTCCGGTGTCTTCCAGACCCTGTTCGACAACGGTTTCTGCCGCCTGCATCAACGGGCGCGACATCCAAATAAGTTGATAAAGATCATCTTGGTTCATCATGACAATTTACATGTCATAATGACACTAAACATGTCAAATGATTCGCTGAAACCGCGATCTGGAAATACGACAAAGCCACTGACGTAGGCAGTGCGTCAGTACATCTCGGGCCTTGTTTTTGGATTGTGGGCCCTTTGTGTGGGTACAAAACTCTCTTTGACCGCCCCCCTGACCTTGTGTGACATGCCCCCAACACTTGACCGGAGGCATGTCATGACGATTACATTGGGCATCAACGGATTTGGACGTATCGGCCGCAGCATCTTGCGTGCGATACTGGAAAGCGGACGCGATGATCTTCGGGTCGTGGCCATCAACGATCTGGCTGATCTGGAAAACATGGCACATCTGCTTGAATTCGATTCCGTTCATGGCCGCCTGCGCCGTCCCATCGCAACAGGTGACGGGGTATTGGATGTGGGGACAGGCCCAATTCGGGTCACACACGTGGCGTCGCCAGATGCGTTGCCTTGGCAAGATGTTGATATCGCTTTGGAATGTACCGGCCATTTTCGCACAGCCGCTTTGGCAGGGCTGCACTTGAAAAACGGTGCGGGCAAGGTGCTGGTATCGGCGCCCGCCAAGATCAATGACATCAAAACTGTTGTCATGGGCGTGAATGACGCTGCGATCACGGCCGATGACACCATCCTCTCCAACGGGTCTTGCACAACCAATTGCCTGGCCCCCGTGGCCCATCTTTTGCACGAAGCCTACGGTATTGTGCGTGGTACCATGACCACGGTGCACTGCTACACCGGCGTGCAGCCTGTGCATGACGCCTATGGCAAAACGCTGAACCGTGCGCGCGCGGCAAGCTTGTCGATGATCCCCACCACCACCGGCGCGGCCGAAGCCGTGGAAGCGGTTCTGCCCCACCTAAAAGGTCGCCTGTTTGGCACATCAATCCGTGTGCCTGTGCCCAATGTGTCCTGCATCGACCTGACGGTTGAAGTGCAACGCGAAACATCCACCTGCGCCGTCAACGCATTGTTTAGCCAAGCCGCACATGGTCCTATGGCGCGGATCATGGCCGTCACATCCACACCGATGGTATCTGTTGATCTGAACCACGACCCGATGAGCGCGACGGTGGCGCTGGATCAAACCCATGTGCAGGACAAAACCATGATCCGCGTGCTGGCGTGGTACGACAATGAATGGGGGTTTTCCAACCGCATGATCGATATGGCGGAGCGTCTGGCTTTGTCCTAATCGGACGGGGGGTCTAGGGAGAAATTTGAGCTTAGGGGCGCGGCCCCCGGCCTTCGGCCTCCCCCGAGATATTTTGGCGAAAAGAAGTCAAAGCGTCCCGGCCCCGTCAACGGGGCTTTGTCCCAGTTTTTATCCCAAACGCTTCGTCAGCTCTTTATTCACCAAAGGCGGGACAAACTTGGTCACATCGCCGCCAAGCCGCGCGATTTCTTTGACCAGCTTCGACGCGATGGCCTGATGTTTGGCTTCGGCCATCAAAAACACAGTCTCGATGCTGTCATCCAGCACGCGGTTCATGCCAACCATTTGATATTCGTATTCAAAATCGGCTACGGCGCGCAGACCGCGTATGATCATTTGTGCGCCCACGTCGCGGGCGCAATCAATCAACAGGTTTTCAAACGGGTGGGCCACAATCTGGGTTCCGGTTTGTTCGGACAGCTTGGCGCATTCCGCTTCGATCATCGCCACACGCTCTTCCAGACTAAACAGCGGGCCCTTGTCGCGATTGATCGCAACGCCAATCACCAGCTTGTCCACAAGCGCACTGGCCCGCCGGATGATGTCGATATGACCCAAAGTGATGGGATCAAAAGTTCCCGGATATAGTCCAACGCGCATAAGGATGCTCCGTTTCAGCAATAATGTTGCGTGCAAGAAACAGGGTCGCGCGAGGGATTGCAAGCAGGTGTTAACGCAAACTTGGCAATTGGGGTCAATGCCCCATAATCATTCCCTGCAGCGCATCCTTTTCCATTGCCAATTCTGTCAGCCGCGCTTTGACCACATCGCCGATTGTGATCAGGCCAACCAACGCGCCATCTTCGACCACTGG
Organism: Ascidiaceihabitans donghaensis; assembly: GCF_900302465.1. Taxonomy (NCBI): domain Bacteria; kingdom Pseudomonadati; phylum Pseudomonadota; class Alphaproteobacteria; order Rhodobacterales; family Paracoccaceae; genus Ascidiaceihabitans; species Ascidiaceihabitans donghaensis. Next base: position 1,641,996 of record NZ_OMOR01000001.1, on the reverse strand, counting down.
CATGTGGCGAAACCGCCCTTCGGTCATCATTTCAAGCACCTTGTCCGCACTTTCATTGCGCCCGCAGGTGATCAGTTTTGTTGTCATATAGCTGTCTACTTTGTCGCTCAGGCAAGAGGCCCCGCGCTTGCCGATTTCGCGCACAATGTCGCGTTCGGACAAAATGCCCGCCATGCTTTGCCCGTCCTTGGACACCACAACCGTCCCGATGCGCCGCTCTGCCAGTACCTTTGCGGCATCCGACACAAGTGTGCCGGGCGCCACGGTCACCACCGCGTCGTCGGATTTGGATTTGAGAATCTGCTGTACCAGCATGAGACGGCCTCCTGTCATTTGTAATGTAGAGGTCCAGCGTCGGCGCAAAGCCTTCTCAAGTCAAGGTTGCTTCCAGATGCGCCACCTCTTGGCGCAACCCGGCGCTTAGATCATCAGCCAGCTGTGTCAGTTTAGTATTCTTTCGGTCCGCTTCGTGGCGGATCATGTAAAACGCGCGTGTCAGGCTGATTTTGTCGGTGAGGATACGCACCAAATTAGGGGCCGCTGGCAAGGCAAAATCATGCACCACGCCAACCCCGCCACCATGGCGAAGCAGGTTCAATTGCACAGACACAGAATTGGACGCCAAGGGCACCCGCGCCACACCAATGTGGGCCAGATAGTCCAGTTCGCGGTCAAAAATCATGTCGGGGATGTACCCCACAATCTTATGAGATTTCAGATCCTGAGGCATCCGGATCGTGGCACTTGCCTGCAAATAGTCCTCGGCAGCCGCCAGATGCAGTTTGTAGTCCGTGATCTTTTGCACAGTCAGGCGCCCCGCTGTTGGCGCACTGACCCCGATCGCCAAATCCGCTTCGCGCCGCGACAGATTGAAAACACGCGGCAAAGCAACAATCTGAATGTCCAGATCGGGATGACGGGCACTGAGCCGCGCACAGACTTGCGGCAAAACATAGTTCGCACAACCATCCGGCGCACCGATACGGATTTGGCCCGTCAGGCTTTCACTGCCGGTTGGCAAACTGGCCGTTGCCGCGCGCATAGCCGTCTCAGCAGCCTCGGCACGGGCCAAAAGCTGCGTTCCTGCCTCTGTCAGCGCATACCCTTGCGGCGACTTTACAAACAACGCCGTGCCTGTGGTGTCTTCCAGACGTGTCATCCGCCGCCCCAAAGTTGCAGGATCAAGCCGCAGTATTTTGCCCGCCGCCGACAGCCCCCCTTCGCGTGCAACACTTAAAAATAAACGGACATCGTCCCAATTGGCTTGCATCCCAACGTCCTGACATTTTTGCAAAGCGATTTTGCCATCTTTCCTCTGTTGCTGGCGTTTTTGCAAGACTAGGATGCGCCCAAACACACCTTAGGGAGAATTCCATGCAAGAGCTGACCCACTACATCAACGGCGCCCACGTCAAAGGCACGTCAGGCCGCTTTGCCGACGTCATGAACCCCGCCACAGGCGAAGTGCAGGCAAAATGCCCGCTGGCATCTTCAGCTGAAATGGACGAGGCCGTGAAACATGCGCAAGCAGCACAGCCTGCTTGGGCAGCAACCAACCCGCAACGTCGTGCTCGCGTCATGATGAAGTTTGTGGGCTTGCTCAATGACAACATGGACAAGCTGGCCGAGGCCCTGTCCCGCGAGCACGGCAAAACCCTGCCCGACGCCGCCGGTGACGTGCAGCGCGGCCTTGAGGTTGTGGAATATTGCATCGGGGCGCCCGAGTTGCTCAAAGGCGATTACACCGACAGCGCAGGCCCCGGCATCGACATGTATTCCATGCGCCAAGCTTTGGGTGTGACTGCGGGCATCACGCCGTTCAACTTCCCTGCCATGATCCCGATGTGGATGTTCGCACCGGCCATCGCATGTGGAAACGCCTTTATCCTGAAACCCTCCGAGCGCGACCCGTCTGTGCCATTGATGCTGGCGGAGCTGATGGAAGAAGCGGGACTGCCAAAAGGCATCCTGCAAGTCGTCAACGGCGACAAAGAAGCCGTGGACGCGATCCTGCACCACGAAGTCATCCAGTCGGTGGGCTTTGTCGGATCGACCCCGATTGCGGAATACATCTATTCCACAGGCTGTGCGAACGGCAAACGCGTGCAGTGCTTTGGCGGCGCGAAAAACCACATGATCATCATGCCCGACGCGGATATGGATCAGGCCGCAGATGCTTTGATCGGCGCGGGCTATGGTGCTGCGGGCGAACGCTGCATGGCGATTTCCGTAGCGGTTCCTGTGGGCGATGAAACGGCAGATCGCTTGATCGAAAAGCTGGTACCGCGCATCGAAAGCCTCAAGGTCGGCCCATACACATCCGGCAACGACGTGGACTACGGCCCGGTTGTCACGGCAGCGGCCAAAGCCAACATCGAACGCCTTGTGCAAACCGGCGTGGATCAAGGCGCCGAACTGGTGGTCGACGGGCGCGACTTCAAATTGCAAGGCTATGAGGACGGCTTCTTTGTGGGACCGCATTTGTTCGACAAAGCCACCAAGGACATGGACATCTACAAGCACGAAATCTTCGGGCCAGTGCTGACCTGTGTACGCGCACAAAGCTACGAAGAAGCCATCGGCTTGGCGATGGACCACGAATACGGCAACGGCACGGCGATCTTCACACGCGACGGCGATGCGGCGCGTGACTTTGCCAACCGGATCAATGTGGGCATGGTCGGCATCAACGTGCCAATCCCTGTGCCGCTGGCGTATCACACGTTTGGCGGTTGGAAAAAATCCGTCTTTGGTGATCTGAACCAGCACGGGCCGGATGCGTTCAAGTTCTACACACGCACCAAGACCGTGACAGCGCGTTGGCCATCGGGCATCAAAGAAGGCGGAGAATTTTCTATCCCTGTTATGGAATAACCCGCCGCAATAGAATCCCCCCGTCCCCGTTTCTTTTCGCTAGAAATATCCCGGGGGTGTGGGGGCTGGCCCCCACCTTTTACAAACAAAAGCCGCCGCTCGTTCATTCGGGCGGCGGTTTTTTCTATTGCGCGACGCTGGTGCTGTGCATCTTTTGGCCCGCTGCATCATGAAATGACACATCCCACACACCACTGCCCGGCGTGATCAACCCGTAGCTGAAATGATAAGACCAGAAAAAATCATTGGTATTGGCCCCAAGGCGTCCCAAAGCCCGCTTTGCATTGCTGTGCAGCACACCACCTGTGCCCAATTCAGGATCGCGTTTGGTGCCGGAATTACCGAAGACAAATTGCGATGGGCGACCATCTGAAAAGCTAAGCTGTTGCGCCAGATGGATATGACCGGCCATGGTCAGTTTGATTTGGGATGGCAGCGCCTTTTGTACCGATTGCGCCAATGCCACTTGCAAGGTCTGATCTGTGGGTGAGGCTTTGGGCGCAGCCTCTGACCCGTAGCTGGCAATCGCCCAAAACGGACGATGCGTCACCAACCATGAAGGCACAGCGGCCTGCTCTGCAATCAGTTCAATGGCCGAAAACTCGACCTTGTACTGATCCACAGCCCCTTGATCAGGGCGCGATCCGTAGTCATTGTCGATGCGGGCGGTGTCCATCACGATCACTTGGAAACTGTCGAATGTGACAGGGTACGGTAATGTGTAGCTCCAGTCGTTGCCGCCGGCATCCAAAGGGGCTCCGTTCTTGCCGGGGCAGGATGCGGGCCAACTGGTGGCTTCGATCGGATTGGGATCAAGCAGATAGAACCAGCCTTTCCAAGCCCGCGTGCAGTCCTCGTGGTTGCCACGCACAGGGATCAGGGGGGCTGTCTGGAACACGGTGGCTGAGGGGTCAAAGAAATCCGCTTTCCAGCTGGCCCATGAAAACCCGATGTTGGACTGGTGGCAGCCTTCATCGCATGTGCCTGTTTCACGGTAGTGCATATCACCTACATGAATGAACAAATCAGGGGCATCCTGCGCCGCGCGATCAGCCACCGCCTCATAGTCCCATGCCTTGCCCTGCCCGTCGCCAGTGCAATTTTGCACAATGCCATAAGCCACGCGGCACCCCGTATCGCCCAGAACAGCAATCTTTTGCGGATCCGTTGAAGGGGTCGGCAAACGCAAGGCGGGGGGCACAAACATCCCCACCATCGTGCTGTCTACAGGAGCCACGCAGACGCGGACCCCTTCAAAGCCCAAAGGCGCAAAGCCGCTGCGCAACGTCATGGGAGTTTTGGTGTTGCCATGCCGGATATCGGGGCATTTTGTGCCTGCAGGATTGGCAGGATCGGTGTTGATAACCACCCGTGCCTGCGCGGTACCGTCGCCGGTGTATTGCACCCACCCTGCGTAGATATTGCCCTTGAACTGAGCGCTGGCTTGGCTGGCCATCAGGCCAAATGCTGTTAATGCGAGTGTCAGTTTTATCATAATGCCCCCTAACGTAACATGTTTTGAATAAAGCGAATAATCGGATCGATGACATCGCTGTCGCGCCAATAAGCGTTGTGCGACAGCGGGTTCCAAGCGCTGAATGTGCTGCCTGCGTTGATCGAAACATCACGCAATTTCTTGGCCTTGCTCAGATCCCCGTAGGCCGGTGACGTGTCCGCCATCGGATAGCCCAGAATGTCTTGTTTGTCGTAGAAATTGTACCACCACGTTTTGAAGCGTTTTGCATCCGGCAGCGCGGTGCCTGGAAAATCAATCGGTGTGACTTCTTCTTCGGGGTAAGAGAACACAAACACCGGAATGTTGCAGCCAAAGGTGATCAAGCCGGACACCGTTGTCATGTTTTGCAAGGCAGAGCCGTGCATCCCCTGCCCGTCATTGCGCCGCATATGCGCTTGCTGGTCGTAGATGTAGTTGGACATGATATGCCCACCCAACGAATGGGCCAGAACAACGATCTGGCCGTCGGGGCCTATGTCGGCTTCCATGTCACGGATCGTGTCTTCAACCCGTTGATGGATGTCTTGGTAGGTGCGGTCCAGCCCGTCTGGCGTCAATTGGTAGCTGGCCGCATCGGACAGGTTGCTCATGACAAATTTGCGAACAGTGTCCCAACCTGTTTTGCGTTTGATCTTTTTCAAATACGCATCTTGCCGCCCTTGCAACACATCGGACCAAAACACCTCTCGCCATGCCACATCCGCCGTTTGGGGGCCTAGCCCTTTCATCACGCGTTTGTGCATTTCCTTGGAAAAAGTTATTTCGCCTGACGTATCGGGCCGCTTGTCCCCCTGACTGCCAATGCCATGTACGACAACCACGCCAATCTTTTTATCTGGCATACGTTTGCTCCAAAAATCATTAATCAATGCCGAAAGCTTAACCGCCTTGCCTTTCTCCTTGCAACATTTGTGAAAACCTTAGAATTTAACACATGTTCAATTCGAACGAGGGAGCCGCCGCATGGATTTCGCACTGACAGAAGAACAAACAGCTATTTTCGACATGGCTTACGCCTTTGGCCAAGACGCCATTGCGCCCAACGCACGCCAATGGGAAGCGGATGAAACCATCCCCAAAACCCTGTGGCCTCAGCTGGGTGAATTGGGCTTTGCGGGCTTGTATGTCTCCGAGGAAGGTGGCGGGTCCGGTCTGTCGCGCCTGGATGCCACACTGGTGTTTGAAGCCCTGTCGATGGCCTGCCCGTCTGTCGCGGCGTTTTTGTCGATCCACAACATGTGCGCCAAAATGCTCGACACTTTTGCGTCCGACGACATGAAGGCACGGGTGATGCCGGATGTGCTGACCATGAACACCGTCCTAAGCTATTGCTTGACCGAACCCGGTTCGGGGTCGGATGCCGCCGCCTTAAAAACCCGCGCAACACGCACCAACGAAGGGTACACCGTCAACGGCACCAAGGCCTTTATCTCGGGTGGTGGCTATTCGGATGCCTATGTTTGCATGGTGCGCACCGGTGACGACGGGCCATCGGGCGTGTCCACATTGTACGTTGAAGATGGCGCCGAGGGGTTGTCGTTTGGCGCGCTTGAAGACAAGATGGGCTGGCGATCCCAACCCACAGCCCAAGTGCAGTTTGACGATTGCAAAGTGGCGTCTGAGAACCTTGTGGGTGAAGAAGGCAACGGCTTTAAATACGCCATGATGGGACTGGACGGCGGCCGCCTGAATATCGCCGCCTGTTCCTTGGGGGCCGCACAGACCGCTCTGAACGCCACGATGGACTACATGGGCGAACGCAAAGCCTTTGGCAAATCCATCGACCAGTTCCAAGGGCTGCAATGGCGCCTTGCTGACATGGAAATCGAACTTAGCGCCGCCCGCGTGTTGCTGCGGCAAGCGGCATGGAAGCTGGATCAAGGCGCACCGGACGCCACGAAATACTGCGCGATGGCGAAGAAATTCGTGACCGAAGCCGGATCGAAGATCGTCGACCAATGCCTGCAATTGCACGGCGGCTACGGATACCTCGCGGACTACGGCATCGAGAAACTGGTCCGCGATCTGCGCGTGCACCAGATCTTGGAAGGCACAAACGAGATCATGCGCGTGATCGTGGCGCGTGAGATGTTGAAGAATAGATAGGACGCTGCATGACTGATATCTCTATCCGCATCACCGGGCGCGCGGGCCGTATTACATTGCAGCGCCCGGATGCGTTGAATGCGATGACTTACGACATGTGTCTGGCGATTGAGACCGCCCTTGATGCTTGGCGTGATGATCCGGCGGTGGCGCTTGTGGTCATCGACGCGATGGGTGAGCGCGCTTTTTGTTCGGGCGGAGATATTGCCGATTTATATGCCACGGGCCGCGCAGGTGATTTTGCCTATGGCCAAAAGTTCTGGGCCGATGAATACCGCCTGAACAACAAGATATTTGAGTATTCCAAACCTGTCGTCAGCTTCCTGCAAGGTTTTACCATGGGGGGTGGTGTTGGGATTGGCTGTCATGGATCACACCGGATCGTCGGCGACACCAGCCAGATTGCCATGCCCGAAGTTGGCATCGGTCTGGTGCCGGATGTGGGTGGGTCTTTAATGCTGGCCCTCGCCCCCGGACGATTGGGCGAATATCTGGGCTGTACGGCGGCGCGTATGAATGCGGGGGATGCAATTTTCGCAGGGTTTGCAGATATTTACCTACCCGAAGCGGCTTGGGACAGCACCATCAAAACGCTTGAGCTGACAGGTGATGTGGACCACATCAAAGCGCAAGACGTACCGGCCTCTGGCCCTATCGAGAACAATCAAGACGCGATCAACCGGCACTTTCACGGCGCCTCGCTTGGAGATATCTGGATCACCTTGGAAAGTGACACCAGCGATTTTGCCCAAGCCACCCTGAAACAGATGAAGCGTAACAGCCCGCTGTCCATGGCCTGTGCTATCGAAATTCTGTCGCGTTTGCGTGGCCCTTCTTTGACAATGGGCAAAGCGCTGGACCTTGAATACCGCTTTACGGCCCGCGCCATGGAACACGGCGACTTTCTGGAAGGCATCCGTGCGGCGATTATCGACAAGGATCGCCAACCCAAATGGCAATTCGCAGACGGTGTTGTGCCGCCGATGGCCGTGTCCAAGATGTTGCAACCCTTAGGCGCACAGGCCCTGAAACTGAAAGAGGAAGCGCAAATGAAAATCGGATTTATCGGACTTGGCAACATGGGCGCACCTATGGCGGCCAACCTGGCAAGCGCTGGCTTTGATGTTGCCGGGTTTGATCCCGCAGGCACGTCTGCGGCCGGTGTTGGCGTTGCAAGCTCAGCGGCGCAGGCCGCGTCGGACGCTGATGCGGTGATCACAATGCTGCCAAACGGTGCGATCTTGCGCAGTGTTGCGGAAGAACTGGTGCCAGCCATGAAATCCGGTGCTGTTCTATTAGATTGCTCAACTGTGGATGTGGACAGTGCCCGCGCCGTGGCCAAACAGGCGCAGGACGCAGGTTTGATGGCCGTGGACGCGCCGGTGTCTGGTGGCATCGGTGGCGCGTCTGGCGGCACGTTGACGTTTATGGCGGGCGGCACTGAAGCGGGCTTTTTGAAGGTCACACCACTGTTTGACATCATGGGCCAAAAGGCCGTGCATTGCGGCGAAGCTGGCGCAGGGCAAGCTGCCAAAATTTGCAACAACATGATCTTGGGGGCGACGATGATTGCCACCTGTGAAGCTTTTGCGCTGGCGGACAAGCTGGGGCTGGAAAGGCAAAAGATGTTCGACGTTGTGTCGACGTCTTCGGGATATTCATGGTCTATGAACGCGTATTGCCCTGCCCCCGGAGTTGGCCCGCAAAGCCCGTCTGACAATGGCTACACCCCCGGATTTGCTGCCGAACTGATGTTGAAGGACCTGGGATTAAGCCAACAGGCTGCCGAAACTGCGGATGCAGACACGCCCATGGGCGCATTGGCTTTGGCGCTGTACAAGCGGTTCGTCGAAGAGGAAGACGGCATGGGGCGCGATTTTAGTGCGATGTTGCCACGTTTTGAAGGACGCGGTCGCGACTAGGGCCTGTGGCCCGAACAGCGGAGTTACTGCCAGCTACAGATGACAATGGACAGGGTGCGCAAATAGGGCAAACCCGTGGCGCCACTGAATAAACGTCTGAATACCAATCAAGGTCTGCTCGCAAAAATATGCCGGCAGACCCTTTGTTTTAGGGCTTGGATCACGCCGCCGTGATCTCACACGATTATGTCCAATACCTCGACAATTTTCTACAAATTACCCCATTTGTCGCCCATTCGGGTCTCATTCATCCTTCATATCTTGGTCTTGGCGCATCCAGCCTTGCGCTCAAAAAGACGAGATAAAGATGGCGACAGCAACAGAGCTGCCAATTAACACTTCCGCGACAGCGGATGACATGGCGACAGAAATTTTCGGAAACGGAGTGACAGTCAACTCCGCGGCCTACACAGGCGATCCCAATTCCTCTGGCACCTATTCGAACGGGGATGCTGTATCGGCCGAAGCGACCCCCGGCGACACCGGTGTGATCCTGTCGACCGGGAATGTTGCCGATTTTACAAACTCTGACGGCACCACAAACACAAACCAGAACGCAGGCACGTCAACGAACACAGCTGGCGTGGACAATGACGCGGATTTCAACTCCATTGCCCCGACAAATACTTTTGACGCGTCATTTCTAGAGGTGAACTTCACCCCGGATGGCGACACAATCACCATCGATTTTGTGCTAAGTTCCGAAGAATACCCAGAATATGCAAATTCCCAGTTCAACGACGTTGTCGGCGTTTGGGTCAATGGAGTTGAAGCCACTGTCAGCATCGGCAACGGCGCGGCCTCTATTGGCAACATCAATGGCGGAACCACCCAGAACCTGTACAACGACAACACAGCCGACCAGTTCAACACGGAAATGGACGGATTTACCGTTACACTGACCTTTGTAGCGCCCGTAAACCCCGGCGTGCCCAACACGCTGAAAATCGGCGTCGCAGATGTCGCGGACAACCAATACGACACCAACCTTCTGATCGCAGGTGGTTCTGTCCAATCTACGATCGTCGCCGACGACGATTCCGTTTCCTTGGGCAACAACGACACAAAAATAGTGGACGTGCTGGCAAACGACAGCTCCACTGCAGGCACGTTGTCAATCACGCACATCAACGGCACAGCTGTGGTTGCAGGCGACACCGTGACCCTTGCCACAGGCCAGCAGATCACGCTGAATGCGGACGGCACCTTTACAGTGGTTGGCGACAGCGATGCAGAAACCGTCTACTTCAACTACACAATCGAAGATTCCAACGGAAACACCGACAACGGTCTGGTGGAAATCGAACAAGTGCCCTGCTTTGTATCTGGTACGTGGATCACGACAGAATTCGGACCGCAACGGATCGAAGACATCACAGCGGGTACGCGCGTTATGACCCGCGACGACGGTTTGCAACCCGTGCTCTGGTTAGGCCAACGCCGTGTGCAGGCCACCGGTGCCTTCCGCCCCATCCGTTTTGCCGCTGGCTCTTTCGGAGCCGACAGCCAGCTGCTGTTGTCGCCACAACACCGCATATTGATCGAAGGCTGCTGGGCAGAATTGCTATTTGGTGAGGATGAAGTCTTGGTCAAAGCCAAAGATCTGGTCAACGATGGCGCGGTCCAAATCGTGCGTAATATGGATCAGGTCTGCTACCACCACATGCTGTTTGCCCGTCACCAGGTCATCGAAGCAAACGGTGTCGCCTGTGAAAGTTACCTGCCTGGCCCCATGACCATGAAAGGCTTCGACTGCGGAATCCAAAGTGAAATTTACAATTTGTTTCCGGAACTTAAGTCGAACTTCTCAAGTTATGGTTCATCGGCCAGACCCATGATCACATCACGCGAAGCCCGCGCACTGCGCCAAATGATGCCGCAAGCAATCGCGCCCGCGGCACAGCTCAGGCTGGCCGCCTGATCTATTTACCGACCGTGATCAGGATCAGCACCACAAACATCGAAGGCACTGCCATAAGCACCGGAATGATGAACGCGGCGTAGCCCCATGTCAAAACCGCAAGCAGCCATAAAGTGAAGACGGTAAACAAGAAGTAATAGATGTTGTCTTTATCACCATAGGCGACCTCGTGTAACATACGCCCAAGGATGGGTATGCTAAACACGAACCGCTTCAGAAAGCCGGAAACCGTGCCTTTAGGAATATCAGCGATCGCAGTCATCTCGTTTGCTCCTTGTCTGTTCAAATACAGATAGGAGGTCAGGAAACTATAACCATGCGACAAACTGTACAAAATCGCTCAGGTTTTAAGGAAATGCACAGGGTGGTACCCCAGCCCTGCCCATCGCGCCTGCTGCATCGCCATTATTCTGCGGCGACGCGTTTCGGTTTCAACATATCCTTCAGATAATAACCGGTGTGGCTTTCCGCGACACTTGCCACGTGTTCGGGCGTTCCAACGGCCACAACCGTTCCACCGCCATCGCCACCTTCGGGACCGATGTCGATGATATGGTCGGCGGTTTTTACGACGTCCAGATTATGTTCAATCACAATGACAGAATTGCCCTGATCCACCAACTCATGCAGCACCTCAAGCAACTTGCGCACATCTTCAAAGTGCAAGCCGGTTGTTGGTTCGTCCAGAATGTACAACGTACGCCCAGTCGAGCGTTTTGCCAGTTCTTTTGACAACTTCACCCGTTGTGCTTCACCGCCCGATAGGGTCGTCGCCTGCTGTCCCACTTTGATGTAGCCCAATCCCACCCGCATCAGGGCGTCCATCTTTTCACGAATGCTGGGCACCGCGGTAAAGAACGTTTGGGCATCTTCCACAGTCATATCCAGCACGTCTGCAATGGATTTGCCTTTGAATTTAATCTCAAGCGTTTCGCGATTGTACCGTGCCCCTTTGCAGGTTTCACATTCCACATATACATCCGGCAGGAAGTGCATTTCGATCTTGATGACACCGTCGCCTTGGCACGCTTCGCAGCGCCCGCCTTTGACGTTGAATGAAAAACGACCCGGCTTATAGCCACGGGCCTTGGATTCAGGCAGTCCCGCAAACCAATCGCGGATCGGCGTGAAGGCGCCGGTGTAGGTGGCGGGATTTGATCGTGGCGTGCGCCCGATGGGGCGTTGGTCGATGTCGATCACCTTGTCGAGCAGCTCCAGCCCTTTGATGGTCTCACAGGGCGCTGGCGTTTGTCGCGCGCCGTTCAATTGCATCGATGCCGTCTTGAACAAGGTTTCGATGGTCAAAGTCGACTTACCGCCCCCGGAAACGCCCGTAACACATACAAATTGGCCCAACGGAAACTCGACTGTGATGTCTTGCAGATTGTTACCTGATGCTTTGACGACTTTGACCGACTTCTTCTTGCCCTTGCGCCGTTCCGCCGGAACAGGAATTTCGCGCACACCCGTCAGATATTGGCCGGTGATGGACTTCTTGTTGGCGGCAATCTTCTTGGGTGTGCCGTGTGCGACGACTTCACCACCGTGTACCCCCGCGCCCGGACCAATATCAAAAACATAGTCGGCTTCACGGATGGCTTCCTCGTCATGTTCGACCACAATCACCGTGTTGCCCTGATCGCGCAGATTTTTCAACGTGCCCAGCAGACGGTCGTTGTCGCGTTGGTGCAGGCCGATGGAAGGTTCGTCCAGAACGTAAAGAACCCCTGTCAAACCAGAGCCGATTTGACTGGCAAGGCGGATACGCTGGCTCTCGCCACCACTTAAGGTGCCACTTGAGCGTGATAGTGTAAGATATTCTAAACCAACATTATTTAGAAACCCAAGGCGCTCGCGAATTTCTTTCAGAATTGCCTTTGCGATTTCGTTTTTCTGCACGCTTAGGGAATGCGGAACGCTTTCGCACCACTCATATGCTTCGCGGATCGACATGTTCACAACTTGACCCGCATGCATCAAAGCATCATCCGGACCGATCTTCACAGCCAATGCTTCAGCGCGCAGGCGGTACCCTTCGCAAGTGCCGCAAGAGCGGTTGTTTTGATAGCGTTCAAATTCTTCGCGAATCCAGTTGCTGTCGGTTTCGCGGTAGCGGCGTTCCATGTTGGGGATCACCCCTTCGAAAACGCGGGTCACCTGATACACGCGGCCGCCTTCGTCATAGCGGAACGGGATTTCTTCATCTCCTGAGCCGTGCAAAAACACCTGCTTCACATGGGCTGGCAGGTCTTTCCATTTGCTTTTGGCATCGAATTCATAGTGCTTTGCAATCGCTTCGATGGTCTGCAAGAAATACGGGCTTTTGCCTTTGCGCCATGGGGCCAATGCACCATCATACACTTTTAGATTTTGGTCGGGCACAACAAGGCGTTCGTCAAAAAACAGCTCCATCCCCAAGCCATCGCAATCCGGACACGCCCCGAATGGCGCGTTGAACGAAAACAGGCGCGGTTCGATTTCAGGGATCGTGAAACCGCTGACAGGGCAGGCAAATTTCTCGGAAAATGTGGTGCGGTCGGGATCGCCTTCGGTTGGGGCGGTCTCGAGGATCGCAATGCCATCCGCCAGATCAAGCGCTGTGCGCAGGCTATCCGCCAAACGCGTCTCAAGCCCCTCGCGGACCACGATACGGTCCACAACCACGTCGATGTCGTGGCGGAATTTCTTGTCCAGAGTTGGCGGCTCATCCAATTCATAAAATGCGCCGTCCACTTTCACACGCTGAAAGCCCTGCTTGCGCAGTTCGACAAATTCCTTGCGATATTCGCCTTTACGGTCGCGGATGATCGGCGCCAGCAGATAGGCGCGTGTGCCCTCTTCCATCGTCATCACACGGTCCACCATGTCTTGCACCTGCTGTGCCTCGATGGGCTTGCCCGTGGCCGGGGAATACGGCGTACCGACACGCGCGAACAGCAAGCGCATGTAGTCGTAAATTTCTGTCACCGTGCCCACAGTGGATCGCGGGTTTTTTGATGTCGTTTTCTGTTCGATCGAAATGGCTGGCGACAGACCAGCGATGTGATCGACGTCAGGTTTCTGCATCATATCAAGGAATTGGCGGGCATAAGCGCTTAGGCTTTCGACATAACGCCGCTGCCCTTCCGCGTAGATGGTATCAAACGCCAGTGATGATTTACCGGACCCCGAAAGCCCGGTGATCACAACCAGCTTATCGCGCGGGATATCCACATCGATAGATTTCAGATTGTGTTCACGCGCGCCGCGAACTTCGATGTTCTTTAACTCAGCCATAATGTGCCCCCGAGGTGTTACGTCACACATAGTGGGCTGCGCGGGATTCTCCAACGAAAAAAAGAGAACATAGACGGAACATTAAGTGTTGCGTAACCGCGCCAGCACCAAATGTGTACAAAGTCCCAAGGCCAGCGCGGTGCCGACAAAAATTGGCAACGCGGCATATCCCAACCACAACAAGCCCGCCACGATGACCGGTGTGCCCAATGTATTTCCCAGATTGCCCATTTGCGCCATAGCACCGTTGGCCTGCGCTTGTGTCGCGGCAGTGTCGTTTAGCTGCGGTACAGCTGCAAAGCTTGCGCCCTGAATGAGCCCCAGCGTAGCGGCCAACGCCAGACACGCCCACGCATGGCCCGGAGACACCCAAAGCCAGCCCATCACCGCAAAGCTGCTGCCAAACCCCAAGACAACCACGCTGACCGCAGACATCGAGCGCAACAGATACACGCCCAAGGTCATTGAACTGACAATAGACGCCAGTGGCATCGCCCCCATTACAATCGCCCGGTAGTCTGGGGCAAGAAACGGCGGCATCACGGTGAGCACGGACACAAAACAAAAAGTGTAGAACAACCAGCCCATCCCCGCAGCCGCAACACGGGGTGACCGGTAAATAGCGCCGTGATCTTTTATGAGTTGCCGCAACGAAAACCGCGTGATTGGGGTGCTTTCAGGCAAAACTTGTAGTGAAAAAGTCAAAACCACAGCAAAAACAGCCATATACACGCCATGCGCCCAAAACAGGCTTGTAACCCCATAGGCTGCAACCATGGGCAAACCGCCCCACGTCAGCACAGCAAATGCGACACCAAAGAACGTCCCCCACAAGGTTAACGTAAATCCGCGATGCTGCGGCGCGGACAGCTGCGCGATCAATGTGGGTGCTGCCACAACAAGGCCCAAATGGGACAGCCCCTCTATGGCACGCAGCGTCAGAAATCCCCAAAGCGGCAAGCCAAGGCCCTGCAGCGCAGAAATCCCTGCCCCCAACCAAAGCGCCCAGATCAACGCGCGTTTGTAGCGCAGACGCGCCACCAAAAGCCCGGCCGCAACGCCAAAGATGATCCCGACCAAACCAACAAGGGACACAGCCCATCCCAACCACGCGCCAGCGTCAGGGTAGAGGTCCGGCAATTGGTCAAAAATCACGCTGACCTTGGCGTATTGCGCTGCAGCCCCCAACCCCGCGCCCCACAACAAAAACACACGCCCGAAAGATGTGGTCATGTTTTTCGGGCCAACGCCCAGGCGCAAATCGGCATTTCGGGATCGTTTTCAAGACTGTCTTCGTCTTTGCGGTACGCGGGCGGCCAGAGGTCTTCCATGTTGCGCCGCGCCGCGTTGCGATTGCCCCATTGCTTGGCCACGATGGCATCTTCATCAAAACCCGCTTCAATCAGCAGGTTTTTCAGGCCGCGTGCAGACCAGCGCGAATTGTCCATCGGGGCCGCATGAAACGGGATATAGAAAGGCACAGCCACCCAGAAGTACCCACCTTTACGCAGCATTTTCAGCACATTGCGTGTCGCGGCATAGGGACGGTCAAGGTGTTCCCAAACTTGGTTGGCCAAGATCAAATCAAACTTCAAAGGCTTGCCTTGCGCATCCTCATAGGGTCCTGCGCAGACATCGTATTCGGGGTAACGGTACTGCTTGTAGGATTTGAAGGTGAACATTTCACCCCATTTGCCAGACACTTCAGCCACGTCCAGCAATTCGGGCTCCAGCCCATTGATCATACGGCGGCTGTTGCGCTGCATTACGACACGGTTCAGGCTGGGCATGGGGCGACCTTCGGGTTGCGGACGCCCCGTCGCGGATCACATATGGATCACACGGTCGTAGGCGTCCAAGACACTTTCGTGCATCATTTCAGAAAGGGTCGGATGGGGGAAGACCGTGTTCATCAAGTCTTCTTCCGTGGTCTCCAGTTGGCGCCCCACGACATAGCCTTGAATCAGCTCAGTCACTTCGGCCCCGATCATGTGCGCGCCCAACAGTTCGCCGGTTT
Organism: Ascidiaceihabitans donghaensis; assembly: GCF_900302465.1. Taxonomy (NCBI): domain Bacteria; kingdom Pseudomonadati; phylum Pseudomonadota; class Alphaproteobacteria; order Rhodobacterales; family Paracoccaceae; genus Ascidiaceihabitans; species Ascidiaceihabitans donghaensis. The sequence goes on along the minus strand of NZ_OMOR01000001.1, from coordinate 1,626,364 downwards.
TCGCGTCAAAGATCGTCTTGACCAAGCCTTCAGGTTCTCCCAGTGCGATGGCCTTGCCGTTGCCGATAAACGGAAAACGGCCAACTTTGATGTCGTAGCCAAGTTCTTTTGCCTTGGCTTCGGTGTACCCCACCGACGCCACCTGGGGATGACAGTATGTGCATCCAGCAATGGTTTCGGGCTTCACAGGATGTGCATGTTTGCCAGCGATCAGATCAGCCACCATTACACCTTCATGGCTTGCTTTGTGTGCCAGCCAGGGCGCACCTGCAATGTCACCAATGGCATAAAGCCCGTCAATGCCGGTTCGGCAGAATTCATCCGTCACAACATGGGTGCGATCCAGTTTTACGCCCAGTTCTTCCAGACCCAGACCTTCTACATTTCCAACAATTCCAACAGCTGAAATGACTGTATCAAAGTCAATCTTTTCAATTTTGCCATCTTTTTCGATATGAGCCGTCACCTTGCCTTTGCTACGGTCAAGCTGTTTGACCATTGCTTTTTGCATGATCTTCATGCCCTGCTTTTCGAAAGATTTTTTGGCAAAGGCCGAAATTTCCGCGTCCTCGACCGGCAACACGCGGTCCATCACTTCGACGACTGTCGTGTCTGCACCCAGCGTATTGTAGAAGCTGGCAAATTCGATACCGATGGCACCGGACCCGATCACCAAAAGTTTCTTCGGCATACGTTTTGGCGTCAGTGCGTGTTTGTAGGTCCAGACCAGATCACCATCTGCCTCTAGTCCTGGCAATTCGCGGGCCCGCGCACCTGTCGCCAACACGATGTTCTTCGCAGTCAGCTCTTGCGAACCTTTGTCGGTTTTCACGCTGACTTTGCCCTTGGCAGGTAACGTGGCCGCGCCCATGTAAACGGTAACTTTGTTCTTTTTCATCAGATGCCCGATGCCACCCGACAACTGCCCTGCCACTTTGCGCGATCTTTTCACCACAGCATCAAGGTCGTATCCGATGCCATCCGCCTTCAGACCAAATTCCTTGGCGCGGTGCATCAAGTGGAACACTTCTGACGATCGCAACATCGCTTTGGTCGGGATGCAGCCCCAGTTCAGACAAATGCCGCCCAAATGCTCGCGTTCCACAATGGCGACTTTCATACCCAGCTGCGCACCGCGGATCGCAGCGACGTAACCGCCCGGTCCTGCGCCAATCACGATAAGATCATAAGAAGTTGCCATAATATTGCCCTCAGCTTGCAGGTATCTCAAAAAGTAGTTTACCATTAAACTAATTTTTGAAAACACACAATCCAAAGTCCCGCGACATAAACGCCGCAGGATGCATCATGTTTCGCGCCTACCGTCTTTGTCCAAACGGACAGGTATCGGTTTAAGCCGCTTTGGCCGCCTGTAGCTGACGCAAGGTGCTGCCGTACCCGCCACCGGCCAAATAGGCATCTTCCTGCGACGTGGAGCTGCGCCCAAGAGCCGCATTCCTGTAAGGGAAGCGACCAAACTGGCGGATGACATCGCGGTGCGCACGCGCATGGATCAAATTGTCCTCGCGTCCGATCGGCATGCGTTCACAGATCAAGCGCACGCAGCGGTCCTGATCACACAGGTTTTCGGAATGCATCAAAGGCAAATAGAAAAATTGCCGGGCGGGTTCATCGATCTTCATGTCCCAGCCTTTGGCGATCGCAGATTTCGCAGCAGCCAACGCAAGCCTGTCACTGGAAAATGCGCGGCCTGTGCCGCGGAACATGTTGCGTGACAACTGATCCGTTAGCAAAATATAGGCCAAAGCGCCGCTGGGGTAGGTCAACCACAGCGAAAATCGTCCTTCAGATGCCCCTTCCCACGTGCTCAGAAACGTGTCGCGGATCTGTTGATCCAGCGCCTCGTCGTCTTTGTACCAGTCCTTTGGTTGCAAATCATCCAACCAAAACTTTAACACGTCCTCAGGACCAACCATGGTTTTACTCCCGTTTCCACAGCGCAGTTTCTTCTATGTTACCGCGTTGAGATAGGGAGGCGACTCACGATTTGCGACATCTCCGTCACATTATGATGTCGTTTGGTCATTTTCTTCCTCAAGTTCCGTTTCAATGGCGTATTCCTGCGCAATTTCAACCGCAACAGCCGTCATGGCAGTTTGGGCCATAGGAACGTAACTGCCTGTTTCTTCGACAGGAACTGTGGGACGCTGCGTTGTGCGATACCCTGTGTAGATCACCAAAGCTACAAACAGGATCGCTGTGAACAAAAAGAACCCGGACGGCCCCATTTCACGCATCATCCAGCCCGTGATAATCGGTCCGAAAATCGCCCCCAGCCCGTTCACAAAAACCAGTCCTCCGGACGCTGCGGCCATGTCGTCGTGTTCCAAGAAGTCGTTTGTGTGTGCCAAAAGCAGCGAATACAGCGGATTGGACATTCCGCCCATCAAAAAGGCGGACATCAACAGCATGTTGAAATCTTCGCCGTAGATCATACCGATAATAGCGCCAAACAGGCCGCCAATCGCCACAAACAGAACCAGGGCCCGCCGGTCCACCCGATCTGACATCCACCCGATGGGGTATTGCAGGATCATCGCGCCGATAAAGAACATCGCAACAAAGGTCGAAATCTGCGCCACGCTCAGACCCGCTTCGGCGCCATAGACCGAAGACATCCCGAATTGCGCAGCAAAGATACCACCCAGCAGAAACATCCCCACAAATCCCAATGGCGATACTTTGGCCAGCTCACGCAAGCTCATGGGTTTTGTCGTATCAAACGCGGGCGTCGGACTGATCGACAGCAAAATCGGCGTCACGGCGATGCTGACCAAAATCGACGGAATGACAAACAAAACATAGCCCGACGGGTCCGCTGTCACCATCAACACCTGTGCCAAAACGATGCCGGCTGTTTGCACAATCATATAAAGCGACAAAGCCTGTCCGCGGTTTTCGTTGCTGGCCGCATCGTTCAGCCAGCTTTCCGCAGTTACATACACCGCCGAAAAGCAAAATCCGATCAAGACCCGGCCCAATGTCCAAACCCAGACTTCCGTGTAGGTCGGATACAAGATCATCACAGCCGAAATCAACGACGCCAAAGCCGCAAAAACCCGCACGTGACCCACACGGCGGATCATACCTGTGGCCATGCGCGATCCGCCGAGAAACCCCACAAAATACGCAGACATCACAATAGACATCTGAAGCGTATCAAAGCCTTCTATTTCACCCCGAATGCCCAATAATGTGCCTTGCATGCCGTTGCCGATCATCAGCAAACCAATGCCAAACAGCAACGCCCACGCGCTGGAAAGAACTTGAACCATGACAATCTCCGATTGATATTGCCCCGCTGTGACACGAAGCTAAGCGCCCTGTCGGCACTGTCTGCGACGCGGGCGAGGTCGTATTTGATTTAAAATAATTGTCGGATGCGAAAAGACGCAAAAAGATCAATCTGTGGGCGGTTTGGGAAACAGCAAAGACGAATCCCCATACGAGAAAAAGCGATACCCGTCCGATATGGCATGCGCGTAAATATTTCGTATCGCATCCTGCCCCATCAAGGCAGATACAAGCATCATCAGTGTCGATTTTGGCAGATGGAAGTTGGTCATCAACCCGTCGGCCACACGAAAAGTGAAGCCTGGGTAGATAAAGATGTCGGTGTCGCCCTCAAAGGCGCGAAGACGTCCGCTTTGCGCTGCCGTTTCTATCAACCGCAGCGCCGTCGTCCCGACAGGGATCACCCGCCCGCCTGCCGCTTTGGTGGCTTCGATTTCTTGTACTGCCGCAGCTTCAACACATCCCCATTCCGCGTGCATTTTATGGGTCAGTATATCGTCAACTTTCACCGGCAAAAATGTGCCCGCCCCCACATGCAACGTCACGTAGCTGAAGGTCACGCCCATGTCGCGCAGCTTTTGTAGCAATGCTTCGTCAAAATGCAGCGACGCGGTTGGTGCAGCTACGGCGCCAGAATGTTTTGCAAAGACAGTTTGGTAGTCGGTGTGGTCTTGTGCATCTGCTGGTCGTTTTGCCGCAATATAGGGGGGCAATGGCATGGCGCCAGCCTTTGAAAGGGCTGCGTCGAAATCATCCCCAAGCAGATTAAACCGCAGATAGCCTTGCCCGTCGCCGGTGCCTTCCAAAACCGCAGTCAAAGCATCGGAAAACCGGATTTTTTCGCCAATTTTTACCTTTTTCAAAGGCTTCAACAACGCCGACCATGCCCCATCGGCGCGTGGTTCCAGCAAGGTGACTTCGATGCGCGCCTCGGTGGCCCCTTGTGCCGATTGCCGCGCCCGCGTGCCAGACAACCGCGCCGGAATAACCCGCGTGTTGTTCAAAACCAGCCGATCGCCGGGTCGCAACCACGATGTCAAATCGCTGACTGTGCTGTTGGTGATCTGATCGGCCTGCGCCACCAACAGACGCGCGGAAGTGCGCGGCACCGCAGGGCGGGTCGCAATCAATGCTTCGGGCAGGTCAAAATCGAAATCACTCAGTTTCATAAGCGCCATTTAGGCACTTGGTTACCGATCCTCAACCAAGTTCGGTCGCCGTTTCGGTTTTTCTTTCACCGCGCCCCCGTCCGGCAAAAGCGCTTTGGGTGTGGGCGCCCCACCCCCTTCCAGTTCCGGCACCTTTGGGGGGGGTGCACGGAAGATATTACGAAACATTCCCGGCGTTAAAGCCGACAAGGGGTTCACCTGGACCCGCGGATTCTTGGCTTGCCCGGACAGATTATAATTGAACCCGATCAATCCTTCACCTTTGCGCGTGAACAAACTGCCGATCCCGTTCACAAGATAGATCGGGGATACAACACCGCGCATGTCCAAACGCCCTGAATCCACGGCATAAACTCCGTCCATCGAAATCCCCATTGACGGGCCCACGGCGCTGGCCTGAGTCAATGTCATTGTTGATGGCGTCAGGCGAAAATCAGCTTCGATTTCCTGAAAATGGATGCCCGATCCCCCCATCTGTTCCAGCAGGCCCACAATGCTAAGTGCGTTCAACAAGGCTGCGATGGCAGGAGCGTCTTTGATGCGTGTGCTTGTCACAGTCAATTTGCCATCAAACGCGCCGTCACGCCCCACTGGCAACAAAGTCAATGACAGGTCCCCACCGCGCGCCTGTTTCAAAAGCCCTGCGGATGCAAACACCGCGCCCGCGTCGATGCCCGTGATCCGGACCGCGCTGCGCCCGTTTTGTGGCAAAATGCGGCCTGTGACGGTTGCACCACCGTTCACGCGGCCGGTGAATTTACCGTCCAAACCGCCTTGGGTTTTGAAGGACCCGCGCATATCCGTCAGCGCGATGCTGTCAGTGATCTGCAAGCGATCAAAGCTGACGGTCATAGGGCCACTGCGTCCGCCAGCACCCGCGCCCGATCCGCTAAAATCAGCTGTGCGCAGATCCAGTGTGCCACCGCGCGCCTCAATACGTGGCGGCGCATTTCTGCCTTGCCCGACAAGTGTGATGGGCGCATCCAGCCATGTGCCCGCGCGCACCCGCGAAAAGCTGGCGCGATCCAGCCCGCCATCTGTTAAAGTCACGTCACCGGCGGCAGACAACCCCGGCGCGTCTATCGCCAGTTTGTTCACACGCACCTGGTCGCCCAAGGTTGCAACGACGTCCATTTTTCCGGCTGTTTGCGCCGGTTTGGACCACCCAAGCGGGGCAAACCCCATTTTCAAGCCGCGCAAATTGGACGTTAACCGCAGACTTGGGGGGGTATCTGGCACCAGATCAAGTGCGATCTCACCGATACCACGCCCCGACACTGTGCCCGCCGGCAAGCCAATATTGAATTCATCGATGGTGCGCTCGGACAATTCGACTGTGCCGCGCACTGTGCTGCCAAAGGCCGCCTCTGCACCAAGCGGCTGCGCCCAAACCGCATCAAACGGCACAGCGCCAAGCCTGCCCTGACCGCTGATCTCGACCCCGGAAGACGAGGCCACAACGCGCAAGCTGTCAGCGGCCATGGTTTTGCCGGGCACAAGCTGGTCCGTTTTCACACCCCGCAAAACACCCACAACATCATAACCGATCTCTTGGGTCGTTAACCCTGTTTTCAGAGGGATGGACAACGTGCCTTCCAGTTCAGCCTGTCCATCTGCAAGTGTTTCTGCAAACCCTGCCTTTGTCATCACATTCAAAGGCGGCGCGTTCAGCATTGCCAGTGCCGATGTGATCGTACCGGATGTGCGCAGCCGTGCAACAGACGGCGGCCCCCCTTTAATGGTGACATCGGGGATAATAAACGCGGACCCCGCAACGTTAATCCGCCCCCCTTGCGGCGCCACAACATGCCCCACATCCACCGCAGCCACAAAGCGATTGTCCAAAAAGCTGGCTTGGCCCTGCGCCCCTTCGACGGGAGGCAGCGTTTTGGTGTAGCGGACTGTCGCGTCGGAAAAGTCGAAACTTGCGTATACATCAGGTGTTTGATCCGGGGCGCCGCGCAACGATGCATCCAGGGCGCGCAAGTTCCCTTTGGTGATGTTCTGTGCGATCCAGTTGCGCGTCGGAGGCACCAGACGTTCCGGCCAAAGCGCCAGCAGACGGTCCAAGGCGATGGCGTCCATGCGCGCATCCACACCGTAGCGCCACCCCTTTGCCTCCGCAGCAAGGTCGCCTTTCAGGATCAGTGACTGGTCCGAGTCGCGCACTTGCATCTGCCCCAAGCTGACCTTGAACGGGTTGAGCGTCAGGCGGAAATCCATGTCCGCCGCATCAAACGCGATCGCCTGATCATACAAATCGGCGGGATTGAACTGCAGGTCACTAAAGCGGAACTGCCCGATCAAGTCCTCTAACGCGCCGGCCTCCATCCCCCCTAGAAACGCCTGGCCTTCCATCCGGCCTGACACCCATTTGCTTTTTACAGACAACTCTGCAAAATCAATAACTTGTTGGCTAGGATCATAGGTAAAGTAGCTGCGTGCACTGTCAAAAGGGATGGGTTTGGTTTCTTCGGTCGGCTGCAGCACACCGGCCCCGATTTGCAGCGTCGCACTCAGCGGGGCCAACCCCCCAGACGTGTTCACGCCGCTGCGCAAAGCCCCCGAAATCGGAGCACGCAGAACCTCAAGCCATGCCAAAGCAGGGCTTTGCGTCGCGATGTCGTCGGCTTGTACGTCGGAAATATTCACACCAAACTCGGCCTTGGTTTCGCCGATCTTTGACGCATAGTTCGCAGCAAGGGTCGCGACACCTGCCCCGCCACTCAGCAATGCCAAATCCGCAGCCAGCGTAAGGTCAGAGCCGTCGCGCAACAGACGCAAACGGCCGCCATCCACCACCCAGACTTCTCCAATGCGCACGTCTTCGTAACGCAGCGTCAGCGCTTGCAGCTCTGCATTGACCAAAGCTGACAGCCCCGGCAGCTGCAGCACACGGTCCAGCCCTTCGATCAGTTCTGGCAAGGTCGCCGCAGTTTGCGCAGGGGCCTGTGCCAGACCGTCACCACCGCGCAACGACACCGACCCATCGGCATCCCGTAACAACGTCGCAAACACGCCTGTCAGATTGATCGACTTCGGAATGATTTCGCCGCGCAACAAAGGGCGCATTGCAAGGCTGGCTTCTGCTTGGGAAAACGCAACGATCTGGATGCCCTGATTGTTTTTGACCTGCAAGTCTTCCACCCGCACACGCGGACGCCAACCGTTGTTCACCACAAATTGCGCTTCGCCAAAGACAACAGTCCCCCCCGGAAACGCCGTGCTTGCACGTTCTTCGATGCGGTCATGCAACCAATCAGGCACCGTCACCGTGCGCCCCGTCATCGCAATTATCCCGACAAAGGCAGCCAAAGACAGCACAAAAAGAACGCTGAAGCTCCACGCGCCAAACCGGCGCAAACGGCGCTTTGGCGCGGCCTCTTGGGGCGCGACTGGCGTGTCGGTTTTTGTGCTCATGTCTTTATTCTTGTTCGCCTCGACCTATTATGTGATCCCTCAGTGACTTTTATACAAGTCGATCCAACCGATAAGGCCCAGCATGCTCGAGATTTCCGCCCCAGCCCCTGATTTTACGATGCCCCAACACGAGGGCGCCGATGTGACCTTGTCTGCCCTGCGCGGACAGAAAGTCGTTCTTTATTTCTATCCCCGCGATGATACGCCGGGGTGCACCAAGGAATCTATCGCATTTTCCGAACACTTGCAGGCTTTCGCCGATGCGGGCGCCATCGTTTATGGCGTGTCTAAAGATACTGTCGCCAAACACGGTAAATTTTCCGCTAAACATAACCTGACTGTCCCTCTTTTGTCCGATGAACATACCACGGTCTGCGAAGATTACGGCGTTTGGAAAGAGAAAAACATGTACGGCAAAACCTATTTCGGGATTGAGCGCACAACAGTGCTGATTGATGCGGCAGGCAACGTGGCGCAGGTTTGGCCCAAAGTGAAGGTTCCCGGCCACGCCGAAGCTGTTCTTGAAGCGGTGCAAGCCCTATGATCCCACTGGCTGAAATGGCCGTGCAGGTTCTGACCTGCGCGGGTGGGCGTGAAAAAACTGCTTTGTCGCGCAAACTTGCCGCCGCTTGGCAAGCGGCGCGTGCCAACGGGGATACGCCAGCCATCGGTCACGCGGCCCCACCCATGCAACCCTCGCGCCCGGATAAACCGGACCTTTTAAGCCCACGCGACGTGCCCCATCGCAAACCAGGTTCAGAAGCGGGCCGTATCGCTTTGCTACATGCCGTCGCCCACATCGAATTGAACGCTGTTGATCTGCATTGGGACATAATTGCACGCTTTTCCCATGTGAAAATGCCAATAGGTTTTTATGACGACTGGGTGAAGGCCGCCGACGAAGAATCCAAACATTTCAATCTGATGGCGGATTGCCTTGAAGAACTTGGCAGTCACTATGGTGCATTGCCAGCCCATGCAGGCATGTGGCGTGCAGCAGAAGACACCGCCGAAGATTTCATGGGCAGACTGGCCGTTGTTCCCATGGTTTTGGAAGCACGCGGGCTTGATGTCACACCGGGAATGATCAAGATATTCAAACAAGCCAAAGCCGCCAGCGCGGTTGCCGCATTGGAAACCATTTACGCCGAAGAAGTGGCCCATGTGGCCTATGGATCAAAATGGTTTCACTTCCTGTGCGGGCGCCATGAATTGGACCCCAAAGACGCTTTTCATGATCTGGTGCAGCGTTATTTCCATGGCGCTTTGAAGCCTCCGTTCAATGAAGAAAAACGTGCAGACGCAGGCATCCCTCCCGACTTTTACTGGCCGCTCGCGGTATCTTAGTAAGAACACGCACGTTAAAGTAGTCTGCCAAGTCCTTTTAAGTCGGCGGTTTTTTGCCAATTTGACACAATTGGACGCAGTTGTGCTGATCCACAAGCCCTAAGGGTTGCCGCAAGGCCGCCAGACCTCTATCCACGGGCCTGACAAGGTGCGGTGTGGGGACCGAAGCGCCGCGATGGGATGAAAAGAGGGCAGATTTCGTGCGAAACGGTCTCGGTACAAAAATTAATTCAATTCTGGAAAAATATTTTCCAGAACGCCGCGTGTTTTTGAAGTCAGACACGGACACACGATTTATTCGCTTACGCCCCGGCACCCAACTGCTGGCGTTTGCGGGTTCCGCGTTGTTGGTGGCTTGGGCCATTGTGGCAACTGCGATCATTCTGATGGACAGCATTGGCGCCGGAAACTTCCGCGAACAAGCCAAGCGGGATCAGAAGAACTATCAAGCCCGCCTTCATGAACTGTCGTCACAACGTGACAGCCGCGCCGAAGAAGCTTTGGCCGCGCAGGAACGGTTCAACGCCGCACTGGCGCAGATTTCTGTCATGCAATCCGAGCTGTTGAACTCCGAGACGCACCGCCGTGAATTGGAAACGGGCATCGAAGTGATCCAGGCCACGCTGCGCGGCACGATGAAAGACCGCGAAGCCGCACGCACAAAACTGGCAGAGCTTGAAGAACAAGTGCAATCAGGCGGATCCGGTACAGCCCTGGCCAGCGCCGGTGGCGGCGCACCAATGGGTTTTGTGGCCGAAGCCCTCGCCGCAACAGCCGCAGAACGTGACCAGATCGAACGCGATGCACAGGACGCCTTGTTGGCAGCCGATCAGATGCAGCAGCAAATCGCGGTCATGAAAGACCAAAACGACCAGATTTTCCGTCAGCTTGAAGAAGCGATGACCGTGTCTGTGGCGCCCTTGGACAAAATGTTCCGCGCCGCTGGCATGCCCACCGAACAGATCATCAACCAGATCCGCCGTGGGTATTCCGGTCAGGGTGGCCCTTTGACGCCGTTGTCCTTTTCAACACGCGGTGAAGAAGCATCCGCAGACACGCTGCGCGCCAATCGGATCCTGTCCGAAATGGACCGTTTGAACCTATACCGTATTGCCGCTGAAAAAGCGCCATTTGCGAACCCCGTGAAAACGGCGTTCCGCTTTACATCGCAATTTGGCCCGCGCCGCGATCCCAAAACGGGTGGCCGCAGGATGCACAAAGGCGTCGATTTTGCAGCCGGTTTAGGCACGCCTTTGTATGCAACAGCGGACGGTGTTGTGGTTCATGCCGGTTGGTCCTCAGGATACGGTAGGTTGGTCAAAATTCAGCACGAATTTGGCATTGAAACCCGCTACGCGCACCTGTCTAAACTTCGTGTGAAAGTTGGACAAAGGGTCTCGCGCGGGCAACGCATTGGTGATATGGGAGCCTCCGGACGGGTTACCGGCGTTCACCTGCACTATGAAGTGCGTGTCGGTGGACGCGCAGTTAACCCAATGATCTATATCAAGGCAGCAAACGATGTTTTCTAAGAGCAAAATCAACGAACCCGGCCCTAAAGATGACGCGGCAAAGCCTGCGGCACCAGCGGCACCTGCACAATCGGCGGCCCCTGCCCCGAAGCCAAGTGAATTCAAGGCAAGCGCGCCCAAAGCGAAGCCCCCTGCCTCTGTGTTGTCCACGGACCTGCACATCACAGGCAACATGAAAACCACCGGTGACATTCAAGTTGAAGGCACTGTGGAAGGCGACATTCGTGCGCACCTGCTGACCATTGGCGAAACCGCAACCATCAAAGGCGAAGTGATCGCGGACGACGTTGTCATCAACGGCCGCATTGTGGGTCGTGTGCGCGGTTTGAAAGTACGCCTGACATCTACGGCGCGCGTCGAGGGTGACATCATCCACAAGACCATTGCGATCGAATCCGGTGCACATTTCGAAGGGTCTGTGCAGCGTCAGGACGATCCGCTGAATTCCGGTTCCAAGCCTGTGGCGCCTAAACCCCCGCAGGGCTAAACACATACACATATCTGTCGGGATGCGGCGTCAGGGGGAACCTCTGGCGCCGTTTTCTTTGAAAGAAAACGGCGCGGAGAATTTGAAATTCTCCGCGCCCAGATCTGATCAATCGATCACAGTTACTTTTTTCATATAGTCAGGCGCGCCAATCACAGCACCGTTGCGGCCTTTGCCACGTTTGATGGCATCAACAACGTCCTGCCCTTCGGTCACTTTGCCGACCACGGTGTATTGCCCGTTTAAGGACGGATAGGCGCCGAACATGATGAAAAACTGGCTGTTGGCACTGTTCACATCCTGACTGCGTGCGATACCCACGATACCGGCGCTGTCGTAGGGAATGTCCGAAAACTCTTGGTTCAGGTCATCCATTTGTGAGCCGCCCGTGCCAGCACGGCGCATATCGGCACCGACTTTGCCAAATTCGACATCACCCGTCTGCGCCATGAAACCGTCAATCACACGGTGGAACACAACACTGTCATACGCCCCTTCCGCCGCCAACTGTTTCAACCGTGCCGCGTGGTTGGGTGCAACATCTTCAAACAAATCGATGGTAAAGGTGCCATTGGCCCCTTCGCCCGCAACTTCGACCTGAAGGCCGCCCGCAAACGCAGGGGCCCCCAGAACTGCCAGAAGGCATGCAAGCTTACGCATCTGCAGCGACTTTCATCGAAATCATACGGTCTGGTGACACAGGCGGTTCGCCACGCGTGATCGCATCGACGATGTCCATGCCGGAAGTGACCTGCCCGTAAACAGTGTATTGTCCGTTCAGGAAGTCATTGTCTGAAAAGTTGATGAAAAACTGGCTGTTGGCGCTGTCCGGGTTTGCCGAACGCGCCGCACCAATTGACCCACGGCAATGTGGCAGTTTTGAGAATTCCGCCGGAAGGTCAGGATGTTCGGACCCGCCTGTACCAGCCATACGGATGTTGAAATCCTGTTCCATGTTGCCGTTGGCCACATCGCCTGTTTGCGCCATAAAACCATCGATCACGCGGTGGAAGCACACGTTGTCATAAGCACCGGCACGCACCAATGTCTTCATGCGTTCTACGTGTTTCGGTGCAACTTTTGGCATCAGTTCGATGGTCACGGTACCATCTTTTAGTTCCATAAGGATCGTGTTTTCGGGGTCTTTGATGTCGGCCATGGGGCTCTCCTGTCATTATACTTGTCCGATACCTAAGCTGTGGCGCGATGAAAGCCAAGTCGCACCCTTAATCTCCATTGACCTTGCTAGGGATTCCAGCAAAACAAAGCGCGATTGCGACAAAACCAGAAGGAACGCGACATGGCCTCACCCAAAGCATGGAAGACGTTGGACGACATGGATTTGCACGGCAAACGCGTTTTGGTCCGTGTCGACATCAATGTTCCCGTTGAAGCGGGTCACGTCACCGATGCCACGCGCATTGAACGCATCGCCCCCACCGTCGCGGACATTCTTGCAAAAGGTGGACGCCCGGTTTTGATCGCCCATTTTGGGCGGCCCAAAGGCAAGGTTGCGTTGGATTTAAGCCTGCGCGTCTGTCTGCCCGCCCTTGAAGACGCGTTCGGGCGCAAAGTCGTTTTGGCCGAAACCCTCGAAGGCGCCGAAGCCCGAACAGCGGAGGCCGAAAATGCGGATATTCTGCTTTTGGAAAATATCCGCTTTTATCCGGGTGAAGAAGCAAACGACCCCGACTTTGCAGCCCGTCTGGCCCGTTTGGGTGACGTCTATTGCAACGATGCCTTTTCTGCTGCCCACCGCGCCCACGCCAGCACCGAAGGTTTGGCTAAACTGCTGCCATCGTGTGCGGGCCGTTTGATGCAGGCGGAACTGACCGCACTTGAGGCGGCCTTGTCGGCACCGGAACGCCCTGTCGGCGCGGTGGTGGGTGGTGCGAAGGTATCAACCAAGATCGATCTGCTGACCAACCTCGTCACCAAACTGGACGTGCTGATCATCGGTGGCGGCATGGCCAACACCTTTTGGGCGGCCCTAGGGGCCGATATGGGCAGTTCATTGCGTGAGGATGATCTACTAGATACGGCACGCGAGATCCTGGACAACGCCAAAGCGACAGGGTGCAAGGTGATTTTACCCGTCGACGGCCGCGTGTCGCGGGAATTCAAAGCGGGTGCCGCCTATGATCTTGTTCCTTTGAATGCGGATACAAAACTGGGCACGGATCAAATGGTTCTGGATGCGGGTGACGCATCCGTCACAGATATTCTTACCGCCTTTGAAAGCCTGAAGACATTGATCTGGAACGGACCTTTGGGCGCATTTGAAATTGCCCCCTTCGACATTGCCACAATGGAAGCCGCCAAGGCTGCGGCCGAATTGACTCAAAGCGGTGCCTTGATCACTGTGGCAGGTGGTGGTGACACGGTGGCTGCGTTGAACCTGGCAGAGGCAGCAGATCAATTCACTTACATCTCGACGGCCGGTGGTGCATTTTTGGAATGGATGGAAGGCAAAGAATTACCCGGTGTTGCCGCCTTAACCGCATAATTCTCGCAGGCGTCAGGATTGAAGAACCACCGTCCGTTTCCAATCCTCACGCTCGTACGATCCGTCACACCGAACACGTCAATCACACCGAACACAGGGGGCCGACATGACAACTTGGACACTTATCACAGGCGCTTCGTCAGGGCTGGGCGTCGAATTTGCCCGCATCGCTGCTAAGGCCGGTCGCAATCTGATCCTGACTGCCCGTTCCGAAGACAAGCTGAATGCGCTGGCGGAAGACTTACGCAGTTTTGGCGGAGACGTCGTTGTTCTGCCAGCCGACCTGTCTGATCTGGATGCGGTGAAAACCTTGTGGGAAGACGCAAGCGCCGACCGCCACATTGATGTGTTGGTGAACAACGCAGGCCTTGGGCGCAATGGCACCTTCGGCGATGGCGACGATTGGGCACGTGAACTGGCGTCCATGCAGGTGAACATGACCGCGCTCACCTTCTTGATGAAAGCAGCCATTCCGCATATGGAAGCTGCAGGTGGCGGTCGCATTTTGAACGTGGCGTCTTTGGCGGGTTTCATGCCAGGGCCGAATATGGCGGTTTACTCTGCATCAAAAGCCTATGTGCTGTCCCTATCAGAAGCTGTTGCAGAAGAATTGCGCGACAGCACAGTGACCGTGACCGCCTTGTGCCCCGGTGCGACACAAACCGAATTCTTCGACAACGCCAAAATGGACGGTGTGCGCATGTTGAAAACCGGCATGATCGCGAAAGCCTTTGACGTGGCTGAACTGGGTTGGCTTGAAAGCCGGATCGGCAAGCGCATCGTTGTGCCGGGTCTGATGAACAAGGTTTTTGGTTTCATGCCCCGGATCGCCCCGCGCTTTGTCGTGTCGCGTCTGGCCCATTACCTGATCGGAAAAGGGTAGCGGCGTGGTTTTAGGGGATTCACTTAGCGAATCACCTATGGCATAGTGCGCCCACCCACCCGCAAAGAGGTGGTTTGAGGCAGACATAATGAACCGCACATCCCGCCCAGCTTTGGGTACATTTTTCTTTTTCGCTGTGGCCTTTGCGCTGGCAGTGTATTTCACCTTTGCCGCGGTGCAGGGCGACTTTGGCCTATTTGCACGCGTTGAGATTGAAGCAGAGGGCGCGGATCTGGCACAGCAGCTTGCCATGGTGCAGGCTGAAGTGACCGTTATGGAAAACCAGACCAAGCGTCTGTCGGATGACTATCTGGATTTGGACTTGCTGGACGAGCAGACCCGAAAAGTTCTGGGCATGCTGCGGGCAGACGAAATCGTCATTCGCTAATTTTAACCATTTAAAGTACTGAATTCACATGGGTAAGCTTCGCTATATGCGCAGCTGTTTCCTTTGCGTCATATTGCCACTCGCAATGCTGGCACGTTTCCTGTAAAAGATAGTTTAACGCTAAACTACTTTTGATTGGAGGGGGCCGCATGGCTGCGCGCAAAACCACAAAGAAACCGAATGTTTCTGCCGAGGAATTGAAAGCATATTACAAAGACATGCTATTGATCCGACGCTTTGAAGAAAAAGCAGGCCAACTTTACGGCATGGGTCTGATCGGCGGGTTTTGTCACCTTTATATTGGTCAAGAAGCGGTTGTTGTTGGCTTGGAAGCCGCAGCAGAGGATGGCGACAAACGCATAACGTCCTATCGTGACCACGGTCACATGTTGGCCTGCGGTATGGACCCCAACGGCGTCATGGCCGAGCTGACGGGCCGCGAAGGCGGTTATTCCAAAGGCAAGGGCGGCTCCATGCACATGTTCTCAAAAGAGAAACATTTTTATGGCGGACACGGCATCGTTGCCGCACAGGTTCCATTGGGCGCCGGTTTGGCCTTTGCCGACAAGTATCAGGACAATGGACGCGTCACCTTTACCTATTTCGGGGACGGTGCCGCCAACCAGGGTCAGGTGTACGAAACTTTCAATATGGCGGCGCTGTGGGATCTACCTTGCATCTTTGTCATCGAGAACAACCAATACGCCATGGGCACCTCCCAGCAACGCTCAACCTCTAGCGCGGAGATTTACGAACGTGGGAAAAGCTTTGGTATCCCGGGCCAAGCCGTCGACGGTATGGACGTTTTAGCCGTCAAAGCCGCGGGCGAAGAAGCGGTCAAGCACTGCCGTTCGGGCAAAGGCCCCTACATTCTGGAAATCAAAACCTATCGCTACCGTGGCCATTCCATGTCTGACCCCGCCAAGTACCGGACCCGCGAAGAGGTTCAGAAAATGCGCGACGAACGTGACCCCATTGAACAGGTGCGCGAGTTGCTGCTGACCGGCAAACACGCCACTGAAGACGACCTGAAGGCCATCGACAAAGAGATCAAGGCCGTCGTTAACGAAAGCGCCGAATTCGCTAAAACATCACCAGAGCCCGCCTTGGACGAGCTTTGGACAGACATCTACGCCTGAAGGAGAGACTGATATGGCTACCGAAATTCTTATGCCCGCCCTCTCCCCCACCATGGAAGAAGGCACATTGGCCAAATGGCTCGTAAAGGAAGGCGACACCGTCAAATCCGGTGACATCATGGCTGAAATCGAAACCGACAAAGCCACGATGGAATTTGAAGCCGTCGACGAAGGCGTCATCGGCAAAATCCTGATCGAAGACGGTACAGAAGGCGTGAAAGTGAACACTGCCATCGCCATTCTGGTCGAAGACGGTGAAGAGGTCGGCGATGTGGCTGCAGCAGCCCCTGCCCCCGCACCTGAAGCAGCACCTGCACCGGCCGCTGCGGCGGTCTCTGACGTGCCTGCAGCCCCCGTTGTCGACACCTCGCCCGACTGGCCCGAGGGCACGACACTGAAGCAACAAACCGTCCGTGAAGCTTTGCGCGACGGAATGTCCGAAGAAATGCGCAGCGATGAGAACGTGTTTTTGATGGGGGAAGAAGTCGCCGAATACCAAGGTGCGTATAAAATATCCCAAGGTATGCTGGATGAATTCGGGTCCAAGCGTGTGATCGACACGCCGATTACGGAACACGGGTTTGCCGGGATCGCAACTGGTGCGGCCTTTGGCGGGTTGCGCCCTATTGTCGAATTCATGACCTTCAACTTCGCCATGCAGGCGATTGACCACATCATCAACTCTGCCGCGAAGACTTTGTATATGTCCGGTGGTCAGATGGGTGCGCCTATGGTGTTCCGTGGCCCGAACGGTGCGGCGGCGCGTGTTGGCGCGCAGCATTCACAAGATTATGCAGCATGGTACATGCAGGTTCCTGGCTTGAAAGTGGCGATGCCTTATTCGGCGTCCGACGCCAAAGGCCTGATGAAAACAGCCATCCGCGACAACAACCCTGTGATCTTCTTAGAAAACGAAATCCTGTATGGTCGCAGTTTTGATGTGCCGGAAATCGACGACTATACGGTCCCGTTTGGCAAAGCCCGCATTTGGCGCGAAGGCACAGATGTGACCATCGTCAGCTTTGGTATTGGCATGCAATATTCGTTGGAAGCCGCAGACAAACTGGCTGAAGAAGGTATATCAGCGGAAGTTATCGACCTGCGCACATTGCGCCCCATGGACACGCCCGCCATCATCAAATCTGTCATGAAAACAAATCGTTGCGTGACTGTTGAAGAAGGTTGGCCCCAAGGGTCTGTTGGCAGCTACATCAGTTCTGTCATTATGCAGGAAGCGTTTGATTATCTGGACGCCCCTGTCATCAACTGCACCGGCAAGGATGTTCCGATGCCCTATGCCGCCAACCTTGAGAAACACGCGCTGATCACCACCGAAGAGGTCATCGCAGCCGTCAAGCAAGTCACATACAAATAAGGAGAAGCCGTCATGCCCATTGAAATTCTCATGCCCGCTCTCTCGCCTACCATGGAAGAAGGCACATTGGCCAAATGGTTGGTTAAGGAAGGCGACACCGTGTCCTCTGGCGATTTGCTGGCCGAAATCGAGACCGACAAAGCCACGATGGAATTTGAAGCTGTTGACGAAGGCGTCATTGGCAAGATTTTGATCGCGGAAGGCTCTGAAGGCGTCAAAGTAAACACCGCGATCGCAGTGCTTTTGGAAGATGGTGAAAGTGCCGATGATATTGGGACGGCGTCTGCACCAGCGGCCGCGCCTGTAGCTACGGAAGCCGCGCCTTCTGCACCTGTGGCAGAAACTGCCACGCCTGCTCCGGCCGCGCCTGCCGCCACTGATGGATCGCGCATCTTTGCATCCCCCTTGGCCCGTCGCATTGCGGCCTCCAAAGGTATTGATCTGGCCGCTTTGACTGGATCCGGTCCGCACGGCCGTATCGTCAAAGCCGATGTGGAATCGGCACAACCCGGTGCTGCGGCCCCGGCTACGACTGTATCTGCTCCTGCAGCAGCACCCGCCGTTGCTGCGGTTGCTTCAGGTCCGTCATCTGACGCCATTGCTAAGATGTATGAAGGTCGCGAATACGAAGAGATCGCGCTGAATGGGATGCGCAAGACTATTGCCGCGCGTTTGACGGAAGCCAAACAAACCGTGCCGCATTTCTATCTGCGTCGTGACATCAAGCTGGATGCGCTCTTGGAATTCCGTGGCACCCTGAATAAGCAGCTTGAAGCGCGTAACGTAAAGCTGTCTGTCAACGATTTCATCATAAAAGCCTGTGCATTGGCCTTGCAAAGCGTTCCAGATGCAAATGCGGTTTGGGCAGGTGACAAAGTCTTGAAACTGAAGCCATCAGATGTGGCTGTTGCTGTCGCAATTGAAGGCGGATTGTTTACACCTGTTTTGCAAGATGCTGAAATGAAGTCACTTTCAGCACTTTCAGCACAAATGAAAGATTTGGCAGGCCGGGCCCGTGATCGCAAACTGGCCCCACACGAGTATCAGGGGGGCAGCTTCGCAATCTCTAATTTGGGTATGTTCGGCATCGACAATTTCGACGCGGTGATCAACCCACCCCATGGTGCGATTTTGGCTGTCGGCGCTGGCAAAAAACAACCCGTGGTAGGCCCGGATGGTGATTTGGCAGTTGCGACAGTCATGTCCGTAACGCTTTCGGTCGATCACCGTGTAATCGATGGTGCGTTGGGTGCAGAGTTGCTGAATGCAATTGTCGAAAACCTTGAAAATCCGGTTGCAATGCTTGCATAAAAAGCAAATTCCAACATGAAAAAGGCCGCAGAGGAATTCCCCTGCGGCCTTTTTATTTGGAAAAATGAGAGTTTTACGCGCTGCTGTCTTTGCCCAACATATGGTTCATTGAAATAGAGGGTTGATCGCAGCCCGCCTCCCCCACAATTTTTGCAGGGATGCCAGCAACGGTCTTACATGCTGGAACTTCTGCCAATACCACAGATCCCGCTGCAATCCGGCTACAATTTCCAACCTTGATGTTGCCCAGCACTTTGGCTCCGGCGCCAATCAAAACCCCGTCACCAATTTTCGGATGACGATCTTCTTCCTCCTTACCGGTGCCCCCCAACGTCACCGAATGCAACATTGAGACGTTGTCACCTACCACTGCTGTTTCGCCAATTACGATCGAGTGGGCGTGATCTATCATGATACCACGACCCAATTTGGCGGCAGGGTGAATATCGACACCAAAAATTTCGGATACCCGCATCTGGAAGAAATACGCGAGGTCTCTGTGTCCTTGATCCCAAAGATAATGACCAACCCGATAGGCCTGTATCGCTTGATAGCCTTTGAAATACAAAATAGGTTGCAACAAACGGTGGCACGCCGGATCACGTTCGTAGATGGCCACCAGATCGGCCCGCGACGCGGCAACCAGTTCGGGGTTGGCAACGTAGGCTTCTTCCACGATCTCGCGGACCACAACCATCGACATCTCATTAGACGCAAGCTTGGCTGCAATGCGATAGGACAATGCCTTCTCGATAGATTTGTGATGCAAAATACAGGCGTGAACAAAACCGCCGATAAGCGGTTCGTCCGTAACAGCCTGACGTGCCTCATCTGTTATTTGTTCCCAAACCGGATCCAACGTCGCGATATTCGTGCGGAGATCAGCCATGATAAGCCTCGCTTTCTTTGGTACAGAATACCAATGTAAGCACGAAACGCCAAACGCAAAGCTGTGATGATCCACATTCGAAAAACCGATGAAAGGACAAAGGCCGTTATTTTGCACTCCTTCTGCGTCTCAAGACACATAAAACCGTCGATAAACACTTGGAAAACTCCAAGTTGTCGATGTTCGGCTCCGCTGCTTCAGGATACCGGGCGGCCGCTGAGGACAAAGTTCCATCACCCCATTCGGGGTGTATTCGACCAAAGTGTTTACGAAATCTATCTGCCCAATCCGCTTCGCGGATCAAGCGCTCTGTGAAACCCACTCGCGAAGTTTTTTGCACCTGCAAGAGAACTCGCGCTGCGTGAACCAAGTCACTGATCAAAACAGGTCGCATTATGCTGCGACCTGAACTTGGCGAAACAACCCGACACCGTAACGGGCAGAAACTTGAGCGACTTCAATCGTGTAGATCCCAAACACGCCGTCGGACGAGCGAATTGCTTCGGGGTAACTCCACTGGGTTTGGGTCAGCAGTTCTTCACGAAGCACTGAGGATCCACTCTTAACTCTCAAAATATAGCTTTCGCTTTCTTCCCCAATCGGAATATCGCCTGCGCCCCAATCATCACCTTCAATTCGCGAACGCCTGATCCACGAGACTTCATGGGTTGATGTCTTATCTTCAACCTTCAAATGCACTGGGGACAAGGGCCGCAAACCGTTTCCTTCAAACGCATGCTGCCTTTTCAGAAACGATGGGTGATCATACGTTGTATTGGCCGGTCCAATCAAAAAATTCTGATCGATGCCACGCAAATTACTTGCATATTCTATCTGACTGACAGCCCCGTTTAATAGCACGAACCAAGACCCCGCAGGCCAAGGGGCGGATGCAATAGCATCACTCCCGGCCTGCCCGCGCAACAAGTTTGTTAGCGTATAAGTATCTTGCGTAACAAGGTTAGCCTCTCGGAATTGGATGATTTCCCAATGCCCGGTCGAACCATCGCCAATGGCGGCCAGGTTTCCGCCAACCAAAAGCGCATTTTGGGTGATGGACGACAAGGTGCCGGTGGTAAGTTTTACCGTCAAATCAGAGCTGTGATCCAAAATTCCCGAAGGCGCTGTGTTCAAAACGGATTGCGTCACGCCAATAATTGACCGTTGCCCGAGAACCGAGTTCAGACTGAAATTCTCTTCGTCCGAAGATTGATAAATCGCAATTTCGCCCGGCCAGATCTTTCCAGTCACTGCAACATGAGGTGCATGTGGCACTTCATCGCCTGAAAGCATCGGCAGATCCAGGAAAAAGGGTGTGACTGGAACTGGTGCTACAAATTCTTCAACCCGTGGCATTTGTTCTTCAATTGAAGATGGCTCATAGACCGACGGCTCGACACGAACAGCTTCCATAAGCTGGGACGCGCCATGTTCAACGCGGTCAATCCGAAAAAGGGCTTCGCCTTCGGTTTGATCACCTGGCAACCGGATGATGTCTCCTGCACCAAGAGCTGCCATAGAAGCAGGCAAAGCCAATCTTACCGTATCGCGTGCAAGACGTGCTTCCGTTAACCATCTTTCCGATACTTGCCGTCCTTCTAGACGTGTCATGGACATTGGAAATTCGCTTGAAGAAACAGCATGCGTCGCTTCATCAGACAAAACGGCCTCTTCTGCCACGTTGTCAAAATTCCCGTCAGACTGCACAAACTTCAGGCGAACCCGGCCTGTCATTTCAGCTTCCGCTTCCCGGGACTGTTCTAACGAACTTTGCAAATCTGCACTTAGGGCCAAACGATCCAAGTCCAAATCAGTCGCATTCAAGCCGCTGCGCATTTTAAAAGACAATCCACCGTCTCGCTCAACCGCATCAAACCCGTACCGTAGCATCAAAGGCTGCAAAACACTCCGCGCATCCGACACATCACCCACCAGATAACCACGTACGTAACCATGAAGGTCGTGTGTATCGTATGCGGCGACCCCTGCATTTTCACAGATTTCGGATACAACTGATGCCAAGGATCGCGAAGCCGTACGTCCATTTATCCAGTGGCCGCGCGAATAGTTTTCACCATCGCTCCACAGGCCTGTATTGTTGGGAAAGAACGGAAACGGACGCGTGTCCCAGGCCCAGACGAATGATCGGCTTGTGTCGATCATGCGCCCTTCATAAAGCTCTGATTCCGGGTTGTTGACGGGATCTTGCCAATACTCTGTCATCGCCCGCAGATATTGCTTTTGGATCAAATCGTCTCGCGCACCCGTTGAATATTTGGGCAAATCGCTTTCGGAAGACTTGGCATCAAGAAATTTGTTTGGCTCATTGGTGCCTTTGTCAATTGCGGCGCAACCTATTTCTGTGAACCAAATCGGCTTTGCGCCAGGTTCCCACGAATTGGGTTGCGTGGCGCGCACCCCGTCTACTCGATCATAGTGTACCAAGGACCAAAAGCTACGGATGTCCTTGTACCGCCAAACCCATGGTTCACCTTCGGCTTCATCGGTTATGGTAGTGCGGATTTGCGCATTTTGAGCGTCAATTGAGTGGTAATACCAATCAAATCCTTCACCTCCTTCGATGTTGGATTTCAGGTACTCAAGATCATAAATCGCACCCCAATCCGCATCTGCGTGATCGACACCGTCGCGCCAATCCGACAAAGGCATGTAGTTGTCAATTCCAATGAAATCCACATTTTCATCCATCCAAAGCGGATCAAGATGGAAGTAACGGTCGCCTGCGGCATCCACTGGCTGATAACCAAAGTATTCAGACCAATCCGCAGCATAGGAAATTTTGGTATCTGGCCCAAGAATTGCACGTACGTCTGCGGCAAGAGCACGCAGGCGCTCTACGGCGGGGAAACTGTGTGCTTCAGCGCGAATTTGCGTCAACCCGCGCAGCTCAGAACCAATGCAGAAGGCGTCTACACCACCTGCGGCGACACACAAAGCTGCATAGTGCAAAATGAACCGCGACATGGTCCATTCTTGAGGGCCCGAATACGTCACCTGCTTACCTGAAATCGAGAAATCACTCGGGCGTACTGTGCCAAAAAACGCATCGACCTCGGCTCGGGCCGCTATAGTTTTGTCGGTGGTGCCGACCAGCCCCGGCGCTTTGTCAGTTGTAATGCGACCACGCCATGGCAATGCGGGTTGTGAAACAGCATCACTGTATGGATCAGGCAAGACGTTGCCATCCAACTGCTCCATCAGAATGAAAGGGTAAAACATGACGGCCGTTCCTGCGGCATTCATTGCTTCAATGGCTTCGACAACGGATTGATCCGTTGGAGTTCCACCATAAACCGGACGCCCGTCCAGAAGGCTCACCTCTTCGGCGGTGCTCCGGGTCAATCCGGACACGGACCATGGCATCTTTTGGCCATCGGCCAGTTTGTGTTCGACTTTGGGCTTTAACTTGCAGTGACCCGCGCGCAAATCGTCTCCAAACCAAGACACAACAAGAGATGCCGCACGACACGCCGGCAATTCAGCAGACAAGGTTTCTAACGATTGCGCAAAATCCGCCTTGCCAGAAGGTGAATTAACATTGGCACCAGATTGCGTACCTGCCCCATCTGAAAAATATACTGGCGTTGTAGCCAAAGCATATTCTCCTGTGCCCGGTATCATCGCAACAGCCTGAATGCCGCGTGTCATTTCATACTCGGCCCCGTTTTCATTGGATTGTTCGGGGCGAAGCACCTCAAAGGAGAATTGTGGAACGCGGTTCCCGAAACGCTGTAAAGCCAAATCCTCAAGCACGACGTAAGCGGTGCCGCGATACGCAGGAACACTTCCCGCACCTTCCACCGCTTCGATCGCCGGATCTGGCAATTGATCCTGGCTGCCCGGGTAGACGCGCATGTTCAAGCTGTCTGGGGACACTTCTTCACCATCCGCCCAAACGCGACCAACCCCCGAAATTTCGCCCTCACACACAGCGACGGCAAGGCTAACAGTATAGCTATATTCCGTGGTTTTAGGTTGTGACGGCGCACCTTTGCCGCCACCGGTAACCGTTGTTGCTTCGCCAAAGTCAGAAGCCCAAATTATATGCCCACCAAGACGCATGCGACCGTAGACTTGCGCAATTGGATCGCCCTCGCCGGCATTGGTCAGGCGAAATCGGTCGACACGCCCGGTTTCGACAGCGTCTGATCCTGACCCCATCAGCTTTTGATCCAAAACACGCCCGAAAGTCGCGCCAACTGCGCGCCCAATGACGGCCGAAGACAAACCGGCAAATGTGCCACCAATGGAGCTGCCGACAGCAGCCCCGCCTGCAGATAGAAGTACCGTTGCCATCAGTTGATCTCCTTAGGAAATTGGAACCGTGCCACAATGCGGCGACGCCAGGGGGCGCTAAGCGGACTTTCCACAACACCATGCCCGGAATAGGCATGGACAAAGCTGCCACTCACCCCGACATTTGCTGCAATGCCAAGATGTTTGGCGACGCCACCAGAACGCATCCGGAACAGCAAAACATCACCTGACGCTTCGGTATCCAAAGGCTTTTTCAAAAAATGACGCATGGCCGCATTCCACAAACGCTCTTCGCCTTGTGGCTCAGACCAATCCATCGAATAGGCCGGGGCTTGTTCGGGCTCATTGCCCAAGACGTCCCGCCAAACGCCGCGCAAAAGGCCCAGACAATCCGTGCCAGCGCCTTTTGATGATGCTTGGTGCACATACGGTGTACCAATCCACTGACGCGCCACAGCTATGACGACTTTTCCATGTCCACTCATCTGCGGCTGCCTCCGGTGTTGGGGTTGCTCGACTTGGGCTGGCTAAGCAGCCAGTCTTCACCTGGGAGGTCGGGGAACCCCTGAAAATTGATAATATTTGAGAATTTTTCCGAACATGTACTCAGCAGCTTGTCGCATCCAGCAAGCAGCCGGACCTCATCGGTTGGTAAGATCGGCGCGCGAATAGGCTGCCAAAGCTCGATCTCGCGGATGCCATCCTGCAAGCGATCATGTTTGATAGCCCCCCACAGTCCCGCAGCGGCACCGCTTTGAACATTCAAGCGGCCACGCTGAAACCAGGCATCGTCAAATGCGCCGAAATCAGTCCAGCGAAATATGCGATTGCCCTCAATGTCAGAGACAGTCTTGTCAGTAAAAAAGCCTGGCTGGGATAGGTCAAAGCGACAGGTTCCATCACCAAGAACTGCGGTGCAGGGCTTTTGATACACACGACCCAAAGGGCGGTTTAGCGCTTCAGTCAAGCCTCGCAACTCGGCTTGAAAGGCACCACCCGCGCGACGCATTTCGCCAATGGTCCCACGAAATTGCATCCAGCGCTGATCGACATCGGCCCAATTGACCAACCATGATCGCACTTCTGCGCCATCAAAGCGACCAGCCTCAATGTCGTCTTCGCGGACAGCTGCGTCCGTCAGCGCACCAAGGGCTTCTGTGTTGTCTACGGACAGACCCGTGCTTGTGGCCAAAGCGCTTGCGCTAAGACCTGTTTCGGCGCGAAAATCGACACCCCCAAACCGCAAATTTTGATCGTGATCCGTGAATCCATACTTCACACCATCCGTCCGCGTGATACGCCAACACCGGCACAAGGTTGTTAAACCTGTGCCGACATGCGCCAAAAATGCTTCTCTTCGATCCGACATCAGACACGTACCTCGACAATAGGAACATCTGGCACGTCACCTGCTTGGAAACTGGCCATGTTGGTGTGGATGTGATCGGTGTCAAAACGCACAGGAACGTCAAACTCGAAGCCTGCTGTGATTGGGTGTTCTGGCTCTGGGGGATGGGCGAACGTCACCAAGCCTGATGTTTCATCGACAACATAGTCGATTGTGTTGGTCATCTCGTCTTGCGCGACACCAATTCGTACAGTGCCCGCGACAGGTTTGGAAATAGGGCGGGCATAGGTATGCAAGCCAGAACGGTACACTTTGACCAAGGGGAAATCGACTGTCACACCATCACCGAAAGCGATTTCCTGATCATCATATTGAACCTCGGCACCGCTTAAACCCGATTTGTAGTCAGACCAATCTTTCCAGCGAAAGCCGTACATCTGCCCCATGCGCGCCTCGAAGAAGGCGATCAACAGTTGAACATCATCCAAGGACCGCATGCCCAGGCCCGCGTCGTAGCGGCGCTTTGAATGGGCCCAAGGAGAATTGCGTTCTTCATGGCCGTTGGCCAATGTGACGATCTCCGTGCGGCGCTCAGGACCGCCTGCGGATCCAAAGCTAAGTGATGCTGGAAACCTGACTTCGTGAAATGACATTGATTTGCTCCCCTCGGATTAACGATTGCGGTTGGCACGGCCCAAGGCGCGGCTCATTTGCGTGGCGATTTGGCTTTGCGATCTGGCAAAGCCCTGTACATCGGGCGTGGTGATATTCATGACGATAGACGCGCCGCCACCGCCACCACCGCGCACACCCAACTTTCCATCCGGACCTCGGGCCAACGGCATGATCGCTTCTGGCCCGGCTTCGCCCATGACACCCATGCCGCCACGCATGCCAAAAGGGGTGGTGCTGCTGACGACGCCGCCATTGGCGAAAGGCATGACGCGGCCCTGGCTAAACGGCGCACCGTCGGCAAAGGGTAAAATCTTACCTAAAAGACCGCTGACACCTTGCGACAAAAGCCCGCCAAAATGACCGGCAATGGGCTTCATGGCCGCATTGTACGTCGCTTTGATCATGGAATCCGCGACATTGCGCAAAGCATCAGACAGTTTGTCGCCGTCAAAAACCACGCCATCAAAGGCTTTGCGCAAACCAGAGGACAAGCCCTTTTCCAACACGCGCACATCTTGTCCGGTCTCGACCAAAACACCACGCATGCGATGCAATTCGCTGGAAAACCCGGACACTAAATTAGACGTTGTGCCAAGGCTGTCATTCAATCCATCAGCCTGAGATTCAAGATTTTCAAATCCGTTTATGTCACTCATCGCGAAGCTCCTTCTTTTCTATCTGGATACGCTGCCATCAACGCATCCAAACCGCTGCTCAACAAAGGCGCGGACGTGCCCTTGTCACCCAGCATCAACTGCAATTCGGCTGGGGTCAGGGACCAAAACTCATCTGGCTTTAGTCCCAGCCCCTGAACACCCGCGCGCAGCAAAGCGGCCCAATCCAGCCCGTGCGGTGGTTCTGTTTGCTGCGCATGGTCACTCATGACGTTGGCAATACAAACGCACGCGCCAACAATTCGGCACCGGCACGGGCAGCGGCCATGGGACCACCTTCAATTTCGGCCTCTGCCAGATCAGCCAAGGTCAAGCCTGAGCCACCGCCAGCCAAACCGGCAGCGATCAGTGCCAAAACATCACGGGAAGAAAAGCGTGTGCTTTCAAACCGTTCGACCAATGCCAACAGCGATGGCTCATCCAATTCCGCTTCCAAGGATGCCAAAGCACCCAAAGTCAGCCGCATGACGTGTGGCGCACCATCAATGGTCAGCGACACGTCCCCTCTCCAAGGATTTGTCATGGCGGATCAGATAGCAGTGAAATCAAGGGCGCCTGCGCTGGCCATCGACAACTCGTATGTCGCTTCGCCGTTGTGGCTGCCGGAATATTCGATGGCGGTGACCTGAAAGGCCCCTTCGACGATGCCGAAGTCAGGAATGATGACCTGGAATTCGGGCGTTTCGCCGTCAAAGAATAATTGGCGGGCGCGTTCGTCTGTGCCCTCGTCTTTGAAGACACCGGATCCGGAAATCGAACAGGATCGCACACCTGCGCCCGCCAACAACTCGCGCCAGCCGCCTTGGCTTTCCAAAGACGTCACATCAACCGTTTCCGCGTTAAAGCTGACGCGTGTGGCCCGCAGCCCCGCGATGGTTTCAAACTGACCGTCAGAGGTCATATCCACTTTGACCAGAAGGTCCTTACCGTTTTGAGCACCCATAGGTTTTCTCCAATAATGTAGGGGTTATTCTTCGACACGCGCCCGAAAACGCAGATCAATCTTGCGGCCCGATCCGCCATCGATGCGACCAGCAACTGCGCGTTCAAACATCAACGACACCAACCTGCCCCGACTTAGGGTCAGATCTGCATCATGCAGAACTTCGCTGATGGCGGACGCGGCGTGTTTGGCCGCCGTGAAACCGGGGGTTTCGGTAACAACAGACACCGTAAACTGATGGACTGCACCGTTGCCTGTTTTGTCAGATGCATCCTGAACCGTTTCCGGGCCAAGGCTGACATATAACGACGGCAGAGTGCCCGACGGGATAGCATCATAAATCGCCGAACCAACAAGCGTACCCAAATCGACATCATCGCTTAGGGCTTGATAGACAGCGGCCTGCAAAGGGGCGGCAAGAACATAGCTCATGACACCACCTCTTCGTTGGCAAAGCACGTTAGGTAACACGCGCCCATGTCAGTCTCGGCCACCGCCTGAATGCGAAAGATACGGTTTCCATCACGGAAACGCTGTTGCGACGTAGGGCGCTGGATATGACCAACGGGCGCGGCGCGAACGATGATCTTGTAGCTGACATCGGACAAGGGGGCGCCAGATTGCGTGGCTTCGCGACCAGTACGGGCCACAACTTCGGCCCATAGAACACCCAATGCGGTCCAGCTTTCACTAAAGCCGCCTGCCCCATCACTTTGGTGGTCCGGCGCTTCTAAAGTCAGCCGTCGGTTCAAACGTGGGGACATTATGCCGTCCCCCCGGACCAAATACGCATGACCTTGTAACGTTCGATCAGGCTGGCCACACCAAATGGCATGCACCCGTCAGACAAAGAGGTCTCATTGCGAAATTCATAGTAGTGCGAGGCCAAGAGCAAAACGGCCTGACGCAAATCTGCAGGCACATCATCCCAAGCCGCGCCATAGCCTGCCAAGAACGTCAAGACCACGGACCCATTGTGCGGCACGCGTGGCAAACATGTACCCGTTGCCCGCACGCGTGGGCGCTGCTGGTCTTGTTCCAGCCAGAAAGCATCGTTGGCAACGGCAGTGCGTGCGCCATCACGGGCGACCATCTCCACACTCGTGATTGCCTTAACAGGGGCCACAGGCAACACTTGGGCGGTGGCATCACGCCAGATCGTCAAAGTCCAGCTGAAATCACGTTCCAACAACACTTTGCCCGTGCGGGCCTCGACGGCTGCAATGGAAGCGCGCAGGAAACTGCGTAGCACCTCGTCTTGCAGAGTATCCTCACCAAAGCCGGTGCCTTGACGTAAATGCGCTTTGAACGCGTCCACTGGCAAAACCGCATCGGCTACCGTGGTTTCCTCAATCAACATCATGGAAGGTCTCCAGAAAAATTCCTGCCCCTGTGGTGTCCAAATCCCTGATCAGAACCCGGGCGCGCGCCAGCCGTTGTTGCTCGGACGGAGGGGAGCAGCTAGACAACGCCAGCTTTCGCGGCGCGCACCCGGACGGCGAAAGGCCAGACGCCTTTCGCCTTTCACAACACGCGGTTAAGCGGTTGCGAATTTCAGCAGTTTGATCGCTGCAAAGTCGCTGACATCACCGCCAACACGCTTTGTGGCATAGAACAGCACATGCGGTTTCGCGCTAAAGGGATCACGCAGGATGCGCAGATCTGGGCGTTCGGCGACCGTGTAACCGGCGGCGAAATCGCCAAAGGCAATGGCGTCGGCGCCTGTGGACACGTCCGGCATGTCTTCTGCGATCACAACAGGATAACCCATCAGCGTTGCAGGTTGGCCAGCAGCCAAGCCATCGGACCACATGAAACGACCATCGTTGTCTTTCAGTTTGCGCACCAGACCGGCGGTCTTGGAGTTCATCACAAATGTGCCGTTCGCGCGGTATTCTGCACCCAAAGCATAGACCACATCGATAATCGCTTCGGGTGTGACGTCACCGTCCACACCTGTTGGCACATACCCAAGGTTGCCCCAGGCCCAAACGTCATTGTCTACGGATGTATGCGCCAAAAAGCCCTTTGGCTTGTCGATACCGTCACCGTTGATGAAGGCGGCGGCTTCGGCACGGGCAAACTTGTCGGCGATGCGACCAGCCAGCCAGCCTTCGATGTCAAACGCAGAGTCGTCCAAAAGGCGCTGCGATGCTTTCGGCAAAGCAGAAAGCTCGTGCAACTGGATGGAAATGCGGTCGATAGATGGTGTCGCACTTTCAGACACGCCGCCCGCTTCGGTGGCCCAACCTGTATCGACGTCGGAATGGTCGATCAACACATCATAAGATGTGGCTTCGACATTGACGACAGATGCGATGGCACGGATGGACGCCGTGGCATTCAACGTGGATTTCACCGTGTCGGATGTCTGCGGATCAACGAGGTAACCGCCATCGCTGTTCACAGCCGTGGACAGGCCCTTGGCTTCGATTTCGAGGCCACGCAGACCATCATCATCACCCGAACGCAGATATGCGTTGAAAGCTTTCTGATGGGGCGCACCCGCTTCAGTGGCGCCGGCCAAAGGCGTACGAATGGCAGAGTTTGATTTACGATCCAGCATGGTCAGTCGCTCTTCTGTTTGTTGAAATTTGGTCTGAATGTCGGCTGCGAAGCCTTTGAAGTCGCTTACAAAGCCAGTGACGGCTTGCATCGCACCCTCGGCCGGAGACAAACCTTCCCCGGCCCGAGACTTGATCTCGGTCTTGCTCATGAAGCATTCCTTGATGGTTAAAGTGAAAGACGCAGTGCGGGGTTATCCCGCGTCGCGCGCCAGCTCTGTGCGCAGGCCCTCAAAGGCCGCCGCCATTGCCCGCATTGCCGCATCATCGGCATCCAAAGCCTCTGATTTTGCAGCCACACGGGCACTGGGCAACATTGGGAAAGTGACCAATGACACCTCCCAAAGTTCCAGTTCGGTCAAAAGCCGTTGGCCTTTGTCATTCTTGGTCGCTTTGACGGTGCGATAGCCGATGGACAGCCCGTCAATGGCGCCCGCAGCAATCAAAGACGCCGCTTCACGACCCTTTTGGGTGGTGTCCAGCAAGCGGCCCTTGACCCAAAGGCCCTTGGCATCTTCGTGGACTTCGTCCCACACCCCGATGGGTTGGGCCGGGTCGTGTTGCCACAACATTTTCACGTTGCGCCCCTTGGCGGCGATGTCGGTCAGGGAACGCGCATACGCCCCTTTGCCCACGACATCACCGCCTTGATCACATTCGCCAAACAGGCTGGCATAGCCCTCGATCAGCGTACCATCTTGCACCTCGATGCCATCGCCAAAGCGGGCAAATTTGTGCTCCAAACCAGTGTCCATATCCATGGGCCACTCCTTTTGTTAACTACTGTGGAACGCCTAGGGCGCGGCCACCAAGAAAGATTGAAACGCCTGCGCCAGAATGACAGCAACAACACCGTAGACGGTCAACCAAAGGCGCTTTTCCAAGCGCTCCATCATCTCTTCGAGACGATCGAGACGACGGTTGATGTTGGTATAATGCAGTTCCGACACGCGCTCATGTGCTTGCAACCGAAGACCGGGCGCACACTCAAAGCGCTCAAATAGCTTCGGGTCACTCATCCGCACCCTCCGATGGCAAGGCAGGCAAGCCCAGGATACTGCGCTTTTCCGCCTGCGTCAGAAACGCGGCACCAGACACACGCGACCATTGGGCATCGCGCTCTGCAGACAAGGCAGACACCTGATCCAGATCCGGCTTTAGCTGAACGGTTTCACCTGTATGCGCCCCAAGCCACTCTGCCAAAGCCGCCGTCACCCGCGTGGCCAACGGCAACACCGTCAAACGGTAGAACGCGCGATTGGCTTCCTGATAATTGGCATAGGTCGCATCGCCCTGAATACCGATCAACATCGGCGGCACCCCAAAGGCCAAGGCGATTTCACGCGCGGCGGCTTCTTTGGTTTTTTGAAATTCCATGTCAGAGGGCGAAAAGCCCATTGGTTTCCAATCAAGGCCACCTTCCAACAACATGGGACGGCCCGCGTTGCGTGCACCTTGGTGCATGCTTTCCATCTCGCCGACCAACCGGTCATATTGGTCTGTGCTTAAGCTGCCTTGGCCTTCGGCACCCTTGTAGACAATGGCACCAGACGGGCGTGCCGCATTGTCCAACAAGGCTTTGGACCAGCGAGACGCCGAATTGTGTACATCCAACGCCATGGCTGCTGCCTGCATGGGCGAGAAACCATAATGATCGTCTTGGGGATGGAAGCTTTTGATATGGCAAATCGGGGACACGTCACCCGTGGCGTCAAAGCGGTGTTTTCTGCCGCTAACGGCGTATTCATAGGCCACAGGCCAACCATCCGCACCAGGCACAACCGACATCCGGTCAGAACGCAGAACATGCAGCTCTAATGGGGCGCCACTTTCACCGGCAACCGCTTCTATATAGCCATTGCCGGACAGCAAAAGCTGACCATAGAGCGCCTCCAACAGCTCGGCACGGCCTTGCATGGGGTTTGGGCGCGTGACCAACGACAGCAAGGGATGCATGTCGTAGCGGCGCTCGTGATCTTGCATGATCAAAGGCAACGCAGCCGCAGCTTCAGCGATCAGCTTAACCGACCGGAACCCCACCGGATTGCCGGAAAATCCTGTGCGGGTCAAAGACACCGTATCGCGCGGCGACCATGCCACACGGCCCGATGTTTGATAGGCCACAACAGGGCCTGTCGCACTTGCCTTTTGCTCCGACACTGTTTGCTCGGACATGGTGGCCTGAGCCCCGAATGCATCCTTGCGTCGCAAGAAATCAAATACCATGACAGTCGCTCCTATCTCGTTCATGACGCCGTTGCGCCTAATTTAGCTAAAATTGACGGCTAACCCGTTAAGGCACCGTACGGTGGTCTGTTGCGGGTAAAATAGTTCGAAAACCCCTGCCCCTTTCGGGGGTACCTCACAGGGCTACAACGCCCGCATGCCGGGCTGGCGCCACTTGGCGGCAGGCTCAATCATCACCTCGTGTAACGCCCAGACAAGGGCATCAACTCGGTCCGGCGATCCATCCCCTTCGAAACCGGATGTTGTCATACGCACCATCTGATCCTCGAGGGCGACCAAATCGCCGGTGACGTGCAGGACACGGCCCTGCTCATAAAGGGCGGCGACAGGTTCTGCGCGGGCCACCTTACCGCGCGAGGCATGAACGCCCTTGTAAGGCACCAAAGCATCCACCTGACGGATCACCTCGGCCACCATCTGGCCACCTTGGTTAACTTCCGCCACCAGACGATCCGCGCCAAAGCGCTCCATGGCTTGAATTGCGGCCTTTGCCCAACCCACAGGGGTCATGCCCTGCACAGTGCAATCGGCCAGAACATAAGCCCGCCAGTCTTGCGGCGGCCCCTTGGTGACAGCGCCAACAACAACAATGCCACATTCATCTGAGGATTTGCCATTGGTCGTGGCCGGATCAACCGCGACAACGATGCGGTCCAGTTCAGGGGGGCGGACAACTTGCGCGCCCTCCAGCATGGCAGAGGTCCACAAGGCCCCTTCCGCGTCCGCCAGCAATACACCGTCCAGTTCCTGACGGGCAAGACGCGTGCCATCGTACCGGCGGCGGACCTCTTCCAGGAAGGACGACGCCAGATTGGCACGGTTTGCTTCGGTGGGGGCGTGGGTGACCACGGTGGACGGGGCCTCTAGCAGTTTTTTTAACACGCCCACGTTGCGGGGGGTGGTGGTGACACAAACCTGCGGCAAGTCCCCCAAGCGCAGGGCAAATTGCAATTGATCCCATGTCTCTTGCGCTTTGCGCCATTTGGCCAGTTCGTCCACCCAAGCCCCGTCAAATTGCGGACCACGCAAACCTTCGGGATCATGCGCGGTGTGGACAGACGCGACAGCACCATTGGGCCATTCCAACCGCTTGCGCGAGGCCACCCACGTGGGGCGACGGTCTTCGGGCGAACAGGCCAATATGCCACTGTCGCCAAAAATCATAACTTCGCGGACCTGATCGATGGTTTCCCCCACCAAAGCGATACGCGAACAAGGGCCAGGGTCCATGGGCAGCGCACCTTCCACTTTGGAACGCACCCATTCGGCCCCGGCACGGGTTTTGCCCGCACCGCGCCCACCCATGATGACCCATGCCCGCCAATCTCCTTCCGGAGGCAACTGGTGGGGCATAGCCCAGAAATCGAATAGAAAAGGGAGAGCCAAAAGCTCTCCCTGATCCAACTCATTAAGGAAGTGTGCCTGTGCCTGTGCATCGGCGGAGCTTATTAAGCTTGCACCCGATCGCAGCGCGTGCTGCGTCGAGGTCAAGGGCATATGCCGCTCCCGGGGCAATACCAGCTTGTCTGCGTCTGCATTCGGCAAGATTCATCTCCAACTTTTGACAAAGACCGATTTGAACCGTCATTTGGGTCGCGGCAGTCTTCATTTTGGTCGTGTTCACTTCCTCCCCTGCGTTGACCCGTATGTTCAGGTCTTCAATCTCGCGCCGTAAAGCGCGAACAGTCTCGGTCACAGAAGCCAAAAGCTCCTGCATTTCCGCGACTTCAACGTCAGGGGTTATTAAGGTCATGTCTGGTTATTCACCTCTCATGCGTAGAGTTTACCCGCACGAGAGAAACGAAAAAACGGCAGTCAGGTCACCCCGACGGCCGTTTAGCCACTTCTTCTAGCTTGCACCAAGTTATACATTTGACCGTTCGCAAAGTCAAGGTAAATGCGTTCAATATCAAAGCGTTAAGCGAACGCTGAATTAACTTTCCCTTAACAAATCAAGCACGCCATCAATTGTCAGCTGCACGCTCCGCCTCAATCACACGCCACTTGGCAACGTTGCGGTTGTGCTCATCCAAGGTGACAGCAAAGGCATGACCACCAGTGCCATCGGCCACAAAGAAGATGTAGTCGGTGTTTTCAGGGTTACCCGCAGCCATCAAGCTGGCAAGGCCCGGATTGGCGATAGGCGTTGGCGGCAATGCGGGGATCACATAGGTGTTCCACGGGGTTTCGGCACGCAGTTCGGACCGGCGCAGACCACGGCCCAAAACGCCTTCGCCTTTGGTTATGCCGTAAATCACAGTCGGGTCCGTTTGCAGTTTCATGCCTTGGTTCAGGCGGTTGACGAAGACACTTGCCACCTGACCGCGTTCGCGCGCAACACCGGTTTCTTTTTCGATGATCGACGCAAGGACCAGCAACTCTTCGGGGCTTTTCAAAGGTACATCGTCCCGACGCGCAGCCCATGCATCCGCGATGCGCTTCTTTTGGGCCTGCTCCATCCGGGTCAAAACTGCCAAACGGTTGTCGCCGGGCTTCACCTCGTAGCTGTCAGGGGCCAAAGCCCCCTCGGAGGGCACCTCTGGCACCTCCCCCTTCAGAACATCCATTCCCTTGAGGCTATCAACAACCTGCCAGCTTGTGACACCTTCCGCAAAAGCGATGCGGAAACGGGTGTCGGAATCCGCTTTTGTTTCCGTGTACAGCGCAGGGATTTCGTCCACAGCGGGATTGAACTGGGCTTTTTCAACGTAACGGTTGTCGGATGGGTCCAGTTCACGAACTTGAATACTCAGGCGGTTCACGCCAATGCGGTAGACGATTTCCGTGCCGCATGTGCTGGCACCACCGCGTGTGACCACATCCACGATCTCTTGCATGGAAGCGCCCGGTTCAACCAGATAGCTGCCAGCCTTCAACTGGGACGATTTGTCGGAATAATCCGCGCCCACACGAAACAATGTGCCGCTGCTGACCGCGCCCTGCTCTTCCAGGTTTTTACTGACGCGGCGCATGTTGGACCCACGGTCCACCTGCACACATATCGCCTCCGACAGCGGGCCTGCCGCCTGATAGCTTTGCTTGCCCCAAAGGATGATCCCCCCAAGCATAAACAAAGCCACAATCAAAAAGGTCACGCCATTAGACGCGATATGTCGCCACATCAGTCAACTTTCCCAAACAATACGGAAGCGTTTGTGCCACCAAAGCCAAAGGAATTGGACAAGGCCACTTTGACTTCGCGCTCAACCTTCTTATTGGGGGCCAAATCGATCTTTGTCTCAACAGCCGGGTTATCAAGGTTGATGGTCGGGGGGCAAACCTGATCGCGAATGGCGAGGATCGAAAAGATGCCTTCGATCGCACCAGCCGCACCCAGAAGGTGACCTGTAGCGGATTTGGTAGATGACATCGTAACCTTGGACGCATGATCGCCCATCATACGCTCAACCGCACCCAATTCGATGGTATCCGCCATCGTGGACGTGCCGTGGGCGTTGATGTAATCGACATCTTTGGGTTCCAGCCCCGCATTGCGCAACGCGGCACGCATGGACCGCTCACCGCCTTCGCCATCCTCAGATGGGGCAGTGATGTGATAGGCGTCACCGGACAGGCCATAGCCCAGAACCTCGGCGTAGATCTTTGCGCCACGGGCCTTGGCGTGTTCATATTCTTCCAGCACAACGATGCCTGCGCCCTCGCCCATAACAAAGCCATCGCGATCTGCGTCATAAGGGCGCGATGCTTTCTTGGGATCATCCGCGCCCTTGGTGCTCAGCGCCTTGCAGGCGTTGAAACCGGCAATGCCAATCTTGCAAATCGCAGCCTCGGCGCCACCTGCAACCATCACGTCGGCGTCGCCAAACATGATCAGACGGGACGCATCACCAATGGCATGCGCGCCAGTAGAACAGGCCGTCACAACCGAATGGTTGGGGCCCTTGAAGCCGTATTTGATCGAAACCTGACCGGAAATCAGGTTGATCAAAGCACCCGGCACAAAGAACGGGCTGACACGGCGTGGGCCTTTTTCTTCCATCATGACAGCAGTGTTGGCGATAGAATTCAAACCACCAATACCGGAGCCGATCAAAACGCCCGTGCGTTCACGGCTCTCATTGTCTTCCGGGGTCCAACCTGCGTCTTCAACCGCCTGCTGAGCGGCGGCCAGACCAAAGCGGATGAACGTATCGACTTTGCGCTGTTCCTTGGGGGCCATGTACGTGTCGGCGTTGAACGTGCCATCGCTGCCGTCACCCAAAGGCACTTCGCAGGCGTATGTTGTCGCCAAACCTTCCGTGTCAAAGCCGGTAATCGGGCCTGCACCGGACTGGCCGTCCAGAATGCGGCTCCAGCTTGCTTCAACGCCATCCGCCAACGGTGTGACCAGGCCCAAGCCTGTTACAACTACTCTACGCATCCTATGCCCCTCACGTATTCAATGCCCCCCCATATCAAGTGGATGGCCCCCTGTTCAAGTGGGCTCATTTGGGTTGCGGAGGCTTCTGGCGGATCATCAACTGCGAAGGATGACCTTCAAATGTGGTCAAACGCAGTGGCACATAGCCCAAATGGGCCGAAAGCTGTGCGGACGCTTGGTTTTCAGGCGCCAACTGGCACACCAACGGACCGGTAATGACACGGTCAAACCATTCATGGGCGGCACTGGTGGCTTCCATTCCGTACCCTTGGCCATGCACATCCGGGGTCAAAATCCAGCCTGCCTCTGGGCCAACGTCAAAATCTTCACCCAATTCCCGGCACCCGTGAAAGAAACCCACCTGCCCGATCAACCGCTTTGTTCCACGTTCTTCAATGCCCCATTGACCAAAACCGGTGATTTGCCATTGGCCTGCATTTCGCAAAAATGCACCCCAGGATGCAGCTTTGCTGCGTGACGCTCCACCGATGTAGCGCACCACATCCTGCATCGTCCAGATTTCGGCAAACCGCGAAAAATCCTGCGGGCCAAGGGCACGTAGGGTAAGACGGGATGTGTTTATAGTCGGGATAGCGCGTGAAATCATGATCTGCCTGTTTTGGATCACTGAAGCCCGAACGCAGGCATGATGCAACACGACTTTGGGCAAGACGGGCGGGATCAGCATGTTCTTGCACATGCAAATCATAAAAACGGACAGCCCGATGGACTGCCCGCACTCTTTACCGGATCACTGGTGAACAAACTTATTTCAGCGAATTCAAACCGAACATGTTGCCTTCGGTGTCCATGATCAAAACAATCCATCCAAAATCGCCGATAGAAAATTTGGACCGGGCCACAACACCTCCAGCCTCAACAACACGGGCTTCGTTGATGGCGCAATCTTCAACCGAGAAGTACACGACTGTGCCGCCCACACCGGGCCCAGCATGTGGGGCTTTGGTCAATGCGCCTCCAGCTCCGTATGCGGCCACATCGGCGGGAAAGCTCATCATTTGGCTTTCGCCAGTGGGATCGCCCATCTGTTCCAGCTTGGTGTCCAGAACAGCTTCATAAAAGGCGGTGGCCCGCTCCAGGTCGTTCACGTAAATGTCGAACCATCCAACTGCGTTCATTTTGCTCATAACCGTCTCCTTGATCTGTCGTTATGAGACTTTATTACGCGCCCCTCGCCTGCCCGTATTGTAGATTTCAGACATCATATTTTTTTGCGTATTTTCCGGGGGTGTATCCGGTGGCGCGGCGAAATGAATGGATGAAATGGGACTGATCGGCATATGACCACGTGTCATTGCCATTCAATGACATCTGGAGCCGCAGCACTTTCAGGAAATCATGGGGTGAAAAGCCTGTGGTGCGTTTGAGTGTGCGCTGCAGTTGTCGCGGCGACAGGTTTGCGGCGTCTGCCATATCAGCCACGTTGTGCAAATCATCCAGATGCTGAAAAATCTTTTCCGTCACCAGATTGCGTTTCACGATGCCATCTCGGACAAGGCCGTCAACCAAATCACTCAAGCTTGGGATATGTTTCGGCAACGCCTCCCCGGTAAGGGTCTTGTTGAGCTCAAGCAACGGCAAAGCGCCAGTGTAGGCGTCTTCGACCATGCCATAGGCCACTTGATCAAGGCTGGGCTGCCAGACACCGGGCAAAAAGCGAATGTTCACAAAATGGAACTGGCGGCCCAGATTGAATTCTTCTGATTCTGCACGCAGCTTGGACACGCCTGCGATGCGTTTGTCCAATTGGTCAAACACAATGTAGGTGCAGGCATCGGGCAGCGCGTGAAACCGGTAGTCTTCATTCAAACGACCGTTGGTGTTCAATTCCAAAAACCGGTGCACGATGCCGCGCAGATGCTCTGGCGGTTCCAGTTCAGTGAACTGCACCGCATCTATGGATTTTTCTTTGCCGTTGCCTTTTGGGTCATACATTTTTGCAGGTCCACCTAAGTGCGTCTGGCCACCGCGCGAGAAAATAGCGCGAAACAGCGGTACAAACAAAAAACGGCGCCCCGAAAAAAGGGACGCCGTTTAGAATGTCAGGGCTGGATCCGGTTGGGATCAGGACGCTTTCGTGATGAAACCAACCGCGTCGCCGAAGCTTTGGATTGTTTCTGCCGCGTCGTCTGGGATTTCGATGCCGAACTCTTCTTCGAACGCCATAACCAGCTCAACTGTGTCCAGGCTGTCTGCGCCCAGATCGTCGATGAAGGACGCGCCTTCAACAACTTTGGATTCTTCAACGCCCAAGTGCTCTACAACGATCTTTTTCACGCGGTCTGCGATGTCGCTCATCTCAATATTCCTCATCTTAAGGGTCGGAAGTGACCCTGTAGGTGTTGGCCCCAAGTGCGGGAACCCTCTTGCCCCGAGTGTGGGACGGTTCAGGCCCATCCACTTGGAAAGGCCGACCCTTCGGCTTATGCTTCAAGGTCAATTCTGCGCCGCCTATAGCATAGTCCACGCATATGGCAAATGATTTGGCGTCACGGCCTACAACATGGCCATGCCACCGTTCACGTGCAAGGTCGTCCCCGTGATATAACCTGCCTCGGGGCTGGCCAAGTACATGACAGCGCTGGCAATTTCGGCGGGATCCCCCATGCGACCGGCGGGGATTTGCCCAAGAATACCGGCCTTTTGGTCATCCGTCAGCTTGTCGGTCATCGCTGTCGCAATAAAGCCCGGTGCCACAGCATTTACCGTGATTCCCCGACTTGCGACCTCATATGCCAGTGACTTGGTCATGCCGACCATACCCGCCTTAGAGGCCGCATAGTTGGCTTGGCCTGGGTTTCCGGTGGCACCCACAACGGATGAAATATTCACAATACGGCCCCAGCGGGCTTTCATCATGCCACGCATCACACCCTTGCACAGCTTCATCGTGGCGGTCAGGTTCACAGCCAAAACGCTGGACCATTCGTCGTCAGACATGCGCATAAACAAGTTATCGCGCGTGATGCCGGCGTTGTTGACCAAAATATCAACCGACCCCATGGCCTCTGCGGCTTGCTTGGGCAACGCGTCAACGGCGGCCATATCGCTTAGGTTGCAAGGCAAAACATGGGCACGTTCGCCCAGCTCGGCCGCCAGTGTCTCCAGCGGTTCTACCCGCGTGCCAGACAGTCCAACGGTGGCCCCCGCCCCATGCAGCTGCCGCGCAATATCCGCGCCAATGCCACCGGATGCGCCCGTCACAAGCGCATTTTTTCCTGTTAGATCAAACATTCTCAAACCTCCTTGGCCGCAACAACATCAGCGGCTGTGCCGATGGCGCGGGTTGCAATACTGCGGTCGATGCGGCGGATCATGCCAGACAAGGCTTTGCCCGCGCCGATTTCCCATATGTCTGTAACGCCTTGTGCGCCCATCCAAGCGACGCTTTCGCGCCAGCGTACCGATCCTGTGACCTGTTCCACCAACAGCCCGCGAATGGCATCTGCCGATGTCACAGCCTGCGCTTGCACATTCGCCACCAAAGGCACAGCCGGATCAGACACAGTGACCTCGGCCAAGGCCGCTTCCATGACGCGGGCCGCAGGCTCCATCAAAGCGCAATGGAACGGTGCGGACACAGGCAGCAGAACCGCACGCTTTGCACCTTTGGTTTTTGCAATCTCGATGGCGCGTTCAACAGCGGCCTTGTGACCAGAAATCACCACCTGCCCAGGGTCATTGTCGTTGGCGGCCTGACACACCTCATCGCCTGCGGCCTCCGATGCCACGGCAGTCGCTGCCTCAAAGTCCAGCCCCAGCAAAGCGGCCATAGCGCCCACACCGACCGGAACGGCCTGCTGCATCGCTTGACCACGCGTGCGCAACAAACGCGCCGTGTCGGCCACTGAAATCGCACCGGCAGCAGCCAACGCCGAATACTCACCCAGCGAATGGCCCGCAACAAAAGCGGCCCGATCCAAAGTCAATCCTTCAGCTTCCAACGCACGCATGGCCGCCAAAGACGTTGCCATCAAAGCGGGTTGCGCGTTTTGGGTCAGCGTCAACGTGTCCTGATCACCGTCCCAAATAAGCTGCGACAGGTTTTCACCAAGTGCATCATCAACTTCTTGAAAGACAGCCCTAGCCGCAGGATAAGCCTCTGCCAGATCCTTCCCCATGCCAATGGTTTGCGCCCCTTGGCCCGGAAATACAAATGCGGTTGTCATGTAAAAATCCCCATCATGGTGTTGAAAGGGGTGTAGCCACAAAGAGGCACGCTGGGCAACCCTGCTCAGAGCCTGTGCAAAAATGCGACTTACGTTTAGATGAATAACAGCTACATCTGAGGTGTTACACAATGCAAGCAACACAAAGGATCGCCAGATGTCGCGGACAAATTCAGCCCATCACTACGGAAGTGTCACCAAAACGTTCCACTGGCTGACAGCTTTACTGATCCTGACGCTGATCCCCTTGGGCATTATTGCCAATAAACTTCCATATGAAACGTCAGAGCAGCTTGCGCAAAAGGCATGGCTTTTTTCTTTGCATAAAACGCTCGGGGTCACAGTGTTTTTTGTGGCTTTGGCGCGGATCGCTTGGGCCGTGACACAAACCAAACCCGCCGGATTGCATCCCGACCGCAAAGCCGAAAGCTGGCTGGCGGAAACCGTGCATTGGCTGCTCTATGGCTCGCTTTTGTTGGTGCCGCTGTCAGGATGGATACACCATGCGTCTACCACGGGGTTCGCGCCGATCTGGTGGCCGTTTGGGCAAAACTTGCCATTGGTTGCGAAATCCGAAGACACAGCCGCGCTCTTTGCAGGGCTGCATATCGTGTTTGAGCGGGTGCTTGCGGCCGCGTTGATCTTGCATGTCGCGGGCGCCTTAAAGCACCACTTTGTGGACAAGGACGCAACGCTAAAACGGATGTGGTTTGGGACAACACACACCCCGGACGCAACTGGCACACACAAACACGGCCTACCCTTTGTGACAGCTGTGGCGGCATGGGGGATCGCCATTGCTATAGGATCCAGTATCGGTGTCTTTGCCAAACACGGGGATGCAATTGCGCAAGTGGCGCTGGAACAGGTCGAATCCGACTGGACCGTGGAAACCGGCACAGTTGCAATTGAAATCACGCAGTT
Organism: Ascidiaceihabitans donghaensis; assembly: GCF_900302465.1. NCBI lineage: Bacteria > Pseudomonadati > Pseudomonadota > Alphaproteobacteria > Rhodobacterales > Paracoccaceae > Ascidiaceihabitans > Ascidiaceihabitans donghaensis. The sequence goes on along the minus strand of NZ_OMOR01000001.1, from coordinate 1,584,379 downwards.
CGGCAATGTGGTTGAAGGGAAATTTGCAGATTGGACTGCAGACATCGACTACGATCCTGCCACCGCCAAAGGCACCACAACGGTGACAATCGCAGTTCCATCACTTACGCTGGGATCTGTAACAGATCAGGCCATGGGACACGATTTTTTTGATGCGACGACGTTTCCAACGGCAATTTTCCAAGCAGACCTGGAACGCATCGTAGATGGACATCTGGCGACGGGTACTTTGACAATAAGGGACAAAACGGTACCGGTCGAAATGCCGTTCAACCTGTCAATCGACGACGGTTTGGCAACAGTGAACGGACAAATCGAATTGAACCGACAGGACTTCGGCATAGGGGACAACATGGCCGACGAAAGCAGCTTGTTGTTCAACGTCAAGGTTAAGGTGGAACTGACAGCACGGCAAAACTGACCCCTGTTCACCTTGCCAAATAAACCTCCTCCCCGGAGGGGCCACCAGATCGTCCTGAAAAGGGCGATCTGAAAACATCGCACCGCGCGTCAGCGCGACAATTGGATCGCTGGCCATTGCAATCGCCCCCTACCAAAATGCGACAGACACAAAAAAGGCCGCCTGAATTTTTCAGGCGGCCTTTTTATTGAGATCGGATGGGTCGGGCGACTTAGCCTGCCTTCATCGCCTCAATCGAAATGCGTACGTTCACATCATCACTCACGGCTGGTGCGAAAGCGCCCAGACCAAAGTCGGACCGCGTCAACGTCACTGTCGCGTCGAAACCGGCCCAGTCTTTGTTAGCCATTGGATGTGTTCCGGTCTTGTTCAAAACGGCATCCAGAACGACAGATTTTGTAACGTCGTTCATGGTCAAATCACCGGTGATCAACGCTGTGTTCTCGCCTGTGACTTCGATGGCCGTTGAATTGAAGGTGATCATATCGCCTTCAGACGCGCCAAAAAAATCGCCGGACATGAAGTGGCCTTCGCGCTTTTCCCAGCCTGTGAACATGCTCATGACGGGCATCGCGACGTTGACGGATGAATTGGCAGCGTTGTCCGCGTCAAACATGATTTCGCCTTCAAAACCGGAAAACATGCCGTAAGTTGTCGAAAAACCAAGGTGGTTGTAATCGAAGATGACTTGGCTGTGACTTGCGTCCAGCACGTATTTGTCGGCAGCGGCGGCGACGCCTGCGGCAGTTGTGAGAGCAGCGGCAAGAAGAAGCGATTTCATAAGGGAACCTCCAAAGTAAAGTGTGTGTTCCCTACATGTGTAGCAAATCACACAAACGGCAATCCCGCAGCGATCAACATGTCGTGCGCGGAAATGAACAGCCAAAGCCGCGCATAAAGCACGGCCCTGAGGTGTTATTACGATTGGAGCGCCGGATTCAGGCCCTTACAATTTACCTGCCGCAGACAGGCCGGACACCAAAGATCGGCGAACGCTTGGATCTGTCATCGCAACTTCCGCCAGCATTTCATCCTGCGCACCCCATAAAATCATATGGGCGCCATTCATTTCTGCGCGGTTGAGGTTTTCGAATTTGGTGCGCGACACCAGTTCGTCGCCATGTAATGTGCGGCGCACAAGGCGTACTTCGCGGCGTACTGTATCAATTTCAACTTCAGGGGCACGCGGGGTCTTGCCCTGCTGCAACAATGCCAGACCGCTAAATCCAATCACCAAAGAGATCACCAGCTTGATCAACAACAAATCAGCCGACCAATCAGACCCCGGTGCAATCCAAAGGCCCGCTGCAGACAACATCAACGCAGCACCCAAAAGGCTTTGGCTGCCGCGTACCATCAAGCGGCTGCCGTCAAGGGTTTGTGCAGGCGCGGATTGTGGTGCCGCGTGCGCTGCGGTGGCTGTGTCTGTGATGAAATCTGTTGTGGCTGTCATCTGTTTTCTCCCAATGGCGTTCTGCCGTTAGGGCTTACTTATGGTTAACAAAACGACAAGAATGGGGCAGAGCATGGGCAATGCAAAGGCAGGGCCATTGCGGTCGGATCGAAAATGGTCTTCCCCCGCCACGCGCCGCCTTGCGCCACAATAAAAACAGTGTATACGGCACACTTCCTTTGCAACGTTTCTTGAACCGCGCAGCCTCTCGTGTTGGACCCGCAAGGGAAAATAGGGTCCGACTTTGAAATGCGCCTTGATATAAGTGGAGCACACATGCCGCTATATGAGCATGTCATGATCGCACGCCAGGACTTGTCCAACACACAAGCCGAAGGCCTGATCGAACATTTTGGTACAGTATTGTCCGACAACGGCGGGTCCATGACCGGATCCGAATACTGGGGCGTCAAAACGATGGCCTACAAAATCAACAAAAACCGCAAAGGGCACTACGCCTTTATGCTGTCCGATGCACCGGCATCCGCCGTGCAGGAAATGGAGCGCCTTATGCGCTTGCATGACGATGTGATGCGCGTGCTGACCATCAAAGTGGACGCTCACAAAGAGCTGCCTTCCGTGCAAATGCAAAAACGCGATGAGCGCAGCGACCGTGGCGAACGCCGCGAACGCCGTTGATCCCCACGCTTTAGGAAAAGGACGTAACCCATGGCTGCAAAACCATTTTTCCGTCGCCGCAAAGTCTGCCCGTTCTCTGGCGACAACGCACCAGCGATCGACTACAAAGACACTCGCCTTCTGCAACGCTACATCTCTGAGCGTGGCAAGATCGTGCCTTCCCGTATCACCGCAGTATCTGCGAAAAAGCAGCGTGAACTGGCCCGTGCCATCAAACGCGCCCGCTTCCTCGCCCTGCTGCCCTATGCCGTGAAATAAGGAGAACCTGATATGCAAGTTATCCTTCTGGAACGTGTGGCCAAGCTTGGTCAAATGGGCGACGTCGTCGACGTCAAAGCAGGCTACGCACGCAACTATTTGCTGCCTCAGAAAAAAGCTTTGTCTGCATCCAAGCAGAACATCGCAGACTTTGAGGCCCGCAAAGTTCAGCTTGAAGCGCAGAACCTCGAAACCAAACAAGAAGCCGAAGCATTGGCAGGCAAACTCGACGGACAGCAGTTCATCGTGATTCGCTCTGCTTCCGATGCGGGCGCACTTTACGGATCGGTCACAACACGTGACGCCGCTGAAGCTGCAACCGAAGAAGGCTTCACAGTGCACCGCAAACAGGTTGTTCTGATCGCACCGATCAAATACCTGGGCGTCCACGACGTGTCCGTTGTTCTTCACCCCGAAGTCACTGCAACAATCGAATTGAACGTCGCACGTTCAACCGAAGAAGCAGAACTTCAAGCGTCTGGCAAATCCATTCAGGAACTGGCCGCTGAAGAAGAAGCCGCTGCAGAGTTTGAAATTCAGGAACTGTTCGAAGACATCGGCGCTGCTGCGGCAGAAGACGATGATCTGGCGGAATCCGCTGGCGTGGCCCCTGCGGGCGACGACGAAGGGTCCGAAGAGACACCTGCAAGCTAAGTCAAACGCCCACGCCTTCGGGCAGGCCAACGATCTTAAAAAGACCGCAGTTCACGCTGCGGTCTTTTTGCATTCGGTACGGTGTGTTGGAGGGCGCGAAAGACTGCAGCACATAGTGTTTTGAGCGTTTATGCGCCACATACCCTACAAAATACAATTTGGCCTGAAAGTAGACTGTGTTAACAATCTCTATCGTTGGCGTGATGAGTTCACGTGCCATCAAGGAAACAAAAGTGCGCGAAATCAGTTTTTTTCAGAATACGAAAGCGCGGTTCAGCGCGGTTATGGCTTTGTTCACCATTGGTTTATTGACCTTAGCGGCCCCGGTAAAAGCGCAAATCACTGTCCTTGCACAGGATCGGGCCTTTGCTGCGCACTACCCGCCGCTTGTAATCGAAAACTCCCCCGACAGCCCCGGCATGGCCATCGAAATCGTCACAACAGCAGCCAAGCGGCTGGATCGCGACCTTTCCGTAGAGTTTTTTCCCTTCAAACGCCTGCTCTATAGCGTCTCCGAACACTCAAACGCTATGGTCCCTGCCCTGTTCCGCACAAAGGAACGCGAAGACAGCTACACTTGGGTCGCGCAAATCTTTGAACAGAATATGCAATTCATGACCATGGGCGCGCCGGTGAACAGCTTTGAAGATGCCCGTCGTCTGGACAGTGTCGTCGTGGAAGAAGGTTCTGCCTCTGCCCTTGTTCTGCAAGAAAACGGCTTTACCAACATCATCTATGTCTCAACCCCCACAGCCAGCTTTCAAATGCTGCAATCAGGGCGCGTGCAGGCATGGTTCCAGACAGATTGGGCTGGACGATCCATTCAACGCGAAGAAGGCGCAGGGGACGTGATTGTATTTGGTGAAGCCGTCTCAAGCCTGCCCCTGTTTTTGGTGGCAAATCCTGAGTTTTCTCAAGAAGCGGCGGCCCTTTATCGTCAAGAAATCGAGACCATGCACGCCGATGGCACCATTGACGCGCTGATCGCGAAATACTTCTAAGCGTGTCGCACTGCGATGGCGCTGATCGCGTTTCGCGTTAAACCTCTATCACATTTTTACCTGTTCCCCTTTCGCGAGAAGGCACAGATTGATCACAGAAGATTCCCGCTAAATTTGAAACGTCTTAAAGGGATCGCAACAAAGCCACAGAAGGTTCACCTGTCACTGGTAGCCCTTTGGCCTTCTGATAGGCACTAATTGCCGCTTTACTTTTGGGCCCTAAAACGCCGTCAGCACCGCCTGTATCAAAGCCGTTTGCTGTCAGCTTGCGCTGCAAGGCCACGCGGTCGTCTTTGGTCAATCCGTTGGCGTCTGGCGGGAACTTACCTTTTAGCGGCCCTGCCCCACCGATCCTGTCCGCCAAATGGCCCACTCCGATCGCATAGCTGTCCGAGTTGTTGTAGCGTTTGATGACGCGGAAATTGGATGTGACAGAAAACTTAGGCCCGCCCTTCTGAGGCTGTAACGTGGATCCGGCAGGCGCACCATTGCCCAGCTCTCCGCCCCATCGCGTGCCACGTGTCCAGCCATTGCGCTTTAAATATGCAGCGGTTGATGCCAAAGCGTCTGTTGGATCCTCGGACCAGATATCGCGCCGCCCATCGCCTGTGAAATCCACCGCAAAGGCCTGATAAGATGTGGGAATAAACTGCGTGTGGCCCATCGCCCCGGCCCAGCTGCCTGTCATTTTGGACGCTGGGATGTCACCATTTTGGATAATCTTCAACGCAGCCACCAATTGCTTTTCAAAGAAAGCCCCGCGGCGTCCATCGTATGCCAAAGTGGAGGTTGCAGAAATGACAGGCACGTCCCCGCGCCGCTCTCCAAAGAAGCTTTCAAGCCCCCAGATGGCGCAAATAATCTCTGCATCTACACCGTACTGGCTTTCCAGTGCATTTAACGTCGCACGGTGACGCGCAAATGCAGCGCGGCCTTTTGCAACCCGTTCATCAGAGGCCGCAATGGAAAGGTAGTCTTCCAGGGTCCGCTTGAATTCCACTTGGTTGCGGTCACGTTTAACAACGCCGGGCAGATATCCAGCCCCGCGAAACCCCGCGCGCAGGGTCGCATCCGAGATACCGCTTCCACTTGCGCGTTTTTTGAAATTGGCGACCCAAGTGTCATAGCCTGCATTGAAGCTTGGGCGCAGATCGGCTGGCAACCCACTGGCGCGTGCGGGTGCTGCCACACCGCCCCCACCTGTTGTGCAACCTGCAAGCCCGAAGCCTACCAAGCCCGCGGTGAAATTCCGTCGTGTAATGCCCATTGCCCAATCCATTTCTTTTGCTCTTTTTCTTGCAGCTTACCCAAACCGCACCAAGCTGCAAGCAACCGATGCGCAAGAACCCGCTTGACGGCGTGGCATTCGGGCTGCCACCTTTCCCGTTATACGCGCAATCGACACACCTGCGTTACAAACACGGTGTACGTTGGTTGTGCCTTGCCACAATCAACCAAAAGGATGTCCGATGCCTCTTCAAATAACCCGCCGGTCTTTCATCGCAAGTTCTGCCAGTGTTTTGGCCATACATCCATTTTCGGTGCATGCCGCATCCAACCAGGCCCATTTGCGTCTTATGGAGACCACGGATTTGCATGTGCATGTGTTCCCCTACGACTACTATGCCGACAAACCCCGCGACACTGTCGGCTTGGCCCGCACTGCGTCAATCATCAACAACATACGCGCAGAAGCCACCAACACGCTGCTGTTGGACAACGGAGACTTTCTGCAGGGCAATCCCATGGGCGATTACATCGTTTATGAGCGTGGCATGAAAGACGGCGACACACATCCTGTTATCACAGCCATGAACACACTCGGCTTTGACGCATCGACATTGGGCAACCATGAATTCAACTACGGGCTTGATTTCTTGATGAAATCTTTAGCCGGCGCGGACTTTCCGGTGGTCAGTGCCAATGTTGTCAAAGACATGGGCAGCACACCGACAAATGACACCACATTGATCAAGCCCTATGTGTTGATGGACAAACAGATCACCGACGGCTCCGGGCAGACCCATACTCTGAAAATAGGGCTTATTGGATTTGTACCGCCACAAATCATGAACTGGGATCGCCGCCATCTTGAAGGCCGCGTGCAAACCCGCGACATTGTACAAACCGCCCGCGCCTATGTGCCGGAAATGAAGGAACGGGGGGCTGATATTATCATCGCACTGTCGCATTCGGGGATCGGGTCGGCACAAGAAAGCGATGGTATGGAAAACGCATCGGTTCCACTGGCCGCCATTGACGGGATCGACGCGATCCTGACTGGGCACAGCCACCTCGTGTTCCCTTCCGCCACGTACAAAGACTACGCGGCCGTCGATGCCGACAAAGGCACCATTCACGGCAAACCGGCGACGATGGGCGGGTTCTGGGGCAGCCACTTGGGATTGATCGACCTTATGCTGGAACGCGATGGCGGCACGTGGCGCATCGCAGGGTCCGCGTCCGAGGCCCGCCCCATTTCCAAACGCAACGAGGACCGCTCGATAACAGCTTTGGTCGATAGCGACGCCGGCGTTCTGGATGCCGTGCAAGAGGAACACGATGCAACACTGGCCTATGTGCGCCGTGCCGTAGGCAAAACGGATGCGCCGTTGCACAGTTATTTTGCGTTGGTCGCGGATGACCCATCGGTGCAAATCGTGTCCATTGCGCAAACCTGGTACATTGGCGAAATGCTGAAAGGAACGGAATACGAAAACCTGCCCATCTTGTCTGCGGCAGCACCATTCAAAGCGGGGGGCCGCGGCGGGCCGGACTACTACACAGATGTGCCAAAGGGCGATGTCGCTATCAAAAACGTGTCTGACCTGTATCTCTACCCCAACACCGCACGCGCGGTTCTGGTCACCGGGGCACAGGTCAAGGACTGGCTGGAACGCTCTGCGGGGATGTTCAATTTGGTGGAACCCGGCAAAGCCGATCAGATTTTGCTGAACCCAAGTTTCCCGTCCTACAATTTTGATGTCATCGACGGCGTCAGCTATGAAATCGACTTGTCCCAACCGTCAAAATTTGATGCCAAGGGCGTGTTGGTTGATGCAAATGCAAACCGGATCGTCAACTTGATATTTAACGGACAACCCATTGATCCTGAACAAAGGTTTGTCATTGCGACAAACAATTACCGGGCATCGGGCGGCGGTGCATTCCCCAGTGCTTTGGGTGACACAATCATATTCGAGGGGCCCGACACCAACCGCGACGTAATTGTGCGCTACATCGTGGAACAAGGCACAATCAGTCCAAAGGCAGATGCCAATTGGCGCTTCAAAGCTTTGGAGGGTGCAACGGTCTTGTTCGATACAGGACCAAATGCCTTGCAGTACGTTGACGATGTGAAAGGCGTAGATCTGGCCCCTGCCGGGGACGGGCCCGACGGCTTTGCACGGTTCCGCATCCAGCTGTAGGTCGACATCCACAACCAAAGCGGAATGGGCAGATCGGAATGGGCAAATTGACGCAATATCTTGCCCATTCCGCAGCACGGCATAAATCCTTACTGAAATAGGAGGGTACAATGCTCGACACCACAAATACCGATCCAACCCAAGACCCGAAACTGGACGATCCAGAGATCAGCCGCGACGATGATGCGCTTGTCCACCACACCGAACCCAAAGATCTGCGCGACCGCATTGCCTTACGTGTCGTGAAGACCATGCGCATCTTTGCAGACCGTTTTTTTGCGAAACGGTACGGGCACCGTGCGGTTGTTCTGGAAACTGTGGCCGCCGTGCCGGGAATGGTCGGTGGCATGTTGCAGCACCTGAAAGCGATCCGCCGTATTCGTGATGATCAGGGCTGGATCCGCGAGCTGTTGGACGAAGCAGAAAATGAGCGTATGCATTTGATGACATTCATCAAAATCGCGGAACCCAGCAAAATGGAACGCCTTTTGATCCTTTTGGGCCAAGGTGTGTTCTTCAACCTGTATTTCTTGCTGTATCTCTTTGCACCGCGGGTTGCCCACCGCGTTGTCGCCTATCTCGAAGAAGAGGCCGTCATCAGCTACACGCAATATTTGGAAGAACTGGATGCGGGACGTGTCGCAAACGTTCCCGCACCCGAGTTGGCGATTGAGTATTGGAAGTTGGAACCTGATGCGCGGCTGCGGGATGTAATCTTGGTGGTTCGTGCTGATGAAGCAGGCCACCGTGACCGCAATCATGAGATGGCTGACGAACTGGCGGCATAACGCCTATTGGGCCGCGCCACATTGTGTCGGCGTGGTCCATTTGCTCAGATGCGGTATGGAACACATACTGTCGCGTCGCATATGTCTTATTGCCCCGCTTTGCATGGCTTTGACTGGCTGTGGGAGCAGCGCCCCTGCCCCCACAGCGGCATCAGAACCGCCGCTGCACCCAAACGAAACGCCGCAGCTTCGATCTCAGATCAACCACTGGGCGGACCACTATGCCATTCCGCGTAGTTTGGTGCACAAGCTGGCAATCCGCGAAAGCACACATAGACCGTCTGCCCGCAACGGGCCCTATTGGGGGCTTTTGCAAATTCTTCCCGAAACGGCCCGCACAATGGGTCACCGCGGACCGCCTGCGCAGCTTTTGGATGCAGACGTCAACTTGGAATACGCCGGAAAGTATCTGCGCGGGGCTTGGTTGTTGTCTGACGGGAACGAAGCCACCGCAATTGGCTGGTACGCACGGGGGTATTATTACGAAGCCAAACGCCGAGGTCTGTTGGTCGAAACCGGTCTACGGCCGGGATGAACGCACCGGATTGTTTGAAACAATCCGGCCCGGAATTTTGCAAAAATTCCGCTTCCCCTTAACGTAAAAAGCCGCCCCCATTCAGGAGCGGCTTTTACAATCATGTCTTATTAGAGCTTACTCTTCTTCAAGAGATTCCACTGCTTTTTGAAGGTCTTCTTTGGACACTTCTTTTTCCGTCACAGTCGCGCTTTCAACAATGTGATCGACAACTTTGTCTTCAAACAAAGGTGCACGCAATTGTTGCTGCATCTGCTGGTTTTGCTGAATGAATTCAAAGAACTGACGTTCCTGACCTGGATACTGACGCGCCTGCGCCATGATCGCTTGGGTCATTTCAGCATCTGTCACTGTGACTTCGGCTTTCTGGCCCAGTTCAGCCAACAACAGACCCAGACGGACGCGGCGTTCGGCCAGTTTCTTGTGCTCATCGGTGGTTTCAATCTCGGGGTGATCATGGCCTTCGACTTCAGGGTTGTCTTCATGCCACAGCTGGTGCGCAATCTGGCCCGCTTCGGCGTCAACCAGTGAAGGGGGCAGCTCAAAGCTGACCAAACCGTCCAGCTGGTCAAGAAGACCGCGTTTCATAACAGCGCGGGCCGCACCGGTGTATTCCGCTTCCAGACGCTCGGAGATTTGTGCTTTCAGACCGTCCAGATCTTCAGCGCCAAACTTCGTGGCCAATTCATCGTTCACTTCGGCAGCAACGGGTTCTTTGACCTCTTTGATTTTGCATTCGAACACGGCCTCTTTGCCGGCCAAGTGCTCTGCCTGATAGTCGTCAGGGAAAGAGACTGTGACGTCTTTTTCTTCGTCCGCTTTCACGCCAACCAGCTGCTCTTCGAAGCCGGGAATGAAAGAACCTGAACCCAAAACCAGCGGGTAATCTTCGGCCGCACCACCTTCAAAGGCTTCGCCGTCAACTTTGCCCAAGAAATCAAATGTGACCTGGTCGCCGTCTTTGGCTTTGGAGCCTTTCTTGCGGGCTTTGAAATCTTGTGCTGTCTCGGCCAAGTTGCCCAGCGCTTCTGCAACTGCGTCGTCATCCGCTTTGACGACCATTTTTTCCAGCTTGATGCCGGACATGTCGACTTCTGGAATTTCTGGCAGCTTTTCGTACGCCATTTCGACGTTGACGTCGTCGCCGGCTTTCCAGTCTTCGTTGGTCATTTTGACGTCAGGCTGCATCGCAGGGCGGTCGCCTGTGGATTCGAAGTGCTCGTTCATTGCGCCGTCGACAGCTTCTTGCATCGCTTCGCCCAAAACGCGTTCGCCAAATTGCTTCTTCAGCAAAGCCATAGGGACTTTGCCTTTGCGAAAGCCCTTCATTTCGACTTCTGGCTGCGCTTCAACCAGCTTTTCGTTCACTTTGGCGTCCAATTCAGCCGCAGTGACGGTGATGGCATAGCCGCGTTTCAGACCTTCGTTCAGCGTCTCGGTGACCTGCATGTGTGCTCCATAGGATTAAGGCACCCCGAAGGGCGCGTGCAGAAAATTTGCGCCCTTCTATGTGCCATCAAGGCCGCTTGCAAGGGCGCATTTGCGTGGAATGTCCGCAAGCGGGCCGTCTTAGCCCGATGCCACCAGTTTCTGCATGTTTGCAAAGGCAGGCATCGCCACAGCACGCACTTGATCATAAAGCGCTTTCACCTGCGGGTCATTGCGGTCCACTTCCCGTGATGGCCGCCCGAACCCGTCCAGCCGGCTTTGGTTGATCCATTCTTTGAGTTCTGGCACCTGCCCCCAGGCAAACTGGTTCATGGATGTCGCAATTTGCGACCTCAGCCAGCTTCTGACGTCGTCTGTCATAGGCACAGGGGCCGCCAGTGCATTCTTGGCTTTGTTGTCCAAAGGCAAAGATTCGATTTTCGCAAGCAAGGCCGCTGAAAACATTGGCTGGAACAGCCGTATCATCTGCAAGCCAATCCGTTCTTCGGTAAAAATGGGCCACGTGTCAGTGTGCCCCAAAGCCCGTGCGGTGCAATCCACATAAAGGCTGTCAGGTGCATCCAACACGCCACCTTTCAATGTCATTTTCCCCGGCTCGATTGCCGTCACATGGCCCAGGCGCACGATATCTTTGATGCCGCGCAGCAATTCGAATTCGGCTTGTGACAAAGTTGGCCCGTGCATGATTTGCGGCATCACATCGGGATCAAATCGCATCCAAAGACCTGCCGCTTCCATGCCCAGCGCCAGTTCATCTATGGTCTTTGCGTCACGGGCTGCAGCCATTTGTTGCGCGGTTCCTTTCATGACGTGTTTGTAAAACGCGCCGGAGGGCTGCGAAAACGCGCGGTTGATCACCCAAGGGTCGCGCGGCATAACCCAGCGGATTTGTCCCGCATCCACACCATGACCAAGCAACCAAACGGCGGTATCCATCGCTGTTTTTCCGGCCCCAAGGATTGTGAAATGTCGATGGTCTTTGGCACGGCGCGGCACATCGTTGGGTGGAATACAGACCACCCCATCTTCCACATCGAACTTGCGCACATGCGTCAGCGGAATGCCGTTTTCGCAAATCCGCGCATCGACCAAACGCTTGTACGTGATCTGCGTGCGTGCGTCTGTCAGAACATGCCGCAGCGCACCATCTTCCAGATACTCCGTCAGCGGCAAAAAGCGCACCCGACCGGACGGCAAAAAGCGGTCGCGCATGATGGCATGGAAGTACGAAAGGATTTCCGGGCCAGACGCCAATTCCTCAAAACCCGCATTCAGGCCCACTGTGTCGATGCGCTCTTTTCCCATGGGGGTCGAAGCCACGCCGTAGTAGGATGATGGCTGGTGCAGACGTACAAAGGGATAGGCGTCGTTCCAATGGCCTCCGGGTGTGTCGCGTTTGTCCACGATGGTGATACGCGCGTCGGTTTGATCCAATAGGCTATCGACAAAGCTAAGGGCTGTGGCCCCTGCCCCGACAACCAGATAATCCGTCTCGAAAGTGTTCATTGCAGTGCCCCCTTGTTGCCGCTTAGCTTACCCCGAGGCCGCCCAAAAACAACGCAAGCCTTGCTCTATGGCGCAACGTCACAAGGCCATTTCCAAGCGATCACCGGGAAATGCGGGTCATTCCTGTTCGCCTGCAAACACACAGGTGCAATCGGCGTTGGCCGGATTTGCAAAATAGGCCACACACGCATCCACGAATACCTGCACCAACCGACGCGGGCGGTCTTTTTCGTATCCAACTGCCAAGGTCAAAGGGGGCAACGCATCGGCGATGGGGCGTCCGACAACTTCATCTGCGCCATATGTTGAACCGATACGCGGCTGCATATTTAAAATCGCCACCCCATGCCCGCGGCCCACGAGACTGCGCAGCATTTCGGTTGAATTGGCATAGGCCGCAATTGTGGGCGCTGTCGGTTGGCGTTCAAGCAGTCCGTGATAATAACCGGACGCCATGGGGCGGTTCAGCACAACCAACGGATGCTGTGCAATCTGTGCCATCGTCACCGTATCTTGCTGCGCCAGAACATGCCCCTTGGGCAACACGCAATATGCAGGTGCCGTGATCAGTGGATCATAGGCAATCGCAGGCCGTGCGGCGTCACAGACAAACAAAATGGCATCATATGTGCCGTCCAGCAGACCTTGTTGTGCACTGTCGTTATCACATTCATCCAGATGCAGCTGCACATGTCCATCTTCGGGCAAACACGCCGTTAGAATTTCAGGCAGAAAGGCCGGTGCAATCGGGGCATAATAACCAATACGCAACGTGCCTTGTACCGCGTGTTTGAGGTCATCGCCTTGCACCATAACTGCGCGGTAGTCTTCCAAAAGGCGTTCGATTTTTTGGGCAACTGTGCGTCCGCTGGCTGTGGCCTGTATTCCGCGCGACCGCTGGCGAGTGACCAAAGTCAGATCAAACGCAGCTTCAACCTGATCAATGGCACTGGACACAGCAGAGGCCGCAATATTCAGGTCTGCCGCGGCTTTGGCGATGTTCCCATAGCGCAAAGCAGTGGTGAAATACGTCATGGCTTTGAGCGACAGGGACATATCTTCCTCGGATTTTCAGCGCTTATAGCGCGATTAAAACTGTTTTTCACAGTTTCGTAAACCTGCGACAGTGCAGATAGATATGATCTTTAGCGTAAGAGCCGCCCAATGACTGACACACCACCCCACACGCCGCTTAAAGGCTGGAACCATACCCCAGAGACGCCTTTGAACGTCTCGCCGTTTTTCCAATGGCCTTTGCGTCCCAAAGAAATGGTTCAATGGGTGTGGGGATCGTGGTTTCTGATCTCGGAAAAGCTTATTCTGGTCGCGGTGGCCTGTGTGTCGTTCTATTGGTTCCAGCCTCCGCTCGAACAATCGAAAGTCTTGGCCTTTGATTGGGTGTTATGGATGTATATCCGCAATCTGGTTTTGATGTCGGTCGTGGCGGGCGGGCTGCATTTGTATTTCTACACTTTCACCCAGCAAGGCCAACGCTTGAAATACGACCCCCGACCCTTGATGAAAAACGGCAAACAATTCACGCTGGGGGGACAAATCAGAGACAACATGTTCTGGACATTGGCCAGTGGCGTCACGATCTGGACGGCCTACGAAGTGTTGATGTTTTGGGCATTGGCCAACGGGTATGCGCCGATGCTGACGTGGGCTGCCCATCCCGTCTGGTTCATTGCCCTGTTTTTGCTGATCCCTGTCTGGGAAAGTTTTTATTTCTACTGGATACACCGCCTTTTGCATGTGCCGTTCTTGTACAAGCATGTGCACGCCCTGCATCACCGAAACATCAATGTGGGCCCGTGGTCGGGGATGTCGATGCATCCGGTGGAACATGTGATCTTTCTGGGGTCGGTGCTGGTGCATTTTCTTGTTGCCGCACACCCCATACATATCCTGTTTCACCTGCAATATTACGCGCTGACTGCAGCCACAACACATACCGGATTTGAGGGGTTGGTGGTCAAAGACAAAAACCGTCTGAACCTTGGCACCTTCCACCACCAAATGCATCACCGCTATTTTGAATGTAACTACGGGTCTTTGGAAATACCGTGGGACAAGCTGTTTGGATCTTTCCACGACGGAACAGAAGCCGCAAATGACCGCATCAAGGAACGCCGCAAGAAGTTTGGCGCAGGCTAGCTTTGCTTTCTTTATGGATATGCAGGTGTTGTGATCCATTCTATGAATGGCTCATGACATTTGATCAAATCCGCACTTTCCTATGGGTCGCCCGTTTGGGCGGCTTTCGCAAAGCGGCTGAACGCTTGCACCTGTCACAACCTGCTGTGTCCACACGCATTTCCAACCTTGAGGCAGAATTGCGCGTGCCCCTGTTTGAACGCGGCCCCGGCGAATTGGTGCTGACCAAACAAGGCACGCTGCTTTTGTCTTACGCGGAACAAATGCTGTTTGTGGAAGAAGAGATCAAACAGCGCGTGGCCAACCCGTCCGAAGTGGAAGGGCTGTTCCGTGTGGGCGCCTCCGAGACCATTGCCCAAGCCTGGCTGCCCGATTTCCTGAAAGCATTCAGCGAACACTATCCAAGGGTCAACGTGGATCTGACCGTGGACATCTCGATCAACCTACGGGCCGCCCTTTTGGAACGCCGCCTTGATCTGGCGCTTTTGATGGGGCCGGTGTCGGAATTTTCAGTCGAAAACGTGGGCCTGCCGCCTTTTGATCTGCATTGGTATCGCAGCACCTCTAACCCCGAGACGGATTTAAGCAAAATTCCGGTGATTTCCTATTCAAGCAAAACGCGCCCCTACCGCGAATTGATGTCGGAACTGTCGCGGCGCGTGGGACCAAAGTTGCGGGTGTATGCATCAGCGTCTTTGTCGGCCAGTTTGAAGATGATTGCAGCGGGAATCGCCGTGGGGCCATACCCCCGCGCCTTGGCCAATGAACTGTTAGAGGCAGGACAGATCGTTGAATTTGATCCCGGCTATCAGCCGCAGCCCTTGGCCTTCACAGCGTCTTACCTGTCGGAACCTCGCAGCTTTCTTGTTGAAAACAGTGCGAAAATCGCGTGCAGCGTTGCGCAGGGCTGGGATGCGACCCATCCAAAATAGTTATCACAATATATCAAAAATGATAATTTGCGCGAAACTCCGGCCTCATGTGATGTTTGAAAGGCATCACAAGGATCGCCATCATGTCATCGCCGCTCGTGTCTTATTCAGATCTGGTTTCCGCCACGGCCCATGACGTGCGGGCCGCCATCCGCACTGGCGCTTATTCCGGCCACACAGCCGGTCTGGCGGCGGGCAAGCTGCAATGCAACCTTGCCATCTTGCCCGAACGCTATGCCTTGGATTTCTTGCGGTTCTGCCAGCGCAATCCCAAACCCTGCCCATTGGTCGGTGTCGGCGACACGGGCAATCCGATGTTGCCCACGTTGGGCGCAGACATCGACATCCGGACCGATGTGCCAAAGTACCGCGTGTTCCGCGACGGCACACTGAGCGATGAAGTGACAGACATCACCCCCGTCTGGGCCGACGATCTGGTCACGGTGGCTTTGGGGTGTTCCTTCACATTTGAAAATGCGCTGTTGCGGCACAACATCCCCGTGCGCCACATCGAGGACGCCAAGAATGTGCCGATGTTCCGGTCTTCTATCGCGCTGTCGCCCGCAGGCCCCTTTGGCGGGCAGATGGTTGTGACCATGCGGCCCATTCCCTTGGCCCAAATCGACCAAGCCCGCGCCATCAGCGCAAAGTTCCCCCAAGCCCATGGCGCACCGATCGCCATCGGCGATCCGCACGCCATTGGGATCACAGACCTGAGCCAGCCCGATTGGGGCGACGCCGTGGACATCAAAGATGGCGAAATTCCGGTGTTCTGGGCCTGCGGTGTCACCCCGCAAAATGTACTTTTGGACGCGGGCCTGCCTGTGTGCATCACCCATTCGCCCGGCCACATGCTGATCGCCGATGTGGCCGAGGACGCCGAAACCACCATTCTGAACCACGACTGAACCCAAACCCAAAACAAACCAAAACAAAACAAAACAAAACACCCCAACAAGGAGACACCACAATGAAAAGAACTTTTGCCTTTCTGGTCGCAAGCACAGCCCTTGCCGCCCCTGTCATGGCCGAAAACCTGTCCGTCGTGGGCAGCTGGTCCAGCCTGCCCTTACACAAACAATACGAAGCCCCGTTCTGGGGTGAAACCCTGCCCGCAGCATCCAACGGAGCACTGACGGTTGAACTGACCACCCACAACCAGATGAGCCTTGGTCTGGGCGACATCTACCCGCTTCTGGGCCAGGGCGTCTATGATGTGGCGATGACCGTGGCGGATTACGCCGTGGCCGACGCGCCCGAACTGGAAGGGTTGGACGTGCCGCTTTTGGCGCTGAGCGCAGATGACGCACGCGCCATGGTGGACGCTGCCCGCCCGATGGTGTCCGACATCTACCGCGATCGCTTCAATGCGCAGGTGCTGGCCATCGCGCCCTACCCGCCGCAAGTCGTATTCTGCAACCACGCGATCGCAAATCTGGGCGACCTTGAGGGGCTGAAAGTACGCGCGTCGGGCCGTATGACAGCCAAGCTGCTGGAAGCCCTTGGGGCCGAAGGCGTGAACGTGTCCTTCTCCGAGGTGCCGGGCGCATTGCAAAACGGCGTTGTGGATTGCGCGGTGACAGGGGCCGGATCAGGCTACAGCGCCGGGTGGTGGGAAGTGTCCACGCATCTGTTGCCCATTCCACTGGGGGGCTGGGATTCCGTGGTGACGGCCATGAATATGGACAAATGGAACAGCCTTGATGCAGACACGCAAACCTTGATCATGGACCAGATCGAAAGCGGCTTCGAGACGCCGGCATGGGACAGCGCCCAAGACGCATTGGTCAATGACATCGCCTGTCTGACCGGCAATGGCGACTGCCCGTCGGGGGACGCACGGTCCATGACGCTTGTGGATGTCAGCGACGCTGATTTTGCCCGTGCCCGTGACATCCTGACCAGTGAAGTCCTGCCCGATTGGGCCGAACGCGCCGGCGGCGATTGGGCGCAACGCTGGAACGACAGCGTGGGCAAAACCGTGGGCGTGACCATCAACTAAGCCGCAACAATCAGGGGGTGTGCAGATCATGGAAATGGCGATGATACATAAGCTACGGCAGCTGAACCGCATGGTGGCATTGGCGGTGGGCTTTGGCCTGCTGGCCTGTGCGGCTTTCGTGCTGACCGACATCATCATGCGCCGGATCGGCACGTCCCTTGGCGGCACCGAGGAAATCGCAGGCTACGCTATGGCCCTCGCGACGTCTTGGGGCATGGCTTACACCCTGTTGGAGCTGGGCCACGTGCGCATCGATTTGTTGCGCAGCCGAGGCAGCAGCTTCACACGGGCCATGTTCGATCTGTTTTCCATGATCGTCACTTCGGCTGTGATTATCACCATCGCCATCAAAGCCTGGCCCGTGCTGGAGCGGTCCCTAACCAACGGATCGCGTGCCAACACGCCGCTGGAAACGCCGCTGGCCTGGGTACAGATGCCATGGTTCGCAGGCTGGGTGTGGTTCGCCGTGGTCTCGACCCTGACCACGCTGGCCGCCCTAAGCCTGATCGTCAAACGCCGCTATGCCGACACCGAAAGCATCGTAGGCGCCTTCGCCGAAGTGGAGACATTGCAATGATCGGTTACGTCTCTGTCGGCCTTTTGGGCCTGCTGGCCTTGTCCATTCCTGTCGGCATCGTTTTGTTTTTGCTGGGCTTTGGCATCGACACTTTCTTTTCCAGTTTCCCGCTGACACGCGGGCTGGGCAACATGGTCTGGTCCTCGTCCAATTCCGCGACGCTGATTGCCATCCCGTTCTTTGTGCTTTTGGGCGAGATTTTGGTGCGCAGCGGTGTCGCCACCCGCACATACGCCGCCCTTGATCGTTGGGTGTCTTGGCTGCCCGGCGGGCTGGTCCACGCCAACGTTGCCACCGCCACGATGTTTTCCGCCACCTCGGGGTCTTCGGTGGCCACCGCCGCAACAGTCGCCACCGTGGCCATGCCGCAGGCTGAAAAGCTGGGCTATGACCCAAAGCTGTTTTCCGGTGCCATCGCCGCAGGGGGCACGCTGGGGATCATGATCCCGCCGTCGATCAATCTGATTGTTTACGGCTTCCTCACGCAATCCTCTATTCCACAGTTGTTTCTGGCGGGGTTGATCCCGGGGCTTGCGCTGGCTTTGGCTTTTATGGCCGTCACCGTCATCATCTGCCTGATCCGCCCCGATCTGGGGGGCGTGCGCCGCACATTTCCCTTCCCCAAAATGCTGCGGGCCTTGATTGACCTGATCCCGATCCTGATCCTGTTCGGGTTGATCGTAGGGTCCATTTACGCAGGCTGGGCCACCCCGACAGAAGCCGCAGCCGTTGGCGTCGCCGGGGCCTTTGTCATTGCGCTCGCCTTTGGTGGCGTGTCGTGGACGATGCTGACCCAAAGCCTGACAGGCACGGTCAAGATCACCTCTATGATTATGCTGATCGTTATCGGGGCATCGTTTTTGAACTTCACGCTGGCCTCTGCCGGGTTGGGCCGCGAATTGACCGCCTTTATGACGGGCCTTGGTCTGACGCCCTTAAAAACCATCCTTGTGGTGGTTGTCCTTTACATCGTCTTGGGCTTTTTCATCGAAACCCTGTCGCTGATGGTTGTGACCATTCCCATCATCGTGCCGCTGGTCATTGCCCAGGGCTATGATGTGATCTGGTTTGGCATCCTGATGATTGTGCTTATTGAAATGGCGCTGATCACTCCACCTGTTGGTTTAAACCTTTACGTGGTGCAAGGGGCGCGGAAATCGGGCAGCCTGAACGAGGTGATGTTGGGCGCGCTGCCCTATTGCCTGACCATGCTGGCCATGGCCTTCCTGCTGATCGCCTTCCCAAGCATCGCTTTGTTTCTACCCAACGCGCTGCAGTAATCCACCACGCATCACACCGCATTTGCGTCTGTCTTTGGCGCGGATGCCGCACGGCTGCCCTGTCACAAAGGACTTGTTTTCATGGATGCCTCATTTACCCCTATCGCGGATCACGCTTTGCTGGTCACCTTTGCACAAACACAAGACCTGCAAACCCGAAACGCCATAGCTGCACTGGACCGTTCTCTGGCTGAAAACCCGTTAGACGGTGTCATTGAAACGGTACCGGCGTTGGTCAATATACTGGTGGTCTTTGATCCGCTGGTGACAGATCATTCGATTTTGAAAGACAGCCTGCGCACATATTTGTCCAAACCGGTTCCGGACAGTCATGGCGGCACGCGACACCGTGTCCACATCTGTTACGACGGCCCCTGCGCACCGGACCTGGAGGCTGTGGCAATAGCCACAGGGCAAAGCACAGATGCCGTCATCAATGCACATCTGTCTGGTCATTTCGACGTCTCCATGTTCGGGTTTGCGCCGGGGTATGCCTATTTGACAGGCGTGCCAGACAGCATACAGGTACCGCGCAAACCCACCGCCCTGCGCGATGTGCCAGCCGGCAGCGTTATTATTGCGGCTGGACAATGCCTGATCACGACACTGACGATGCCAACAGGATGGTCGCGTATCGGACGTTCGCCCACCTCCGTTTTGACGGGACACCCCGACAAGCCATTTTTGTTTGATGTCGGCGATAGAGTTGTCTTTGAACGTATCGATCTTGCAACATTTCACACTTTGACACAGGACGGATCACATGTCTGACACAGAGTTCAACGTCACGTTTGCGGGGCCTCTTGTCACTGTGCAAGATGTAGGACGACGTGGGCACATGCGCTTTGGGGTGCCTCATTCCGGACCAATGGATCGTTTGGCCTTTCAGGCCGCCCACACAGCCCTTGGCAATGCACCGGGGCTTGGCGCACTTGAGGTATCGTTGGGTGGGCTGGTGTTGACGTGCACCCAAGGGGCCGTGACACTTTCCATCACCGGAGGCGACTTTGTTGTGGATCACGCAGGCCAAACCCACCGGTCGTGGGTCATTCTGACAGTGAAGAAAGGCGAACGGTTAAGCCTGCGTGCAGGGCCGTCGGGCAGCTGGGCCTATGTCGCTTTTGCAGGCCAGTTGCACGCGCAAAGCTGGTTGGGCAGCAGCGCCACACATGCTTTGTCCGGATTTGGCGGTGGCACGGTGACAACGGGTCAGGTGTTGGGGGTGAAACAGTCCGAAATCCGCGACGATCGCCTTGGGGACATCCCACAAATTCAGGGCGTAGACACACCACAACACGACGGTGTGGACACAGGCCCGATACGCGTTGTCATGGGACCTCAGGACCGGCACTTTGAAGCGGCGGCGTTGGACCATTTTACCAGCGCGCCGTTCAAAGTCACAGACGCGTATGACCGTATGGGGATGCGCCTGAACGGCCCTGCCCTTGGCTTAAAGGCTGCTTTGTCCATCCCCTCAGAACCCATCGTTCGCGGCTCGGTTCAGGTGGCGGGCGATGGTGTGCCAACGGTCTTGTTGGCCGACCACCAAACGACGGGGGGGTATCCAAAGATCGCAACGGTCATAGGACGTGACACCGACCGTCTGGCGCAGCACCGCAAGGGTCAGGAAATGCGCTTTAAAAGTATTTGCGCCCAAGATGCGGTCCGCATTGCCCGTGATCACAGTGCCCGTATGGCAGGGTATCTGGACCAGATCGCCGTTGCACGTGGGTCATTCGCGCAGCGACTGATGCGCGAAAACCTGATTTTCGGGTGTGACTGGGATTAGGCTGCGACCGCAGCCCCACGTGCCTGTAACAGGCTTTGCGTGGCAATCGCACCGGTGATGATGGCGCCAAGGGCCAGCAAAGCCGCAACACTTAATGTGGCGCTGCCCGACAGGCCAGCCCCAATCGTGCAACCGCCAGCCAAGACGCCGCCCACACCCATCAACGCACCACCTGCCCCGTAGCGCAAAGTCTGTGCAGGCGCTTCAAAACTTTCCAAAGCAAATTCCGAACGCAAAACTGCGCAGGCAAAACTGCCCAAAAATACCCCGGCAATCAGCCCCGTGCCAAAACCTGCCGGAATAGCCGAGGACGCAATGGTCCAGAACAACGTGTCAGCCCAAGGCAACGTGAAGGCCGCCGATTGCACAGGCAACGGATCAAAATCATCCAGAAGCAAAACGGACGTGCCAGCCCAGCCCGCAACAGCCACTCCACCGATCACAGCGCCCAAGCCCAAAACCAGTGCCGATGTCCCCGAACGGCGTCCCAAAACGATTGCCCCAACGGCCAAAAGCACAGCCACCACAGGTGCAAACCCCGGAATTTGGGCCAAAGACGCTATGCCAAAGTCCTGCTGCACCGCCCCCAAGGCCACACGCATCGGTGCGAACACGCCCTTCAGCGTGGCATGCGCCACGATCGCAAACACCAAGATCACCGTCAAAGCACGCAAATTGCCGGAGGCCGACAAGACAGTCAGACGCGACATGCAACCACGCGTTAGTACCATGCCCGCCCCAAAGGCCAACCCGCCAACAATGATGGCCAGAACCGGTACACTGGACGACAGCAAGCGGTGGTCCTCAAGTGCGACCCAGCCAAGGCTTTGCGCCACTGCGAAACCGCCAATTGCCGCTGCAAGCGCCATCATCCAGACCGCCCCTGCCGATGCATCTGCCCCTGTGTCGCCCGCAACAGCGCGGCGCAGGCAAAATTTCGAAATCTGTGCCGCCACGCCAAACACTAGGCCAAGCACCACACCAAAGATGACATGAACGGATTGAACGGGCAGATCGAACGGTAAATTTTCCAGCAGCATAACACTTTCCTTTGTGGCAGGCGCCCTGTCGGACACGCACGAACAGGCAATTAATCCTTCTGCACAAAAAATAAAGAGATGCGAATGGGACGATATGTGTGAATAATCAACCCAATCGGAACAATTTCCCAAAAATGACCCGTAAACGCGACACAACATCCAAGACCACATACCTATGAAACGCTTTGGTCTTAATTTGCACTTCGGCTGATGTGTTCCTCCGGTGGTTTCGATGGTGCGTCCACCTTCACCAGATGTTCCAAAGCAACAGGCGCCCATGCCAATGTCATTTTATAGGTTTGCAAATCGTGGCTTTGCACAGTCAGTTGATCCTGACGGGCCATATCCGACAACTGGCGGGTCAGGCTGTGCAATTCCGTCATCATGTGCCGTGCCGTGGCCTGCGATATCCGCCGCGATTGTGTAATGAACCCTGCATCATCGCTTTCGGGACGTGCAAAAACACGCTGTAAAAATTCGAGATTGATCTTTAACAGAGCGCCGTGCAAGGGGCCGTCCCGACGGAATTTCACTGGCCCCTCGTCCACCAATTTAAGACGCCCTTGCGGCAAGACCTGAACCAGTTCCATCCGCTCCAACCGGCACCCGATCCGAAACAGGTCGTCCGGTGTCAGCCCACATTGATCCATGATCCGGTCAATCCCGACCCCATCTGTCAGCAGCAAAAACAGATGAAATGCAGGAAGATCATCCGCCAGTTGCGCCTCGATCCGGTCACCAAGGCTGCGCGGCGTGATTTCGACGCGGCTGGCTTGGGCCACAACGTCATCAAGACTTAGATCAAGGATTGCGCAAATTTCGGACAGCCGGCTGATCTTGCAATCGCGTGATGCAAAGAGACGCTTTATCGTGGGCTCTGACGTGCCCAACTGTTTGCCGAGCTCTGCATAGGTCATCCGGCGGGCACGCAGCACGGATTTGAGTGTTTCGAAAATTTCGGCCTGCATGGGGGCCTCCTGATACGTGATAACGCGGCATGGTATCACGAATTGATGCCTTTTAATCAGCAATTCAAGTTTAGCATCATTTACCGGAATCTTCGCAAGGCAATTCAGAAACCCGAGGAACCTACAATGGATGCAACCTACAAACGCGGTCAGACCCTGTCCGAGACGCTGAACCCCGGCATGGAAGCCACGCTAAAGGCCCGTTACGACGCCCTTTTACCCGGTATGGCTGAAACTGTCGTCGATTTTGCCTATGGCCAACAGTACAGCCGCCCCGGCCTGCCGCTGCGCGACCGCTATATTGCAACCATCGCAGCGCTTACCGCACTTGGGGCACAAACGCGCCCACAGCTCAAGATCAACATCGCAGGCGGGTTAAAAGCCGGTCTGACCCAGACAGAGATTGCGGAAACCATCTGGCAAATGGCGATGTACGGCGGAATGCCCGCCGCCATCAATGCGCTGAATGCTGCGCTTGAAGTGTTTGAAGACGTCTCTTAGCGGGTTTGCGTGACATCAGACTTGCGCAACAAACCAAACAGTTTTTGAAGCACCACCACACACAAGACAGGCACCAAAATCACATGGGTCATGTGATCAAAGGCGTTGGTGCTGCCAATGTCAAAGGCCCATGCCGCCTGCCCCACAATCAACGCCAAGGCCAAAAAAACATGTCCGCGCCACAAGCTGTAAGCCAAAAGCACCAAGATGATGACACTGCCCATCACAGGTTGGTATCCGAAGCGGTAGGGATCAAAGGCAAAAACCCCCAAAGCCGCGCAAAGATAAAGCACATACACCGCCAAAGCCCCCAAAACCTCGGCCAAGTGGTAATCCGTAGACCGGTAACCGCCAAACTGTGTGGTGAAGTTCTGGATTGCCAAAGCTGGCAAAACCGCCCCGAATGGCGCAAACATCGCCATCAGCATCAAGGGCACGTCCAATGCAACCACGGACACAACAGCAACGATGATGGCCGCGCCGCACAGCGCCAGTATGTCCGATACACCGATGCGCAAAAGGCGAAACAACAGCCACAGCACCACTGCGTACAGACCTATGGTTTCATACAATGTGGTCATGGTTGAACCACCCAAGCGGCGTTGAAAACAACCGCTTTGATGCTTTTCTTCGATCCTGTGGAATAGGTCAGCAAAACATCGCCATCCGGCAACAGCGCCATCGCAGGATAGCGCACATCACCACCGCCCTGTTCCAGCGTGTGCACCGTATCCCACGTGCGCCCCTGATCCTGAGAGACGGCCAGATGTAGAATGCTGGGTGTCTCGTTGTAGGCCATCACAAGCGTCTGCGGCCCCAAAGACACCGCTGCGACAGGGGCATTCGGATTTGGCAAATCCAGCAGTTCCGGCGCGGACCAGTGCCGCCCGCCGTCCTTTGTCCACGTGGCAATGAGGCGGTCAGTGTCATCGTCAAAATTCCGCATCAAAGCCACGGCGTTGTCGGCATCAAACGGCACAACCATCGGCTGGATGGCAAAACGGCCATGCGTCATGCGCCGTTTGTCGCGCACAAATCCTGCGTCATCGACACGAACGAAATCGCCCAGCGCGTTGCCAAGTTCCAAATATGCAGGGATCGCCACCGATCCATCCGCATATGGCACGGTCGGTGCGCGCACCAGATGCGAACGGTTCAGAAACGGGGACAACGACAGCTTGCGCACCTCTGCCGGGTCGTCGCCCTGCATTTGCACCTGCGCGATAGACGCCGCAGCCCAACCGCCAACCGAAACAATAGTCGCCAGAAACGTGTTGTCTGTGGTCCCCTGTTGGATCGTGTTGCCCAGTGTCAAAATCTTCTGCGGGGGATGTGTGACAGCCGCCAATTGTTCCTTGTTGAACAGCTTTTTTGCAGGCGCGGCGTCCCATCCCCCTGCATCATTGCGCGTAAAGTCCGCCGTTTTGATGATCACCTCGTTGTGGGATTCACGCAAACCGTCAAACCAGAACACCGCAAAACCGTCCGGTTGCATCTGGATGGCAGGCGCATGGGCTGTTCCTACAGGCGACGTATACTCAAAAACCGTCTCGAACTTTGGCCTATCCCCTGTCTGTATGACAGGGGTTGATACATCAAAGGCCCAGTTCAATGCCGGGGCGGTGGCGGCATGAAATAGGCCCAAACCCACGCTGACGGCCAAAGCGCACGCCGGCCAACTCATGGGCCAAAGCACTGGTTTGCTTGAATTCTTAGTCACGAACGACAACGGGTTTGTTATGCGGTGTCAGCAGCGTCAGAAAGAAGAAAATCGACAGGCATACCTCATTCAATTCGCCTTTTTTGCCCGACGGGATCAGATCAATGATCAGACCTGCCGCCAACATCGCAAAGCCGAAATGCACTTTGGGCACCGGTATATACAATCTGTCAAACATCCGGGCCACGGCGCCGTTGCGGCGGTATACCCATGGCAAAATCAGATAGAACAGGATCAAAAACAGAACCAGCCCCTTGCTGAATATCAGCTTGTTGATGTTTACACCGTTGATTTCCATGTTGTGCAAATTCGTCTCGTACTGGCGGTTGTTGGACAAAAAGAATTCGCTGCTTTCGATGTTGAAGATGCGTTGGCCCCAGGAAATCTCTTCGCCTGCGCCAAAGATCATCAGGACGACAATTAACACATAGGTCAAAGTAAATGCCTTTGTATGATAGGCTCGATCACGGACCAACCGCAGCGAACATAAGACAGCGGTGGCAAACAACATGAAGGATGTCGCGTATTCTAGAAACCCGTCCTCAACAATGTAGAGGCTCCGAAACAGATCGTCGTTGGTTGCCGCAAGATAAAAGCCCACCGCAATCACCACAGCCATGACACCAAAGGCCGCGGCCTCTAGTGCCGTGATGCCGGTTTTATGTTCAATCTTTGCCTGCATAATCTTCGCCTTTGTGTTTGCCCAAAATATGGCCATGGGTGTTTGCCCTGCCATATAGGGACATATCCTGTCATATTGTAGAGCGGACGTCAGTTGAAGCGGCTTGTTTTCTGGCTTATCTGATCCCCCGAGACCGCGACGGCGAAAAAGCGCCTTAAAGTTGTTCAAGCACACGCATGGACCAATACGCCCCAGCTGCATCCTTACTAACATCTTTCAGACGCAACACCGACATCACCCGCCTGTAAGGCCGCAAAGCGCGTCCCAAATTGCGCAACTGCGGCGTCAAGCTGGTGCCGCATTCCGTCAGATATACATCCAAAAGATCGGTCAGCCCCTGCAAGGGTGTTTCGGGCGGCGGCCCAAGATAAAACTCGGTACTGGCCAGCAACAGCAGCCAGACATCACGGGCCTGCGCATCTTGCAGTGACATCCGGGCAGTGGGGTTTTCTTCCAGATCCAGAAACGACAGCTGATCATCCGCTCCAATGGTCATGTCCTTCAGGAATGGGCGACCATGGCACAGCTTGGCTGCGTGCACGGCCCCAAGGCCACGCATGGCACGCTCTATCAAATGCAAGCGCTGCTTGTCATCCGCCAGACTGTGAAGCGTGTCGCGCAGTTGAGCGCCTGTATCGGACAAAATCACACAATCGCTGCGAAGCTCCAAAACACGTGGCGCCGGCAAACCCGCTTGTGCGAAGACGTTCAGACGCCCCGCTTCTTGTCGAATGGCATCCATACCGCCCAACGCCCCGGTCGGATGTAAAGCTGGGGGCATCACCGGCTTGAGCAGGCTGTGCAGAAGGGTAAACCCGTTGGAACGCGTGGCTTCGGGACGCTTGATCCAAGCTGCGACACCGTCAAAGGTCGTTTTCTCAACACGCGGTAGAAGGGATGTATCTTGCATATCAGGGCCTCAAGTAACCGAAGGCGGTAGGCCAATCAAGACTGCCTCAAGTAGCCGAGGGCGGTAGGCAAAGAAGATATGGTGCGGGTGAAGGGACTCGAACCCCCACGCCAAAGGCGCCAGAACCTAAATCTGGTGCGTCTACCAATTCCGCCACACCCGCATCCATGCACGAACATTCGTCGTGCTGACGCGCCATAGCAAAGGCCCGCACAGGATGCGAGAGGAAAATGCACTCAAGGGTGCGGAAAAAGAAGACGACATTAAAGATATATTGGGATATGTTGTGTCTAACCTAGAGGCAGGTTGATACAAAAAAGAGACGCCAATGAAACCGAAAACGGTCAGGCGCGTCGAGACTGGGCAAAGCTCAGGGGTACGCGCACATGCGGTGCAAACAGGCTTGGTGGCCGGTAGCATCGTGTTTACATCAGACGGGGAAATTCCCGTCGAATATCTTTCCCCCGGCGACAAAGTCGTCACGCGTGATGCAGGTATGGTGACGCTGAAAGACGTATCGTCTTTGCGTGTTCTGGCGCAGGCCGTGTCCATAAAAGCCGGATCTTTGGGTCACACACGCCCCGAACACAATGTGATCCTGCCTGCGGCCCAGCGCATATTGGTGCGGGACTGGCGGGCGCAATCCATGTTTGGCAAACTGCACACCGTGGTCGAAGCAGGGCAGTTAATTGATGATGAATTCATCATCGATCTGGGCTTGCGTCCAATGCTGTTGGTGCAGCTGACCTTTGACAAACCGCACGTGATTTATGCGGATGGTCTGGAAGTGGCGGTGCCTTTGGCGCAGGCTGTGCAATCAAAAGCGGCGTAAGGCCTCCGCTTACACTTCCAGCTCGCGAAACACATGAGGCAATTGCTCACTCAGGTCCTCGGCGATCAAGCCGGGGCCAAAACTGCGTGCACATTCCACATGCAACCATGTGGCGGTCTCTGCGGCCTGCATCGGCGCGAACCCACGCGCCAACAACCCCGTGATGAAACCAGCCAAGACGTCCCCCGCCCCGGCCGTGGCCAACCATGGGGCCGCACGGTCATAGGCGGCGGCATGGACGCTACAGCGACCAGACGGGTCCGCGATCACAGTATCTGGACCCTTGAACAAAACCACACAGCCCGCACGCGCAGCCGCTTCACGCGTCGCATCAACCTTGGAATAGGCAGGACCCTTTTCAGCAGGCGCGTTAAGTTTTTCGGCAAGATCAGGAAACAGCCGGGCAAACTCGCCCCCATGCGGCGTCAAAACACATCGCTTGTGTGCCATGTCGAACAATGTGCGCGGATCATCCGCAAACGTACTCAACGCATCGGCATCCAAAACACTGGCCCGCCCCGCCGCCAACGCCACAGGCACCAAGGCCCGTGCCCGTTCAAGCCCAAGCCCTGGCCCCAAACACAACGCATTTAACCGCTTATCCTGCAAAACCTCCGCCAACCCATCAGCATCTGCCACGCGCTTCACCATCAAAGCCGTTACATGGCCCGCCACCTCCAGCTGCGCCGCCGGAGGCACCCCCAAAGTGACCAACCCCGCGCCAATCCGCAAAGCCCCCCGCGCCGCCAAACGGGCTGCACCTGTGCGTCCAGAACCGCCAGACAGAACCAGCGCAGAGCCATGATTGAATTTATGTTCACAAGAATTCTTAGACAATTTCGCGGCCAAATTTTTCGAATCCATCAGCAAAACAGGTTGATCAGCCCGCGAACTCTCCAAGCCAATGTCAATAACGCTAACTTGGTTGCACAAGCTTGGGCCGCCCCCAAAATGGTTGTCACCAAACAGATAGTGCCCCAACTTTGGGCGATGAAACGTCACGGTCAGATCCGTCGGAAAAGCCCCTCTGTTCACTCCTGAATCTGAGCAAAGTCCGCTTGGTAAATCTATGGCAACATACTTGGGTCTCTCGCTTTGCGGGGTATGTGTAACCGTTGGAACAAATCCATGCCGCGCCCTTTCAGTATCAACCGGCATGTTTCTTGTAAGTCCAACACCAAATAACGCATCTACAACAAGCTGATGCTCAAATGAGGATCTGTCGCCTGAAACAAATCCGTCAAGGCGACCTTCGATCGCGTCGTCGTTCCAAAGGTGCACAGAACCAACCTCCGACCACCGCTCATAATTCACCCGCGCATCCGCGGGCAACCTCTCAACATCCCCATAAAAAAACACATCGACTGCCCAGCCAAAACCCGCCAGCAAACGCGCCACAACAAACCCATCACCGCCATTGTTGCCCGGCCCACACAAGACCACAGCGCGCCAAGGTCCTTTTTCTTCTTGCTTCAAATATCCCGGGGGTTTGGGGGCTGGCCCCCAATCCACGCCCGCCGCAGGCGCAAACGCGGGCCATTCTTCAAAAATCGCCTCGACAACACCTTGCCCGGCACGTTCCATAAGCTCCAAACCGGTGACCTCGCCGGAGGCAATTGCCGCCTGCTCCAAAGCCCGCATTTGTGATGCGGTCAGAAGTTCTGTCATTAACCTAATCCTCGCGATTCACTTTCGCCTACTTTTTAGCCATATTGCACAATAATTAGACATACGCCGAAAGAATGGCGATCCAAACCCGCGCCCAGAAGTCGATCCCATGGACGCCCGAAACACAACCTGAAAACAACACATCCGAATAGCCGGCTAGGGAGGCCCCCATGAAAAAGATCGAAGCCATCATCAAACCGTTCAAACTGGACGAAGTGAAAGAGGCGCTGCAAGACGTGGGCGTACAAGGCCTAAGCGTTGTGGAAGTCAAAGGCTTTGGCCGTCAAAAGGGCCACACCGAACTATACCGCGGCGCAGAATACGTTGTCGATTTCTTGCCGAAGGTCAAAGTCGAAATTGTTCTGGACGACGATCAGGTAGATGCGGCAATCGAAGCCATCGTTACGGCTGCCAAAACCGAAAAAATCGGGGACGGCAAAATCTTCGTTTCCCCAATCGAACAAACAATCCGCATCCGCACCGGCGAAACCGGTTCTGACGCACTCTAAAAATCTATACTTTAAGACTGAAAGGACGCTTAGACATGAGCAACAAAGTTCTCGACATGATCAAAGATGAAGACGCCGAATACGTCGACATCCGTTTCACCGACCCACGCGGCAAACTGCAGCACGTCACGCTGTGCTCTGACCAAGTGGACGAAGATTTCCTTGAAGAAGGCTTCATGTTTGACGGCTCCTCCATCGAGGGCTGGAAATCCATCGAAGCCTCCGACATGAAACTGATCGTCGATGTGGACAGCGCCTATGTTGATCCGTTCTACGCTGAAAAAACCATCTGCGTGCATTGCTCTGTTGTGGAGCCTGACACTGGCGAGGCGTACGAGCGTGACCCACGCGGCACAGCCGAAAAAGCCGAAGCTTACCTGAAATCCACAGGCATCGGTGACGTGGCCTACATGGGTCCAGAAGCCGAATTCTTTCTGTTTGACGACGTGCGCTATTCCAACTCCATCAACAAAGTCTCCTACGAAGTTGATGCGACAGATGCCTCTTGGAACACAGACACAGAATACGAAATGGGCAACATGGGCCACCGCCCAGGCGTCAAAGGCGGTTACTTCCCGGTCAACCCCACCGACGAATCCCACGATCTGCGCTCTGAAATGCTGTCCACGATGAAACGTCTGGGCATGAAGGTCGACAAGCACCACCACGAGGTGGCGTCTTGCCAGCACGAGCTGGGCTTGATCTTTGACAGCCTGACCAAACAGGCCGACGAGCTGCAAAAATACAAATACGTGATCCACAACGTGGCCCACGCCTACGGCAAATCCGCCACCTTCATGCCAAAGCCCATCGCAGGCGACAACGGCACAGGCATGCACGTGAACATGTCGATCTGGAAAGACGGCAAGCCGTTGTTTGCAGGCGACAAATACGCGGACCTTTCACAAGAAGCCTTGTATTTCATCGGCGGCATTCTGCACCACGCCAAAGCCCTGAACGCCTTCACCAACCCCGGTACAAACAGCTACAAGCGTTTGATCCCGGGCTTTGAAGCCCCCGTTCTGCGCGCCTACTCTGCCCGCAACCGCTCTGGCTGTGTACGTATCCCATGGACAGAAAGCCCCAAAGCCAAGCGCGTTGAGGCCCGTTTTCCTGATCCATCCGCCAACCCATACCTGTGCTTCGCGGCACTTTTGATGGCTGGCCTTGACGGCATCCAGAACAAGATCGATCCCGGCGAAGCCATGGACAAGAACTTGTATGACCTGCCAGCCGAAGAACTGTCGGAAATCCCAACAGTCTGTGGGTCCTTGCGCGAAGCGCTGGACGAATTGCGCAAAGACATGGACTTCTTGTTGGCTGGTGACGTGTTCACAGCTGACCAGATCGAAGGCTACATAGGCCTGAAAATGGAAGAAGTTGAACGTTACGAACACACACCGCACCCGGTGGAATTCGCGATGTACTACTCCTGCTAAGGCAGGGCGCGGTTCGTTCCGCATACCTGAAACTTACGAAAAAGGCGCTCCGGTTCGGGGCGCCTTTTTTGCTGCCAATTGCCAATCTTCACCCGCCGCGCAGCACAAAACATCGGCGGATTTACGCGCAAAATCTTTGGTTTTACCTCCAGCACGCAAGGCCTCCCGCATATCGGGAACTTTCCTGACCAAAAGGTAGGGAAATCCGGACTTCGCTTAATTATAAGTTGATTTTACACATTTTTCCTAGAAATTTGTCAGAACCTAATCCGGGGGGATAGGGTTCAATGGCGCAAACTGCGCAGGCTGGACGCACCACATCTGTATCTTGCCATGCAAACCGATCTCGTACGCAGGCGACATCAAAACCACCAACTTCCCCCTCGAACACAGATTCCGGCTTGAACATCGGCCACCGTCTCGCGCTGCGGATCACGCCCACGGCGCACATCCAACAGGGCAAAACAGGCATCTGCCTTGCGCCACAAAAGCAATAGGACCAAACCCATGGCAGACGTCATTTTAACGACCAACACCAGCACAAACCAAATACTTGGCACAGAGAATGATACGTATTTCCTGGCCGAAGGCATCTTGCATTATTCCACCAGCGCAACCAGCGCCGTCGTCATAAACGGCAGTGATGAGTCACGTTTCCTTGTCGTAAACGGCACCATTATGGACCTTGGCGGCAGTGCCATAACGGATTCCACGGTCATTGACGAGGTCAGCATTTTTATCGGCCAAACCGGCAAGGTTCAAACATCCCCACTGTATCGCGCGATTGATCTGGACGGTGATTTCAACAGCATCACAAACTACGGTGAAATTGTCGGTGGCGAGGCAATCCGGCTGGATGGCGCCAACAACGAAATCTATAACGCAGGGCTGATCAGCAGCACTTTCGGGTCGGGCACCACCACGATCGAAACCATCATCATGGACGGCGACAACAATCGCCTCGTCAATGACGGCACAATCATTGGTGAAAGCGCGATCAAGTTTGCTGGCACGAATTTCGAGCTGAACAACAATGGCAACATCGTGGGTCAGGAATTCGGCATCGAGGCCCAGTTTGCCCAAACCCTCAGTGCAACCATCAACAACTCGGGCAGCATTTCAGTGGTCGGCGGTGACGCCTTCCGCGGCTCGCGTGGCACGGACGACTTTACCAATTCCGGCACAATCACAGGCGACATGGATTTTGAGCGCGGCGTAGACGTCTTGCGCAACTCCGGCTCAATTACCGGCGATATCGAAATGGGTGACTTTTCCGATACGGGCGACGACACCGTGATCAACTCTGGAACGATCAGCGGGGACATCGTATTTTCTGGCGCTGTTTTGGTGTCCACTGTCCGCAATTCCGGGCTGATTGATGGCAATGTGTCATTGTTTTCCGGCAACGACCTCTATGTTGGAACAGGCGCGGCAATTGTCACCGGTGAGGTCTTGGGCGGGCTCGGCAACGACACAATCACCGGTTCCACCTTCGATGATCGTTTTGATGGGGGGGATGGCAACGACAGCATCGCAGGCGGGGCTGGCGATGACCTTTTGGCAGGTCGCGACGACAACGACACGGTCGCAGGCGGCAGTGGCGACGACACGATCACAGGGGACAACGGCGACGACGAACTGCGCGGCGGCTCCGGCAATGACGATGTAGATGGCGGGATCGGCGCGGATTCCATCACCGGCAATTCCGGCGATGACACCTTGCTGGGGGACGCAGGCAACGACACGATCTTTGGCAACACAGGCAATGACGATATCAGCGGCGGCGCGGACGTCGACATCCTTTACGGTGGTGCCGGGGCCGATTTCCTGTCTGGCGGCGATGGCAACGACTTTGTGTTTGGGGGCATCGGCGATGACTCCCTGTTTGGCAACAACAACGACGATCTGCTGCGCGGCGAAGCGGGCAATGACACTCTGACAGGCGGCGGTGGGAGCGACAAACTGTTTGGCGGCACAGGCGAAGACCTGCTGATTGGCGGCGCTGCACGCGATGTGATGCGGGGCGGCGCGGGGGCCGATACGTTTGTTTACCTTGCGGCCACGGACTCAACGACAGCAAACGCCGACCGTATCCGCGACTTTGAACAAGGGCTGGACCGGATCGACCTGTCAGAGGTCGAGGATTTCGTCTTCGTCGGTGACAACGCATTTTCCGGCACGCAGGCCGAAGTGCGTTTCCAAACCACATCCAGCGGATTGCGGTTCGAGATGGACGTGGATGGCAACGGCACGGTCGACATGCGCGTAAACATGAACAACGTCAGTACCATGACGGTGGATGATTTCATCCTGTAGTTGGCAACCGGACAAGCGCCTCATTCCGCGCCAAAAACCAAGGATTTGGCGCGGACCACAACCCACCCTAGAAATCCTGATCGCTTAGTCAGGTTTCCCTGACTTTTTCTTGCCAGCCAAAAATGCAACCGTCTTTAATCAACAGATTAATGACAAATATTTGGCGTCAAACGTCGTCAAACTTCCGGGGGGATTGTTCCAATGACATTACGCTTCATCACCACAGACCAAACCAACACAAGCATCGGCGGCGAAATCATTAATAGCTTAGGCAGCCCAAACTTGACCGTTGGCACAGGCGACGAGGTGATCGTCTTTGAAAATGTCACTCTGGCGGCAGATGGCAGTTTGCTGGATGTGACCGGGCTTGATGATTTTGACATGATCATGAACGGCGACGGGTTCGCAGGGTCCAACGCCTTTCGCATCGACTACTCATCCAGCCTTGGGGAATGGGATTTTGAAGTGTCGTTGAGCATCGGCAACGACGCCACAATCACCACCAACACAAACCTCAGCTTTTTCGGGGTTCTGGCGACAGGCAGCACCTATTTGCAAGACGGCTCAGAGTTTCGGTTCAACAACGCAGGCACCACAACGGCCATGCAAGGGCGCGGGTTCGAATTTCAAACCATCGTGGATGTGCAAGCCGCCAACAGCGGCACGGTGACCGTCGGCGAAGGGCCGGGTTTTGTGTTTGAAAGCATCGTGAATGCAGACTTCACCAACACCGGCACAATCATCAGCGTGCAAAATTCCAACCTGATCGCGGGCAATCATCTGACAGCGACAGTGGCCTTTAATAGCTTTGTTGAAAACGTACAGTTCGTCAACACAGGCACTGTCACTGGCAACGCCGCCTCCTTGATCAGCGGGGCATCCGTGTCAGAAAACATCACAAACACAGGCACCTTGGCTGGAGACGTCTATACGTCCGCAGCCGTCGGTGGCACGTTGATCAATTCAGGCCAGATTTTGGGCGATCTCTTTACCCAAAACGGCGACGATGTAATCAACAACACCGGATCTATTGTGGGCAACGTCTTTCTTGAAGAAGACGATGACTTCTTCTCAAACGCAGGCGGTGGGACTGTGTCCGGCGTCATTGAGGGCTTTGACGGCGAAGACACAATCATCGGCGGTATTGGCGCGGACGAGATCGACGGCGGCGACGACAACGATGTGTTACGCGGCGCGGCAGGGGACGATCTGATCTTTGGTGGCGAAGGCGAGGATACCATAAGCGGCGGTGACGGCGACGACACGATTGAGGGGGATGCGGGCAACGAGGACATCTTTGGCGGCGCAGGCGAAGACAGTATCCTAGGCGGCAAGGGCACGGACAACCTGCGCGGCAATGGTGGGTCGGATTACATCGATGGCGGCGACGAATTGGATCTGCTGCGCGGTGGGGACGGCAATGACACGCTGATCGGCGGCGAAGGCAACGACACGCTGAATGGCGGCGCAGGCGACGACGAAATCACCGCAGGCTTGGGCAAGGACGTGATGCGCGGCAACCGCGGCGAAGATGTGTTCATCTTCACAGACGCGCTCGACAGCACCACAAGCGCCGTGGACCGCATCCGTGATTTCCAATCGGGCCAAGACCTGATCGACCTTAGCGCGATCGCGACCTTTGATTTCATCGGCAGTGCCGCGTTCTCGGGCACAGGCGCCGAAGTGCGGTTCCAGACCACCGGATCGGGCTTGCGCTTTGACGTTGATGTGGACGGTGACGGAAGCGCCGACATGCGCGTCAATATGAACAACATCAGCGTGCTGACAGTTGAAGATTTCATCCTCTAAGCACCCCTGCCCGCTTTTTTATCCTACAGAACTCAGCGCACAAAAGCCCAGCGCGAAAGGAACACCCAATAGCCGACACAATCATCTCCGGCACTCAAACAACAGACGTTCGCCTATTCAGTGGAGACAACTACGTTTTGCTCAACGGGGCCAGCCATGTGGTGTCCGGCATAACAATCATCGTGGACAGGGCGGACGACAGCAGCATCACCATTCTGAGGGATCTGGTGCAGCTGGGCACCGGCGATGCGATCTTTAGCACGAGCGCGAATGATGTAAGCATCACCAACACAGGCACAATCGCCTCTGCCACGGGGGGCGCGATCATTGGCGGCGCATCAAACGAGGCCGTGGACAATGCAGGCAACATCACAGGGGCGGGCCCCTTGTTACGGTGCTGGAAAACACAGGCACCATTACGGGCAACGTATTTATTGGCACCTCAGGCGCCTTTGTGACCAACGCAGGCGTGATGGGAGGCGAACTGACGCTGTCCTTCCTGTCGGACGTCTGCTTCGCCGCTGGCAACGGGCTGGTGGCAGGCATCATTTAGGGTGGGGAAGGCAACTCAGGTGTAGACCTGCTGAACGGCGGCAGCGGCAATGACTGAGTCTTTGGTGCTGCAGATGACGACACGATCACTGGCGGCGGCGGACGTGATGTGTTGTGCGGCAATTCAGGGGCCGACACGTTCATCTACGAAGCCGTCATCGTTTCAACACTGGCCGAGGCCCACCGCATCCGTGATTTTGAATCCAACATCGACAAAATCGACATGTCCGCCTTGGAAAGCTTCACCTTCATCGGCAGCAACGCCTTTTCCGGCAAAAACACAGGAGCCAAGGTGCGCTGTCAAACCACCTTCCCGGGCCTGCGGTTCGAGATGGACGTGGATGGCAACGACACGGTCGATATGCGGGTCAACATGAACGGTGCCTCAACCATGACACCGGATGATTTCATCCTCTAGGCTTTACGCGGCGTGGCAGAACGGTATCCTGTCAAAAAGAGTAACAGGAGAGTACCCCATGACCATTCTGCGCGCCGCCCTTATCGCGACCGCCCTGCCCCTGATGGCCACCACAGCCCTTGCTGCCACATGTGGCAACACAGGCGCGGGCTTTGATGCGTGGAAAGCCGACTTTGCGCGTGACGCCAAAAAGGCAGGTGTCAAAAAGCGCGGGCTGGCAGCGCTGTCTTCTGCACGCTATGCCACAGGCACGATCAAAGCGGATCGCAACCAGAAGTCGTTCAAATACTCGCTCGATAAATTCATGAAAGTGCGCGGCGCGACAACGATCGTGTCTCAAGGGCGCAAACGTAAAGCGGGCAATGCGAATTTCTTTGCAGCCCTTGAACGGCAATACGGCGTGCCAGCAGGTGTGATTTTAGCGATCCACGGCATGGAAACCGGGTTTGGCGGGTTCATGGGCGACAGCGCGGTGGTCTCGGCGATCACGACACTCACCTACGATTGCCGCCGCTCGGACTTTTTCAAACCCCACGCCATTGGCGCGCTGAAACTGGTGGATCAAGGGGCAATCACCGCCAACACAAAGGGGGCGAAACACGGCGAACTGGGGCACACCCAATTCCTGCCGGGCAACGCGTTAAAATATGGCGTGGATGCCAATGGGGACGGGCGTGTGGACTTCTACAACCAAACCGACGCGCTGGCCTCGACCGCGAACTTCTTGCGGCAAAAAGGCTGGAAGCCCGGCAAGGGATATCAGGAAGGACAACCCAACTTCAAAGTGATCAAGCAATGGAACGCGGCGACTGTTTACCAAAAAGCAATCGCAATTATGGGCGCAAGGATCGACGGGTAACGCCGCGCCACTCTTTCCTTTCGCTTGAAATACTTCGGGGGAGTCCGCAGGACGGGGGCTGGCCCCCTGCCCCTCATTGTGCCAATCCATTCAGCTGTTCTGTTAACGCCAGGGCGGCACTTCGGATTTCTTCAGCCAAAGCAGGGTCGTCGATACTGCGGGACAAAACCATGGCTCGCAGACACGCTGGCCCGCATCCCTGATTACAAGATTAACCGCGTCGGCGACCTGCTGCCTTGGAGTACCAAAAAATGCAAATGATTGGCTTCCATACACCGGAACTTCCCGCGCCCCTTGGTCTTGATCTCCCTAAGCTTCATGGTGGTGGGTCGTGCCCCTCTCAGTTCTATGGGGAAACCCATGATGGATTGGATGTGTATGTACGATATCGCGGGGGTTCACTGCGTGTTCATGTTGGCAATGAACCGGGCGATGATGCGTTGCGCGACGGCAATTGCATTCTTGAGGCAGACATCGGCCCCTCATTCGACGGTTCTATGTCATTGACCCAGTTTTGCGCGAACTTCGGAGTGACGGTCAACGGTATTATCCCGGAGGAGACTGATCCAGACGCACATCGCTATGCAAATCTGACAGGACAGACCACATTTTGGAAAGCACATCTTAACACAATCACCATCGAGACTGCTCGCAAGATTGTTGCAAAAGCGTGGTCCGCCTTTCCAAACGCACTTTTGGTGAAGCCCCTAACGAACGACAAGTTCAAGCTCCAGAGCCTAAAGCTCACCACGCCAGAACGGATCGACACTCTGCATGTTTGGTTGATCGACGGCGCGTCTCTTCTGACAGAGATCGACATAAATCCTGAGGATGGCATCTTGCCTAAGTCAAATCAGCTTCAAGTCTCAATCGCTTTCTCAAGTTGGCAATATCCGGCCCCTAAATACACAAGCCAACTACGCCAAGCGGAAGAAGAGCTGGGTCAGACACTCTTCGTGCCCGGCGAACGCAACATGCCAATTGAGATTGCGCTTGCCACGGATGCCCTGAGCTTAAGCGCGAGCTTCCCAAAAGAAGACCAGTTCAAGCGTGATGCACTTGCCAGTCTGGGAGACGCTATCTCAAAGCAACTCCCGGCGACCCAACTGGAACGTATTGATCTAGCGACAGGAAAACACATCGATTACATCGACAAGCCAATCGATCCGGCAATTGTAAACTGGTGCAACTCTGGTGCCGACAGGTGGACGGCGGTCATCCGAGAGCAACGAAATAGCCCGTGGATCGGTGTGCGACCTGCAAGTCAGTGAATAAACAGCGCCTACACCGGACGCTTACCCCCTGTCTGCGTGTGACGGACAAGCATGTTCCCGATGGGCGTGGCACTTTGGACACGGCTTCGATTGCAAGACTTGCAAAAAAGCGGAACAGCGCCTAACTGAGCGGCTAGGGTCCTGTGCCCCTGCCGTTCGCAACCATGGTGAAGCACAGGTGAAATGATCCTTCCCGACCTTACGTCGCCAAAGGACATCGGCAATGCGAACACCCGAAGATACCTCCGCGCGACATGAATTCGGAGAACGACATGGAACAAAAACGTACATTAGCCTTGCCAACGCGGGCCACACTGAAAGCGCAAGCCAAACGCCTGCGCAGCGATCTGACAGCCCAAGGCAAACCCACAACCCACGCCCAAGCGCTGGAAGCGATTGCGCATCAATGGGGCGCGCGGGACTGGAACACTTTGCACGCAAAAGCCCCGGATACTTTGCAACGCAGTTTCACACCTGGTGAACGCATTTCCGGGCTTTATCTGGGACACGCGTTCCAAGGCACTGTGAAAGCCGCACAAATGGCATCCGCGGGTTTTTGGCGTCTAACAGTGGTGTTTGACGACGCTGTCGATGTGGTGGAAAGCCAGCACTTCACGGGTCTGCGAAAGCAAGTCAGTGCGACAATCGGGCCCCAAGGGCACACGGCCCAAAAGACATCAAACGGACAGCCCCACATGGTGCTGGATGCGTGGTGAAACGATGTAAGGTGGGGTTAACCCCACCTTACGCAACACTAGCCCTATCCAGAACATATGTGTGGATAGAAAACACCACAGCTTGTGTTTCAGGCAGGCGGAAAATGCACTGCCTTTCAGACCGATAATACTGCGCCTCTCCCGGCCCCTCCCGTATCTCGCGCGGAGACACGACCGATCGCGGTTGATGCAGGCTGGGATCATCATACCAAAGCTGGTTGAACCGCCAAAGCGGGCGACCGACCTTGACCCCGTCAAACATCCGCTGCACGCGCGCCGCCAAGTTGCCGTCATACTCTGGCACCGGATCGTGAATGGCCGTCAGGGGCCGCCCCACCTTTTCCGCAAGCCGCCAAGACGCGGGAAAACACAGGATCGCGCCCGTTAAGACGTGCTCATTGCCTCTCTTCTGCAAAAGGCAAAAATCTTCCTGCACCAACGCGCCCAAACTCAGCAAGGGCATGGTGTGCGACACGCACACCTTACGCCCGTCCGGCGTGGTGACATGATCCCCTTCAACCTCAAACCCAAGGTCGGAAAGCTGCGCCAAGGTGGTCTCCAACAGCTCTTGCGCCGCAGGCAAAGCCTCCGGATCGAGCCAATGCACAGCGTCATGGTGCTGCACCATCAACCGCCCCCGCTCCGCCATCTGCCCCGCATAAGCCTCATCAACGCGCAGCCAATCGCCGTCAATCAAGGGCTGAATCCCCGGCAAACGACGCGATGTGCGCATGTCAGAAGGAAGGTGGGTTTGAAGGATAGGAATGTTCATACCCGATCCTTCACACTCTGCACCATCGAAAGCAACATGACATTGGGGCTGAATAGCAAGACCATGACCGTTGAGCGGCGAAAACCGCCCGCCCTCGGTCGCGCTTGGGGTGAACGCCTCGGGCTACGTCTACGGCGCGGATGGCACGCGGTTGAAGAAACTGGAACAGATCGGCACGCAGCCGCAAAGCACAACGCTCTATGTCGGTGGCGTGGAAATCCGTGACCCGGGTATGTATGAGGTCGTGCTGGCCTATCCCCATGAAAACGTGCGTCTCAAGTTCGCCAACGATAATCGTCCGCCCGAGGTCAGCTACCTGTTCCGCGACCACTTGAACTCAGTTCGCATGATCGCAGATGAAAGCCAAGCAATCGAGGAACGCTCGACCTACAAACCCTTTGGCGAGGAAAACGAAAGCGTTCTGGCGGCCAGCAAAGCACAAGAAACCATCGGCTGGATCGGAGAGCGGCACGACGCAGGCGCCGGGCTGCAGTATTTGAATGCACGGTACTACGATCCTGAGCTAGGGCTGTTCACCCAACCGGATTGGTTTGAGGTGACGATGGCCGGGGTCGGGACGAACAGGTATTCGTATTCGGCGAATGACCCAGTGAATTTCATGGATCCGGGGGGAAATGAAAGGTATGATGGATCTCTCAATCCTGAGCAGGAAGAAGAGGGCAAAGCCGACGCAGAACACGAGAGACAAGATTTAGATTCGAGACACGCGGAGTTGACCTCCGTTGAAGCTAAAATGATGAAAGGTAAAGAGCTTAACAATCGTGAAAAATTCGCTCGAAGGCATGTAGCTAGGCGCTTCTACGTGGAACCTAAAGATGTAACGATTGAACAAATAAGAACAACCATATCCGATAACCGCAAGGCCCGTGAAATTTTGGGTGACTATTGCTATGGAGCGTTGTTTTCACATGCTAGTCGATCATCACTACCAAGCAAAGCTAAGTCATTTGTGAATCCAAATCAGAAAGAAGATGTCGTCTATTTCAACGATAGCTACTTTGGGAAAAAAGCTGCCAACGGTAAGATTATTGGACATGAAATCTCCCACCTTGCGTTTGGTTCAAGTGATGTAATGACTGGGCAGTTGAAACCTCGAACTGGTTCGCGCAAAATAGATGGTGTTTTCTATTCGGAGTTTTACGGTCGTTTAGGCATCAATAAAGCGAATAAGCATGGAACAACCGTAAACGATCATCCAAATTCTGCAGTTGGAGGCTGTTAATGTCACGTTTACTTTTGGTAGGTTTTTTTCTTTTTCTGGTAAGTTGCGGTCTTTCTAACAACGTTCAAAATTTGGAATCTACAAGCACAACTTTGCAAAAGCAGTCCAATGGTAGCTTTCAATTATCAGCAAATCTCACCTACACCGGATTATCACCCATTTGCATTTTAAACCCTCAGGGAATTTCTTTGGTCAGAGTTGCCGATAAGCGCGAAGTCGTGAGGCTGGATACTCCATTTGACGCAGAAAGCGATTTTCCCTACGGGGTTTTAGAGATAGACGAAACACTGAAAGCTGAAATTTCCATCACGGTCTTGCGGCGTGATACATCTATGGTGGTATCAGCATTAATATCGAAAAATGACTATTTTGACGCGTCTGGGCAATCTCTAAACCGAAGAGTACCTATTCCGTTTAAATCTACAGATGAATTTGAGGCACGCCTATTGATACAACCTGTGCGCTGTTCGGCAGTTGCCAAGTCGCCGGAGCTGAATTTAGCCAATTCAAACTACCTCAACACTATTTTTTCCGATAAGAGCGTCACTTTTCAATTCGATTGATCACAAATTAATTGTTTGTCTTTCAAGTTCTATACATCTATTTGCGTGCAGATAGCTGGCTTATTCAAAAAAGACGTGAGCTTAATACTGATCCATATTGAAAAAGACGGTAGATTTGACCAGACACTAAAACGGCACAGGCCTTGCTGGTTGCGTCAGGGTTCAAGTGCCAAAATCTGATACATACCCTGATATTCTATAGCATAAGCTAAAACAATTAGCGCTACGTGCGTGTGTTGATTGGTTACTTTGGCAACCTTTATTGCTTTTTGGAGACAAGACCATGTATGTCGGACGCAGGTGAACGCAAAATGTTAACTGAACCCTTGGCAAGATGAAAAAAACACAAGAACCGGACTCCGGCATCTCCCTCCTGAAAGTCATGGTGGCCCTCGCCATCATCACCATGGTCGCAGCCCTGGTCGCCCCACGCGTGATGGGCAGCTTTGGTCGCGCCATCGTGTTTTTTGAAAAGCCAGCCACTCTTTTCGCTGCCTTTCGGCTACGCCTCAAACGCGAAAAGCGCGATTTGACCCTATTTTGATTTCAAAAAGCTCTGTATCCAAAGCCGCAGAAATCCAACTCACCAACATCAAAGGCGCTTTGCAGCTCTATTACCTCGACGTCGGCCAATAGCCCTCTGAAACCGACGGCCTCAGCGGCCTGCTCACCCAACCCACCGCCGCCAGCAACTGGAACGGTCCCTACATCGACGACGCCGACGACATCCAAGACCCATGGGGCCACCCCATCCGCTCCACTTTCCCCACAGAAAACGGCAGTTTCTCCGCCCAAACCTAACCCAAAAACGCCCCCAAA
This sequence comes from Ascidiaceihabitans donghaensis, assembly GCF_900302465.1. Lineage (NCBI taxonomy): Bacteria > Pseudomonadati > Pseudomonadota > Alphaproteobacteria > Rhodobacterales > Paracoccaceae > Ascidiaceihabitans > Ascidiaceihabitans donghaensis. The sequence goes on along the minus strand of NZ_OMOR01000001.1, from coordinate 1,541,900 downwards.
CGTCGCAAACCGGCAACCCGTCCCCCCAAATCCGCGCAACCGTGGACCAAAGGGAGGCCATCATGAACCAACACCACCGCGACACCCGCAAGATCGACCCCACACGCGGAAGCACCCTTGGCGATGGCACCCCCAACGACGCCAACCGCATCGAAATCGGCCCCACCCAACTGGCATTCAAAGAATGGGACGCCGCCGGACTCACCCTCCCCAACCTCGATACAATGCGCCAGTACCGCCACGCGCGCCTCACCCAACACATTCAGGATCGCGGCTACGCAGGCCTGCTGATGTTCGACCCCCTCAACATCCGCTACGCCACCGACAGCACCAACATGCAGCTTTGGAACACGCACAACCCCTTCCGCGCGGTGCTGCTGTGCGCAGACGGCTACATGGTCATCTGGGACTATAAAAACGCCCCCTTCCTCTCCTCCTTCAACCCGCTCGTCAAAGAGGTCCGCGGCGGCGCGTCGATGTTCTACTTCGCCTCGGGCGACAAAATCGACGTCTCGGCGGACGAATTCTCCAACGAGGTACGCCAACTTCTGCAAGAGCATTCCGGCACCAACACACGTCTGGCCGTCGACAAAATCATGCTGCACGGGGCCAAAGCGCTTGAGGCGCAAGGCTACGAGATCATGGACGGCGAAGAAGTCACCGAAAAAGCCCGCGCCATCAAAGGCCCCGACGAAATCCGCGCCATGCGCTGCGCCAACCACGCCTGCGAAACCTCCGTGCGTGCGATGGAGGACTTCGCCCGCGCAAATGTCGGAGATGGCAAAACATCCGAGGACGACATCTGGGCGATCCTACATTCTGAGAACATCAAACGCGGCGGCGAATGGATCGAAACCCGCCTGCTCGCTTCAGGGCCACGCACCAACCCGTGGTTCCAGGAATGCGGACCACGGATCACACAGGCAAACGAAATCATCTCGTTCGACACCGACCTCATCGGCAGCTACGGCATCTGCATCGACATCTCGCGCTCATGGTGGATCGGCGACGAAAAACCCCGCCCCGACATGATCTACGCCATGCAGCACGCCCATGAACACATCATGACCAACATGGAAATGTTAAGGCCGGGAGTCACCATCCCCGAGCTGACCGCGAACACCCATGTGCTGGACGACCAGTTCCAAGCGCAAAAATACGGCTGCTTGATGCACGGCGTCGGGCTCTGCGATGAATGGCCCCTTGTGGCCTACCCCGACAAAGCCGTGCCGGGCGCCTTCGACCACCCGCTTGAGGCCGGCATGGTGCTCTGTGTGGAAGCGGCTGTGGGGGCCGTGGGTGGAGATTTCACGATCAAGCTAGAAGACCAAGTGCTGATCACCGAAGACGGGTACGAGAACCTGACGACCTACCCGTTCGACGCTGACCTCATGGGACAAACCTAACGCCCACACAAACATCCCGTAAGGTGCGTCTCGACGCACCACACCCCATCCAATCCGGCAAACAAAGCCCCACGCTAACCTATACCTCAACCTGCCACACATCCCCATAAGGTGCGTCCCGACGCACCACCCCACGCCCCCTCACGCACAACAAAGGGCCGTGCCCGAGCCTGGGGCGAAGACCGTCTTGCAAAAGGTCCAGTGGACCTTTTCAGGGCGCAGCTGGCGACAGCCAAGGAAGCACAAAGTGCGCCCTCGTCGTGTCGAAGACACGCCTTTGGCGTGATGGGAGGATCGGGCGCGGCCCGTGACGGGGTCACGGGCGAATAGGAGTTGATGGGTGGCTGACGGCCCATTGCTGTCGTTCACCGAGCTTACCAACGCTGCAGCGCAGCGTTTCTTAAGCTGTGATGCGAAGGTAGCTCTTAGAAGTGCAATGATCTTTAAGTGCTGATGAAAAAGCCGCGACGACTTCGTCACCGGCATTATACATGTTTTCAAGTTCTGTAATCGTATATCGCTCGCCGACGTTGGCCGCACTTTCCCTGCCATGAGCAACTGCATTACGTCTCTCTCGAAGTGTATTAGTTCGTCCTTGTGCTGCCGGAGAGGCTGCCATAGCCGAAGCGCCAAATAGGCCGAGGACCCAGTGCATTGTCTTACTATCTACATTCTGGAGGCTTGGAGCCAGGGGGTTGTCGATGGTTCGGAGAATGTCGTCACCAGATGATGCTTCAAGAAGAGCGATTGATTTGTCAAAAATCGAACCTCGTCCGCACGAGTGTAATGATTGCACCTTGGGGAAGTGAAAGATGCAATGAATTGAGGAAATCGCATCGGCGCTCTTTATTTCTTCGGCTGAAATCTCATTAAGTGCGGCCTCTACCGATGCGTTTACGGATCTTTCTACCGCTGCATATAAAGACACTAGCCAGAGACCGCGTTGAGCCTTTTGCAACTGTGACAATGGTTGGAGTGGCGGCGGCGCACCCCGCCTTAGTTCAGCAAGTAGTGTTCTAGACTCGCCGAAGCGTTCCCTTGTTTCCGCCTCAGCAGTTGCAAAGCTCATTGATGCGCATTCTCACTAACAAAATCAATTCTTGCATACAACTTTGGCGGACTGTTCGTTGCTCCCGTCGTAAGGCCTTTTAGTTGCTCATCATCCAAGAGGTCGTTAAGTTTTTTCGCGTCTATTTGCAGATCAGAGCGCAGCATATCAGCTACCCCGACGGTGATGGCCTCAAACAATACTAGTGGCGTTGAGTTCGGTCTATTTGATCTCACGATGCCCTGAGGCAACGCCGCGTGAATTGCAGAAAAAGTTTGACTGAATATTTGTTGCAGCTCTTGCTTATTAGCGAATTTTTCGGCTTTTTTTTCCATGTATTCATTTAAGAAGTCCTTCACGGAATGCTTGAAGGACTCTCTATCCTCAAGGTAGGCAAAAAACTTGAGTGCCAATTCTTCAACGTTGCCGCGCCCAGTCTTGTCAGAGCGTCTGATGACAGAGGTGAAATCCACGTTCATGGCGCAGTTCTTAAGAAAATCATTGAACGGCCCTTGGAATACACAATTGCGAATTTCTTGTTCATGGAGGACAATCCCGCCTGTATTGAGTCTTTCGAAGAGATCAAAGCGTACTTGAAAGTCACTATTGTCATTTAAGACAGTGATCCGCATGGGGCGAGTCATGAAGTTTAACTTCAGATTACTGGGCAGGTCTTCGAAAGTTGCGCCATTCAAAGAAGGCGTTTTTTCTAGACCTTTGAGCCTCAACGCTGGCACGGTTTCGCCCTCAATTGACGAAAGCATCGGGGATACAAATCGTAGTATTGTGGTTATCCTTTGTAGCCCGTCGATGACATCCCATGTCGAGTCTTCATTCGTTGCCATGAAGAGATTTGGGACTGGGATGCCTAAATATATGGATTCAATTAGTTGTGATTGTCGAACCGCATCCCAAACAAATTTCCTTTGATAGTCAGGCGAAATGTGGATGGCCTTTTCCTCGACCATATCGACCAACTGCCTGATCGTTATGTCATATGTGTCGAATCCGACCGTGCGCCGCTCTGTTTGTATTTCTGATAGTGCTGCAGCGTATTTCATAATAGCTTCCTAGCTGATGTTAAAAGGCAAGATAGCCCATGTGACCCACAACTTGAAGCTGTCGTTTGCGATGCGTCTTGACCTCTGATTTTGAGCAAGTCTCATAAGGCTGGTTACAATTTGACAAAGGGCTTTTGTACCGAACTCGGTCCGTTTATCCCAAAAGCTGAGATGGAGCAGGCCATTTTTGTACCCGCAGCGAACGGCAGCTCTCCGCCCTTCCCTAACAAATACCTAACCCCTCCCGCCAAACCTTAACGCCCCCCAATTCCTACCAACCCGTTAACGCCCCAAAACCCTCCAAAACGTACAGAAATCCCCCCAAATTGTACAAATCCCCAAAATCACCCCCAAAACAACCCTCCAGAGCACTAAAAAACGTACAAAAATCACCCCCTTTTGTACAATAGGAGTCCCGACCCGCACCGCGCGCTGCGTTAACGCCTGCGTGAACGCTCTGACACAGACCTTCACAAACCGCGCCGCGCCCCCCACACTAGGGGCAACCAAAGGACGCAAAATGCCCACCAAACGCATCACATTCCCCGGTCACGCAGGCACCCAGCTTGCCGCACGCCTCGACATGCCCCCCGGCGCGCATCTGGCGACTGCCATCTTCGCCCACTGCTTCACCTGCGGCAAAGACATTCCCGCTGCACGCCGCATCGCTGCTCGTCTGGCCGGTGCAGGCATCGCCGTTTTACGTTTTGATTTCACAGGCTTAGGCCATTCCGAAGGTGAATTCGCCAACACCTCTTTCACCTCAAACGTCGACGATCTCGCCGCCGCTGCCGCTTATTTACAAGGCGAAAACATGCCCCCCAGTCTGCTTATTGGCCACTCTTTGGGCGGTGCTGCTGTGCTCAAAGCCGCCAGTGAAATCGAAGGCATCAAAGCCGTCGCCACCCTCGGCGCGCCCTTCGATCCCGGCCACGTGATTCACAATTTCGCCGACAGCCTCCCCGAAATCGCACAACGCGGCGAGGCCGAGGTCTCCCTTGGCGGCCGCCCCTTCACCATTGGCAAAACCTTTGTGCAGGACGTGTCAGAAGCCAATTTAAATCAAAGCGTTAGCAGCATGAAGGCCGCGTTGCTCGTTATGCACGCGCCCCAAGACAACATCGTCTCTATCGACAATGCCGCCCAGATTTTCACCACCGCCAAGCACCCGAAATCCTTCGTCACCCTAGACGACGCCGACCACCTGATCACCCGCGCCGAAGACGCTGAATACGCCGCCGATGTCATCACCACTTGGGCGACTAAGTATCTGAAACTAAAGCACCCTGCCCCGCCCATCGGCGCACCTGAAGGCATCGTCAGAACCTGTGAAGCCGACACAAAAGGCTTCCTGCAAGACATCCATGCAGGCCCCGTCCACCACGTTCTTGCGGACGAGCCGCTGGCATATGGTGGCACCAACAAAGGCATGTCGCCGTATGGCTTTTTGTCCGCAGGTCTTGGCGCATGTACCTCCATGACCATCCGCATGTATGCACGCCGCAAAGGATGGCCGTTGGATCATGTCAGCGTCGATGTGAAACACGACAAAGTCCACGCACAAGATGCCGATACGGGTGGCGCAGGTAGCAAGGTGGATGTGTGGAACCGGCGGATTACCCTAACGGGAAATCTCAGTCAGGATCAGCGTCAGAAGCTTTTGGAAATTGCGGACAAATGCCCGGTGCACAGAACATTGGAACGCAGTTCTGATGTGATCACAGAGCTTGCCCCCTAAGGCGCAAGCCCTGCCACCGTTCGCTTACAGGTAGTCAAACGTGACTTGCGCGTCGTGCCCCGACACAAACACCGCCGTTCCTGTTGCTGTGCGTGACACAGGCCCCGCATGTGCAAACACATCCGAGATTTGGGACGTGAAATTGCCGGTAAACCGGTAAGACGTCACGGACATGCGCGCCACCACGGTTTGGTTGCCATCCACCACAACGCGCGATTGGAAATCGAACCCTTTGGTGTTGGTGATGACACCGCCCACGTGAAATTCGACGCTGGTCTCGACACTTGCGGAGACTTCACCATTCGCCACCAACGGAATGCCCACACTGCCCTTTACTGTGCTGCCAACTTTGACACCGGCTGTAAAATCAAGCGACAGACTTTCGCTTAATGACTCCGAGAAGGTGATAACCATCGTTTGGGCTTCGGAGGTGTTGTTGACGGCTGTGCTGGTCGAAACCCCGTCCAGCGTCGTAAGCTGTGGAACATTCCACGCGTCGTATACTACGTCGGTCACAGCCTGATACAAAACAACATCCGTTTTGTAGTAGAACTTGATGCTGGTGATCTGGTTGTCGGTTTGACTGGAACTGATTGCCGTCAGGATCATGTCCTGAGGGGGAATGTCGTCTTCCTTGCCCGTGACGATCTGCCAATCATCCGCGGTTGTTGGTGCCTCATTTCCGGGGGTGATATATTCGTTGCCTTTGGTGGTTTGGACATACATCGCCACAACTACATTCGACACCACACGCACCTGGATTTGGCGGATGCTGTCATTGGTAAAGGTCAGGGATGCATAGTTGGCGACACCGGAACTGGTTTCTCCAACATGGCTTTGAACACCATTGTTGAATTGGATCACCATGCCGCAAAAAGTATTGTTGCTTTTCAGGGTATAGAAAACGATGGCCTGAACATACTCCGCCGAGCGTTGATGCCAATTGTGCTGGCCGGTTGCACCCAATCGATTGGTTACTTGGTCGGGTTTATTGTATACGCGTTCTTGCGCAATTGTTTCGGCAGTCATCTGAAAATCCCTAATAAAAATGTGAAATCTGCAAGGAAAATACTTTGCAGGCTTTGGAAAAGGTCGTGAAAAAAAGTGGTCGGTGTCGGGTTGGAAATTCAACCCCTCGTGGAAATACTCATACAATGAAGCAATTGAATTGTGAAGCTTTGCTTCAAATTTTTGGGGCCACATTCCATGATTGAATAATAAAATGGGCGCGTGCAAAGTGGATGCACACGCCCAATTCATCGCTTGGTGTAAAAACTTAGTCGCGGGCGCGAGACACCAGTTTCCAGATCATTGGAAACAGTGCTGCGGCCAAAGCCAGCTTGACCAAATCGCCCACAAGAAACGGCGTGAGCCCCCAAGCCAGAATTGGTTTGTCCCAGCCATAAAGTGTGCCCAACCACAGCAGGCCCGGCACATAGATCAACACGTTGCCCAGCAGCATCGCCAGCGCCATTTTGGGAGCAGAACGGTCCCAGCCCTGACGGGCCAAGCTGCCCAAAAGGACGGTCGCCAACACATAACCCACCAGATAGCCGCCTGTGCCGCCCATCATATATTCAAACCCGTAGGCTTGCGCAGAGGAACCTGCAAACACGTCAAAGCCAAGTGCGCCGACGATCATGTAGCCGATGATGGTCACAAGACCCAAACGCGCACCATACGCCGCGCCAATGCTAAGAACTGCGAAAGTGCCCATTGTGATCGGCACAGGCCACATCGGCACTTTGATTTTTGCTGCAACGGCCAAAAGCAGGATACCCGCCAAGACCAGAACCGCTTGTTTTGCAAGGCGAAGTGCCCCGTCATTCGCGCCCAAGACATCGCTCAGCACTTTGTTATTGATGGCAGAATTCATCTGCATGCACTCCTCAATTTGAAATCAGTGTGCATTTTCTGCCGCGCAGAAACACTTTCTGCAAGCGCATAATCAAAGCTGTTCGTAGTCTGATCGCATTTGATAGGATTTACGCGGGCCGCGCACGTCCCAGACACACGACCAACGTGGCCATTGGGAAAAGTCATAGACCACATCGTATTGGTCCGGATCACACCAATGTTCAGTTGGCCCGCCGGTTTCGGGCACTTGGTGAAAGAACCGCCCATCGTCGAAATACACGCGCAAGTCCCTGTCCCACACGTATTTGCGTTCTGCTGACATCGACGGCTGGCCCGGAATTTCAAGGCGCCCGATCTCGGTGTATATCAACCCACCGTCATGCGGTTGCCATGCCGCCAAGCCCGTGAACCGCGCGGTCTGCCCTGTGTCATGTGCAATGGCGCGGGTCAGCCGCCAGCGCCCTTGAAAATCGTCAAGTGTGCGTTTGATCATTCGCCTGTGTAGGTCCCGACTGTGATATCGTCGCCTTCACCGATAAAACGCAGCTTTTCGCCAGAGCGATCCATGTGATAACATGCCCAAAGCCCTTGTGGCGGCCATTCGGAGCAATATTGATTGTTGTCCACACGCCAGCTGCCCCAGCTTTCGCGCCCGCCCTGATTGTAAAGCGTCTTGCCCGACGCATAAAACGTCTGGCTGGCCTCGGCATATACCAATGTGCGGTCCGTCAGTGCTGCGTTGATTTCGGTCCCTGTCATCGTGGTCCAGATCCCTTCTGCCTGACCGGACATGGGCAAAATCATCAAAGCGAGTGTGGCAAAGCGTGTCATCGCATCGTCCCTTGGTTGTCGTTTCCCGCCCATCAGTCTATGACGCCCTCGAACTGCCGGAAAGTCACAAAAAGGTGCGCCTATGATCCCTCGCTATTCCCGTCCCGAAATGGTTGCCATTTGGTCCCCTGAAACCAAGTTCAAAATCTGGTACGAGATTGAGGCCCACGCCTGTGAAGCCATGGCCGACATGGGCACCATCCCCCGCGAAAACGCGGACGCTGTGTGGAAAGCCAAAGACGTCGAATTCGACGTGGCACGCATCGACGAAATCGAAGCCGTTACCAAACATGACGTCATTGCATTTCTTACACACCTTGCCGAACACGTGGGCGCCGACGAAGCGCGTTTTGTACACCAAGGCATGACATCTTCCGACGTGCTGGACACGTGTTTCAACGTGCAGCTTGTGCGGGCCGCAGACATTCTGATCGCAGGTGTCGAAGGATTGATGGGCGCCCTGAAACGTCGCGCGATTGAACACAAAGACACATTGCGCGTCGGCCGCAGCCACGGCATCCACGCCGAACCCACAACCATGGGCCTGACATTCGCACGTTTTTACGCTGAAATGGACCGCAATCTGGCCCGTATGCACACAGCCCGCGCCGAAATTGCCACTGGCGCTATTTCCGGTGCTGTTGGCACATTTGCCAACGTTGACCCGCAAGTCGAAGACCATGTCTGCGCGGCTTTGGGCCTGAAACCCGAACCTATTTCCACCCAAGTTATCCCCCGCGACCGTCATGCCGCCTTCTTTGCAGCGCTTGGTGTTGTATCGTCCTCTATCGAAAACATCGCCATCGAAGTGCGCCACATGCAGCGCACCGAAGTGTTGGAAGGCGCAGAGTTCTTTTCCATGGGCCAAAAGGGCTCAAGCGCTATGCCACACAAAAAGAACCCCGTGCTGACCGAAAACCTGACAGGTCTGGCCCGTCTGGTGCGCATGACAGTCATCCCCGCGCTTGAAAACGTGGCCCTGTGGCACGAACGCGATATCTCGCACAGCTCGGTTGAGCGCAACATTGGACCGGATGCGACGATCACGCTGGATTTTGCGCTGGCCCGCATGACCAGCGTCATCGACAAGATGATCATCTTCCCGCAGAACATGCTTGATAATATGAACAAATTCCCGGGTTTGGTGATGTCGCAGCGCGTGTTGTTGGCCCTGACCCAAGCCGGCGTCAGCCGCGAAGACGCCTATTCCATGGTGCAGCGCAATGCATTGAAAGTATGGGAACACCGTACCGATTTCCGCGAAGAGCTGCTGGCGGATGAAGATGTGTGCAAGGCTTTGTCTGTCGACGAGATTAACGAAAAATTCGACATGGGCTACCACACCAAACACGTCGACACGATCTTTGCCCGTGTGTTCGGCGACATTTAGGCCCCGGACGTACAAGGTGCTGCCTTAAGCATCTTTGAATTTTCCCGACTTGGGGGAAGAATCACACGTCAATTCAACAAACCGCCTGCCCACACCAGCTGGGTGGGCGGTTTTCGTTTGCACGCCTGAATATTGGATAATGGTAACCTAATTCTCAAAAGCACATGCAACCTGTCCAAGAAAAAGCGGAACTACTACCGTGGGTTAGTGGATAAATATCTGACCGCCCCGTACACTCATACATCTAGTGCACGTGTTTTCAGGGGACCAGTTTGCCTGCTCGGTATCACATATACCCACAATTCCAGCTGAAGTTTGTCAGCATCTGGGGCAAAACCGAATTGGCCGAATTGATGGCGCTTGCCACGCGTTATAGCCTTGACCCCGACTTTGATTCCAAAAATAGAATGTTGGTCGATTTGTCCGATCTTAAGGATGCAAAGGCCACGTTTCGGGACGTGTTTGCCTTAAACGGGTTTTATGAACGCACCTTCGCAGCCCCCGACACCCCGATGTCTGTCGCAATCAGCGCACCCACCGGGTTGGGTTATGGGCTGGCGCGTATGTTTTCAGCACTCACCTCCGGCAAACCCCTGATGCATGTCGAAATCTTCAGATCCGTTTCTGACGCCGCGACCTATTTGAACATCGATCTGGACAAATTAAAGGATACGCAGAACGCACAGGCCAAAACCTTGTAGCCGTGCATTGCCATCGCTCCTTTCCACCCTAATTTTGCAAAAAGTCACTTTTTCATCACCCACACCGAATAAAGTCGCACGGTTCGGGGTTATTGAAGTATCGTCACAACAAGACCCTTGAGGAGAACACACATGCGGACCTTTTTGATTGCAGCAGCTTTGACCCTTCCAATGAGCGTAACAACGCCCCTCTACGCTGCAGGTGGTGGCAACGAGACAGCGCCAAAGCCCACGAAAACCAGTAAAGACTGCAAAGGCGTTCGGGTCTGGGATGAGAAGAAACAACGCTGCGTGCGCCCGAAGAAAAGTTCACTTGATGACAATGGCCTGTATGACGCGGTACGCGAACTGGCCTATGCAGGCCGCTACATGGACGCCCAAGGCGTCTTGGCCGCGATGTCCGACCAGAATGATGACCGCGTTCTGACCTATAAAGGGTTCACAGAACGCAAAATGGGCAACATCGATGTCGCCATGGTCTTTTATCAAGACGCCATTGATAAAAATCCCGGAAACATTCTGGCACGGTCTTACATGGCGCAGGGCATGCTGGATCAAGGCGACAAAATTGGTGCCATCGCCCAGTTGCGGGAAATTCAGGCGCGCGGTGGCGAAGGCACATGGGCCGAAGCGTCTTTGCGCCAAGCCATCGAAACAGGCCTGACGTACAATCACTGATCCTGATCCTGAAATCGGAGCTGAAAACCAGTTCTGATTTCAGGAAATCTTCATCTATTGCGGCCTAGATTGGAACAAACTCCAATTGAGGCCGCTTATGGATTTTCTTCCAATGGCTCCAATGGGCGATATGTCGCCCCTTGGTGGCACCCCTGCCCCCGGCAAACCGGATTTAACGCTAAGCCGCAAGGCAAAAGCCGCAATCGTTGTGCGGTTGCTTCTGAATGAAGGCGCCGACATTCCGCTGGAAGACCTTCCAGAAGAACTTCAAGAACAGCTGACAAAACAGATGGGACAGATGCGGGTCGTTGACCGTGACACCCTTCAACATGTTGTTCAGGAATTTGCAGAAGAAGTCGAACGCATCGGGCTAAGTTTCCCCGGTGGTATTGCCGGTGCGTTAAGCGCATTGGATGGCAAAATCAGCCCCAAAACCGCAGCCCGCCTGGCCAAAGAGGCCAACGTGCGTGAAACAGGCGACCCATGGGTGCGTATCAAGGATGTTGGCAGCGAACGCCTAGTGCCGGTTATGCAAGAAGAAAGCATCGAAGTCGCAGCAGTTTTACTGTCAAAGTTGGATGTGACAAAAGCCGCAGAAATCCTTGGTAAATTGCCTGGGCCCCGCGCCCGCCAGATCACGTTTGCGGTGTCGCAGACGGGTGCTGTAACACCTGACGCTGTGGATCGCATCGGGCGCTCAATTGCTGATCAGTTGTCCGCATTGCCGTTGCGCGCATTTGATGAAGATCCCGTAGACAGGGTTGGCGCCATTCTGAATTCCTCGACATCTGTGACGCGCGATGATGTTCTAGAAGGTTTGGATGAACGCGACGAAGGGTTCGCCAATGCCGTGCGCAAAGCCATTTTCACTTTTGGCAACATCGCAGAACGCATTGCGCCGCGCGATTTGCCACGGGTATTGCGTGACATTGATCAAGCCGATCTGATCGCAGCGTTGGGAGGTGCTGAAGCCGCGGGCATGAAGGCGTCAGCCGACTTTATCCTCGAAAACATGTCCGGGCGTATGGCGGACCAATTGCGCGAAGAAATCGAAGAAGCTGGAAAACAAAAACCTGCAGACGTTGAAGCCGCAATGAGCAATATCGTTGCAACCATTCGTGCGCTTGAGGCCTCGGGTGATCTGTTGCTTATTTCACCAGACGAGGACGAAGAATAAGACGCAAAACCGTCCGTGGCCCATGCATTCAAGACCAGCGCATAGACGCCGTCGCTTGTGATTGCGCATGTGGCAAGCTATCTCTGACCCTCAGGGCGCTGTGCCCTGTTGTCACGCAATAGCAGGTCATGGCGAAAAACCCAAAACAGACTTTACCTTTGGGCAAACGGGCGGTGCTGTTTGCCACGAATGCCGTTGTTTACGGATTGATCCGTTTGGCATTGATGCTGCCCTACGCCGTGCGCGTACGCTGGGTGGGTACGTTTTTTTCAAGCGTTCTGGGACCGGTTGCGGGGTTTCGAAGTCGCGCGATGCAGCATATCGCACACATCTACCCGGACATGTCCCAAGGAGAACGGAAATCCTTGGCATCCGCCTGTTTAAACAACTTTGGGCGCACCCTGATCGAAAACTATTCCACTAAAGACATGCTGTCGCGCATGCACGATCACGAGATAACTGGACCCGGATTTCATGCCCTCAAAGAGGCCCGGGACGCCGACCGGCCTGTCATTCTTGTTACGGGGCATTTTGGCAATTACGAGGCGACACGCGCGGCCCTTGTCAGTCAGGGTTTTGCCATTGGTGGGCTGTACCGCGACATGTCCAATCCCTATTTCAATGCGCATTACGTAAAAACCATGGAGGCCTTTGGCGGGCCGGTTTTCCCCCAAGGCCGCAAAGGCACGGCCGGTTTTGTGCGTCATTTGAAAGCTGGCGGACAGTTGGTGTTGCTGTTTGATCAGCACGTGTTTCACGCCCCTGTTATGGACTTTCTAGGCGCACCTGCCCGCACAGCCACATCCGCGGCAGATCTTGCTTTGCGCTTTGATGCAGCACTCATTCCGTTTTACGGAATACGACAGGACGACGGGTTGGGATTTGAAACCACGCTGGAAGCGCCAATTCCGCACAGCGACGCGCTGACGATGACACAAGCCATGAATGACAGCATTTCGGCGCGCATACGGACCAACCCCGAACAATGGTTTTGGGTGCCGCGCCGTTGGCGTCCTGATCAGATTTAGATCACCGCAGTCGTGCAGCGCCGACAATAGGACCCAGTTTGTCGTGCTGCACCAACACGACAATTGCAGCGTCCCCCGGCGCAGGTGCAGTCAACGTCAACGCAGACTGTCCGTTCCACTGGGCCAGCTCTTGCCAATCCTGCGCAACATTTGCGTATTTCAATGTCTGACCCGCGTTTTCGCCACGCGTAATGCGGCTTTCCCGCAAAGGCTGATACCGCAACAGTTGCACGACATATGATCCCGCGGACTGTGCGTCTGCTTTGATTTGAACCGTATCGCCACTGCGCGTCAAAGACACTGCAACCGGCATAGGCTGTGCTGCATGCGCCGCAATCGCTGCAGAAAGCTTCATCGCTTTCGCGCCAACAATATCCGTTTGGCCGTTCACAATCATCTGCGGCGTGTACACAGATCGCCGCCCCCCGACACGGGCATATTTGCGCTGCCGTTTGGCGTAAGCGGGGTCTGCAAATTCGTCTTTCCAGCCGATATAATCCCAATAGTCCACATGCAATGCAATCGCGATCACGTCATCGCGCACTGCCAATTCATGCAACATGGCATCGGCGGGCGGACAGGATGAACACCCTTGCGATGTGAACAGTTCAACAACAACAGGACTGTCCTGCGCCCAAACGGGTGTCGCAAAACTTAGGAATGCAGCAGCAAGACCGGACGCTATTTTCTTCATGACAGTATAGTACCTATGATGTGTTACCTCATGGCTATTCCCTTTCCATCGAAATTACCAATCAAGGTTTCTTGAAAGAACCGTTATCGATGTTACAGACAGTTCACGTAAAATTCGGTACACAATGGTATACAAAATGCCGCAGATGCATGTTTTTAGGTTGATCCGCGCCCGTTCCTAAGGCAAGACGCACCCAACAAAGTGCCACATCTCAACCCAGAAGGGAGCGCCCGCCATGCCTATCGTTGTTGGTCAGGACACAGCCAAAACCCGCAAAACTCTTACAGTTGGTGATCAGTCGATTGCCTACTATTCGATTCCCGCTGCCACCGAAGCCGGCCTTGGTGACTTTTCCAAACTGCCTGCCGCATTGAAAGTGGTTCTGGAAAACATGCTGCGCTTTGAAGACGGCAAAACAGTTTCCGTGGACGACATCAAGGCCTTCGCCGAATGGGGTACCAAAGGTGGCAAGAACCCCCGCGAGATTGCCTACCGCCCCGCCCGCGTGCTTTTGCAAGATTTCACCGGCGTTCCTGCCGTTGTTGACTTGGCCGCGATGCGCGACGCGCTTGTGTCCCTTGGTGGCGACGCCGAACAAATCAACCCGCTGAACCCTGTTGATCTGGTCATCGACCACTCTGTGATGATTGACGAATTCGGCAACCCGCGTGCGTTCCAGATGAACGTGGACCGCGAATATGAACGCAACATGGAGCGCTATACCTTCCTGAAATGGGGCCAAAACGCCTTTAACAACTTCCGCGTTGTGCCCCCCGGCACGGGCATCTGCCACCAGGTGAACCTTGAATATCTGTCCCAAACCGTTTGGACGGACGCGGACCAAAACGGCGAACAGGTTGCCTATCCTGACACGCTGGTCGGCACCGATTCCCACACCACAATGGTCAACGGCGCTGCCGTTCTGGGTTGGGGCGTAGGCGGGATTGAGGCCGAAGCCGCGATGCTCGGCCAGCCAATTTCCATGCTGATCCCCGAAGTCATTGGGTTCGAGCTGACAGGCTCCATGATGGAAGGCACCACAGGCACCGACCTTGTGCTGAAGGTCGTTGAGATGCTGCGCGCCAAAGGCGTTGTTGGCAAGTTCGTTGAATTCTACGGCGAAGGTCTGAACCGTTTGCCATTGGCCGACCGCGCAACAATCGGCAACATGGCTCCAGAATACGGCGCAACCTGTGGCTTCTTCCCCATCGACGGTGAAACCCTGCGTTACCTGCGCACGACAGGCCGCGACGAAGACCGCATTGCACTTGTCGAAGCCTACGCCAAAGAAAACGGTTTCTGGCGCGGCGACGACTACGCCCCGATCTACACAGATACGTTGCATCTGGATATGGGCACAATCGTGCCGGCGATCTCTGGTCCAAAACGCCCACAAGATTACGTGGCACTGACAGACGGCAAAACGGCTTTCCACAAGGAAATGGAAGAGACCTTCAAGCGCCCCATGGGCAAAGAAGTGGCCGTTGCTGGCGAAGATTACACCATGGAAAGCGGTAAGGTTGTGATCGCGTCGATCACGTCCTGCACCAACACCTCCAACCCCTACGTCATGATCGGCGCTGGCCTTGTGGCACGCAAAGCTGCGGCCTTGGGTCTGGATCGCAAACCATGGGTCAAAACTTCGCTGGCCCCCGGTTCACAAGTTGTGTCTGCCTATCTTGAGGCCGCTGGCTTGCAAGAAGACCTCGACAAAATCGGCTTTAACCTTGTTGGCTACGGCTGCACCACCTGCATCGGCAACTCTGGCCCGATCCAAAAAGAACTGTCTGATGCGATTGCCGAAGGCGATCTGGTCGCGACCTCTGTTCTGTCCGGCAACCGCAACTTTGAAGGCCGTATTTCACCTGACGTGCGCGCCAACTATCTGGCCTCGCCCCCTCTCGTGGTGGCCTACGCGCTGGCAGGGACGCTGGATATCAATCTGGCAACCGACGTGATCGCACAGGACAAGGACGGCAACGATGTTTACCTGAAGGACCTGTGGCCTACGACGCAGGAAGTCGCTGAATTGGTTGAACAAACCGTGACACGCGAAGCCTTCCAGACAAAATATGCCGACGTCTTCAAAGGCGACGAGAAGTGGCAGGGCGTAGAAACCACCGAAGCGCTGACATACGACTGGCCGCCACAGTCCACGTACGTTCAGAACCCGCCCTACTTCAAGGGCATGGGCGCAGAGCCGGGCAAGATCGCCAACATCAACGACGCCAAAGTCTTGGCCGTTCTGGGCGATATGATCACAACCGACCACATCAGCCCAGCGGGTTCTTTCAAGGCCGACACCCCTGCCGGTCAATACCTGACAGAACGCCAAGTGGCCCCCCGCGAGTTCAACTCTTACGGCTCGCGTCGTGGTAATCACGAGGTCATGATGCGCGGCACCTTCGCCAACATTCGCATCAAAAACGAGATGCTGGACGGTGTTGAAGGTGGTTACACCAAAGGGCCCGATGGCAACCAGACCTCGATCTATGATGCAGCTATGGCCCACCAAGCCGCTGGCACGCCTTTGGTGATCTTTGGCGGTGAGCAATACGGTGCAGGTTCATCGCGCGACTGGGCGGCCAAAGGCACAGCCCTGCTGGGTGTCAAAGCGGTCATTTCCGAAAGCTTTGAACGTATTCACCGCTCGAACCTTGTTGGTATGGGGGTCATCCCGTTTGAATTCACCGGTGGTGACAGCCGTACATCGCTGGGCCTGACTGGTGAAGAAACGGTGTCCATCTCTGGTCTCGACACGATTGAGCCGCTGCAAGAGGTGCCTTGCGCCATCACAATGGCGGATGGCACGGTGAAGAACATCACCCTCAAGTGCCGCATCGATACCGCGATCGAGATCGAATACATCGAACACGGTGGCGTTCTGCATTACGTTCTGCGCAACTTGGCCGCCGCATAATGCGGGTTGCCCTGATTACCGGTGGTGCGCGCGGCATAGGCCGCGCCATCGCCGAAAATTTGGGCGCAGACCAAAAGGTCGCTTTTACGTACAATACAACTGATCCCGGGCCGCTTTGTCATGAGCGGCCCGAGTTTTTTGCAATTCACGCTGATCTGTCCAAACCGGATCAAGCGCAAAAAGTCATCGAACAAACCATCGCACATTTTGGTCAATTGGATGTGCTGGTCAACAACGCAGGCGCCATCACGATGAACGCGCCGGATGCTACGGACTTCGATGCGATAAACGACACATTTCAAGTTAATGTAACGGCCCCGATGGCATTGCTTGCCGCAGCCCTACCCTACTTGAAATCAGGCTCCACTGTGATCAACATTTCCTCAACGAACGCCGTGCTGCCGGCCATGGGCGCTTCTGCCTATTCCGCAAGCAAGGCCGCGCTTAACACGTGGACGCGGGCCATGGCCAAGGAACTTGGATCAAAAGGCATTCGCGTAAACGGCGTCGCCCCCGGAGCCACGGAACTCACAGAAAACCCGCGGCCAGCAGAATTGATCGCCAAATTCGTAGAAATGACTGCACTTGGCCGCGTGGCTCAGCCACAAGATATCGCAAAAGCAGTGCGCTTTCTGGCCTCAAACGACGCAAGTTTTATCACGGGTGAAATTCTGAACGTAAATGGCGGATACAGGCTTTAAGTGTTTCTTCTTGCTTAAAATATCCCCGCCGGAGGCATCTTTTGGCGCAACAGAACACCAAACGCTGTCAGCAATATAACCCCAAACAGGGGTCCCACACGCTCGCGTTCACAAAGGGGCTACGAAGGTTGAACCCTTTGCAGGGGCGCTGTTGTCGCCCCTGCGGGTGGCTTGCCTTAAGCTGTGACAGGCGTTTTGCCACGGGTCCAAGCCAGCGGCTTTACTGGTTCATCAAGCGGGGTCTCTGCGACGTGATTGATGTAGTTCGACATCGTTTTTTGCGCGAGACCAAGAATGACATCTAGAACGGCACGGTGGCCGTAGCCCGCGTTAAAGAACTCTTTCATCTGTGCGTCCGTGACATTGCCCCGCCCGCGCAACATACGCAGGGTAAACGTCCGCAGCGCTTCCAGCTTGGCAGTTGGCAAGGCCGTTTCATCGCGTAACGCGTCAGAGATTTCGTCGGAAACCTTCATACGCTTCGCAATTCCGGTGTGGGCGGGCACACAGTAGTGACATTCGTGTTCAACATTGATGGCTTGCCAGACCACAGTCATTTCATCGGCGTCAAAGGCTGTTTCGGTGAAAAGTTTGTGCAGCACTTGATACCCTTCAAGCACTTGTGGGCTTTCAGCCATAACTTTGTGCAGCCCCGGCAGACGACCAAAGGCCTTCTGAGAATTTTCAAGCAACGGCTTTGACGCGTCGGGTGCGCTGTCGATGTCGTGGGACGGGAAGTCGGTCATTGTGTTTCTCCATGCAAAATGTGTCTTCAAGCTCGATTTACTCTTTATTGAACGATCACTCAACAATATAATTGAGTGATCGTTCAATGTTTAGTGATGACCCATGCCCAGAAAACCTTCCTTTGACCGTGACGACTTGATCGAACGCGCCCGTGACATTTTCTGGCGACGTGGCTGGGCGGGAACTTCTCTTAAGGATCTGGAAAAGACGCTCGACCTGAGACCCGGAAGCTTTTACGCGGCTTTCGGTTCCAAAGATGCACTGTATGAATTGGCCATGGACAAATATGCCAACGACGGAGTGATCCGGCTAAAAGAACTGGCCGACACGCTTGGTCCGCTTGAAGCGCTTAAGTCGCATCCAAAACTGGTTATCCAGAACACCGAAAACGCGGCAAAAGCCTGCATGCTGGCCAAAACATTTGTAGAATTGCATATCCACCGGCACCCGTTGGCCGCGCGCGCGAATGAGCATTTGGCGAAAATGCAATCGCTTATCAGCGACCTGTTCACACAGGCGCAGGCCGCCGGCGAAATCGGGTCACAACATAACCCTGCGCAATTGGGCCGCCGATACCAGTCGGATTTGCTTGGTCTGAGGGTTTCTGCCGAACGCGATGATATTGATGCGGCAGCAATCGCTGATGAAATTTCATCAAGCTTAGGCAATCTTTAAAAGGCCTTGCGCCCTCAGGTGTTCATTTTGACAAGGCTTTGGTCAATTCAGGCAAAAAGCGGTTTTCATAGTCACTGCCAACCAAAGGCCCTGCAAAGCGATACAAAACGGTGCCATTTGCGTCCAAAATGAAGGTCTCGGGTGGGGCTGTGACCCCCCAATCGATGGCGGTCCGTCCCGCCGGATCAAAGGCCACCGCCACAAACGGGTTGCCATCGCCCGTTAGATAAGACGTCGCATCGCGGGCACTGTCTTTGAAATTCACACCGACGATCGGCATTCCATTGGCCTGCATGTCCAGCAACGTCGGATGTTCCGCGCGGCACGGCGGGCACCAGCTGGCCCAAAAGTTCACCAATGTGACTTCACCGCGCACCAGATCGCCTACTGCCACTGCGGGGAATTCCCCTAGCGCGTCTTGCGTGATCGCGGGGGCCTTTTGCCCCACCCGCGTGCTTTCCAGATCGTCAGCACCTTCACGGAACATGCCAAAAGCAGCCAATGCCACAAAGCCTGCAAAAATCAACGGCGGGGCAATCATCAAAGGCGACACTTTAGCCATTTTGCTTTGCCCTTTCTTCGACCGCATCCAATGCACGACGCGCTTTGCGTCCTTGCCGCAAAGTCATCCAAAGCAGTCCAAGCAAAAGCGCCAATGAGCTGCCATAGGCTGCCAGAACCGTGGTTGCGTATTTTCCCAAATCAGGAATCATGATTGCCCCTCTCGTGCCATCAAAGCGCGGGCGCGGCGCAACCGGATTTCCGTGCCGGTGCGGTACAAAACAAGCGTCACAAACAACAATCCAAACCCAACCATAGCGATCAGCAATGGCACAAAGAAGACATCCGAAACCGTTCTCTCACCTGTCGCAACAGGGATGGATGTGCCTTGGTGCAGGCCCTGGTTCCAAAAGTTCACAGCATAGCGCGACAGCACGGCAAAGACCGATCCCACAAGGCACAAAACAGATGTCAGGTCTGCGGCGGAATCCGGGTCTTCGATCGCCGCCCAAAGGGCCATGTAGCCCAGATAAAACAGAAACAGGATCAAAAACGATGTCAGGCGTGGATCCCACGCCCACCATGTGCCCCACATAGGCTGCCCCCAAATCGCACCCGTCACCAAGGCTATGACCGTCATGATCATCCCAACAGGTGCTGCCCCCTTCGCCGCCAAAGCGCTGACATGATGGCGGCGCACCAACCAGATAAGGGACGCAATCAGCATCATGAACCACGCGTTAATCGCCATCAAAGCCGACGGCACGTGAATATAGATGATCTTGACTGTTGATCCTTGGCGAAAATCGTCAGGCGTAAAGAAAAAGCCCCACACAAGTCCAGTGCACACGCACGCAATCGACGCCACCCACAGCGTCGGCAGCACCTTCTCGCTGAGGCGCAGAAACTTGACCGGATTGGCGTATTCCCAAAGTGACATGTCTTCTTCTTAATCGTTGAAACGCGCAGTCTCAATTAAAATGCAACGTCTTCACCGAAGGTTGACGCGTAATACTGCCGCACTTGCGAATGGCATCAAAGCCAGCACGCCACATGTGATCCCCGACACCATCAAAAGCGGCGTGTCCAGCGCCATGCCCTCCGCACCGCGGCGTGCAACCTCTGCCCCGAAAATCAACGTCGGGACATACAGCGGCAGAACAAGCAACGACAACAATAGTCCGCCCCGCTTGATCCCGACAGTGATGGCGGCCCCGAACGTGCCGATAACAGACAAGGCGGGCGTGCCGATCAACAAAGCAATTGTGATCCAGAAAAACCCCTGCGCAGGCAGGCTGAGCAACACCCCCAAGACAGGTGCTGCCAGAACCAAAGGCAACCCTGTTGTGATCCAATGCGCCAGCGCTTTGACACTGACAACGGCCTCAAGCGGCAAAGGGGCTGTTGCCAGCAAGTCCAGCGATCCGTCTTCAAAATCCAAGGCCAAAACGCGGTCCAATGACAGCAAACAGGCCAACAAGGCCCCCAACCATAAAATCCCCGGAGCGACACGGCCCAAAAGCTCTGGATTTGGACCAATCGCAAAGGCTGTCATCACCACAACGATCAGGAAAAACGCAAGCCCCAGCCCAAAGCCACCTCCGGCCCGAAACGCCAGCTTTAAATCACGGATCAACAGCGCTTTCATAAAAATGCCTCGTCGCTGGCGCCGCTGCCTGTCCCCGCCACAGCGGCAAACGGCGTTACATCCAGCACGTCGGCGTCCTGCAATCCCAAATCGATATGCGTGGCGATCAGGGCCATACCACCTTGCGCCAGATGTGTGCGCACCGCATCAGCAAAAATCACCACGGACGCTGCATCCAGTGAAACCGTGGGCTCGTCCAGCACCCAGACTTTGCGCCCCGTTACCAACAAACGCGCCAACCCCAATCGCCGTTTCTGACCCGCCGACAACGTGCCTGCCAAACGGTCCCGCAAATCACGCAAATTGAACATAGAAAGTGCAGCTTCCACATCATCATGCTGCCCGAACACATCCGCCCAAAAGCGCAGGTTTTCAGCCACACTTAACATGGCCTTCAAACCGTCTGCATGGGCCGCATATGCAATCTGGTCTTCCGCACCAATGATGTCGCCCTGCAAAGGGGACTGAAGACCCGCCACTGTACGCAAAAGCGTCGTTTTACCTGCCCCATTGGGACCACGCAAAATCAAAGCCCGACCCGGGGTCAGCTGGAAAGACAGCGCCGCCAGAATAGGCATGCCACCACGGGCAATGGTTAGATCAGTCACGGTCATCGTCATGGGCTACGGCCTAACGCATTGCAGCGCTTCACGAAACCCCGCGTCGTCGGGATTTCAAACAGGCAGCATCGCAAGCGCAATACGCCGCCCTTCGCTGAGCAATACATTGTAGGTCCGTGCGGCCGCCGGTGACGACATCGCTTCGACCCCGATGCCTGCTGCTTCCAGTGGGTCACGCACACCCGTCGGGATATGTGCGACATCCGCGCCGGTGCCCACAAACAACACATCAACTTGGCCCGCCAAAGCCGCAAGACTGTCAACGTCGGCATATCCGCCCCAAGGGGCAACACCGGCTCCACTGACAAGAACGGCGCCTTCATGCACTTCACCGCCGACGCGAAAGAATCCGGGACCGTAGCCTTCGATGGGTTGCGCATCATTGTATGTGACTTCGTTCAAACGCATTGTTTTATCCTTTCCAAAGGGGCAAGCCCAAAATAGCAGACGCCGCAATAACGATATAGGCCACCGTGCGGAATTGTCCTTCGGCTTGCGGATTAAACAGCCGTGCACCTACGATATTGGCAATGATGTATGGGCCAATCAACACCACCCCAACAATGACAGCCTTTAGGTCCAGCCACCCAAGGGCCCAGAACGCGGGCAACATCACCAGATCCATGCCGAACAGATACAGCAGGAAATTTGCCCGTATCACGGCAATAGGCTTGGACGACGCCATGTAAAGCATAATGACAGGCGGTCCGGGCAACCCCACAAACCCGGTCGAAAACCCGCCCAAAAGACCGGTCCCAAATATCATCCGTGGTCCCATAGGCCCCGTGTACCGCCATCCCGTCAACAAAATGCACAGCAACACCAAAACGATACCAGACACAGCCCATCCAAAAGCATCCGGTGACACCACGCTTAATGCAAAAAGCCCCAAAGGCAGCGCTACGATTGCGCCCAAGATAAGACGCGCAGTTTCGCCCAAATGCCCCGTTTGTAGGGCATTACGCAGGTTGGGCAGTGGCCCGAAGAACTCAACCGTCATCAGAAAAACAAGCGCAGAAAACGGTGACAGAACAGAACTGGCTGCAGGCATAATGATCATAGCAGACCCAAAGCCCGAAAATCCGCGCACGACCCCCGCCGCCAAGATCGACAGTACCAACCAAAACAGCCCTTCGGTGTGAAGGGCTGTTTGAAAGGCATCAAGCATCGATATTTGCGTATTGTCCACCGCCATCGTTGGTCTTGGTCCAGTCGCGTTTGACGCCCAGATACAACAGGATCGTTGAGGCCACAAAGACCGACGAATAGGTCCCCACGATCACACCCCAGATCATGGCAAAGACAAAGCCACGGATCACGTCGCCGCCCAAAACATAAAGCGAAATCAATGCCAGCAAGGTGGTGACAGAGGTCATCACAGTCCGGCTCAGGGTTTCGTTGATCGAGATATTCAGCACCTCGGCCAGCGGTTTCTTCTTATACTTTCGCAGGTTTTCACGCACACGGTCAAAGACCACAACAGTATCGTTCAGCGAATAGCCCACGATCGTTAGAAGGGCTGCGATAATGGCCAGATCGAACTTGATCTGCAGCTCTGAAAAGATACCGATGGTCAACACCACGTCATGCACAAGCGCCGCAACCGCACCCAAGGCGAACTGCCATTCAAAACGCAACCAGATGTAGACAAGAACGGCCCCAATGGCGAGCACCACGGCGATGGCCGCCGTTTGGATCAATTCGCCCGACACTTTCGGGCCAACGGATTCGACAGACACGAACTTGATGTCTGGCACCGCTTTCTGCATCGCAACTTCGACCCGCTGAATTGTGTCCACCGCAACGGCTTCTTGGCCTTCTTGGGCCTGAATGCGGATCATCGACACGTTTTGATCCGCGTCAAATGTGGGGTCGAACACTTCCGTGATGGACACATCACCCAGTTCCAACGCCTCCAGAGACGCACGGTACAAACCGATGTCCACAGGCTGCGTGCTTTCCGTGCGGATCGTGGTACCTCCGCGGAAATCAATCCCGAAATTCAATCCCTGAAAGGCATAGGATGCAAAGCCCACAACCATCATCAACATCGAAATGCCCAACCACAGCTTCCAACGGCTGAAGAAATCGAAATTTGTATTCTCTTTGACCAGTTTGAGACGCATGTTCAGACCTCGATTGTCTTGGGACGTTTGCGCTCAAACCACATCACCACCAAAAGGCGTGTGACGTAGATGGCGGTGAAAACAGATGTCATGATGCCAAGGCCAAGTGTGATGGCAAAGCCGCGCACAGGACCAGAGCCCATGGCGAACAGGATCACGGCTGTAATGAATGTTGTGATGTTGGCATCGATAATCGCACTTAGGGCTTTTTCATAGCCCAACTCAATCGCGCGGGCCGGCCCTTTGGCGTTTTTCAGCTCTTCGCGGATACGTTCAAACACCAGCACGTTGGCATCCACAGCCATACCCACCGTCAGAACGATCCCCGCAATCCCCGGCAAGGTCAGCGTCGCGCCGATCATGCTGAGCAATCCAAAGATCAGGCCGACGTTGATGATCAAAGCAATGTTGGCGAATATCCCGAACAATCCATAGCTGAGCGCCATAAAGACCAGCACGGCGATAAAGGCGACCATGGTGGCCACTTTGCCCGCATCAATGCTGTCCTGGCCCAGTTCCGGCCCGATTGTGCGTTCTTCCAGAAACGTCAGTTCCGCAGGCAAGGCCCCTGCCCGCAACAAAACAGCCAGATTGGTGCTTTCTTCCAGCGTAAAGTTCCCGCTGATGATGCCGGAACCACCCGGGATATGGTCGCGGATGTTCGGGGCGCTGACAACTTCATTGTCCAGAACGATCGCAAACGGGCTGCCGATGTTCTCTGCAGTATAGTCGCCAAAAATACGTGCGCCCGAGGTGTTGAACCGGAACGACACCGCAGGGCCACCATTCTGATCGAATGAAGGCTGCGCATCCACCAGATCTTCACCCGACACAACAGGCGCTTTTTCCAGAATGTAGAATTGGCCTGTGCCATCGATAGACGGCACAATGATGTTGCCCACACCCGGTTCAGCGGATGCGTCGCTGGCGATGCGAACAACCGGATTAAAGGTCAGGCGCGCAGTCGTGCCGATGATGGCTTTCAGTTCTGCTGCTGATCCGATGCCGGGCACCTGGATCAAAATCCGGTCACGCCCCTGCCGTTGGATCGTCGGTTCGCGTGTGCCGACTTCGTCAATGCGGCGACGTACAATTTCCAGCGATTGCTGCATGGTCCGTTCATCGGTGGCCGTCTTTTCCGCATCCGACAGGCTTACAGTGATGGTGTCGCCGTTGGCGGAAATGTCGATATCGTTGGCCCCGACACCCGAAAGGCTTTGCACGGGCCGCGCCAATGTGCGCACCAACTGCAATGCCTGCGCCATATTTTCAGGATTGCCGATTTTGACGCGCACTTCATCTGCGGGGGATGGTTGCTGGCGGATACCGCCGATAACGGCGCGTTCAGGACGCAAAAGCTGCCGGATCTCAACCCATGTGGCGTCCATCCGCGCCTCGTACACCTGTTCGACTTCGACCTCAGCCAAAAGATGCGCACCGCCGCGCAAATCAAGTCCAAGATTGACAAGGCTGGATGGCAAATAGTCAGGCCATTGCGCTTTCAATTCTTGCTGCGACGGGGTGTCTTCGCCGTTCTCGATGGCTTGTACCGCGTCATTGTGGTTTTCAACGCGGGTGTAGAACCCGTTTGGCGCAGCCATAACCAACCCGAACAGGCACACGGCCCAGATCAGCATGCGTTTCCAGCCATCAAATTGCAGCATTATCGTGCCCCGTCAGTGGGTTGAAAGAAAAGGGAAGCGGTCGAGTTACTTGGCGGGTTCGGTCTTGGACAAGACTGTCACAATGGTATTTTGGACCACACGCACTTTCACACCGTCGGCGATTTCGACATCCACTTCGTTGTCGTCTTTCACTTTGATCACTTTACCGATCAAGCCACCTTGCGTCACAACCTGATCACCGCGGCGCAACGCCTGCACCATTGCAGCGTGTTCTTTAACCTTCTTCTGCTGGGGGCGGATCAGCAGAAAATACATGATCCCGAAGATCAAAATGAGAGGGATAAATTGGCCGAGAGATTCCATGAGGTCTGTCCTTGAGTGAACGCGTTCCAAAAGGACGCTGATTTTGGCAGAACCTATGGTCTGGACTGCAGGTTTGCAAGACAGGTTGCGCTGGTATTTGGGACATGGGTCATGTGCTTTAAAACAAGGTCCGTTTCACACAAAAGGATGTCGCGTAAAATGTCCCGAAGGCCCACCTCAGACCCAGAGCATTAGCGTGGTGTTAACCACATCTGGCCCACCCTGCGTCAATCGGGCATAACGCTTTCCAAACCGACTCGCACCAAGGACAAATCCAATGCACGACATCAAAGCCATCCGCGAAAACCCAACGGCCTTTGACGCCGCATTGTCCCGCCGCGGGGATGCGCCTTTGTCTGCCTCGCTTTTGGCTTTGGACGAAGCGAGGCGCAGCAAGATTTCGGCCGCAGAAAGCGCACAAGCGGACCAGAACAAAGCCTCCAAGCAAGTGGGCGCTGCCAAGGCCAGCGGCGATGACGCGGAATTTGAACGCCTGCGTGCTTTGGTTGGGGAAAAGAAAGCCGAAGTCGCAGCCATGCGCCAAGAAGCAGATGCCCTGGACGCCGAACTGACAGATGCGCTGGCGCGTATTCCGAACCTGCCCGCAGACGACGTGCCTGATGGGGCCGATGAAGACGACAACGTCGAGGTCTCGAAATGGGGCACCCCGAAAACCTTCGACTTCAAACCCAAAGAACATTTTGAAATTGCAGGCATCGCCCCCGGCATGGACTTTGAAACCGGTGCCAAAACATCCGGCGCACGCTTTGTGATGCTGCGCGGCGCCGTGGCGCGTGTGCACCGCGCCTTGGCCCAGTTCATGGTCGACACCCATGTGGACGAAAACGGTCTGGTCGAACATCAAACCCCCGTTCTGGTCCGCGACGAGGCGATGTATGGCACGGATAAATTGCCGAAATTCGGCGATGACAGCTATCAGACAACCAACGGCTGGTGGTTGATTCCGACATCAGAGGTGACATTGACCTATTCAGTGTCCGGTGACGTTCTGGAGGAAACCGCCCTGCCCTTGCGCATGACCGCGCACACCCTGTGCTTTAGGTCCGAAGCTGGATCTGCAGGCCGCGACACCTCGGGGATGCTGCGCCAACACCAGTTCGAAAAGGTCGAAATGGTGTCCGTGACCTTGCCCGAGCACAGCGATGACGAACAAAAACGCATGCTGCGCTGCGCCGAAGACCTGCTGGAACGTTTGGGCGTTCCGTACCGCACCGTGGTCTTATGCACCGGCGACATGGGGTTCGGGGCGCGACGCACCTATGACATTGAAGCATGGTTGCCCGGGCAGGACGCTTACCGCGAAATCTCGTCCGTCTCTACCACTGGCGACTTTCAGGCGCGCCGCATGAATGCGCGTTACAAGCCCGCGGACGGCGGCAAACCGCAGTTCGTGCATACGCTGAACGGATCAGGCTTGGCCGTGGGGCGCTGTTTGATTGCCGTGTTGGAAAACGGCCAGCAAGAAGACGGGTCTGTTGTGTTGCCGGATGTGTTGGCGCCTTATCTTCGCGGCAAAACCACAATCGGTGCAGACGGTGTTCTGACCTAAAAAACCGCGACACTCCCAAGCCCCGCATGGTCGAACACTGGCTGCGGGGCTTACCCTTTCCCTAGGCCCGTTCCATAGGCCCGTTCCCTAGATCGGCACCAAAACGAAAACGCTTTTGCCTTATATACGCAGCGCTTTGTTACAAAAAGCGCCGCAAGCTTGCCGGTTGATAATCGGTGCGCCCACGCGCACGCTCCAAAGCCGACGCATGTACGTCCCATGGCTGCTTAGGACCGGATCGCCAACGCTTCATTACCCCCCAGCTGTGGTCTATTTCATCCGCATCAATCAGCGCATCCGCAGTCGTGGGCGGAAAAGGCACCGCAGGATCAAGCGCCAAACCACCAGCGCCCTGCAGCACCCATTCCAAAGGAAACGCACATAGCGCTTGTGCCTCCTGACTGCTGCCCCCGATGATACGGTGATTGCCGGCAAACCATTTCTGTTGGTAAGGCCGCAACGGATCTGTCCTGCCACCATTCAAACCCGGCTTTTGCGGACGATCATCCAGATTGTCCCACGTTGCAGGCTTGAACAAGGGGCGCCTTTCATCCAGAGCCAAAGCCTGTCTTGCGCTTTTGACCAAACTGGACAAAGCCATATCATGAAAGGTGTATTGCCGGTTCCACAGGGTCGCGGCGGGGCCAAACACAGACGGTGGAATGCCCCTTGCACCGACCGTATCCAACACACCAACGTAGTTGATACGCACCAAATGCGATTGATCCTGACGCAGCTTCAGATCATCGTCAGACGTCGCAAAATCCGGAGACACCGCACGACGTTCCGCCCAAATATGCGGCTCATCCGGCGCATTTTCAGGACCACGCTTGCGGTACAATTGAAAGGCCGCGTTGATGCCGTCTTCCGACGTGTCGCGCACAATGCCGCACTTTCGGATCATGCCCGCAACAGAGCGTGCCGTGTATGCCCCCCGCGAGAACCCGAACAAATAGATTTCGTCGCCGGGGCGATAGAACAGGGCAATCGCCTGATAGGCTTCTTTGACCTTTCCGTCCAACCCCCATCCGAAAGCGCCGCCACCATATTTTTTCAACCACCTGCGCAGACCCCGATCAAAGCGATCTGACGACCCGATCCCCTGAAAATAAAAAACCTGTTGGTGCCGCGCGGGATCGTTGATTAACGCTTGGCTCAGTTTGCGCACACTTGTGGGCTCTGCAATGGTTGGCGAATTCCATGTGCCATCACAGAAAATAGCGATTTTTTTCATGTGCGCCACGTTCCTTGCCAATTCCAGCCAGCGATCTAAGTTTACGACTGAACAAGATGATGTAAATGCTGGTTATCCATACCTTTTTTGAAAGAGCCCACATGCCAAGACGCAACGCGATTTTAGTATACCTTTTGACATTGGCGTTTGCGTTAAGCCCGTTTTGGGTGCCCGGGTTCGGAGGCTTTGATCCCGACCGCTTCCCGGTGCCGCAAAACGATCCTCCGGTGCAACCCGAAGGCTATGCATTTGCAATTTGGGGGGTGATCTACCTGTGGCTTCTCGCGGGGGCGGCTTACGGTGTTTGGCGCTATCACGACGATCCCGCTTGGGGCGCTATGCGTCCTGCCTTGGCGGTGTCCATGGGCGTCGGGGCTGCATGGTTGCCTGTGGCGATCAGAAGCCCCATTTGGGCCACGGTGCTGATCTGGGTGATGTTGGTGTCGGCGCTGGTCGCGCTGTGGCGCAGCCCGCGCGATCAGGCCTTTTGGGCCAGTTGGCCAGTGGGGCTATATGCGGGTTGGTTAAGTGCGGCAAGCTTTGTGGCACTGGGCCTGGTGGCGGCAGGGTACGGGTTCACAACGCAAAGCATCGCGGCATGGGTTTGCATCGGATTGGCAAGCGTTTTGGCTTTCGTGGTGCAATGGCGTTTGGCGCGGGCACCGACATATGGCATCGCTGTGGCGTGGGGCTTGGTTGCTGTCGCGGTTCAAAACGATTTCACGTTTGACAGCGTAGCTGTTTTGGCACTGCTGGGGGCTGCGGCTTTGATCCTGCCGATCGTTCGCGCCTGCCGCGCCAGTTAAGACAGGGCGGTAAGGTGCACCTTGGTGCACCCCACATTTACATCTTATTTGCGACGCCCGTCCGTATGTTTGCGCAGCTTGGACGGCGGCGCCTTTTTACGGCCCTTATACGGGTTGGCATCGTTTTGGCCCCGCATATACAGACGAATAGGGGTGCCTGGCATATCAAAATCCAAACGCAACCCATTCACCAGATAGCGGCTATAGCTTTCGGGAACTTTGTCGGGATGTGAACACATCACCACAAACCCCGGAGGGCGTGTCTTGGCCTGTGTCATGTAGCGCAGTTTGATCCGTTTGCCTTGGGGCGCGGGGGGCGGGTGCGCTTCGACCATGCCCGTCAACCAACGGTTCAATTGCGCAGTCGTGACACGGCGGTTCCACACGTCATAAGCCCGCATAATCGCATCATGCAGCCTGTCCAACCCACGGCCCGTTTTGGCAGAGACCGTAATCAAAGGCGCACCACGTAACTGGGGCAGCAAGCGTTCAAAACTTTCCTTCAGGTCTTTTAGCTTGCTTTGTTTTTCGTCTTCGATGTCCCATTTGTTCACCGCTACGATCACAGCGCGCCCTTCGCGCTCTGCCAGATCCGCAATACGCAAATCCTGTTGTTCGAACGGAATGGCCGCATCCAGAAGCACCACAACAACTTCGGCAAACTTCACGGCGCGCAACCCGTCACCAACACTCAGCTTTTCCAGCTTTTCCTGCACCTTGGCCTTTTTGCGCATGCCGGCGGTGTCGAATATCCGCATCGGCGTGCCGTTCCATTCCATACGCAGGGAAATGGCGTCACGGGTGATGCCGGCCTCGGGGCCCGTCAGCAGGCGTTCTTCACCTAAAATCTGGTTGATCAGTGTGGACTTGCCCGCGTTGGGACGCCCGACAACCGCCACCTGCAAGGGCTTTGCGTTGGTGGGCATAGGCACGTAATCGGGATCGTCTTCGTCTTCATCCACTGTGACATCGGTCTCAGGCGTGTCACTGGCCGCGTCCGCCCGCTCCTCAAATGCATCCGCCAAAGGTTGCAATTGGGAATAAAGGTCGTTGAGACCCTCACCATGTTCCGCAGACAACCGGATCGGTTCGCCCAAGCCAAGCGAATAGGCTTCGATGACGCCCGCGTCCGCCGCAGCCCCTTCGCCTTTGTTGGCGGCCAAAATCACATGGTCGGCGCGCTTGCGCAGGATTTCCGCAAACACCTGATCCGTTGGCGTGACCCCTGCCCGCGCGTCAATCATGAACAAGCAGATGTCCGCCATATCCACGGCCTTTTCGGTCAGCTTGCGCATCCGGCCTTGCAGGGATTCGTCCGTGGCCTCTTCAAGACCCGCCGTGTCGATCACGGTGAATTTCAGGTCCGCCAACCGTGCAGCCCCTTCACGCAAATCGCGTGTGACGCCGGGTTGGTCGTCAACCAAAGCAAGCCGTTTGCCAACGAGACGGTTGAAAAGCGTCGATTTGCCCACGTTTGGGCGCCCGACAATAGCGAGGGTGAAGGACATGTGTCCGCTCCGATTACAACAGTGGCCTGACAGATTTCAGGCCCAGACCGCAGCCTTTAGACTAGATCGCGCTTAACGGAAAGCATGCAGTTGACCGTTGCGCCCCACAACGTAAAGGGTGTTGCCTGCCACAACAGGTGCTGTGGTTGCGCCGCTGGGGATTTCAACACTGCCCACAAGGCTGCCATCGCGCGGGTCATAGCTGCGCAGCTGGCCGTCACCCGACGCGATAATGATGCGCCCGCCTGCAAGAACAGGTCCGTGATGGGCAAAGACCTCGGAACGGCGTTTGGGTTTGTCTTTGACAAAATTCGGCAAGCGAACGGCCCAGACACGGGCACCGTCAGATTTTTCAAGGCGCACCAGTTCGTTGGTGTCCGTGATCGCAAAAACACTGTCGCCCGCAGCCCAAACCGGCCCCACGGCACCATCACGTGCCGCCCAGATGCTGCGCCCGCTTGTGGCGTCCAGCGCCACAATGCGCCCCGCTTGGTTGCCTGCATATAGCACGCCGTCAAATATCATCGGTGTGCCTGTGACATCATCCACCTTGGACAAGGCACGCCCGGGGCGTTCGCCCAGCACGGATGCGCCCCAACGGCGCAGGCCACCGCGCCGGAACACCGCTTGCACTTCACCGGACCCAAAGGCAAAGATCGTCAGATCATCCGTCACCACAGGCGCAGGTGCCCCCAAGATGTTGGACACCGCCTGGGATGCGCCAATTTGCCATGCGATGCGGCCTGTGTCGGCTTCAATCGCCCAGCCCGTGTCATCGCCAGATGTCAGATACACCAGATTGCCAGCCACAGTCGGGCGTCCCGAGCCGGTGGCGTCCAGTTGCTGCGACCATTTCACAGCGCCAGATTTCGCGTTCATCGCCACCAATTCGCCAAATCCCAACGACACGTAAAGCGTGCCATCGTGAACCGTCACACCGCCACCTGTGCCATCGCCTTCGGAATCGCGAGCGGGCCGGATGTCTTGGCTCCAAACAGTCGCACCGGATGTGTTGGTTGCGGTCACAACGGATGAGGCATCAAGCGTGTAAATCAATCCGCCGCTGACCACCGGATCAGCGGTAATTCGGAATTTGCGGCTGTCGCCTGCGCCGATGCTGCTGCTCCAGATGTTTGTCAAAGATGTGCCAAGGGCAGGATGATTGGTGCGATACTGCGGCGAACCGGCGCTTTGCGCCCATGCCGTATTGCGTGTCTGTCCGGGCAACGAAATGGCGCGCGACTGGTTTTCGACAACTGCGGCTTCCGCGCTTGTATCTTGTTCTTGCAAAACGGATCGCAGGTTTTCACGTTTGCCCGGCAAGATAATTTCGGGTTCGCTACATGCAGCCAAGACCAGACTTGCAGCAATCGTCAAAGGCAAAAAAGCCTTCTTGGGTGTCATCCAATGCGGAGACGTGGCCGAAGGAGAATACATTTTCGTCATTGCTCTGCTCGCTCTTTTGCGGTCTTGCTGTGCCTTACTGGCTTGTCGTTTGGGTAAAGTGATCAGTTTTCCAACGGCGGCGCTTGCACCGCGCTTAGATCTGGTTCCCCACCCAAGGCCACAATCACCTGTAGGGCGCGTTGTTGCAAGTCCGCTGTGCTTTCAGCGTCTTCAACAATGGATTGCAACTTTGCGATGGCTGCATCTGCGTCGCCTTCCTGAATGTCAATCAAGGCCAGTTGTTCTTCTGCCAACAGGCGCAGTGGCCCACCCGGAATAGCCAAATCACCGTAACCGCGACGGCGGTCTTCGACTGTGGCCGTTTCGGCCATTAGGCCCAAGGCTTTGTATTGTGCGACCTGCCGGTAGATCAAAGCCACACCATTGTCGTTCACAACAGTTTGCAACGTGTCGATGGCGGCCTGAACATCACCTGCTTCAGCTTGGTTGGATGACTTCAAAAAAGACACAACGGCTTTCGCCGTGGGGTCGGCAGCCTCAATGCCTTCGATCTGCGAAATGCGTGTCGTGGGATCAGCTTCCGCCAATGCCCCCAAAAGCCCGTCACCAATGGCTTCTGCAGCCGCGCGTTCCTGCGCTTTTTGGTATTCAGACCAAGCAACCCCGCCAATAATCAAAGCGAGAACAGCGGCCACAACCCAGCCATACCGGCGCAGCGTTTTGACCATCTGGTCGCGGCGCAGCTCTTCTGTGACTTCTTCGATAAAACTGTCAGTGTCGCTCATGTGTCCCCCAAAAGCGGCGCGATGCCACCCGATCTTTTGCCCCTCTTATCGCGCCACGTAAGCCAAGCCAAGTGTCAGTTGCACTGTTGATCTTTGTTGCGAACATTGGCCCCTGCATAGGTTCGTGCATTCGCCCGTGCATCGCCCCATAAATGCACCCCTTTATGACAGGCGAATTGGCCGCATGTGCCCCCCGTTGCACAGCCGTTCAAAAAAAAATAATCTGAACTGGTTAGTTTAGCGTATCTGAGTCACTACATGTCCCAAGACGTACACACGCAACAAACACAAAACGGGCATGCCAATTACGGTGCTCAAGCGGTCCAACACGAGGCATAACATGCGTATTTTCCCTGCAATCATGGCCATTGTGGTCGGTGTAATCTTATATTTTGCCATCATCGACAGACAAACAGCCATCACGTTTTTGCAAGATCAAGGGCTGATTCCCCCCCCCGGTCAGGAAGAAGCAGCCCCGGATACGGCCGTCGCAGACACGCCCAAGCCCGAAGCCAGTGCCAATTTGATCAAGGTTGTGGCCCGTCATTCGCAAGCCCAGAAAATTGACAGCGCCGTGATCCTGCGCGGCCAAACCAGCGCAGACCGCCAAGTTGACGTGCGCGCGGAAACCTCGGCCACCGTCACGTCCGAACCTTTGCCAAAAGGCACATTCATCGAAGCAGGCCAACTGATGTGCGAACTGGATCCCGGCACCCGCGAGGCGTCGCTTGCCGAAGCTCGCGCCCGTTTGACCGAAGCCAAATCGCGCCGCGCAGAGGCTGAAAGCCGCGTGCCCGAAGCCCGCGCACGCCTGATCGAAGCTCGTGCACGTCTTGATGAAGCCCGCGTCAACCAGAATGCGGCCGTCAAACTCAGCGCCGATGGATTTGCTTCAACCACACGCGTGAAAAGCACCGAAGCCGCTGTTGCAGCTGCAGACGCAGGTGTAGAAGCTGCAAACTCCGGTCTCAGCGCCGCGCAAT
Organism: Ascidiaceihabitans donghaensis; assembly: GCF_900302465.1. NCBI lineage: Bacteria > Pseudomonadati > Pseudomonadota > Alphaproteobacteria > Rhodobacterales > Paracoccaceae > Ascidiaceihabitans > Ascidiaceihabitans donghaensis. The sequence continues at coordinate 1,508,072 of NZ_OMOR01000001.1, read as the reverse complement.
CTGGCATTGAATCTGCGGACGCCGGCATCGAATCTGCGCAAGCCTCCATTGCTGCGGCGGAAAAGGAAATCACGCGACTTCAAATCAAAGCGCCTTTTGCGGGTCTTCTGGAAAGTGACACGGCAGAATTGGGTAGCCTTTTGCAGCCCGGTTCATTGTGCGCCACAGTCATTCAATTGAACCCCATCAAACTGGTGGCTTTTGTGCCTGAAACCGAAGTGGACCGTATCCATGTTGGTGCTATGGCAGGCGCCCGTTTGGCCGCTGGCGGCGATGTGCAGGGCAAAGTCACTTTCCTGAGCAAATCAGCTGACCCCACCACACGCACCTTTCGCGTCGAAATCAAAATTCCCAACCCTGACCTGAAAATCCGCGATGGCCAAACGGCTGAAATCCTGATTGCAGCCGACGGGGCCAAAGCCCACCTGTTGCCTGGGTCTGCGTTGACCCTGAACAACGAAGGCACTTTGGGCCTGCGCACGCTGAATGACGAAGCAGTGGTGCAATTCATGCCTGTGTCTTTGTTGCGCGACACCGTGGACGGTGTCTGGTTGACCGGATTGCCAGATACCATCGACGTCATTCTGGTCGGTCAGGAATACGTCACCGCTGGTGTTCGCGTGGCCCCCACCTTCGAGGAGCTTAGCCAATGACGGGTCTTGTCGATTGGGCCGCAACGCGCGCCCGAATGGTTGTTGCGTTCATCCTGCTGTCGCTTCTGGTCGGAACCGTCGCCTACATCAGCTTGCCCAAAGAGGGCGAGCCGGACATCGAAATCCCGACCCTGTTTGTGTCCCTGCCCTTTCCCGGCATTTCCGCCACCGACAGCGAGACCCTGCTGGTCAAGCCCATGGAAAACGAATTGGGGGATCTGGACGGTCTGAAAAAAATGACCGGCACGGCTGCGGAAAACTACGCCAACGTCATCCTTGAATTCGAATTTGGCTGGGACAAAACGAAAGTCATGGCAGATGTCCGCGACGCCATGTCCAAGGCCGAGGCCAGCTTTCCCGCAGGGGCAGAACAATACACTGTCGGCGAATTCAACTTTTCCGAATTCCCCATTATCATTGTAAACCTGTCAGGGCCGGTGCCGGAACGCACAATGGCCCGTGTCGCCAAAGAACTGCAGGACAATGTCGAAGGCATGGACGCGGTTCTGGAAGCTGTGATCGCAGGCAACCGCGAAGAGATGCTGGAAGTCATCATCGACCCATTGCGTCTGGAAGCCTACAACGTCACCGCGTCAGAGCTGATCAATGTCGTTCGTAACAACAACCAGTTGATCGCAGCAGGCGAAGTCAGCACCGAACAGGGCAGCTTTTCCGTCAAGATCCCGTCGTCCTTTGACGAACCCCGCGATGTTTACAACTTGCCCGTAAAGACCAATGGTGACCGCGTTGTCACTTTGGGGGATTTGGCAGACATCAACCTGACGTTTGAGGACCGCGAGGGCACCGCCCGCTTTAACGGCGAAGACACCGTTGCGTTGCAGGTTGTAAAACGCAAAGGCTTCAACCTGATCGACACAGCCACAGCCGTAAAAGCGCTGGTTGATGAAAAAAGCGCAGAATGGCCCGATGGCTTGCAAGCTGCAGTCACCGTCGGCACGTCAAACGACCAAAGCCGTCAGGTGGATTCCATGGTCCAGCAGCTTCAGGGTTCTGTTCTGACGGCGATTGCCTTGGTTATGATTGTGGTGTTGGCGGCCCTTGGCATCCGCGCCGCACTTTTGGTCGGTTTCGCCATCCCAACCTCGTTCTTGCTGTGTTTTGCATTGCTTGCTGTTATGGGCATTTCCATTTCCAACATCGTCATGTTCGGTCTGATTTTGGCCGTGGGTATGTTGGTGGACGGCGCCATCGTGGTGGTGGAATACGCCGAAAAGCGCCAGTCCGAAGGCGTCGGCCCGATGGAAGCCTACACGGACGCGGCCAAGCGCATGTTCTGGCCTGTTGTGTCATCAACCGCGACAACGCTGTGCGCGTTCTTGCCGATGTTGTTCTGGCCAGGTGTGCCGGGCCAGTTCATGGGCATGTTGCCTGTGACGTTGATTTTCGTTCTCAGCGCATCGTTGATTGTGGCATTGATTTATCTGCCGGTTATGGGTGGGATTTTGGGACGGCTTGAGCGCCTAATCATCGCAGCTATGACCGCAATCGCCAGCCTGCCATTCTGGGCGCACCTTGCACTGTTGGTGGCCTTCGCAGGCGTGGCCGGATTGGTCTCGGGGGCGGCGTTTGTGCCACCCGCAGAAATGCCGGACGCAGGACCGCCATTATTTGGCCTGTTGGGGCAAATCTTTGGGGCCATGGATGGAACGGACATCTGGGGTTCTGTTCTGCCAAGCCTCGTGAAGGCGTTTGGTGTGGTTGTGATGATTGTTGTGGCGCTTGCCGTCATTCTGGCCTGTGTTGCGGGTCTGTTTGTTGGTATTCTGGCTTTGCTGACACGGCTTGGTCGTGTTGGAAACTGGATCGCCCATCGCCTGATCGGACAACGCGAAGGCAAGGTCAAATCCGGCTACAAGCGTTCCTTTTTTGGCCATGTGATGGAAGCCATCGCAGGCAACCCGATCATGCCAATTGTTATGGTGGGTGTGGTTTTTGTCTTTGTTGGCACCACGCTGATCTACTTTACAAACAACAACAACGGTGTGGAATTCTTTGTTGAATCCGAACCGGAACAAGCCATCGTTTACGTGCGTGCACGCGGCAACATGTCGTTGGAAGAAAAGGACGCTTTGGTAAAGCAGGCCGAGGCCGTGATCTTGCAACACCCCGGCATCGAAACGGCGTTTGCGTTTGCAGGTCAAGGCGGCTTGAATGCCAACACAGGCGGTGCGCAGGCCCCCAAAGATACAGTCGGGCAAATCCAGCTTGAAACGATCCCGTGGGAAAAGCGCCCCGATGCCCGCGAGGCATGGTTCACCCTGCCGTTCACAGACTATGTGGTGACACGCGAAGTCAAAGATGTGGCCTTTGACGGTGATACGGTTCTGGCAGAGCTGACCACGCAACTCAGCCAAATTCCCGGTATCAAAGTGGATGTTTTAAATCTGGCACAAGGGCCGGCAAGCGGAAAACCGATCCATCTGCGCGTGCGCGGCAACAACTGGGACGATCTTTTGGCCTCGACCCTGTTGGCGCGCGAAAAGTTTGATGCGACCCCCGGTTTGATCCTTGTCGAAGACACCCTGCCCCTGCCCGGTATCGACTGGCAGATCGACGTGGATGTGGAAAAGGCAGGCCGTTACGGTGCGGATGTGGCAACGGTTGGTGCGATGGTTCAACTGGTGACACGCGGCATTTTGCTGGACACGATGCGGGTGGATACTTCGGATGAGGAAATCGAAATTCGCGTGCGTTTGCCAGAAAGCGACAGAGTGCTCAGCACTTTGGATACGCTGAAAGTGCGCACGACAGACGGATTGGTGCCTTTGGCCAATTTCATCACACGCATTCCTGTCAAAAAGCTGGCAGAGGTGAACCGCGTCAATCAGGCCCGATATTTCGATGTGAAGGCAGATGTGTCCCCCGGCCTGCGCAAGCTTGTCGATACAGTTGATGTGGATGGCCAAGAGGTCGAACGCACCTTGGCCACTGTCACCCCCAGTGAGGCAGGCTTGATCAAAGACGCCGAAGGCACCACCTACGATACGATCGATGTTGCACCGGACGCTGTTGCGATGAACCTGCCGCGCTTGCTGGACGCAGGCACCATCAAGATGGTGCCCGTCAACGCCAACGAACGCATTGCAGAGCTGACCAAATGGCTGGACACCAAACCGTTCAGCGACGGGCTGGAACATGAATGGACGGGCGACCAGGAGGATCAGGCTGAATCTGGTGCCTTCCTTTCCCGCGCGTTCATGGGCGCCTTGGGTCTGATGTTCATCATTCTGCTCGCGCAGTTCAACAGCTTTTACAACGCAATTTTGGTGCTAGCCGCGGTGATCTTGTCAACGGCCGGTGTGCTGATTGGTATGATTGTCATGAACCAGCCGTTCTCGATCATTATGACCGGTACGGGGATTGTGGCCCTTGCCGGAATTGTGGTGAACAACAACATTGTTCTGATCGACACCTATCAGGAATATGAACGCTACATGCCGCGCATCGAAGCGATCATTCGTACGGCACAAGACCGAATTCGGCCTGTTTTGCTGACCACAATCACCACAATGGCGGGTCTTGCACCGATGATGTTCGGCCTGTCGCTGAACTTTGCCGATGGTGGGTATACCGTAGATAGCCCGACAGCGCTGTGGTGGAAGCAGCTGGCGACGGCTGTGGTCTTCGGACTTGGCATTGCGACAGTGCTGACCTTGATGGTGACACCGTCCTTGTTGGCGATGCGGGTCTGGGCCAGCACCTATGTTTTGTGGTTTGCATCGCTTTTGGCAAAACTGTCGCTGGGTCGGGCCAGCCGTTCTGCACGCGATTGGGCACTGCAGCGCGATGCAAAACGCAAAGGGGCTTCAGAGCTGTTGTGGGATTTTGATGATCCGCCCAGCCCATCCAGGGCAGCGGGTCTGCCACCCGTCATGAAGGCGGCAGAGTAGGCCAGAAATCCAAACACACCGTTAGAACAAACAAAAGCCGCCCAACACAACGGGCGGCTTTTTGCTGACATATCGGCTCACTTTTGCGTGGGGTCGGGCGCGGCGACGGGACAAGCCATCTGTTTCATGTTCTTTTGCCTCCGATCACATTGGAAAGGATATCCCATGACATTGACGAAACTCGCAGGCGCCGCCAGCATCGCCGTGGCCACGGCCCTGCCCGCCGCAGCAGAGCTTGTTCACAAAACCAGCCCACATTCTGTCGAGGTTACAATTGACCGGTTGGAAGCGGCTGTCACAGGCGCCGGAGCGACTGTGTTTGCCCGTGTGGATCATGCCAAGGGTGCTGCCTCTGTAGGGTCTGATTTGCGCCCCACACAGATGTTGATGTTTGGCAATCCAAAGCTGGGCACGCCTGCGATGCTGGCAGATCAAGCCGCAGGCCTGGATCTGCCGTTGCGTGTTGTGGCATACGCCGATGGCGAAGGCGTTGTGCACGTGGTCTACCATGCCCCAAGCAGTATGGCCGCAACGCATGCGATTCCAAAAGACGCGGAGGTTTTGAAAAAGATGACGGGCGCTTTGGACAAACTGACGAACGCAGCCATCGCAGAGTAAGCTTTAGCACAAAGGGGTGCACCAAGGTGCACCTTACGCGACAAGATCGTAAGGTGCGGCTTGCCGCACCCTACCCTGCGCTAAAAATTATACTTCATCGGCTTGCTGGCGGTGCCACAGCTGGGCGTAACGCCCGTCTTTGGCCAGCAGCACGTCATGTGTGCCCCGCTCAACCACCTCACCTTTTTCCAAAACAATGATCTGATCCGCTTCGGCGATGGTGCTCAGCCGGTGCGCAATGGTCAAAACCGTGCGTCCACGGCCCGCCTGCATCAACGCATCTTTGATGTCTTGTTCCGTCTCGCTGTCCAATGCCGACGTCGCTTCGTCCAACAGCAAAATCGCAGGATCTTTCAACAACGTACGTGCGATGCCAACCCTTTGCTTTTCGCCGCCCGACAGTTTCAGTCCGCGCTCGCCCACCGGCGTCTCATATCCCTCGGGCAAGCCAATGATAAAATCATGGATTTGTGCAGCTTTCGCAGCAGCCTCGATTTCAGACTGGGTGGCACCGGCACGCCCATAAGCAATGTTGTAGCGTACGGTGTCGTTGAACAGCACTGTGTCCTGCGGCACAACACCAATGGCACTGTGCAGACTGTCTTGCGTGACATCACGCACATCTTGTCCGTCGATTTTCAAAGCCCCATCGCCCACATCATAAAACCGGAACAACAACCGTCCAATGGTGGATTTGCCCGAACCCGTTGATCCGACAATAGCCACCAATTGCCCGGGCTCAGCGGTCAGGCTGACGCCTTTCAAAATCGGACGGGCCGCGTCGTAGCCAAAATGCACATCTTCAAGGGAAATTTGCCCCCCCTGCACCTTCAAAGGCTTCGCATCCGGCGCATCCTCTACATCTTGAGGTTGCTCAAGCAAGTCGAACATTTCGCCCATGTCGACAAGCGCCTGCCGGATTTCGCGGTATACCGTTCCCAAAAAGTTCAACGGCATCGTGATCTGGATCATATAAGCGTTGACCATCACAAAATCGCCTACGGTCAGTTCACCCCGTTCCACCCCCATTGCTGCCAGCACCATGACCAGAACAAGACCGGATGTGATGATAAAGGACTGTCCAAAGTTCAATCCAGCCAAGGAATACGACGTCTTTAACGCTGCAGCTTCGTAGCCTTCCATCGCTTTGTCGTATCGCGCCGCTTCGCGCCCTTCGGCACCAAAGTATTTCACCGTTTCATAGTTCAGCAGACTGTCGATGGCCTTTTGGTTGGCATCGGTGTCCTGATCGTTCATTTCCTTGCGCAGCTTCACGCGCCATTCCGTCACTTTGAACGTAAACCACACATAAAGCGCAATGGTCACTGCAACCACAGCCAGATAGGATATATCGAACAAATACAGTAAGATACCGCCGATCATCAGCAGTTCCAAAATGAGCGGGCCGATGGAAAACAGCAAAAAGCGCAACAGGAATTCAACGCCTTTCACACCACGTTCAATGATGCGGCTGAGACCACCGGTTTTGCGCGTGATATGGTAGCGCATCGACAAACGGTGAATATGTTCAAAAGTTTCCAGCGCCAGTGAGCGTAACGCACGTTGCGCGACCCGCGCAAAGATCGCATCCCGCAACTGCTGAAAGCCGTTGGTCATCAAGCGCCCGAACCCGTAAGCCACCGTCAAACCGATCGCCCCCAGCGCCAATACAGACACCCCACCTTCGGCCAACGCATCCACAGCCCACTTGTAAAAGAACGGCGTTGTGACCGAAATCACCTTGGACAGCAGCAACGCCAGCATCGCCAGTACAACGCGCTGTTTCACCCATGGCTTGTCCGCAGGCCACATATAGGGGGCCACTTTGCGAATGGTGCGCATGCCAGAGCGGCGTTCAGCTTCGGCCAATGCGTCTTTTTGCGGGGAAGTATCGGGGTGCGAATTGGTCTGCGCAGAAGTGTCAGCCGACATGAAGGCTCCTTGGAACATGAAGGCCTTACATAGTCCGCCAAAGCCACAAGGGCCAGCGCACTGGTACATTTATTCCATAGCAGCCCCTAAAACAGTCCGGCGCACTAAATGATTTTATGGATCGTCAGGCAGGTCAAAAATCTGTCCCGGATAAATTAGATCAGGATTTTTGATCGCGTCGCTATTGGCTTCCAGAACGCGCACGTAAAGCGTGCCATCGCCATATCTGTCGCGTGCAATTGCCCAAAGCGTGGCCCCTGTTTGCACCGTTACCGCAGCAATAGGTGCGCGGTCATCACTTTGTGCGGCAGCCAGAACCTGAGGGTCTTCGCGTTTGAAGGGCGTTTCAACCCGGCTTGTGACAGCCCCTTCATCGTCTACCTCGTCCACACGCAAAGTGTAGACACCGGTGTCGACGTCAGGCAAATCCCCCCGCCAACGCCCCGCCCCGTCCACATTCAATGTCGTGACCGGGGCATTGTTCAAATACACTCGCACAGCCTGTGCACGCGATTGGGCCCGCCCGCTTAACAACACATCGCCCACGTCCGAATAGCTGATTGTATCAATGGCAACGTTTGCCATGACCTCGGGGGCAGACGACCGGTTCAGCACTTCGACGCCGTCTTCATCCGCTTTCAGCACAGCAACTTGCGCTTCTGGTTCAGGTGTCGGTTCGGGCGCCAGTTCAGGTGCAGGTGTTGCCACAGGATCTGCTTTGGCAACTGGCACCGATTGGATCGCAGCTTCAGGTGTTGGAGTTGGAGTTGCCTCTGGTGCAGGCTCGACTTCTGCTGTTTCCAGTGGAATTGCCGGTTCAACCGCAGGCGCAGTTTCGGGTTCCGGTTCAGGATTGGATTCAGGTTCGGGTGTCGCAACCGCATCTGCCACCACCGTGTCCGCACTTGCCTTGGGCGTTGGCGCAATAATGATTTCATCCGCGGATGCCAGTGTCTTTTCACCCTCGATTTGCAGCAAGGTCAACAAACGCGGCTTGTCGCTGACATCCAAAATGGCCACAACTGCAAAGGCGCCGTTGCTTTCCGTCGTCGCTCGCGCCGCTTCCACACCGTCAACCAACAAGGCAACGGTGCTGCCTGGGGCGGCCCTGCCAGCAATCACAGTCAGCCCGTCATTCTCTGTGCGCACCTCATCAAAGCGTGGCGGAACAGGGTCAGAAACCACAACCTCGGCACCAACTGCAGCAGGCTGTGACGCCTCTGGTTGGGACGCTTCGGCATCCACGACGTCCGGTTTCGGATCGACCGCCACGACAGGTTCTGCTGCTGGGGGTGCTTGCACTTCTGGAACAACTGCGGCTTCTACAACAGGGGTGGTTTGCACAGGTGCCGTTTCGTCTTGGGTAAACATCCACGCCCCGCCGCCCACAACGCCAGCCACCACAACGGCCCCTGCCGCCAAGGTACCCGCTTGTCCGCCTGCCAATGCCGCTAACTTACTCATGCGTCCTCAAACCCGCCCCGTAAGGCGTCCAGATCAATTGAGGTTACATAACAAGCAGGCTATCACGGGTCAAAACCCGCTTGATCACAATGCGACGATTTTCAGTGAAGGAAGCCAACATGCCCATCAAATCTGTTTGTGTTTATTGTGGATCGCGCATGGGCAAAGACCCTGCATATGGCGCGGATGCACAGGCCTTAGGCGTGGCATTGGCCCGCAACGGCTGGCGTTTGGTCTACGGTGCGGGTGACGTGGGATTGATGGGTACAGTGGCCCGCGCAGCCCAAGATGCAGGCGCCGAAACATTCGGCGTCATCCCCCAGCACCTTGTGGATTGGGAAGTCGGCAAAACTGATCTGACAACCTATATTGTCACTGAAACCATGCATGAACGTAAGAAAGTCATGTTCATGAATTGCGATGTCGTCGTGGTTCTGCCCGGTGGTGCCGGATCGCTGGACGAGTTGTTCGAGGCCTTGACATGGCGCCAGTTGGGCCTGCATGAAAAGCCAATTTTTCTTTTGAATACAAACGGGTATTGGGATCCCATGATCCAGCTTATGAACCATGTGGTGGCGCAGGGTTTTGCAGATGTAAGCCTGTTGGATTTTGTGACCATCGTGCCCGATGCGCAGGCCGCTGAAGATGAATTGAGCAAAGCACTGGCCTGAGAAAAAGCAAAGCCATCATATGCGCTGCGCCTAAAGATGCGGGTGGTTTTAAAACACGTCGCGCGTATGCGACGGTTGGAGTGTTGTTTGGGCAAAATCGCTGACCGTGGGGACCCCTCCGATCGCAACGCCCGCACCCAGCGCATGAAACCTGTGCAAGAAACGCGCCAAGCCGGCCCCCCATCCCGCTACATCTGCTACGCAACGCTTTGCACCCCACGACATGTGGCGATTTGGCAACAAAAATGGCCCCATCAGACGCCTGATGGGGCCACTTGTTATGAGTGTTGAGCAAATGCAGCGCCAAAAGAGGTGCGCATCAGTCAACCAATCGCACCCATTACCTGCGGGATGCTACGTTTTCCCAATTCACCCAGCGTAGCGGCAAAGCCGATGCGCGTCGGTCAATTGGCCACCGCCCTCACATGCGGGACGCGACGTTTTCCCAATTGACCAAGTTGTCCATGAAGTTGGTCAGGTACTTGGGACGCGCGTTGCGGAAGTCGATGTAGTAGGAATGTTCCCATACGTCGCAGCCGAGCAAAGCGGTTTGACCAAAGCACAGCGGGTTCACGCCGTTTTCAGTCTTGGTCACTTTCAGCTCGCCATCAGTATCTTTCACCAACCAGCACCAGCCTGAACCGAACTGGCCTGCGCCTGCGGCTGCGAAGTCCTCTTTGAACTTGTCGACCGACCCGAAGCTGTCCTTCAGGGCCGCTTCCAGTTCGGAGGGCATGGTGGATTTGCCTGGGCCCATCATTTCCCAGAACTGGTTGTGGTTCCAAAGCTGGGAGATGTTGTTGAAAATGCCGCTTTGGGCGACTGCGTTTGCATCATAGGTGCCGACAATGATCTCTTCCAGAGTTTTGCCGTCCCACTCCGTGCCTTCAATCGCTTTGTTGCCGTTTGTGACATAGGCGTTGTGGTGCAGGTCGTGGTGGTATTCCAACGTCTCTTTGGACATGCCGGCATCTGCCAGTGCGTCGTGGGCGTAGGGAAGATCAGGAAGTGTAAAAGCCATTGCGGGGCCTCCTATATTAAATTTCTGTCTCTCCACTGACATGAAGCGCGATGGCCTGCAAGATCAAGGGTGTCAGCGCAAAACTTTCGGCAGCTTGCCGTCTTTTCGAACGCTGCAAGTCCCCCGCCCCGTCCAGTTTTGTGGTGTGTTGGTGGGGTTGGCGCTGACCTTTACCGCACCAGTGCTTTTGGTGATGACAGCCGTGTAGCTGAAATTCGGAACCCTTTGGTTCAGGTTGTCTTTGGCATTCTTGACCTCCCAACGCACACGCAATTTACCGTTACGCTGGACCACGGATGCGGCCATCGGCTTTTGGAAAAAGGTCAGAATGATATGGTCGACAACGGACACTTTGCCTTGACCGTCAAAGATCACCGCAAGTTTGGCGGGCACCCAATCAACACGGGGGTCACGTTTATTAATATCGCAGTCGTACATCAAGGGTTGGGCCACCGCACTTAAGGGGGACAACAGGGCTGCAAGGCCGATACACAAAACAGTCTTTTTCATTCTTTCATCTTTCTATTTCGTGCGCCGAGTGCACAGACCGCCACTGCGCAATCCTGAATCGAATTGCCGCGGTTTTGCAGTCAGTTGGATTTTGCCATTGGCCTTGCTGATCGAGGCACGGTAGTCGAAGTCACCATAGGTGCCCCCGCCCTCTTTTTCGCCACCGGACAATGTCCATTTCACGATCAACCGCTTGGCATCGTTGCGTAAAACCTGCCCCTGCAAGGCGACTTTATTGTAGTGCAGGATCAGGGGGTCCACGACCTGAACCGCACCACTGCCATCATCAACAAAGCCAATCGTGCTGGCGATCCAGCCCTTTGATCTTGCGTAATCGCTTAGTTTGCAGTCCCAAAGAAACCCTGCCGAAGCGGCAGGTACCGCGCTGGCACACATCAAAGCCATGGCCACTGCCACAGGTTTCAATCTTTTAAAGAACCCATCTTTCCCAAAACGAGACGGCATTATTTGACAACCTTGCAGCGTCCCTCGCCGCTGATCACATTGTCGCCCCCGTGCAAGATGCCGTTGACCGTGACCTTTCCCGATTTCGTGTTCAAAAGCGCCGAATATGTCAGGCTTAACTTCCCGGCATTGACGCTTGGTGCGCCTTCAACGTCCCATTTGTAACGCCACAATGTATCTTTGCGTTTCGTCACTCGCGCCGCAATCGGGGAATCCTAGGCGTTTTTGATCACGCCGTCATACACGAAGCCTGTCACGTCCTTTGGAACCAAAGAAAAGATCATGCGATCCCCCATCCAGCCACCACGCCCTGTGTTGTGCATGTCGCAATCATAAGTTTGTGCAAACGCGCCTGACGCTGCCACGCAAAACGCAGATGCCGCGCAGAATTTTCGAAAACCAGATGTAGAAAAAAACAATGCATACCCTCAATACTGACGCCAATATGCGTCATGTTAGGGCGATCCGTCACCGGCCTGCAACCGCAAATTATGACTTTGGGTCTGGAATTCTATCCCAAGGCGCACAGGTTCCCGACGCACTGCCCGGCGTCAGAAAAGAGCTTTCGCTGACGCCGCTGTAATTGAATTTGAAGGTCTTCAAGTTCAGCGTCATTTTGAATTTCACATTGGTGCTGCGGCCGCTTAGGTCTGTGGCATCGATCAACGCCCAGTTCAGTTGCAGCCGTTTTGATGTTGGGCGCGAAACCTCTGCCAAGGCAGGCCCCTCCATGACGGACAATGTGTATTCATCCAACACCCGTGCTTTCAGACTTTGCGTGTCGATGGATACAAAAACAGCTTCCGGCACCCAATCTTTGGTCGATGGATTGCGTGATAGGCACGCAAGATCAACGGCATAGGCCGGGACAGCAATCAATACTGCGCCCAAATATGAAGCAATTCTGTAGCAAGTCCGCATGGTGATTTATCTCAGATTTTTTAACGCCAACACGACTTTAGCACGTAACGATTAAACCATTCCAGCCCGTTGCTGCTTTAATCCTTAACCCAACTTCGGAGCAGCATATGCATTCTACAACCGGTCCTTCAAGAACCCTTCCTATACGGCCCTCGCCCTCGCCTTCGCCCGGCTAGAAATGCCCCACTTCAGAACCCGGCTGTGCCGCCACCGTCAACACATCAAACAGATACTGAGCGTTTGAGCGGAAACATATGATTTGGAAAACGCCCTCTTCCGGCATCCAGAAAGCTGCTGGAATTTGGGCGATCCGTGTGCGGCGGAACATACCAGCTGTGAACGCAGCCGGACGCAGATCAACCGGAGCGACCTTGGCCAACACTTCACGGGCATGCGCACCGCTCAGACGCAGACACGCGCGCGCATCCGACACATCAACAGCCAGCGCATGTGTGGTTCCTAATGTCTTGTGCATAGCCGCCAAAGTGTCTGCGACCGCATCGTAAGGGCACAGGACCATCAATTCATCCGGGCTCATCCAGACGATGCCATGTGCGCCGTCTGTGTTGGCCTGTCCGGTTTCCGGCAATGCCACTTTTGTGACGCTGGTTGCGGCCTTTTTGACTTTGGCCACAGACAGATCACCACGCAAAGTGATCATGCCCTGCAGACCGGCATCCGCAACAGTGGCGATGCCAGCCGCATCGCTGGCTTGGTTCAAAGCGCTGATAGGATTAGACATTTTGCTTTGCTCCTTCGGGATCAAAGAACACAGGGTTCACGATTTTTGCGGTATAGTCTTTACCTTCGGTGCCGGGGAAGGTGATGATGTCACCCATCCGTTCCGGCCCGTTCAACACCAGTCCCATAGCGATGCCTTTTCCAAGGTTCGGAGAATGGTAGCTGGACGTCACGCGCCCGATCATATTGCGCTGACCGTTGGCGTTTGTGCCTTCGCCGACGGCATAAGCACCGTCTGGCAGCGTCGATCCATCGGTGGTTTCCAGGCCCACCAAACGCCAGCGTTTGTTGCTGACCATATGGTCGCGTTCCTGCGCACGTTTTCCTAGGAAATCTTCTTTCTTTTTAGAGATCGCCCAATTCAGCCCAAGGTCTTGCGGAATGACCGTGCCGTCAGTTTCGTCACCGATCATGATAAAACCCTTCTCGGCCCGCAGAATGTGCAGACATTCTGTACCGTATGGCATCACGCCCAGCGCGTCGCCCACAGCCATCAAAGCATCCCAGAAGGCTTGTCCCTGACTTGCAGGGACCGCAATCTCATAGCTCAGTTCGCCCGAGAACGAGATACGGTAGGCCCGCACATCAAAGCCGCCCAACGTGCCGTCTTTCCATTCCATGAACCCAAGCGCGTCAGCGCTGACATCCATGCCGCCCAAAGCTTCAAGTGCTTTGCGTGCATTTGGTCCGACAACCGCAACTTGCGCGTATTGTTCGGTGACGTTGGCGACATAGACCTTCCAGTCCCACCATTCGGTCTGCAGCCATTCTTCCATATGGCCATGGATGCTTTCGGCGCCGCCTGTGGTGGTGTGGCACAGCCATGTATCGTCATCTATGCGGGCGACAACGCCGTCATCAATCAGGAAGCCATTTTCGGAGCACATCAACCCGTAGCGGCATTTGCCGATTTTCAGATTGGACATCATGTTGGTGTACATCATGTCGAGGAATTTGCCTGCATCCGGCCCTTTGACGATAATTTTGCCAAGGGTCGAGGCGTCCAGCAGCCCCATGTTGTCACGTGTGTTCTTGGTTTCGCGCATTACCGCGTCATGCACGGTTTCACCGCTGCGCACATAGGCGTAGGGGCGGCGCCATTGGCCGACGGGTTCCCAATCGGCGCCGTTGCTGTCGTGCCAGTCGTACATCGGCGTGCGGCGCACAGGTTGGAACACGTGGGCTTTCGCTTCGCCTGCAATCGACCCCATTGAGATGGGCGTATAGGGTGGGCGGAACGTGGTGGTGCCGGTTTGCGGAATTGGTTGGTTCAAACTGTCAGACAGGATTGCCAAACCATTGATGTTGCTGAGCTTTCCTTGGTCGGTCGCCATGCCCAACGTGGTGTAGCGCTTGGCGTGTTCGACGCTTTCGAAGCCTTCTTGTGCTGCCAATTGAACATCGGACACTTTCACGTCGTTTTGATAGTCCAGCCATGCTTTGGACCGCAGCTTGTAACCTGCGCCTTGCGGCATCAACCAAACGGGCATCATAGGTGCCTCATCGTCGGTCACAGCCTCTGGTGCTGCGCTGGCTTTGCCACCACGTCCGGTGTCTTTTGCCGCAGCAATCCCTGCGGATCTTGCGTCCGACAGGATCGCCCCAAGATCCATTTCGCCATTTGCGCTGCCAGCAGCCGTTACAAAGCCCTGCCCTTTGTCGCCAATTGGCGCACGGGCCGGATCGGGACGGAAGCTGGCTTGTTCCGTGTCCCATGTCAGTTTGCCACCGCAATGTGACCACAAATGCACAACCGGCGACCAACCGCCTGACATCGCCACCACATCGCATCCGATTTCTTCCAGCACAGCACCTTCGCCGGCTTGCGAACAGACCGCAACGCCAGTCACGCGTTTGCCGCCCTGCACCATGGATACGCCATGTCCGGGCATCACCCGAATGCCAAGCGCCTTGGCCTGCGCCATCAACGCGCTGTCTTGGGTCAAGACACGCGCATCCAGAATGGCAGGCACATCAAGCCCTGCATGTTTCAGCGCGATTGCCGTACGGTAGGCATCGTCGTTGTTTGTGACAACCACTGTGCGGTCGCCAAGCGACACGCCAAAGTTCACCGCATAATCGCGCACAGCACTGGCCAGCATGACACCCGGAATGTCATTGCCCGCGAAGCTGAGCGGACGTTCGATCGCACCGGTGGCTGTCACGATATGACCTGCACGAATACGCCACAAACGCTGACGCGGACCCTCTTTGGCCGGATCGTGATCCGTCAGGCGCTCATAGCCCAACACATAACCGTGGTCGTAGACCCCCGCCCCCATTGTGCGGGTGCGAATTTTGACGTTGTCCATCGCCTCTAGCTTGGCCACGATCTGGGTCACAAAGCTTTCGGTGTCTGTGCCGGCAACTTCACCACCATCGACAGGGGCACGCCCGCCCAAATGCGCGGTTTGCTCCAGCAACAAGACCTCTGCACCGGCTTCGCCTGCGCTTAACGCCGCTTGAAGGCCAGCGACACCGCCGCCCACAACCAGAACGTCACAGAAGGCGTAGAAATGCTCGTAAGTGTCGACATCGCGGTCTTTTGGGGCGGCCCCAAGGCCTGCGGCGTGACGGATAAACGGCTCATACACGTGTTTCCACAAAGGGCGCGGGTGAATGAACATTTTGTAGTAGAACCCCGCCGGCATAAAGCGGCTGAGTTTGGAGTTCACAGCACCGACGTCGAATTCTAGGCTGGGCCAGTGGTTCTGGCTTTTGGACGTCAGACCATCGAATAATTCTGTGGTGGTCACGCGTTGATTTGGCTCAAACTTGCCGCCTTCGCCCAAATTCACCAATCCATTGGGCTCTTCCGCGCCCGAGGCCACGATGCCACGCGGACGGTGGTATTTGAACGACCGCCCCACCAGCATCTGGTCGTTGGCCAGCAAGGCAGACGCCAATGTGTCGCCTTCAAAGCCGCGCAAGCTGCGCCCGTTGAAGGTGAAGTTCATAGCGTTTGTTTTGTTCAGCAGGCGACCGCCTGTTGCGAGACGAGTGCTCATGTTTTTGACCCTTTCATCTGGGAGACAAACTTGATGCCTCCGGCGGGGATATTTTTAGCGAAAAGAAGAAGGGCGCGGATCATGAGAATGCCCCCCACGACCAGCCGGGCCGCTTGGCGCTGATGGCGTCACACAGGGCTTTGGGTGGTTCATATGTTTGCGCGGAATATGTGCCGAACACTTCCAGCGTCATTGTGCACCGCGCGGCATGGAACCATTTTCCGCAGCCGTTGTTGTGGCGCCAGCGTTCAAAATGAACCCCTTTGGGGTTTTGCCGCATAAACAGGTAGTTTTCGAAATCCGCGTTATCGGACCCCGGACCAAAGCGTTTCAAATGTGCTTCGCCCCCGGCATGAAATTCGGTTTCTTCTGCAGTTACGTTGCAGCAAGGGCATGTGAGGACAAGCATTACGCGGCTCCTGTCAGGGTGTCAGACATGCAAAAGGCGGACGCCGCGAAGCGCCCGCCTGAAGCAGATGTGATGTTGGTTGGTTTATTCAGTGACAGCCGGAGCTGCGGGATCGACCACTGGCGCGCTTTCAAGCGTTGCGGGTGCTGCCCCTTCTTCGCCTTCAGGCACTGTGCTGCTACCGATGAAAGACAGAACAAAGATGAAGGCCGCAAGGACAAGCACTGCCACAAGAAGGCCTTTGGCGCTGATGCCTTCGCTGCGGGAGATGTTTGAGTTCGTGTAATCGGACATTTGACGTTCTCCTGTGTTGAGACCGTCATCAAAACATCTGTTACCGCCCGCTCAACCATCAGTGCGTCGAAACGCCAAATCCGGCGAAGGATGGCGCAAAACGCGGTGTGCGTTGCGCCGATCCTTGCCGGATTGTCCAGATTTAGTCGTGTTGGGCGGTTAGTTGCCTGACACGTCTTCTGCTGCGCCTTCGACAGCTTGTGCTGCCCCTTCGATGGCCGCCCCTGCGCCTTCGATGCTGATGTTGACGTCATCGCGCCCCCCATCGGCGCCTGCGAACATGAACCACGCAAGCACCGCGACCACGACGACAAGCGCCCCCACAACAAAGGCCAAACCGCTGTTGCCGCCTGATGTGCTTGTTGCTGTTGTGTGTGTTGCGGTTTCGTCTGACATTGTGTGTCTCCTTCGATTTCTTGTGTCGAAAAGAGAACCCGCGCAGGCATCGAATGGTTCCAAGTTTTTTCTTGGCGATCAGCCGAACCCTGCGCTACAAATGTGTCAATCAAAGTTGACACAAGGGATTTGTCATGAGCAAAGAAATGGGTGCCGTTGCCGTCTTTGGCGCAATAATTGTAGTCGCTGTCATCATGCTTTTGCTGGAACGGCGCGGCATGGCCAAGCGCAAAGCTGCGCGCGGTGGCCGCGACATCGACGTCAGCAATCTGATCGCGTTTGGCAGTGCTGCAGGCGAAGGGGAAAAGACCCGAACGCCCCACTAATCCTGCCAAATCCATGACGGTATTCATTAGTGCGCAACCCCGGCCGCGACGCTTTCGTCGATGAAGCGGCCTTCGATAAAGCGCTCCATTCCGAATTCATCCGTCAAAGGCGAATGTCCCTTGGCCATCAGTTCCGCCATGGCCCAACCGGACCCCGGGATCGCCTTGAACCCGCCTGTCCCCCAACCGCAGTTGATGAACACGCCGTCTACAGGCGTTTTGGACAGGATCGGCGAACGGTCCCCCGTCACATCCACAATCCCGCCCCATTGGCGCAGCATTTTCAGGCGCGACAGCATCGGGAAGGTTTCGTTCAGCGCGCGCACGGTTTCTTCCACATGGTGGAAAGATCCGCGCTGGGTGTAGTTGTTGTAGCCGTCCGTGCCGCCCCCGATGACCATTTCGCCTTTATCGGATTGCGACAAGTAGCCGTGCACGGTGTTGGCCATGATGACCACATCCATCGCGGGCTTGATCGGTTCAGACACAAGCGCCTGAAGCGCCACGGATTCCAGTGGCAAGCGGAAGCCCGCCTTGGCCGCAAGATCACCCGAGTGGCCTGCAACCACAATCCCAAGCTTGTCGCAATCAATCGCGCCTTTGGTGGTGTCGACGCCCACAACCTTGCCGCCATCGCGGCGGATCGCGGTCACTTCGCATTGCTGGATCACGTCCATGCCCATGTCCGAGCACGCCCGCGCATAGCCCCAAGCCACAGCATCGTGACGCGCCGTGCCGCCACGCGCTTGCCACAAGCCGCCCAACACCGGATAGCGCGGACCATCAAGGTTGATGATCGAACACAGCTCTTTCACCTTTTGCGGTCCGATCCATTCGGTTTGAACACCTTGCAACGCGTTGGCATGCGCCGTGCGTTGATAGCCGCGCACCTCGTGGTGGGTTTGGGCCAGCATGATCACGCCGCGCGGGCTGAACATCACGTTGTAGTTCAGGTCCTGAGACATGGTTTCGTAAAGCGACCGCGACTTTTCATAAAGCGCGGCAGAGGGATCTTGCAGATAGTTCGAGCGGATGATGGTGGTGTTGCGGCCCGTGTTGCCACCGCCCAACCAGCCTTTTTCAAGGATCGCCACATTGGTGATGCCAAAATTCTTGCCCAGATAATACGCTGTGGCCAACCCGTGGCCACCGGCCCCGATGATGATCGCATCATATTTCTTTTTGGGTTCGGGGGCGCGCCACGCACGTTCCCATCCTGTGTGGTAACGGACGGCCTCACGGGCGATAGCAAAGGCGGAATAGCGTTTCATTTACAAAGCTCCGAATGTGGTCCGAATGTCGGTCGTATTTGGGTTCTGGCGGGACTGCGCAGGCAAATGTCACGGATTCGCAAACCGCCCCAACGTTGTGCCTGTTCTGGGTGAGATACCATAAAAACAGGATACCCGCCGCGGCACTTTCATGCAGTTTTGCGACAGGACAGTCAATTGGGCGTCATCTAGTGACCGGTGCGCCCAATTGCCCCTTTTTATGGCAGCCATAGAAGGCTACATCGGAGGGAATACCGAAAGGGGCGCTATGCTGTTCTGGATTATCACTGGTGGGCTGACATTAAGTGTTGTGGCCTTGTTGTCATTGGCCTTTATGCGGGCCCGAGTCCCGGACGCCGATGCGGCCACCTTCGACGTGCAGGTCTACCGCGATCAACTGGCGGAAGTTGATCGTGATTTGGCGCGCGGCGTGCTTTCAGAGGCAGACGCCACACGCGTGCGCACTGAAGTGTCGCGGCGCATCCTCACCGCCGATGCGGCCAAAGCGAACGCGTCAGTCAGCACCGCAGGCGGTGCGCCATTTGCGGCAAGTGTTCTGGTGGCGCTGGCTGTCACTGGCGGCGCCTTCGGGCTGTACCTTCAGATCGGGGCACCGGGATATGGCGATCTGGCCTTGAAAGACCGCATTGAAATGGCAGAAAGCCTTCGTGCGGACCGTCCTGCCCAGCAGGAGGCCGAAGACAGTCTGGCCAGCACACCCGCACTGCAAAATGCGGCGCCCGATTATGTGGCGCTGGTGGAAAAGCTGCGCCTGACCGTGGCGCAGCGTCCCGATGATCTGCAAGGCAATGTGCTTTTGGCACGCTCAGAGGCCAATTTGGGCAACTACGCTGCAGCCCACCGCGCCCAAGAAACTGTGCTGCGCCTAAAGGGCAATTCGGCGACGATTGACGACATCACAGACTACGCGGATATGATGATCCTGGCCGCTGGCGGGTATGTTTCCCCGGAAGCGGAGCGCGTTTTGCAAGTGGCTTTGACACAGGATGCAGGCAACGGCACAGCGCGGTATTACTGGGGCTTGATGAACGCGCAAACAGGACGTCCGGATGTTGCGTTCCGGATTTGGGATCAGCAATTGCGGGCAGGACCACCTGATGCCCCATGGATCGCCCCGATTTTGCAGCAGATCGAAGACATGGCTGCCAGATCTGGCGTCAACTACCAGATCCCGACAGTCGGTGACGGCGCGACGCGTGGCCCCTCGGCGGATGATATAGAAGCGGCTGGCGACATGACCGGCGCCGAGCGGATGGAGATGATCGAGGGTATGGTCGAAGGCTTGTCAGAACGGCTGGCCAGCGAAGGCGGCACACCTCAGGAATGGGCGCAACTGATCGGGGCCTTGGGCGTCTTGGGTCGCACACAACAGGCGCGGGCTGTTTACGACAATGGTGTCGAAGTTTTCAAAGACGACCCTGCTGCGCTTGATTTGCTGAACCGCGCAGGCGAACGGGTCAATGTGGCCGAATGATCTATGACGACGTCACAGACTTTGCGGCCATTTTGCCGCCCATGCGCCCGTTGATCGGTCTGGATTTGGGCACTGTCACAATCGGTTTGGCTGTTTCCGATACCTTTTTGGGAATCGCCACGCCGCTTGAGACAATCAAACGCAAAAAGTTCGGTGTAGACGCCGAAAAGCTGCTTGCGGTCATGAAGGCCCGTGACATTGGTGGTCTGGTCTTGGGGCTGCCGCGCAATATGGATGGCTCTGAAGGGCCGCGATGCCAATCCACACGCGCTTTTGCCCGCAATCTGGAAAAACTGTGGGCCGGGCCAATCACCTATTGGGACGAGCGCTTGAGCACCGTTGCCGCAGAACGCGCATTGCTTGAGGCGGATACGTCACGCAAACGTCGCGCCGAGGTCATTGATCATGTGGCTGCGGGATATATCTTGCAAGGACTGTTGGATCGTTTGGGCGTTTTGCGCCGTGAAGGAAATTAGATGACTGTACCGGTATGGACACGCAAAGAAATCGAAAGCCCGTGCATCCAGATCTGCGTGGTGCATCCCGAAACGCGGTTGTGCACCGGTTGCGCACGTTCCATCGATGAAATCACCCAATGGTCAAAGATGAGCGCCGAAGCTCGAAGCCAGATTATGGCTGAATTGCCCCTGCGCGAAGCGGCGCCCAAAGGCCGACGCGGCGGACGTGCAGCGCGTTTGAAACGATAACCGGGCGGAAACTTTGTAAGTTTCCGGTGCGTTTTCTTTTCAAGAAAACGATCCTCCCAACCAGTCGCGGCCATTGCTATAAGCGGGCCGGAAAAACGCAATCGCGCGGTGCGTTTCCTTTATCGCGCTGGCGTTGGATGCCCAAACCTCTGTACCGTGTAATGCAAAGCGGTGTATCAACGCCGCCTGCCCCACAGTCATCGTCAGCGGTACCATTTCGCATGTTTCGAACACATGACGCCGCGCGTTTTGATAGGCTTCTGTCACGTCCACTTGCCCGGGATTGCCCCCGCCAATTGCATCTTTCAACGCACGCTGCATAATCACATGACTGCCCCGCCACACCACAGTCGGGGCGGCTGCGCAATCATGCAACGGAATACCCAGAATATAGGCGTGTAGCTCTTGTGCGAAGCGACGCTTGTGCACCCCAACAGGCAGCAAACCATCCACATGCGCCGCCTTGCGCGTGATCCTGAAACGGTGATTGCCTGGGCTTTCGTCTGCGTCTTGCAGCGGATAGCCCGGATAGACCACGGACAGTTGCGCACGATGCAAAGCCATATCAGGCACCTGAGCCTGCCATGGCCCTGTCAGCGGCACACCGTCCACAGTGCCTGCGTCGTCATTGGGAAGCGCGTCCAACCCGACAAACCACGTGCGGCCATGGCGCAACTGGTCCAGTGGCACAGACGGGTCGCTGTGCGCATTCGGAACATGCGCATAAGCCGCTTGCGCCCAGCGCTGAACCCCTGCGTCGTGCCCAAACACAACAAATCCGTCACGTTGCATCATCCAAAGAACGCCTTGCGCATCATATTCAAAGCCACCAGTACCAAAAACACACCAAATGCGCGTTTCAAAGGCTTGGGGTCCATTGCATGGGCCAATTTCACGCCCCAGGGGGCTGTGATCAGGGTCATGGCAATAATGATGCCGAAGGCCACCAAATTGACCGCGCCAATCGTCAAGGGCGGCACGGCCATTGCCATGTCCACAAACAAGAACCCGACAACCGCAGGCACGGCGATCACCACGCCGAAACCGGCTGCCGTGGCCACGGCGCGGTGGATTGAAGTGTTAAACAGCGTCATCACCGGCACCCCGAAGCTGCCCCCGCCAATGCCCATAAGGACCGACATAAAGCCCAATACTGGGGACAAAACCATGCGCAAAGGCCCACGCGGCATCGCATCTGCCAAACGCCAGTCTGCGCGCCCGAAGGTCATGTACAGCCCCACGATCAGTGCCAAAACGCCAAAGATTATCTGCAAGGTCACGGATCGCAGCTGCGCCACAACCAGCATCCCAATCACCGCCCCCACAACAATCCCCGGCGCCCACGTGCGCAAAATATTCCAGTCCACAGCGCCCTTTTTATTGTGGCTGTGAACAGAGCGCACCGAGGTCACGATAATCGTGGCAAGTGACGTCGCCAAACACATCTGCATCAATTGCGGGCCATCGTATCCAAGCGTTTGAAATGCATAGAAAAACGCAGGCACCAAGACGATCCCTCCGCCCACACCAAGCAATCCGGCCAGCACGCCCGCAAAAGCACCGATCCCCAACAAAAGCAGTGTCATTTGAAGCAGCAAAACGGTCTCAGGCATTGCTTTGTTCCTTTTCGCTTGGCGCGTCTTCGGCATTTTGGATCACGGTCTGGACCTGTGCCAAGGCAGCTTCCACGACTTCAGGGCCCGCGCCGGGTTTGTGCGCTTCTTCTGACAACTTGCGCCGCCACAACCGTGCCCCGGGACGCCCTGCAAACAAGCCAAGCATATGCCGTGTTACCTGATTGAGACGCCCCCCCGCGCCAAGATGGCTTTCGATATAGGGCAACATCTGCAGCACTGCATCTTGGGCCGTGGTCTGTGTATCTGCGCCATAGATGCGCTGGTCCGCGGTGCCCAGAATATCAGTGGGCTGGTGGTAGGCTGTGCGCCCGATCATCACCCCGTCCAATCCGGCATCCAGAAAACCCTGCGCCGCATCCAGACTTTCGATACCGCCATTCACAGAGATATGCAGGTTTGGAAACAACCCTTTCATCCTGTGCACCAGATCATAATCAAGAGGCGGGATATCCCTGTTTTCCTTTGGCGACAAACCTTGCAACCATGCTTTGCGGGCGTGGATTGTCACGCGTTCGCACCCTGCCGCCACGATCCGCGCCAAAAACTCTGGCAGCACATACTCGGGGTCTTGATCGTCCACGCCAATGCGGCACTTTACGGTGATTTCGATGTCCACGGCCGCACGCATTTCAGACACACATGCCGCGACCCGTGCGGGGTCTTTCATCAACACAGCACCAAACGTGCCTGATTGCACACGATCCGACGGGCAGCCTACGTTCAGGTTGATCTCGTCATACCCGCGCGCCTGCCCCAGTTTGGCGGCCTGCGCCAGTTCTTGCGGATCAGAGCCGCCTAGCTGCAAGGCCACGGGATGTTCTGCCACGTCGAATTCCAACAACCGCAACGCGCCGCCACGCACCAAAGCCGCGGACGTCACCATTTCCGTATACAGCAATGTGTCCGCGCTGAGCAGCCTGTGCAGATAACGACAATGCCTGTCCGTCCAGTCCATCATGGGTGCCACAGAAAGGCGGGCATGGTGGTGCAAATTATATCTTTTATGTTCAGACACTTACGGACCTGCGAATTATAAGTTCGATAGGATGTGTAGTTAGTGGAAAATTCGACCAACAACAATAGGCAGGGGGAACCCCGTGCGCGTGCGCATCGCTTCGGCAAGGGAGTGTCAAAAGACGCTGTCGCAAATTGAAAAATGCCAGCATTTGTGTGCGCCTGCTGAAGCATGATAAAGCACACCCGTCACGCAAGCCGCAACAATAGGGTGTTATTCCAATGATCTCTTACGTCACTGTCGGTGTCGATGACATGGATCGCGCAAAGCGGTTCTATTCTGCATTTCTTCCCGCGTTGGGCTACGGGCTGGAAGAAGGACCAGAGGGCTTAAGCTTTGCCTTGCCCGTGCCCGAAGGACAGCGCCCCGTTTTGCCCGACTTTTACGTCAAACCAACTTTCAACGGACAGCCCGCCACTGCAGGAAACGGCACGATGGTGGCGTTTGAAGCCCGCAATCAGGCCCAAGTGCGCGATCTACATGCGGCGGCCGTTGACGCGGGCGGGACCGACGAAGGTCAACCGGGATTTCGCGCGTCTTACGGGCCACATTTCTACGTCAGCTATCTGCGCGATCCACAGGGCAACAAAATAGCAGTTTTTTCGTGTGATCCGAACGAGGCGGGGCGCGACGGGTGACGCGTAGCCAGTGACGTGTAGCGTGTGACGGATGATACCGTTTCTATGGGAACAGCTTGGAAGAACGGCCCATCTGTGCACATAGTCCGCCACACTGTCAGCCTTCACCTTATTCCCCGAAAGGACACCCCATGAGCGCATTTGACGAAGACCTATTTTTGACCGGTTTGGAGCAACGCAAAGCCACCTTGGGTGCGGCCTATGTTGAAAACAATCTGGCAGCGGCAGATGACTTCACACGCCCCTTTCAAGAAGCAATGACAGCATGGTGCTGGGGCTTTGGCTGGGGGGATGATGTGATTGATGCAAAGACACGGTCGATGATGAATCTGTCGATGATCGGGGCCTTGGGCAAGATGACCGAATGGGAATTGCATTGCCGTGGCGCGATCAACAACGGTGTCACAAAGGAAGAAATTCGCGCAATCATTCATGTCATCGCTATCTATTGTGGTGTCCCGCAGGGTCTAGAGTGCTTTCGTGCTGCAAAGAAGGTTCTGGAAGAACAATCAAAGACTTAACATCATAAATCCGTTCAAGACCTGACCACCACACGAGGCAACGTCGATCTTCATACAAAATTAGTGATTTACCAAACTGCACTTCAGGTTGTAGCGTTGGGGTATATTGCGATTTTTCATTAAAAGGTGCTGTTGCCATGAGTGCAGATATTGAACTGGCTGAATTTATCTCGAACCTGCGGGCGGAACTGGAAACCGCTTTGGCCGCATCAAGTGATGCCGAAGTGCGCTTTGTTCCCAAAACACTTGATCTGGAACTGTCTGTGGTCGCCGAGAAATCGGCAGAAGCCAGCGGCAAAATCAGCTTCAAGATTTTCTCCGTGGGTGCAGAAGCAGGCGGGGGCGGTACACTTAGCAACGCATCGACCCAGACCATTAAACTGTCCTTGGAACCTGTAGGCAAAGACGGCGAACAGATCTTTATCACCAGCTCAGGCAGCACCACAATTTAAGGGGCGTGCCGTGAACCCGATCCGGCATCACACCGTTCAGTTGCGCCACCCCGGCGGTGGCGTAGGGACAGGTGCGCTTGTCGGGGACGGGCTGATCCTGACGGCGCTGCATTGTGTCTTTCCAATGGAAAATGGCGCACGCCTGCCCGACATCGTTCCCCAAAACGTCCCCTGCCCTCAGGTCCGACTTATCGCGGATCTGGCGTCTGCATTGGGTGAAATGCCAGACCTGCTGAACTTCGATTTTCGCCGCGTAAATGTGCCCCAGCTTGTGACCCATCCGGGTGCGGCCTTTCACGATTGCACATTGGTCTGGCCACCCGCTGGCGCACAGATGCCGACAGTCGATGTCGCTCTTTTACAAATGACGCCGGAGGCAATGGCGCAATCGGGTGCTGCACAGGCAGCGCTTTCGTTCAAGATCGGGGCGGCAGAAGGTCAGGAAATGACGTTGACCGGCGAAGGGTTCCCCGATTTCGCCACCATCCATCTGGGATCCAACGCCGCGGATTTCCGCGAAATCTACAGTCTTTTCGGGGCCACACGCAGCACGCGGGGTATGTTTTCAGCGATGCAGGTGAATGTACAAAGTGCGCAGCCCGAAAACGTGCGCGGGTGGGCCGGTATGTCAGGCACAGTTTTGTGGCAACACAACATCGGGCAACCTTTGGAATTGATCGGCGTTGTCAGCAACACCAAATCGCGCATCCGTCAAAACAACGCGTTGTATTTCACCAGCTTGTCGCAATTGAAAAATGATCCTGTATTTTGGGATGTGCTGGGCAGAACCATTGACGACACACAAAACGCCCCCCCGAACCCGGCAGAACAGCTGATCACCTTTGACCGAACCATGCCCCGGCATTTTTTAAGCGAATGGATGCGTCAGGATTTGGCGATGCCTGCCAGCGATGCCCGCCGCGATACGGACACCGAACAATTGGCGCCCTTGGTGGTTGTATTAACCGGACACAATGTCGACGAACTGAACCTGTTTGTGTCCTCGGCCTTGCACGAGATGGAAAGAAGCGTGGGCTTTGCAATGGGGGCCGAGGCCCCGACCCTCAGCGTGCGGTACTTGCCCGGTGCGCCCCCCGATACGGCCCTGCAAGCGGCCCTGCTGGCATGGGGGCGTGGCTTGGGGCTGCATGAACCGGGGCGGATTCCCGACCCCAACGCCATCGCGCGCGCACTTGAGGACGAAACCCAGCCACAAGTTGTGGTGATGGAACACATCGACACCGACATCTCCGAAAGTTGTCTGGCGGTCTTGCGCCAAGTTTTGACGGTGTTCAACAGCGTCCGCCCGTCTGTCTTGACAGGCCGCACGCCGCCCGTTCTGTTTTTGGCCTTTTCAAAGGGGCGCGACAAACTGGGCGTGGATGAAGGCTTTCAAGCCGGTGCGCTGTTTGACGACAAAATCAACGCTTTGCCTGCGGTTCTTTCAGACTTGAAAGCAGAGTTTCCGAGATTGAACTGGAGCCCGGATTTTGACCTTTGCGTCCCGCAATGCACCCATTTCGACATGGCGGATTGGCTCGACGCCCTTGAAGACGCGGGCCTGCGCATTTCCGGGCGCCTGCGTATGAAAATCGAAGACCGAACGCTTAATCAGGACATGTTTCCAATGTATTTTGCACGCCATCTGATCAACGAAACTTTCAGCACGGACATCGACGAATAGGAGCCTCAAAATGACAGACAACGCACTGGCCAATCTGTTGATATCTGGTGTTGCGGGACTGACCCGCGATTTGATCAATACCTTACCCGTGGCCTGGCGCCATCGTCCGCGCACAAACAATGGCTACGACTTTGACGATGATCAGCTCGTCACCGCCTCAAAAGCCGCGATGCTGTTGTCGCAGCCTTTGATCCTTGCAGGCGAACCCGGAGTCGGTAAAACATCCTTTGCACGGGCTTTGGCGCATAAACTTGAGCTGCCGTTTTTACCCCCCATTCACGTAAAATCCACCACGTCCGGAATGGATTTGTTTTATTCCTTCAATGAAGTGGCCCGCTTTCGGGATGCGTCCAATCCCAACAGCACGGCAGGATTGCTGGACTATGTGGTTTTGTCCAGTTTGGGCCGCGCCATCGTTTTGTCCGCAGGCCCGGATGCTGTGGTCCGATTGACAGAGAAAGGCCCCGATGCCTTGTTTGGCGGCGCATATCACGGATTGGAATCCTCGCAAGACGTCACACTGGGCCAGCTTTTCGCTTATGTCTTTCGGGATGCAGGCGATGTCAGTCATCCCCAACGCAGCATCGTTTTGGTTGATGAACTGGACAAGGCGCCGCGCGATGCGCCCAATGACGTTCTGGCCGAATTCGAAGATATGCGCTTTACCATCTCGGAACTTGGCATCACCTTGCAGGCCGCACCCGAAACCTTCCCTGTTGTGCTTATCACCTCGAACTCGGAACGCAGTTTCCCGGACGCGTTTCTGCGCCGCAGTGTGTTCCACTGGATTGAAACCCCGACGGATGCACGATTGTGCCGCATCATCGCAAGTGCGTCTGCCGCCGATGGCACCTTGGCCCCTTCGGACCCGCTGGTCACATCTGCCGTCGATTATTTCATGATGATCCGCAAAACCATCGAGAACAAAAAACCCTCTACGGCAGAACTGATTTCCTTTGTCTCCGCCCTTGTGGCCGCTGGTGTGCAGCCCACGGAAACCATCAGCGACGCCCACCCGAAAGTGCGTGCTTTCAAAGGTATTTTGATGAAGACCCGTATTGATCTTGAGGCGGAATAGACAGGTGACCTTGGGACTTTCCATATGACGGAAACGGCCGAAACCCTTGCTTTGGCCACCCGCCACGCATCAGAGCGGAAGCTGCTGCTACCGCAGGGCTGGGATCTGGATATCATCGTAGCCCGTTTGCGCGAAGCCGGCGTCACCATCAGTCTGGACCGACACACCCGCGCCCACGCATTGTTTGCGCAATTGCATGACATTGGCGTGCAAATGAACCCGGATGAAGCCACAAATTGGCTGGTCAGTGTCTTGTGCGCCGCCCGCGAAGACGCAGCTATTCTGCGCAGTTTGCTAAAGCCTGTCCCCGTTTCCAAACCTCCAAAAATCGATGTCGGTCAAGTCGCAACCTTGGCAAGCCGCAAACAGATATTGCGCTTTGCCGTGATTGCGGTCGGGGTGGTTCTCGTATTGGGTGGTCTGTTGTTAAGTTTGGGCAATCTGGCGGATATTACCCCTGCGGACAAAACCACCATAACCGACCCCGGTCTTGCTGTTCCACAAGGGGCAGGAACCGATGTCGTGGACGGTACAATATTTGTGACGGATCGCGCCGACCTGCCCCATGAGCGGGTGTTGCGCTTTGCAATCGGACGCATTTTGCAACCTCTATATCTGATGTTGCCGTTCTTGCTTGTGGCTTGGTTTGTGCTGGCTGGCCGCCGTGCACAACGTGCGGCTTTGACCCGCAAAACCGAATTGGGCCGCGAATTCCAAAACATGGCCGTTCCCGCGCGGGACTTGGCTTTGTCGCGCACCCCGCATTTGCGATGGGCGATGGAACGCTTCAAAGCGCCACGATTGGAACAGGGCAAAAGGCTGGATATGCGCGCAACTGTGGCCGCCGCCACCAAACGCCCCGGCCAGTTGCAAGTGTCCTATCTGGATGAACGTCGCAACACCGAGTATCTGATTTTGGCCGAAGGGCGATCCGTCAACGCGCACCGGCGCCTTGTGATCCGCCGCATTCAACAGCGGTTGCAGGCCAATGATACCTCTTATGCCCAATACGATCTGGGGGCGGCTGTGGACAAGGCCGTTTTCGCCGAAGGAAAGCGCGACGGACCTCGGCAGGAAGCCTTGTCTCAAGTCTTGAAACGGTATCGCGGGGGGCGCTTGATCCTGTTCGGCACAGCACATGATATCCTGGCCCGCCAACGCCGCGCGTCCGATGCAACCCGTATCGACGCCATGGTGGACGACTACCAGGTTGTCATGGCTTTCATTCCCGTGCCCAAAGGCCGGTGGGGCCGGTCCGAACGGATGCTGAAGGCGATGGGTGTCACCCTGTTCGAGGCCAGCGATGCAGGCGTCGTGGCGGCAGGCCGGGCGCTGGACGCATTTTCCAACGATGGTCAAATGCCCAAAACCCGCATCTACCAGAAACGCGACGACCGCTTTTTGGCGTCTTTGCGCATCAATGCGCCCCGTTACCTGTCCGACGTCGCACCCAGCCCCCACGAAACCGATGATCTGGTCCGCCAGATTTTTGGCTATCTTGGCAGTCAGGACGGCGTGACCCTGTGTGCGGCCCTCGCGGCGGTGCCCAGTTTCAACAACGACATGGTGCTGTATCTAAGCGGTGAAGTTCTGGGGCGCCCGCTGGATGACGATCTATCTATGCGCTTTGCGGGACTGCCATGGATGGACAATCACCGCTTTCCCGATTGGCTGCGTCTTGCGATTTTGCGGCACACCCCGAAACAGACAAAAGATGCCCTGCGCGAACAGCTGGCCTTGATGTTTGCCGGACTGATGGAACGTTCAGACGAAAGTTACAGCGACACCACTGTCTCAATCCTGAAATCCTTGAACTACCTCGACACCATCAAGGACCGTCTTGGAATGGGCGCGGGCGTTGTGGCCGGAGAAGGCGTATTCTTGCGATTTCTGGACGATGATCTGGCCGAAGACAACGCGTTGGATCAAGACATCGGCGACATCAAGATGCACATCACAAACACACGCCTTATGGCGGGCTTTGGCATCGTAGCATTGGGCGCTGTTTTGCACACCCAGATCAAGGATGCATTGGCGACCATGTCTTTTGTGACGCCCACATCTTTGACCGGTATGATTGATACCGTATGGCCCCCCCTGTTGCTGATGGTTCAGGTATTGGGAATCGCCGCGTTAAAAGCAGGTGATCCGATCCTGACGCGGCGGCGCTGGCTGCTTTGGCCGGGATCTGTCCTGGCCTACTTGGCGGCTGTTTTCACCGTTGTTTTTGTACAAGATTACCTTGCAGGCAACGAGGTTGAGGATTGGGACGCCAGTACATTCGCGTGGCTGCCCATTTTGACATTGATGACCCTGCCCGCGGTCACATTAGCCTGCCATGTGGCCTGGGACCAACAAGCAAAACATGCACAAAGGCTGCCCAGTTATCCCAACCCGCACGGGCGCACGCATATCGTGTTGATTGTTTTGGTGGTGCTGATCATTCTTCAGGTCAGCGGCAGCATGGATATAATCACCCACCAAGGCAGTTTGCCCGACAATCTGGTATTTCATGCGACCACAAACGCCATTTTCGGCAGCTACTTTGCGGCCGCCGTTGTTGCAGTCTTTGTCGCGCAGAACCAGCACGTTCAAACCATCCAGCGCAATGCCCGGCGCAGCATGTTGCGCAATGCGGGCGGGATGATTGCACAAGTCGCCATCGCCAGCAGTGTCATTTTGACCGCCCTGATCTTCTGCATAACCCTTGTAGAACAGAACCAGAGTTTTTTTGACGGGTTCAACATTATCACCGGGCTTTCCGTGATTATCTGGGCCATACTTCTTGCAACAGCCGCCCTAAGCCGCGCGGGTCTGTGGCGACTGGTCGTTATACATGCCGCTTTGATAGTTGTGTCTTGGGCTGTCACGCACCCGCTGTCCGACCTCATAATAGAGTTTTCAAACACCTCGGACCTTTTGGCTGATCTTTCGTTCTTGTTTTGCGCCTTTGGCCTGCTTGGGATCGCGCTGTATGTCGACGGGCGGATTGCAGGCCCTGTCGATCGCTATATCAGTCGCGTTTTCCCGCAATATGCGCAGGTCGCATCATGAGCGATCCTTTAGCCTCAAGCGCACAAGACTCCAAATACGAAAAGCGCAAAACGCCGGACCCCGAACCGGGCATAAAACCGGAACCAACCCCTGCCACCAAGCCACCACGCCCGAAACGTGCACCCAACCACAACGCATGGACACGCGCGTATCTGGACACGCCTGCCCTGCTTTTGTTGCT
Organism: Ascidiaceihabitans donghaensis; assembly: GCF_900302465.1. Taxonomy (NCBI): domain Bacteria; kingdom Pseudomonadati; phylum Pseudomonadota; class Alphaproteobacteria; order Rhodobacterales; family Paracoccaceae; genus Ascidiaceihabitans; species Ascidiaceihabitans donghaensis. The sequence goes on along the minus strand of NZ_OMOR01000001.1, from coordinate 1,476,999 downwards.
GTATCCCTTTTGGTTAGGTGCTGAACGGTACTTGGGTCTGACATTAAACCTGTCCATATTGACGCTGGCAGCAAGCGCCATAGCGGGTCGTCGCTGGGGGCTGCGCGCCCTGCCTGCGCTGATGGTGCTGGGCATGCCGTTTTTGCTGGGCTGGACGCAATCCACCTTCAGCACCGTGGTCACAACCGGCGAATTCTGGACTATTGCCGCAATGGTTTTGGTGTTTCGCCTGACAAGCGCTCCGGAAGCTTTTGGGGAAATCTCGAACCGTCGCTGGACCATAACAGACTGGATTATCCTGTTGGCCCTTTGTGTCGCAGGCTCTGTGACCACCAAGGCCTTCAGCATCGACGATGTTTTGCTTTTGGAACAATTGGACGCGGAACAGGTGTTCAAGGCGGTCATCCACCTGCGTCCTGAATCCAATCTGCTGCCTGTTCTGATGATTGTTCTGGGCATGTTACAAGCGCCCCGCGGCCCCGTTATGGCCTGCCTGGCCGCAGGATTGATCTGTGCCGTTGCATTGTCCCCGTTTTGGCCTGTACCCACAAGCTATGCCGTTTATCTCACTGCCTTTCCCGGTCTTTGGCCGTCCGACTTTCTGACACTGGCACTGATCTTTTTAGCAACGCACAAATTCATACAGTTGCGCCGCACCCACCAGACCCAGACATCACACAGAATGTATGTGCTGGTGATGCAGTATCTTCTGGTGCCTGCCTTGTTCTTGATGTGCATAGGGTTCGAATTCACTGTTAATCTGGCGCAATCACAACGCCCGTTCTGGACGTTTGGCAAAGATGTGTCCGGCCCCTTTGTCCAGTTCTGGACCGTTTTTGCAGCGACCCTTTTGGTCATGACATCTTCCCAACGCAGACCCGTGGTTTCCGTGATCGCGATGTCGGTGCAAGCTGGCGTGCTGCTGGTTGTGCTGTTTTCCATCGAAGGGCTTGTGCCATCCGGAAATAATTGGACGTCTCGAAGCATCACGATGATGCAACAGGGCTTTACGCTTTTTGGCACCAATGGGCGCTTGGCAGACTTGGGCCCCACGACCGTTTTTTCCATCAGCGACATTTTTTCCATCAGGTGGCGCCCGCACATGCCTTTGGCTGATCTGGCGTTTTCAGCTGTATTACAAGCGGTGGGCGTTGTTTGGGCATACAGGGCGTGGGGGAAGTTTTCGGCAGGGTTTGTAGGGCCTGCGCAGGGCACAGAAACAGTGCCGCCGGGGGGATATTTGCACGGCCTAATCGGATCCGCATTCGGGTGGTTGGCCATTGGCGTAATGGTTTTCAATCTGACGTTTGTGGGTGTCGCCAATTGGTTCATTGAAAATGCGGAAGATATTGAAGCTGTTGAACTGGTGTCGCAGTCACAGTTGGAGGATCAACTGACCCGTTTCAACGACGTCGTGTCCTTGGTCCGGAAAATTCAGCAATCCACATCCAAGGGAGATGCAGAGGCTATAGACTTCGAGGGCGTTATAAAACTCTTCAAAAGCAACCTTGAGCTGATCGGCGCAAGTCAAACTGCCTTGCAAGATGCGCAAACCGAACAAGTGCGCAACGGTGTTATGCGCAGCCTGAACAGCTTTTACGAGGTCAACGAGACACTTTTAGAGCAGCTTGAAGGGCTTGTTCGTGAAGAAGCCCTGCGTTTGAATTTCAATCAGGAACAGCGTTCCGCAGATTGACACACCCTACAATTACTTCAAACATAAAATATTAAAGCTTGAAGTGAATCGCCCATCTTCCTATCATCTTGAAAACAGCACCCTAGATAGATGAAAGAGGCTCAACATGCGCATCGCTTGCCTTGGTGGCGGACCTGCCGGCCTGTATTTCGCAATCTCGATGAAGCTGCGCGACCCGTCCTGCGACGTTGTGGTTCTGGAACGCAACCGCGCCGATGACACGTTCGGATGGGGCGTTGTCTTGTCGGATGAAACGCTTGGGAACCTACATGCCAATGATCCCGTAAGTGCCGCAACCATCCGGACACATTTCGCCTATTGGGACGATGTAGCGACGCTTCATATGGGGCAAAAAATGCTGTCTACGGGCCACGGGTTTTGTGGCATCGGGCGCAAACGCCTTTTGATGATTTTGCAAGAACGCGCCATTGAGTTGGGTGTCGATCTGCGGTTTGAAACCGAAGTCGGGGCAGCCTCTGACTATATGCAGGACTTCGACGTGGTTGTGGCCTGTGACGGGTTGAATTCGAAAACACGGCTGGACTTTGCCGACACATTCAAACCCGACATCGACACGCGGCTATGCCCTTTTGTCTGGTTGGGCACACATCAAAAGTTTGATGACGCCTTCACTTTCATCTTCGAGCAAACGGAAAAAGGTTGGGTTTGGGCACATGCCTATCAGTTCGACGACGACACCGCGACCTTCATCGTCGAATGCAGCCAAGCCACCTATGATGCCTACGGTTTTGCCGATTTGTCCCAACAAGAAAGCATCGCCATTTGCGAAGAGATCTTCAAAGATCATCTGGGCGGCCACGCCTTGATGACCAACGCCAACCACATTCGTGGCTCTGCCTGGATCAAATTCCCCCGCGTGTTGTGCGAAACCTGGAGCCACGAAAACGTCGTTTTGATGGGCGATGCGGCAGCGACCGCGCATTTTTCCATCGGATCGGGCACAAAGCTGGCATTGGAAAGCGCCATCAGTCTGGCCGAACACCTGCACAACAGCCCCACCCGCGCGGACGCTTTCGCGGCCTACGAAGACAGCCGCCGCCTTGAGGTGTTGCGCTTGCAATCGGCGGCGCGCAATTCGGTGGAATGGTTTGAAGACGTCGAACGCTATCTGCATCTGGACCCTGTGCAACTGAACTATTCCTTGCTGACGCGCAGCCAACGCATCAGCCATGAAAACCTGCGTGCGCGCGACCCCAACTGGTTGGCGTCCGCCGAAAAGTGGTTTCAGGATCAAGCGGCCGCCCCCCCTACGAGCCCACCGCGTGCGCCCATGTTCGCCCCTTTCCAACTGCGCGATATGCGCCTGAAAAACCGCGTGGTTGTGTCCCCCATGGCGCAATACAAAGCCACAGGCGGCACCCCCGGCGACTGGCATCTGATCCACTACGGCGAACGCGCCAAGGGCGGCGCAGGGTTGGTCTATACAGAAATGACCTGCACATCGGCCAACGGGCGGATCACGCCGGGATGCCCGGGCCTTTACGCCCCTGAACATGAAAACGGATGGGCACGACTGGTTGATTTTGTCCACTCTGAGACCGACGCCAAAATCTGTTGCCAGATCGGCCACGCCGGGCGCAAAGGGTCTACAAACATCGGTTGGGAAGGCATGGACACGCCGCTTGAACATGGAAACTGGCCGCTTCTGTCCGCCTCTGACCTTCCATGGAGCGTGGCCAATGCCACCCCCCGCGCCATGACCCGTGCAGATATGGACAGCGTGACAGCCGAATTTGTGGCTGCGGCGCAAATGGCGGATCGCGCGGGGTTCGACATGATCGAATTGCATGCAGCGCATGGCTATCTGATCTCGTCATTCATCTCGCCCCTGTCGAACATCCGCGAAGATGGGTACGGTGGCAGCTTGGACAATCGCATGCGTTACCCGCTTGAGGTGTTTGGCGCCATGCGCAAAGTCTGGCCAGACGCCAAGCCTATGTCCGTGCGTATTTCGGCCAATGATTGGGCAGGCGACGACGGTCTGACGCCGCAAGATGCCGTGGCCGTGGCAAAGATGTTTCAGGACGCGGGCGCAGACATCATTGATGTGTCAGCAGGGCAAACCTCCACCCAAGGGCAGCCAGTGTATGGCCGCATGTTCCAAACTCCGTTTTCGGACCGTATTCGCAACGAAGCGGGCATAAAAACCATGGCCGTTGGTAACATTTTCGAAGCCGACCATGTCAATTCGATCCTGATGGCGGGGCGTGCCGATCTGGTCTGTCTGGGGCGTCCGCATCTGGCCGACCCCTATTGGACCTTGCGCACAGCAACAGACCTTGGTGACCGGCACGCAACTTGGCCCCTGCCCTACGAAGCAGGCCGCGATCAGGCGTGGCGTCTGGCGGACAAACAAACTGAAACGGGAGGCACAAAATGAAACGGGTTTTGGTGACGGGCGGCGGGTCAGGCATCGGGCGCGGGCTGGCACAGGCCTTTGCGGATGCAGGCCATGCCGTGACAATAACGGGACGTCGCGCAGACGCATTGGCCGAAACCGCCACCGGGCGCGACATGACGTGTATCACTGCGGATGTCTGCGACGAAGCCGCCATTGATGCGCTGTTTGAACAGCCGTTCGACATTGTGGTTGCCAACGCAGGCATGGGCCGCGCAGCCCCCTTGACCGACGTGTCACTGGACGACTGGAACCAGACGCTGGCCGTCAATCTGACCGGCACCTTTCTGACATTTCGAGGCGCCTTGCGCACAATGAAGGCGGGCGGGCGATTGATTGCCATTGCGTCTACCGCTGGATTGCAAGGTGGCCCGCGCATCGGGGCCTATTGCGCCTCAAAACACGGCGTTATCGGCCTTGTGCGTTCCGTAGCACAGGAAGTGGCTAAAAAAGGCATTACCTGCAATGCGGTCTGTCCGGGCTTTGTGGAAACCGACATGGCCACAGCCGCAGTTGCATTTGTGATGCAGGCGCGCGGCGTTGACGAAGCCCGCGCCACACAGATGGTGGTGTCGGGCAACCCGATGGGACGCATGATCGACGTGGACGAAGTGGTGTCTGCCGCACTTTATCTGGCCTCGGACGGGGCATCCAGCATCAACGGACATGCATTAAGCGTATCAGGAGGCGAGATATGAACAACACCCGACCCCAAACCGACGCAGATCCTGCATCAAAAGAACGCTTGCGTCTTTGGCTTCGCTTTCTGAAGGCCAGCCGCACCATAGAAGCGCAATTGCGTGAAAACCTGCGGGTGGAATTCGCCTCGACCCTGCCGCGCTTTGATTTGATGGCGGCCCTCAGCCGCTATGAAGACGGTCTGAAAATGAGCCAGCTTTCAGGCGTTTTGAAAGTGTCCAACGGCAACGTGACCGGTATTGTGGATCGCTTGGCCGAAGACGGCATGATTGTGCGTGTGCCTGTCCCCGGTGATCGCCGCGCCACATTGGTGCGACTGACCACCCGAGGCCACGAAGAATTCGCCATTCAGGCCGCCGCCCATGAGACATGGATCAACGATATGTTGGTAGATTTTTCAGGCCAAGAAGCACGCGACATCGCTGGCCGGCTTGAGCAGCTCGACACCAGCCTACAGGAGAAAACCAAATGACCATGCGCACCGACGTCGAACACTTCAGCTGCACTTTGAAAGACGGCATCGCCACGGTCAAACTGGATCGCCCCGACCGTAAGAACCCGCTGACCTTCGACAGTTATGCAGAACTGCGCGACTGGTTTCGCGATCTGGTTTATGCGGATGATGTGAACGCGGTTGTGTTTGCATCCAATGGCGGCAATTTCAGCTCTGGTGGGGATGTACACGACATCATCGGTCCCCTCACCAAAATGTCCATGAAAGAGCTTTTGACCTTCACCCGCATGACTGGCGATCTGGTCAAGGCGATCGTGAATTGCGGCAAACCCGTGATCGCAGCCGTTGACGGCGTGTGCGTGGGGGCTGGCGCCATCATCGCCATGTGCTGCGATCTGCGCATCGCAACCCCTGCCGCCAAATGCGCGTTCCTGTTTACGCGTGTGGGTCTTGCGGGATGTGACATGGGCGCCTGCGCGATCCTACCCCGCATCATAGGCCAAGGCCGCGCCGCTGAACTTTTGTATACCGGCCGGTCCATGACCGCCGAAGAAGGGGCGGCTTGGGGGTTCTACAACAAACTTGTGGACGCGCCAGCGCTTGAGACCGAAGCCCACGCTTTGGCGGTGCGCATTGCATCTGGTCCCAACTTTGCCAACATGATGACCAAAACGATGCTGGCGCAAGAATGGTCGATGTCCATCGAACAAGCCATCGAGGCCGAAGCCCAAGCCCAAGCCATCTGTATGCAGACCGCCGATTTTGAACGCGCCTACACCGCCTTTGTATCCAAAGAGAAACCGGTATTCGAGGGCACCTGATGGCAGATAAAACCTTTCTGAACTGGCCGTTTTTCGAAGACCGGCACCGCGATCTGGCCCAGAGCCTTGAAGCTTGGGCCGCAGACAATCTGGCCGGTATAGACCACACCGACACGGACGCCGCCTGCACCGCCCTGGTCGCGGCTTTGGGCGATGGCGGGTGGTTGAATTTCGCGGCTGTTGATCCGGACAGCGACGCGCCGCTGGATGTGCGCAGCCTGTGTTTGATCCGCGAAACGCTGGCGCGCCATGACGGTTTGGCGGACTTCGCCTTTGCCATGCAAGGGTTGGGCACCGGCGCGATTTCACTGTTCGGCACTGATGCCCAAAAGCAGCACTGGCTGCCACGCGTGCGCAGCGGTGCAGCTGTGTCAGCCTTTGCGCTGACAGAACCGCAATCCGGATCAGATGTCGCGAACTCTACCATGACAGCCGTTCAATATGGCGATGATTATGTTTTGAACGGGGAAAAGACCTGGATTTCCAACGGCGGGATTGCGGATGTCTACACCACATTCGCGCGCACAGGCGACGGCCCCGGCGCCAAAGGGCTATCGGCATTTATCGTGCCCGCCGACACCCCCGGCATGACTGTGGCAGAACGTCTGGAAACCATCGCCCCGCATCCCCTTGCCACGCTGCGCTTTGACAATGTGCGTGTGCCTGCATCCGCCATGCTGGGCCGCAGCGGGGACGGCTTCAAAATAGCGATGGCAGTTCTGGATGTGTTTCGCTCAACCGTTGCAGCAGCCGCACTTGGATTTGCGCGCCGCGCCTTGGACGAGGCGTTGACCCGCGTCACCACACGCCGCGTTCAGGGCGCACCTTTGTTTGATTTGCAAATGGTACAAGGTCACATCGCAGACATGGCAATGGACGTCGATGCCAGCGCTCTGCTGATCTATCGCGCGGCCTGGACCAAAGATGCAGGTGCGCCGCGCATCACCCGCGAGGCTGCAATGGCCAAACTGTTTTCCACCGATCAAGCCCAAAAGGTCATCGACAAAGCTGTGCAATTGCATGGCGGCGATGGTGTCCGGTCCGGTCAAACCGTCGAGAAACTGTACCGTGAAATCCGTGCCCTGCGCATCTACGAGGGCGCCTCCGATGTTCAACGCGTCATTATCGCCCGTCAAACCCTTGGCGCACACACCTAGCAACACCCCGCCCTTAGGAGAAGCTTCATGTCTGGACGAACCGCACATATCGATACCTTTGCGCGTGACAACTTGCCCCCGGCTGACAGGATGCCGGACTTTTTGCTGGACGGGTTCGATTACCCTGACCGATTGAATGCAGGCGTCGAGTTGACGGATGCCATGGTGCACAAGGGATATGGCGACCACACCGCGCTGATAGGCAACGGCAGGCGGCGCACCTACAAAGAGTTGACGGATTGGACCAACCGTCTGGCGCATACCCTTGTTGATGATCTGGACCTGAAACCCGGCAACCGCGTGTTGATCCGATCGGCCAACAATCCCGCCATGGTCGCCTGCTGGCTGGCCGCCACCAAAGCAGGTGCCGTCGTCATCAACACCATGCCCATGCTGCGTGCCGCCGAGCTGGTTCAGATCGTTGAAAAGGCGGAAATCACCCACGCCCTCTGTGACACACGCCTGATGGACGAAATGACCAAATGCGCCGACCAATGTCCCCATTTGGTCCGCGTGACAGGCTTTGACGGCACGTCGAACCATGATGCAGAACTGGACCGTTTGGCCTTGGAAAAGCCTGTGCAATACAATGCTGTGGCCACCGCGTCGGATGATGTGGCATTGCTGGGGTTCACTTCTGGTACAACGGGTGCGCCCAAGGCCACGATGCACTTTCACCGCGATCTGCTTATTGTCGCGGACGGATACGCTGCGGAAGTTCTACAGGTGGACGCACAAGACGTCTTTGTTGGCTCACCCCCTTTGGCTTTTACCTTCGGGTTGGGGGGGCTGGCCATTTTTCCACTGCGTTTCGGGGCGACAGCGACCCTGCTTGAAGACGCATCGCCACCCAACATGGTCGAAATCATCCAAAAGTACAAAGCCACCGTGTGTTTCACGGCCCCCACCGCCTACCGCGCGATGTTGGCGGCGATGGATGCAGGCGCTGATCTGTCCAGCTTGCGCGCAGCTGTTTCTGCGGGTGAAACCCTACCTGCGCCCGTATATCAGGACTGGATTGCAAAAACCGGAAAACCCATGCTGGACGGCATAGGTGCCACAGAGATGTTGCACATCTTCATTTCCAACCGTTTTGACGACCACAAACAAGCCTGCACCGGACGTGTCGTAACGGGATATGAAGCTAAAATCGTGGATGATGCAGGTGCGCCCGTGCCTTTCGGAACGCCCGGCCGTCTGGCGGTGCGTGGCCCAACGGGGTGCCGCTATCTGAACGACGACCGGCAAGCGGGCTACGTGAAAGACGGCTGGAACATCACCGGCGACACCTTCTCGATGGATGCCATGGGGTACTTGTATTTCGCCGCACGCAACGACGATATGATTGTCAGCGCAGGTTACAATATTGCGGGCCCCGAAGTGGAAGCCGCTTTGTTGTCACATGAAGCTGTCGCGGAATGTGCCGTCGTTGGCGCGGCAGACGATGCGCGTGGTATGATCGTGCAAGCCCATGTTGTTCTGGCCGCACACACCCCGTCACCGCAGATGGCCCAAACGCTGCAAGACCATGTCAAAGCAACAATTGCACCTTACAAATACCCCCGCAGCGTTGTGTTTTGCGACGCGCTTCCCAAAACACAAACCGGTAAGATCCAGCGTTTCCTGCTGAAGCAACCGGACCCCATCACCCCAGTAAAGCACTGATTTCTCATGTTGTTCTCCATACCTCAAAAGGTGCTTTTCAAGCACTGTGATCCCGCCGGACTTGTGTTTTATCCGCGCTACTTCGAGATGATAAATGATCTGATCGAGACCTTCTTCGATCATGTCGGATATCCCTTTGAAACGCTGCATGGTGCCTATGCTGTGCCCACTGTCCAGATTGATGTGACTTTTCCAGCCCCCAGCAGGCATGGCGATCATCTGGAACTGGCCCTGCAAATACACCGTCTGGGCACCACCAGCGTGACGTTCGGATTTCGTGCAACAGCCAACGACAGTTTACGCTTTGAGGGCACATCGATTCTTGTCCACATCACCAAAGATGGACAGCCCACACCTTGGACCAGCACAACACGCACGGCATTTACCCCCTATATCCGGAGCACAGCATGACTGCCAAAACCATTCACCCCGAAGGCTGGGCGCCCGCCAAAGGCTATGCAAACGGCATGCTGGCACGCGATGGCACGTTGTATATCGGTGGCCAGATCGGTTGGACCGCGCAAAAGCAATTCGCGTCACATGATTTTATCGGCCAAATGGAACAGGCCCTGCGCAACATTGTGGCCATCGTGGAAGCTGCAGGCGGATCGGTGACAGACATCACGCGGTTGACGTGGTTTGTGATCGACAAAGCAGAATACGCGGCACGGCAACGCGAAGTCGGCGACGTCTACCGCCGCGTCCTTGGCAGACATTTCCCCGCCATGTCCATGTTGGTTGTGGCCGGATTGGTCGAAGATGATGCCTTGTTGGAAATCGAAGCCACAGCCTTTGTTGGACCAGCACCGTCGAACGCCCTGCCCTAGGCTCAGGACCCTTATGGTCACATTTGAAAACAGGTTTTCCATGCCGCCCGTTATGCCTTAGGCTCAGTGGAAATGGAGACCGAGATGACAAAAAAGCTGACGTCCTCACAGCGGACCAAGATACGCAGTTTTGTCGCCAACAAGGATTTCCGACACCTCGACGACTATTTGCAAAAACTGGACCGCGACACAGTCGATGTTGCGGGTGTGCCATTTCAAATTCTGGACTGGGTTCTATCTGACGATGGTCTGTCCGACTGGACCTGCTTGTCTGCATTTGGAAAATTCACATCCGGTGCCCAACCCCGTTTGTTCGCGGCAATTTTGCAAGATCTGCAAAACTCCGCACCGACAGAATTGGTCGCTATTTCAAATGATACAGACGCGCACCCAATGACACGTTTCGAGGCCATGGGATGGGCCGTCTACTGTCAGCATGGTGCGCATGCGTCGAAAGCCAGCGGCCGCGCCACAAAGGGTGCTGACGTCTTTCAATTTTGGGACCAAGACGCCCCCCCCGCAGATGTCGCGGGCGCCATTCAGGAATGGAGAGGCTGTTCAAAAACCCATCACTTGTATTCGGATGTATCCGCCGCCGCCTATATTCGGGAATATTTCGGGGCCTCTGCCGCGTCGGAATTCGCGGCCCTGGATCATCCGGCCCTTCGATCAGATGTATTTCGGCTGTACCGGCTGGCGCAAGACGGTGGCCTGTATTGCGATGCGGACAGCTACCCGCAATTTGCAGCAGCCGGATTTGCGGGCCAAGAGGTCGGCGACACATGGGCCGCGTCCATGACCAGATACCCGAACTGCGCTGCAATCAACGGCTTTATGGCGGCCCCCGCGAAGTCCCCTTTTATTGAAATGTATCTGGATCAGGTTTTGCGCAACATCAAAGACGCCAGAGCGCGTGGGATTTTCTGGCTTTCCGGCCCCGGGGCTCTGACGACGCTTTTGTTTGAAAAACGTGGCACCTTGGATGTTAAACTGCTTCCATATGGTGCGTTGACAACCAACTACTTCAAGCAATTCGATGCGTCTTACAAAACGACGTCAAAAAATTGGCGGGTGTTCGAACACAGCCAAGGCATCGGGAACGAACGAGGACTACAAATCGCTTTGAAACATGCAGATCATCCAAGCGGCAAGAACGGCGAAGGCGAAAAACTGCGACGCGTGGCACGACAAAGCTTTGAAGTGCTGACGTCACGCATCGGACAGGATGCGACACCTTATGAATGCACCCAGGAATGGTTGAAAAACGATCCTAACAGGCTGCATATACTGCAGCGTTACGATGCCCCAAAAGCTAAAACCTTGATGTTGAAACACGCGTCCCGCCCAATGGACGAGGCTGCATTTTCAGACATTCTGGCAGCGCATAATCTTGCCCAAACCGCACTTGAGACATCCCCCGTTGCAGGTGTGCCAAAAATATTGGCGCAAGACGCATCCCGCCAATCCTACGTGATGGAATACATCCCCGGAGACACCGTGCTGTCTATGTGTCGCGAACAAGAAGACCACACCGCGGTGATGAAAAAAGTCGGGGCATGGCTGGCCGCCTATCACAAAGGCACGTTTCAGGAAGACAGAACATTTCAGCCCAAGTTTATGGCCCAACACGTGTTGCACTTGGCCGGTCAGCTGGAGCGCGGCGAAAGAAACATAGACGGAAAAAAACGCTTTATTGAATTGGCCATGCAGCTTCAGGATCACGTGCCTGCTGCTTTGGGGCACACGACAAAAATTGCAGCAAAGCACGGCGACCTGAACATCCACAATTTGATGATTGCAGGGCAAAAAACCTATGCTTTGGATTTTCTGGGCATCAGCTATGCCCCCGTGGCCTATGACATAGCACGGGTCCTTTTAAGCTATGTGCAGATGGTTGGGGACGTGGATCAAATCCCAAACGGCCAGATTGTTCCCCCCGACATTACGCAAGCCTTCTGGTCAGGGTATGATTTCATTGGTCAAGACGATCCGTCTGTTCAATTTCTTCAGAAGACCCAAATATTGATGGACTGGAACCGTATGCCCCGCAACAAAAGTCTGGATCGCGAAATCCGGTTTGCGCGTTTGAAAAAAATCGCGCGGCGTGCGTTTGGCCCTGCAAAGCCGGACCGCCCGACATAAAGACCACCACCGTTCTGCACATCAATACACATCTCTTTGATAACGATGTGCTTTTCGCAACGCGTCTACATAAGCCTTTGCCGCATCAGCGTCCAGTTTCCCGTATTCTGCGACAACACGATGGATCGCGGCATCAACGTCGGCCGCCATCCGCAGCGCATCACCGCAGACGTAGATCGCGGCCCCGCGTTCAAGCCATTCGAAAAAAGCGGCGCCATCCTGTTCAATCAAATGTTGCACATAGCATTTGTGATCAGTGTCACGCGACCACGCCAAGCTGAGTTTATTAAGATGACCATTCGCGTCCCAGGCCTCTAGCGCGTCTTTGTAAAGGTAGTCATTGGCTGCATGTTGATCACCGAAGAACAACCAGTTGTCTGCGGTCACACCGCGGGTCTCACGATCTTGCAAGAACGCGTGAAACGGCGCGATGCCAGTACCCGGCCCGATCATGATCAAAGGGACAGTATCATCATCCGGCAGGTGGAAATGGGGGGCTTTGTGAACATAGACGCCCACTGCGCCACCCGTTTGCAGACGACTGCCCAGATAGGTCGATGTCACGCCTTTGCCTTTGCGTCCGTTGTGGGTGTAATGCACTTCGCCGATCGTCAAATGTACCTCGCCGGGGTATTTTTGGGGGCTCGAGGAAATCGAATAAAGGCGGGGTTGTAGCGTGCGCAACCCGTCGATCAGGCTTTGCGCGGTTAGGTCTGTCAGATGCGGCAAGGCGTCCATGACGTGATCGCCATTTTGCATCTCGTATCCCCAGAGCTCTGCCGCTTTGGCGGTCAGCGTCGTCAGATCAAACGATTTGAACAAGGCCTGCCGCAAGCTGGCCGTGCCTGTTTTTAGCGTCACGACCTCTTTGTCGGCCAAATTGGTAACGGCAAGTATCGCATCCACATCGGCCATGTCATTCAACGGCCAAACGCCCAATGCGTCACCGACGTCATAGTCCAAATCTGCGCCACCACCGCAAAGCGATATCTCGACATGATTGACCCGCTTGGCGGATGCCTTTGCGCTAAGGCAAGTGGCATTCATCAGGGTGCCCATGAAGGGGTGTGTTTTGTCGAAGGCTGGTTTGGCAGGCTCTGGCGCGGTTGCGACAGCGTCACCTGCTGCGGATTGAAAAGCCGGTGTCGCAAACACTGTTTCGCACCAACCTGCAAAGTCGTCGTCATAGTCCAGATCGCACGCCACAAGATCAGCCACACGCGTCGCCCCAAGGGCGGCCAGCCGTTCATCAAGGTCTTTGGCTGCCTGATTGAATTGTACGTAACTGCTATCGCCCAAACCCAGCACCGCAAAATTCAAACGCGCCGGAAGGGCGGGAAAGTCGTCTGCGCCAAGCGCCTCCATAAAGGTCACCGCATTATCTGCCGCATCACCTTCGCCGCAGGTCGCTGCGATGAACAACATGTGTTCTGCACCGCTTTCTGCATTGGCCAAATCAGCGGGCGTGACAGAATTCATATCGGCGATGCTGGCCTTGAACCCTTTGGTCGCCGCCAGTTTACGCAGGTTTTTACACAACGCCTCTGCCGTGCCGGTCTGAGAGCCAAAGTAGATCTGAAGCGGTGTTTGCGCCGCCTCTCCCCCGCCTTTTGACAAGGCATGAAGACCACCAAACAAGCCGTTCAAATAGGCACGCTGTGCATCGTTAAAGGGGCTGCCTTCGGGCACAAATTCAGATTGGCTGCCAGCAATCTCCAAAGCTTGTGCACCTAAGTTCGGGTTATGTTCAGTCATAGCTGGATCCTTGGGTCAAAACGAAGTGTCACATAGGGTCGCAAGGTCGGCGTCAGGCAGCCGGCGAACAAAACTAAGAAACGTCTCTTGTCCCTCTCGACGGTCAAGATAGCTGCCGACAACCTGCGCGATGACGTCGTTTAATTGTGTGTGGGGGACAGGTCCGCACAGCGCACGGCCGATCCCTTTGTCGTGATCGCTGCCGCCGCCAACAACGACGTGATAGCCCGTTTCACCCTCCGTCGTCGTGGCCCCGACAAGCCCAATGTCACCGATGTAATGTTGTGCACAGGAATTCGGGCAGCCCGTCAGATGGATATTGATCGGGGTGTCAAGCGTGAAGCGGTTTTCCAGATGCCTTACCAGTGCTGTGCCGTCTTCTTTCGTGTGCGCCAGTCCCAGTTTGCAGGCGGTTTTGCCGGTGCAGGCCACCGCGCCTGCCGCGAAAGCAGTGGCAGATGTGCCAAGACCGACAGCGTGCAAATCTTGTTTGACTTGGTCGATCTGACCCGCTTTCAAATGCGGGATCAGGACGTTTTGCCAAACGGTCAACCGGATGTCGTTGCGGCCATGCACCATCGCGATCCGCCCCAAACTGCGCATTTGATCACAAGACAGACGCCCCATTTCCAGCGCAATCCCCGCGTATTCGCAACGCGCATCAGATTGCGGGTGCACACCTATGTGCGCGTGTCGATCAACGGGGGGGCGCGGCAGATCGTGGGTTGGGTTTAATGCTGTCAGCTGGAAACCTGCGTCAATCTCGGCCAGCTTTGCCTGTGTCGCCTCAATGAACCACTCAAGGCCCTTCGCATCCAAAAGGTATTTGAGACGCGCACGTTTGCGGTTGGTCCGATCCGCATGTTCGACAAACACCATCAACATAGCAAACCCGGCCATCACAGTTTGATCGGGCGTGCACACCATCCCGGTTTCGCGCGTGAGGTCGCGGTGCCCTGAAATTCCACCCAGCCCGATACGGCAGTAAATCCCCGGATCAACCGGCGCGTCATTGCCCACTTTGACCGCTTGGAACGCGATGTCATTGCTGTCGCTGAGGGCCGAGATTGAACCACCGTTATCAAACGAGATGTTGAATTTGCGCGGCAAGGCTCGCAAATCACGCTTGTTCAGGATCAAGTTCGACAAACGGCGGGTGTGCGGGGCAAGGTTGATCAATTCAACGGGATCAAACCCTGCTGTGGGGGACGTTGTCAGATTGCGTGCGGAATCCGCGCCGGAACCTTGGCACGACAGTCCCGCTTCGGTCAGTGCATCCATCACTTTCAGCACATCTTTGGGTGCGATTTCACGCACCTGAAGGTTTCCGCGCGTTGTCACATGGGCATGGCCGGGGCCATAGGTATCGGCAATCTCAGCCACCGCCTGCATCTGATCGCCACGCATCTGGCAGGCAGGCAGGCGCAGACGGATCATATATCCTCGGCTTGCGGGTTCGACATTGAAAAACCCAAGGTGGCGCAGCAAAAACTGATCCAGACCCGTCGCGATTTCATTGCGCGCAGTCCAATGTTCCAAACGGTCCCAGATATCCAGCGGATGCAGTTTATACTTGGCGATTTCTTCTTTGCACAGGTCCTCCAGAGGCGTGCCATAGACATGCTCTGCCGGGGTCTTGCCACCCGAGGGCGCGGTCAGGTCCAGCTTTGTCAACGCCGACATCAGGCAGGCAATTTGGTCCTGCGTGAACCCGTTGTCGGTCTGTTCCGTCACCAGATCACCACGCATTATATGCAAGGTATTTACCAGACATTTCAATCTTCACCCGGTCGCCTTTGTCATGTTTGACCCGTGCCACGGACATCTCGAAGTCAATGGCTGACATGATACCATTGCCAAATTCTTCTTCGATCAGCGCCTTGAGGGTCGGGGCATATACGCCAACTATTTCATAAAAACGGTACATGCATGGATCGGTTGGAACAGCTTGCTCCCAGATCTTCGTGGGGCTTTCCGCAAGAACCGGTTTCGCAGCATCTGGCAAATTTAACACTTTGACCAAGGCCGCGGCTTTGTCGTTGGGAAACGCGTTCATGCCCATGGCGGCGGAATGCGTGAACACCGGGGACATTTCGATTTTTGCCGCAATCTCGGCCCATGACAGGCCCAGTTCTTTTTTGGCGATCAGGATCAGCGTAGTGACATCTTCTTTGGTCATAAGGCGATCGTCGGTTGTAAGGTCTTTCATGTGGTGGCTCCTTTAGCGGATGAGAAGAAAGGCGACGGTGATGGCAAGCACAGCCGAGACGGCCTGCCAGAACTGGACCGGATGACGTTCCATCAAAGGCGCGCGGCCTTTGCGTTGGTAGCGGATGCTGGGGCGTTTCAGGTCTGTCTCAAACTCTGACAACGCGTCGGGGCGTTTGGCAGGGTCCGGATGGGTCGCCGTCTGAAGGCAATGATCCAACCACGCAGGGACAGCGTCACCGGCTTTGCGATAGGTCAAGGCGCGGCGGTCTTTGGGGGAACGGACCTTTGCAACCTCGGCGCCAAACGGCAGTTTTCCCGTCATCATTTCGTAAGCGATCACCGCCAATGAAAACATGTCCGACTTCCAGCTGACAGGTTCGCCGGAAAAGTATTCAGGCGCGGTGTATTGCGCCGTGCCAAGGATATCGGCGGCTTGGTTCAACGGGCCGGTTTCTTGCACCCCCGACACATAGGCCGAGCCGAAGTCGATCAAGGTCACATGTCCGTCTGCGTCAATCATGATGTTTTCGGGGCGCAAATCTTGATGCAGCATTTCGCGGCGATGGAATGCCCGTAACCCTTTGACAATCTGCCCGACGATATCGCGGACCTGTTGCAGGGTCGGGTTGGGGGTATCCACCATCCATTGGCGCAGGGTTCTGCCTTCGACATAGGTGGATAGCGTGTAAAGCGCACTGCGATCCCCGGCTAATTTTGGCGCGGACACCACATGGGGGTTGTTGATCCGGCGGGCGACCCATTCTTCGGTGACAAACCGCTGAAGCGCCGTGTCATCCTCGCGCGCCTCGGACGACGGTACTTTTAACGCGAACCGGTGGTCACCGCATTTGGCCAGATAGATCCGCGACCGATGGGTTACGTGAATTTCACGCAAGATCGTAAGCCCGTCAATGACGTCACCGGGCACAAAATCCTTGGGCCACGGAAGCGTCAGGGTTTCGTGCTTTAGATCAACGGCACCCTGAAGTGGTAGATCTTCAATGCGGATGATTTGTAGTGTGAGGTTGTCTGATGCCAAAGGCAAAGCCGCGTCAATGATCTGCTGCGCGGCTTGGTCAAGGTCGGTGGCGCTTTGGACAATGCGTACAGCATCACTTGGGCTCCAAATTTCGTGCAGGCCATCGGTCGTCATCAAAAGGACATCGCCGACGCGCACAGGTTCACAATGGTAATCCACCTCGACCGCACGATTGGCACCCATCGCACGCGAAAGCACGGTTTGCGCATCGTCCAGAACGGCATGATGATCGGTTGTCAGCGGTTCAAGTGATGCGCCCGCAACGCGCCAAACGCGGCTGTCTCCGACGTGGAATATATGGCAGGCGCGGCCTTTGAGGACAATCGCCGTAAGGGTGCAGGTGTAGCCGTAACTGGCGTCATATTCGCCCGCGTGACGGGTCTGGGCATGCAGCCAGGCGTTCACCGCAGAGATGACTTTGGTGCCTGTGGTTTTGACGGTCCAACTGTCAGGCGCGGCCATGTAATCGGTCAGGAATGACTTGACGCAAGTCTCGGATGCGACACGACCGACATCAGAGGTTGATACACCATCCGCCAAAGCCACCACGCACCCTTTAAGCTGCCTGTCCGCGCCTTCGGGCAGCAACGCGCCGAAGAAGTCGTCGTTGGTGTTTTTGGGACCCGCCGATGTGGCTTGGCCCAATGACACGGACAAGGAAGGGGAATGCAACATGTGATGCCTGCGCATGAAATGGATTGTAAGGCCGCGATGGTCTGCGGCCTTGGCCGAAGTGTTTTTATTCGGCAGCTGTACCAACGGTGTCGGCCGCAGGACGGCGCGACGGGCCGGTCTTGTAGTGTGTTGCGTAAATCATCGCGCCCACAAATGTCAGACCGCCGACCAGATTACCGATCACAGTGGGGATTTCGTTGTAGATCAGATAATCGCTCCAGGTGAATTCCGCGCCCAGCAGGATCCCGATCGGGAACAGGAACATGTTGACGATGGAATGTTCAAACCCAAGGTAGAAGAAGATCAGGATAGGCATCCACATTGCCATGATCTTGCCCGAGACCGATGTCGACATCATCGCCGCAACCACACCAGTGGACACCATCCAGTTACACATGACCGCGCGGACAAATAGTGTCAGCAAACCCGCTCCGCCTGCTTCGGCGTACCCGATGGTGCGCGCGTGGCCGATATCCATCAGGCGTTCTCCAACGGCATTTGGCGGCAGGCTGAACCCCATTGTAAGCGTGATTGTAATAAAGATCGCCGTGGTCATGGCCCCTGCAAAGTTACCTAGAAACACCAACCCCCAGTTTCGCAAGATCGCCTGCCATGTGACGCCCGGCCTGCCTGCAAACCATGCAAGCGGTGTCAGCGTAAAAACACCGGTAAGAAGGTCGAACCCAAGCAGGTAAAGCAGACAAAAACCAACTGGAAACAACAATGCCGCGACAAGGAAACTGCCAGTATTGACCGCAATTGTCACTGCGAATGCGGCCGCAAGTGCAAGGATCGCGCCAGCCATAAAGGCCCTGACAAGGGTGTCCTTGGTCGACATAAAGACCTTGGATTCACCAGCTTCGATCATTTGGGCGGCAAATTCTGCCGGTTTAACGTATGACATGGAAATGTCCTTTCTTTCAGACGAATTATGCCGCTACCCATTGTGGGGTTGGGCATTGTGGGGCGGTGACACCGGGGATGATGTCGATTGCGATTGAATGTGCTTGGAGGGCCGCGAGGTTTGGTGTCGCGTCAGAGCACGTGACATGAACGACGGTTTTGTTGGCAGCAAAAAGACGCCGCATTTCCGCAATGTCTGCGGCTTCGATGTGTTGCGCTTCGCGGCGAGCCAGTTCACGGATTGTGCCGGGAACCGTGGCGTCACAAATGACGACGTCCGCTTGCTGCAGGGTGCGCATGGCTTTGACGGTCAGCAGTTCCGGATCACCGGGCCCGGCGTTGATGAAAACAACGCGTCCGCCTTTTGGCATCGGCTCAAACAGCCGTTCCGCATCGGGTGCATCACCTGAAAAGACGCGATCAACAAAGCCTTCCCAAAATGCGCGGCGTTGTTGTCCTTCGGCGTAAAGCGCATTGATCCTTGGCCGCAATTTTTGTGCAAGGCTGGTCCATCCGGACAACGTCGCAGGCAGCAGCGTTTCAATCCGACGGCGAATGGCCTGCCCCAATACCGGAGCGGCCCCATCGGTCGAAATTGATATGATCGCAGGCGACCGGTTGACGATAGATCCGAACTGGAATTGGCAAAATGCAGGACGATCAATGACATTTACAGGAACGCCGGCCATCCGACCTGCTTGTTCGAACGAAGCGGCTTCAAGGTCACAATCGGTGTCCATGATCGCCAAGCGTGCTCCATCGAAATCAGCAGGTGACCAATCGCGGTTGTAGAGGTCAAATGCAGTCGGCTGCCTTGAGACAAGCGCGGCAAGTTCTGCGCATATCTGTGGTGATACCAAACGGATCTGCGCCCCGGCTGCGCGCAGCAATTCGGCTTTCCATGCAGCGGCGGGACTGCCGCCAACCAACAGAACTTTCGCATCTATCAGGCGGTGGAAAACCGGCAAAAGGCACAACTTCTCTATGCGTGCAAAACACGTTTTTGGTCGCTTTGGCATATCGCTTTATGGTCCCCGGCCATCCAGTGGATGCTTGGAAATTAATCGTTAGGAGGCGCAGTGCCATCATTACAGGCGATGGGGCGAACTGTTTCTCTGCAATGCAGCATAGTTAGTTCCAATCCGGTGTCGTCTGTTCATTTTGCACTGGCGCGTTGCCGAAAACGCACCACATAGGAAAAGCCATGCAGCACGAATTTCCGCTTGTCATTGTTGAAAAAATTGCACGTGCAGGATCGATCCGAGGCGCTGCCGACTTGCTGTCGATCACCCCGTCAGCGCTGAACCGACGTCTGCTTAGCCTTGAAGACGAACTTGATACCCAATTGTTTGAACGCACGTCAAACGGTGTCATTTTGAACGCGGCTGGCGAAATTTTTATCACGCACGCGCGGCGCCAACTGGCGGAAATGAAATCGGTTCGTTCCAAGATCTCGGATATCAAAGGGGTGCGGCGTGGACGCGTTGTGATTGCTATCGATGATAATGTCGCCGCGTTGGCATCATTTGCCGAAGAAATCGCGCACTACCAACGGGAATTCAGCGACGTCACGTTTGTGGTTGAACCAACCCCCGCCAATGACATTGCACAGGCACTGACAGAGTACCGTGCAGACTTGGCAGTGCAGTTGCATCCGACAACGAATTCTTACGTTTCATCCCTGTGCGCGGCTCCTGCCCAAATCTATGTCGGCGCACATAAAGGTCACCCTGCATTCGGTAACGGACCATTACGCTTGCATGAGCTTGCGAAGTTTCGTTGGGCATTGCCGGTGTCAGGTCCTTTGCGCGATTCTGTTGAAACATCCGCGATACGACAAGGATTGGACTTTCACATCGGTCTTGAAATCCCTGCTGGTGCCGCCGGGACGATCATGCAGGGTGCTGACACAATCGGTTTCGAAATGTCCACAAGCGGCAAACCGTCGTCACAAAAGCTGGACTACCGCGCTTTGTCATCTCGGGATCAGGCACCAATGTTTGTGCACCTGTCGCAACTTAAAGGGCGCTCGCTTTCGGTTGCGGCCGGGCGTTTTGCTGAACAAATTCGAAAATCATACGCGCAGCCATGACATCGTTCGCGCCGCTCTCTTGCGTCCAAAAATCTCGTTTGGACAGTTTTGCCGCCGGGCTGGGCTTTGAAGTCCTGCATTTTGCAATTCAGTGTTCAACAAAGCAATCATCGGTTTCCTACTCGGCCTCTTTTCGCGCCCGAAAGTAAACGCATGAACAAGCACATGTTTGGCGATCGTGGTGTTGCGATGTGGACGCTGGACACACCGGTCACATCTCGTCCTCTAGATCAAAGATTGGATCAAGAACCAGAACCAGCCGCGTCTCGCCTGACCCTTCAATCGGAGGCGAGCGATGCAAACACCCCCGTGGGTGTTTGCTGCGGCCATAAAGCGCCACGCAACAGGATCGGCGCACCGGTTATGCTGCCCGCTCATTCATGCGCCACTGCGGAAAGGGATCGGGGAAGTCCGGCAAACTATCAGGCGATGACGCCACATCCTTGGACACAAGCGCCCCATCAAGGCGCGCTTTCAGCTCCGCCCAATTGATACCTGCACCGATGAACACAAGTTCTTGGCGACGGTCCCCCCACGGCTCTTGCCAGTGTTGGGTCATGTAGTTTTGCACACTGTCTTGCGGCGGCCAGCTTTCTTTTGGCACAGAAGCCCACCACGTTCCCAAGGGCTTGATCGACGACAAGGCACCCGCCAACGAAAATTCCACCACCCATTTTGGACGCGTCGCAATCCAGAAATGCCCTTTGGCACGGATCACGCCCGGCAGGTCGCCGTTCAAAACCTCCAAGATCTTTTCCGGCTCAAACGGCCTGCGGGCGCGGTAAACAAATGAAGCGACCCCGTATTCTTCGGTCTCGGGGACATGATCGGCAAATCCGTAAAGCTCTTTCGCCCACATCGGGTGATCATGGGCCTTTTCAAAGTCGAAAAGGCCCGTATCCAAAATCGCATCCGCTGGAACATCAGAATGATTAGCTTCGATGATACGCGCATCTGCGTTCAAGCTGCGAATGATCTGACGTGCGGCTTCGACTTGGTGGGGTTCCGCGTCGGCGACTTTGTTCAGAACCACAACATCGGCAAATTCAATTTGTTCCACCAGCAAATTGACCAATGTGCGTTCATCGTCTTCGCCCAAAGTCTCACCACGATCGCTTAGAAAATCGTGGCTGGAATAGTCGCGCAAAAGGTTCACCGCATCCACAACAGTCACCATCGTATCCAGCCTTGAGACATCGGACAGGCTTTGCCCGTCCTCGTCCCGAAAATCAAAAGTGGCCGCGACAGGCAAGGGTTCCGAAATACCGGTGGATTCGATGAGCAAATAGTCAAAGCGGTCTTCGGCCGCCAGACGTCGCACCTCGGCCAACAGATCATCGCGCAGCGTGCAACAGATGCACCCGTTCGACATTTCGACCAGCGTCTCATCCGTGCGGCTCAGTTCCGTGTCTGCGCGCACAAGGTCCGCGTCAATGTTCACTTCGGACATGTCGTTGACAATCACCGCGACACGGCGGCCATCGCGATTGTTCAAAACCCGGTTCAAAAGCGTCGTTTTTCCCGCACCCAGAAAGCCGGACAAGACAGTGACAGGTAGTTTTTTAGTCATGGTTGGATTTCCTTTTCCAGGGAAGCGGCGGTTTCGTCTGTCTGCCAGGCACGCAACATATCAAGACTGCGCGCCAGTTCCGGGCGGGTCATGTCCCGCGCGATGATGACAATCCGGGACTGTTGGTTGCCTGCCGGCCAATCGTGCAATGGCACAGGTGGATCAAAGAGGTGTTGGACGCCGTGAAACACAAACGGCGTATCCACGCCCTCGACATGCACAATGCCTTTGACGCGCAAGATATCTGGCCCGCGCAGATTGATCAGCGTATCAAGCCAAAGATCAAAGGCGTCGGCAGAAATTGGACGTTCCAGCACGATAGAGGCCGAACCGATGCGCGCGTCATGCAGGTGTGAGTGCGCCGCAGGAGGCGGGGCAGATACGAAGCCCGACAAGTTGCCCAACGGATCATCAGATGCGGGGGGTGTATTCGGCATCAACCATTTCATGACCGGTTCGGTTTTGCCTTGGCGGTGCATGCCACTTAGCCCCCAAAGCGCCTCTGTGGGCACCACACCTTTTTTGGCACGCAATACTTTTGCAGTTGTGTTTAGGGTTTTCAGTCGTGCCTCAAAGGCTTGGGATGCGGCGTCTGACACAAGGTCCGCTTTGCTGACAACAAGCAAATCTGCCATCGCAACCTGTGACACGGCCTCGAATTGGCGGTCCAATGTATCTGGACCCATTGCAGCATCCACGACCGTCACAACGCCGTCGATACGGAATTTTGACGCCAAATAGTGATCCGCTAAAAAAGTCTGGAGAATAGGGCCCGGATCCGCAAGGCCTGTGGTTTCGATGACGATACGGTCAAATTTGACGCGCCACGTCTTTCGGCGAAACATCAGGCTTTGCAATGTGCGCGATAGATCACCGCGAATAGAACAACAAAGACACCCCGACTGCATCAGCACGACGTCTTCATCTACAGCCTCGATCAGATCATGATCCAATCCCGCCTCACCAAATTCATTCACGACGACCGCGATCTTGGGACCTGCCTTGGTCGACAGGATTGTGTTGAGCAAGGTGGTTTTCCCAACTCCAAGAAAACCAGTCAGCAATGTCACGGGCAGACGTTTTTCAGTGGGTGGCATGGGCATGGCTCTCGTCTTAGGCTTCGAATTGTTATGTTATAACGTAACTAGATTTTGCATTGCAATACTTCAAATACAAATTGTGTTCGTACCCGCACTGCCGCCATCGTCGCCCCTTAGACGACGTGAAAAACCTGCGTTCCCACATCGATAGCCCCAACCACGTCAGGCAAGGGCAGTTTATAGACTTGCCTCTTATATCATTTCCCGGTTTGACCCCTGCCGCCCAGACGGCAGACTGTGATGAACTGGCGTGAATGCACGCTTGCACTCAGACGTTTTTTGGAAGCGCGTATGTTCCCAACGACCTAACGGAACTGCAGCGAAAGACGGTACAACAGTTTGCACGCAACCAAACGACACTGCTTTCAGCAATCAAATGCCGCAAAAATAGTCAGAGGAAGTACTATCAAAGCAAGCACAGAAAGCGCCGGCTGATCGTGGCAGACCACTAAATTAGGAAAGGGGCGGAAGAACTACCTTCCATGCAAATCCTATAAGGATTTGGCAATATTAGATAAAAAACAGAGTGCAAAAAATTCACCACATAAAACATCTCACAGCGTTGGAGATATGACTGTTCTAGGTCGGCGACTATCGACCCGCCAGAAATCAACTAAACGCAAAAACAATCGCAACTGCCCACTGCGCAAACGGGCTTGAGACGTTCAGAAATGCCAACACAAACAACTCGTTCGGACCAGAGTGGGTGCTAAAGCTGAATGCAAAAATATCGGTGTTTGTGTTGAACGAACAGCATTGGCCAGCTTCACGTTTCAGGGGTTATTGATAAATCACACACGCCTGAAAATCCTCAAGCGTATTGGCATACAGCAAACATTCATTTAGCGCGTCATGTTTCGTGGCCAGTTTCTTGGCTTTAAACAACAGATCATCGTAGTCCGAAAGCAGGCCGTTGTACTTCCTCACCAATGCGCTATGTTCGTCAACGCACTGCGCCACATTGGATTTGCAGGTAAAGCCCTCATAGTTGCACTGATACTGGTCAAAACACGCGCTGGACCTGTTAACGCACTTACCATTGCTTGAGCAGACCTTATCACCGTAATCGAGGCAAGCGGGTTGTGTGCCGATGCGGCAAGAGAAGTTCTGCGCATGTAAGGGGAGTGCCAGCAACAAACCGACGACGAAAAACGCAAGATGCGTCCGCAGTCTATGCAGCATACCGACCGTCCTCGCCCTTCTCAGCTTGGCCAAGTGCTGCGAGGCTTTCCATCAAAGGCTCCACTGTCACGGCCCGACCACGCACAAAGCGACGGGCGATTTGTTCCGGTGTCGCTTCGCCCATCTCGTCCAGCGCTTCGCGGACAGCGGCGATTTGCGCGGGCAAGGTTTTGGGCCACGGCGCTTTTTCGATCTTGGCAACAACGCCCAAATCCATATCGGCGGTTTTGCCTTTGGTGGCCTGCTGGCCTGTCGGGTTTTGATACTCGGGGCGCAGCCAGCGGATATGGCCGCGCGCTTCTTCCTCGGCGCGTTCTTTGTTGAGGGCCACAAGGCGCAACAGGATGTCTTCGTCGGATAGGTCCGCAGGCCAGCCATAGGCCTCGGCCACGGCGGCGTCGATTTGATCGTGCAGGTCACGCAGGATGCCGATCAGACCTTGGTCATAGATGTCTTTGTCCTTGCCCTCGATAGGTTCATTCGCGCGGAGTTTTTCGAGCACGTTATACATCTGGGTCAGCGTCAACTTGGGGTGCGCCGCCTGCTGGCGCTTGCGATGCGCGTCGAGGTCTTCGCCAAGCTGGCGAAGGTGGGTGCGTTGGGTGTCGGTGATATCTGGGAAGGGAAATGGGTCAAAACAACGGGATTTCGTGTATCTAGGATCGTTGCCAACTCCTAGCCAACCGCCAGCAGCCAATGCCCATTGGGTATGATGCCTACTGGACAAAACCGCCAAATTTTCAGCGTTATCCATTGCAAAGGCAACGATAGTCTGATCCGGCAACACTGATACTGGCAGAAACGTAAACCATCTATGCTTAGAAGTTAGAACTGTACCAATAAAGCGATCTATACCAACCTGCCCATTTCTGAGGTCTAGATTATTTCGTCGATGCAGCCACCATTTTTCTCTCAAATCCTTGTCTCTATTTGCATCTCTGTAAGGTTTTACTGTGTCTGTCAGCCATTGATAAATTGCAGGTGCATCGCGTTTTAATTCATCCTCAGACCTTGGAAAAGCGTCGATGACGTATCTGGTCAAAGAACCTGCAAGTAGCTCCCTTCCATTACAGTACTGCCGCAGAAGTACATTGGGCAATTTCGCGTAGGGATTAATCTTAATTGCAGTTCCTTGGTCTATCGTCATGGCCTCCCCATGCGGTATGACGCCGGGCGTGACCAATCCCAAATTTGCAATTTGCGGCTTGGCGGAGGGTACGTCAGCACCAATCTGGAGGTTTGCAAATACCTTTCCGATATGGTGATCGAAGCTCACGATGCGCCCATCCACTTCACTCACATCCTTACTTTCGTTCGCCAGCGTCAGGAGGCGTCCTGCTCTATTTCCTGCTACTCCCACTGTCATGGCAATGCGAACCGCAGCACCGAACTGCGTATCCACCCAAGGGTGATCCGGAATGACAAATATTAACGACAATGGCCTTTTTTTATCATTCAGATGCGGCATCAGGACTTGTTGGTTAAACGTTTGGCGTAGCGAATTGGTTGTGATCAACCCGAACCGCCGCGTGCCTTTGCCCGTCTTAGGGTTCCATTCGCGCGCAGCCTGCGCAGCCTTTTCCCACCAGAACATCACAAGATCAGCCGATTGTGGCATCTTGGGGTATGCACTCCAAATCGCCTCAATGTACCCATCCCCAAGAGCCTCGCGCATCTTGAGCTTACCAATAAACGGCGGGTTGCCCACGATGAACTCTGCCTCTGGCCATTTGGTCGCCTTTGGCTTGGCGTAGTCATAGACGGTGATGCGCGCGGTCGGGTCTGGCACTTCTTCGCCCGTGACGTTGTGGCGGATCGTGGTGATCCCGTCCCAGCGGGTCACAGGCTTGCCGTCCGCGTCCATGCGCGGGGTGCGATCCGCCCATTCCAGTACCGCATCGCCGTTGCGGATATTTTTGAAGTCGCGCAAGACAGGTTCAGACGGGGCCGCCTGCCCATAAGTGCGAAAGTGCCATTGCAGATAGCCGATCCACAACACCAGTTCGGCCACGTTGGCAGCCCAAGGGTTTAATTCGATCCCAAGAAACTGGTGCGGATCCACTGTGATAAAGCTTGTCTGTTCTTCGCCTAGTTCGTGCAAGAGCGCGGTCACTTCACCCTCAAGACGTTTCATCATCTCAAGGGCCACATATAGGAAATTACCAGACCCACAGGCGGGGTCCAGCACGCGGATTTCGCATAGTTTTGCATGGAAATCACGTACAAGTTTCAGCGCATCGTCGCCTTTGCCATCCGCCGCCAAGCGCTGCACGGCCGTTTGCACATCGCGCCAATCCTCGCGCAGCGGCTCCATGATCGTGGGCGTCACAAGGCGTTCAACGTAGGCGCGCGGCGTGTAATGCGCGCCCAGCTTGTGACGCTGGCGTTTGTCCAGCGCGCGTTCCAGAAGCGTGCCGAAAATGGCGGGTTCCACTTTTCGCCAATCGGCTTCGGCAGCCTCAATCAGCAACCCAAGTTGCAGATTATCAAGCGGAAGCGCATCCGCCTGTTTGAACAGCCCGCCGTTAAACCGTTTGAGATCTGTCGTCAAAATGGGTGAGAACCCGCCCGTGTCCATCGTTTCCCATAGGCTTTGCAGGGATGGTTGCGCGTGCTCCGGGTGGCCGCGCAGTTTCTTGAGCAAGGTGGTGAAACTGTCACGCGGGATCAGGTCCACGTCTTCGGCAAACATCGAAAACAGGCAGCGCATCAAGAATCGCGCGACCTTCTCGCTATCGTGCCCCTGCCCCTCGAAACTTTTGCCCAGTTCCGCAAGGTGGGTTGCAATTTCGCGTGTGACCTTGGACGATTGCAAAGACGGGTCAAGGCTTTTGGGGTCGGTCCAGATTGTCCGCAACAGGTCGCGGGTTTCTTTCTCGCGCAAATCCTCAAGGTGGATACGGTAGCGATTGCCGTCTGGAAACTGGTTGTACCCCTGCCCCTGCCCAGAAAAATCGGCATAGAGTTCGATCACATGGCCCACGTCCACAACCATCAAGAACGGCGGCCAGCCGTCTTCTTTGGCGACGGCCCGCGCGTAGTTGTCCGCTTGGTTTCGCGCCTTCATCATCGTGTCGTCGAATTTTGATGTGCCCCGCTTGCCGTGCCCCGCTTGCTTTGGTGCATCTTTGTTGAGGAACAGTTCCAGCGTGTTTTTGTCTTTAGTACACGACGAAACGAATTGCTTGGCCTCAAGGATAAAGTGACCCTTTTTTGTACAGGTCGATCCGCCCATTCCGCTTGCGCCCCGTATGCGTCAAGGTCACGGGACGTTCGAAACGGTAGTCGAGGAAATCCCCGTCTTTGTCCGACACATTTGGACGGTCAACACCAAGGAGTTCGGTCAGTTCGATGGCAAAGGATTGCGCCGTGGCCATTTCGCTACCCCCGGAGCCAAGCCACCGGTCAATGAAATCTTCTACCTGCACAACCATCGCCTAAATCACCCAAACCAATTAAAGGAAGTTGCGCATGAATGTGCGGTTCTTTCAATACCGTGGCTGTTCATAAAATTATGTTGGCCCGCTCCTTTCAGGATTTCCCACTTTTTTGTTTTGAAAGTGACCACGCGCATAATCCTGCACTGCGTACCCGATGGATCAACGACCAAATGCAACCCACCGCCATCGCCATGACGCCAAGCGCCAAAAGTCTCAACTGGCTTTTTGGTTAGCTTGCCAGATAGGGCAATTCCCAAAATTGCCATTTTTTATGCCACTCAAGGAACGAGTATAGGCATCCTCGAAAGAAACTCATGCCAAAGCAATTATGTAAGCATCTGCATGTAAACAAAGAAAAAGGCCGCTCAAAGCGACCTATTCAAACCTACCACGACGTTATGGTGGCGGAGGAACAGGGATTCGAACCCTGGGAGGACTTTCACCCTCGTCGGTTTTCAAGACCGGTGCATTCGACCACTCTGCCACTCCTCCGACGTCGGTATCTCTAAAAGGGTCAATCCGATTCTGCAAACCCCCAATTGCAAAGCTGTAAGCTGCGGTTTCGTTGGGGATTTTTGCCGATTGTGAGTGCTGCGCCTTTTCAGAACGACCATGACGCGTTAGTGTGGCGCAAAGATCCCCGTCAGGGGGCAATTTAACGTGCCATAAATTGGCACATCCGGCGCGGGCGGCGTCGTAACAGGCTAGGATGACACAAGCGATGGGCAGCGCAACACAGGCACATAACACAGGTTTTTCAAACGCTTTGCGTGTGCAAAAAAGACTAATGGCAGCTGCCTTGGGGCTGGCCTTGATGGCAGGATGCGACGGGGCCGGCAACTTCCAGTTCCCGCAATCCCTGCGCGGCAACGCTGCGGACGCGGATGGCGCACCACGTAAAGGGGCGCTGACCAAAACCACAGAACGCGACATTGAAGCGCCAGATGTATTTTCCGCGACAGAAGCTGGGCTTTGGGACGGGCGGCCATCCTTGGGCGGCGTTTGGGTTGCGCATCCCGATGTCACCGATCCGGAACGCGTCATCATCCGCAATACGACAAACGGCAAATTCGTCGTGGGCGCCTTGTTCCGCCGCGAACGTGACATTCCGGGACCGCGGTTGCAGATTTCCTCGGATGCAGCGGAAGCGCTTGGCATGTTGGCTGGCGCACCGGCTGAATTGAACGTCACAGCCTTGCGCAAAGAAGAAGTTCCCGTCGAAGCGCCAGCGCCTGAAACCGTGGACGGTGTGGCAGAACCTGCGGATGTGTCCGAAAGTGCCCTTGATCCGATAGCATCAGCGTCCGCAGCCATCGACGCCGCGGCCCCTGCCCCAACTACTGCATCTGCCGCAGCACCCGCGCCCAGACCCGTTGCGTCAAACCTTGATAAGCCGTTTATCCAGATCGGTATTTTCTCGGTTGAAGCCAATGCAAATCGCACCGCCCAGCAAATGCGCAGCGCGGGCATGTTGCCTACAATCAAACGCGGCGAAAACAACGGCAAACCATTCTGGCGTGTCGTGGTAGGCCCTGCCGCCACAGGATCAGAGCGTAAAGCCCTGCTGAAAACCATCAAAGCGCAAGGCTTTTCCGACGCCTATGCCGTCACCAACTAAGTCGGACGCGAACCATAGACCCAAAGGACATGTGCCCTTATGATCCGTTCCATCACTGCCATCTTCGCTTTGATCATGTCGACGACCTTGCCGCTGCATGCCTTCGAGACACGGGCCACAGCCGCATATGTGATTGACCAGACCACAGGCACAGTCTTGCTGAACAAAAACGCAGACACACCGTTGCCGCCTGCGTCCATGTCCAAATTGATGACGCTTTACATCGCATTCGAGGCCGTGAAACGCGGCAAAAACAACGGCGGTCTTGATCTGCTGGAAGAATTGCCCGTCTCTGCGCAGGCACAAAAATACGGCGGCTCTACCCTGTTTTTGAAAGCAGGCGAACGCGTCAAAGTCGAAGACCTGTTGCGTGGCATTATCGTTTTATCAGGCAACGACGCGTGTGCGGTGATTGCCGAAGCCCTCAGCCCCGATGGCACTGAAGCGGGGTTTGCCCGCATGATGACCCAGCGCGCCCAACAGATGGGCATGACCAATTCCACCTTCGCCAATTCCAATGGCTGGCCTGCCGCAGGACACCGCATGTCGATGCGCGATCTTGCCTTGTTGGCCAACCGCCTGATCGAAGATTTCCCCGAATTTTATCCGATGTTTTCCCAAAAGGAATTTCTGTTCGACCAAAAAGAAAGCTCCAACCGGTTCAACCGAAATCCGTTGTTGTCGTTGAACATCGGCGCGGACGGGTTGAAAACCGGGCACACCCAAGAAGCCGGCTACGGTCTTGTTGGATCCGCTTTGCAGGGCAACCGACGTGTCATTTTTGTGGTATCCGGTCTCGATTCTGCCGCGGCGCGCGCTCAGGAATCTGAATCCATTGTCAACTGGGCCTTCCGCCAGTTCGCCCAACGCGGTCTGGCCAAAGCAGGTGAACGTCTGGCCACGGCAGATGTCTGGATGGGCGCGGTCCCTAAAGTCGGGTTGGTTCCGGCAGAAGATGTTTCTGTGCTGTTGCCTGTCCTTGCTGGCTCTGAAGTTGAAGCGGAGGTGGTCTATACGGGCCCCATCCAAGCCCCCATCGAAAAAGGCCAACCCCTGGCAGAACTTGTCTTGTCCCCCGAGGGCCTACCGGAAACACGCATTCCATTGGTTGCGGAATCCGATGTCGCCGATGGTGGCTTTATGGCGCGTCTTAGCACCGCAGCGCAGCAGTTGATTGCGCGTTTGAATGCAGGGCCAACCGGATCGTGACCACACCATTTACGACCTCTGAAAGCACGGCGCAAAAGCCCGCAGGTCTGTTTATCTCATTTGAAGGTATCGACGGGTCTGGCAAATCCACGCAAGTCCGGCTTCTGGCCGATCATCTGACGGCTTTGGGGCGCGACGTCATCGTCACCCGCGAACCCGGTGGCAGCGCGGGCGCCGAGGAAATCCGCGCCCTTGTCTTGCAAGGCGATCCTGACCGTTGGTCTGCCGAAACAGAGATTTTGTTGTTCACAGCGGCCCGTCGCGACCATATGGAACGCACCATACAACCGGCTTTGGAGGCCGGAAAAATCGTGATTTGCGACCGTTTCGCCGACAGCACCCGCATGTATCAGGGCCTGTCGCGTGGCGACCTGCGCAGCACAGTGGATCAATTGCACGATCTGATGATCGGCCGCGAGCCTGACCTGACAGTATTGATCGACATGGATCCCGAGGTAGGCCTGTCACGCGCCCTCTCGCGCCAAGGCGTCGAAGAGCGTTTTGAGACTTTCGGGTCGGATTTGCAAAAACAGATGCGCGCCGGTTTTCTGGCCCTCGCACAAGAGTTTCCGGACCGTTTTGTCGTGGTTGACGGTGCCCATGACGTGGACAGCGTGGCAAACGCCTTGCACAGCACAGTCATGCCACGGCTTTAGGCGTTAGCCCAAAAGCCACGCATCATAGTTTCCATGTGTGTCGCTGCCTGCGAAGTGTTCGATTGAAAAGTCGCCCACAGATGCGTTTTTGATGATGATACGCACGTTCCCGTCAACGATCCGCACCTTGTCCCCTGCGTCGGTGGCATGTTCTGAAAACCACGCAAAAGCATCGGCTTGTGTCAAAGTGTTGTTGTAGCCCACGCCAAATCGCAGCACATCTTCTGCAAAATCAAAGTCGCGCACGACATTTCGTCCGTCTTCGATGTTATGTGCGCTTAACGCCGTGTCTTCGGTCGCGATGTTGAAGATGAACATATCCGCCCCGGTCCCTCCACTCAGCTGGTCGCGCCCGGCGCCGGCAATCAAATAATCACGACCGCTGCCGCCCAGCACCCAATCGTCGCCTGCACCGCCGCGCAGAGCGTCATTGCCGCTTTGCCCGTAAATCTTGTCGTCGCCCGCCTGCCCTTCGATACTATCGTGGCCGGAACCGCCGCGCAAAATGTCGTGACCGTCCGCGCCAATCAGATGATCGTCGCCTGCTTGCCCTTTGAAGCGCACAGGACCTCCGGTCGCGACCATGTAATCATCGCCCCACCCCGCACTGAACCAACTGTTGTCGTCGCTGACGTTGATCACATCGTTATTTCGGGTGCCGGACGTCTGCCCCCCGGGCGCATTGGCCAAAATCGACACACCTGCGTCTCCTGGCAAGCGCCCTGTTGTCAACGACACCAAAGCCAACAACATATAACTCATGCCGATGGCAGGCGTGTCATACTGATCAAACAAATCTGACAGGTCCTGCGTGGGTCCCGTGTACTGCAAGACAGGCTGCAACACGGTATCGCCGCCATTGGGTTCTGTGTATTCCAGCTCAAAAGAAATCTGATTGTACAGCCCATCAACTGGCGTGCGTGCCTCACCGAACTCAAAATCGGACCCGGAAAACCGCATCTGATAAAAGAACTCTGTGCCTGTCGCCGCATCAAGATAGGTCGACAGAACATACGTAAACCCTGTGGTCGCTTGATCTGTGAAAAATCGATCCGCCATATGCACTCACCCCTTAAAAACTTTTTGACTTGTCCAAGTTATTTAAATGCCCATCGGTGCAAAGGGGAAAAATTCACCCCACGAGGCTTGGAAGCCAAAGCACAATCCCCGGAAACGCCACCAGCATCGCAATAGTCGCAGCATCCGCCAGAAAGAAAGGTGTCACACCTTTGAACACATCCTGCACCGTCAGATCGTCACGCACGCCCGCAACCACAAAGCAGTTGAGGCCGATGGGCGGCGTGATCAGGCAGAACTCTGCCATCTTCACCACCAATATCCCAAACCAGATCGCGCACATTGGCCCCGACATCCCGAACGCACTGTCCGCAGCCGCTACGTTTTCGCCTCCATTCAGCGCCATGACCGCCGGATAGACCACAGGCAACGTCAGCAGCAGCATCCCGATGGCATCCATGAACATCCCCAAAACGGCATAGGCCAAAAGGATGCACACAAGGATCAGCATGGGCGACATTTCCAGCGCCGTGATCCAGTCTGAAAACGCATCAGGCAGCTTTGCAAAGCCCAAAAACCGCACATAGATCAGAACGCCCCAGATGATGGTGAAGATCATCACCGTCAACTTGGCTGTGTCCAGCAACGCCTCTTTCAGCGCGGGCCAACGCATGCCGCGGTATAGCGCCATCAGGAAGATGATGAACGCCCCAATCGCGCCGCCTTCCGTCGGTGTGCCCCAGGCGTCGCCAAAGGGGTTGTAGACAAAGAAGATGATGATCACGACCACGGCCACAATGGGCAGTGCGGGTGGCAGGCTTTCAAAGCGTTCTTTCCACGTAAAGCCCGACACAGGCGGGCCGACACTTTTGAAAATGACTGCAATCCCGATGATCAGACCCGCATAGACAATGGCCGAAAACGCACCGGGGATGAAACCGGCAAGCAGCAGTTTGCCCACGTCCTGTTCCACGATGATGGCATAGATCACAAGGATCGCTGACGGCGGAATAAGCGAGGCCAATGTGCCCCCCGCCGCCACGACGCCTGCCGCGAATTGCTTGTTGTATCCGATCTTCAGCATTTCCGGGATCGCAATGCGTGCAAACACGGCGGCTGTGGCGACAGATGCGCCCGACACAGCGGCGAACCCTGCGGTGGCAAAGACGGTAGACACCGCAAGCCCCCCCGGCACCCATGCGATCCAGCGCTTCGCAGCCTCGAACAGCGCCGTGGTCAGGCGGGCGTGATAGGCCATGTAGCCGATCATGATAAAGACAGGGATCAGGGACAGAACCTGCGCGGAAACTTTAGAATGGGGGACTTGGCCCGCGATCAGGAACGCTTTGGCAAGGGCCCCGTCCCAAATCTCGCGTCGTTCATTCCAAAACAGCAGCGCATCCCACGCATAGTCCTTCTTTTCCCAGAAGATCCAGAAAATGCCGACAAAGCCCGCCATGCCAGCTGCAAAAGCCACACGCATGCCCAAAATGACCATAACCAGCATGCCGCTGGACACCCAAAGGCCGATATCAATAGGATCCATCAGTCGGCCCCTTCCAGGCTTTCGGCCTCAATACGGGCTTGTTCTGCCACGCTGAGATTCAGAGGCACCGCCACAGGGCTTTCAAGGCCCAACACAAGGGCGCGGCCATAGCCCACAGCCTGCAAAACCAAACGCATGACCAGAACGGCAAAAGCGACCGGAACCACCAGTTTCGAAGGCCAGATGGGAATGCCGATGTCGATGGAACTGTCACGGCTGCACAAAGGGCGTGCGCAGTCGAATGAGCGCTCAAAATGCTCCCATGCGCCCCACGTCAAAGCGGCCATCAAAATGAGGATCATTAGAACCGAAATCAACTCAAACAACCACAACAGCCGCCCCTTAAGCGCGGACACAAACATGTCCATGCGAATATGGGTGCCATCGCGCTGTACATAGGACACGCCCATAATCGCAATGATGGGCATGGCGGCTTCAATGTAGTCAACATAACCCGGCAGAGGAGAGGCAAAGAACTTGCGGCCGATGACGGAATATGCGGCCAGAAACATCAGCGAAAATATCGCAAGACCGCTCAGCAAGGCGCAGAATTTTTCAAGTGGAAGCAACGCCCTGTCGAGTTTGCTTAAAAGGCTGCTGTCCTCAAGAACAGCGGCTGAACCTGCCATCGTTTATCCCCCCGGTCACGACGTTTCTTATGGACAAGGCGCACGTGTTTCGGCGCGCCCTGTCGTTTTTTCGCGTAAGGTGCACCTTGGTGCACCACCCCGCTTAGCTTCCGGATTTGGCGTCGGCCAATGTCTTCACAACCAGATCATACAGCTCTTGGCCCGGCAGGCCTTGCGCTTCCATGTCTTTGATCCAGGCATCACGGATCGGATCAGCAGCCGTGGCGCGGAATTCGGCCAGAACCGCTTCGTCGATCTCGACCTTGGCGACACCTTTTTCTTCTAGAACAGAATCCCATTTTTTCAGCAATTCACCGTAGTTGGCCAGATAATGGTCCAGCGCCTCGTCAATAGAGCTGTCCAAAGCCTCGCGGTGTGCGTCGCTGAGGTCTTCATAGGCATCGATGTTGGCGACAACAGGGCAGTTCACGGTGCCGGGGTTCAGGTTGGCGGTCCACCAATCGGCCTGGTTGATTGTGCCAAAGCTAAGGTGCGCGTGCTGGGCGAAGGCCACTGTATCAACAACACCCGATTCCATGGCTTGGTAGGCTTCGGTGGCTGTCACAGATGTTGGTACACCACCAACGGCTTTAAACGCGTTGCCAATACCGCCTGTTGCACGCACACGCATGCCTTCAAAGTCGGCCAAAGTGGCCCGCGGATCGCCCGTGCCAACCAGATTGTATTGTGGCATCGGCGACGTCATCAGCAGTTTCGCATTCCACTGTTCCATTTCTTCAGCAGCGGCAGGGTGCGCATAAACGGCCTTGGACACCGCGACTTCTTGCGCCAGGTTCTCCACGCCAAGGAATGGCAGTTCCAGAACCGTCACAACACGGTTTTTATCGCGGTGATAGCCTGCACAGAACTGCGCCATTTCGAACGCGCCGATGGAAATGCCATCAAGATTTTCGCGGTTCTTGGACAATCCGCCATAGCTGATGTTCATGGTGAATTCGCCGTTTGTCTTTTCAGACACCAGCTCGGCCAGCTTTTCAACGTGCTCGGTAAAGGCACGACGTTTGCCCCACACAGACACGTTCCATTCCGTTGCCGCAGCTTCGATGGCGAAGGCAAATGTAAGCGTGCTGGCGACAGCACCCAGTGCAAATTTGTTCATGATGTTCTCCCTTATATGCGCAAGCAGATCTGCGCTTGAAAAAGAAGCTAACGCGGCACTGTCCCACTGCCAAGAAGAAGTTGCGCAAAACCCCGCGTTAGGTGTCGTGCGGTTCCGGCTTCAAGCCACTTTGATTCTGCCAAAAATCCATCCACGACTTTGGTCGCGCAACAAAATGTCACGCGCTTCAAGTTTTGTTTTCGAAAGTAATCAAGCGAATTTTGTGCACTGGCAGGTGACACGTCCGGCCTGCTTTGACAAACAAAACACCGAAAACATGCAAGATTTCGCAGTTGCGGCAAGGCGCTTTACAAGAAAACCAGATACAAGAGAAAATATTTACAACGAAACCGTTATATTTCGGTCACTTATTCCTTTCTTTTCAAATGGCGCTATGATCCGCCCAAGGGAGAAGGCTGGCGGCCTCACACATTCGTGTGCGTATGGCAGCCCGCCGAATACTGACGAATACCAAGGTCAAAAAGGGAGGAGCCTTTATATGTCCGACACATTCCCACCGTCCGCCGAAATGGCAGCCAATGCACATGTCGACGCCGCGAAATACGATCAAATGTACGCGGCCTCTATTGCGGACCCTGAGGCGTTCTGGGGCGAACATGGCAAGCGCATCGACTGGATGACACCATACACCCAAGTCAAAGATGTCTCGTATGACTTTGGCAATGTGGGCATCAATTGGTATGCCGATGGCACATTGAATGTGTCTGCAAACTGCGTCGATCGCCATCTGGCCACGCGCGGCGACCAAACAGCCATCATCTGGGAACCTGACAGCCCGACCGACCCATCCCTGCACATCACCTACAACCAGCTTTCGGCCTCTGTGAACAAAATGGCCAACGTCCTAAAAGATTTGGGCGTCGGCAAAGGTGACCGCGTCGTTATCTATATGCCCATGATCCCCGAAGCGGCCTACGCCATGCTGGCCTCTGCCCGGATCGGGGCCATTCACTCCATCGTCTTTGCAGGCTTTTCCCCCGAAGCCTTGGCCGCCCGTGTACAAGGCTCCGAGGCCAAGGTGGTCATCACCGCAGATGAAGCGCCGCGTGGTGGGCGCAACACGCCGCTCAAAGCCAATGCAGACAAGGCGCTGGCGACCTGTGATGCGTCCGTTCAGTGTCTTGTCGTGCGCCGCACCGGTGGTGAAGTAGCATGGGACGACGCCCGCGACCGCGACTATAACGCCCTAAGTGCTGCCGCATCAGACGTCTGTGCGCCCGAAGAAATGAACGCCGAAGACCCGCTGTTCATTCTGTATACATCCGGCTCAACGGGGATGCCCAAAGGCGTGGTCCATTCCACAGGCGGCTACATCGTTTATGCATCGATGACCCATGAGATCGTCTTTGATTATAAAGACGGCGACATCTTTTGGTGTACCGCAGATGTGGGTTGGGTCACTGGTCACAGCTATATTGTTTATGGCCCGCTCGCCAATGGCGCCACCACGTTGATGTTTGAAGGCGTGCCCACCTATCCCGATGCCAGCCGCTTCTGGCAGGTATGTGAGGAACACAAGGTCAACCAGTTCTACACCGCGCCCACAGCCTTGCGCGCCCTCATGGGCCAAGGCAACAGCTTCGTTGAAAAATGTGACCTGTCCAGCTTGCGCCTGCTTGGCACCGTGGGCGAACCCATCAACCCCGAAGCCTGGAATTGGTACAATGAAATCGTCGGCGGCGGGCGTTGCCCGATCGTAGACACATGGTGGCAAACCGAAACAGGCGGACATTTGATGACCCCCCTGCCCGGCGCCCATGCCATGAAACCCGGGTCGGCCATGAAGCCGTTTTTCGGCATCGAACCTGTGGTGTTGGAACCGACAACTGGCGCAGAGATCGAAGGCAACGACGTCGAGGGTGTGTTGTGCATCAAAGACAGCTGGCCCGGTCAGATGCGCACGGTTTGGGGCGACCATGAGCGTTTTGAAAAGACCTACTTCAGCGACTACAAAGGCTATTATTTCACCGGTGACGGCTGCAAACGTGACGCAGACGGCGACTATTGGATCACCGGCCGCGTGGACGATGTGATCAACGTCTCGGGGCACCGTATGGGGACCGCCGAAGTTGAAAGCGCACTGGTCGCCCACCCCAAAGTGGCCGAAAGTGCTGTTGTCGGTTATCCACACGACATCAAAGGGCAAGGCATCTATTGCTATGTCACATTGATGGGCGGCGAAGAGCCATCAGAGGAACTGCGTAAGGAATTGCGCACATGGGTGCGCACTGAAATCGGGCCCATCGCGTCGCCCGACCTGATCCAATGGGCGCCCGGCCTGCCAAAAACGCGCTCTGGCAAGATCATGCGCCGCATCCTGCGTAAAATCGCGGAAAACGATTACGGCGCTTTGGGCGATACCTCGACCTTGGCCGATCCGTCCGTTGTGGACGATCTGATCGACAACCGCATGAACCGCTGAAGGGGACGAATAATGGATGCTTCTGTTATGACCAAACCGGCTGTTCTGATTTTGCTTGGCCCCCCCGGGGCCGGAAAAGGCACCCAGGCCCGTTTGCTGGAAAAGCGCTTTGGGTTGGTGCAGCTCAGCACGGGTGATTTGTTGCGGGCCGCTGTGGCTGCGGGCACGGAGGCTGGCAAAGCCGCCGATGCTGTGATGAAAGCAGGCGATCTGGTCAGCGACGAGATCGTTATCAACATTCTGCGTGATCGTATGGCGGAACCCGATTGCGCCCAAGGCGTGATTCTGGACGGTTTCCCGCGCACGGACGTGCAGGCATCGGCACTGGATGATCTGCTGGCCGAAAACGGGATGAAAATCGACGCAGCGATTAGCCTTGAAGTTGATGACGCGGCGATGGTTGAACGTGTTTCGGGGCGCTACACCTGTGCTGCATGCGGAGAAGGCTATCACGACAGCTTCAAAATCCCCGCCAAACCCGGCATCTGCGATGGGTGCGGCAGCACCGATATGAAGCGGCGCGCGGACGACAACGCGGAGACTGTCGCAGGACGCCTGTCGGCCTATCACGCGCAAACTGCCCCATTGATCGCCTACTACGACCAGCAAAATGCGCTGCAACGCGTCGATGCGATGGGTGATATAGACGGGATCGGCGCTGCGATGTCAAAAATAGTAGCTGACATCACGGGCTAGCGCGTCACACGCACGTTTCAAGATGTGGACATTTCATGTGCGCCGTGGCACCGCTGCGCCCATGACTGATCACGTTGAATTCACGCCCGACACCACCAATACGCTGCAATTGCGTGACGCTTTTGGCCGCTTTGCCACCGGCGTCACAGTGATCACGGCCCAAACGGCCGTTGGGCCTTTGGGCATGACGGCAAACTCCTTTTCTTCTATCTCGCTTGATCCGCCTTTGGTGATGTGGGCGCCTGGCAACGGGTCGCGGCGCCATGATGCGTTTGTTGCAGCCCCCAGATTCTGCATCCATGTGCTGGGCGCTGACCAATTTGAACTGGCCGCCCATTTCGCCACACGCGGTGACGGGTTCGACGCCTTTGAAACACATCTTGATGACCAGGATTTGCCCCTTTTCAACGATTGCGTCGCACGGTTCATTTGCGAACATCACGCGGCCCATCCCGCAGGCGATCACACGATGGTCTTGGGTCGGGTGGCTCATGCCAGCTTTGCAAGCCGTCCTGGTCTGGTTTTTGAACAAGGGCGTTACGGGCAACTGGCCGCCGACGCCTGATCTTGCGTATCGCGCCACCTGTCTAACAATTCACGCCACCCACTGGTGAAGCACGCCCACGCCTGTACCATGGGATCCAACAGGAGTTCCCAATGGCCCCATCCCAACCCCGCTACAAAATCGCATCGACCCTGCCGCAGTTGTGCGGGTTGCTTGGCATTTCTTTGGACAATGTCATTCGACGCACCGGCATGTCCGGTGACATGATTGCCCCCGACGCCCGTGGCGTCACCGCTGAAGAATATTTTGAAGGGTGGCACGCCATCGAGGCAGAGGCAAATCGGGATGATTTGCCATTGGCCCTTGGCAAAGCCTATGCGCGTGGGCCTTTCAACCCCGCCTTCTTTGCCTTTACCAGCAGCCCGACGGTGCGCATCGGGCTGGAGCGTCTGGCTGTGTTCAAGCCCATTGTGGGGCCGCTGATTATGGCGATCCGGCCAACCGATCTGGGGCTTCAAATCGTGAAGTCTGCAAACCCTCCGACAGTGTCATTGCCTTTAAGCTTTTCCGCCACCGAATTTGTGTTTTTTGTCGAAGCCATTCGCAACAGCAGCGGGGCGCACATCGTGCCAACCTCGGCCACATTGCCTGCGCGTATGGCTTGCCACGCAGAACTTGAGAATTTTCTGGGCTGTCCGATCAAAATCGGTGAGCCCGCAGAATTGACCCTGTCGCTGGAGGATGCCGCCCGCCCGCTGTTGTCGGTGAACCCCGACCAATGGGCCACGATGGAACCCGCATTCAAACGCCAGCTTGCCACTGTGACCGAACACATGACAACCACCGCAAGACTGCGCAATGCCATCACTGAAATGCTGCCCAGCGGGTTGTGTGACATCGATGAAGCCGCAAGGCGCATGCGCCTGAGCACCCGCAGCTTGCAACGCTATCTGTCGGCAGAAACCACACGGTTTCAACATGTCCTAGACGGCACACGCCGTGATCTGGCCCTGCATTACCTGCGCAATTCAGACCTGAATATCGAAGAGATTTCGTATCTGCTGGCTTATCGTGACCCGAATTCCTTTTACCGGGCCTTCCACATCTGGACGGGAATGACCCCAAAGGAAGCACGGTTGGGTAGCCCCCGAAAAAGTTAAACGGGCGCATGCGCTGCGCCCGTTAAGATCTTGTTCACAAATTGTAATTTGGATTACTTCCAGCCAACGCTGTTAAATATCTTCTGGGCCGTTGGCACGTTTTTGGCCACGTCTGACAAATTGACAGTATCGCCTTTATAGTCACCCAGTGCTGCCACGGACGGGCTAAGTTCTACCCCTTCAACCGCAGGATATTCGTCGTTGCCGGATGAAAAATAGACCTGCGCCTGATCTGATGCGAGGTATTCAAGAAACTTGATCGCGTTGTCTTTGTTGGGGGCATTCGCAGCCACACCCGCCCCGGACAAATTCATATGAGCCCCTTCTGCGTCTTGCGCCGGAAACACCCAACCGATGTTATCCATCGCAGCTTTGTCCAGACCTTTGACGTCTTTGCGTAACGCGCGTGCGAAGTAATAGGTGTTGGAAATCGACACCTGACATTCGCCTGATACCAACCCACGCAACTGGTCGGTGTCACCGCCCTGCGGGTCGCGGGCAAAGTTGTCGACCACACCTTTGGCCCATGCTGTTGCGGCTTCTTCACCGTGGTTTTCGATCACAGCAGATAGCAACGTTTGGGAATAGACGTTCGAGGACGAGCGGTGGCACACCATGCCTTTGTAGGCGGGGTCCGCCAAGGCAACGTAATCCATGGGCGGATTTGCGACGTCGGCTTTGTTGTAAAAGATGATGCGTGCGCGTTGGGAGAACCCGAACCATTGATTGTCGGCGTCTTGCAGATTGGACGGGATGCGATCTTCAAGCGTTGCGTTTTCGATAGATTGCAAAACGCCTGCGTCTTTTGCCCGTTGCAGGCGTGTGGTGTCCACAGTCAACAGCACGTCGGCTGGCGAATTGGTGCCTTCGGCTTGCATCCGCGCAATCAGTTCGTCGCCTTTGCCTTCAATCCGGTTGATTGTGATGCCGGTGGCCTCTGTAAAGTCCGAATACAGGCGTTCATCCGTATCGTAGTGGCGCGATGAATACAGGTTCAGCTCACCCTCGGCCAGTGCGGGGGCTGCAAAGGCAGTTGCGGCGATAACAGTTGTGAGTGTGCGGTTGATCGACATTGCGGATCTCCAAGCGTTTAAATCTGATAAAAACAGTAAGTCTATCAGTGCGCCCGTCTTGTCAATTGTTTCCGACTAAATTAGTCAACATTAGAACGGCTCTAAAGTCACAACGTATGCAGGTGGTGTTTTTCCAGCAACTCAAGGATCATACGCTTGGCCTGATCACGGTGCCGCGTGTGTATACGTCGCGCCAATGCGCCGTCACCCGCCCCTATCGCATCCAGCACACCGCGGTGATCCGCATTGGATTGCGTCGGTGTCGGGCGAATGTACAACGTCGTGGCGCGTGCGCGGCGCACCTGATCCTGCATCATCCCGACAATGGAAACGGCACGGGAATTTCCACCAAGACGCACAAGTTCAGTATGAAAGCGATCGTCCGCTTCGGCCCAGTCTTCCAGGGCGCGGGCCTCTACGGCTTTGTCCATATCCGCAATAGACGCGGCCAATGCCGTCAAGTCATCGTCGCCGTATCCGTATCCGGCTGCACGTTCGGCTGACAATCCTTCAAGCTCGGTCAGCACATCGTAAATTTCACGCATGTCATCTGCGGACACCGGCAAAATACGCACACCCTTGCGCGGGCGCATTGCCAACAACCCCTGGCTTTCCAACATCAACGCCGCCTCGCGCACAGGAGTGCGCGACATGTCAAGCCGCTCGGCCAATTCGCTTTCCAAATGGTCAGAACCCGCAGGCAAAACCCCCGAAAAGATCAATTGCCGCAATTCGGAAATGGCACGTTGGGTGCTGGATTGTGACATAAAACGGCCTTTGCGTTACTGGTCTAACGCGATTTTCCGCCCCTCATCCGCCGAAGCGTAAATCGCCTGCTCGATCTCTATCACTTTCAAATAGGAAGAGGCAGTGTTTTCCAACATACCTTTGTTATGCAGCGCATCAACGACATGGGCCTGCAAATGATGCACGCAATCCCCTCCAAAGCCGGGCCACATGCTGGGGGCCAACATCTCGGTATCTTCCACCGCCCCGAACCGCCGGTGCATCACAGCCCCACTGCCCAAAAGCTTTAGCGTGCCTTCCGTTCCCTCCACCAGTGCCTCACCCATGGTGCGGCGGTGGTTGTCTGCGGCATGATCCAGATGGCGGTTGCCATCAAAAATCGCGCGTATGCCTTTGGGATGGTCAAAC
Source organism: Ascidiaceihabitans donghaensis (assembly GCF_900302465.1). NCBI lineage: Bacteria > Pseudomonadati > Pseudomonadota > Alphaproteobacteria > Rhodobacterales > Paracoccaceae > Ascidiaceihabitans > Ascidiaceihabitans donghaensis. Next base: position 1,434,325 of record NZ_OMOR01000001.1, on the reverse strand, counting down.
ATCACCACCCCCGCATCTTCACCGGCAATCACAGGATTAACACGCCGCAAATCGGCGTAAACGGCTGTGGGATCACCAAAGAGATAGCGAAACGTATCGACCCAATGCACGCCAGTCTCATGGATCAGAAACCGTGGCATGGTCTGGAAGTATGGCTGTCGGTCCAAGTATGCCATCGCCCCCTGCCCGTCACCGGGGCGCAAGCGAAAGGTCATTTGCAGAACCTGCCCGATCGCGTCCTTGGCCAACAGCTGTTTGATACAGCGATACCACGGTTGAAACCGGAAGTTTTCGTGGATCACAATTTGCGCCCCTGCTGCTTGGGCTGCTGTGGTTGTTTCGCAGGCTTCCGTCAAAGACATGCAAAAGGGTTTTTGACAAATGATGGTTTTGACACCTGCGTCCAAAGCGCTTTGAATGGCCCGCGCATGCGCCAATGGCGGCAAGATCACGTCCAATACGTCCGGCTTGGTGTCCGCCAGCATTTTGTCCAGATCATCAAAGGCCCGCGCCCCAATAGGCGCAGCCTTCGCGGCGGCTTTGGCCTTGTCCAGATCGCAGGCCCCCACCACATGCACACCCTTCAAACGCCGCCAACTGTCATAGTGGAACTGGCTGAAATAACCGGCCCCGACGCAGGCAATCTTAAGGGTCTGCGCTGTCATGCAAGCGCCCCCCAAACGGCGTCTGCGGCCTGCGTCGTGCTGGCAGTCCCGCCAAGATCACGCGTTAGGATGGCCCCTTTGGCCACCACAGTTTCCACCGCTTCGCGCAAACGCACACCGTCTGCAACCATTACCGGATTGTCATACCGCAAGCCCAGCCAGTCCAGCATCATCGCCGCCGACAAAATCATCGCCATCGGGTTTGCCGCGTTCTGGCCCGCAATATCGGGGGCCGAGCCATGGCAAGGCTGAAACACCGCATGATCCAAACCTATGTCAGCAGATGGCGCCAAACCAAGCCCGCCCATCAGGCCAGCCCCGAGATCGGACAGAATGTCGCCGAACATGTTTTCAGTAACCATAACGTCGAAATCCCAAGGCTTTTGCACCATCCAAAGCGCTGTTGCGTCCACATAGGCGTGGTCAGCCGCAATGTCGGGGTGCTTGGCAGCTTCGGCATCAAACATTTCGCGAAAGAACGCAAAGGCGCGGAACACATTGGCTTTGTCTACACATGTCACTTTGCCCGGGCTGCGGCCCGTGGATTTCCGGGTTTTGGCCAGATCAAACGCAAACTTGAACAGTTTTTCGGAAATATCACGGGTGATCAAAAGGGTTTCACGGGCTTCGTCTTTCGTGACCTCACCCCGGCCTTGGGTGTGGAAAAGCCCTTCGGTGCTTTCGCGGATCAATACGAAATCAACCTCGCGGCCTGCGGGCAAATTCAGCGGTGTGGTTTGGCCGGCCTTGATGGTGACGGGCCGCACACCCGCAAACAGAACCAGTGCTTTGCGCAGATCGATTTGAGGCGAAATTTCCGTGCCATCGTCATAACGGACGTTGGGCAACCCCATGGCAGACAATAAAATTGCATCCGATTGCCGCGCAATATCCATCGACGCCTCGGGCAACGATGCACCTGTTTTGGCGTAATGTGCGGCCCCTGCCGGCGCATCTTTGAACGTCAATTCATAAGCGTCCGACTGTCCCGCCAACTTTTGTAATATCTCGACTGTGGGTTGGGTGATTTCAGGGCCGATGCCGTCGCCTTCAAATACCGCGATGTCAAATGTGTGTTTCATAACGTCCTCAGATCTGAGCAGACCAACTGGCCCGCCGATGACAATTGCAAAGTCTTAACTTGAAAATTAATGTATACATTATTTTCTGGCTGTGCCATCCCGAAAGTCGAAATTGTTTTGGAAAAAGACCGGTGCCCCTTTTAGAGTGGGCCGGACGTCATATGAAAGGCCGCCCATGTTTGCTGTTGTTGTCACGTTGAACTTCGATCCCGCAACCGAGGATGAGTTCATGCCCTTGATGCGTGAAAACGTCCGCGCCACGTTTCACAATGAACCCGGCTGCCATCAGTTTGATCTGTGCACAGATCCCGACCGACCCGGCGAAGTATTCTTGTATGAGACGTATGAAGACGCCGCAGCCTTTCAAACGCATCTCAAAACGCCCCACTTTCTGGCCTTTGACGCGGCCGTCCAGCATTTGGTGACGGGACGAGATGTACGCACCTTTGTGAATGTCAGCGCGCACCCCAACCCAAACGCGGCCACACAATGAGCGATTGGGAAATTCACGCTATAAAATATGCGGACCGCAACACACGCACGCGGGTCGACAGCTTTATCTTTGATGACAACCACAATGCCCCCCACCCGATGGACTATTATATGTGGCTGCTGCGGCGTGGCAGCGACGCGATTCTGATAGACACAGGATACGACGACACCGAAGCCGCGTCGCGCGGGCGCCCGATCCGCTTGGATCCTGTCGCAGCCCTTGCCCCTTTTGGAATCGCACCCGAAGACATCACCCACGTTATCGTCACACATCTGCACTATGATCACGCGGGGGGGCTGCATCTGTTTCCCAACGCCGCCCTGCACCTACAAGCGGCTGAAATGGCCTATGCGACAGGCCCGTGTATGTGCCACGACACATTGCGCATGCCATTCACAGCCGACCACATTTGCACCGCAATCAAACGGCTGTATGCCGGAAAGGTCTTTTTCTACGACGGCGAAGCACAAGTGACCGACGGGGTCACTGTACATTGCATAGGCGGACACAGTCGCGGATTGCAGGCGGTGCGGGTGAAAACCAAATCGGGATTTATGGTGCTTGCGTCAGATGCTGCGCATTTTTACGAAAACGTTATGACACGCAAACCCTTTCCCATAGTCGTGGACTTGCAAAACATGTTGGACGGTTTCGAGACGCTGCACCAACTGGCCTCTGCGCCTGAACTGATCATTCCCGGGCATGACCCGCTGGTGCGTCAGCTGTTCGCCGAAGGCATCGCGCCACACATCACACGACTTGATACAGGTCCTATAAGGCCGATGCCTGATTTTGGTTCCGTGTCGACACTTAAATCTTAGACAGCCATCCAGACCATGGCGATATAAGTCCATTGATGCGCCAATTGATCTACACCAAAGGCGCGCCAATATCCGGCATCAGTGGTTGTGAATGCGGTGCGTTTGGACCACCAGCCTTTGCCGAAATCGATGTGGTAGTGCAACACCCATTCCAGCGCCAAAAGACCCACAACAAGCCCCCAGGACAAACCGGCCAAAAGACCAAAAGGCAGCAACACCAAAAAAGATCCGACAATATGCACCAATGCATGCTGCGCACGACCCGCATGGACATAGGTCGCCCCCGCAGACAGCATCTTGGGTGTTTGCAGGTAAAAATCCGCAAACAGGTGCTTTACCTGAAACAAGGCCAGCATCACCAGCATGAGCGTTATCTGATCCACGTTTTGTGCCTTTCTGTGTAATCGCAGCTTAGGAACGCAAATCTCATTTCGCAATGGATCACATGAAAATCCTTTGAAAACGAGCTAGGCATCGGGAAAACAATTTGCGCCCCTTGTCACGATCTTGTTAAGTTTTCGCAGGGTCACACGTGGGGATGGCGGCCCGGACGCCTGTTTTGGCGCAAGACATGAATTGGACGATCCCATCGACCGCACGATCTTTGCCTTCATCTGGAAACACTCCAAACGCGATCAACTGGTATTGTTGGCGGTGACGCTGACGCTGTTTCCGCTGCTGTACCTGACATTGGAACTGCCCAAGCAGATCATCAACGATGCCATTGGTTCGGGTGAAAGCCGCATTGAGGCCTATGGGTTTACGTTCACACAGATTGAATACCTGTGGCTGCTGTGTGGTGCGTTTTTGCTAGCGGTGTTCGCGCATGGCATTATGAAAATGCGCATCAACACCATGAAAGGTGTGTTGGCAGAACGGCTTTTGCGCCGCTTTCGCTATTCGCTGATCGCGCGTATCCTTCGCTTCCCACAACCCTATTTCGAACGCACCAGCCAAGGTGAACTGGTGTCGATGGTCACGGCCGAATCCGAACCTATGGGCGGATTGATGGGGGACGCTGTGGCCCAACCTGTACTGCAAGCGGGGCAAATGCTGACCATTCTGGGGTTCTTGTTTCTGCAAAGCTTCGCCTTTGGTCTGGCGGCTTGCGCCCTGATCCCGTTGCAAGCCTGGCTGATCCCAAGACTGCAAAAGCAGATCAACCTGTTGAACAAAAAACGCGTTATTCAGGTGCGGGCCCTAGCTGCCGAAATCGGTGAAGGGGCCACAGGGGCTGCTACATTACGCCTGAACCACGGTTGGCGTTACCGGATGGCAATGATCACGGACCGGTTGGGCCGGTTGTTTGAAATCCGCTTTATCATCTTCCAAAAGAAATTTTTCATGAAGTTTATCAACAACTTCATTACACAACTGACGCCCTTCCTGTTCTTTTCAATCGGCGGCTATCTGGTCATTCAGGGCGATGTGACATTGGGTGCTTTGGTTGCGGCCCTAGCCGCCTACAAAGACCTGTCCAGCCCGTGGAAAGAGCTTTTAGCCTACTACAACCAATCCCAAGACATGCAGTTGCGCTGGGAAACGATCACCGAACGGTTTGCCCCCACAGGCATGATCGATGAAGCGCTATTTGACGGAGAACCCGACACAATGGTCAGCCTGAACGGTGACATCACGTTGGACAGCGTGACAGTGCGCGACGAAGACGGCAATCCGGTGCTTGAAGACATTTCGGCCACGTTCCCCAAAGGCTCTACCATCGCGATCGCAGCCCCATCCGAAGAAGACCGTCGCGCCCTATCCGCCGTTTTGACCCGCGAGGCTATGATAAGCGCAGGCAAGATCACCATGAACGGGCATGATCTGGCTCACTTGCACCAAAGCACCTTGGCGGCGCGCATCGGGCACGCCACGTCGCGCCCTGTGATGTTCATGGGCAGCTACGGCGAAAACATCATGATGTCGGTTAAAAACCGGCCTCTTGGTGCCGCGGATACGTCTGCGTTTGCCGCTGAATCGGCACGGGCGGGCAACAGTCTGGATATGCTGGACTGTGACTGGGTTGATCCCGCTGTTGCAAGCGTTGGCAGCACTGCAGATTTGCGGGAATGGTGGTACGAACTGGTTCAGGGACTGGGCACCGCCGGTGCCTTGGCCCGCCGCGCCATGGACCAAAGCTTTGACGCAACCGCACACCCGAACCTGTCCAAGGCCCTCATTGATCTGCGCCCCAAAGTGCGCGACGCAATCATCGCGGCGGGACTGGACCGCTACGTTCATGCGTTCGACCCCGATGCCTACAATCCCAGCCTGCCCATCGGGGAAAACCTTTTGTTTGCAACACCGCGCATCGTTTTAACGCCGGATGTTCTGGCCGAAAAGCTGGAATTTCTGCGTAGTCTGAATGAAATGAATTTGGGCGAAGACCTGTTGATGCTGTCACGCGACTTGATCGAGTTGTTGCGCCAGATTTTCGGCCCCGGAGGGTCCGACCACCCGTTGTTTCGCAAACTGGGAATAACCGTCGACGTCTACGATGCCGCCGTGGATCTGGTCCGCCGCACCGCCCCCGGCGATAAACTGACGGATCAGGAAATGGCCCTTCTGCTTAGCGTGCCTTCTTCGATCTCGGCAGAACAAATCGGCCCCGCCTTCCCCGAAGAAATCAAAGCCCGCGTTCTTTCGATCCGGCAATCCCACGGCGAAACGCTGCGCCACCAGATGGAAGATCTTTACGCCCCCATTAAGCCCAACGCCCATGTGATGGGTCTAAGCGTTTTGGAAAATGTGCTATATGGCAAACTTTCTGACGCGGCCGGCACCCGCGGTGAGGACCTACGTGGTGTTGTCGCTGAAGTGTTGGACGCGGAAGGTGTCAGCCCCCTCGTGCTGCAGCTAGTGTTTGATTTACCCATCACATTGGGCGGCGCGAACCTGTCTGCCATGTTCTCGGAACCCTTGGCCGTCACCCGCGCCACAATCAAGCGCCCTGACATCGTCATTTTGGAAAAAGTCCTGACCAGCTTTGGTCCTGAAACCCACACAAAGCTGCATGAAAACCTGCGTAGCTTGTTGCCTGACGCCTTGCTGATTTTTATCGACGATACGTTCGACGATGCATCGAATTTTGATGTGCACATCGAAGTTCAAAACGGCCGTCTTGTCGGCAGTGAGATCACCAGTGAAGATGGCAAAGACAGCGATGTGGGTGCCGATCTGGCCCGCAAGGTTGCCGCTTTGAAATCTGCGCCGATGTTTGCTGATTTGGCCGCAAAACAGTTGCGCCTGCTTGCGTTCGGGGCGCGGTGGTACACAGCCCAAGACGGCGAATATGTGTTTCACAAAAATGACGCGCCGGATGATGGCGCTTACATGATCATTGACGGCGAAGCAGACCTGTTGCTGCCAGAGGACGGTGCGCAAGACAAGCTGATTGCGACAGTGGGCGCGGGTGCGCTGGTCGGCGAATTGGGGCTGATCCGGCAAGAACCGCGCGCATTGGACATGCGGGCCAAAGGCGAGTTGCAGTGCCTGCGCATAGGGGTCGAAGAATTTTTGGCCGTTGTCGAAAATGACGCCGCCACGGCCTTCAAATTGCTGCAGATCGTAGCCGGCTATGTGAACACTTAGGCTCGGGACCCATTAATCCGCGTTGAACTTGAACAGGTGTTCGCCACCAATCTGGTAGCCGTCGATCAGCGTTTGTGCGGCATCCGACACCAACCATGTCTCTAGCTTTGCGGCCAGATCAGCCTGCACATGACCGTGTCTGGATTTGCTAACGGGCAGATACGCATATTGATTAAACAGCACCGGATCCCCCGCAAATAGCACAGCCAGATCCCCTTTGTTTGCGAAGTTCAACCAACTGGCACGGTCTGCCATAATATAGGCTTTCATGCCTGATGCCGTGTTCAATGCAGCGCCCATGCCCGCCCCCACGGCGCGGTACCATGTGCCGAAATCCTGCACATCCTGCCCGGACGCACCCCAAAGCGACAGCTCCTTTTTGTGGGTGCCGCTGTCGTCACCACGGCTGACAAACGCATTTTCGCTTTCGGCAATCCGGGTCAGGGCTTGGGCCACAGACGGCGCATCTGCGATACCCGCAGGATCATGCGCGGGACCAACAATCACAAAATCATTATACATGATTTCACGGCGATGCGGGCCGTACCCTTCGGCGACAAATGCCTCTTCTGCGGGTTTGGAATGGACCAAAATCGCATCCACATCCCCCGCCTGCCCCAATCGCAGCGCTTGACCGGTGCCTACGATCAACAAATGCACGGTGATGCCGGTGTCTTGTGCGATGGCAGGCAACAACACCTCTGACAGGCCCGAGTTATGAAATGACGTGGTCACCGCCAACTTAAGATCGTCGGCCGCAACAGAACCGGCCATCACGGCCAACCAAACAGAAAACGCTTTTATCATTCGACGATGTCTCCTTGCAGAAAAGCCCGTGCCTGAGGCGTTTTGGGCGCTTCGAAAAACGTGGTGGCAGGCCCATATTCCAAGACCTTGCCGTCCAGCATAAACACCACGTCTGACGCCAGACGACGGGCCTGCCCAATATTATGGGTGGACATGATGATACGCGTGCTTTGGGTGTGCGCATCCGTCAGCAGTGTTTCGATCTCGCGGGTGGCGGCCCCGTCCAGACTGGCGCAGGGTTCATCCAGAAACAAAACATGGGGCGCGCGGATCAAAGCCCGTGCCAAAGCCAGTTTTTGCTTTTCTCCGCCCGACAGCCGCGGCGCGGATTGCTGCACCTGATCCTGCAGACCGATGCGGTGCGCCCAGTCTTTTGCTTCCGCCTCGGCGTGGGATTTTGGTATTCCGGCCAGGCGCTGGGGATAAACCAGATTGGCCAAGACAGAACGGCGCATCATGACTGGCGTTTGAAACACAAAAGCCTGCGCATCCAAGCTATGATCTTGCGCCCATGCGATCTGGCCTGACGCCACGCGTTCCAACCCGTGCAGTGTCCGCAACAAAGTGGTTTTCCCGGCCCCGTTCGGACCAAGCAGAATAGTCACACCCGTTTGGGGCAGCGCCAGATCCACAGGACCCAACAAAATCTGGCCGCGTTTTCTGACGCGCACAGCCTGTAATGAAACCAAGGGATGTGCCATCACCATTTGCCCTCGCGTTCTGTCTTGGACACGAAATGGATGGCGATGTTCACCACCAGCGCAAGCCCGATCAGAATAAACCCCAAACCCAGCGCCAAAGCGAAATCACCCTTGCCCGTTTCCAACGCGATCGCCGTGGTCAGCACGCGGGTCGCATGGTCTATGTTTCCGCCCACGATCATGATGGCGCCCACTTCCCCGATGGCCCGTCCAAATCCCGCCAAAGACGCCGTGATCAAGGCCCGTCGCCCATCCCACAGCAGCGTCTTGATGCGTTGCCAACGGGTCGTGTTCAACGAGATCAACAAGTCATGGTATTCAGCCCACAGGTCACGTGTGGACTGGTGCGCGATGGATGCAATCAGAGGCGCAATGATGATGACTTGGGCGATGATCATCGCAGTTGGCGTAAACAAAAGCCCCAAAACGCCAAAGGGACCGGACCGCGACAACAGCAGATAAACGAACAATCCCACCACGACAGGCGGCAACCCCATCAGCGCATTCAGAACGGCAATGGCAAAGCGGCGATACCGAAAACGGCGCACCGCCAACCATGCCCCAAGCGGCAAGGCAATGGCCGATGCAATCAGCACCGCGGTCACGGTGACATGCAAAGACCGTAGCGCGATCTCGATCAGGTCCGCATCCAAGGAAACAACCAACCAAAAGGCGGCCGCTATCCCTTGTCCTATCTCACCCATGATTTTGGTCCGTTGTGGCGCACAGGCAAGTCTGCGCTTGCCCTTTGGTGCTTGTGGATGTCGCACGGGCACGCATCCCGTGCAATCGCACAGCCGTCATATCACTTACCGAATGCGGCAAAGATTGGAGCCTATCGGCTACAAAGCACCTCTTAAGTGCCACAGCTCGGGGAACAGTTCGACTTCAAGCATGCGGCGCAGGTATTTGACACCGCTTGTGCCCCCCGTGCCCCGCTTGAAACCGATGATGCGTTCCACCGTGGTGACATGGTTGAACCGCCAGCGCCGAAAGTAGTCTTCCAGATCCACCAGTTTCTCTGCCAGCTCGTACAGCATCCAGTGTTTTGCAGGGTCTTTGTACACTTGCGTCCACGCCTTAACCACGCTGTCGTCGCTTTGGTGTGGTTGATCCATGGCAAAGACCGCGGCATCGAAACGCACATCAAGCGCCCCTTCCAACATCCGCAGCGCCACATGATAAATCGAGGGCTGCGTCAGCTCATATTGCAGCATCTTGTGCAGGTCGGTGCGATGTTCATGCACTTTCATCATCGCCTGATTGCGGTTGCCCAGCATAAATTCGATCAAGCGATATTGATGTGACTGAAAGCCCGACGACGCGCCTAAATCCTCCCGAAACGTGGTGTAATCACTGGGCGTCATAGTCCGCAGAACATCCCAGGCATTGTTGAGTTGTTCAAAGATACGCGCCACGCGGGTCAGCATCTTAAACACCTGATCGACGTGGCCCTGCAGCATCAGTTGGCGGGCCGCATCCAATTCATGCAAAATCAATCGCATCCAAAGCTCGGACGTTTGATGCTGAACAATAAAAAGCATTTCGTCATGGGCTTGCGACAAGGGTTTGGCCGCGCCCAGAATGCCATCCATTCCAAGGTAATCGCCATAGCTCATGTCCTTGGCAAAGGACATCTGAGCCCCTTCCGTGGCGGGATTGTAGGCGCTTTGTCGCGGGTCTTCAGGGGCGTCGGCCATGTCAAATTCCTTTCGAATTTGGGGCCAGCTTATGCCTTGGCGCACATTCCTTCAAGCATGAAACTTTAGACATGAAGGAAATACACGGATGCTTTTTCTGGACTTAAACCGCAGCGCTTTGCGCCTGAATGTCTTGCGCGATTAAGTCCTTGTAAAGCTCTCTGATCCGCGCCGTGACGGGTCGATGGCCATCACCGATGGGCTTGCCATCAATCTCTGCCACAGGGGTCTGCGCCCCAAACGTTCCGGTCAAAAAGGCTTCATCCGCGCCATATGCCTCATACAGTGAATAGTTTTTCTCAAAAACCGGAATGTCGTTGGCGCGACACAGATCTATGACCTTCTGGCGGGTGACACCGTTCATGCAATAGTCTCCCGTCGACGTCCAAACAGCCCCTTTGCGCACGATGAAAAAGTTGCAAGCGTTGGTGGTGTTTACAAACCCATGGGGGTCCAGCATCAGCCCCTCGTCGGCCCCCGCCTGTTCGGCCTGCAGACAGGCAATGACACAGTTCAGCTTGGAGTGGCTGTTGTACTTGGCGTCTTGCGACATCGGCAAACCGCGCACTTGGGGCACTGTGGCCAAGCGGATACCTTTGGATTGCAGAGCATCTGCGGGTTTGGAATGTTCCATAATGATGACCAGCGTGGGGCCAGAGCGGCTGAGCGACGGGTGCTGGAAAGGTTTGACCTTTACGCCACGGGTCAGCATCAGGCGGCAATGCACATCGGTGTGCATGTCGTTGGCACGCGCTGTTGCGGTCAAAGCCTCCATGATGCCCGCGCGGTCCATGCCCACATCCAATGAGACGGCTTTGCAACTGTCATAGAAGCGGTCCATGTGATCATCAAAGAACGACCAAACCCCGTCATACAGGCGCATACCTTCCCACATGCCGTCCCCCAGCATAAAGCCGCTGTCGTAGACCGACACTTTGGCATCGTCGCGGTGCACAATATCACCGTTGACGTAGATCTTGATGTCGTGGTTGCGGGCATCTTCCAGCGCGTCATGGGTGGTATGTGTATCGGTCATGTAGGTCCCTTGGACAGGTGGTGGGCTGAAGCCCACCTTACGAGGTCAAAATCGTAAGGTGCACCTTGGTGCACCCCGCCTTAAAAGGCTTTGAACGTCATGGTCGTCAAAGACCGTTCGATCCCAACAATATCCAGCAAATGATCGTTGATGTATTTCCCGACATCTTCGTCACTTGGAATGTAGGCTTTCATCAGCAAATCATAGTCGCCGGATGTCGAATACAGCTCTGAATGAAATTCGCGCAGCGCAATATCTTCCGCGACTTTGTAGGTCGATCCGGGTTTGCAACGGATCTGGATGAATACACAGGTGCTCATGGGATACTCCTTCAAGCTGTTGCCCATTGCTGACACATCCCCCCAAGGGGGCGCAATCCCAAAGGCTGCATCTTGGCGCGGACGCACAACCTGCCTATAAGCGGGCCAACACCAGCCGGAGAGCCGATATGCGCCAAGCCACCATCACCCGCACCACCGCTGAAACCGAGATTTCAGTGACCGTCAATCTCGACGGCACAGGGGTCTACGACAACCAGACCGGTGTGGGCTTTTTCGACCACATGCTGGACCAGCTGGCGCGCCATTCCCTGATCGACATGACGATCCGCGCCAAAGGTGACACCCACATCGACGATCACCACACCGTCGAGGACACAGGTATCGCCCTTGGACAAGCCCTGACCCAAGCCTTGGGCGACAAACGCGGCATCGTGCGTTACGGCAGTTGCCTGTTGCCCATGGACGATGCCCAGGTGCGCACAGCTCTTGATCTGTCGGCCCGGCCCTACCTGATCTGGAATGTGGATATGCCAACCCAGAAGATTGGTGCATTCGACACCGAACTGGTGCGTGAATTCTTTACAGCGCTGGCCACCCACGGCGGCATCACCTTGCACATCGACATGTTGCATGGCTTCAACAGCCACCACATCGCCGAAGCCACTTTCAAATCTGTGGCCCGCGCCCTGCGTCAGGCTGTCGAAGTGGATCCACGCAAATCGGGCGACATTCCTTCGACCAAAGGGGCGTTGTAAGCAATGCTCACAGCCATCATCGACTATGAAAGCGGCAACTTACACTCTGCCCACAAAGCCTTTGAACGCATGGCGCGCGAATTGGACGCGGGCGAGGTTGTTGTGACATCGGACGCCGATGTCGTTGCGCGCGCCGACCGCATTGTTCTGCCCGGAGACGGTGCGTTTCCGTCGTGTCATGCGGCGCTTACCGGCACGGGTGGGCTGTTTGAGGCCATGAAGGAGGCCGTCGAACAAAAGGGCCGCCCCTTCCTTGGCATCTGCGTTGGCATGCAGCTGATGGCCACATGGGGACGTGAGTATCAAAACACTGCCGGCCTGGATTGGGTCGGCGGAGAGGTTGTTGAAATCAAACCCGATAGCGCGTCTTTAAAGGTGCCTCATATGGGGTGGAATGATTTGATCATTTCGCACCCGCATCCGGTTCTGGACGGGGTCGTGTCCGGCGACCATACCTATTTTGTGCACTCATTCCACTTTAAGGTCAACGACCCCGCACAACGGCTGGCGCATGTGGACTATGGCACCGATGTCACCGCAGTCATCGGCCGCGACACGATGCTGGGCATGCAGTTTCACCCCGAAAAAAGTCAGGGTGTCGGTCTGCGTATGATCGGGAACTTTTTGCGCTGGACGCCTTAGCCACCCCGCGCAGACCTAAACCGGCCCGATTTAAACAAGAAGGTGCGCCAAGGCGCACCTTACCCCGACACGAAAGCTGTTTAGTTTACACGCGTCCATGTCTGTTTTTTGCAAATTGGGCCAACGCAACCGGACACTTTCAAAGAATTGCCCGACAAAGACATCTTGGATTTGTAGACCTTATCCGTGGACGGCTGCCAGATTTTGCCCGACGCATAGTAGCCGTCGCCTTTTGGGACCATCGCCCAGACCAGTTTTTTGCCAACGTTGTCAGTTTGGATCGGGCCACTTGCGTCAAAAGCTTTGGCGATTGTACCGCACACTTTGTCACCGCATTTCGCCATTTTGATATGGGCATAGTTGCCATCGTCAACTTGGGTTTTCCATGTTCCCAATACGGGATCCGCCAATGCGCCCCCGGCCAGTCCAAGTGTCAGCGCTGCAGTTGCTATAAAAGTTTTCATGTTCGTCCTCCCATTTGCCCCACAGCTTCCCTTAAGTGTCCCCGTCTGGCAAGCCTGACCTTAGGGTCAGGACCCATTAATTTTGCGTCGTCAGCGCACATTTCACGAAATATCAGTGGTTTGCGCCGTGCGGCGAATAGTGGTTCTATTTGCAAGCGGGGGAGGCCGCTGAGATGAAGTGAAATGTGCGCCCAAAGGGTTTGTCAGAGTTTCCCTGTGAGAGGCGTCTTACCTGCTTGAAATAGATCCACTTTTCCTGCGCAGATATTCCTTTTCACAGGGAAACTCAGACAAACTGACGATGCAAGATTAATGGGTCCTGACCCTAGGTCGCGCTGCAAATGAGCCCCCGCGTTGCAAATCGGGCTGGGTCGTGCATAAAGCGGCCTATCATCATCACACGAAGGCACATCCTATGATCCTCTACCCTGCCATCGACTTGAAAGACGGCCAAGCCGTGCGCCTTGTACATGGCGACATGGATCAAAGCACCGTGTTCAATGACGACCCCGCAGCCCAAGCCCGTGCTTTTGTGGAGGCTGGGTGCGAATGGCTGCATCTGGTTGATCTGAACGGCGCTTTTGCAGGCACACCAGTGAACGCGGCCCCGGTCGAAGCCATCCTGAAATCCTGTCCCGTTCCTGCCCAGTTGGGTGGTGGCATCCGCGACATGGCCACCATCGAAGGGTGGTTGGACAAAGGGCTGGCGCGGGTCATCCTTGGAACAGTTGCTGTCGAAAACCCGGATCTGGTGCGTGAAGCGGCCCGCGCGTATCCGGGCAAGGTGGCGGTGGGCATCGACGCCAGAAACGGTAAAGTCGCGACCAAAGGCTGGGCCGAAGAAACCGATGTCATGGTGACGGACCTTGCAAAATCGTTTGAAGACGCAGGGGTCTCGGCCATCATTTATACTGACATTATGCGCGACGGCGCCATGGGGGGGCCGAATATCGACGCCACGGCGCAGTTGGCGCGGGCCGTCTCCATCCCCGTCATCGCCTCGGGTGGTGTGTCGTCGTTGCAAGATTTGACACAGCTAAAAGACACCGGCGTCATTGCAGGCGCCATCTCTGGGCGCGCCCTTTATGACGGGGCGATTGACCTGAACGCGGCCCTTACCGCCTTAAAGGGGTAAGCCGCATGTTCACAGTCTTTGGATTGATGGCCCCTTGTCTGGCCGCACTAGGTTTGGCGCGATTTGCCAAAAGCCGGATTGCAGCGCGTTTGCTCATATCGGGAGGACTGTATTTCCTGATCGTGCTATTTTTGTCCGTACTGTTTGGCAATCAATGCATTGGCGGGTCCTTGAACGGATTCACAGAATGCACACCTTCTTTTTTGACACCTGTCGCGCAAACCCTTGCCGGACCTCTGTTAATCTCTTTCTTGGGGTACCTTTTTGTAGGGCCCGCAATTCTGGTTGTGGCTGGAATTTTCGAATTTCTCAATCGGCGGGCGCAGGTCCAGTGATGGTCCAAAGCCCTTCCCCCGCCCCCAATTCCAAGCGATAATGCGCCCATGTTAAAAACCCGTATTATTCCCTGCCTTGATGTCGCTGACGGTCGTGTCGTCAAAGGCGTAAACTTTGTGGGCTTGCGCGACGCAGGCGATCCCGTGGATGCAGCCCGCGCATATGATGCCGCCGGCGCAGACGAACTGTGCTTTCTGGACATTCATGCGACACATGAAAACCGTGGCACAATGTTCGACGTTGTGACGCGCACCGCTGAACAATGCTATATCCCGCTGACGGTGGGTGGGGGCGTGCGCACAACTGCGGATGTGCGTGACCTGCTTTTGGCGGGTGCAGACAAAGTCAGCTTCAATTCCGCCGCCGTGGCAAATCCCGATGTGCTGGCAGAGGCGTCAGACCATTTTGGCAGCCAATGCATCGTTTGTGCCATCGACGCCAAAACAGTCAGCCCCGGCAAATGGGAAATTTTCACGCATGGCGGGCGCAAACCCACAGGAATAGACGCTGTTGAATTTGCACGCACGGCTGCGGCCAAGGGGGCGGGCGAAATCCTGTTGACCTCCATGGATCGCGACGGCACGAAACAAGGCTTCAACCTGCCTTTGACGCGTGCCATTTCGGATGCTGTTACAATCCCTGTGATCGCCTCCGGAGGCGTGGGAAATCTGGATCATCTGGTGGATGGTGTGACCAAAGGCGGGGCATCTGCTGTGTTGGCGGCCTCAATCTTTCACTTTGGCGAATACACCATTCAAGAGGCCAAGCAACACATGGCTGACGCCGGTATCGCGATGAGGCTGACATGACCCTGCAAGACCTGTTTGAGACAATTCAATCGCGCAAAAACGCAGATCCCACGTCAAGCTGGACGGCACAATTGCTGGCCAAAGGCCCGGAAAAATGCGCCGAAAAGTTCGGGGAAGAAGCGATCGAAGCGATTATCGAAGCTGTGAAAGGCGACCGTGCCAAACTTACGTCAGAAGCTGCCGATGTAATGTATCACTTGATGGTAATGCTTGCTGCGCGCGATGTCACTTTGGACGAGGTCGTGACGGAATTGGCCAGTCGTCAATCCAAATCCGGCATCGCTGAAAAAGCGAGCCGCTGAAACGATCACAGCTTGGAACTGATCACTCCGGTCGCGAATCCACCCTGCCGCAATTCTCCAAACAGGCGTTGGTATTCAATCTTTGGACACCGGTTTTGGATCACCGCGACACCGCGCGCTTGTGCCAATGCCGCGGCCTCGGCGTGTTCAACGCCAATCTGCATCCATATTGTTTTCAGGTCGGGAAAACACGCCAATGCTTCGTCTACGATCGCGGGCACAGCTTCAGAGCGGCGGAAAATATCAATCATATCAACCGGTTTCTCGATGTCACTCAGGGTTCCGACAACCGTTTCACCCAAAAGTGTCTTGCCGGCATGACCGGGATTTACAGGCACGATGGTGAACCCTTTCAACCCAAGATACCGCGCCACAAAATAACTGGGGCGCACTGGGTTCATCGACACCCCCACAATTGCAATGCGTTTGGAGCTTTGCAGAACAGTCTTCAAAAACGAGTCAGTGTAAGTCATGAAGAATCTCTACACATAAAATCACGCAGAAAAAAGCGCCCACAGGCCGAAGCCCGGGGCGCATAAAGTGCGGAACGAGGGACAGTAGTGCACCTGCGGGTGTTCCAATCCCGCGTGCTGTAAATTGCACATATGATGTTTTGTGCGCCTTAAAAGACCCTCGACGGATTGTGTGAACAAAGCGCTAATTTTCGGCGGGTTTTTGCCGAAATTCTCAAGCGCGAAATGCACTAATCAAAAATATCCTCAACAAAATCAACGGCCTCTTCGAGAAAGTCTTTGAAAAAGCCCTTACGCTTTTTTGACTTCTTCTTTTTGGGCGGCTTTTTCTCGGGTTTGTGCGACTTAACAGGTTTCGGCGACCGCACCGCACTGGGCCGCACCAATTCACGGTCGCCCATCTTGACCATTGGCAAGCGTTTCAGATCATGCAAGGGTGCACCACAACTGCTGCACATCAACTCGTGCCGCCCGGAGTTTTTCAACACCAGCGCCGCGCGTGTGCCGCAATAACAGCATGTCATAATCTTTGTTGGAAAGCCCAAATACCTGTCTCCTAGCCCCTGCTCTGAGACGCATATAGGGCCAAAGCTGCAGCATTTGAGACGTTAAGCGATCCAAATGCACCAGATGCGTCAATCCGCACCAACATATCGCATGTTTCTTTGGTCTTTTGACGCAATCCTGGCCCTTCAGCCCCCAAAACAAGCGCAACGGGGCGGTCCTGAACACCGTCCACGGCCGCTTCGATGGTTTTATCGGCCTCGCCATCCAGACCCAGCACCAGATATCCCATGCCCTGCAATGCCACGATGGCATCCGACAGATTGCGCACCCGCAAATAGGGCTGGCGTTCCAACGCGCCACTGGCCGTTTTCGCCAAAGCCCCTGTTTCGGGGGCCGAATGGTGGCGCGTGCCAATCACGGCGGATGCACCAAGCACTTCAGCCGATCGCAAGATCGCACCTACATTGTGCGGATCGGTCACGCGGTCCAACAAAATCAAACGCGGCGCTTCTCGCCCGATGGCCACATCGTCCAGACGCCCCCAATCCAGCGGCTTGACCTCTAACGCGGCCCCCTGATGCACGGACCCCGGATCAAGCGGCGCGTTGAATTTGCGCGGATCGACCAACTCGGGAGTCATTCCCGATGCCGCAATCGCATCTTCCAGCTTGTTTTGTGCATTCAGCGTCACAATCAAACGCAACCGCTTGCGCGCGGGGTTCATCAAAGCATCGCGCACCGCATGCAAACCAAACAGCCAAACCGTCTCGTTCGCTTGCGCTTTTTTGCCCTGTTCTTTCTCAACAACCCACTTTGGTTTTTTCATAAAATGCACCTTTGTATTGATGCCACGCCACGTATGCGCATTTCGCGCAATTTCCGTCTTGACGGGCCTTTAGGTCGCTTGTAATCACGCCCTCACGTCAGACGCAACGCGTTAGACAGTGGGCGACAGGCCGCAAGGTGTGGCAGGGGACTGTAACTCCCTCGCGGAGACGCACGCCTGGTTCGATTCCAGGGTCGCCCACCATTTTCTAAGTATTTGAAAGTTAACAATAAAAACTTTCCCGCCCCGACGCAAATGTATCGATTGCGCATGGGCAAAAACTTCTCATCTCAAGGCAAGTTCGGATATTTCAAAATCATTGCAATATGTTACCAGCATGATCCACGTGTTCAGGCATCGTCCCTGCTCTCACGGGCTTCTAGTTTCCTGAGGCTTCATCAAAATGCGCACGTGCGGTGTCGATTGTCGACAGATTACCAAGCGCCCAGTGGCCCAATGCGACAACGGGTTCCCGGAATGACTCTCCCAACGGCGTTAGGTTGTATTCGACTTTTGGCGGAATCGTCGGGTGGTACCTGCGATTGACCAGACCGTCGCGCTCAAGCTCCTTCAAGGTGAGGCTTAGCATGCGCTGTGAGATACCCAAGTTTCGCTTTAACTCATTAAAACGAAGCGTCCCGTACTCGGCCAGCGATATGACAACGAGAACACTCCAGCGATCACCGACACGCGAGAGGACTTCGTTGATACGTTTGCAATCAGGGCATCGCTCTGCGTCAAGCATGTTGGTTCCTTTCGTGTGACCGAGGTTCATTTTTGTGCCTTCTTGCAGCTGGCATGGGTTCCGAATACATCGTAAGTAACAAAAGTATACCGCACCCCATGAGTGCCAGCAACAGGAACGTTCCCATGACCAAAAGCACCCTTATCGAACAGTTGAATTGGCGCTATGCGACCAAAAAAATGGACCCTAGCAAATCTGTTCCACAAGAAAAGTTGGACACGATCATCGAGGCTATCCGCATGGCCCCTACATCAAGCGGCACCCAGCCCTTTGAAGTGGTCGTTGTGACCAATAAGGCCGCGCGGGAAAAAATCCAAAAAGCCGCAGGCGATCAGGGCCAGATTACAGAGGGTTCTCACCTTTTGGTCTTTGCGGCCTGGGATAACTACACGTCTAACCGGATCGACGAAGTTGTCGATCTCAACGTTGCAGCGCGTGGTGACCTGCCAATGTTGCACGCCTACTACGACAACCTGAAAAGCAATTATGTTCCTCGTGACGCCGAGGTGAACTACGCCCATGCAGCCCGCCAAGCCTATATCGCATTGGGTGTGGCCCTCGTTGCTGCCGCAGAACAAGAAGTCGACAGCACCCCGATGGAAGGGTTTGACCCTGCCCAAGTCGACGACATTTTGGGCTTGAAAGAACGAGGCCTACGCTCTGTTGTCTTGCTGCCCTTGGGGTATCGTGACGAAAGCGGCGATTGGTTGCTGCCAATGGGAAAAGTGCGCAAATCCCGCGACACCATCGTCACAGAGGTCAACTGATATGAGCATTCTTCGCAAACTTTTCCGTGCCTCGCCGACGCCAACATCAGATGGCGCATTTAGCCCGTCACCCCTGGCAATCAAGCTGGGGACATCTTCGACAACGAACTATGACGGCGGCGACTACGACACTCGATACAAAGGCGACACATCAAAGGTGCTGATGATCTGCACCCAAGAACGCAACATGACGATGGCGAACGGCAAGAAATTCTCGACCGGCAACCATCCCGTCGAAATGGGGCTGCCCATGTTGCACCTCATCAACGCCGGGTTTGAAATTGACATTGTGACGCCGACGGGCGCACCCGTCGCAATCGAAATGTGGGCAATGCCTAACGATGACGCAGATGTGCAAAAACTATACCGCGACTATGCGGATGCGTTCGCAAACCCAGGTAGTCTTGCCGAATTCGTTGCCAACGACATGACCGACGTTGCGCCCTACGCCGCCGTCTACATCCCAGGTGGCCACGGTGCCATGCTTGGATTGCCGGATAATGCCGATGTAGGCAAAGCTCTGCATTGGGCGCATAATCAGGGCCTGTACACACTCGCACTTTGCCACGGACCAGCCGCCCTGTTGGCGGCAAAAGATGAAGATGGCTTCTTGTACTCGGGCTACAAAATGACGGTCTTTCCTGATTCAGTGGACAAACAAACCCCAATGATCGGGTATCTGCCCGGCCCTATGCCGTGGTGGGTTTGCGAGAAACTGAACGCGTTGGGCGCACAAATCATCAACAAAAAGGCAGACAATTCATGCCATGTTGACCGCCGTTTGATCACCGGTGCAAGCCCACAAGCAGCCAATGATTTCGGAAGATTGGCGGCGATTACTTTACTGGCTAGCTCAACGGCAGCGTAGCGAACAGCATAACGCTTTCTAAACTTCGATCCCGGGTTTGCCTTTGGTGGGCGCACTCGCGGACCGAGGCGAAGAATAGAAGTAGTGGCTTCGATACATCTTGACTACTTCTCGATACAATCTGAGCATTCAGCAAGACAAAAATAACATTAATATTTTGATTTTATAAGATAAAATACGTCATGGCGAAGCATGCTAAATTCGATTCCAGGGTCGCCCACCATCTCTTAAACAAACTGAACAGCTGTCTATGACTATCTCTGCTTAGTCGGCGAACCCTCTCCAAATCGAGCGGTGCGGCGCAATGCGGCTAATATGCCCGCAAACAATCGTCTAGGGTCAGGACCCTAGGGGCCAGTCGCTTCATCATAAGTTGCGCGGGCCGCGTCGATGGTCGACAAATTTCCAAGCGCCCATTGCCCGAGGGCCGCAACAGGTTGGCGAAACGATTCTCCCAAGGGGGTCAGGTTGTATTCCACCTTGGGCGGAATGGTCGGATGGTATGTGCGGTTGACCAGGCCATCGCGCTCAAGTTCTTTTAGCGTCAGGCTGAGCATCCGTTGCGAGATGCCCAAATTACGCTTTAATTCATTGAAGCGCAGCGTTCCGTATTGGGCCAGCGAAATAATGATCAGAACACTCCAACGGTCCCCGACACGCGAAAGCACTTCGTTGATACGTTTGCAATCGGGGCAACCCTGTTCGTCTAGCATGGTGGTTCCTTCTTTGTGACCAAGGTCCATTTTTGTGCCTTCTTGCGACCCATGTCGGTTCTGAATACATCGTTAGTATAAAATGTATACCGCACACACCCTGTGCCAGCAATAGGACTGTTTCTATGACAAAAAGTACCCTGATCGAGCAATTGAACTGGCGCTATGCCACCAAAAAGATGGATCCCGCCAAATCTGTCCCACAAGAAAAGCTGGACATCATCCTTGAGGCCATCCGGATGGCCCCAACGTCAAGCGGCACGCAGCCCTTCGAGATCATCGTGGTCACCAATCCCGACGTTCTGGCCAAAATCCAAACGGCGGCTGGTGATCAGGCACAGATCACGGAAGGATCGCATCTGTTGGTCTTTGCAGCGTGGGACACCTACACGGCAGACCGCATCGATGAAGTGACCGATCTGAACGTGGCTGCGCGCGGCGACTTGCCGATGTTGAACGCCTACTATGACAATCTGAAAAACAATTATGTGCCACGTGACGCCGAGGTGAATTACGCCCATGCCGCCCGCCAAGCCTATATCGCGTTGGGTGTCGCCCTTGTCGCTGCCGCGGAACAAGAAGTCGACAGCACCCCGATGGAAGGGTTCGATCCAGCCGCAGTGGACGATATTCTGGGCTTGAAGGCACGTGGGTTGCGCTCTGTTGTCTTGCTGTCCTTGGGGTATCGTGACGAAAGCGGCGATTGGTTGTTGCCAATGAAAAAAGTGCGCAAGCCAGCCGAAACTATCGTCTCTCACGTTGATTGAGTTTCCATAAAATCGACAGCGGCCGGGCCGAAAGCATGCCCGGTCGCCTTAAACGTCGCGCCCGCCCTTTGCGCGGTATGCCTTCAAAACTACGTCAGCGATTGCAATATCCTGGGCTGCGATCCCTGTCAGGTCGGCGATGGTGATGTGACCCGGGCTTTTGCGTCCCGTTGCAGCTTGCAACAATACCTGCCCAAGCTCCAAAACGTCCTGCCCCGCGATCAGGCCCTGAACTGCTGCATGGGACATTTCCCCGTGATCCAGGCATTGCGCAGCCAAATCCACCACCCGCAGATCAGCACGTGCCACCAGATTGACATCCAGTTCTTGTTTGCCCGGCGCATCTGCCCCAACAGCGGTGATGTGAGTGCCTGCACTGACCCAATCGCTTTGAAACAATGGCTTCGTTGATCCTGTGGCCGTCACAATGACGTCGGCACTGCGCACCGCCGTCTCAAGATCGGACACAGAACGCACAGCAAACCGGCCCCCGAGCTTATCTGCCAGCTGCGCGGCTTTGGATGCGGACCTGCCCCAAACCTCGAAGTTTAAATGGTCCCCCATCACTGCCGCGTGACTTTCGATTTGCCGCATCGCTTGTGGACCAGTGCCCACAATCAGAACCGTGCGACTGTCCGACCGCGCCAAAGCTTGTGTGGCGATGGACCCCGCAAGACCGGTGCGCATGTCCGTCATTACCATCTCATCATGCAAAATTGCCTGAACCGCGCCAGTCGTGGCAGACAGAACCAAAGACATCCCGTTGCCTGTGCCGCCTTCTGTTTCTGCGTTTTGTGGAAAACCCGTCGCAATTTTGATCACAAAGTCAGGCTTGCCCTGCATGTGACCGTATTTGATGTGGCAATCCCCCGACACCTGCGGAAATGTAATATGCCCGACCGGGGGCAGATTTACCTCACCACGGCTTGTGGAACAAAAAGCATCACGGATGGCAGTAGCCGCCGCAGGCAAATAGATTAGGTCTTCGATTTGGCGTCGATCCAAGATAATCATAAAGTGTTGCCCTTTCCTGAAAGCCCTTCTGATAATGCCCACATTGCCTGACTTTCGCCTAGAGACCCATTTTGCAAAATGGGAATTCAAAGCCCGCTATCATATGACGGCATCAGATGCCGAAAGCCTGTCTTTGCGTGATTTACTGGCGATGGCCACCCCGCAAGAACGCGAATCCTTTGAGGGCATGTGGCTGGGATACACCGAAACCTACGGCGCACCCGACCTGCGTGAAACCATCGCCACCACATACCAGCGCCAGACTGCGGATGACATTTTGTGTTTTGCCGGGGCCAGCGAAGGCATCTTTGCCGCCAACAACGTGATCCTTGACCAAGACAGCCACGCCATTGTTGTCACACCAAATTATCAAAGCCACGAAACCCTGCCCCTTGCCATTTGTGACGCCACAGGCGTGCCATTGGACCCCGACGACAACTGGTCTTTGGACATTGACCGCATCAAAGCCGCCATTCGGCCCAACACCCGTCTGGTCACAATCAACTTTCCGCACAACCCGACCGGCGCCATTTTGCCATTGGACCGCTATACCGCGTTGGTTGATCTGTGCCGCATCCACGGCATCTACATCCTGCACGACGAAATTTTCAACGGCTTGGGACCGTCCGACGCCACACATTTGCCCTTCATCGCCGACATCTATGAACGCGGATTGTCTTTGGGTGTGATGTCCAAGTCCTATGGTTTGCCGGGGTTGCGCATCGGATGGATCGCCTGTCAGGACCATGATGTCCTGTCCAAGATGGAAAGGATGAAACACTATCTGTCGATCTGCAATTCTGGTCCAAGCGAACGTCTGGCGCAAATCGCGCTGACACACCGCGCCGCCTTGCTGCAACGCAACTGCCAGATCGTGGATGAAAACCTGCCCAAGTGGGACGCCTTCTTTGCACGTCATCCCGATCTGTTTGACTGGCACCGCCCGGGTGGGGCCTGCATGGGCTTTCCCAGATACAAAGGGCCGGAAGGCGCGCAAGAGTTCTGCCGCGCCCTTGTCGAAGACAGTGGGGTTCTGTTTTTGCCCAGCGCAATATACCGCTCTGACCTTGGCCCCACCCCCACAGATCGCTTTCGGTTGGGGTTCGGGCGCAAAGGTCTGGATGAAGGTTTGGCGGCACTTGAAGCACATGTGATGAAAAATAAGCCAAACTAGGCCCGCACAAGCGCAAATCTGACCACAAATTTCTACCCGCACGGCCATCGCCCTGCTAGCATTGCATGGAACGGCAATATGCAACGCGGGACGGATCATATGGAAACAGCGGAACTGATCGTGGCTTTGGCACGTGTTTGGGGCTGGGTTGGCGCGGCTGTGGCCTTGGCATTCCTGACGATCGGCATCGACCGTATCGACGCGGACGCGCAAGGCGCTTATGTGTTCCGCCCCTTGCTGATCCCCGGTATCTTGTTGCTGTGGCCTTTGGTCTTGTGGCGCTGGTGGCAAATCGAGACCTCCGCCACCGGTTGGGCCGCGCGGTATCGCCCCGTGCGCCGGGCACATGGCATGGCCGCAATTGCCATGTGCGCAGGGTTGGCCTTGATCCTGGTCTTTGGCCTAAACGCCCGTCAAAGCTGGCCCGTTGACACCCCCCCTGTCCAACTAAGCGCAGGATCAAACCCATGAGCGTCAAATATATCCCCGTTCAATGG
The DNA here is from genome assembly GCF_900302465.1 of Ascidiaceihabitans donghaensis. NCBI lineage: Bacteria > Pseudomonadati > Pseudomonadota > Alphaproteobacteria > Rhodobacterales > Paracoccaceae > Ascidiaceihabitans > Ascidiaceihabitans donghaensis. The sequence goes on along the minus strand of NZ_OMOR01000001.1, from coordinate 1,410,354 downwards.
AACAAAAACAAATGGCGCTACAATGCTGTGATGCTGGCGGGCGTTGCGGCGTTTCTGGTGCTGTTCATTTACGTCACACCCGGTGTCCTGAACCACGACCGCGCCATCACACCGCAAATCCACAACGCCCGCGCCTTTGGGGCCTGTGCCTTCATCATGCTGACGGTCATTTTATGCATAGGGCCGATGGCCCGGCTGGATCGCCGGTTTTTGCCGCTTTTATACAACCGCCGCCACTTTGGCGTTATGACCACCTTTGTGGCGCTGACCCACGCAGGCTACGTCGTGAACTGGTATTTTGCCTTCTCTGCGACCCCGAAATTTGAAGCCGTTCTGTCGGCCAACACGTCCTTCGGGCAGCTTGCCGGTTTCCCCATCGAAGCGTTGGGGCTGTTTGCGTTGTTGTGCTTGTTGGTGTTGGCCACAACCAGCCATGATTTCTGGCTGAAATTCTTGACGCCGCCTGTGTGGAAGCGCCTGCATTACCTGATTTATGCCGCCTACGTCGCCATCGTAGCCCATGTGACCTTGGGGGTATTGCAAGACCAGCAGAACCACCTTTTGACCTTCATCGTGATCGCAAGTGCGGCCTGCGTAGGGGGCACCCATTTGGCAGCTTGGCGGATGGACGCCGCTGAAACGCGCCTACAGGCCAGCGACGCATGGGTCACAATCGGTGATGTGGCGCAGATGCGCGAGGGCTATGCAAGGATCGGACTGTTGCCTGATGGTGATCGCGTTGCGGTGTTTTTGCTGGAGGGCAAACTGAGCGCCATTTCCAATGCCTGCGCCCATCAGAACGGACCTTTGGGGGAAGGCAAAATCATTGCCTGCCTTGTGACCTGCCCCTGGCACGGGTTTCAGTACGATGTGCTGTCGGGCCGATCCCCTGCCCCTTTCACAGAAATGGTGCCCACCTACCGTGTGCGGGTGCAAGACCGGGCGGTGCAGGTGCACCCGGATGCCAACCCACCGGGCACGCATGTTGATCCTATACCGTTGGCCGCAACGCCAGAACCGGAGGTTATGACATGAAACCCAAACCGTTTTTTGTCGGCTACTTTCCGATCCCGAAAGCCTTACGGATGTTTTTGCTCTGTGCCGCGTTGTTTGTGGTCACGCTGATGGCCGCCATGGGCTTTGTGATGGGCGCAGTTCAAGACGATCCCGGCCCCGGCGCCTACCGCTTTGACTATGGCCGCCAAACGGTCACAGGCGTTGTCGAACTGACGCCCTATCCCTTGTTGCATGTAACGCAAGGCAACGACCGCATCAAAGCAGGCGATACCTTGATGATGTCCGCGGGGGGCAAAGCCGGCGTCGATGCTCGCGCCGTGTCCCTTGATGGCCAGATGGCGCAGGTGTCAGGCGTGGTGCTGGAACGGGGCAGCTTGAACATGTTGCAACTGCGCGGCGGTCGAAATGGCATGCAAGCGGCCAAAGGCACAAGCCGTGCGCCCGCACCCGTGGATGAAGGCCGTTGGAAACTGACCGGAGAGATTTGCGACGGCAAATGCGTGGCGGGTTCCATGCGGCCCGGGCGTGGATTGGCACATAAAGCCTGTGCAAACCTGTGTTTGCTGGGGGGGGTACCGCCGGTATTTGTGTCTTCGCAACCTGTTTTGGACAGCGAATTTTTGCTGATTACCGGTCCCGACAACACCCCCCTACCACCTGCAGCCTATGACGCGGTGGCGCAGTTCATTTCTGTCGAAGGCCACATCACGCGTCGCGGCAGCCTGCTGGTCTTTGCCATCGACACAGACACATTGGAGCTGGTGCAATGATGCGACGTCTGGTGGCTTTGTCTGTGGTTGCATGTCTTGCGATTGCGCTTTTTTATGTATCGCGCTTCTGGTTTTTGGACCTTTGGGGACGCCCGGGCCTGTTTGGCTTCGCAGAACTGCCGGCGCGCGGCGGGCTTTTGGCAGGATGGTTGCGCGGCACGGTGTTCGCCCCCTTTGAGCTGTTGATCTGGGGCTGCGGCGTATTTTTGGTGCTGACATGGGCCGAAAAACTGTTTGCGCGGTTCAAACGCGGCAAAGACGAGCTTTAGGGGATTAAGATGGCGCCTCGCTCAAACCTCGCCTCGTCCACGGTCAAATCATCATAGGTCACACGGACAGACAGGTTTGCAACGGACTGCAAGGCAAAGACGGCATAAGGCAATCCGTCGCTGTCTGTCACGCTGTTGGGTTGCGCTGTGCCAGAGTGACATGCAGGCATGGGCCAAACCGCAAAGCCCGCGTCGTTGACGGACACTTCAATCTGCGCAAGCCCGCAGCGCCATGCCCAAAGATGGGTGACATAGACCAGATCCTGCCCGTCCCATTCGCGCACAGCAATCCAGTTGCCCCGCGTGGCGTTCAGGATTGGCTTAACTTCCGTGGCCGTGGTGAATTTGCCGGTCGGTGTCTGATCTTCCGCCACCAAAGTGCTTTGGGCCTGCGCTGCGGCGGCAGCCCCCATCCAAAATGCCACAACCGCTACTTTCAAACCCTGCATATCGCCCTCATTCAAATCTTACCGCTAAATCGCTTTTTTCGCGGATCATTCCACCCTATACTCTTCCACAAAAAAGAGGCTTAGGGCAGCATGGCACGAAAACCTGGCAAACAACAGAATTTCAACGTGGTGGTCGTCGGGCAATCCGGGCGCCTTGGCTATGAAGCCGTGCTGTTTGCGGCATCTCTGCGCCACCATTGCCCGGATTTCAAAGGCCGTTTGTTGGTGGTAGAACCGCAAGCGGGACCATTGTGGCCCAACGATCCCACAATGAAAGGCCCTGTGCGCGAAGCTTTGGAAGCCTTGGGCGCAGACATCGTGCCGTTTCAGTCGCAGCACTTCGGTGCCGACTATCCCTATGGCAACAAGATCGAGATGTTGCAGGCCTTGCCAAAAGGTGAGCCGTTTGTGTTTTTTGACACGGACACTCTTGTGACGGGTGATCTGACAAAAGTGCCGTTTGACTTTTCACGCCCCACTGCGTCCTTGCGCCGCGAAGGCACATGGCCCCATCCGCCCCTTTATGGCCCGGGATACAGCGGCATCTGGAAGGCGCTATACGACCGCTTCGATCTTGATTTTGAAAGCAGCCTCGATCTGTCAGAACCGGATGAATACTGGAAGCGCTATTTGTACTTCAACGCAGGCTTTTTCTTTTACACCTGCCCCCACGCATTCGGCGCCGTTTTCTTGGAATATGCGCTGAGCGTCAAAAACGATGTGCCCCCTGAGCTGGCCTGTCAGGAACTTACCCCCTGGCTGGATCAAATCGTTTTGCCTTTGGTTATTCACAAACTTGGTGGCGGGCGCGACACCCTGCCCCAAGGGCTGTTGGATGGTGCCGTCACATGCCATTACCGTCTGTTTCCGCTGCTTTACGCGCGTGAAAGCGATCAGGTGATCGAGGCACTGGAAACAGTCGCCGCCCCCAACAAGATCAAGAAAGTCCTAAAGACCTACGATCCGATCAAACGCACTGTCTATCAGGGGCGGGGTCACAAGGTGCGGGCGTTGTTTGATCAAAACAACATGCCGCGCCGTGAACAGGCCATTCGCAACAAAATCAAGTCTGAAGGCTTCTGGATGCGTTAAGCCGAAACGATGTTCTGCTTTGAGCTACCTTAACAGAACAAACACGCCATCTGCGCCCACGACAAGGCCGTTGGACTTGTACCCTCTTGGCCCTTCCCGTACCCCTGTGCGCAACTGATGTAATCCAATGGAGACCCAAGATGACCGACGGCCCGACATATGGCTTCGACACGTTGCAAATTCACGCAGGCGCACGCCCTGACCCGGCAACCGGGGCACGGCAAACGCCAATCCACCAAACAACGGCTTATGTGTTCCGTGACGCCGACCACGCAGCGGCTTTGTTCAACCTGCAAGAAGTGGGCTTCATCTATTCGCGCCTCACGAACCCTACCGTGGCTGTTCTACAAGAACGCATCGCCACGCTGGAAGGTGGCGTGGGCGGCGTTTGTTGTTCTTCGGGGCACGCCGCACAAATCATGGCGCTGTTCCCCCTGATGGGGCCGGGCCTGAACATCGTGGCTTCGTCGCGCCTTTACGGCGGCACGATCACCCAGTTCAGCCAGACCATCAAACGCTTCGGCTGGGAATGCACCTTTGTGGATTTCGACGATCTGGACGCGGTCAAAGCGGCCATCGACGACAACACACGCGCGGTGTTCTGCGAAGCCATCGCCAACCCGGGCGGCTACATCACCGATCTGGATGCGATTTCCGCCATCTCTGACGACGCAGGCATTCCGCTGATCGTCGACAACACCTCTGCCACACCGTACCTGTGCCGCCCAATTGAACACGGTGCGACGCTTGTGGTGCATTCCACCACCAAATACCTGACAGGCAACGGCACGGTCACAGGCGGCTGCGTTGTGGATTCGGGCAAGTTTGACTGGTCCGCCAACGACAAATTCCCGTCGCTGAGCCAACCGGAACCTGCCTACCACGGTCTGAAGTTCCACGAGACCTTCGGCCCGCTTGCCTTCACCTTCCACGGCATCGCCATCGGTCTGCGCGATTTGGGCATGACCATGAACCCCCAAGCCGCGCACTACACGCTGATGGGCACCGAAACCCTGTCCTTGCGCATGGAACGTCATGTCGAGAACGCCGAAAAAGTCGCAGCATGGCTCGAAAAAGACCCGCGTGTCGATTACGTCACCTACGCTGGCCTGAAGTCATCGCCTTACCATGACCGTGTGAAGAAGATCTGCCCCAAGGGGGCGGGTGGTTTGTTCACCGTGGCGGTCAAAGGCGGCTATGATGCATGCGTGAAACTGGTCAATGCGCTGGAAATTTTCAGCCACGTTGCCAACTTGGGCGACACGCGGTCTTTGATCATCCATTCGGCGTCCACAACGCACCGTCAGCTGACAGTCGATCAGCAACGCGCGGCCGGGGCCGCCCCCGAGGTCGTGCGGATTTCCATCGGCACCGAAGATGCCAATGACCTGATCGCGGATCTGGATCAGGCGCTGAGCAAAGCCAGCAGCTGATCGTCCACGCCGATCAGCACATCATGGTGCACTTGAAAAACACATTAACGCGCCGCTCTTTTCTTGAGCGGCGCGTTGCTCTATCTTAGGACTGACGCACACGCGCCAACCTTGGTTAGAACAGGCTTAACAGCAACACTCATGACGCCCAAATTCGCGCTCTCATTGTCTTATGACGGCATCCGTCTGGCTTATCGGGCCAATGACGGCTGGCAAACTGTGGGCGACGTGGCCTTCGATACCGCCGATCTGACAGGCGCATTGGAGGATTTACGCGCACAGGCCGAAGATATCGCACCGGGCAATGTGGCGTGCAAACTGATCATCCCCGACGATCAGATCAAGTTTCTAGCATTGGATCACAGTGCCAATAGCAGTGCGGATGACACGGCCCGCGCCGCACTTGATGGCGCCACACCCTACGCTGTGGAAGACCTGGCATACGACGTCAGCACCACAAAGCATCAGATTTTTGTCGCAGCCGTCGCCAAGGAAACACTGGCCGAAGCGCATGCTTTTGCAACCGAACATAAATTCAATCCCGTCAGCGCCGTCGCACAACCCGACGCCACCGCTTTTGTCGGTGAGCCTTTTTTTGGGCCGACGGGAGATGCACAAGACATCAATCGCTACGATGATCTGGTCATCATTACAGGGCCTTACATTGCTCCGGCACCAGCGGTCGTAGAAACCGTGGAAGAAGACATCCAGCCTGCGCCCACGAAGCCGGATGTTGATGTATCTGCCTCTGTTTCACAGCAACCCCCGGTGGACGATGGTGAGCTGCTGACCAAACGACCCGATGACATTGCGGCGGCATCCGGTGCCGAAACGCCCCAAACCGCCACATCCGCTGCTTTGGATGATGATAGTCCCGCATCAAATGCCGACAAAAACCCGCAAAACGCGCCGCTTGCCGTTGGGTTTGCCAGCCGACGCGCCCCATCCAGTGGCGCCCCATCACTTGCGGGCGTTGCGCGCGACGACGTGCCCGCGACAAAAGCGCAAGTCGCAAAGCCGGTTCCCGACGCCGCCCCCCAGTCAAAAGCGCCGCAAAAACCCAAAGTCGATGTCGTCGCAGCGACCATCCCGATTGAAGACGACACATCTGCAACCGCCAGCGCTGGCGGTGCCGCTTCCACCGCTGCTGCGTCTACAGCCAAGCAGGCCATGCGGTTTTTAAGCAGACGCAAACCTGCAAAAACCGCACCACCGGTCGCAAAAGCTGCACCCGTTGCAGCTGCCATAGCGACCGCGCCGACATCCGAAGCACAGCGCCTAACCGTTTTCGGTGCCCGAAAATCCGACCCGATTGTCGTGGGTGGAAAGCCACGGTTTTTGGGATTGATTCTGACGGCCACATTGCTGGTGTTTCTGGCAGGTGTCGCAGCCTGGGCCACAGTGTTTATGGATGACGGCCTGGCCCGGTTCTTTGGCAAAGACACACAAACCCCAACTTTGGCCGCACCTGCCGAAATCATACCACAAGACGCCACCACAGAAGACGCAACCACAGTTGTGGCATCGCTGGACCCCACGCTTAGCCCTGAAGATGCGGCTGTGCTGGATGCCTTGCAAGACCCTTTGCCCGAACCCGAACTGGACCAACCTGACCTAAGCCTTGCCGAACAAGAAGCGCGCTACGCAGTCACCGGCATTTGGCCCGTCGCACCCTCGACCCCTGAACCTGCAAGTCTGGTGTCTTTGGATGACCTGTATGTCACCGGCATTGATCCCTTAAGCCCTGCGCAAGACGCTGTGGCGTTGCCGGATGCGGCCTCTTACCAATCCGATCTGGCCTTAGCAGCCGTTCCCGCGCCCGCAGCAGCAGGCACCGCATACACGTTAGACGATCGCGGATGGGTTATCCCGACACCCGAGGGGGCTGTGACCCCGGACAATGTCACTGTTTATCTTGGACGCCCTCCCGTTGTGCCGCCAACCAGACCTGCCGCACCCGAAGCGGCACCAGAAATTGACGTTGCAACGGCAGCATTGGCAGGGTTTCGCCCCAAATCACGCCCCTCTGATCTGGTTGAAAACACCGAACGTTCCAATTTGGGCGGTGTAACCCTGTCGGAGCTGGGCGGATTGCGTCCGCGTTTGCGCCCCGGCGTGCAGCGGACCACCGAGGAACAGGAAATTGAAGACGCGCCGGAGGTGATCGAAAATCCGCTGGCGACCGCGACCAAACTGGCAACAGCCGCCTCTGCGCGCCCCGACACGCGGCCTCGTAACTTTGCCAGAATTGTTGCCCGTGCCCGCCAGAAACAAGCGGACGCGCCTGCGGCCGAAACAACGCGTGTGGCTGCCGTCGCGCCACGCACCGTGACGCCAAAAATCCCCACAGCGGCCAGCGTGGCCAAGGAAGCCACCGTGCGCAACGCAATCAATTTGGGTCGCGTCAATCTGATCGGTGTGTCTGGCAAACCGTCCAGCCGCCGGGCGCTGGTACGTTTGGCCAATGGCCGTATGAAACCGGTTAAAGTTGGCGACCGCATCGACGGGGGGCGTGTCACCGCTATCGGGGATGCCGAACTGCGCTATCAAAAAGGCAGCCGCAATTTGGTTCTGAAAATGCCCAAAGGTTAGGATCATAACCTAACCTCCACAAAAAAGGCGCAGATCACACTGCGCCTTTTTTGTTTTTGATTGGCGGCCGGTCTTATCCCGCTGCAACCTCTGCGTTGATCTCACCATTGTCGATCTGTTCTTGTTCGATGCTTTCAAACAAAGCTTTGAAGTTCCCTTCCCCAAAGCCATCGTCGCCTTTGCGCTGGATGAATTCGAAAAAGATCGGGCCAATCACGGTTTTCGAGAAGATTTGCAGCAGGATTTTTGTCTCGCCGCCGTCCACGACCCCTTCGCCGTCAATCAAAATTCCATGGGTTTTCATCCGGTCTAACGGTTCGTCATGGCCCACAACACGCGATTTGCTCAGGTCATAATAGGCATCGGGGGGGCCCGGCATAAACTTCAGCCCGTTTTCGGCGATGATGTCCGTGCTGTTGTAAATGTTATCCGATCCCACTGCGATGTGCTGGATGCCTTCGCCTTTGTATTTTTTCAGATAGGCCACGATTTGCCCCGTCTCGCCACGGTCCTCATTGATGGGAATACGAATGCGACCACAGGGCGATGTCAGCGCACGACTGAGCAACCCGGTAAATTTGCCTTCGATGTCAAAAAAGCGGATTTCCTTGAAGCCAAACAGATCGCCGTAAAAATGGAACCATGTGTCCATGTTCCCTTTGTGGACGTTATGCGTGAGGTGATCGAGATAGAAAAACCCGACGCCTTGCGGCTTTGACTGTGCGATCCAGTCGTATTCGTCGTTGTAAGGCGACGTGTCGAAATATTGGTCCACAAAATAGATCAAAGACCCGCCAATGCCTTCGATGGCCGGCACATCCAACACTTTGCCGTGGCCTGTGTAGGGCGTGGCCCCTTTGGACACCGCATGATCAAAAGCGTGTTGGGCATCCCGCACCCGCCATCCCATCGACGGGGCGCATGGGCCGTGATCCGCGATGAACCCATCCGCAAAACTGTCTTTTTCCGCATTCAAAACATACGTAATGTCGCCCTGCTGCCAAAGCTCGATGGCTTTGGTTTTGTGGTTGGCCACATGTTCGTACCCCATGCGCGAGAACAGATCGCGCAATTCTTGTGGTTCGGGGTGGGCAAATTCGACAAATTCGAACCCGTCTGTGCCTGCAGGGTTTTCTGCGGTGATTTCGGCGCGCGGTGCGCTGTGCGGGAAAGGACCCATGTGTGCGTCTCCAAGAATGCAGCGGTGTTTGATTGCGAGGATACGGCTAAAACGATGCGCAGTGTGCGCAAAGTGCAGCGCATGGATGGACAAATATGCGCCAACTGTGCAAATATTACCAAAAAATCAAAAAAGCGACGCATCATGCTGGACCCCACTGACCGCGCCCTACTGGCAGCACTGCAAAACGACGCACACTCAAGCGCAGGCCAGCTCAGCGAAATGCTGCATTTATCGGCCAGCCAAATCAGCCGCAGACGGCAACGACTAGAGACGGAAGGGTTCATTCAAGGCTATACTGCAAAGGTCGATGCGACGCGGATGGGTTTAAGTGTGCAAGGCTTTGTACAGGTGCATTTGGCCACGCATGGTCCTGACAATTCAACCAGCTTTGCGCGGATGGTTGATCTGCGTCCAGAGATCACCAGCGCATGGACAATGACCGGCGATGCGGATTATCTTCTAAGGGTCTACTGTGCCGATCTGGCCGCGCTGAACACCTTGATCCATGACGTTTTGCTACCCCACCCTGCTGTGGCACGGGTGCAGAGCCAAATTGTGATGGACCAGTTGAAACGGGATGGGCCGCTGCCAACAGGGTGACGCCCGCAATATAAGGAAACCCCATGGAAGGGTTCTTTTACCAAGCCTCGATCTATCTTGCCGCCGCTGTCATAGCCGTACCCATCGCCGCCCGTTTGGGGCTTGGGTCTGTGCTGGGATATCTGGCCGCAGGAATCGTCATCGGACCTGTGTTGGGCTTGGTGGGTGCTGAAACCAAAGATCTGCAACATTTTGCAGAGTTTGGCGTCGTGATGATGTTGTTCCTGATCGGGTTGGAGCTGGAACCACGCGCGCTCTGGGACATGCGGCACCGGCTACTCGGGCTTGGGGGCATGCAAGTGGTCCTTAGCACAGCGGCTTTGATGGGTGTCGCCATGGCGTATGGCCAACCCTGGGGCACCGCGCTTGCCATTGCGTTGTCCCTGTCTTTAAGTTCGACCGCGATTGTCCTGCAAACCCTGTCCGAAAAGGGTCTGATGCAAACCAACGGTGGGCGGTCGGTGTTTTCCGTGCTGTTGACCCAAGACATCGCGGTCATCCCGATCCTTGCGTTTTTACCGCTTTTGGCTGTGACTGTGCCGGCGCAGGTTAGCCCGGACGGATCTATTCACCGCCTTGCCGTTGAAGATCACGGTGGTGGCCACCATGCCGCCGCCATGAGCCTTGTGGAAGGTCTGCCAGCTTGGGGCGTGACCGCTGTCACGATAGGCGCTGTGGCGGCTGTGATCTTTGTGGGGGTGTTTCTGACGCGGCCCGTGTTCCGCTTTATTCACGCGGCCCATCTGCGCGAGATGTACACGGCATTGGCCCTGCTTATTGTGGTTGGTATTTCATTCCTGATGACGCTTGTGGGCCTGTCTCCGGCTTTGGGTGCGTTCATTGCGGGTGTCGTTCTGGCATCCAGCGAATTCAGACACGAACTGGAATCCGACCTTAACCCCTTCAAAGGTCTGTTGTTGGGGTTGTTTTTTATCACCGTGGGGGCAGGCATCAACTTTGCGCTGCTCTTTTCCAACGCACCTGCCATCATAAGCATGGCATTGTTGGTGATATTGCTGAAAGGCCTGATTTTATGGGTGCTGGGCCGCGCCTTTAAACTGAAAGGCCGCGATCATTGGTTGTTTGCGCTTAGTTTGGCACAAGCGGGGGAATTCGGATTTGTCCTTGTTGGGTTTTCAGCATCGCAATCCGTGATTTCACCGGGTGTGGCTGATACGTTGTTGCTGGTCATTGCTTTGTCGATGTTGATTACGCCACTTTTGTTCATTTTGTACGAGATGATCAGCCGGTCTATGAAGGACACTGCCACCGATCACGAAGCTGACGAGATCGACGAAGAAGGCCCTGTAATCATCGCGGGGATCGGGCGGTTCGGACAGATTGTGAACCGGCTGGTTCAGGCATCCGGTTTCAAAACCGTAGTTCTGGACCATAATATGGAAACCATCCAGCTGATGCGCCGCTTCGGGTTCAAAGGCTTTTTGGGCGACCCGACACGCCCTGACATCCTACATGCCGCCGGTTTGGATCAGGCGCGGGTGCTGGTTGTTGCTTTGGACGACAAGGCCGCCGCCATTCGTTTGGTGGAAGTGGCGCGTAAGATCAGACCTGATCTGCACATCGTGGCCCGCGCCTATGACCGCAGCCACACCTACCGCCTGTATCAGGCAGGTGCCAACGACATTGTGCGCGAAATGTTCGACAGCTCTTTGCGGGCGGGCCGGTATGTTCTGGAAAACATTGGCCTCAGCGAATTTGAAGCGGCAGAAGCTGAAAAGGTGTTCTATCACCATGACCGCGAAGCTGTGAAAGAGCTTGCGGCCCTTTGGAAGCCCGGTGTGTCAGCGGCTGACAATGAAGCGTATGTGGCCCGCGCAAAAGAGCTGCAAAAGGATTTGGAGACGGCGTTTCTGGCCCAGACAGACGAGCGCAAAAAAGCCTGACGGCCACGGTCGGGTGCGCCAAGGCGCACCTTACCAAAAAACCGCAGGCCTCCTGCTATGCGTCCGACACGCCTGCCTCTGCAAAGGTGGCCATTCCGCTATGGCAGGCCACAGCCCCTTGCAAGACGCCAATCGCAAGTGCCCCACCAGACGCCTCGCCCAATCGCAGCCCAAGCTGCAACAAAGGTGCCTTGCCCAAAGCCTGCAACATGCGTGCGTGGGCCTGTTCGTCGCTTTGGTGCCCTGCGACTGTATGATCCAATGCGCCCGGATGTGCCTTTTCAAGGCAGGCGGCCGCAGCCGTGCAAATGAAGCCGTCAAGGATCACAGGAATGCGCAATGTACGCGCCCGTAAAATCGCCCCCGCCATAGCCGCCAGTTCGCGCCCGCCCAAGGCCCCCAGCAGCGCCAAACCGTCGCCCGCCGCACTGTGCAGGGCCACGCCGTCGGCCACAACTTTGGTTTTTGCATCAAGTGCCGCACCGGCCACGCCCGTGCCTGCGCCCGTCCAATCGGACGCATCCCCCCCGAACAATGCGTGCCCCAAAGCCGCGGCAGATGTTGTGTTGCCGATGCCCATTTCGCCTGTCACCAACAGGTCTGCATCCACATCAACCGCGTCCCAACCCGTTTGAAGGGCAGCGCATAGCGCGTGTTCGGACATTGCAGGCCCTTGGGTGAAATCCTCCGTAGGTGTGTCCAGCGACAACGCATGCACATCCATCTTCGCACCAAACGTCTTGGCCAACTGGTTGATAGCGGCCCCGCCATGTTGAAAGTTCAACACCATCTGTTCCGTCACTTCAGGCGGAAAGGCAGAAACCCCCCGCGCCGCGACCCCGTGGTTGCCCGCAAAAACAATGATCTGTGGAGACGTGATGACGGGCCGGTCCGTGCCCCGCCATCCGGCATACCAGATCGCCAAATCCTCAAGCCGGCCCAAAGCGCCGGGGGGTTTTGTCAACTGTCCGTTGCGCGCTTCGGCCCCCGTGATCGCATCCGCATGCGCCCCCGGCAGTGCCACCATTACATTGCGCACATCCGTCAATGTCTTGAATATCGCAGTCATTCTAGATCCTATCGCTTGCCAGAGGCTTTGCGCCTGTTTACCCAAAGCCACAGCCCCTGCAACAGTTGAAAAAGGCGCAGATATGCAAAAAAGCGACCCTTCACGATCTGTGTTCTGGCAAGCCATCGCTGCTGGTGCGCTTTTGACGCGCCTTCCCTTGCCACATGCCCCGGACGAAGTGTTCCGCTACCAGGCACGCACAGTTTGGGCCTATCCTGTCTGGGGGGTGGTTCTTGGGTTCTTTGGAGTGGCAATCGCCTTGGCCGCACTGTGGTTGACAGGCTTGCCACTGGTTGCCGCGATCGCGGGCCTTGGCGCTGCCATGGTGATGACCGGTGCCATGCACGAGGACGGGTTGGCTGACAGCTTTGACGGATTGTGGGGCGGTTACACCCCCGAGCGACGTCTGGAGATTATGAAAGACAGCCACATCGGCACATACGGCGTTTTAGCTTTGGTGTTCAGCTCCGGCGCACGGGCTGTGATGATCGCCCCCCTGCTTGTGACGGCCCCGGTGGCCGTGATCGCGGCCATGAGCCTGTCACGCGCGATGATGCCCGTGGTCATGGCCGCCCTGCCCCACGCACGGCGCACAGGATTGTCACACAGTGTTGGCCAACCTGTCGTTTTTGCGGCAATGCTGTCGGTGGTTTTGGGCGGATGCATCTCAGTTATCCTCACAGGATGGGTGGGATTTGTGGCGGCGCTGATGGCCGGCCTCGCCAGCTATGGTGTTATCCGCGTGGCGCGGGCGAAGATCGGCGGGCAGACCGGCGACATCGTCGGGGCCACGCAGATCATCACGGAATTGGTGATTTTAGGCGCTATGGTGTCTGCCTTCACCAGCCTGTAACCCAAAGGCAAGACATGAAAAAACCCACGCTTGAAAGCCAAGCATGGGTTGTGTCGATATTAGAATTTGCAATCCGCTGACGCTTAGGCCGCAATACGGCTTTGCAAGACATCACCGATTTGTTTGGCGGCTGCCAGTTCGTCGCCACCGGCCACAGCGGACACTTCGCGTGTCAGACGTTCAAGGGCTGCTTCGTACAGCTGACGTTCCGAATAGCTTTGTTCACGCTGGTCATCGGTGCGGTGCAAATCACGGACCACTTCAGCGATGGCAATCAGATCACCGGAGTTGATTTTTTGTTCGTATTCTTGCGCACGACGTGACCACATGGCGCGTTTGACTTTGGCTTTGCCTTTCAGCGTCTTCATGGCATGGGCAATCACGTCAGGCGAGCTGAGGGCGCGCATGCCAATTTCAGTGGCCTTGTTTGTCGGGACACGCAGGGTCATCTTGTCTTTTTCAAAAGAAATCACAAACATTTCCAGCGAAAACCCTGCGACTTCCTGCTCTTCTACAGACACGATCTGGCCAACGCCATGTGCCGGATAAACCACAAATTCATTTGGGCGAAAGTCGAGCTTCTTCGATTTGGTCATTCATTTTCCTCTTGGGACATATGGCCTGTCAAAACAGTCAAAACCGCATGTACCCGAAACGCTTGGGTTTCGGCATGACGCGCGGGATTTCAGGTGATGTTGATAGGTGATCCAGCTTTTAGATCACGCAAAGGCCAATTCCGTTCTTTGGTTACAGCATAGACCATACCACAAAAATGACCCTAACGAAAGCTGACCTGAGGTTAACTTCCGCAAAATTTAGAAAAATCGGATCATTTTCAGCGCGTTATTGGCTGTTTTGCCCGCCACCACCGCAACCTTCAGGTGATTCGCTTATCCACCCTCACCAGGTGTTTCCGAAAAGTACTTCTCAAGCTTGCCTTGTTCGCCGTCACGCTCTTCGGCGTCTGGCAACGGGTCTTTCTTGGTGATGATGACCGGCCACATCTCGGAGTACTTGCGATTAAACTCAACCCATTTTTCCATGTCAGGCTCTGTGTCGGGACGGATCGCATCTGCCGGGCACTCGGGTTCACACACACCGCAGTCGATGCATTCATCGGGATGAATGACCAACATGTTTTCGCCCTCATAGAAGCAGTCCACAGGACAGACTTCGACGCAGTCGGTGTATTTGCAGGCAATGCAGCTGTCGTTGACGATATAGGTCATGAAGGCTCACTCATGTATCAAATGTTAGACAGTCGCTAAATGAAATGGCGCAATCATTCAAGACGGTCAAAGGTCTGAGATTTCAAAAGGTCCGCTTTACGGCGATCACGTTTTGTTGGGCGACCTTTTCCCTCATAGCCCGGATTTTCGGGTGGTTTGTCCTCGGGCTTGGGCGGTGGCGGGGACAGGTCGGTATACAGATCTTGCGCTTCGGTGGCCGGACCACGCCGTGTGCCCAAGGCGTCGATCTGGATCACCTTTACGTTTTTGCCAATCACAAAGGTCAAAACATCCCCCGGCGATATGGTCGTGGCGCGTTTGGTGACGGGTTCGGCGTTGACACGAATGTCCCCCGCCCCGACCTTGTTGGCCGCCAATGAGCGGGTTTTGAAAAAGCGCGCGAACCACAGCCATTTGTCCAGCCGTAACTTTTCGCGCGCTTGATCCATCACTTGTCGTTTTTGAGGCCCATCAAGGCCGCTGCAAACGGGTTATCGGGGTCGATGGCTTTTTCCTTCTTGGGCGGACGTGCCGAGAAGGATTGCTGCGCTTTGCCACCCGGCTTGCCCTTACCACGTGGGCCACCCTTGCCTTGCGGTTTGCCACGGCCTTTGCCTTGGGGCTTGTCGCCTTGACGTTGCTGCGGACGGTTGCCGCCACGCGCGGGCTGGCGGCCCCATGTGAAGGTGTAGAACACTTCCATCTCCGGGGCGGCACCGGCGTCTGCAGGGGTGCCAATTTCGGCCTCGGCAGCGGCGACATCGGGGATCGCGGCAGACACTTCCGGATCTGCGGCAGGTTCCGCCGCGATGGGGGCTGTACCCTCATCGGCAATCTGACCCACAGGCGCAGGATCGGGCGTTTGCGCGTCTGCTTCGGCCGGTGTCACAGGTGCGGCAATGGCGGCGTCCACGGCTTTGACCTTTTCGCGTTCGCCTTTTTCCGCCTTGTATCCCAATCCGGCCATAAGGTCGGAAAACTGTTCCAGCGTCATGCCCGTGATCGACAACATGTCTGCTTTGGCTTCAAAGCCGCCGCGCGAATCCTCTGACCGCAGCATGTCCGCCAGACGTTCCAGCATATCGATGCGAATGGCACGCGTGCCCGCATTGCGGTATCCCGACATGGTATCGGACCCTGCGGCAGCGTCCGCTTCAACCGGGATTGTCACCAATCCGGGTGGGGGCGATTCCGGGAAGATGTCCAACCCTTTGTGCAAAGACCACAGCACCAGACGCAGGCGTGTCGGTGCGGGTTTCAGCAACAAGGGCATAAAAATGGTGAATTGGCCAAAGCGAATGCCGTGCTTGCGCAGCGCACCACGGGCGTCTTGATCCAGTGCCTTTACGTCATCGGCCACAGTCGCACGGGGCAGAACGCCCAGACCCTCGACCATCTGAAAGGCGAAACCACGGGCCAGCCCCGTCAATTCTTCGTCACGGCTTAGGTTCAAAAGCGGTTCAAACAGGGCAGCAACCTTGCGGTCGATGAAATGCTGCAAACGGCGTTGAACCTTCTGGGTCACATCAGGGCCTGCCACCTCGTCGACAAACACCTCGACCTGAGGCTTCATCGCATCGGCGCCAGCCACAAGCTTGCCCACAGCATCTTTGCCCCACATGAGGCCACCTTGTTCGGTGAAATCAATTTCGGTATCGGGGGCATTGTAGAAACGATCCGCCCGCAGATGGAAATGCGGTGCCAACGCTTGCAGCGATGCCGTTTTGATCGTTTTGGCCTCAGCCGCCCCTGCGCCTTTGTCCTGGCTAAAGCGGAACCCGTCCAGCTTGCCTACAAATTCGCCCTCAATGGTCACTTCACCAGCGTCGTTTACGTCTGCCACTATGGCTTCCTTCTGTCCCAACCGGCGCAAAAGCACGGATGTGCGCCGGTCTACAAATCTTTGGGTCAAACGCTCGTGCAGCGCGTCCGACAGTCTGTCTTCTACGACACGTGTCTCGCCACGCCAATGGCTTTCGTCGTCCGTCCACCCTTTTCGCTGTGCGACATAAGTCCACGTGCGGATAAACGCCAATCTTTTGCTAAGCGCATCAATGTCCCCGTCGCTGCGGTCGATGCGTTTGATCTGACGCGCCAACCAGTCATTGGGCAACGTGCCGCTTTGGTGGAGGTAGTTGAAGATGGTTGCCGCCAAATCGCTATGTTCACCGTGGCTGATGCCCCGAAAATCAGGGATACGGCAGACATCCCACAGCAGTTTGATAGATGTCCCGTCAGACGCACGCGCTGCGACTTCGGTAATCTCGGAAAGGGTTTTTAGCGTTTTTAAATCATCCGCTTCGCGTGCTTTGACCAGCCGTTCATGATCGGCTGGCGCTTCCAGTGACCGGATCAAATGATCAATAGATCCGAATTTCAGTGCATGATTGCGGTAGTTCAATTTGGATTGTGGCGTAAAGCGGTGGTCCATGATCGCTTGCGCCATGCCGTCGTCCAAAGGCCGCGCATCCCCCGTCACACCAAATGTGCCGTTTTTCATTCCGCGCCCGGCGCGGCCCGCAATTTGCGCAAGCTCGTTCGGAGCCAAGGGGCGCATGCGGCGACCGTCAAATTTGGTCGTGGCAGAAAATGCGATGTGGTCCACGTCCAGATTAAGGCCCATCCCGATGGCGTCTGTGGCCACCAGATAGTCCACTTCGCCGTTTTGATACATATCGACCTGCGCGTTGCGGGTACGGGGGCTGAGGGCCCCCATAACAACCGCTGCACCGCCTTTCTGACGACGGATCAATTCGGCAATAGCGTACACATTTTCAACCGAAAATCCTACGATCGCAGACCTTGGCTTCATTCGGCTTATCTTTTTCTGACCAGTATAGGTCAGTTCGCTCATTCTGTCGCGGCGCAGGAATTGTGCGTGCGGCACAAGGTCCGCAATTGCGCCGCGCATCGTGTCAGAACCCAAAAACAGCGTCTCGTGCTGGCCTCTGGCACGCAGCAACCGGTCAGTGAAGACGTGCCCGCGTTCCGGATCAGCACAAAGTTGAATTTCGTCGATGGCTAGAAAATCGGCGCCCATTCCGTCCGGCATCGCCTCAACGGTGCAGACCCAATATTGGGTGCGCGGCGGCACAATGCGTTCTTCGCCGGTCACCAACGCCACAACAGACGGTCCCCGCAACGCCACGATGCGGTCATAGACTTCGCGCGCCAGCAAACGCAACGGCAGACCGATCACACCAGTGCGATGTGCAAGCATGCGTTCGATTGCATATGTGGTTTTGCCAGTGTTGGTGGGGCCGAGCACGGCCACAACACGCCCTTGGGTGGTCACAAGTTCATCCCCTTCGACTTCATCCCATGCGGTGGGCGTTAAAGCGTACGCCCAATGCCTTCACGCTCCAGACGCTTTAGCGCATCGGTGGCGTTTTGATGATTGGGATGCAAGTCCAAAACAGCCTGAAAGGCTTGTTCGGCCCGGTACAGATCGTCAAATTCGCTGAAAATAACGCCCAACCCGAAGATCGCGTTGTAGTTGTCGGGGTTGAACTGCAAAGCCTTTTGCAGATCGACAATCGCGGGACCGTATTTGCCGGACTGGAAATAGGCGGTCGCCCGCCCATGGTAGCCTTCGGCAAACTCCGGGGCGTGGTCCACAAGTGCAGTAAAGTGCTCAATCGCGGCGGTGTAGTCTTGTGATTCCATCGCATCACGGCCGCGGCGCAACAGCAAGTCAAGTGCAGTAGAGCCCGATTTGGACCATGCCAGCTCAAGGGCGCGTTCCACCTGTTTGGCCTGCGTGGCGTCAGCTGTTTTCAGCTGGTCCAACAGATCGGGAACAGTCCCTTCCGCGCTAAGGGGTAAGGAAAAACTGACTACAATTGCGGTTGCCGCAACGATAGGTTTGAGATTGCGTGTAATGATGCCCATACTATCAATGTAACAGGCGGCTTAGACAATTCCAGTGATCCTTTGCCGCCGCACATCACAATCAGGCCAAAAGGGCATTAAAAATGAGCGACGTAGTCTCCCAAGCTGTTGAAGCATTGAACGAAAAACTTGGTGGTGACGGTTTTTCCGGCACAGCAAAATTCGAGATCGAAGGCGAAGGATCGGTCATTATCGATTCGAACGGGGCGCGTGCCGGTGATGACGACGCCGACGTGACCATGACGGCAGACGTCGAAACCTTCCAAGGCATCATGTCCGGCGACACAAACCCGACAAGCGCCTTCATGACAGGCAAGCTGAAGGTCGACGGCGACATGGGCATGGCGATGTCTTTGGCCTCTTCTTTGGCATAAACTATATGTCCCTTTCCATTGCCCCCCTGTTCACTGACGTTTGTGCAGGTCCCCCAAGCGGAGCTGCGTTTTGGGTGCACACCGAAGACGGTTTGCGCCTGCGCTTCGGGGCATGGAACCGCGAAGGGACCAACAAAGGCACCATTCTGGTGTTTCCCGGCCGCACCGAATACGTGGAAAAATACGGCCCCGCAGCGTGCGAATTCGCGGCCCGCGGCTATGCAACGGTGGCCATCGACTGGCGCGGCCAAGGCTTGGCCGACCGCATGCTGGATGATCCGCGCATTGGTCACGTTGGTGATTTTGAAGATTACCAAAAAGACGTGGCGGCCATCATGGACGCATTGGACCAGCTTGATTTGCCCAAGCCCTATTTCATGGTGGGCCATTCCATGGGTGGCTGCATCGGTTTGCGCGCCCTTTACAACGGCTTGGACGTGGCGGCCTGTGCGTTTACGGCCCCCATGTGGGGCATCCGCATATCACCCTTTTTGCGCCCGCTCGCTTGGGCTTTGGGGCATTCTATGCCTGTTATGGGGCAGGATCACAGGATCGCACCGACCACCTTTCCCGAACCCTACGTGCATATCGCGCCCTTCGAAGACAACAAGCTGACCACAGATCCCGACACCTACACGCGCCTGCAAGACCAGCTTACAGCCCATCCCGGTCTGGCATTGGGGGGCCCAAGTTTCGCATGGCTGCGCAAAGCGTTGTTCGAAACCCAGGACCTTGCAAAATTGCCTGCACCGAACCTGACTTGCGCCACATTCCTTGGCACAAACGAACGTATCGTTCACGTCCAGCGCATTGAAGACCGTATGGCAGGCTGGGAAAATGGCACGCTTGTGATGGTCGAAAACGGCGAACATGAAGTCTTGATGGAAACGCCACAGATGCGCGCCAGCGTGTTTGACGGCATAGCCAAGACATTTCGATCGGTGACAACGCCCGCAGCGTGATCCCTGCGCCCCGCCGTCTTGCGCAAAAACACCCCTAGAAAACCGGCCTGTCCACGCTAACTTAATGGCATGAAACCATTGGCCCTGACATTCACCGACCGCGGCATTTACTGTGCTGCGGGCGACTTCTACATCGACCCGTGGAAGCCCGTCGCACGGGCCCTGATCACGCATGGACACGCCGATCACGCACGGCCCGGTCACGGCTCATATTTATGCACCGACTTGGCAGCCCCCGTCATGCGTCACAGGCTGGGCGACATCAAGATCGACACCGTGCCATACGGAACACCCCTGCGCATCGGAGACGCCACGGTGTCTTTCCATCCCGCCGGACATGTCCCCGGCAGCGCCCAAATCCGCGTCGAAGTAAAAGGCGAAATCTGGGTCGCATCAGGTGACTACAAGGTTGAGAACGACGGGCTGTCCACACCTTTTGCTCCGGTCAAGTGCCATCACTTCATCACCGAAAGCACCTTTGGTTTGCCCGTGTTTCGCTGGCAACCACAAGCCGTAATTGCGAACCAGATCAACACATGGTGGGCCGCGTGCCGGGATGCAGGCCAAACCGCGTTTTTGGGGGCCTATGCATTGGGCAAAGCGCAGCGGTTGCTGTCTATGCTTGATCCGGACATTGGCCCGATTTTGACGCACACTGCGGTTGAAAACACCAATGAGATTTTGCGCGGGCAAGGTCTTCGTTTGCCCGATACGATCCGCGCCGATGCAAGCCTTGATCCCAAGGCGCACCCCGGCGCGCTGGTGCTGACGGTGCCATCCGCTTTGGGCAGTGCATGGGCGCGAAAATTCGGACCGCAACAGACTGCATTTGCCTCGGGCTGGATGGCGATGCGCGGTGTGCGCAGACGACGGTCGGGCGACCGAGGCTTTGTCATTTCGGACCATGCGGACTGGGATGGCCTGCTATCTGCCATCCAGCAAACCGAAGCGGAAAATATATACGTAACACATGGTTACACTGATACCTTTACGCGCCACTTGAATGAATGCGGCTGGAACGCCCAAGTGATCCCGACACAGTTTGAAGGCGAAAGTCTTGATGCCAGCGCTGCGGAAGAAGACGCCGCATGAAGCAGTTCGCCACCCTGTTTTCCGCCATCGACCAAAGCACGAAAACGAACGCCAAGGTTGCGGCTATGGCGCGTTATTTCACACAGGCCAGTGACACGGATCGCCTTTGGACAATCGCGATTTTTTCCGGCCGCCGCCCAAAGCGCGCCGTCACCACCACCAAACTACGCGAATGGGCGTCCGAGCGTGCAGGCATTCCCCTGTGGCTCTTTGAGGAATGCTATCCGGTCGTAGGCGATCTGGCCGAAACCATCGCATTGGTTTTGCCCCCCGCCACCCATAATATTGACCGATCTCTGTCCGATTGGATCACTATTTTACGTGACCTGAAAGACGCGGAAGACGACGTTAAAAAGCAAACGGTTCTGGACGCATGGGACGGGTTGCCGACAACGGAAAGATTTTTGTTCAACAAACTGATCACAGGCGGGTTTCGAATTGGTGTCAGTCAAAAACTGATGACACGCGCATTGGCGCAGGCCACCGACAAGCCAGAGGCCGAATTGGCCCATCGGTTGATGGGCGACTGGACGCCAGACACGATCACATGGCACGCCTTGATTGAGGCGGAAGATGCCAGCGCACACGCCTCGCGCCCCTATCCATTTTATCTGGCCCATGGACTGGAAGACAGCCCTCAGGCTTTGGGGCCACCAGACGACTGGCAAGCCGAATGGAAATGGGATGGCATACGCGGGCAGCTTATCTTGCGCGACAACCGGTATTTCGTGTGGTCGCGTGGTGAAGAACTGATGACCGACCGTTTTCCCGAATTGGCCCGCGCACTTGATCTGCTTCCGCAGGGCACCGTGCTGGACGGCGAAATTTTGGTATGGGGTGAAGGTGGGCCACAATCGTTCAATGCTTTGCAAAAACGCATCGGGCGCAAAACCGTCCCGAAAAAGCTGCTTCAGGACGCACCGGTGGTTTTATATGCCTATGACGTTCTGGAATGGGGCGGACAGGATCTGCGCGAAACCCCTTTGGAGGCGCGGCGCGACATTCTGGAACGCGCCCTCGCTGACGTGCCGGATGATGCACCGGTGCGCCTGTCCCCTACTGTGCCCTTTACCGCTTGGGACGATCTGGCCGCGATCCGTGCGGACGCGCGCGCCGCCAGCGCAGAAGGCTTGATGCTGAAGCGCAACGACAGCCCCTACAGGATCGGGCGTAAAAAAGGCGATTGGTGGAAATGGAAGCTGGATCCGCTAACCATAGACGCGGTGATGATCTATGCTCAGGCCGGTCACGGGCGACGGGCCAATCTGTTTACGGATTACACCTTTGCGGTCTGGAACGGCAATGAACTGGTGCCATTCACCAAAGCCTATTCGGGGCTCAAAGATGAAGAGTTCCGCAAAATCACCGCTTGGGTCAAAAAGAACACGCTGCAACGCTTTGGTCCTGTGCGACAAGTGACACCGCACCATGTGTTTGAAATCGCCTTTGAAGGTATTCAAGCCAGCACACGTCACAAATCAGGGGTCGCTCTCAGGTTTCCACGGATGCTGCGTTGGCGGCAGGACAAACCTGTGCAAGAAGCAAACACACTGGATGACTTGAACGAGATGCTTGCGACCTATGGATAAACCCGACGCACAAATGCCGCCACGACCCACGGCCCCAAAGATACAGTTGCCGAAAGGCGCGTGTGATGCCCATGTGCATCTGGTAGCGGGCCGCGATGACTTTCCCCTTTGGGAGGGTCGCGTAGAAAACCCCGCCCCCGGACCAAACTTTAACCAATGGTTAAGCTTGTACCAGCAACATCTTGATATCATGGGATTTGAGCGCGGCGTTATTGTGCACTCGATCCTGTATGGCACGGACAACTCAGTCACGGTCGCGGCAGTGCGGCGCATGGGGAGAAACTTCAAAGGTGTGGGCCTGCTGCCCGACGGGGCGACGGAAACACAGATAGACCAATTCGCCGAATGGAACATGTGCGCCGTGCGGCTGAACTATGTGCATGGCGGCGTGCTGACGTGGGACGGGGCCAAAGCAATGGCGCCCGCACTGGCCGACCGCGGCCTGCACATTCAAATGCTCTGCCACGCCGATCAGCACATGGACGCCTTGGCGGCAGACATCAAATCCTTGCCAGTGCCAGTGGTCTTCGATCACATCACATGGCCCACACAAGGGCTCGCCGCGGATGGAAGAGGCATCGACACGTTGTGCGCCCTTCTGGACAGCGGGAAGATCTGGATCAAATTGTCGGCGCTTTACCGCATGTGCGACGCCCCCTTTGACGCAGCGGCAAAGCTGGTAGAGCGATTGATCAGAACAAATCCGGATCGTTGTCTGTGGGGGTCGGATTGGCCCCATCTGATGCTCAACGGTGCGGACATGCCCAACGGCGCAGATTTGTTGGACGCACTCGACAACGTCGCATCGACACAGGATCGTCAAAAGATCTTCGTGGACAATCCAAAAGCACTTTTCAAATTCGCAGATTGATTTCTTCTTGCCGAAAATATCTCGGGGTGTGCGCGAAACGCGCGAGGGGCAGAGCCCCTGCAGCCGAAGCTGGCACGCGCAAATCTTACGTTTTAACCTTGCCCTAACGCCATAGGCTTCATACCTATAAATCTGTAAAAAACCGGCAGCTCGTACACGCAGATGCCGGCCCAAAAGAAAGGTTTCCTTCAATGTTCCAACTGCCCTTCCCCGTTCGCGATGCACATGCCGACACCGGGGGCGAACCGCTGGGCAATTTGCCCGAATGGAACCTTGATGACCTTTACACCGGCGAAGATGCGCCCGAGTTGAAGCGTGATCTGGACTGGCTGGAACAGGCATGTGCCTCATTCGCCACAGACTATGAAGGCAAATTAGACACACTCGACGCCGCTGGCTTGCTGGACTGCGTGCTGCGCAACGAAAAGATCAATCAGGTCGCAGGCCGGATCATGTCTTACGCTGGCTTGCGCTACTACCAGCTGACCACAGACGCGGGTCGCGCAAAATTCATGTCTGACGCGCAGGAAAAAATAACCAATTACACCACGCCGCTGGTCTTTTTCACGCTGGAACTGAACCGCTTGGACGACAGCCATATGGAAGGGTTGCTCGCTGAAAACGCGGACCTCGCCCGCTACAAACCTGTCTTTGACCGCATCAGGGCCATGAAGAAATACCAGCTTTCAGACGAGCTGGAAAAGTTCATGCACGACCTCGGCGTGGTCGGGGACGCATGGGAACGGCTGTTCGACGAAACCATTGCTGGGCTTGAATTCGAGGTCAACGGTGACGCGCTGAACATCGAAGGCACGCTAAACCTGCTGACCGACCCCGACCGCACCACCCGCGAGGCGGCCAGCCGCGAATTGGCTGCTGTCTTTGGCAAGAACATCAAAACCTTTGCGCGTGTGCACAACACACAGGCCAAGGAAAAGGAAATCATCGACCGCTGGCGCGGCATGGAGACGGCCCAAACCGGACGGCACCTCAGCAACCACGTCGAACCCGAAGTTGTCGAGGCCCTGCGCAACGCAGTGGTCAACGCCTACCCCAAACTCAGCCATCGCTACTATGAGCTGAAACGCAAATGGCTGGGGCTGGACAAAATGCAGGTCTGGGACCGCAACGCCCCCCTACCGATGGAAGACACCCGTGTCGTGGACTGGGCGCAGGCCGAAACCATGGTGATGGACGCCTACAACGCTTTTGATCCGCGTATGGGTGAAATCGCGGAACCCTTCTTTTCCAAAGGGTGGATCGACGCGGGTGTGAAACCCGGCAAAGCGCCCGGGGCTTTCGCCCACCCGACCGTCACAGACGTGCACCCTTATGTGATGCTTAACTATCTGGGCAAGCCACGCGATGTGATGACACTGGCCCACGAATTGGGCCACGGCGTGCATCAGGTGCTGGCAGCGGGGCAAGGCGAAATGCTGTCCTCGACCCCTCTGACGTTGGCCGAAACCGCGTCTGTTTTTGGCGAAATGCTGACCTTCCGCACCATGCTCGACAATGCCAAAACCACGTCTGAACGCAAAGTTCTGCTGGCTGGCAAAGTCGAGGACATGATCAACACCGTTGTGCGCCAGATCGCCTTCTACGACTTTGAATGCAAACTGCACGCGGCGCGTGCGCAGGGTGAACTAACGCCGGAAAATATCAATGACATCTGGATGTCCGTGCAAGGCGAAAGCCTTGGACCAGCCTTCGAATTCATGGACGGCTATGAAACCTTCTGGGCCTATATCCCGCACTTCGTCCACTCGCCTTTCTACGTCTACGCCTACGCCTTCGGAGACGGCTTGGTGAACGCGCTTTATGCAGTCTACGCTGAGGGCGACGCAGGGTTTGAAGACAAATACTTCGACATGCTCAAAGCAGGCGGATCCAAACACCACAAGGACCTACTGGCCCCCTTCGGGCTTGATGCCTCAGACCCGAAATTCTGGGACAAAGGCCTGTCGATGATCTCGGGCTTCATTGACGAATTGGAAGCCATGGAAGAGTGAACGTCACCCTCTATCCTCTGACGTCCAATGACCTGCCACGCGTCGCCCATCTGCGCGTGGCCCCCGACCAAATTCGATTTTCTGGCACAGTGCATGAGGCCTTCGCGGCAGCCGAACCACTGGTCGATTTCCATGCCATCGCTGTGGACACAGACACCGTAGGCTTTTTCAAGATCGACCGCGGTTACCACAAGAACTACCCGTTTGCAGGCCCCAGCGATGTTGGCCTGCGCGCATTTCTTATTGACCTGCACCACCAGGGCAAAGGGTTAGGCGCCGCCGCTTGCGGCGCCCTACCCGCCTACCTGAACGCCCACTATCCAAACGCCAAGATGTTGTGGCTGACGGTAAATATGATCAACCCGGCCGCCATTCGCAGCTACATCAAGGGTGGATTTACTGATACCGGCAACACATGGCCCCACGGCGACGCCGGACCACAGCGCATCATGCGGCTTGCCATATGCTAAGGTTGAAACAGTACCTCACCTTAAAGACCCAAACGAAATCATTGCATTTGACGAGATAGATTTTTACGCTCAGCGAAATATAGTCAGTTTCGGGTGTTCGATGTCTTTTTTCAAACCGCTTTTTGTCAGTGTTCTTATTGCTTCCGCCGCATCCGCCGTCCCTGCCAAGGCCAATGAATGCATGGCCCTTTGGCTTGAACGAAATGCAATTTTCAAAAACGCCGGGTACTGCTTTGGATCTGCATTGGGCCAAGGCGTTTTTGGCAACTCTGGCTGTTTCACCAAAAACCCGAACATTGGCAGTTCAAACAAATCCCGCGTTGCCCGCATCAAAAGCCGCGAATCCGCTTTGGGATGTGCTGCACAGAAAAAGCGCTGGTCCGTCAGCGGCGTTCGGAACTACGCGTCGCAATTGGCCGGAACCTCATCGCGCACACCTGCGCCACAGCCGCGCAAACCTGCTTGTCGCCAACAGGCAGAAATTTATTTCAACATCGCAAGCCGGTTGGAAAGCGTCCATGATTTGCAAGTGTCAGCCCCTTGGTATGTGACTGTCAGCGTGTCCGGATCGCAGGCCTTTCTCTATGCCAACGGCAGCAATTGCATTAGCGGCAACTACAAATACAGCTATACGGCAGAAGTTGATGATCTTGGCGACAACCCCGTCAAACGCTTTTCCGGCGGGTTCAGTCTGGGCAGTCAGACGCGCCACTGTGAGGTGAATATCACCTTCTACAATGGCGCGACGAACCTGTATTGCCAACAATAGTCTTGCTAGACGGCTGAGCAAAGCAGCGTTTGCGCTTTAGCTCAATGCGTCCGAACACCGCCCGCACACAGCCTCATGCGTGAAGCTGCCGACATCCGGCAACACCTTCCAGCACCGTGCACATTTCTGGCCTTCCGCTTTGGCAAACACGACAGACACACCGTCTACGTCGGGCAAGGTAAACGCACCCTCGGGGGCCGCACCGTCCGTCACCTCGATTGAAGATGTGATGCAGATGTCATCAAAGCGTTCCGCCTGCAAAGCTGCACGCAGCGCATCATCCGCAACGAACACAGTTGGTCCCGCCTCCAACGACGCACCAATCACCTTCTCGGTGCGCTGCACCTCCAACGCTGCCGTCACAACACGGCGCGCGGATCGAATTCCAGACCATTTCTGAGCCAAAGCTTCATTGCGCCACCCCTCGGGGGTTTCGGGCATATCGGTCAAATGCACGGAACTGTCTGCGCCGGGATACCGTTCCAACCAGACCTCTTCCATGGTGAACACCAACACAGGCGCCAACCAAGCGGTCAGCCGGTGAAACAGAATGTCCAGAACAGTCAGTGCCGCGCGGCGCTGCACGGTGTCGCCATCACAATAAAGCGCATCCTTACGCACGTCGAAATAAAACGCCGACAAGTCTACGGTGGCAAAGGTAAACACCGCCGAGAACACGCGCTGGAAATCAAACGCTGCATAGCCAGTACGCACAACCTCGTCCAACTCGGACAAACGGTGCAACACCCACTGCTCTAGCTCCGGCATATCGGCAGGATCCACACGGTCGCTTTCCGTGAAATCGTTCAACGATCCCAGCATATAGCGCATGGTGTTGCGCAAGCGGCGATAGCTGTCTGCCACACCTTTCAGGATTTCAGGCCCGATCCGCTGATCCGCGGTATAATCGGTCTGCGCCACCCAAAGACGCAGGATATCCGCACCGTATTGTTTGACAACTTCCTCGGGGACGATGGTGTTGCCGATGGATTTGGACATCTTCAAACCCTTGGAATCCAAGGTAAATCCATGCGTCACAACATTGCGGTAAGGTGCCCGCCCCGTGGTGCCCACAGATTGCAAAAGTGACGAATGGAACCAGCCACGGTGTTGGTCGGTGCCTTCCATATACACATCTGCAATGCCGTCTTCGGTGCCATCTTCACGATCACGAAGGGTGAAGGCATGGGTTGATCCGGAATCGAACCAAACGTCAAGAATATCCGTGACTTGCTCGTAGCCATCCACATCCACAAGACCGCCCAGAAAGCGCTCTTTCGCGCCTTCGGCATACCACGCATCGGCGCCTTCAACTTCAAAGGCCTCCGCAATGCGGGCATTCACGTCGGCGTTGCGCAACAGAAAATCATCCGCCGTCGGCAGCGCGCCTTTCTTGGTGAAACAGGTCAGCGGCACACCCCAGGCGCGTTGGCGCGACAGAACCCAGTCAGGCCGCGCTTCCATCATCGAATGCAAGCGGTTGCGGCCCGCTTTCGGCGTCCAGTTCACATTGTCGATCTCGGTCAGCGCACGTTCGCGGATGGTGGTGCCATGCATGTCCAAGCCGTCGCCCACAGGCTTATCAATCGCCGCAAACCACTGCGGCGTGTTGCGGTAGATAACAGGCGCTTTCGACCGCCACGAATGCGGATAGCTGTGCTTGATCTTGCCCCGCGCGAGCAAGCCGCCAACCTCAACCAACTTGTCGATCACCGCTTTGTTGGCATCCCCTTCACCGCCTTTGCGGGACAGGATGTATTTGCCCCCAAAGAACGGCAGATCATCGCGGAAACCACCATCGTCCTTAACGTTGTAGGTGATGACCTGAGACAACATGTTCAGATCGCGATACAGCTCATATTCCTCCATCCCGTGGGAGGGCGCACAATGCACAAAACCTGTGCCTTCAGTGTCGGTGACAAACTCGGCGGCGCGGAAATCACGCAGATCGTCCCATTCGCCGTTGCCACCTTCAGCGCCATGCAGCGGGTGCTTGAGCGAAACGCCCTCAAACTCGGCGACATCCACATCGCGGACGCGGGTCCATTGCCCGTCTTCCAGACGCGCACGCCCAAAAACATCCGCCGCCTGATTGTCGGCCAACAGATAGCGATCCCCGACAGAGGCCCAGCATTCATCAGGCGTTTCGGTCACCTCATAAAGGCCATAGGACATGCCTGCACCATAGACGACAGCCTTGTTGGACGGCATGGTCCAGGGGGTCGTGGTCCAGATCACCACCTTTGCGCCTTCCAACTCACCGCCACCCACAACATCAAACTTCACCCAGATCGTGAAACTGTCCTTGTCGTGATACTCAACCTCGGCCTCAGCCAGAGCCGTCTGCTCCATCGGCGACCACATCACAGGCTTGGAGCCCTGATAAAGCGTGCCATTCATCAGGAACTTCATGAACTCTTCGGCGATCACGCGTTCGGCGTGGAAATCCATGGTCAGATAGGGGTTTTCCCAATTGCCGGTGATGCCCAAACGCTTAAATTCCTCGCGTTGGATATCAACCCAACCTGCCGCAAACTTACGGCATTCACCGCGAAATTCGTTGATCGGCACCGCATCCTTGTTCTTGCCCTTCTTGCGGTATTGTTCTTCGATCTTCCACTCGATGGGCAGACCGTGACAATCCCAACCGGGGATGTAACGCGCATCAAAGCCCATCATCTGGTGGGAACGGACGATCATGTCCTTGATGGTTTTGTTCAGCGCATGACCGATGTGCAAGTGGCCATTCGCATAGGGGGGGCCATCATGCAGGGTGAAAGGTTTGCGACCACCCTTTTCACGCAAGCGATCATAAACCCCAATATCGGCCCAACGTGTCAGCCATTCAGGTTCGCGTTTGGGCAGACCTGCACGCATGGGGAAATCAGTCTTGGGCAGGTTCAGGGTTTGTTTATATTCGGGGGTGTCGGCGCACATATCAGGCGTCCTTCGGATCAGGGAATGTCAAGGATGGGGAACGGTGCGATGGCTCAAGCACCTAAGGCCCGGCGTCTCATGGTTCAGAGCGCCGGGGATATAATTCGCATAATGATCATTTGACCAAACATAGGCGCTGTATAAGCAGCGCAAACAAGGCTCACAAGCCCAGAGTTCTTCCCCGCCCCCTTCTTTTCGCCCCAAATATCCCGGAGCGCGAGGCAGCGCCTCGTAGGGCGCACACTGTGCGCAAAACATAACGTCTGCGCGAAAGCGCAGGCATTTTACAACAAATCAGATGGGCGGATCAGAAGGGCGCTTGGGGTCTGCGGCCTGTGACGCTTTCGTTTTCGCCCATTTGTTCAGCCACGCCAGACCGGCCAAAGACAGACCAAGCACCAACAGCGAAAACACGCGGGTCAACCCATCCAGTCCCGAGATATCAACCAAAAACACCTTTGCGACCGCCGCCGCAATGACACCCAGACCCGCTTTGCGCATCACAGCCGAATTGCGGGCCAGTGAATTATAGAACAATGCCGCCCCGGCCACCAAAAGCGCGATGGTGTAGCTGTACAGCTCCGGTTGTGACATGCCGCGGCCCAGATACAGGCCTTGATCGCCCTGCCAGAAATCGCGAATGACGCAAAACACCCAGTACAAAATCAAACCCGCGGCTACCGCTTTCATGGCCAGCACCAATTGCGCAGGCAACGTAGGAATGCGCCAAGCGCCAAGCGCCAGTACCGCTGCAGGCAACAAATACCCGATGATCAGCGAATTGAAGATCGGCAACCCAATGACCTCGGGGGCACCACGATCAAACAAAGGAGACAATGGACCAATAATGGCAAACAGCGACACAGCCCCCAAAGCTGCAAACGCCCCGCCCAAAACGACGCGCATCATCCACAGCCAGCGATGGCTTTGCAGTTGCAAGCGTTGGGCCTGCGCCAACGCGATGCCAAACCAGATTGTGACATACAAACCGATGCCCCAATGGCTTTCCGATCCGTCACTGCCCGCAATGGCTTCAAGTAAACGGAACAACACCACAGACACGAAAATGCCGCCTGTCGACCACAAGGCGCTGTCCAACATCACTTTTGCAGTAATGCGATAGGCCAAGCCACGCATCAGGTAAAGACTGGCTGCAAGCGCCACAACAGCGCCACCATGGGACAGCAACATAGCCCCCAAAGGCGCGTCGATGGCCCAACCAAGACCCGGATCCGCGACCAAACGGTAGCCGACCGTCACAACGCCTGCAGCGATATAATAAGACATCGGTTTCAGGTCATACTTCCTGTCCATCGCAGCCGCAGCAACGACTGTCACAGCAAGGGCCGCCGTCAAAGCCGCTTCCGAGAAAATCATAACCAGCGCAAAGCTGATACATGACAACATCGACAACACGAAAAAGGACATGCGCAACCGGTTTTGCGAGCCATCGATCCGCGCAAACCGCTCGGCCCAGAACAGCATCAGCACCGCCAAAGCCGCGCCATGTAAAGCCCAAGGATAAGCGCCGATCACCACGGCCGGACGCCAGGTCATTTCAATCAACACAGCAATCACAGGGGCCGCCAATGCAGCCGCCGCCGCCCATATTGCGCCGTGATCCCCACGGCTTAGACTGCGCCACGCAGCCAAAGCCGACAAAAGCCCGGCAATCGCCACCAATACGGTCACGCTCATCGGAAAGGGGGTTTCCGGTCCGGCATTGCCCGCCGCCGCAAAGGCGCGGTAGGCGTCTTGGTAATCGCCCTGCATCACAACAACAGCCGCAAAAGCCGCGAACTGCAAGGCAGCGGCGTCCTGCAAGGCGGGGGCGCGCAAGGACCACACCACAAACAGCGCTGTAAGACCGGCCAAAGCGACGGCAGAAAGCCAGAACGCGCTTTCACTGTCCAACGCCAAAGGCACCAACGACCAAGCAGCAACGCCCAAAACAGACACCGCCAGAAGCGTGGGGAAAATAGGCCGCACGTCTTTGTGCGGCTTGGCGACAAAAGCACTTACCATCAGGCCGCCATGATCGGGAAACAGCGACCTTGCGGGAATTGCGGTTGCGGCGACAGCCAACAAAACCAGATACAGTTGAAACGCCAAAATCAAACCACTGTCCGATAAGAACAGCGCCCACCCGACCAGGAACGCCAATACAACCGTCAGAACCGATACCCACGCCCATCGGCGCAGCGTATCAACGCCCAAGCCCACAATTGTGACAATCCCGAAGTATACATACAGGGCGCTGGCATCCGAATTGGACCCGCCCAACACCACAGGGGCAGAAAACGCGCCGATAATGCCAACTGCCGCCAAAAGCGGGCCATGAAACCACCCCAACACCAATGCGACGCAAGCCACGACAACCATGCCCAACAGGCTCATTTCGGGGCCAATCAGGCCGTATAGCATACGCGCCGACAATACGCCCCCGAACAACGACACGATACCCGCGCCGGAAAACACCGACGGAAGATAGGCCGTTGTGCTGTCCTCTGCTTCGCCAAAGCGGCGGCGGATAAATTCCCCTGCCCCGATCAATGCAGCCCCAAACGCCAAAGCCGCAGCGACCCTTGCGGCAGGGGGCAACAACCCGTTTTCCATGCCGTATTGCACCAAAAACAAACCGGCCAATGCCAGCGACAAGGCCGAAACCGCGTAAAACCAATTTTCGACGATCCATCCCAAAAAACGATCAAACACCGGGGGTTCTGTCGGGTGCAACGGCTGTGGCGACTGTGGCCGTGTCGGGGGCTTTTGGCTGGCATTGGACGCGTTGGACGGCATCGGGGTGTCTTTGGACACCTGTTCTGCGCGGGCAGCATTGCGGGCTGCAATCACTCGGGCTGCGGGCGGCAAATCTTCCAACGCCGGCTCTGCCGGTTGATCGGATACCGAAGGTGTTGCAAGGTCAGGCGTATCCGCATCATCAGCCGCAACAGGTTCCACATCTGTAGCGTCTTGCCCATCTGTAAGGTCCGGTTCCGAAGCCCTGTCCGCTTCGCCATCGGGGGCTTTTGACACAACGGGATCAACACGCGGCGCCACATCTTCGATGGAAGCCACAGGCAAACCTGTGCGGCGCAGCACCGCTATTTCGCGGCGCAGTTCAACGACTTGGGATTTCAAACCTGAATGGCTGACCAAAAGATACAAAACCGCAATCGGGATGGCCAAAACCAACAACCCGAGCAAAATCAACAAACCTTCCAAGGTGCACACTCCACGCAATCATCCCGTCACCAAGGTTAACGTGAAGCGACGGCAGCGAACAGTCTGAAATTCCAGACCTTTTGCACACCCCCCCGCGGGCTTGGATTTCAGGTTTCGTTGTTAAACAGCCCTGCAAGCGCCTGTTTGACAAGCACACGTGCCTTGGGGCGATCCAATGCATTGAATGCCATCGGGCGGCAGACTTCCATGGCCGCAACACCGACGCGGGCGGTCAGCGCACCATTGACCAAGCCTTCGCCAAACCGTCGCGACAGCTTACCCAAGATGGATCCGCCCAAGATCGGCTCAAGCATGTCGTCGCCCACAGCCACGGCCCCTGTCGCCACCAAATGTGTCATCACCGCACGGGTCAAACGCCAACTGCCAAACAGCCCAGAGCGCCCGCCGTAAACTTCCGCCACGCGGCGGATCATGCGCAGATTTGCCATAAGGGCTGCCACAACATCCGCCAGCGCCAATGGCACAAGCGCTGTCACGGTCGCCACTTGGCGCGCGGCGGCCTGCACCTCGCGTGCTGCAGCGGTATCCAAAGATGCCAGCACTTCGCGTTCTGTAAGATCCAGCAGCCCCGACGCATCAAGTTGATCGCCTTGCAACTGTGCCACCCGTTCCCTGCCCCACCGCGTGTCTTCGCGCCCTTTGTACAGCGCCAAAACACGGTCGGATGTAGCACGGGCCGCTTTCAAGTCATTGTTTTCGCGTGCTTCCAGCGTCGCATGCCGCAACCCGTCAATGCGGGTCAAACGACCCAAAGCCGCAAGTTCGCGCACCGCCATCAGCAAAAGCAGGATCACAAACAGCGCCATCAACCCTGAAAATACAAGCCCAAGCAACGGGTACGTTGCCATCACATCCGTCACAAAGTTCCACGCAGACAACGATACGATGCCACCCAGCAAAGCCAGTGTCACAAACCAAAACAATCGCGCCAGCCGTGACGGTTTGCCCGATGCGATCTTTGCGGCCACTTGCATCGCTTGGCCTTTGGGCGCTGCCCCGTCCAAATCCGGCACAGGCGGGGCCGCTGCCACATCTAGGTGTGCGGCGTCCTCAGGTTCAAGATCAATCAGAACAGGTCCTTTGGCCATTACATGCCCTTTCTTGTCCATTTCAAACGGATGTCGGGCAAACCTTCGTCGTTGCCTGCCCCATCTGTGCGTTCGATTTCTGTAAACCCTGCCGCTTTGTAAAAGCTTTGGGCCCCCGGATTGTTCTGGAACGTCCACAAATACAAAACGTCACAGTGCGCCTTTTCCCTGTCTAACAGACAGGTGCCAATGCCCTGCCGGTGCGCCGATGTCGCAATGTAAAGGGAATGGATTTCGCACCCATCACGGGCCACAAAACCTTGCACACCTTGCGTATCTTCAGCCACCGTCACCCACTCATTCGCGATCATGCGCCCTGCATGTGCCAAATCCTCAGCCCGTGTATATAGGCGCGGCATCCAAGGGGTTTCATCAATGAACTGGGACAAGATGGCACCCACGGCACCTGCGTCAGTGGATCGCGCCTTGCGCAGATGAAGGGTCACAATTTGTCTCCGATCAGGAATTGCGCGGCGCGGTCCAGTCGCAGATGCGGCGGCCCGTCGCCGGGGCGCAACGTCAAGGGCGCAGGCGCAAAACGCATCACTTGGTAATCCTGATCCAGCCACGCCTCTGCACCAGCACGTGCAGGGCCAAGAAGATGGTTGGGATCATTCGGCAAAGCCCCCGGATAGAAGGCCGCCGCCTTGCCTGTGCTTTCCAAAATACCGCGCACAACATCAAGATCAGCGCCCTCATGGGTCACAGTGTCTTCGGTGGTGGCCCGCAAAGATGCAATTGCCATGGCTTCGGTTTTTGCCCCTGCAAACTGTGCGCGATCATGGGCATCGCGGATCAAGGCTTGCATGATTGCGGACAATTGCGGGTGCTGACTGTGGTGCAAATGATCAGCTTTGGTCGCTGCAAACAGGATTTTCTCGACCCGCTTTCCGCGCAATAAATTCGACAGAAACGCATTTCGCCCCGGACGGAACGCCGACAAAATATCTGTCATGGCCCCGCGCATGTCTTCCACCGCTTGGGGGCCGTTGTGGATGGCGCCCAGCGCATCCACCAGCACGACTTGACGGTCAATCCGGCTGAAATGGTCCCGAAAAAACGGGCGCACCACTTGGGATTTATATGCCTCAAAACGCCGCTCCATCTCGCGGATCAGCGATCTGCGCGGGCTGGCGTCGGTGGCCGGCAAAGGCGCAAAGGTCAGCACAGGACTGCCCGCCAGATCACCGGGCAAGATGAACCGCCCCGGCGTGCAGTCATAAAAACCGGCATCACGCGCGGCATTCAGATAGGCGGCAAAGGCCGTCGCCAGCCCTTGGGCCTGCGGTTCTTCCAGCTTGGCTTGCGCGTCTACAGCTTGGGCCTGCGCCAGAAATGCGGCAGCTTGGGGGCGGTTTTCGATCCGTTCCAGCACTTGCGCCGACCATTGGGCATAACTCAGATCCAGCAACGCGAGATCCAGAAGCCATTCCCCGGGATAATCAACAATATCAATGTGAACCGTGCGCGGCCCCTGCAATCCCGCCAACAGACCGTTGGGTTTGATGCGCAAAGAGACCCGCAATTCACTTATGGCACGGGTGCTGTCGGGCCAGCTTGGCGTTTTGGACGTCAGAGCGCCCAAATATGTCTCATAAGCAAAGCGTGGCACCGTATCATCGGGCTGCGGTTGCAAAAAGCTTGCCACAATGCGTCCTTCCGCAGCGGCCAGCAAATGTGGCATGCGGCCATTGTCCAGCAGATTGGCCACCAACGACGTGATGAACACCGTCTTGCCCGACCGCGCAAGACCCGTGACGCCCAAACGGATCACCGGCTCGAACAGGGTTTCGTTGACGGTGTCCTGCACCGTCTCGACACCGCGCCAAATCCCGTCTGCGATTGCTGTGATAACCACCCTGCACTCTTTCTGTAGCCCTTTGACAGCAACATAGGGCCGCAAAGGGACCGCTACCAGTGGGGATTGCGTAAGGCTTTTCCCCGCGCTAGGTCGGGGCATGCCCCGTTACGCCCTTAAAGTTGAATACCACGGCGCCCCCTTCGCAGGATGGCAGCGCCAAAAAGACCACCCTTCCGTGCAGGGCGCGATCGAAAGCGCATTGGCGAAACTGGAACCCCGCGCCCATACCATTGCCGCAGCGGGACGTACGGATGCAGGGGTACACGGTCTGGGTCAAGTGGCCCATTGCGACATGGACAAAGACTGGGATCCGGACCGTTTGGCCGGGGCGTTGAATTTTCATCTCAAACCCGCACCTGTGTCCATCGTGGCCTGTGCGCAGGTGGCTGAGGACTGGCACGCACGTTTTTCCGCCCTGGAGCGGCAGTATTTCTTTCGCATTTTGTGCCGCCGTGCGCCGTCTACACATCAAGCGGGACTTGTTTGGCAAATCGGTCACCAGCTGGACGCCGCAATGATGCAGGACGGTGCAAATCACCTGATCGGCAACCATGATTTCACGACGTTCCGGTCGTCCATTTGTCAGGCCGAAAGCCCCGTAAAAACCCTAGATGCTTTGCGCATTGAAACCGTTGACACACGCTGGGGACCCGAAGTGCATTTTCATGTGCGTGCAAGGTCATTTTTACACAATCAGGTGCGCAGCTTTGTAGGGACTTTGGAACGTGTTGGGGCGGGTGCGTGGGCACCGGCGCGGGTGGGCGAAGCCCTGTCCGCTTGCGACCGCGCGGCCTGCGGCCCTGTCTGTCCGCCACAAGGATTGTATTTGGCGGCCGTGCGCTATCCGCAAGACCCTTTTGCCGGTGCGTAAAGCAAAGATGGCGTATGATGTTTCTCGGCGATATAACCTTTAAAGCCCCGCGATCCGCTTCAAGCAGCGACGCAGTATAATGCCTTCCTCAGGTGAAAATGACCGTGCGAAATCAGCATTAAAATCTTGTGCCGCTTTGTTGAGTTCCCCAAACACCTGAGCGCCTTGTGGTGTCAGGCTAAGTTCTTCCAAACGTCGGTCTGAGGTGTCTATTTCGCGCTTTAGGTAGCGCTTGCTTTCCAATGCTCCGACACCGCGGCTGATTTTGGTCTTGTGCATGTTGGTGCGGTCACAAATTTCCTTGGCGGTCATCGCACCGTAGCGGCCAAGGTGAAACACAATCCGCCATTCGGTCCGCAACATTCCATAGCGGGCTTTGTAAAAATGCTGGAATTCTATGCTGGTCGCCTCAGCCGCCTGATTCAACAAGTAAGGCATAAAGTCGACAAGATCGAAGCCCAAATCATCCGAACTTTTTGACATTTTATTCATCCCGGCGCTTGTTAGTTACAAAAACAACTAATATTCGATGTGAAACCTTGTCAATCATTTCCAGGGACATTCATCATGACCACCAGCTTTGCCCCCAGCGGCCTGCACCAAGCCACCTCACCGTTAGGCACAACTGCAGGCTACATGCCCGGCTTTGGGAATGACTTTGAAACCGAAGCCTTGCCCGACGCGTTGCCCCAAGGGATGAATTCGCCCCAGAAAGTGAACTACGGGCTATATGGTGAACAACTGTCAGGCACGGCCTTCACAGCCCCCTCACATCAGAATGAACGGACATGGTGCTACCGCATCCGTCCTTCGGTAAAACACACACACCGCTTTCAAAAAATCGACCTTCCCTTGTGGGCATCAGCCCCCAACGTCGATCCGGACATAATATCTCTGGGACAGTATCGCTGGGACCCGATTGAACATTCAAAAGAGCCTCGGACGTGGTTAACTGGCATGCGCACCATGACAACCGCAGGGGACGTGAATACTCAAGTGGGCATGGCAAGCCACGTCTATCTAGTCACCCAAAGCATGGTCGATGCCTATTTCTATTCTGCCGATTCCGAGATGCTTGTCGTTCCTCAAGAGGGGCGCATGCGCTTTTGTACGGAACTGGGTATTATCGATGTCGAACCACAAGAAATCGCCATACTGCCGCGCGGGCTTGTGTACCGTGTCGAGGTTCTGGACGGCCCATGCCGTGGTTTCGTGTGTGAAAACTACGGTCAGAAATTCGAACTGCCCGGACGTGGCCCTATCGGCGCCAACTGCATGGCAAATCCGCGCGACTTCAAAACCCCTGTGGCCGCATTTGAGGACCGCGATGCGCCCTCTACCGTCACCGTCAAGTGGTGTGGCCAGTTCCACGAGACCAAAATCGGCCACTCGCCGCTGGATGTGGTGGCATGGCATGGCAACTACGCGCCGTGCAAATATGACTTGCGGACATATTGTCCGGTCGGCGCGATCCTGTTCGACCACCCCGATCCCTCAATCTTCACCGTGCTGACCGCGCCTTCTGGCGTCGAAGGCACTGCCAACATTGATTTTGTGCTGTTCCGGGATCGCTGGATGGTGGCAGAGGACACATTCCGCCCCCCTTGGTACCACAAGAATGTCATGTCCGAGCTGATGGGCAACATCTTTGGAATTTACGATGCCAAGCCAAAGGGTTTCATTCCCGGCGGCATGTCTTTGCACAACATGATGTTGCCCCATGGACCGGACAAGATTGCATTTGAAGGTGCGTCGAATGCTGACTTGCAGGCCGAAAAACTGGAAAACACCATGTCGTTCATGTTTGAAACCCGCTTTCCGCAGCACCTGACATCCTTCGCCGCCAAAGATGCCCCCCTGCAAGACGATTACATCGATTGCTGGGCCGACATTGAAAAGAAATTCGACGGCACCCCCGGCAAAAAATAGGGGTGGGCCAAGCCCCACCTTACCCCACCTCTCAAACCGTGCCACTTTGCGGCGCAACACGGGTGGCTCCGCCCCCACCTGACACAAAGGAACGACAATGCCATTGATGAAAAGCTGGGTGCCCTCGGCCAATACACCCGACACCCCCTTTCCGCTCAACAACCTGCCTTACGGCGTGTTTTGCAGCACGGGGTCCGATACGCAGCCCCCCTTTGGCCCCTATTGTGGCGTCGCAATCGGCAATATGATCCTTAATATCACTGACCTCGAACACGAGTATTTCCAGTACAACGTCGATCCCGTCTTCGATATCGGATGCTGGAATGAGTTTATGGAATTAGGTCCAGACACTTGGGCCGAGTTCCGGGCCAAGTTGACCGAAATGCTGTCGGAAAACTCACCCTACCAACCCGAAATCGAAACCTATCTCGTGGCGCAATCCGATGTCGAAATGCTCATGCCTTTTGTCGTTCAAGAATACACCGACTTCTATGCGGGTCGCCAACACGCCGCCAACATGGGCGCAATCCTGCGTGGCAGCCCCGATCTGCCTGCCAACTGGCTGCACATTCCTATCGGCTACAACGGGCGGGCATCTTCCGTGGTGGTATCGGGCACTGACATCCACCGCCCCAACGGCCAAATGAAGGCGCCAGACGCAGAAATGCCCAGCTTTGGCCCCTCCAAACGGCTTGATATTGAACTTGAAATGGGGGCCATCGTGGGCACGGCATCGAAATTCGGTACCCCCATCACAGTGGACGAAGCCGACGCCATGATCTTCGGGTACGTGCTGCTCAACGACTGGTCGGCGCGTGACATTCAGGGGTGGGAATACCAGCCGCTGGGACCGTTTCAGGGTAAAGCATTTGGAACATCCATCAGCCCGTGGATCGTAACCACAGCTGCATTGGAACCGTTTCGCACGCCCACACCACCGCGCGAAAAAGACTTGCTGCCCTATCTCAACAGCACCGTTGACGGGCTCTACAACATTGACCTTGAAGTGCTGATGCAGCCACAAGGGGCCGCAACCGCCACGTCTTTGAGCAAAACAAACTACAACCGCATGTACTACTCAGCTGCAGAACAACTCTGCCACCACGCGGTTGGCGGATGCGGCATGAACGCAGGCGACCTGCTTGGCTCTGGCACGATCTCGGGACCCGACAAATCCGAATACGGATCACTGATGGAAGTCTCATGGGCAGGGCGCGAACCCTTCACACTCGACACCGGTGAAACCCGTACCTTCATCGAAGACGGGGACAGGCTGACATTGCGCGGGGCGGCCAAAGGCGACGGCTACCAAATCGGGTTCGGCGATTGTGCAGGCACTATTCTGCCAGCGGTGAAGCACCCCTGATCCGGACTTCATCTCGCGAAATAAACCTCCGCCGGAGGCATCCGACAGCGCCACCCAGACCAAACCCAAACGACAAAACATGAAGGCAACCGCAACGCGCAGGCCAAAGCCCCGGAGACCACACAACATGGCTGATGTCACCTTATGGGACTATCCCAAATCCTCTGCCAGCTACCGCGTGCGCATTGCGTTGAACTTGGCGGGCATCCCCTATGACATTGAAACGGTGGACTTGCAGGTCAAAGACCATCGACAGGCGGATCACTTGGCGCGAAATCCGCAAGGGCTGGTGCCTGTGCTGGACATAGACGGGCAACGCTTCACACAATCCATGGCCATTCTGGAATACCTCGACAGCACCCGCAGCATGGGTCTTTTGCCGCAAGGCGCAGGCCCACGCGCCCATGTTCAAGCCCTTGCACATATCATTGCCATAGATTTGCATCCGGTGTGCAATATGTCCGTTATGATGCACGCAACAGGCGGGGCCGACCCTGCACGCACAGACTGGATGCATCACTTTATTGCCCCGCGCCTGCGCGAATTTGAAACCGTTCTGGCACGTTTCCACCAAGCGCCCTTTGCGTGCGGCGCGGCACCGGGATTGGCTGACATTTGCCTTATCCCACAGCTTTACAACGCCAAACGCTGGGGGGTGCCTTATGGCAATTGCCCCCGTATTTGCGCGATTGAAGCGGCCTGTGCAGACCTGCCTGCTTTTTCCATGGCCCATCCGGATCATTAGGATGGGGTGCCCAACGCAATGTGGCGATCACTATTGCGGGTGTGCCGTTTGGGGCGCCCCCCTAGGGGGACTGTGATTTGGCGTATACCCATCCAAACCAGACAACACCAAAGCCCCCCACACCTTCGCGCCGTGTCGCGATCCTTGGGTTTGATGATGTTCTGATGATGGATATCGCGGGCCCTGCACAGGTCTTTGGGTGTGCCAACACCATTTTGGGCTATCCCGCTTATAGCCTGTCTGTTGTCACAAGCGACGGTGCCGATCCGGTCACAGACACCGGTTTGACTATCGGAACCAGCGACAGTTTTGCGACCATGCGCGCGTCAAAGTCCGATTGGGATGATATTGTGGTGCCCGGAGGGCCCGGTGTCGATGCAATTTTAAACGATGCGCATGTCCAAAGTTTCATCAGACACATGACCCACCGCACGAACCGCGTTTTGTCCATCTGTTCCGGCAGTTTGCTGACCGCTGCAGCGGGGTTACTGGATGGCAAATCCGCGACATCGCATTGGGAACGGTCCGCCCAAGCGCAGGACCTTTTTCCACAGGTGCATTGGCAGATGGACCGGATCTACACCTCAGACGGCAAGTTTCATTGCTCAGCCGGGGTCACAGCTGGCATCGATCTGACATTGGCGATGCTAGAGGCAGACCATGGCCGCAAACTGGCATTGGATGTGGCGCGTGAAATGGTGGTGTTTTTGCACCGGCACGGCGGACAGTCGCAGTATTCACATCCCCTAAAGGCTCAATCGGCCTCTAATGAAAAACTGGGGGGTCTGTACGCAAAGATCCAAGCCGAACCTGCGCGAAACTGGACAGTCAGCGCCATGGCGCACAGTGTTGGCACAACCGAACGCACATTGCACCGTGCCTTTGTGCGTGACACCCGCAAAAGCCCTTCGCAATTTGTACAAGACTGCCGCCTTGGCATCGCGCGCAGCTATTTGGAACATAGCGCGATGCCCATCAAGGACGTGGCGCGTCAGGCGGGGTTCGGGGATGCGCAATCCATGCGCCGCTGTTTTCAGAACCTTCTGGGCATAACACCCACCGACTATCAACGCCGCTTTGGTACAGACCCTCACAGGCGCGAAAGCCGCGGTACTGAATAACGCACCGAACAATCGACTTATATTGTCCGCCACACTCAAGATCGGGCCATTTTAATCTGCCACCCCCTTTTCCCTCGCATCAATCTCACCTACAAAAAAGCCAAGCCACCCTAAGGAGTTTCCATGAAAAAAGTATACGGCTCTGCCGCTGAAGCCCTCGACGGGTTGTTGTTCGACGGCATGTTTATCGCCTCTGGTGGGTTTGGCCTGTGTGGCATCCCCGAATTGCTGCTGGACGCAATCAAGGATGCAGGCACGCAAAACCTGACTTTTGCGTCAAACAACGCAGGCGTAGACGACTTTGGGATCGGCATTTTGCTGCAAACCAAACAGGTCAAGAAGATGATCAGCTCTTATGTCGGAGAGAACGCAGAGTTCATGCGTCAATATCTGTCGGGTGAGCTGGAACTGGAATTCAACCCGCAAGGCACATTGGCAGAGCGGATGCGATCCGGCGGCTGCGGCATTCCGGGTTTTTACACAAAAACAGGTGTGGGCACTGTGATTGCCGACGGCAAGGAACACAAAGACTTCCCGACAGGGGAAAACGGCACACCCGAAACCTACATTATGGAAGAAGGCATCTTTGCCGATCTGGCCATTGTAAAGGCGTGGAAAGCCGATGAAACGGGCAACCTTGTGTTTCGCAAAACGGCCCGCAATTTCAACCCGCCAGCCGCTATGTGTGGCAAAACCTGCGTGGTTGAAGTCGAAGAAATCGTCCCCACGGGATCGCTTGACCCAGACAGCATCCACTTGCCCGGTATCTATGTGCACCGCTTGATCCAAGGGGAACACGAAAAACGCATCGAGCAGCGTACTGTTCGGCAAGGTTAGAACAGAACAACCTACAGAAAACTACGCTTAAGTCCTGCAAAAAGGATCTTCCCATGCCATCGCCCTATGCAAATCTACCGTCCCGCGCCTATTGGCGCTCTGCTGTGGGGGAACGGGCATCGCTTGATCCGGGCGACGTGTTCCAGCCCAAGTTTCCAATCACCAAGGAAATGAAAGTCACAACCGCGGGGTCCTGTTTTGCCCAGCATGTGGGCCGCGCCTTGCGAGGGGCCGGTTTCAATGTGCAAGACACAGAACGCCTGCCCCCGGTGGTCAGCGATGCTGTCGCCACGCGCTTTGGCTACCGTTTGTATTCGGCGCGTTATGGCAACATCTACACCATGCGCCAATTGCTGCAGTTGAACGATGAAACAAAAGGCAAAGCCACCCCGGCCTTGCCTGTCTGGGAAAAAGACGGTCGGTTTTTTGACGCCCAGCGCCCCTCTGTGGAACCCGAAGGGCTGGCATCGGAGGCCGATGTCATGACACACCGCGCCTCACATTTGAAACATGTGCGCGCAACCTTTCGCAATTCCGATCTGTTTGTCTTTACCTTCGGGCTGACAGAGGCTTGGATTCATAAAGAAACAGGCACCGTTTATCCCACCGCCCCCGGCACGATCGCCGGTGAATTCGATCCGGATGTGTTTGAATTCAAAAACTTCTCATATGACGAAATTCGCTCTGATTTCCTGACCTTCCGCAAAAAAATGATGGTCGCAAACCCTGACATGAAGTTTCTGATCACTGTGTCACCGGTGCCTTTGACCGCCACAGCCAGCGGACGGCACGTCGAAGTCGCCTCAAGCTATTCAAAGTCCACTTTGGTGGCGGTCTGTGGGTCTTTGCGCGAAGAATTCGACAATGTGGATTATTTCCCCTCATACGAAATTATCACCTCTCAAAATGCGCGCGGTGCTTACTATGCGTCCAACAAGCGTGAAGTCAGCAGTCAGGGTGTGGCAACCGCGATGGGTGTTTTCCTGAAAAGCCACGGCTTTGCCCTAAGCGCTCCGCCCGCCACCGAACGCCAGACCCGCAGTGCCATGGTGCGCAGCTATGATGCGTCAGCCGGACGCGCGGCGGCTGCGTCGCGCACCGCCGAAGAAACCGCCGAAGACATTGTCTGCGAAGAAGCGCTTTTGGACGCATTTTCGAAATGAGCCGTATTCTGTTGATCGGAAACTCACATCTGGCAGCCTTTCGTACAGGCTGGGACACGATCCGTGCCGCATACCCCGATGTAACGATCGACTTTTTCGCCCAACCCGGCCCAGAGTATTACCATATGACTTTGAACCGGAAATTGTCGCAGTTCGGCGCCATAAACGAAGCGCGTTTTACCCCGCAACAATTGGAACGGCTGGACAGATTCAATGGCAAGCGCATCGTGTCGTTGGATGGATATGACCGGATCATGGTTGTGGGCAACCAACATGGCATGGCAGATGTGCTAAAACTGGTGGCGCACCGTGATGTGGTGGGATTGCGCGATACGGGGGCTGCCCATTTCCTGTCGCGTCCGGCGTTTGATGCGGTTGTCGACGATATTGCCGCGTCCTTTATGCCGCATCCGGCATGGGAACGGTTTTCGGCCACGCCTGTCACGTTTCACGCAATTCCGCGTCCCGCCGAAACGGCCTTTGATAAAGTGGACCGCGACAGCAACGTGGGCCGCACCTATACCAAAATCGAAGCCTGCACCGACGGCATAAAAACCGCTCTGGACCAATTGGCAGACGTGTTCACGCACCATATGGAGGCGATCGGCTTGCGCTTTTTACAGCAGCCCCAAGACACGGTGAATGCCATGGGCTTCACAAAAGCGCCCATGAACACAGAACTGGAAAGTTTCACGGGGCACTCAATGCCCGCCAAAGACTTTCAGCACATGAACGCCAGTTACGGTGCCGCGTGCCTCTGCGCGGCCTACCCCGACATTTTACCAAGCCGCGACGCGGCTTAGACACATCGACATACGCATATAGCAAGGAGAGACCCTTATGGCTTGGGATCG
This sequence comes from Ascidiaceihabitans donghaensis, assembly GCF_900302465.1. Lineage (NCBI taxonomy): Bacteria > Pseudomonadati > Pseudomonadota > Alphaproteobacteria > Rhodobacterales > Paracoccaceae > Ascidiaceihabitans > Ascidiaceihabitans donghaensis. Next base: position 1,365,846 of record NZ_OMOR01000001.1, on the reverse strand, counting down.
CAATCAAATGGCAGAACGCGCAGCACAAGAGTTGCAAGACGGCTGGTACGTGAACCTTGGCATCGGTATCCCGACGCTGGTCAGCAACTACATCCCCGAAGGCATCGAAGTTACGCTGCAATCGGAAAACGGCATGTTGGGTATGGGCCCCTTCCCTGTTGAGGGATCCGAAGATGCCGACCTGATCAATGCAGGCAAGCAAACCATCACCGAATTGCCCCAAACCGCTTATTTCGACAGCGCCCAAAGCTTTGGCATGATCCGTGGCGGCAAGATCGCCATGGCAATTTTAGGCGCGATGGAAGTGGCCGAAAACGGTGACTTGGCCAACTGGATGATTCCTGGCAAGCTGGTCAAAGGCATGGGCGGTGCCATGGATCTGGTGGCAGGCGTTGGCCGCGTGGTTGTGGTGATGGACCACACCAACAAACACGGCGACAGCAAAGTGTTGCCCGCCTGTACCCTGCCGCTGACAGGTAAAGGGGTCGTGGACCGGATCATCACCAACCTTGGTGTGCTGGATGTGGTCGAGGGCGGTTTGAAAATCGTAGAATGTGCTGACGGCGTGTCCGAAGACGAGCTGCGCACTGCAACACTTGCCAAAATCGTCTAGACGCATGTGCCAAGGGCGCAGGTCACAGGGGGCGCAGCTGAAGTGACACGTGTCGCGGTCATAGGCACGTCGCATGTCGCGGCCTTAAAGCTGGCGTGGGACGAGATTGGCGGGCGCTATCCGCACATCGAAGCCGAACACTTTGGCATGAACCGCGCCCGCTTTTTGAAAACATCGCTTAGGCCGGATATGACGTTTGGCCTTCCAGACGATATGCGCAGCGACGACGCAACCCCCAGACGGTTACGGGGCCTTGTTGATTTAAGCACCTTTGATGTTGTTTGGCATGTAGGCGGTTGGACCTTCTTGCAAAAGCCGATGCTAGAGCTGTGTGTCGATTTCAATATCGACGGGTTCGAGACCTCTGGCCATGCCCATTGCATGTCACAGGCCACGTTTCATGCGTGTCTGGATGCCATCACCACCAAAGCCATGCCAGACACAGCCTGGCACAACTGGACACCCGGGCGATTGTTCTTTTCCACAGTGCCGCGGCGCAATGAAATCGCGCGGCAAGATGCACTGTATCACACCGGGGAACCGCATTCCTTCAAGCGCGTATGGGACACCGCGGACAAGCACCTTAACGCGCGCATGTCAGCGGTTGCGATCCAGCGTGTACCGCAACCAGATTGCACTTTGGACGCTTACGGATTTACAAAACAGAAATTTGGAACCGAAAAACCAGTCAGCACTGACGGTTCTGTGGATACAGCGCATATGAACACCGCCTTCGGGGTCTGCATGTGGGACAGTTTCTTATCCCATGCGTTCCACTAAAATAACAGCCAACGCTTTCACCATCACACGATTTATCGGGGCACTTTGGATCAAATGACACGTATCGCAGTCCTAGGCTCATCCCACGTCGCAGCCTTAAAGACGGCATGGGACGAGATGAAGGGCGATTTCCCGCGCATCGACGTGTCTTTTTTGGCCATTGGCGGCAAGAAATACAGGAAAACCTTTCTACGCAAAGACATGCGTTTTGGATTGCCAGATGACATGCTGCAAGATGAAACGATTATGGCATCTTCACGAATTTTATTGGACCTAAGCCAATTCGATCACGTCTGGAACGCAGGCGTCTGGCAAGTTCCACAATCGGCCATGAACGAGATTTTACTATCGTTCAATATCGATGGGTTCGAAACCACCACCTTCAAACAGAACATGTCGCACACAGCGTTCGAAAGCATCGTACAGGACTTGGTGCACCGCGTTGTGCCGGGTCCGCAGTGGCACCATTGGACCACCCCGAAGCTGTGGTACTCTAGCATTCCAAGACGCAACGCCGCTTTGACGTCGCGCAAGCGCTTTCAAACGATGGACCTACAGGGTCATGCACGCGGGTGGACCCTTGTCGATAGTCGACTGCGCGAGGCGATGGCTAATGTGGGGATCACACATATCGCACAACCCCCCGACACCATGACACACACCGGGTTCACTCAGTCCCAATACGGCTCTGATCGGAAACTTATCCAGACCCAAGCACAAGACATGGCCCACATGAACACAGCCTTTGGCCAGCGCATGTGGCAACAGTTTCTGGAAACCTCCGCCCTGGGCCCGCTCAGTGAAGACATTGCAAAACGAGTCCAGTAATTTCGTATTGAACCTTATCGTGAAGCGGCTAATTGTTCCTCCTTTTCAAAGACTAACCGCAACATCGCGGCGTTGAAGAAAGTTCAAGAAACCCCTTGCACGTATATCGCGTTACGGGATAGACCCACCAGCGGAGACGTGGCCGAGTGGTCGAAGGCGCTCCCCTGCTAAGGGAGTAGGCTCGGAAGGGTCTCGAGGGTTCGAATCCCTTCGTCTCCGCCACCCACACTTTTAATCCTTGTTTTTCAGAACGATACTGCAAAACAAGGCTTTGTGCAACTTGCGTTGCTACAATAGACTGCTACAGTAGCAGTCATGAACCCACGTGTATCAGTCCCCAAAATCTTCCTTCGTGGCAACAAATGGTATGTCCGTGTGCAGGTGCCAAAGTCGATGCAGAAGCGGTTAAAGCGCAAGGAACATTGGGTATCACTGAAGACATCAAGCAAAGCCGAGGCCCTTCAGCGGGCGACTGCGGCGACCCAGCAGAAGCGTCGTGAAATAAATGCAGTGTATCGTCGCTTGGAGGATATCCGTGAAACGATCACTGAACTCACAGAGGAACAGTTGATCGCCTTGGGGCGCGAGGAATACGCCCGTCACTCACAGGCACAATCGGACTTGATTAACGACCAGAAGCAAAGCGGCCTATCTTGGGCTGAGTTTGTGGATACTCGTGCCGCAGCCATAAAGGGTGCGGTGGCAGAGCTTCGGGCTAACCACGACACCATCCCCATGACAGAGATCAGGGCACACCAGCTTATGGATGAGAACCAAGTTCTATTCCCGAAGAACTCAACGGCATACCAACAGTTATTGAAGGTCTGTGCTGATGCTTTCATTGACGCCAAACGAGCCGAATTGGCTGTGCTGGAGGGTTACTCAATTCACGAAAACCCGAACCCAATGTTCATCAATCTCGCGACGGGTCAACCACATCCGTTTACAGCGTTGAGTGATCAACTTGCTATGCCACCCGAACCGACGCCAAGTCTAACCGCATTGATGGAAAAGTTCCTGAACAACCCGACCAAGCTGCGTACCGACAAAACTAAGAAGTCGATCAGAGGTTACCTTGGCGTAGTATTTCAAATCCTCGGCGACGACGCACCTGTCGGTGACATCACCGAGGCGGATTGTGAACGTGTGCGTGATCTTATCGCCAGGCTTCCACCAAACTTCATGAAGCTGCCTGACGCGGACAAACACACCTTGGATGAGCTTGCTGACATAGCTGAGCGAAAGAAGATGCCAAAGTTATCACCAACTGGTGTGAACAACTATCTACGCTGGCTGCTGACTTTCTTGGCCTATTGCCACCGCAAGGGAATGATGGATCGGATGCCCACCGCCTATGCTGAGATCAAAGTGGCCGACCCTGTGCGAAAGCAAGACAAGCGCGAAGCGTTCTCCAACGAACAGTTGAATGTCATCTTTCGCAGTCGGGTGTATCAGGACCAAGAACGTGAAAGCAGCTTGTTCTGGGTGCCTCTGATCGCACTTTGGAATGGTATGCGTTCGAACGAAATCTGCCAGTTGGATGTGGCGGATATCAAACTGGAAGAAAATGTCTGGGGCTTCGATGTCACGCACATCAGCACCACGGGTGACGACGATAAGTCTGTGAAGACCAGCAGTTCGATCCGCTTTGTCCCAATGCACCCACGGTTGATTGATTTCGGTCTGTTGGATTTCCATGCAGCGCGGCCAAGGGATGCAAAGCTGTTCGGTGACATCACTCGTGGGGTTGATGGGTATTATTCAACCAACTTCAGTAAGAAGGTGAACCGCTACCTCAAAGGGATCGGTGCACATGGGCCGAAGCACAAGTTCCATTCGTTCCGTCACAACTTTCGTGATGCATTGCGAAGGGGTCGTGTGGACCGCGAGATTGGCAAAGCATTGGGTGGTTGGACAGGCGGTAACACGGACGCTTTCGATATCTATGGCAACGGGTTCGAAGTGGGTGAACTCAGCAACGAGATCGGTCTAGTGGACTATCCCCAAGTGGATTGGTCAAAAATTTAGCGACCACGCTCACCCGCCTGTATCAACTCGCCAATATCGATACTGGTGCATCTCTCGGCTGAATAGACCTTTTCGGCAAGACTTTTGATTGCTCAATCGAAGTTCGAACAAAACGAAGCACAGCTTCTGACAGTATAGGGGAAACACTATTTCCGATCATTCTGAACGAGTGCCACACAGTCGGATGGAAATCGAAATGATCGGGAAATCCTTGCAACCGTGCAGCCTCCCGCACAGTTATAACGCGGTGTTGTTCGGGGTGAATCGGTCTAACAGATTGAAAAGACCCTTTGTCCGATCCTGTTCCTGCTCTCAGTGTCGGCGCTTGCCCCAACCAATTTAACCTTGGATGTCTACCAACCTTGTCGGTCTTGCCCTGCTCAACAGTGGAAAACCGTTTCAGAACAGCATCTGTATGTTTCGTAAGTGCGTTGCCCGAAAATTGACGGTCACTAGTTACCAAGTTTGAAGCATAAGGGCTAAGTTTTCTTCTCCGATCTGCTTGCCAAATCTCAAAGCCTCCACGCTCTTCGGCGACGGGAGTTGGGTTCACCAAGTCAGAGATGGCATCTCTTACAGTTGTTGGAGGTCTTTGCAGATCATCAAGCAGCTTTTTTTCGGCTACTACACCCAAATCTTTTCTGAAGCCTATTACGAACACCCTGGGGCGCTTGGTAGCGGCACCAAAATCCGCAGCGTCCAGAACTATTGGGCCAAGAAGATCAAAACCGTCTTTGACCAAGTCTATTCCCTTAAATAGAAGCTCAGAGCTATGACCGTGTAGGATGCCTTTGACATTTTCCATGACAAAGAATTTTGGCTGCACTTCTTCAACTATCCTAAAGAAGTGACCCAGTAGACTCCGACGAGGATCGTCTGAATCGCGTTTGCCAATGGAGCTAAATCCTTGGCATGGGGGACCACCAATGATCCCATCTATGTTACCCCTCGTCATGCCAATACATTCCAAACCAGACAGGCCACCTACATCCTGCAATTTCAGATTAGAACTTGGGAAATTCTTGCGATACGATGACGTTAGAATTGGGTCTACATCAACTGAGAGAACAGTTTCAAAGCCAGCATTCTGAGCGCCGAGTGAGAATCCACCGCATCCGCAGAATAAGTCAACGATCTTCATTGAAAGCACCCCCAAGGGTTGTTCTTACAGTGATGCTGTGCGGATGTCGATCGTGCTGGTCCATTCTAGAAGACCACTTGCGCAAAGCTTGGATACTGCTTGTAGTATCTTTGAAATATCGCAATCTCTTCTTCAGATAGATCGAAGCCGAGTGCTTGAATTTGCTGCCTGCTGATGTCGTTTCCGCATGGGAGTAGGGCCTGGATACCCGCCGACTCTCTTACAGTTAGATGGGGCGCAGTAATCAACTCATCGACAATCCCCTGCCAGTCGGCGGCTTCTGTCACCTCTCTGACAGCATGGGAGTTACCTTCAGTTGCAAGTACGCCACCAACCGTTACCATCGGAGATCCGTCTTTATATGCGACACTGAACGCTGGCATGAAACCACCGAGACGATTGGCCTCAGCGGCTACCGACCTCATAAATTCGAGGCCATACTCAGCCAGTGTGGCTTGTAATCGTTCGTTCTTGCAGGCTCCTATGGCAAGATCATCTGGCACGACAGGTCCAAAAAGGTTTTGAAGGTCTTCGCGGCGCTCTCTAGGGTTGCCATATTTGTTACCAGCCGCGCTAACGGTGTAAAGCAGAACGCTGTTTTCGGGTGCTTGCTCGATTAACGTGCGCACATCCTCGATAACAGATTCTGTCAGTCCACCGTCATAATCAAGCCAGATAACCCATGGCCGCGCGATAAGCTCAACATCGTCAAGTAGATTGGGTAAGACCTCATTTGAATGGCCAGAATGGACACTGACCATTGAATAGGGCTTGTTGAAGTTAGCTCTGCTAAATCCAACGTCATCACTCTCTATCGATTCCATACGCTCAATGCCGAGACGATTATGGGCAAGGACGAAATCTGTGAACCAGATAGAGCCAAATCCGATATATGCAGCATTGTTTAGCCCCAAGATCGGTGAAAGACGTTCAAGGCAACTGAATATGACCTGACGCTGAATGGTTTTGCTGGGTCGGGTGCTGTAGTTGATAGCATTGAACGAAGGCATTAATCGTCCCCAGCCAGGTCTTCAAAAGCATATTCGAAGGACTGAAGACCTATTTCTCGGTAGCTTAGGTTCTGATTTCCAAGCCCTCTCGCCAATGCTCTCGCTTTAGAGACTGGTACCGAATACGCAATGTTGGCTTGCTTTTCGCCTCGAACCTCTCTGCTAAACTTTGGCAAGATCATCGCTGCTTTTGGCTGGACAGCATAAACGGAGACTGGAACGGTCGCATTCTCAAGCTTTTTAACTTCTTCTTGTTTTTCGTCACCAGCGCGATTCATAGTTTTTCGCTTGTTAGTGTAGTCGATCCAAGTCTGCGAAATTTTACCTAGATGTGGCCGAGACCGCCGAAAAACACCAGAAGCCCTATCAACGCTACGTTTCGTAGTAGTCAAAGGTAAATCTGCGGCGCTCTTTGCAGAGAAGACCAACAAGCCGATAAAACCAGCATATTGAGGGTGCCACTTTGGCCAAGCATCTCCCCAACCTGAAATTTCAGTCTTGTCGGCGGCAAGTACAATTCGACCATTGCAAACAATATACCATCCGTAAGGGTCTTGCTTTCGCCCTCTTTCATCTGGCTCAAGTCCATCGGGAGGAACCTCGGCCATCCCACCAATTATTTCAACCGAAACGGGCTGACCATCAGCCTCATCAACGAAGTCAAATCTTACTGGTTCAAACTCATCACTTGATTTGAAAGTGATTTCCCAACCCGTAACCTTCTTTCCGTTGACCAAGATATTCAGGCCCTGGTTGAGGTGAAGCGCGTAATCCCGACTGATCACTCTGGCCAATTGTTGGATAAATGCGGGGTTGCCAAAGGCAACCTTGGTAGATCGCGTTAGATTGGTAACGGCAATGCGAACGCCAGTCTGCTCTTCGGGATTGTCTGGAACTAGATCGAAATCCCAAGGCCCATCATGAATGGTCAACCAGTCATTGACATCGATCGGAACTCTGAAACCTAGTCTGTCACCATTTTGATCATTTGTAGTGCTATGGATCGAGATGTTCTCGCCTAGCTTAAAAACCGCTCTTTTCATACCAATTCCGTAGACGCCGATCGAAAATTCATCCGTTGGATCATCTTCTCGGCGGCCAAAACTGAAAGCGTATTCCACAGCGTCTTCGAGGCTCATGCCGCCACAGTTATCACTTATCGAAAATTCAGTTTCATTTGCTGTTATTTCGATCTGATATTTTTTCAGATCGACATTTTCAGCCAGTCCAGCAGGTCGGCTACCTTCGTTCTTCCACGCCCCGTCGACGCTATTGTCTATAAGATCTAGGATACTGTCCTCAAGAGTAATGTCTCTTGTGATCATTCGTACAAAGAACGCCTTCGTAGGGCTGACTTTGACCTTCTTTGGCATGTCATTCACGGTTTTGTACTCCAACAATCTTTGAAAGAATCGATGTCTTTAGATGCTATCGTTTGCAGTATTGCGCGGCGTCCTGTCATACGCCACCCAGGGTCCAGATATCTCTCACAAATCAAAGATGAAGCAGAACGCCAACACGTCAGGGTTTTGACGCACACGGACATTGACTGGAGTTGTAGGGTAATTGGGCTTCTAATCATAAGTCTGAAATCTGCTTAAAAAGGAGTGAGACGAGGCCCTGATACTTCATGGCATCAAGAGGGGTGATGTCTGGTGTTGTTTGCTGTCTAGTTTCCTGACGCAGGATTTCGACGACAGCCTCGCCGACCAGATGTGGTGGTGGTTTAACATCAAGGCGCTGGGCTTCTTCTTCGACCATGGCAACAACCTCCCCGATTCGGGCATAAAGCTTGTGCGGTGCCTCAGCAGCTTTTTCGCCATGCAAAAGCTTCCTAGGGTCTACGCCGTAAAGATCAGCGATTTCAAATAATCGTTCTGCACTGACCGTGTTCGACTTGTTCTCTAGCCGCCAAATCTGGACCTTGCTGACTCCAAGTGCAGCAGACGCATCTTCCTTAGTCATACCCGACCGTTCCCGTGCAAGCCTGATGCGGTCGAAGAGGTGTTCCAGTGAGTCGCGGTGTGAAGTTGCCATTTCACACCGTGTAACGATTTGTAAGAAAATGCAACAAACATGTAAATTACTCATGACGAATCATATATTACACGTTAGGTAATGCTCTTATGACATTAAAGGATTACCTCACCCAAAATAATCTTAGCCTGAAGGTATTCGGGGATCGCTGTGGGCTGAGCGCACCAACGGTTCTTCGCGCCCGTGATGGTATCAATATTCCGTCACGCAGAACGTTGCAGGCGATAGTTAATGCAACAGGTGGAACGGTGAGTATTCAGGACCTTATTACCGTGGAGGCTGACGAATAATGGGAGCATTGGTGAAATGGGTCATCGGAGGCGCAATCGTCGTCGGGATCGGCTTCTGGGTTGCCAAAGGTGTGGAGCGTCAGAACGTCAGAGACTGCTTGGCCGAGCAAAGCCAGCGATACGGTATTGCACAAGGTCATGATGTATATTTGACGGATGTCATCGAGGTGAACATCCATCGATCCTATCCTGATGGAACTGCCACACGGTTCGTGAAGTATTTGGTCCAAGGTTCGCAGAACCTCCAGTCCACGACCTGCCTGTGGTGATGGGTTCGATGAAAAGGCTTCTAACAAGCATCCCCTTAATCGCATTCGTTACATCAAATGCGGTTTCGGCGCAGGGCATCGATGGCCTCTACCAGCCGACAGGTTTAATGTGGTCGTGTTCACCTGATCAGATCGGGATGGATGGTGGTGCGCTTGCCATTCAGAACGGCGTCCTTGACGGTGTTGAGAACCGATGCGACCTGACCAATCCTACCCCTATGGATAGCAGCATTAGATTCACAGCAGTCTGTTCTGCTGAAGGCAGCACGTATTCCGAACGCATGACAATCACACCGACATCGACTGGCGTCAGAATAGAACGAAATGGCTTTACGTCCTCTTGGAGCCGCTGTGAGGGCCACCAGGCGGCAACAGGCCCTACGCCGCCCAGAAATGATCGATGGACCTTTGGTGGTGGCCAGGGCGTATACGAGAGTGCAACACGGGATAACCAAGGGAACTCCATAACATTCACCTGCAACGACTTGGGCGAGAACGGTGGCCTGTATGTTGAACTTGGGGGGCAGCCGATCTCTGGTGGGCAGGTCAGCTTTGATGTCGATGGGGCGACATTTGGCATGACAGCTTGGGCAGAAGGTGGTCGGATCAATACTGAATGCACGGTTTGCGGTGGTATCTACACATCGCTCTGGAACGCAACAGCAGCGGGCAATCTGATGACAGTTACGGCCTCTGATGGTCGCACGGCTGTGTTCAGCCTTGCAGGGTCGGGTGATGCCTTGGGCAATGTTGCTTGCCAACCAGACGACGGGTTCTGATCTGCTGGTTTCAGGTCAGGACAAGCAGGCCCTCTTCGAGATGCTTTGTCACAAAAACTCGATCAGGCGCAGACTCGGCGGTCGCCAGATAGACATCCCGACCGTCTACAGACGAAAGGTGAAGCTCATGACTGAAGATCGATTCATGCAACTGCTGGAACCGATTTTGGTTGAGAAGTTTGGGGCGGTCGATTGGCCTACGGGGTTTACACCAAGGCTTCTCTTGGCGGTGCGATTGCACAAAGATGCCATTGCTGAGATTCAGGAGAACCATGGCATCGCTGATCCGCGCACCCAAAATCCTGATATGCTCCAGATTATCGAACGATTGGCTCCTAAGGAATGCCGCCATTAGGATCAAGTAAACCTCAAGAAAGGCCCAGATCACCTATCGAAACGTGGCGGCTTGAGCCGCTCTTGATCTTTTGAGGGGCGTTATAAACTTGTTTTCATTCAACATTATCCGTTCAGACCACCGAAAAAGCATGATATAATAATATTAAGACGATCAGCCTCCAATTACATCATACTCAGATAGAGGTTTGATACGCTTCGCTTCTCAAACCTCTATACTGAATACTTTGAAAAGTGCCTGTCGGCACTATTTATTCACAGTCAGTAGAAGCGATAAGAAAAGTCCCCATCACGACTACCTTATCGTTGCTCTAACAGTGTTACCCGTTGATCGATTTGTTCTAACATTTCGCAAAACACGGACTCCAATTGGCCCAGCTTGATTTCGACTTTTCGTTCCAAATCATTCGTTACCTCAATGACTGTTTCACGAAGCTCGGCAATCTGAGTGTCTTCGATGGCCAATAGAATGTCTAACTCGCCACCCGTATATCCACTGGCTTCGACCAATTTGTCCCACATCTTTCGTCGAGAGGTGCCTCGCATAGCAAGACATTGATCATGGGTCCTACCTTTGTGCAGCTTTCCCCGACCAGGGATATGATACCACGATCCCATTTCTTTGTTGTGTGTATTGATCTGCACACTCGGCGGCCCGACATCGAGATCGGCCAACGTATTCAGAAGTGAGTGATATAACTCAGAGGTCAGATCGCGATTGTGGTCGAGGTGATGATGTTTCACCAAGGAAAGTATCCGCAACTGGTTCTGCGAAGGACCTGAGTCGAACGCGTCCAGCAGCGCACGATAAAACTCACGATCTTCTTTCAGTGTCGTCTTAATGAAATTAGGAAAAATCCTCATGTCATCACCTCAGGACTACAAGAGGTGACAGGATTTGGTGCCGCAACTGCGGTTGGCTTGTCATAAGTCATGCTTGATCTTTCATAGCACGGCGAGGAGTTGGACCTCGCGATTTCGCAGCTAAGCTACTGCTTACACATCAAGTAGAAATCAAGCACTGGCGTTTCAACCCATCTACGCAAATTATTTTCTTGTTTTATTCATGAAGAATAAACACTTACGAGGATTTCAGTGCGCAATACTTCTCTCGCGTCTTTGACATTTTCCACCACGCCGAACCTATACGTTCAGGCATCGTGGTAACTGTCCACCAAATTGGACCAGACCGACTAAATACATTCGAACCGTCAATTACAAGGAGACAACAATGACGAGTCGAACAACTATTAGAAACATCGACCCAGATGCTTTGTGGGATGCAAAAATTCATGCGGCTGCAACACAGCAGCGGCTGGGAGATGTAGTTACTGAAGCGATCCAGAAGCTGATTTTCCAATATGATACGGAACACACTGAAGGCGAGGGTATTACTGAAGGGCAACAACCAAACACCGCGCACAGATGGGGAGTTGCCGAATGATCAGAGCGCCATTCAAAGAGTTTCAGCAAATCCAATTCGATGAGAAACGTCATAATGTGCTACAGTTGCTTGCAACTGTTCAGCCTCCTGATCAGTCAAATAGTGCACCAAGCACTGAACTTTACGACATCAGAACGGCAACGATGCCACACGATCAAGGATGTCTGTGGCTGGAAGTCTATTCAGACGAAACACGTGTTGATCGTATCGGCTGGGCGCAGTTCTCAGGTGCCAAGGACGCATGTCGGTGTGAGAACATCCATGTTGAAATGCCATACCGCCGCACTGGCTTGGCAACGGTCATGTATGACTTGGCAGAGGAAATCTTCAACGTTGGCGCGGTTCCCACAAACAACCTGTCTTGGGATGCTGATCAATTCTGGAAGAACCGTGAGCCTTAATTGAAGCAGTCATACGACATCCATGACCTACAAGCAGGACATTGGGTGATCTGATCGATCAGAGCTAAGAGTTCTTCATGCAATAGGCGGAGTTCGATGAATAGCTGGTAGTGCTTTCAACAAACTCCGCCCAAGCAATTAAACAATCAGCTTTTGTCACTGAGTTGTTGGACGATCCCTCATACGGTGCAGTTGGAAGTGATGCATCCGAACAAGTAGATCACATCTGTGGGGAATGCGGTGGCCATCTGGTAGCTTTCCCAACCAAGGATGGTCGCACTTGGTACAGATGTGAACATGCTGACCTATGCGGGTTTTCACTGAATGCTTGCTCAGAGTGCGGAAGTGGCTTGCCAGAAGAGCGGGATGAATCAGGGCTGAAGACATGCGCATGTGGTGCGGAGTACCCAAGTTGCCCACAGTGTGAGAACGGCTGGCTCGTCGAACGACGGGGGCGATATGGCCGTTTCCTCGGATGCGTGAGCTACCCTCGTTGTAAAGGAAAGATGAAAGCAACTCCGCAGAATTGACGTACTTGATGGGATTTATCCTCACAGCCTGCCAGAACGAGCTTCCCTTAGCTACTCAGACGTACAACGCCTCATGATTTCTTCACCAAGTTTTTCAATTATGGCTGCGAAGTCCAAAACTGCTGGTTCGCGTATGATCAGACGTTGGCCAATAGAATATCGGGTGTCTTGGCTTCGTGTCAGATAGTAAGTATCAACAATTCCTTGTTGATGGGCCAATAGGTGTCTCTGCTGGTAATAGATGACCAGTTGTTTCATGGCTTCCAGTCCAAGGATGTCTGTGTAACTCACCCCCAACTCAGCTTCCCACAATCCCGAACCAGTATCGAGGCGCTGAAATACGTTGCGCTTCGGGGGGCGGCCAGTCTTCCGCTCATAAAATTGTTCTGACACCCGTTGAAAAGACATGACTGTGTCTTGCATGGCTTTCTCAAGAAGTGTTCGCGCCATTGCTTCCGCTTCATCTGGCCCCAACGCTTCTCGAAGAGTCGAGCCAAGCCCTGCGGCTGTCCGTATGGCTTCAAGCGTTTGAGAAAATGTGTGACTTGCAGAGTTTTGCCCACAGGATGGGCAAAAGTACGCGGCTCCCACGTAGGAGTAGCGACACCCGCATTCTTCGCAAGTAGTACGTAACCTCATGGGGTTTGCTGCTGCCACTGGCAATAGCACAGCATCACGGCCACCTTTGGCCTCCAAAGTGATGCTGATGAAAGAATTGCGCTTAGTGCGACGTTTCGATGCTGCTGCATCTGCCCGCATCGCAGCGTTAATATCGTTGGTAATTTGACCCATCGCATATTCTTTGGCCGACTCGATCTGCTCCGCAGTAAACCAAGATTGAGCATGAGTATTATGGCGGCAAGAAGGGCAAAAAACCTCTTCATCGCGAACAATTTTTTTCCAGTCCTCTTCCAATATTTTGAACTGGAACAAGCAAGTTTCAGATGGACATTCTTTATCAAGAAAGCCTTCTGAATCCGCCTCAAGTGGCACCGAAATCTCAGTCGTTTCAGATAGAGTTCGCAATTGACGTTGCAGGTGTTCAAACATGGTCTAACTCTCCAATGACTTCCAACCATACCTTGGAGCGGTTTACCGTGATGCACCAGGTAGCCATCGATACAAAGTTGGCACAGACACCCCAACCGCAGCCGCTGCATCCTTTACAGGCGTCCCAGAGGCCAGCAACTCACGAACAGCATTGATCTTTTCTTCGGTCATTTGTCGAGGGCGTCCACCGATCCGTCCTTTTGCTCTCGCAGCCTTCAGGCCCGCTTGAGTCCTCTCGATGATAAGGTCCCTTTCGAAGGCGGATATCGCGCCCATAACGTGGAAGAGCAGCCGCCCACCAGGCGTCTTCGTATCGATGGCCTCAGTCAGACTCTGGAACTCAACCCCGTCTGAGTTCAATCGATCCATGATCTCGATGAGGTGCGGAAGGCTTCGTGCCACTCTGTCAAGCTTGTATACCACCAGCTTGTCATCGGCATTCGGACGGAGGTATGCCAAAGCTTCTGCCAACACAGGTCGATCCTTCTTCGCCCCAGAGGCGGTCTCTGTGAATATCTTGTCACATCCCGCAGCCTTCAATGCAGTAATCTGAGCGACATGTGTTTGCCCGTCGGTCGAAATCCTGGCGTATCCTACGTTCATGAACCCTCCTTCTCAAAACTCGTCACCATGATAACGGTTGGCGTGTGTGGTTTCGATAGGGAGAACTGAGAACTCTGCGGCCCGTGTTTTCCAGGCCAGGACGTTCCCGACGACACGAAGGTATCGAGAAGTCGAATATGACCGTTTGTGAGAAATGGTTGGTGAGGTGGTTTGCGCCGTGAGGATGTGTGTGGCACCTACCGTGCATTCACATCGGCACCACTTCTGCCAACATATGGACAAAGTAGCCAAAATGGCTTTATGTGAACATATGAAGAACTTTTCCGCAAAAGATGCCAAGAACCAGTTTGGTAAGATGATCGATGATGCGAGGCTGGAACCAATCGTCATCGAGAAGCATGGACGCCCAGTTGTGGTGGTCTGCTCGGTGGAAGAATTCGAACGCCTCAGTGCCACACAGGTCTCTGCCGAACGGGATAAACGGGCATGACGAAGGTGCCTGAAAAAATTCATATCTACCACATCGTGCACATAGATCGTCTGCCTTCGATCATCGAGGACGGCTACCTGTGGTCTGACGCCGAAACTCGCCGACGCGGTTCACCTGGAACAACGGTCGGGATGCAGAGCATTAAGGATCGCAGGCTGACTTCGCAACTCAGTTCACATCCAGGCTTGGCAGTAGGCTCATGCGTCCCCTTCTACTTCTGCCCCCGTTCGGTGATGCTATATCTGCTGCATATGGGGAACCATGAGGAGATTACCTACACAGGTGGCCAACAAGATATTGTTCATCTCGTTGCTGACGTTCCCAAGGCAGTCAAATGGGCGGAACAAAAAGATCGTCGGTGGGCGTTCACCCTGTCGAACGCAGGGTCTGGATACTTCGAGGACCGCGCTGACCTGGATCAACTGGATGAAATCAACTGGGACGCGGTGAAAGCAACCCGCTGGGGTGGCAACGGCGTGGACAGAGATATTAAGGAAGGCAAGCAGGCGGAGTTCTTGGTGGAAGAGTCCTTCCCTTGGCGACGAATCCTGGGCATTGGGGTCTATTCGCAAAGCCAGGGCGAGAAGGTGACGCGGTTGATCTCTGGCTTGCCGCACAAGCCCCAAGTCAAAATTTTTCGAAAATGGTATTATTAGTGCGCGGGGAGGCGTGAGATGATTCGATATACGACAGGCGACGTTCTTCGTGCTGATGTTGACGCAATCGTTAACACAGTCAATTGCGTTGGTGTTATGGGGCGCGGAATTGCGCTGCAATTCAAGAGAGCTTTCCCGTCTAACTATGAAGAATATCGCACTGCGTGTGATAAAGGTGAGGTTGTTCCTGGCCAGATGTTCATCACGGAGCGGAAAGCCCTTACGGGTCCCCGTTACATCGTCAACTTCCCGACGAAGCGCCACTGGCGTGGTAAGAGCAGGATGGAGGATATTATTTCTGGCCTCCAGGCTCTGAAGGTGGAGATCGTTGAACGTGAAATTCAGTCGATTGCCATCCCACCCCTTGGAAGTGGACTAGGTGGATTGAACTGGTCGGACGTAAAGGCCGCCATCGACTCAGCCCTATCCGACCTGGAGATGGACATACTTGTCTTCGAACCAGGAGGTGTCCCTGATGCAAAGGTGATGGCGAGGTCAACCGATGCGCCCACGATGTCACCTGGTCGAGCTACACTCGTCACATTGGTGGATAGATATCTTTCTGGGTTACTTGACCCGTTTGTGACACTGATCGAACTGCACAAACTGATGTATTTCATGCAGGTGGCGGGGGAGCCACTCAAACTGCAATACAAGAAACATCACTACGGCCCCTACGCTGAAAACCTTCGGCATGTTCTCAATCGGATCGAAGGTCACCTCGTATCTGGTTACGCGGACGGTGGTGATATTCCAGAGAAACAAATTGAGTTGGTCCCTGGCGCAATGGCCGAGGCGTCGCGGTTCCTGGAAGATCATGCCGACACCCATGCAAGATTTAAGCGGGTGAGTGACCTGGTTGACGGGTTCGAATCCCCTGTTGGGATGGAGCTTCTGGCAACCGTGCATTGGGTCATCCACAACGATGGGGCCGAAGATGTCGAGGATGCAATCCGACTGACGCACTCGTGGAATGAGCGGAAGAAGAAGTTCACACCCAGACAAATCAATCTTGCCTACAACCATCTTCGAAGCACTGGGTGGGGTGTGCACTAAGCGGGTCTTCTGCCGAGTGAAGAACGCTGATAATAAGCATGATGCCGCGAATACGAACAACACGGATGGAACTGCATCAGAAAGTCTGGGCAAAGCCGCTTAAAGAAATCTCGGTGGAGTTTGGGATGACTGGCACGGGTCTGGCCAAGCTATGTGACCGCCATGGAATACCGCGTCCGCCGCAAGGCCATTGGACCAAATTGTCTTTGGGAGGGCTGGTCGAGATCGCACCCCTGCCACCGCTTCCCAAAGGCAAATCAGATGTCATCGTCATAACGCCTCTGACACCAAAGCCATCACATTCCGATGCCGTAGTCGATGCACAAGAGGAAGCCTTAAACGCGGTGGCCAAAATCACCGAACTAGATAGCTTCAGGAGTCTTCACCCTTCCGTAAGAGCATGGGTGAAACAACATCGTGACGACCAGGCTCAACGACGGCAAGAGCGGCGGGAACGTAGGCGTGAGGTCTGGGGCCATTTTTGGGACCCAATTCCAGACCTTACAGAACGTGACCGATACAGGTTCCAAGCAACGAGCACGGTCCTCAACGCTTTGGAGAAGGCAGGTGCGAAGGTTGTTGATGCTCAGATCATCGGCAAGTTCGACCTCAAGGTCGGCAACCACGTCCTCGAATGTGCAATCAAGGAAAAGATGCGTCAGGGTCTATCGGACGTCGATAGGTCCTGGTCTGCATGCCCCGATCACCACCAACATGGGTTGCACCCATCAGGCTTCCTACGGATCGCGGTGAACACCTATGTCGGCGGTGGCAGGCTGGAGTGGATCGAAAAGCAGAATAAATTAGTGGTCGATCTGCTTCCGAAGATCACAGATTCCATCATGGGATGTGGTCCACGGCTTGATGAGCAACAGGCCGAACGTGAAGCGCAGCGACTGCGGTATGAAGAAGAGCGGCGTCGGCAGTATGAGGAGCAGCAGCGGCGTGAGTTGGAAGCACGTCGATGGAAGCATTTCCGTGAACAAGCTGTATCATGGCAGGAGTGTCAGCGGCTGTGCGCGTTTGTCGATGCAATTGAACGCCGAATGCTGACCGAGCAGGTTGACGATATTGACGGTATGACTGCCGCTGAATGGGTTGCTTGGACCAGGGAAAAGATCAAAGACCTTGATCCGATGAACCGCGACTTAGAATGTCTGTGGAGACCACCATCCAAGTGGTAGTGAATGGCTGGTCACTATTCGTTGAAAGGCACAATTTGCTACAACATACTGCTACATCAAGTGATCTCCAATGAATGTAAATATCTGTAATTATTTATAATAAATAAACTTAGGTTATACTCCCTTCGTCTCCGCCAGACACACTCTTGAATCACACATGTAAGCCATTGATTTTAAGGGGAGTGTGGCGTTTTCGCTTGAGGATCGCGCCCTCTAAGACGTTTTTTGCTCCACATTTTGCTCCACAATTTCATTTCAAGGTGACTTAAGAATAGGGAGCAGTCACAGCTCTCCATGAGTATCTGTCGAGTACTGACGGGCGTTGGCTCATGATTGTGCAGCGAGATCCTTCACGTGCTCACGCAGGGCAAATTTTTGAATCTTGCCGGTCGATATTCTGAAAATTGTTGTTTCGACAAACCGACCGGGAACCTTGTAGGGTGCAAGCCTGTCACGGCACCATGTCCGCAGCGCCACGGTGTCAATCTCATGGCCAGGCGCCAGTTCGATGAACACGCGGGGTGTTTCGCCCCATCTCTCATGGGGCATGGCGACCACAGTGGCAATATCGATCGCGGGATAGCTGTAATGCATCTCTTCGACCTCGATCAAAAAAACGTTCTCGCCGCCCGAAATGATGATATCCTTCGAGTGGTCCTTGAGCTGGATATAGCCGTCCGGGTGCACCGCCCCCAGATCGCCTGAATGGAACCAGCCGCCCTGAAAGGCCTGTCGCGTGGCAGAGGGACTACGGAAATGGCCCTTCATCACGACGTTAACGCGGAACATGACCTCGCCCATCGTCTCGCCGTCGCGTGGGATGGGCTTGATAATTTCAGGATCAAGCCCATCGAGCCTCTCAAGGGGCAGATAGCGCACGCCCTAGCGTGATTTCAGCCGCGCCTTTTCTTTGCTGGGCAGGGCTGACCAGCTTTCATCCCAATCGTTCACCACGGCAGGGCCGTAGGTTTCGGTGAGTCCGTAGAGGTAGGTTACGTCAAAGCCTGCGGTTTTCATATCGGCCAACAACTTTTCGGGGAGCGGTGAGGAAGCGGTGACAAACTGCACGGTGTGATCGAGCACACGCTGGACGTCGGAAGACGCCGAGATCAGCAGCGACATGATGATTGGCGCGCTGCAGAGGTGGGTGACTTTTTCATCAGCGAGCGCGGCCCAAATCGGCTCGGCCCGGACCTGGCGCAGGCAAACATGGGTGCCGATGATCGCCCAGAGCGTCCATGGAAAGCACCAGCCGTTACAGTGGAACATTGGCAATGTCCAAAGATAGACGGCCTGCTTTTGCATCGACGTGGTAAACCCATTGCGTTAGGCCAGCAGATAGGCACCGCGGTGGTGCGAGACCACACCCTTGGGATCGCCCGTGGTGCCGGAGGTATAGTTGATCGAGATCGCGTCCCATTCATCTTCGGGCATGAGCCAATCAAATGTGGGGTCGCCTCCTACGACGAAGTTTTCACAGTCTGGCCCGTCAAACGCCATGCGCGCGCCATCATATTCAGGGTCATCCACCAAGATCGCCAGTGGGTCGACCTCGGCCAGCACCCGCGCCTCTTGCATCAGTGGCAGTAACTCTGAATCGACGATGACGATCTTCGACATCGCATGGTCCAACTGAAAGGCGATGATCGCTGCATCGAGCCTTGTGTTAATCGAATGCAACACACCGCCGCACATACGCACGCCATAGTGGCATTCCAGCATTGCGGGCGTGTTGAGCAGTAAGGCCGAGACCGTGTCGCTTCGCCCAATGCCGCGCTTTGTCAGAGCAGATACCAATTGCCGCGCGCGGGTGTAGAATTGCGCGTAGCTGCGCCGCAAACCGCCATGGATGATCGCCCTATGTTCCGGGAAAACGGTCGCCGCACGCTCTAGAGAGGTCAGCGGTGTGAGCGGCTGGTGATTTGCTGGAGTGCGGTCAAGTTCGGTATTTTAGGGGTTTGCGGCCATGGCTTAGGCGTCCTGCCATTGGGGCGCACGCGCTTTTCGAAAAAGGCGCCAATGCCTTCTTCGGCGTCGCGCGCCAGCATATTGTCGACCATTATTTGGCTGGCGTAATCATATGCCTCGGCCAAGGGCATCTCTCGCTGCGCATAAAAGGCGCGTTTGCCAGTGGCCAAGGTCATGCTGGATTTAGAGGCAATTTTACGTGCAACCTCGCCTGTTGCCTCTTGCCTCTTGCCTCTTGCCTCTTGCCTCTTGCAGAGTATCCTCGGCCAGAGCGCGGTTTACCAGTCCGATCTCGCAAGCGCGCGCCGCTGATATCATATCGCCGGTCAGCAGCATTTCCATCGGATATTTGTTCGCCGCGTTGCGTGACAGCGCAACCATCGGGTTGGAACAGAACAGTCCGATATGAACCCCAGGCGTGCTGAATTGCGCGCTTTGGGCCGCGATAGCGAGATCACAGCTTGCTACCAATTGGCAGCCCGCCGCCGTCGCAATCCCCGTCACTTCGGCAATCACCGGTTTGGGACAATTCACGATGCCTTGCATGACACCCGAACACATGACCATAATCTTGGCGAAATAGGCTTTGCTGCCATCATCGCCTGCGCGTCCTGTGGTCATTTCCTTGAGGCCGTGACTGGCACAAAAGGCTGGCCCGTTGGCCGCAAGAATGATCACGCTCACTGCGGGGTCTTTTCCTGCCTCTTCGAAAGCGGTGCCAAGCGCGCCCAGCATTGCCTCAGACAGCGCATTGCGCCGTTGCACATCATTGAGCGTCAGGCGCAGAACTCCCTCCTCGCTCAGCTCGCGCAAAAGAAAATCACTCGATGTCATGGGCCAATCCCCATTCTTGGGTTAGCGGATTTTGATCTCAACGCTGTCAGCCAGCGTGTTGGCAATAAAACAATAGCGGTGCGCGCGGTCCTGCATCTGGGCCAGCTCCACATCATTCATGAAAAACCCGGTGTCAAAACGCACTTCGGGATGAAGATCGATCCGCGTGACCGACATCTGGCCTTGAGGGTTCTTACCCAAATGGGCCTTGGCAAAGTCATGATAGCTTGCCACGGGCCAGCCTGCTTTTGCGGCCAACGCCAAAAAGGCATCATGTGGCAGCTTGACGGAGCAAAGGCCAATGCTTGCTCAGGATTGGTATTTGCGGGGTCAACGCCCCAATCCAGCGCGGAATCCACCAGAACATCGAAGGCGGTGTTGAACTGAACGGTATGTTCATTCGAATATTTGCCGGTTTGCAAAACAGGTTCGGCTCGCTGCCAGTGCAGCTCGATAGATAGATCAGACATGAGCGAAATATCCTACATTCAATTCAGCAGGGGCGCAGTGCGCGTTCGTAAAAAGTGAGCGCACTGCGGATCGAAACGGTTTTAGGCTGCTGCGATCTGCTTCTTTGGATCGTAGAAGGGGCGCTCGACCACGGTCACTCTGGCCGGACCGGACAGTGTTACGACCGCAACCTCGGCACCAAGCACTGTAGCATCGACATCAACCATCGCCAGCGCGATGTTTTTCTCCAGACGCGGCGAGTAGACCGTAGAGGTCACCTTGCCGATCTGAGCGCCATTTTGGGTGACCGCCCAGAAAGTTGTATTGGGGCCAGTGAACGGCTCGCAATCGATCACAAGGCCGACTTGCTTGCGCTTGGGGCCTTCTTCTTTGATGCGGCGCAGGGCGGCATTGCCGATGAAATCGGCTTCCATACCCAGATTGACCAGACGATCAAAGCCACGCTCAAACGGGTTGGTGTGGATATCCGCATCGGCGTGATAGGACAGCATGCCACCTCAGATCCGGCGGATCGACGAGGTGTGCCCCGGCTTGAGGCCATACTGCGTGCCTGCTGCCATGATCCGCTCCCAAAGCTGATCGCCCTTAGCGCCATCTCGTAGATAAAGCTCATAGCCCGGCTCGCTCGACCAACCGGTGCGCGACACGATCAGCGGGATGCCGTCGAGCTCGACTTCGCGTAGCCAGTAGTATTTCAGATCCATGATGTCTCCGCCGAAAAGCGCGACCATGATCTTTCCAGCGTTCGGGCCCTGAAGCTAAAGCGGCGACACGTCCGGCTCGGTGATTTGAACGTCGAGACCGGAATTGATCGCAATGCCCTGTGCCCAGAGCAGGATGTCGCTGTCGGCCAGAGAAATCCAGGAATGATTTTCCGCAAGGCGCAGCAGGATCGGATCGTTCAGGATGCCGCCGTCGGCATTCGTTATCAGGATGTATTTGCACTGCCCAACGGCCATCTTCGAAAGATCACGGCAAGTAAGCAACTGGGTGAATTTTGCGGCATAAGGTCCCGTGATCTCGACCTGACGTTCAACAGCCACATAACACAGGATCGCCTCGTTCACGAGGGTCCAGAAGTTCTGCTCCGGATCGCCAAAGTCACGGGGGATATACATATGGATATAACAGAAAACCCCTTGGCGCCCCAGCGAACAGTGGCGTCGAAATAGAGGAATTTTCGGATCTGCGTGCCGAAGCCACAGTCATCTGTCTGTGTCATATTTTCGCCTCACAGCAGGTGGCCTGATAGGCCGTTGAAGTGGTAAAACCTGTGGATGATCTAAATCAAATGACCAGAGGATATTGGTCTGAAAAAGCAATTTCTCAGGCTGAACAGCCTATTTAACGCGCAGCTTTTAGACTGTTCAGGCTACGCCTGTTTTTCATGATCTGTTTGCGACAAGTTTTTCCAGATTTGGCCGAATCGTCTTGACCTGCCGAGCTGCGATGTAGGTCATGTATCGGTCGATTTACAGATCGGCTGAGAGCATCTCTTCCATCATCGCTTGAAACACAGCCAGGCTTGGCGTTGCGGTCTTCATCACATAATCCATCCCACCAACCGTCGCGACGCAGTCTATCACCCCATCCAGGCCCTGAATATAGGCTTCAAAGCGTTCGAAATCCGTCTTACGATGATGGATGAGCGAAACCGTCGCGACGACTTGGGTGAAATCGACAATGCGCTCTAAAGCGAGCGTTGCGCGATAGCCTCGAATTCAGCCTGCAGCCTTTAGACGATTGAGCCGCGCCCAGCAGGGTTTTGGCGACAGCTTCACCAGCTCGGCCAATTTGGTTTTGCTCAGTTGTCCATACTTCTGAACAGCACTCAGTATGCGAATATCTGTTGCATCAAGGCTGAGTTTTCTCATGACCGTTGTTCCATTGGGGTGGGTGGCATAGTCTGACAATTGCCCAATTTTTGGAAGATGAAGATACATAGACGGTGAATGTCGTAGAATGCATCTCGTTTTCCGCCACTTTCTCTCCCAAGCACACCAGTATTGCCTTGCTACGCTTTAGGCCAGCAAATCTCCGACCCGAATTGAAGCCCTGGAAAACGACAAACATCTACGCCGCGATGGAAACTTTGGCGCATCATTCCAAGTACATCCGTATGGCAAGCAGACCTTGGCGCAGCCGCAGCGAATTGGCGCTTTGTCCGCGTAGCAGTCATCGATGCACCGCGCAGCAAATGTCCGGTTCGAGAATGCGCACAATCTCACTAAGACTGTGCGCACAACCAAATGAGACCCTTTCTCTCTGGCATAGACGCCACGGTACAGAACCCTCTCTCGAATGGTCAATTTCATCTTTAAAAAGACCATTCCATTAATTTACGCCGCCCATCAGTCTTTCCGCAACAGCAACCAAACCATTGCACCAATAAAGGCGAAGGTGGACAAATTCAGCAGCGTATCTATCGCCTCACCGACCAGCATTGCGCACCTCCTGTCGCAAGCCACGCACCAGGCAGACGCAAAGCAGAACGCAAACAAAGACAAATGGCAGCGCGCCGATGGCGATCAGCTTTTTGATCGCGTCGATAGATCCTGCAAGGATCATGGCTGCACCCAAAAGTCCCAGCAGCATGCCCCATATCAGGCGAATGCGCGGGCTTGGGTTCGGGTCTCCTCCAGTGGAAAAGGTACCCAAGACGAAAGCGGCACTGACAACGCTTGTAACGATGAACAGAAACGCCGCCGCAATGGTTGCTACAGTCGTCAGCCACGGCAGTGGCAGACGTTCAAGCAGCGTGAAGGTGACGCGTTCCACATTGCTTTCAGTCATCGCAAGCAGACCACCAGTCCCTTGCAAAGCGTCAAACAGACCGATCCCGCCAAAAGCACCAAACCAGATCACCGAAAACACCGTTGGGCCAATCAATACACCCAGAACAAATTCGCGAATTGTGCGACCTTTGGAAATGCGTGCAATAAATACGCCGACAAAAGGCCCCCATGCAATCCACCAGACCATATAGGTGAGCGTCCAATCCTGAAACCATGCCCCCAATTCATCGCCAAAAAACGTTAAGGTCTGAAAACCACGCGGGATGGCGGCAAAGGCGTAATCGCCAAAACTGTTGACGATGGAATTGAGCAGGAATTCGGTTGGCCCAAGGATCACGACATACAATACCAAAGCAATTGCAATGATCATCGCAGTGTTCGACAACCTTGCCATGCCTGCACCCAAATCCACCATCAGCGGCGGCAAATAGGCAGCAACCATGACAGCAAAGACGGCGGCCACAAGCCAACCCGCAGCCCCATCCCCCCCCATCATCACATCAACGCCGTCAGCGACCTGAAAAACGCCCATCGCGATGGAGCCACCCACGCCGATGGCAATTGCGACGATAGCCATGAAATCCGATAGCCAGCCCACGATTTTGGCCCATGTTTCATCCGGAAACAGCGCTTCAATTGGACCACTCACCAGCATCGGTGCCCCGCGTCGAAACGTAAAATATGCAATAGCGAGGGCCGTCGAGCCGTAAATGGCCCATGCGTGAATGCCCCAGTGGAAATTCGTCGCCAAAAGCGCTTGTTGCGCGGCAATGGGGCTGGGCATTATGTCTTTGGAAAACGCGAAATGCGTCAAAGGCTCGGCGACCGCCCAAAACAGCAATCCAACCCCCATGCCAGCCGCAAACAGCATGGCGATCCAGGACGGGGTCGAGAATTCGGGTTTGTCGTCATCCGCCCCCAATCGGATAGACCCGTACCGGGAGAACGCCAGCCAGATGCACAAGAACAGCATCCCGGTAACGGATAGCATGACAAACCAGCCACGGCTTTCAAAGTAGCGATCGACCACAACCGACGCCAAATCAATAAGGCTTTGCGTGTCGAGAACACCCCATCCGCCAATCCCGGCAATGGTCACAAGCGATGCGATAAGAAGCAATCGGGCGCGGGACATTTTAGCGCAACGCCCGCAGTGTCGCACGTCCCGCGACACCATCCGGCGTCAATCCAACATCACCTTGAAACGCTTTCAAGGCGCGTGCAGTACCGCGTCCGAATATGCCATCTGGGGTGCCAACGTTATAGCCGCGTCGCTTAAGGGATCGCTGCAATTGCAACACACGGGGTCCACGCATAAAGGGCTTGGTCAGGCGCATCGTTTCATTCGATGCGGTGCTGGCCCCGTCCCTGCCTGAAACTTCATAGACCATGTCTCCGCGCAGGTGCAGCGCTTTGTAATAGATGCCGTTGCATTTGTAGTAGCTTTGGCCGCCGCGGCGCACGCGCGTGCGGCACCCAGCAGGCAAGCCTTCGACAATAACAATTGTCCTGCCGCGAAAAACAATGCGGTGGTAGTAGCCAATGCCGCCGTAATAATACCAGGTTCCCCAAAACGGGTGCGGCGGACGAAAATATGGTGGGTTATTGCTTGGTGGGCGCCAGATCGGTGGCCGATTGGGGGACACATCATCGATGCCTTGCGGGGTGTCTACGAAATCAGGGTAGTGCGGGTAAGGGTTCGGACGCGCAGGACGGGTCGGGCGTGGACGCACGATGGTTGGACGGACCCCCTGCCCTGTGTTCGGGTCAAAAAGGGGTCGAGTTGAACCAACACCCGGTCGTGAAGGCCGCGTCGGAAAAGGCTGTGGTCGCACAGATGGCTTGTTGTAGCTGGGGCGTGTCATGCTGGGACGTGGACGCACCGGCATAGGCCGGGCCACATTCGGGCGCGGTCTTGCTTGTGGTGCAGGACGTGTCATGGGCTCGCGATTGCCCGGCATGACCGCAAGGTTTTGCGCCACGGCGGGCTTGATGAGGTTAACAGATCCAAAAATCGATGTGCTGATTACGCCCATCAGCGTCAACGCAATCGCAAGACACCATCTCATTGCGCCAACTCTGCAACGGGCGTCAGTGTGATCTGTTCAAAACTTTCAGGGGCGGCAAACTGGAACGGTGCGTCGCCAAGCTCTGCCGCAAAATCCCAATCAAACAGGACCGCGTTAAACTTGGGCCATCCGTGCGCGTAAGGATCAGCACCTGAAATCATCAAAGGCACTGGATTTGCGGGGTCGGTAGAAATCCACATTTCCCAGTCGCCTTCATATCGGCGAAAGGCAAGGTGATGGGCGGTTTGATCCCCAAAAAACACTTCGCCTACATAAACCGCGTCTGTAAGATCCACAAAGCCTGCCGCGCTGCCGGATTGGTCGATAATGTCTCCCATCGGAAGCTCAAGGGCGTAGTCTTGCAGCAACGTTGCGTTCAACTGTTCAAACGATCCGGGCGCTTCTATCTGAGCAAACTGACCTTCCCCCGCGAAAACGGCAGTAAAAGTTGTGCCATCAAACACATAGTCCCGCGCGTCGCGACCTTGAATACTGGAAGACCGATACCCTGCGCCCCGAACAATCGCGCTTTCGCCTGTCCACACGCTGGTGAGTTTCTCGCGGCCATCTTCGATGGTGTCATAGGTCACAAACCACCCAAAGGATATCTGCGGCTGGCCTGCTAAATAGTCAGAAGACGCTTTGGCGATTTCTATCGCTTTGGGGTCAATGCCGGGACCGTCTTGGGCCACGCCAGTTGTGCCACATGCGATCAAGCCTGCTGCCAGAAAAAAAGTGAGCCTCATATGATCCTCCAGAGCTTTCCGCATTCACAAGGGAACAGATAACAGCCTTTCAATCAAGACACTCCCTTTACGAGGTCAACGTGACCTATTTTTAGGCAATATCGTAGATGTCAAAAGCTGAATTCGAAAAACCGATGACTTACTTGGCTATTCAGGCGAACCGCACTGGTTTGTCATATGTTGTGTGTAGAAAATCGCAGGAATAAAATGCCCGAAACAAGCCTGCAAACTTTTCAAAAAATGCCACTTTTGAAAGGTATTGGTTAGGCCGTAAGCTTGGCCCGGAAACGGTCGAAACCTTTGGACTGGTAACAAGGTTCCAAAAAACAAATTCGGGTGGTATCCATGGTCATCAACAAGGCGAGGGCAAGGTGAGAATTCTTTTAGCCGACGACCATGAATTGGTAAGGGAAACGATCGCTGCGTTCTTGGAAAGCGATGGGACATTTCATGTTGTGCAATCCCCTGATCTTCCAAGTGTTGAAAAAGCACTGATTGCGCATGATCCGTTTGATTTGATCCTGCTGGACTATGAGATGCCGGGCATGAATGGTCTGGCGGGCTTGGATAAAATTCTCGAGGCTACGCGCCCGCGGCCCGTTGCACTTATTTCAGGATCTGCAAACAAAGACATTGCAGAACAAGCGCTTGAACGTGGTGCATCAGGATTTTTGCCGAAAAGTATGGCCGCAAAATCGCTGGTCAATGCAATCAAATTCATGGCAATGGGCGAAAAATACGCGCCAATTGATTTCATGACCCAAGAAGTAAACGAAGCAGACCACCCGCTGAAAGAGCTTCTTACAGACCGCGAAATGCAGGTTTTGCTATGCCTTACGCGTGGTTTGGCCAACAAGGAAATTGCACGTGAAATCGAGCTGCAGGAAGTGACAATCAAGCTGCATGTCAAAACGCTGTGCCGCAAACTTGAAGCCAAAAATCGCACACATGCTGCAATGATTGCGAAAGAGGCAGGTCTGCTTTGACCCGCCTCCCACACTGTTCTTAAAGCTGCAAACCGTCCAGGACCTGATCGTAGAACTGATCCTGCAAATTTGCGTGATCAATCAAGATGATAGACATTCCATCCAAACCGATTGTGACACTGTTGTCGGCGTTCTGCATTATGTGATCGGCAATCCAGTCTGCCGACGATCCGCCATCAGATAACACATCAAAACTGCGCAGATCGAGGCGGTCATTTTCCACACCATCATGCGTGTAGTCATGTACCGTATCGATGCTGTTGGTCGCGTCTGAACTGCGGAACACGAACCAGTCTGTGTCCGCGCCCCCCCAAATCTCATCCGATCCGGCCCCGGACAGGATCTTGTCCCGCCCCTCGCCGGCATAAACGGTGTCATCGCCCTGCCCTGCGTTGATGTAGTCACTGCCCTGGTCGCCATGGATCACATCATGTCCAGTGCCGCCATACAGTTTGTCTTTGTCGCTGCCGCCGTTCAGGGTGTCGTCGCCCGTGCCGCCTTTCAGGACGTCGCGGGCCTCGGCCCCTGACAGAACGTCGTCGCCTGATCCTCCGATCAAGAGATCAACGCCGCCCCCCCCCGTCAAGTCGTCGTGCCCTGATCCGCCTTTCAGCGTGTTGTCACCGCCTGCATCGCTCAGTGTGTCGTTGCCGGTGCTGCCTTTCAGAAGGTCATCCCCTGTTCCACCGACCATCACGTCGTCTCCGACACCGCCGCTTAACACGTCGTTGCCCGCACCACCGTCCAATGTGTCAGCGCCCGACCCACCCGAAAGGTTGTCGACACCGTCGTCGCCAGACAGCATGTCATCTCCGGAACCGCCGATCAGCAGATCGTCACCGGCCCCGCCACTGGCCACGTCATTTTCCGATCCGGACGCGAGAATATCGTCACCTGCCCCGCCGTTCAGCGTATCATTCCCAGAGCCCCCATTCAGGTCATCCTGACCAATCCCGCCATCAAGCACATCATGACCGGCGCCACCGTGGATGTTGTCGTTGCCAGCACCACCGTCCAAAACGTCGTTTTCTTCAGGCAACAGATTGCCATCAGCATCATATCGATTGCCGAATTCATCATAGTAGTAGTGTTCGACCGGGGCGGTTTGATCGGAATTTCCCCCGAAAAGATCATCGTCCCCGTCACCGCCGACAAGCGTATCATTCCCGCTTTGGCCTGCAATTGTGTCTTCGCCAATACCACCATCCGACTGGTCCGCGCCGCTGCCGTTTTCGATTTGATCATCATACGTATCCTGTGCGTCCGGCACGACCACCATATCCAGATCGCGGATCAGAACCGTCGCGCTCAAATCGATTTCAGAAAACGGATCGGCAGCGCGTGGATCGGACGTTCCGTCGTTGGAAGACGACCGGGGACTTGTCGCAACCAAAACAAGGTGCGCACTTCCTGTTTGTGGATCCGTCACAACACGGTAGATGCCACCCGCACTTTTCGTGGCGTCGTTCATGTCATGGTCACCACTGTTGCCTGCAACGTAAAAATTGCCATCTGCGTCGTGAATGGCGGCTCCGAACGTTACCGCAGGCACACCTGCATGCATCACCCCGTCGATCATTGTTCCGACGACGTCCAAAGTTTCAAACGTCGGCATACCGCCGTCCGCAACACCAGAGACATTGATGATATACATTGTCGCGTTTTCACCTTCTGCGGAAGGGCGCGTCACCCCGCAAAAGCACTGCGATGCAGCATCAAACGCGACATCCCATAGCTGATCAGTGATCATTTCCTTTGGGAATTTGAAGGTTTTGGTTGCCACATCACCATTCGCATCGACATTATCCACATCGATCATAGTGATCCGGTCCATACTCGATTGAAACGCCCACAAGTTGCCACTGGCATCAAAATCACCGGTCCAAGACCTGTAAGGTGTTGCGCCAATCTTGTAGCTGTTGCCAGCCGCATCCAGCATCACCAGATCAGTCTTGCTGACCGAATTCCCCAAGCTGTCGACCCCGTCGCCAACAGCAATCCCGTAGATCAAACTGTCTTGCACATTGAAACCGATCGCATTGACTGTAACGGTCGCTTCGCTGCCCAACACTGTGTAGGTTCCGTCGACAGGGTCAAAAACTTGCAAGGTTCCATCAATGACTTGATAGATTCCAGCCTGCCCTTCAGCAAAAGCTTTCACCTCAACTGTTTCGCCGCCGATCTGCTTGTCTTGAAGCGTATAGAACGCCGGTCCATCGGTATTTACCGTTGATGCAGTGTCGTCAGAGCTGTCTATGGAGATAAATGTCAGCTCGCCCGAACCATCTACACCTTCAAATGTAAAAGTATGGTCGGAAAAATTGGCACTGTTGGTGTCAAACGTGTCTATCACGTCTCCGTTCCAGACAATCTGTACGGCCCCACTGACGGATTGGGCGTTGTAGTTGGCGGCCAGGTCAAAACTGATTTCATATGTTTCGCCAACTTGAGTGTCGATCACCTGTGTCATGCTGGTGTGACCGCCATCTTCAGCCTGGACTTGCCATGCGCCTGATTGCCCATACTGTGAAAAACTGGATGCGCCGTCTGTGCCAGCCAGCAAGTTTTCAGAGGCGAAATCGCCATACACAACATCATCGCCCCCACCAGACGTGATCGTGTCGTCGCCAGATAGACCCAGAACAACATCTGACCCTTCCGTACCATTCAGTGCATCAGACACATGTGTGCCTGTACTATGATTAGTCGTGTGATTTGTATTCATGATTTTCTCATTAAAAGTAGACAGTTGAGGGAAAGGAGCGATTTACCAACCGATCCCGTTGTAGTTTGGGCGCGACGCAGCCTCGCGCTTAAGACGGACCAGATCGATGACCGGCGTCGCACCGGAATTCGCCACTGCATCGCGGTACAAATCGTTGGCATGTGTGACGATCAAAGCATCCGCGGCCTCGACAACAGCTGAACAATCGCCGCGCAACATGGACGGT
This sequence comes from Ascidiaceihabitans donghaensis, assembly GCF_900302465.1. NCBI lineage: Bacteria > Pseudomonadati > Pseudomonadota > Alphaproteobacteria > Rhodobacterales > Paracoccaceae > Ascidiaceihabitans > Ascidiaceihabitans donghaensis. The sequence continues at coordinate 1,335,522 of NZ_OMOR01000001.1, read as the reverse complement.
AAATCTGCCGCCAAAGACTTCAAACCAGCACTGCCATGGCGGACATATGCCAACTGGCCCGCCAATGGGGTCTCGGGCGTAATGGCCGGGTCGTGAACAACCACCTTCACACCTTCGCCATTCAAAGCAGCAATGACTTCAAGAATGGGACTTTCACGCAAGTCATCTGTTCCAGGCTTAAATGCCAGCCCGAGAACACCCACAGTTTTTGCCCCCGTCTCGCGCACCATTTCGATAGCCCGCGCGATATGCGTGGTGTTTGACACGCCAAGACTTTCGATCATTGGCAACGATACGCCGGCTTCTTTGGCGATATGCGCAACAGCGCGGACCTCTTTGGGCAGGCACGACCCGCCAAAGGCAAAGCCCGGTTTCAGGTAATACGAAGACAGGTTCAGCTTTGTGTCCTGAACAAAAACATCCATTACGTCGTGGCTGTCGACACCCAAAGGCTTACACAAGCGACCGACTTCATTGGCAAAACATACTTTTGTGGCATGCCATACGTTATCAACGTATTTGACCATCTCGGCCGTTTCGATTGAGGTCACGATCGGCGCTTCGTCGACGGCCTCGAAGATGCGCGTCATGATCATTGCACTGCGGTCGTCGTTCGCCCCGATAACGGTTTTTGGCGGCGCGTAGAAATCCTCAACGGCGACGCCTTCGCGTAAGAATTCCGGATTAAAGCACACACCAAAATCAAGCCCCGCGACTTTGCCTGATGTTTCTTCGATAATGGGGGCCATGAAGTTCATCGTGACCCCGGGAGGAATAGAGCAACGCATGACGACGACGTGAAAACCGTTCTTATGCTTAAGACCTTCGCCAATGGCACGGGCAGCGGCTTCGATGTAGCTGTGATCACAGCCGCCATCTGGGCCTGTTGGTGTTCCCACCGATACAAATGTAACGTCGGTGTCGACAACAGCCTGGACAAGGTTTGTGGTAGCAGTCACCAAACCATTGTCGACACCTTCACGTAACAAGCGTTCAAGATCTTGTTCGTGAATCGGGGATTTGCCACCGGCGATACAGTCAACCTTGTCAGCATCAATATCGACGCCGATGACATAATGACCCAAGCCGGACAAACATGCTGTCGAAACAGCGCCAACATATCCAAGGCCCACAACACTGATGGAGGGTTTTTCATCGATGACGCGCAGTGGTGCAAAAGCCGTTTGACCCGAGAGCTGGTCGTTGAACTGTGGCGGTAAATCAAACATATGTTCATTCCTAACTTGTGATTAACCACTGTATAGGTGATTGATTTTATTGATTCTATTTCGCCAAAGGGTAATTTCGACGCCTGAAGTATGCGCGGCCTATCCTTTGGCATAGCTCAATATATCCTTGTCGAAATATGCAGTTTGCACAAAAAAAGACGGCGCCCGAAGGCGCCGCTGAAGGTGGTGTGAGAGTGCTTGTTGGTCTTGGTTTATGCAGCTTTGTCATCGGTACGACTGCGGGCATAAATGTCCTCGTAGCGCACGATGTCATCTTCCCCCAGATACGCACCGGTTTGCACTTCGATCAGATGCAAAGGTACTTTTCCGGGATTCTCCAACCGGTGAATTGCACCAAGCGGGATGTATACAGATTGGTTTTCAGAGACGAGTTTCACCTCGTGATCGACGGTCACATTTGCGGAACCCGCAACCACAATCCAGTGTTCGGACCGATGGACGTGGCTTTGCAAGGACAATGCAGCGCCGGGGCGAACAACGATCTGCTTGACTTGAAAGCGGTCGCCCAAGGACAATGTTTCGAAATGACCCCAAGGCCGATGGTCTTTCGGGAACAGCTCGGCCTGTTTTATCTTTTCAGCCTTAAGCATTTTGACAGCGGTTTTGACGTTTTCAGACTTGCTCATGTCCGCGACCAAAACTGCGTCACCTGTGGCAATCGCAGTGATATTGTTAAGACCGATACCCACCAATTGCACGCCGTCCGTTTCCGAACGCAGCAGCGTGTTTTTACAGTCAATAGACGTGGTATTTCCATTCTGAACGACGCCATTTTCGTCGGCATCGCCCGTTTTCCAAACAGATGCCCAACTTCCCAAGTCGGACCAACCACAATCCAGAGGGATCACAGACAAGGTTTCGCAGACTTCCATAATGGCATAATCGATCGAAATATCGTCAGCCATTTTGTACGGAGCCTCATCAAGGCGGAAAAAATCCAGATCGCGTCGCGCCCCGTCAACCGCGCGACGTACCGGCATCATCAAACGCGGGCAGAGCACTTCGAAAGCTTCCAGAATTTCAGAGACCCGGAACATGAAGATACCCGCATTCCATAGGTGGCGGCGTGACGCTAGAAATTCATCCGCAATGGCTTGCTCTGGTTTTTCGACAAACCCCTTCAGCGGTTGCGCACATGGGACCGTACCAGTGATAGGGTCAAACAGTTCAAGATAGCCATACCCGGTTTCAGCGCGATCCGGTGTGACACCAAAGGTTATCAGTTTGCCGGCTTCGGCGGCTTGTTCTGCGACGCGAACAGCTTGATCAAACGCATCCTCATCCGCAATCGCGTGATCGGACGGCATGACCAGCATAATGGTATCGGGTTGCTCATGCAGGCTCAGTGCTGCTGCCAGAATTGCCGGTGCTGTGTTGCGTGCTTCGGGTTCGATCATAATAGTCGGGGCGTCGGCCCCCGCCGTCTGCAACTGCTCTGCGACGATGAAGCGGTAGTCGGTATGTGTAACAACGATCGGATCGGCAATGCCGGGGCGCTGAACGCGTTTGACCGTTTGTTCAAACAAGCTGGTTTCGCCGTTCAGCTGTGCAAATTGTTTCGGGTAGCTTTTGCGTGACAAAGGCCAAAGACGGGTGCCGCTGCCGCCACACAGAATAACTGGATGGATCATGGGTTAACTCCTAACACTCTCACATGCAGCCGCGCGTTGATCGCGTGGCTTATGGGTCAGGTTTAAAGGTGTGTCAGAAAAAATTCTTGGTGCCACAAGGACACTCAAAGGCCCAATGGGATGCCCGACATAGCCAGAAGTATAGGAAGGCCCCTGCACCATTCTCTGCCTTAAAACAGTGTCGGCAGCGGCAACAGCTCAATATACACTGCCAAGCCGATCAGAAATCCAATAACCGATGTAACCAATTGGAACATCGCAGTCGCATTTTTGATTTTATCAAGTGTTGCAGTACCACCACCTGCACTTTGATTGCCGCGATTTGCCCATTTCTGTTTGCTGAGATGAAAGATCATATACACCTTCACACTCGCGTTGATGATTTGGTTAAAATACAAAATGAACGGCCACGTGATGTCAGGGGCACGCGCATACCGGAACAGAAACAAACACAGCAAAGTGCGGCTTAGAACAATCCAGATCAGACAATGCACGATGTAGAGTGGTTCAATAAACAGTGTCAAAATGGCCAAAGCCGGGCTGACCAGCATCGTCCACATTGCAATGCGTTGATCTACCAGACACCACCAAATGAACGGCTTTGCCACGAAGGGACCAAGCGCAATCGCCCGTGATCCGTTGCGCAACATGTTCCCGGACCACCGGCGGAAGTTCTGGACCATACGGCCAGTGCCGGAACCTTCGATTTGCTCGATCGTGTAGACACACGCATCGGGGACGTAAGTCATTTTGGCGTGCTTCGACAAAAGGTAGTACCAAGTGCTTTTGTCGTCGCCTGACAGAAACCGAAAGCGCCCCCAAAGCCAGTGATCAAGGTGGTCGGCTTCAATTGTGCGGATGAACTTTTCGTCGATAATGTAGCGGGCGCGAAAAACGCTCATGCGGCCGGTAAGCGTGAGAACTTTGTGCGACATGGCGTGGCTTTGCATTGCCAATCGGCGTTGCGCAAATCGCATCGACAACCAGCTTTGAATCCATTGCGGGCCGTAACAGATGACTTCTTCGTTTGTCGTCAAAGCTTGCAGGTCAGTATCCGCCCCAAACATTGAACAGGTCTTTTCCAACACGTCGATCCCGTACACCGCGTCGCCATCCATAAATATCACCAGGTCATCAGGCCCAACGCCGGCACGGTTGATCGCACGCAAAATCATACCAATTGCCATACGTTTGCCCGGCTGGTTCTGGCGCAAGAAAACGATTTCAGCATCGACATCAGCACCGTGCGTTCGCACAAAATCTGTTATGATTTCTTCATCATAGGAAGAACCTGTCCCAATCCAAAGCGTCGTTGGAATCCCCTCTCGTCTAATTTGCCCAAGTATGGATCCGATAACCCGCCGTGTGATTGCGGGTTCTTCAAAATAAGTGGTCATTTGAATATGCAAATGCGGCGGCCGCCAGCCCGCTTGCCAAACAGCATTTGCGCGTGTCCGCATTTTGGGGAATCTGGACCGCGCAAAAATCTCCGCACGGATTGCATGGGTAAACCACCACCCGAAACGCCAGATGCCCAGGGATCCCATGACAAAGGTTATGTGGATAAGATTGGGTTCAAAAAAGTTGTTTGGCCAAAAGACCAACGCCGCAATCAACAATGCCAATAGGGTGGCAAACTGCGCGATCCGGTGCGGCGACCACTTGTCAAATCCAGTCGGTGACGGCCCCGAAAGGCTGCGCAACCATCCATCCAAGTGCTTTTCGAACGCATAGACCGTTTTAGGAGCGTCCATTGTCACGCTCAAACCAAGAGGCAAAGAGCCCGCGTTTCAATCGGATGCGCGCGGGGGCGTTGCGCCGAAACCACTTACGGGTCTTTTTCAGGCCTGCATCATCGGCTTGAATGGTTATCACCATGCCAAATTTGTCGGGTTGGGCGATGTCTGTCCCAGCCTGAATGTCAATAACTTGGCCCTGATTGTGTTTGGTTTGGCCGCGAAAAACATACGAAATGTCTGCAGTCATTCCAATATGCACAGTTGTGGCCATGCTGTCGTCGATCCAGCCCACGGCCATGCGCGGGGTGTTGTCTTCGATTTCAACAACAAGGTCATCGCGTGCAATATAGCTGCCTTTAAGGGCATACACCCCAAACACAGTCCCCTCGAATTTTGCGCGAACAACCAATTCGTCGGCTGCGGCTTTTCGATGGCGCAATTCGCGTTTCCATCGACGCAGATCCAAATCCCGTTCGGTGACAGTTTCCTCAAGCGTGTCGAGCATATCAAAGTACCCCATCGCATTGGGGTCACGTTGGCGTTCAAAGTTGTACAGTGCCAGACGCGCGGTTTCGATCTGGTCAGGATAGGCCAAGGCATGTCGATCATTGACGCGCCACGGCGTCCACAACGTTTGGAACCTGGCCAAAAGCGCCGCATGTTGTGCCTTGCGTTGCAGGCGATGTTCCGCAACCCGATTTCGCGCAATGCGCAGGCGCCGCTCTGCCAGAAGGACTTCTGCCCGCACATCCTCTACATCGCTTTCGCGGTCGGGGTCTTCGATGCGCGCCAGAATATCCCCTGGATTGACCTGATCGCCCACCGCCACGTTGATGCGCGTCAGATACCCTGCTTCAGGCGCTTTGTATTCGGTGATCGGGGCAACAAAACGGGCATGATCCAACTGAACATGCGACAGCCGTTGCCAAATTTGTCCCCCCAGAAACAAAACCAGAAAAGCAGCCCCCGCAAGATAGAACGCGACATTCCAAAGAGCCCGCAACAGGCGCGGTTTTGCCTTGGCTTGACCTGCCGTTTCTTCTTGTTCCGTCTCGCCCATCGGGACCAGATCAACGGGCGTATCCAGACTGGTTATGATGTCGTATGTCGACACCATTTGGCCGGACAAAACACCCTTGTAGAAGGCGCCAAGGGTCTCCCGTTGACGAACGGTCAATTTGTGAAAAGTGTAATGCCCCGGCACATCAGTGGCCTTGAGCACGACAGGAAAGGAGACATCCACGCCTTGAAAGGGAACCGAAAGATAAATGTCACCAGAAAGATCATCGTCATCCGGCGCAAGCCATACCCCGGCCAAAGACCAACGGGTAGCAATCAATTTGCAGCCGTTTTCCTTATGTAAATGCAACGGTGCTGCCACTGAAAAGGACAGCTCCGGCATTGGACATTCGTGACGAATGTTCATTGCATACTCCAAGTTATGCCAGCACGCTGGCGACTCTCACCCGAAGTTTATATTCATTTTTACAGAGTTATTTGGGGACGCAGCGGTTCAGTTTTCCGCGCCTTTGCATAGGCCACCCTACCCTTAAGTATAGAATTTGGCCTTCAACTCAGTTTGTGTGTCTGGCCATGCAGCTTTGACACCATTGGCATGATATTGCGCATCATCACTGTTCCCTGACTTAGCGGCCTGTTCCAAACCGCGTAACACAGCTTGAAATTGATGCGCCCCGATCATGCCAGACGACCCTATGGATTTGTGGGTCTTCTCTGCCAAAGCAGCCATATCATTTTCCCTTATCAGGTGAGGGATCTCGACAAGAAGGGCTGAAATTTCGGCTTGGTAGTCTGACAAGAGTTTTTGAAGTTTCGCAGGCTTCAGCAGGTTTTCCAAATCCGAAAAGGTACTTTGATCAATCGCTTGACCGGTGTGTGTGGGCCCATTTGAATATTGGTACAAATTGTCGCCTTGAACCGCCATCAATAACGCACCCAGCAACGTCGACTGCGAAATGGGTTTGCTTAGGACTGTGTTCATTCCGGCAGCAAGAAACCGGGCTTGTTCGTCGGCCAGCGCATGGGCCGTCAGACCAATAATTACTGTTTTTTGGTTGCGACCAGAGTTTGCCCGAATAATTTCAGTAGCGTCCACGCCGTTCATCACCGGCATGCTTATATCCATCAAAATGGCTGCATATTGGCGCATGTTTGCAAGGTCGACGGCTTCTTGTCCGTTGTGTGCTTCGTGCACGATCAAGCCGTTGGCCTTTAGCATTTCATGCACGATCAACCGGTTGATTTCGTTGTCTTCCACCAAAAGTATCTCTTTGCCCTTCAACGCGGACATATCGACCTTGGGTTCGGTTATCTGTGCTACCGGTTTGGCCGAGGTGTCGGATTTGAAGGGTATGGTAACAGTGAATGTCGACCCGATCCCCACCTGACTTTGCAGCGAAATGGAACCTCCCATCATGTCGACCAGCTGTTTGCAAATCGCAAGACCCAGACCAGCGCCAGATGCGAAACGGTCATAAGACCGTTCTTGCGTATAAAACCGGTCAAAAACATGGGCTTGATCTTCGGTGCGAATTCCAACACCGGTGTCCGTCACGGAAAACTCCAGAAGCGACTGGCCATCGTGATCAATGGATGTGTTCGCCCGCAGTGTGACGATACCGTCTGTCGTAAATTTCAACGCGTTGCTAATAAGGTTGTAGGTCACTTGGCGCATACGGCGTTCATCTAAAAGTACCGCATTCTTAGGCATTTTTTTGAGATCAATTTTTAGCGCATTGCCCTGCCCTTTTGCCGTTGCTTCATTCGCAGTGATCACATCTGAAAAGAACTGGCTAAGGTCAAAGCTGTCTTCGACCAATTCCATTTTGGCCGCATCCATTCGGGAAATATCAAGGACATCATTGACGTGGTGCAGTAAAATGTCCCCCGAGCGTTTTGCAATATCAAGATAACTGCGTTGCTTTTTGGTGATCTTGGAATTGCCCAGCAATTCAAGCGTGCCAAAGATGCCGTTCAAAGGGGTACGCATTTCATGGCTCATGACGGCCAAGAAGTTCGATTTTGCCTTTTCCGCAGCAAGCGCTTCGTCGCGCGCGGCTTTCAGGTTCTCTTCGGCAGCCACACGTTCGGTAATATCGCGCAGATACGATATAAAGATCGTGCCACGGTGGTCAGAGGCCATGCCAATCGAGATTTCCACAGGAAACTCTTCGCCCGATTTACGAAGCGCCGTTATTTCTATTCGCCCTTTGCCAACCAAATGCGGTTCTTTGGTTCTGTTAAAACGCTCCATTCCGGCGATGTGGGCGTCGCGCAGATGCTCCGGAACGATCATTTCTGACATGTCCTGCCCCACCGCCTCGGCGGCGTTGTATCCAAAAACGGTTTCGGCCGCCTCGTTGAATTCCAAAATTGTGCCATCGGTATTCGCAACAACAATCGCGTCCAATGAAACATCAAAAGTCGATTTCAAACGGGCATTGGCGCGCACAACAGCCTTTGATGCCTCATGGCGCAGCCGGTATTGACGCACAATCACGAACAAAACGAAGCCCAGGAAAAGGATCGTGGCAAGGCTGATCACCGCTGCTGCAAGCAGCAAACGGACAAGCGTTGCGCGTTCAGCGTCCGCGGCTTGGGATCGCAAACCGATACCCGTCAATGCGATTGCGTGTGCTTCTTCGCGGATGCGCTTTAGATCAGAAATCAACGGCTGCAAATTGGCCACAAGGTTTGCATCCGTCCCGTCAATGATCTCTGTCAGCTTTAACAAACAGCGTTCAAGCGTTACGAGTTGTTCGTTAAAAACGCTATCCCTGCGCATCTCAGCGAAAACAGGTGCGTCACGCAAAGTACTGGTACGGCTGTAAAGATTATCAAATCGGCGGCGAATTTCGCTTACATCCTTGGTCTCCGACTGTGCGGCCAACAAGGATTCATCCATCAAAACCAACACATCAACTTCAACTTGCGACAAGGTCCATGTCAGATTGTCACCCGGCGCTCCGCGAAGTTGGTTCATGCGTTGGGTAATGCCCAAAGCCAACGCCGCCAGCACAATGATTCCAATGAGAATAATCGCAAGCGGCCAAAAACGCCGCAATTTGTCTTTCTTGTCAAACACGGCGACGGTCTTTCCGGGCGCATTGGGCATCCAGATGCCCTTCAGTTAGCAATTTCTATTCGGTCCAATTGCCAGATCGAACGTGAATAGACCACTTCTGTACGATATTTCGCATCATCATCGTAGGGGTAAACGACCCAAAGCGGACCCTTGCCGCGGGCGGACATTTCCTCTCCGTTCATAAAGTAGGCCACAATCGGAGCGTCTGCCGATACTCCGTCTGCCGGGATTTCCACTTTGTAATCATTTGACGCAATCGCACGAACAGCAGCACCTGTTGCACCGGCATAGGTCAACACGTCGCGCAGGCTCACTCCGGTAAATTCAACATCACCTTCAATCCAAATCGTGGAAGTCGTGAAGATTTGGGTTTCCAATGACTGCAAAATATCAAGATCCAACGTCACGGTTCCATCGACGGCACCCGCGGTCTGATGTTCCAGTTCCCCCGAAATCGTCAGAAGAACCGGGCCTTTTGGTGCCGCAAGTACTTCAGCGAATGCGGGAAATGCCGTCAACGATAGGGCAGTTACGGTGGCATACAACGTGTTAATCAAGGACATGTCGGTTCCGATCTTGAGGATAGTTTCAACCGGACTTAACAGCGGAACCTTAAATCCTCCAATCATCAGAGGTATAGAAGGCTATACTTTAGTATAGTACTCCCCTGTAGGATTGCCCTTCAGTAGATGAAATGGATGGTTGCCGCTTCCTGTTTTTCCGATTTCGGAAGGCGCAATTTAATGCGAACAATTTGACCGATTGGCAATCCCGACAGGGACAACGCCCATCTATTGCTGCGCAGGTTTGCAGCCACCCGGTTGGATTTAACCAGTTTCGTCCGTGTCTTTTCACCAGCTCCGTCAATGATTTCAACAAGCAATTGTCCGGTGTCGGTTCCTTCTGTCACAATCTCAAGTCCTTGAACTTCTTCCATCGAAACACTGTGTTCGATGCTGATCCAGTCCTTGCCAATACGCGCATCAAGGCCTTCGGTGTGGGACACCAGCGCCGCAGATTTCAGGGCACCCAGAATCTGGCGCAACCCGTTTACATCAGTCAGTGGCGCAGAATACGGCGCTTCCCAAACGACGGTCTTGTAGGATGTACTGGCCAAGGCCCCACTGCGAATAAACGCTTCCATAGAGCCCACTAGCCCCCCACCCGTCACCGAGAAATTGTCGACATGGACATCCATCATGAAGGCCAAAGCATCCGCAACCTGGTAGGCATCGCGTTGGTAACGATCCGAAAAACTGGTGCCAACAAGCGCCAGTTTTTCCAACTCAGGTGCCGCACCAAGCAAGGACGCAGCACTGCCTTGTATGGCGTATTGGGGCGCAGGAACAGTTTCTGTCTGGGGACGTTTTCCGCATGCGTCTTTGACAACACCGGCCAAAGACCCTTTTTCGTCGTAGGTCCCTGTCGAAGTAATCCGCGCCAAGTTGGCGTCGATTGCCCCCTTGCCCATCGCAGCATTCAGATACGCGACCGACACCGCAGCCCCCATGGGTGTCCAATGCGTATCGCGTGCGAAATAGTACTCTGCCGCCAAGGGACTTTGTGCAACACGCGATAGATCAGGTGCTACTATTCCCGCAGCATTCAGGGCTGCAATATACGCGCTGAATCCGTCTTGCAAAACAGGCAGCTCCGCGTCCAAGGGCATACCCAGCGCATCAAGGGCGGACTTTGGTACAAAAAGCGGACGTGGAGGAGCCGCCAGAACAACCAGATCAATGGCGTGCTTTTCAAACTCGGCCCTGATATCGTGCCACAGTGCAACGGCTTCATCCGAAACCGCGTATTTGTTCCTGAGCTGGTCCTGACCAACAATCCAACCTGACGAGGTGTCCGAATAAAACGGTCCTCGTTTTTGATACTTCTTGGGCAGTTGGTCCTTTACGGCCAAGCTTTCGCAATATGGCGTGGCATAGCCCCCAGAAGCTAAAAGAGTAGCAGCTGCAAAGGCCAGAGGTGTAAGCAGACGTTTCATTGGTTCATGTCCTTGGAGGTGTAACGTACAGGGATTTCCCAAACGACAAGTTTGGGGGGTGAATTTTGGAATTTTTCTGAGGCAAGATAGGCTTGCATTGGCTTGAAGGGCCCTTGTCCAACGGCAGACATGTTCAACAGGTCCGCACCGAGCGCGTCTTGCAAAAAGCCCGCAAAGTTCCATTCCGGCTTGGCGCTAAAGCTGGTACCAACCAGTGCGACGTCGACGTCCGTGTCACCGAACAGCCCGCCAGAAGCTTCGACGGTGGTAATATACGTCTCTATTTGATTTTGCGCGGGCCCGAATACCGTTCGGAAAACTCCGGTCGGTACAAATTTCAAAAGATCGCCGTCAAAGTCAGTTGACGGGCCTTGTATCGTTTTGACGGCCACGGGTGCCAGCCCGAGGTGTGCAAGTTCAACATATGCAGCAATTTGTTGTGCGACGGCACGGCTACCTCGGGGGGACCAGTGGGTATCGTCGCGCATAAAACCGGTCTGCACGGCTTTGATCGCGCCAAAGGCGTCCAAAGCAGCGACATCCAAGTCCGCCAGCAATGACATAAAATGCAAGCGCCGATGTTGCACGTCGTCGGGGCGAACTTGCCGCAACATTTGTGAAAACACATCCGCTTTGTCTGGCACGATAACAGGGACAAGTACGGTGCCCTTTTGCGCCATCACAGATTGCACCCGCGCAATCTCTGTTGCGGCACGGGACATGTTGGCATGAAATTCTTCCCTGACTTCCAACTCTTCCGCCGTGAACAGCCAACCATCCTTGCCAACGATTGCTCCGGTTTTGGCTTGTCCAAACACTGCGTATTTAAAAGTACTCATGACTGAGACTGAAACAGTGTTCAAAGGGTTGGATCTGTTGAACCCTGCTTCGTACTTCGACTGCAAAGCGCCACCAAGAGCGCCTTCACCCCTGTCGACCGGGTCCATCAAACAATGCGTCACAAGACCAACAAGACCCAAAAAACCAACAAAGCCGATTGCAATAAGGCGCTGTGTATATTCGTTTAAAATCATCATGTGCGCGGCTTTCAAAACTGGAAATACAAAAAGGGAGAGTGGCTTTGAGACAGCAAGGCCACACAGGCTAAGCCCATCAACGCAAAAGAAGACGTCACGCGCAAAACCTCGGGTGTTTGTCTCGCTAGCGTGCCAAGATGGCGTCCGCATAATGAAAACAGCACCCCACACGCCAGCATTGCGATTTCAACGGATTGAATTTGCCATGCAAAGTTTGAAGACAATGCCCAACCGTTCGACCCGACCATACCTGCATAGATGATGAACGCGTCTGTGACGGTCGCCGCGCGAAACATCACCCACCCGATCATCACGATACCCATCGTCAGGGGCCATGCCACCAAAGCTGGCCAGACGCTGGTTTTGGATTTTGCCCCCAAAGCGCGTTCTATCGCCAACCAGCCACCATGCCATGCCCCCCACAAGATGAAGGTCCAGTTGGCACCATGCCACAGGCCACCCAGAACCATCGTCAAAGCGAGGTTCATGTAGGTCCGCACCGAACCGCGGCGATTACCGCCAAGCGGCAAATACAGATAGTCACGCAACCACAAAGACAGGCTGATATGCCACCGACGCCAGAATTCTGTGATGGATTGACTGGTGTAGGGCGCGTTGAAGTTTTCGACAAATCGGAAACCGATCATCAGACCAAGGCCAATCGCCATGGCAGAGTATCCGGCAAAATCAAACAACAACTGGATCGAATAGGCGCCCGCGCCCAGATAGCTTTCAGCGGCCGTTGGATGTGCCAGATCAAACACACGATCAGCCAGCGGCGCGACGTTATCGGCGATCAGCAGCTTCATCGCCAATCCTTGGGCGAACCGTGCGACACCTTGTAAAAACTTCTCGGCTGTGTGGGTGCGGTTGGCAAATTGATCCGCAAGGTCTTTGTAGCGCAAAACCGGCCCCGCGATCAGCTGGGGAAACAAGGATCCAAATGCCAGAAAATCGATGAAATTTCGCGCGGGCAGCGCATCTTTTCTGGCAACATCAATGATATAGCTGATGGATTGAAACGTATGAAAGCTGATCCCGATCGGCAGAATAATCGCGGGTACCGTGATGTCTGCGCCGCCCATTGCGACCGACAGATCGGCAAGGCCGGACATCACGAACATCGTGTATTTGAAATAGCCCAACACCGCCAGATCAAAGCAAACCCCCAAACGGACCGCCCATTTTTTGACGGCTTGAGTTGGCGCAGAATACGCAACAAACGCAGCCAAATAACTGATTGCGGACATCCCGAAAACAACCACCAAATAGTCGATGCGCCACCAGCCATAAAACGCATAGCTTGCAATCAAGATTATGACCGAACGGGCAGATTTGGGGACGCAGTAGTAAGCTGTCAGAAACAGCGGCAAAAACCCGAACACAAAGATGGCGCTTGAAAAGATCATGACATCAGCCCTTTTGATGGTCCGTTACTTGGCCAGAGGCGCAAATTGATTTTCAATCATGCGAACACCGTCGCCATCGGCAACGAAGCTGACATTTTGTCCCCGGCGCAGCGCGACATCAAACGTAGCGATCGGGGTGTCTTGATCAGCTGCAAAAACACCCAAGGTGATGGCCACCGGATTGACTTCGCGCAAAGCGGAGGCCGCAGGCACAACGGTTTCGATGACCGGAACGGAACCATCAGCCAAGCGCAACGCAAGGGGCCGGTCAGAGCCATTCACCAACAACAACGACACTTTGGATTGACGCGGTCGAGGGGCTTCTGGAACAATGATCCGGGTGCCTTTTTCGTCACGCAGGATCGAAACGAAAGATCCCGCTTCGACATTGTCCAGATCGGCCGCAGCCACAGGAAGGTACTTGTTCGCGTCTTCGGCGATCAGATCAAAAGTGAAACCGGCAAACTCGGCGCTGTCTTGGTAATCATACCCGAAAAACCGCACGAAACTGACATCCTCCGGCAGGGCTTCGGCATAAAGACTGGTGTCATTGGCTGATGCGAAAGACCCTGCCGAACAGATCGACATGCACATTGCCGAAAGAAATGGGAAACGTGTCATAGTGAACACCTCAAAATGTTGCTGTCATACGCAGGTAGACGCGGGTTGCGGGGGTCTGGTCGATGTAGGCAGGGCCAGGGTTGAAATGTCCGACACCAAATTCGACCTTGGTTTTTTTGCCAGGCCGCCAAGCGCCAACAAGGCTGACTTCGGTGCCAAGGAAGGCGGAGTTTCCGTTTGTTGCCCCGTGAAATCGCGCACTTGGGCCTGTTGTGGACTTGCTGAACTGTGCGTAGGCATGAACGCCAAGATCAACGGACAACTTGCGTGACGGGCGCACACCAACAGCAAGTGACCCCACAACCAGATTGGTCAGCTCAGGTTGAAAAGCGTACCCATACCGGTGCACCTGCGTTTGGCCGCGATTGTAGGTTTTGTTGGAATGCAAACCGGATTGCCGATAACCTTCGGTGCCCGCCGCGAACCCGAACATCATTTGCGGATTCAGGTCATTTGTGCCGAATTTTCGGATTGATCTAACATCAATTCCAAAGCCTGCGTTTTTGCCGTTTGCAGCATCGCCAATGACCGCACTAAGGTTCAATTCATATGACACTTTCTTGGACACGAATACATTGGCGTAGCCTGCGAGATGGGCGCGGGTGTCTGGACTATCATTTTCGAGAAGTGCCAAGACACCGTATCGATTTTGCTCCATCACACGTCCGTGATGCGCCATTAGATAAGACGCGGTTACGTCACCTGTCCCCCGGAACACCGCAAACTCTGTGACCTGCTGTTTGCCTTTGTGGCCGTAATGGACGCCATCCACGGCCAAATCGGCCACCCATTTATGCGGGTCGGAAAAACGCATTCGTCCAACTGTAATGCGGGCTTGCGCACCCACCTTGAACGAAACGAAAGCTTCTTTGGTCCTCCATTGGGTCGCAAGGTCATATCTGCGGTCCTGCGTAGACTTTGACCGCGTGTCCAATTCAGCGTGACCAAACGCAATCACGCCACGTCCCAAATCAGCACGACCTACAAATCCCAGATACAGCGCGTATTCTTCGGTGCGGTCATCAATACCTTCATCGCGGCGTCGATTGTGTTCGCCCTGATACCGAAAGCTTGAATACATCGAATAAGACAGGTGCTGCCCGATGTCGTGTTTGGTCTTTTTCCGCTTTTCAGCATTGAAAACCGTCGATGGCTGCATGGGTTTGGCGGTTTTTGTGCCTGCACGACCAAGGTCAGGCGTCACCAACATCACACTTGCCAACAAGGCGACGACACGCCCTGTCCTTTTGTCACTCATCATCATTTTCTCAGTCCTCACACTGAAAGGGATGAGTGATAGCTACCCAAGGCCAACAATTTCAGGCAGGCCTGCAAAGGTCTATTTGTTCGGCAATTTGCCTAGAGGTGCTATGCTTTGGGATAGGATCACGGACACACAAGGCACGTTAGGCCAAGATGCCCAAGGCTGCGTGACGCCACATGCGAACCGGCCCCGGGCCGCCAAATGCAGAAACTGCTGGCAGCGTCAGGAATTCAGAAGCTCTTCAAGCTCTGCGTTGAAGTCGTCCAATGGCTTCGAAGGGTCCAGATGCGTCACACGGTCAAGGCGCACATTGACGTGACGACGTCCTTTCTTGATGCCTAGAAAACTCCAGAACCCATCGTATCTGGCGGTTTGAAATTTACCCAAGCCATCAATGCGCAAAACCATAACAGGCGTATCGGGCGCGTACCCCATGATGTCATGAACCCCCGACAGGCCCGGCTTGATGATCTCGCGTTCCTGCCTACGCACCCGGCCCGCGGGAAACAGCAAAATGCAGCTGCCGTTTTCCATCACCTTGTGAATGATCTCAAGCGTGTCTTCTTTGCGTTTTTGACGCTTTTCGGCAGGCCATTTTCTCGGGGAACTCATAGGGATCGCCGACACCACATGCATAGGCAGCCACTGCGACCAGCTGTAGTATTCGTTGTAATGCACTGTGGGGCGCAATCGCGCTGTGGTGTAAAGGATCGCGGCCAGCATGGGGCCATCGTGGCGACTGACGTGAGTGGACAGGATCAAAGCCCCGGGCGTGTCTTGCAACAAGTGCTTGTTTGAACAGCTGACATTGTAAAACAACGCATAGTAGGTGCGCACCAGAATAAATAGAAAATGCCGCATGAAACGGCCCAATGTCGCGTCCAGAAAACGTCTCATACGTGGAACCTGTGATGCACTTGATAACCCTCAACTTCTTTTGTGACGATGCTAGCAGACAATCGCGTCGACCAGCAAACCATTGCGTCCGGTTTTGGTGTTTTTGTTGTGCCGTTGGCGTTGCGTGCCCCGCCTTGCGAAACGCGCGTCCATCTTCCCTGCATCCTTCGGCGGTTTTGCCCCGCCCCTCTTGCACCATCGCTTTGCCACGTTTACCTGTGAGCCATGCGTATTTCCCCTGCCCTCTTGCTGGCTCTGTGGCCCGTGTCGTTCGGCACCCAAGCGGCGGCACATCCGCATATTTTTGTGGATACCCGCTTTGAAGTTCTTGTGGACGCTCAAAACAACGTCACCCATATCCGGGTGTCATGGTCTTACGACGATCTCTATTCCCTGCTGCTGGCAGAAGATTTCGACATTGATCAAGATGGCGACGGGACGCTAACCCCAAAAGAGACGGCCTTGATCACCGGCTTCGATATGAAATGGATCCCCGGATACGATGGAGATCTGGATGCCATATCGGCGGGACGCAAACTAAAGCTGTCGGCCCCGATGGATTACACCGCAATTATGACTGATGGCATCATCACAACCACACATTTGCGTGCTGTGGAAGGCGCCCCGACCCTGACTGAAACCTTAACGCTAAAACCCTATGATGCGGGCTTTTACACAGCATACGACGTCACCCGACCCACAATCATCACCGGGGGTGTCGGATGCCAGGAAACCCTGATTTCCCCTGACATTGACGCGGCACTGGAAGATATGCGCACCCAAATTGCGCAGCTTGATCCCAATGTGGATCTGGAAGGTGAAGGATTTCCGGCCTTGGGTGAGAAATTTGCCCCAAAAATCGAAATCACATGTCCCGCAATCTGATCTTTGCACTGGCCTCAGCGCTTGCGCTTTGCCTGTTGGCCTTTCTATGGGGCACAGGCGGGTTGGACCGTTTGGCAATTTGGGCGGCTGAGGCACAACGGGACTTTCAAAACCAAATCGCCCGTACGCTGCGCGGTTTGCGGGCAGGCACACCCGGAGCGCTTATCGGACTGCTCACAGCCTGTTTTGCATACGGTTTTTTTCACGCCATCGGACCCGGCCACGGGAAGGTACTGATTGGCGGATACGGGCTTGGGGTACGTGTTTCGGTTTGGCGCTTGTCGGCAATTAGCCTTGCTGCAAGCCTTGGCCAAGCGGTCAGCGCCATTGTTTTAGTGTATGCAGGGGTTCTCGTGTTGTCATTGGGCCGCGACGTTCTGACCGACACCGCGGATCAGATCATGGCACCCGTCAGCTACGTTGCCATCGGCTTGATCGGACTTTGGTTGGTGTGGCGCGGGGTCCGGCATGCCCGCACAGCCGGGCACGTGCACGTGGGCCTTGGCGCGACCTGTTCAACATGCGGCCATGCACATGGCCCCACCCCGGAGCAAGTGGCAAAAGCAGAATCCCTGCGCGAGGCGGCCCTGTTGATTGCCGGTATCGCGATCCGCCCCTGCACCGGTGCGCTGTTTGTGCTGTTGATCACTTGGCAAATGGGCATCCCGCTGGCCGGCATTGTTGGCACCTTCGCCATGGCCATCGGCACAGCCCTTGTGACAATCGCAACAGGGTGGGCGGCCGTGTCTGTACGTAGCGGATTGCTGGCAGGGTTTTCAGGCAGCAGAATGCTAAGCCGCGCGGTCCCCTTGATTGAAATATCGGCAGGTTTGGTGGTCGCCGCAATTGCAGGTGGCTTGTTGATGCGCAGTTTCTGAACAAACAGTTAATGCCAACAGGACAAAGGCTTAGATCAAACCGTTAAAGCGCTCTGGCAACTTGTACTGGGTGTTGTATTCAGGCCGGTCAAAGTGGAAAAATCCCGTCTCGCCGCGTGGTTTGAAGCTGCGGCGCATTTTGCGGCGCAAGGGATGCATATTAAAGTCATCTTGCAGCTCCAACTCTGCAAAAGCTTCAAAAACTGCTCGGTCTTCGCCACGCGCCTCTGCGAACCAGTGGCGCCCGATAGATGCGTCTTTGATGCTTGCCTGCACAGAAGCCGTGACATCGTTACGGTGGTCCATAACGCCGACATACGCCCCGAAATCGCAGAATTTCAGATGCATCAAGAACAATTCATCGGGTGCATGTACCTTGTCATACTGGGTAAAGTGCCCGCCCCTTGCTATTTTCACAGGGGCCGAGACGATGCACGGCTTGGAATAATGTGGCGCAGGACGCACGTAGCGGCGCGGCCCCAAAATAACGTCGTCAATCGCATCAGGTTCCAGATCAATACGATGAATGACCTCAAGCCCCAAAGGCGTGACCACACGCCCCTCCGGTGCATCCTTTACAAAATCCAACAAGCTGCCGCCCAAATCGGGATCAACAACGACAAGTTCATCTACATCACCAACAATCACATGTTTGTAGTAGCGACGTAGCCCGCCCACGATATTGTTCAGTAACCCCCAGCGTTTGACGTCGAAATTCTTGTGGGGATCGCCGGGAATACCGATGATATTGCAGCCTTCGGCCAATGCCGCGACCTCTGCGCCACGGCCATGGTTGACGATGTAACAATTCTCGCGGCCAAACATTTCACCGTAGTGACGCAACCACGCCTTCAGAAAGAACGCATCGTCCCGTACCATCGTCACAGCTGCCACAGTCTGCATCGCCAACCCCTTATATCCGCGCTTTGTCACGCTTTGTCTCGCACAGTACCGCTTTGACTGATAAAAGAGAATCCTAAAATTCACGCAAAGATGCCAGTCCCATGCCCCTGCCCCATTCCTTCGCAACCACCGGTTTTCACGCCATCACATCAGGTGAAAAGGTAACGCGATATCAAGTGCTTGGGGAACGGTCATCGGGAACAAACTTTGTTAAACGTCTGCTGGGACGCAACAGTCCATTGACCCCGACCGAAGGTTTGGGTTGGAAACACGGCTTTGCGAACATGCGCGCAATCCCGGCCGATCTGGGGGTTGTTTGCGTGGTACGCGACCCCGTGGATTGGGTGCGGTCCATGCACGCGAAACCGTGGCATACGACACCGGCCATGCAATCGTTGCCCTTCTCCGATTTCATACGCAGCCCTTGGGACACGATCATAGATCGGCCACGTTACTTTGATGGCGAAACCGAGACGTTGGGGCAGCCACTGCAATACGACCGTGATCCGATGACAGGCAAACGTTTCGATACACTGTTTGCGTTGCGCACCGCAAAGCTGCGCGGATTGCTGAGCTATCTGAACCGTGATTGCACCTGCATTGTATTGCGTCTGGAAACCGCCGTGGCCGCACCACAGGCCACGCTAGAACAACTGTCACACACGCTGGCCTTTACATCACCACACGATAAATTTCGTCCGGTGATGAAGCGTTTAGGCGCGAAGTTTAAACCATCGGTTGATGCACGTCCCGATACACCAAAAACGCTATCACAAAGTGATACATCGTTTTTGAAAACCGAATTGGACCTGAGTTTGGAAAACAACCTCGGGTACTGCCTGTAAGGCCAAAACACCGTAAAAAGCCGCCATTTCAGGCAGCTTTCCCCGAAGGGAAATTGTCACATTTTTCGTATTCTGGATAATTCGCAGTGGCGCGGTTGACGGGGCTCGAACCCGCGACCTCCGGCGTGACAGGCCGGCACTCTAACCAACTGAGCTACAACCGCACACTGCGTGTTGTGGGTTCTATGGCGAGTGCTGGGGCGCGTCAAGCGGGGAAATCGACAAATTTGCAGTTTTTTTACAAAGGCTAAAATCAGTCCCTTAAGACCGCTTGCTGAGGTGCCAATCGATACGCATTTCGACAACGGTGTCGCCCTCTTCGTCTTTGATATCCACTTGAACTTCAAAGGAAACTTTGCCGACCTTTTCCAGTTCGTCCAAAAGTGCTGCACTGGGTTGGGACGTCTTGCCATGGGCTGTCAAAGTGCCCTTTGCAATTTTGGTAAACGCAATTTCCGCCTTGGCCGCCACGGGACGCACCTGCAAAATCACAGGCGCCATAGCACCGGCCATTGCAGCACCAGAAGCGGCTTCACCCAAGGTGAACATTGCGCCGGCATGCTGTGTGGAAATGTGATTGGACGTTTCCTTGCGTTGCGTCATACGCGCCGATGCAACACCGTCGCCAACCTCAAGCAATTCGATGCCCACGTGATTTTGAAATGGCACGACCTGCCCAAGTTGCGCTTTGATTACGTCATACGGGTTCATCTGAATATCTCCTATTTTTCAAAAGGTTAGAAAGGGCGAGACAACAGGTCAACCGTTCCCTCACGGCACCCTACCTTGCGATGACGATATCAGCTTTCAAACCACCAAGACGTTCTGATCCCCCCAAACGCAACACCCCGCCATGGGCGCGCGCCACATCCGTCGCGATGGCAAGGCCCAAGCCCACACTGCCGCCCTTGTCCTGATTGCGGGCCGCGTCCAGACGGCTGAAGGGGCGCTGTGCTTCGGCGCGGCGATCTTCGGGGATGCCAGGCCCGTTGTCTTCAACCCGGATTCGCAAGGATTTCTCCGTCAGATCAAACGACACTTCCGCTTTTGTTCCGTAGCGCACGGCATTGCCGATCAAGTTTCCCACCGCGCGGCGCATGGCCCCTACCCGCAGCATGACCTCTCCTGTGCCCTCTGCGTGGATCAGCGACACGTTCTGTCCGGCCCGTTGTGCGTCTTCAACAACCGATGCCATCCAAGCCGGTATATCCACAGGTTCCTGTTCGCCCTCATGGGCCCCTTTAGAGAAATCCAAAAACGCATCAATCATCGACTGCATTTCCGCGACGTCTTGTTCCAGTGGTTCGCGTTCGGCGTCGTCCAGCATGGACAGCGCAAGCCGCATGCGGGTCAAAGGGGTGCGCAAATCATGGCTGACACCGGACAACATCAACGTGCGCGTTTCAATCTGACGTTCAATCCTGTTCCGCATGCTTAAAAAAGCCGTGCCCGCTGCGCGAACCTCTGTGGCACCGGATGGCGCATAAGGCGTGCTTTGCCCGCGGCCAAAAGCATCTGCTGCCATCGCCAGGCGTTTGATCGGCCGCAACTGGTTGCGCAAATAAATCAAGGCGATGATCGTGAAGACAATGCTGAAAAACACCATATTCACAAGCAATTGGTGCGGATTGGCTGCCGAAATCCGCCGCCTGTCAAACACCAGCTCATAGGCGCCAGAGGGCAAGTCCAACACAAGGCGAACCATCTTGCTGTTCCTCAGATCCACCGTGGCCACTTCCGGCATGACGCGATTGAGACGTGAAATGATAACGCGACCGGTAAAATCATCCCAGTTGCGGCCATCAGCTTCGCGCAACGCATCAGGCGCAACCAATCGCGCCTGAATGGCCAGCTCTGGCAAATCACGCGCCACCGCGTCCACACCCTGATTTTCAATCAAATGTGACACCAGCCGCAATTCGCGCACCACCGCATCCGACATCTGCAAAGTCACGTCTTCAAAGTGACGCTGTGTGAAAACGACACCCACAACAATCTGCAACACCACCACCGGCAGCAACAGAATAAGAGCAGCACGGCCATACAAGCTGCGGGGCATATAGTGTTTGAGCCATGCGAAAGACATAAGGTAGACCTTAACCACCATAAACGTGCTGCGAAAGGGCGGGCGATGACACCACCAGATGATTTTGATCCCGAAATTGGCGCAGCTGTTACGTTGGAACCCGGATTGCGCCGGATCGTGGCACCAAACCCGTCCCCCATGACCTACCGTGGCACAAACACCTATCTGTTGGGGGGCACCGACATCGCTGTGATCGACCCCGGCCCAGCCAGCGACACCCATCTTCAGGCGATTCTGGACGCCGTCGGCCCCGACCACCGCATCAGCCACATTATCGTGACCCACACCCATCTGGATCACTCCCCCCTTGCACGTCCACTGGCAAATGCCTGCGATGCGCCCGTTCTGGCCTTTGGTGGCCCATCAGCCGGACGGTCAGACACAATGGCCGAGTTTGCGGCCACCGGATACGCAGGCGGCGGCGAAGGGGTAGATATGGACTTTGAACCCGATGTTATCCTTAGCGATTCAGACGTCATTTCCACCCAAGACTGGCGCCTTGAGGTGCTGCACACACCAGGCCACATCGGCAATCATATCAGTTTGGGATGGAACGATGCCTGCCTTACCGCCGATCATGTGATGGGGTGGGCCAGTTCGCTGGTGTCGCCCCCCGATGGGGATTTGACCGATTTCATGGCGTCTTGTGCCAAGCTGCAAGCCCGCCCGTGGCGTGTGTTCTATCCCGGTCACGGTGCCCCTGTGACAAATCCCGCGGACCGGCTTCAATGGTTGATAGATCACCGCACAGCCCGTGAAACGGCCATTTTGCAAGCTTTGGCAACTGGCCCCAAAACTGCGCACGCTTTGGCACTGCAAATCTACACGGAAACACCCCCTGCCCTGCTTGGCGCGGCTGCCCGTAACGTTCTGGCGCATCTCATTGATCTTATGGGGAAAAATTTAGTCACACCAAATGGCAACCTTTCCGCAGACACCGTTTTCACGCGACAAACATGAATCATGGATTTTTTTGGGATTCATCGGAAAAATCCACTGGACGGGGTAAAAGCACCTTGCTATATCGCACGGACCGTTCCGGCGTAGCTCAGCGGTAGAGCAGTTGACTGTTAATCAATTTGTCGTAGGTTCGATCCCTACCGCCGGAGCCATAATAAGCCACCAAGTTTGAACACTTGGTGGCTTATTTGCTTTTCAGACGATCCCGCATCTTTTCCGTATTTTTCAAAGCATGGGCTTTCAAAGGTACTGCAACGCCCGAGTTTATTTTTTTTGCTTTGGGCCAGACTAAAGGCACCTTCAAAATGAAAAAACGCCCAGTGAAAACACCGGGCGCTTGGGCAATTTCAGGTAGGGATTTTATACCGCGTACGCAAAATTACAGTGCGGTTGGGATCAAAGACCCAGATGCGCCTTGGCAGCGTCCAATGCGGCATCGATCTTTGACGCATCTTTGCCCCCCGCAACAGCAACACGCGGCTGTTTGCCATGGCCGCCGCCCATGACTGCAGAAATCGGGTCAAGCATGTCACTGGCCGTTTGATCAAATCCTTCTTTGGACACGGCCACGACAGATGGGCGCCCAGCAGATGTGACTGTGCCAATCACGACAGCGTCCAGATCGCCTTTTGCTTGCAAAGTCTCAGCCAAGCGCTTCAGGCCGTCAGCTTCAACACCTTCGACACGCAGAACCAGTTTGCCGTTTACGGCTTGTGCAACCAGCCCGTCTGCCATTGTGTTTTCCAACCGCAAAGACAGCGCCTTTTTCTCGGCCTGCAGATCGGACAATTCCGTCATGCGGCGGGTCAACCCGTCCTGCAATTGGCCAACCGGCACACCCGCGATTGCAGTTGCTGCGGCCACGTCGTCTTTCAGGCGACGGTATTCGTTCAGCACGCCTGCGCCGGTCACGGCTTCGATGCGGCGCAAATTCGACCCGATAGAGCTTTCGCTTAGGATAGTGATCAGGCCGATCTGTCCCAAGCTGCTGACGTGGGTGCCGCCGCACAATTCGATGGACTCTGGGCCCGCGAACATGACGCGCACTGTGTCGCCGTATTTTTCGCCAAAGAAGGCCAAAGCCCCCTTTTCGATTGCTTCATCACGGCCCATTTCCAGGTGCTGGCACGGGGCGTTTGACAGAACCTGAGCGTTAATCAAGTCCTCGATCTCGCGCAACTCATCTTCGCTAAGTGGATTGAAGTGGTTGAAATCGAAACGCAAACGATCCGCGCCTACATACGACCCCTGCTGCTTGACGTGGGTGCCAAGCACTTTGCGCAAAGCCCAATGGATCAAGTGCACTGATGTGTGGTTCCGTTGGATGGCGCCCCGGCGCACGGCGTCAATTTTGGCCGTGACCGCATCACCGATCTGCAATCCATCCGCATCAGTGCCAGCAGCAACCATATGTGCGTGCAATCCCGGCATGGCCGGACGTGTGTCCAACACTGCCAATTCCTGACCGCTGCCAAGGGTCAGAACGCCAGTATCGCCAATCTGGCCGCCACCTTCGGCATAAAACGGGCTGCGGTCCAAGACAACTTCGGTGCCTTTGTCCGATGCCACCAAGCCCGTGATTTTCGCAGTCGTCTCATACGTATCGCGCCCCACAAACTCGGTCGCGCCATAAGCGTCCATGATCGCCTTATAGTCGATGGCCTGATCGCTGACGTTGCCTTTTTTGCGGCTGGCACGGGCGCGTTCGCGCTGTTCGGTCATCAACTTGCGGAATGTATCGACATCCACATCATGGCCTGCGTCTTCCGCGATCTCGGCTGTGATTTCCAGCGGAAACCCGTGCGTGTCATGCAACACAAAGGCCGTTTCACCAGACAACATCGCGTCGCCCTTCAGGCCCTTCAACTCGGCCCCCAAGATGCTCAAACCCGTTTCCAACGCACTGCGGAACTTCGCTTCTTCGCTGGCCAGTGTCTTGCGGATCAAATCGCGTTGTTCGTCCAGTTCAGGGTAGTAATTCTTGTGTGTGTCAATGGCCAGATCCGCCATGTGCGGCATCATTTCATCCATGATCCCAAGCAGATAGGCGAAACGTACCGCACGGCGAATAATGCGGCGCAACACGTATCCACGCCCTTCATTGCTGGGGATGATGCCATCGGAAATCAAAAACGTCGCAGACCGGACGTGATCCGCGATAACGCGCATGGCTTGATCGTCTTTGGGGTGCGCCCCGACGGTCTTGCCTGATACTTTTGCGGCTTCATTTACCAAAGCTTCAAGAGTGTCACAGGAATACAGCGACGGGCTGCCACGCAAAACACCAACAAGGCGTTCAAGGCCTGCGCCCGTGTCGACATGCTGGTTTGGCAAAGGCGTCAACGTGCCCGAGGAATCACGGAAGGACTCCATGAACACGACATTCCAAAATTCAATAAAGCGGTGTTCTGCGTCGGGGTTCGCGGGGCCACCTTCGGGGCCGAATTCCGGGCCAAAGTCGTAAAACAGCTCGGTTGAGGGGCCGCATGGGCCAGTTTCACCCATTTCCCAAAAATTGTCTTTGTCCAGTCTTTGAATGCGGTCCGCAGGCACGCCAATGTCGTTCAGCCAGATTTGTTCGGCTTCGTCATCGCTGATGTGAACAGTGACCCAAACTTTGCTTGTGTCGATCTTCAACACGTCACTGACAAATTCCCACGCCCATTTGATGGCGTTTTCCTTGAAGTAGTCACCGAAGCTGAAGTTGCCCATCATCTCGAAAAAACTAAGGTGGCGCAAAGACTTACCAACCGCGTCCAGATCATTGTGTTTGCCGCCGGCACGTACACATTTCTGGACAGATGTCGCGCGTTTGGTTTCGAAGGGAACCGGTTCTTCGTCCAGAAAATACTGCACAAATTGCATCATGCCCGAATTCACGAACATTGGCGCTGTTGGGTGCGTTGGGATCAGGCTCGCCGATTTGACGACTTCATGCGAACGTGCGCTCCAGAATTCATACCATGCTGCACGCAACTGGGCTTCTGTGGTGATTTCTTGGGACATCAGCGGACCGAACCTTTCTTGAAACTTCGCCCGTGTCATTACTATTGCGCACGGCAAAAGAACAGACGGAAATTATGGGACTTGGGCTTGGGTCTTCAAGTGCGCCTCACAAGCCTAAAATGAATGAAAGCGCCAAGCCTACGGGGCCGGACGCTTTCACTGCAAATTCAATTCAGCTTCAAACGATGCTGCAAAGACGTGGTTCAGGAACAGCCTTTGGTGCCAATCGGGCAATCATATGTGGATTTCGCACGGCGTACGTGGCGCTTTGGCTTATGGCGCTTGGCCGCGTTCATCATCACATGCTGGTAGGACATGGACTGGTTGGGCGTACCGCAGCAGATAACACCGGAAATAGTGATGGGCTGAAGGCCTGCAGGGCAATAGTTGGCTTTGGCGTGGTATGGATAGATTTTTGCATCCGCAAACGCAGGGGCCGCGCCCATAACCATCAGGCCCAAACCTGCCAAAAGTGCTGTTTTGATACGCATATCATCCCTCGTTTTATTAAACGTGTTACATTTTATTTTGGTTAATATTGCCTGATTGCATGGGGCCGCGTCTACCCCTTTTGTGACGCTGACGCAGTCAAAGACCCCGCAATTAGGGGGCGCGGGCGCATCATTAACCATATTTAGAGATGATTGCGCCTAGTTTGGAGGCGAAAGGACAATCCCATGATCGAACTTTTACGCCTGCTTTCTCTGTATTACGCTTGCGATAACACTGCAGCCCAGCGCATGTTAACGGCAGATGAAATAGCAAGCTGCACAGGCCATTACGCGGCCATCAAATCCCACTTTGCAGACACTGACACCCCCGACCGGATGGCGGGATACAAGCGTTTCAAAATCTGGGAAACCGAAAACGCAGAGCTTGTGGTACAGCTGCGCAAGGGCCGCCGCCTGTAAAACTCAGCTGTTCAGGCGCGCCTGCAGCGCACTGTATCCCCGAAAGCGAACGCGCCCGCCTTGGGTGCGTCCTGTAATTTCGTAATCGGGAAACCGCGCCAAAAACCGACCAAGTGCAATCCGTCCCTCCATACGTGCCAAGGTCAGGCCGACACACACATGAGGTCCACCCGCAAACGCCAAATGGCGATTGGGTTTTCGCGAAACATCAAAGCGGTCCGGATCATCAAAAACATCCCGATCACGATTTGCAGCGCCGATGCACAAATGCAAGTTGGTGCCTTTGGCAATCACAATGCCACCGATTTCAACCTGCTCCGCCGTCTCGCGGTTGCCAAACTGGTTAGGGGAGGCCACGCGCAACACCTCTTCCACAGCACTTGCGATCAGATCAGGGCGTTCACGCAACGCCGCCCTTTGATCGGGGTGATCATGCAGCACAGCCAACCCGTTCCCGATCAAGTTGGTGGTCGTTTCATGCCCCGCATTCAGGATAAAAATGCAATTCTGGATCAACTCTATTTCACTTAGCTGTCCCTGCGTGTCCCCCTGTATCAATCGGGTCAAAACATCGGTGTCCACATCACCCGGATGCGCCTTGCGCCGTGCAATCAGGTCTTGAAGGTACAGCTTGAATTCACGAACAGCATCTTGCCCGCGCTGCAATTGCGCATCCGACAGCACAGGTTCCAAAGCCCCCAAAATGGCCAGCGACCAATCGCGCAACGGCCCGCGTTCGTCCATGGGGATGTCCAGCAAATTGCCAATGATCTGAATGGGAATGGTGCTGGCAAAATCCTCGATCAAGTCGGGGTTTGAGGGCATCGCGTCCAGCAAAGCATCCACAGTCTCGATCAAACCCACTTCCATCCGCTGTATCGCGCGCGGCGCAAGGGCCGAGGCCATGATGCGGCGCACACGGGAATGCAGCGGCGGATCGTTGAAGACGAGGCTGGTGGTGTGATGCTCATAAAGCGGAGTGCCGGCCCCGAACTTCGGCGCAAAGGCCGCGCGTTTGTCGCTGAGGAAGGTGGTGGTGTCTTTGTAAACCCGCTCAAGGTCGGCATGTTTGGAAAGGATGTAGGACCCGTCGGGTTGCGGGTGGACGGGGGCGTGGGCGAGGAGCTGGTCGTAGTACGGGAACGGGTTTTCGTGGAAGTCGGGGGGGAGGGAGGAGAGGGTGAGCATGGGAATTTTCCTACTCTTAGCTTATCTAGAAAAGACAATGGAATTAACAAGCGCTTTGTTAGAACCAGCTACCTCAGTACTTTGCCTGAACAGTTGCAAATTTATTTTTCTGACTTCAGATGCATCGATTTGTAGATGAAATGGAAATCCGCTGTTAGGTCCAGCGAAACCAATTAGAAGCTTTGGCGTCATAGCTGTCCAAAGTTCGACATATCCGTCACCCAACAGTGCCCCTTTCATATTCTCCAAACGAACAACAGGATTGCTGCCAACCAAAAACTGCTTTCCAAGAGGGGCGCTGGCAAAATGCAAACTCATTCGATTGAGTCTTTCATTTATCATAGGCGAAGATCGCGCCAGCGATTGAACGTGTGCATACTGGACAATTTCCGAAACTTTTTCCGGATCCAGCATTTCATCAATTTTGCACGGCGCAATCTCTCCAAATTCACGTTGGTATCGCTCAATCGCGTTTCGTATAGCCAAATCAGGTTGATCATAAATATCGTTATTTGAAGCAAAATCAGGATTCCGTTTTGCGTAGTAGTAGAAAAATTGCTGCAAGAATTTCCTTGTCTCGAGGTCAATAACCGGCTCTTTTCCAGTATATATGACCTGAACAAACTGGTTGATAAATTCAGCAAACTTGGAATCTAGAACTTGTAAGAATTCACGTTCCAGAACGTCCGATCTCTGCCCGTTTAGGGTAGTTACGGAGTAGTAGTGGCGCTTCCGAAACTTTTTACTGATATCTCTACTGGCAACCCCCTCTTCGGGCCGCCTCTTAGAAAAGTAGTAAAATTTGGTACCTTCATAGCAAAATTGCGACAGAACACCTTGGGGTACATAATGATGCCATTTTGACGTTTGGCTCATCCCCGAACCCACTCCCCCACAACACACCGCGGCCCGTCGCTTTCCAACTCCAGCTGAGACACCAACCGCCACTCCGACCCGTCAAAGGATGGAAAGAACGTGTCCGCCCCCTCGACCTCCAGATCGACCTCTGTCAGGCACAAGCGGTCCGCGATGGGTAGCATTGCGCCGTAGATGCCAGCGCCGCCCATACCGTAGATGCGGTGGTAGCCCATGGAGTGCGCCAGTTCGATGGCCTCGTCCACGGACCCCACGCAATGTTCTGCTGCGCAGCCTTGGGATGTCACCACGATATTCAGACGATTTTTCAAAGGGGTCACAGGCAGGCTGTCCCAAGTGCGCCGTCCCATGATGACGGCCCCGCCCATGGTTTCACGCATGAAATACTTCAAATCTTCGGGCAAGTGCCACGGCATGTCGCCGTCTTTGCCGATGGCGCTGCCTTTGGCGCGGGCTGCAATCAGGGTAATCATGTGTGGTCTCCTATACTGCGACGGGCGCGCGGATCAGTGGATCGGGGTCATAGCCTTCCAAGGCGAAATCTTCGTATTTGAAATCAAAGATCGACCCCACATCCCGCAAAATCTTCATTTGCGGCAGGGGTTTGGGGGTGCGGGACAGCTGTAATTCGACCTGCTCCATGTGGTTTGAATAGATGTGGGCGTCGCCCAGCGTGTGCACAAAATCCCCCGCCTCGTAGCCTGTGACATGGGCCAGCATCTGCAACAGCAACGCATAGGACGCGATGTTGAATGGCACGCCCAGAAACATATCGGCAGAGCGTTGATACAGCTGTAAGTGCATTTTGCGCCCCACAATGCGCACCTGCCACATCGTATGACACGGCGGCAACGCCATTTCGTCAATCTGGCCCGGGTTCCATGCCGACACCAGCAAACGGCGGCTGTCGGGGGTGGCTTTGATGGCTTCGATCAGCTTTGCGACCTGATCCACAGTGCCACGTTCGGACGCGAAGGCGCGCCATTGTTTGCCATAGACCGGACCCAAATCGCCATTTCCATCCGCCCATTCGTCCCAAATCGACACACCGTTGTCCTTAAGGTAGCCGATGTTCGTATCGCCTGCCAAGAACCACAGCAGTTCATGAATGATAGATTTGAGGTGCACTTTCTTGGTTGTGACCAACGGAAAACCATCCGCCAACGGGTAGCGCATTTGCATACCGAAACACGAAATTGTGCCAGTGCCCGTACGATCAGAGGACGCTTCGCCCTGCTCAAGAATATGGCGCAAAGCGTCGTGGTATTGCTGCATGTCTGTTTCCTTGTTGAACCATGGCTCTTTGGGACGGGCCACAGAATCTCATTGCTTGTCACCTTATATAGCGGTCTAGCGAAGATGTACCTCTATATCGTGGACGTTTTTTCGTCACGGTTGAAAGACAGAAATGCCCCGACCCTGCATCTGCGTTGACTTACAGCGTCAAATTAGAGATTCTTTTTATCAAAGGCAGCAGTAAAAAACAAAAAGGTTGGGCAAATGACCCGCATTTATACAGGTATAGCCGCGTTAGCGGTGCTGGCCGCGTGTGGCGGCAGCTCAAACCCATTTACATCCACAACAGGCGGAGGCGGCACGACTGGCAGCGGCGGCATCGAAGTGCCTGCGGCCATCGCAAACGATCTGGACAGTCTGAACTATGACGCCGCCAACAGGACTTTGACCGTTTCGGGTTTGACCCAAGACGGCGTGCCTTTGGTCAACACCTACAACTTCGTGTCTGAAGGCCAGCAGGTATTAACCACGTCAACCGGTCAATCCTACACCGCCTACATCGACGGCTACGCGACGTTCACGGCCCAAAACGACCCTCTTGGCCGTCACGCAACGGCATTTGTGGCCAGCCGAGAAGGTGTTCAAGCGGGTGTTGTTCTGACAGGCGGACAATTCGGGGATTTCTTCGGTGGCACGTTTTATGAACGCACCGGCACCTACACAGCGCCCGTCGCCCCCGAAGGCCGCTTCGATGTGACCTATCACGGCACATATGCGGCCGGTTTGAACGGACCCGGCCCCGTCACTGATCTTTTGCCAATCAACCCCACACTTGATCCCGACATCAACACCCCAAATCAAGCGGCCTATGTGCGCGGTTTGATCTTTGTGAACGTCGACCTGAACGACATGTCTGTTGAAGGCGAGATTTACAACCGAACGGCAGTCTTTCAAAGTAGTCTCGCCGCTGATGGGCCAGATGATGTGCAATTTGCAGCTTTGCCAGACATCTTTTTGGTGGAAGGGGCCTTGGAAGACGATGGGTCTTTCGCGGGTGTGACCGATGACGACGATGGTGAAATCGACACAAACGGCACCTTTGCGGGCGTTATCGGCGGTCCGAACGGCGAAAGCATGGTCGGAGGCACGTCATTGACTGATTTTGTTGATCAATTTGACAATGAAATCGAATATGGTGTGTTCGTTCTGGACCTGTGCCAAGCTGGCGATACAGACCCTGTCTGCCTGAACGCGCAGCCATAAGAACTGATGGGCGCTCCGCGGTCCAAGGTCATGCAAAAAGGGCGTCGCGCATTATGCGTGGCCGCCTTTGTTGCCTGTGCGACACCGGGCAGCCCGCAGCCGACTGAAACGCTCACCCTCAATCAGGCACGCAGTGTCGCCGCCCAAGCCATTCGCGGCGGTGATTTCGAATTGGCCCGAAAACTGGCTATGGGCCTTTTGCAGGCGGATCCCGAAGATGCCTACGCCTATTCGGTGCTGACTGCTGCACACACGCGGCTGAAAAATCCGGACCTCGCCCGACATGCTGCACGGCTGACGTATAAATACAGCGACACACCGTCTGCGTCCTTTAACGCCGCACGCAAGGCTGGCGAACTGGCCTACCAACAAAAACGATACAATGCTGCCCAATTGTGGTTGCGCAGGGCCGCGTTTCACGCCCCTGATGAAAAGCACACCAAATTACTGGGCCGCAACTATGCACAGGTGCGAAAAGCCAACCCTTTGACCTTGCGGTTCAATTTCTCGGTGACACCGTCGGACAACGTCAACAATGGCTCTGACGCCGTGTCCCATATCATCAATGGCGAGCCGACAGGTGGCAGCATCGGCGCAGGCAGTCGTGCTTTGTCCGGTATCGTTGGCACCGCAGACCTAAGCGTCAAGTACCGCCTGCGGCAAACCAAGAAAACACGCACCGTTCTAAATGCTCGGATCTTCACGCGTCGGGTCGCACTGTCGTCTTCTGCACGCGCAGCCGCGCCCAATGTCAGCAATGCAGAGCTGGGCAGCACCTATACCGATATTGGCCTGTCCCACAGCTTTGGGCTAAAAACACCAGGCGCATTCGCGACGGTCAGTGGAAATGTTGGCAAAACCTGGGCTGCGGACAACGCGCAATACACATTTGCGCGGGCAGGCTTTGCGCCCAGTTACAAACTGACAGATAGAAGCCGCCTGAACCTGAATGCCAGCATCGAACAACGCTGGTCTACCACCGACAATCGGCGCGATAGCACAATTGCGCGGGTCTCGGCTAAGGTGCATCAGAAGCTGAAGAACGGCAACAAACTTAGTTATGGCGTGAACTTGCAAGATGTGCGCAGCGACGCAACAAATGCATCCTACCTGTCTAGCGTGGTGACTTTTGAATACGGTTTTGGCAAACAAATCGGCCCCATGACCCTAAGCGCCGGCGTGTCGCTGGGGCAGACGGATTATAGCACCTATGGCCTTCCAACACCTGTTGCGGGCGGGCGGCAAGACACTTCCCTTTATGGGAATGTCACAATGGTGTTCACAGATTATGACGTGGCAGGGTTCGCACCGTCTTTGCGGGTTCGGGCGGGCGGCAAGACCTCCAACATCAGTCGTTTTGAAACACGCGAATTGTCCGTGACGCTGGGCATCCAGTCAAAATTCTGAGAGCCGCTGGCATCGCGCCGCGGACATGCTAGGTTGGAAGGTGACGTTATTCCAATACAGGACAAACACATGCCGCTGAAATATCTGCACACAATGGTCCGCGTGGCCGATCTGGAAAAATCCATCGCGTTTTTTGAATTGCTGGGGATGAAAGAAACCCGCCGGTACGACAGCGAAGGCGGCCGGTTTTCTCTGATCTTCATGGCGGCTGAAGGGGACGAAGACTGCCCCGTTGAGCTGACATACAACTGGGATGGTGATGACGGATTGCCATCAGACGGCCGTCATTTTGGCCATCTGGCGTACCGCGTTGATAACATTTATGAAACATGCCAACATCTTATGGACAATGGCGTCACCATCAACCGTCCGCCCCGCGATGGGCACATGGCGTTTGTACGCAGCCCCGACAATATCTCGATTGAGCTGCTGCAAGCCGGTGACAACCTTGAGCCTGCCGAACCTTGGGCCAGTATGGAAAACACAGGGCACTGGTGAAGCCCTACGCTGCATGCGTGGCCTTAGCGGCGGTGGCTTGCGTCACTTCCGCTCAGGCAGACTGCCGCTTGGCCTTGCTGCTTGCGGTGGATGTGTCCAATTCCGTCAATGCGACCGAAGACGCGCTTCAGCGCAAAGGACTGTCAAACGCCTTAAATGCTGCAAATGTGAAACGTGCCGTTTTCGCCACCGATCAAACCGTAGCCCTCGCCGCCTTCGAATGGTCCGGGCGCCATCACCAGCAGGTCATGTTGGACTGGACCATTTTGAAGACCCCCGCCGATCTTTCACGCGCGGCGCACACCATCGCACACAGCAAACGCGGCCAAATCGATTTTCCCACTGCCATGGGCCACGCCTTGACGTTCGGGGCCGAGATGTTTGCAAAAGCCCCTGACTGTTTGTTTAAGACATTGGACGTGGCCGGAGACGGCAAAAGCAACACAGGGTATCCGCCCAAGCTGGCCTACGCCGATCCGGCCTATGACGAAATCACTGTGAACGGTCTTGTGGTCCGGGTTTTGGATCTGGGCATGGATCTTGGCGTCACCGCCTACTACGAAGCTCATGTCAAACACGGACCAGGTGCGTTTATCGAAGTTGCCGACGGGTTCGAGGATTACACCCGCGCCATGACCCGCAAATTGATGCGCGAATTGTCCCCCACGGTGCTCAGTGCGCGACCAGCATCGGATAATCCCGGATGAGATCTGCCCTCTTTGCCTTTGCTCTGTCCGCCCTGCCCTTGCCCGCTTTTGCCTGCCGCCTTGCGTTACTTTTGGCGGTCGATGTGTCCAGTTCGGTTGATGCTGCGGAAGATCAATTGCAACGGGGTGGTATTGTTTCAGCGTTGATAGCCCCCGAGGTGCAAAATGCGTTCTTTGCGTCTGATGTTCCGGTGGCTTTGGGCATCTATGAGTGGTCAGGGCGCTACAATCAGGAAGTATTGCTGGACTGGGTCATCATCGACACGCCCGCCGATTTGCTGGCGGCTGCAGAAACCGTCGCTGATAGCAAACGCAGCCACAACGATTTCCCGACAGCCATGGGATACGCGCTTGGGTTCGGGGCGAAAATGTTGGCCCGCGCCCCGAAATGCGACACCAAGACGCTAGACATGGCGGGCGACGGCCAAAACAACGAAGGCTTTGGACCCCAAGCGGCCTACCGAGAATTCCCTTTTGACGATGTAACCGTTAACGGGTTGGTCGTAAACGGGGCCGACTTTGAAGCTGAAACCGGCCTGATCGCCTTTTATGAAGGCCAGGTCATGCACGGCCCGGGCGCATTTATTGTTGTGGCACAAGGGTTTGACGATTACGCCCGCGCGATGCGACGCAAACTGGTGCGTGAGCTGTCTTTGCCCATTCTGGGTGCTTTGCCGCTGCCTGGTCCGGGATAGGAATATGCATCGGTGTTCTCATCTGCCTTCTTCCCTTTATGCGATCGTTTTTGCGGTTTTCGCCACACAAACCATCGGTAGTTTGGCACAAGCACAATGCCGTCAGGCATTGGCGTTGGGGCTGGATGTTTCGGGGTCTGTGGACGCGCGGGAATACCGTTTGCAACTGGACGGTGTTGCCGCGGCACTGAATGCGCCAACGGTGCAAGCAGCACTTTGGGACACGCCCGGATCCCACGTCAGTTTGCTGATTTATGAATGGAGCGGTCCGGCGGATCAGGCGCTGATACTGCCTTGGACCCCGATCATGTCTGTAGCCGATCTGGATGACGTTACCGAAATCCTGCAACAGACCGTCCGTCGCGCCACCAGTCCCGGCACCGCCTTGGGGGATGCCATGATCCTGGGTGCCCGTCATCTTGCAATGCAACCTGAGTGCTGGAAGCATACCTTGGATATTTCCGGAGATGGGAAATCCAATCTCGGGGCGCGACCCAGAGACGTAAAACCCGTGTTGTTACATGATGACATCACAATAAACGCTTTGGTCATTGGCGCAGATGCGCCCCAGTCGGGCGATAACCGACAGGCCGACATTGCCGGCCTATCTGCCTATTTCCATGCAGAGGTGGTTTTGGGTCCGGATTCTTTTGTGGAAACGGCTTTAGGCTTTGATGCATACGCCCAAGCCATGCAACGCAAGCTGGAACGCGAATTGCAGACGCTGATGATGTCCGAACACGATCTGGACGCGGGGACCCAAAAACGCGACCTGCGCTGACCCGATTGGGGCAACGCAGCGGTCCATGTCGTCGCGATGACTGTGTTCTAGTAGATGTAGCGGATCTGATCTGTCCAATACCGTTCCACCCGCTTCAAAGAACTGGTAATGTTTTCGATACCATCCGGGCCAATCACGCCGCGCGATTGCAAACCTTCTGCGTGACGTTCAAACAAATCAGTCACCACATCTCGAATGTTGCGGCCTTTTTCGGTCAACCTAACGCGCACAGATCGCCGATCAATTTCGCACCGCTGATGGTGCATATAGCCCATTTCCACCAGTTTCTTTAGGTTGTAGCTGACATTGCTGCCTTGATAATAGCCGCGGCTTTTTAATTCGCCAGCGGTCACCTCATTGTCACCGATATTGAACAACAACAGCGCTTGAACCGCGTTGATTTCCAACACGCCGACACGTTCGAATTCATCTTTGATGACATCCAGCAACAACCGGTGCAGGCGTTCAACCAAAGAGAGGGCTTCGAGGTAGCCGCCCATAAAGCCCTTAACGTGGGCCGCCATCATTGGGTCTTGGATGCTCATTATGTTTCTCCGACTCAGTCTGCTCTTTGGAACAAAACTGGATCAAATTTCACAATAATGAGTTAAAAAGCGGGTGTTTAAGCAGTTTTATCCTGAAATTGGACCGCTATACGTGTAACGAGATCAGCCAATTCATCCGGTGGGCTATGTTGGCCCGTCACCCATTGATACAAGTCCTGGTCGTTTTCATTGAGCAACGAATCGTATTGCAAAAGTTCAGCGTCGGACATTTCTGCCAGATGCTCATCGGCAAATGCAGACAGAATGATGTCCATCTCTTTGATGCCCCGACGCATCGACCGCATACGCAAACGTTTCAGACGATGTTCATACAACTCAGCCATTCGAATTTGCGTCCAAAACTGTGCGCAACCGCTTTTCAAGCCGCGCAACTTGTTCCGCACGGGCCAGCAAATCAGCGCGCATATCGCGCAGCTCAAGCAAGATCGCGCGTGCCGTATCATCACGGGCGTCGGCATCGGCCGGCGCATCCATTCCGACACCCTCACCGTTGATGAGCCACATCATGGATACGTTCAACAAGCCCGCCATCATCGACAAACGGTTGGCACGCGGTTCGGACAAATCGTTTTCCCATTTGCGCAATGTATCAAGACGAATGCCCAACCGGCGTGCCAAATCTTTTTGCGCCATGCCGGCCTGTTCACGGGCTGCTGCCACCCTGTCCCCAAAGGTTGCCGCGTCTTGTCCGTACCAGTTTTCTGTGTCGTCCATGATATGCTTCGCCTTCTGCGGTTGATCGGAGGGCAAGCCCCCCCTATGACAGTTCTGCGACCAGCTCTAACCAAATCGAGGCCGAAATGAAACTGCTCTCCGACACTCTTGACCGCGTCAAACCGTCCCCGACCATCGCCGTGACGAACAAAGCGCAGGAATTGAAGGCTGCTGGGCACGATGTCATTGGCCTCGGTGCCGGTGAGCCGGACTTTGATACACCGCAGCACATTAAAGACGCCGCAGTGGTCGCCATTGCCATGGGCAAAACCAAATACACCGCTGTTGATGGTATCAAAGAACTGAAAGAAGCCGTATGCGCCAAATTCAAACGCGACAACAAACTGAGCTATGAACCCAACCAGGTCAGCGTGTCTTCTGGCGGCAAGCAGATCCTTTACAACGCGCTGATGGCAACCCTGAACGAAGGCGACGAGGTGGTGATCCCTGCCCCGTATTGGGTTAGCTACCCCGACATGGTACTGTTGGCCGGTGGCACACCTGTGATCGCGCAAGCCAGCGTGCAAACAAATTACAAGCTGACAGCAGACCAACTTGAGGCTGCAATCACACCCAACACCAAATGGTTCATCTTCAATTCGCCCTCCAACCCAACTGGCGCCGGGTACACGTGGGACGAGCTGAAGGAACTGACGGACGTGTTGATGCGCCACCCGCATGTTTGGGTGATGTCGGATGACATGTATGAATTCCTTGCCTACGACGGGTTCAAATTCTGCACCCCCGCCGAAGTCGAACCACGCCTGTATGACCGCACCCTGACCACCAACGGTGTGTCCAAAGCCTATGCGATGACCGGTTGGCGGATCGGTTACGCAGCGGGGCCTGTGGAACTGATCGCGGCGATGCGAAAGGTGCAATCACAATCCACATCGAACCCTTGCACCATCAGCCAATGGGCCGCGGTCGAGGCCTTGAACGGGCAACACGACTTTATTGCCGACAACAACGAAATTTTTGTGCGCCGTCGCAATCTGGTTGTGGACATGTTGAACGCGGCCGAAGGCATCAGCTGCCCTGTGCCGGAAGGCGCATTTTATGTCTATCCGTCCATCTCAGGCGTGATCGGCAAGACCTCCGCCGGTGGAACAAAGATCGAAAACGACGAGATCTTCGCCAACGCGCTGCTGGAGGAAACCGGAGTAGCGGTCGTCTTCGGAGCTGCATTCGGACTATCGCCAAACTTCCGCGTCAGCTACGCTACCTCTGACGAGGCCCTCAAAGAGGCCTGCGCGCGTATACAGACCTTTTGCGCGTCCATGACAGACTAAGGATAACGAGTATGGCAGGAGAATTGCCTGAGTATTATTTTCGCGTGCGTGAAAATGGCGCGATGGTGTTCCGCGTAGACACCGAAAACCGGCAACGGCGTATCGAAATGGATCAGGTCGCTGTGATCAACATTCGCAATGGCGAAATCAAGCCACACGGTGACCGCACCCTCAGTGATACCGACCTTTCCGAGATCAAAGCCTGGATGGAGCAACGGGCCGCAGTCCTTGCGCACCGCGACATCGACGACATTCACCGCGCCGTAGACTATATGAATCTGACGACCCAGTGGGTGCAGTCCAAAGCATCTGATGCGCAATTGGAAGACGTGACTGACGCATTACTATTGGCCATGCACGACTTGCGCAGCACCCTTGTGCGCAAAAAAGCGGACCGCCTGATGAAGGACTAAGACTGTGCAAATGGCGGTCTGGTACAGTGGTTGATACGGTTTCGCGACAATGTGACGTGGTTTAGCGTCCCGTTAAACTCTTTGTGGAAAAAGAGCGGCAGGACGCAACAACCCGGCACGCTTTATGCAAAAAATGACACCTGAACTGTTGGAAACCATCGGGCAACCGGCATTTTTGCTGGAACCTGATCAAGACGGTTTGCCGATCTATACTGGCGTGAATGAAGCGTGGCTAAATGGTGTGAAACGCCCACGCCACCTGACCCTCGGGGAAACTGCAATGACGGTTTTTCCGGGAAGGTTTGGGAAAGTCGCGTTTGAACACCACGTCTCGTGTTTGCAACATGGCGTCCCGCAGGCCTACATTTTGACTCTGCCTTTGGGGTCCGCGTTGCGCAGCGCACAGACCCATTTACGCACAATTCGTAATGCGCAAGGTCGGATCGTTCAAATCGTGGGTGTTTCACAGGACGTAACGGCCCAGACACTTGCGGACGAAGCACAAGCCAACACCGACACCCTCACACATGAACTGGAAGACTTTGTGGCGTTGGCAGCCCATGATCTGCGCACCCCGATGCGCCATGTCACCCTGCTTGCGGATATGTTGCGCGAAAACTTCGAAGACCTTGGGGATGGCAAGCTTGACCTGATCGACAGTCTGGAACAGGTGGCCGGAAAAGCGACCGAACTGATCACAGACTTATTGTCCCATGCACAAACGACGACAAATGTGCGTGCCCCAGAAGCGTTTTCGCTCAATACTATTTGCCGCGATGTGTTTGTGATGCTTGACCCGTTCGACCACCACGATTTCCAATGCGATGAGACATGGATTTTAGCTGATCGGGCCACTCTGCTGATCGCGTTGCGCAACCTGATCGACAATGCGTTCAAACATTGTGGTCGCGATCGCGTTCAGATGCGCATCCGCGCCAAGGCCAAAGACGATACGATCGAGATCATCGTGCAAGATAACGGAAAAGGGTTCAAAGACCCCGCGATGGCTTTCTTGGGCGGGGGCGGACTGCGTACTGACAGCGGATATGGCTTACTCGGGGTGCGCCGCATGATTGAAGCGCGGGGCGGTTTAATTTCTGCATCCCATGCGTTGGACGGCGTCGGCAGTATGATCCGCTTTACCTTGCCCGGCGCCGTTGTTCCGACCTTGCAAAACCCGAAAGTACCACAATCTGTACTGCTAGGGATGCGTCACTGAAACCGGACTACGACACCCGGTTTGGCGTTGCAGATTTCAAACGCCTGTACGACACGGCCCAGAACCGCAGCATCAAAAGCAACGCTGCAACTGCAAGCCCGACAACCAAGCCAGACCAAACGCCGACACCTTCATATCCGAAAACAAAACCCAACAGATAAGAACACGGGATGCCCACCGCCCAGTAGCTGAAGGCCGCAATCACCATCGGGACTGCCGTATCCTGAATGCCACGTAGCAACCCCAACGCAATCACCTGAATTCCATCCATCATCTGGAACAGGGCAGCCATCGCCAACAAGCCAACACCAATGGCCATGATTTCTGCGCGGGCCGGTTCATTTTCTTGCATAAATGCATTGATAAACGGCATCGGTATGCCAACGAAAACCGCGATTGTCAGCAATGCAAACACCAGTGACATCACCGTCACCACATGCCCGCCACGCGCCATATGTTTCCAATCCCGGCGGCCAAAGGCATTGCTGGCGCGAATTGTAGCCACATTGCTTAAACCAAGGTGCATCATAAACGTCAGCGCGACCAGTTGCATCGCGATCCCATGCGCGGCCAAGGGGACGGTTCCCAACCACCCCATCATCAATGTAGATCCCGCGAACAGGCCCGTTTCACTCAGTGACGTCAATCCGATCGGCAGGCCCAACTTAAAGACACGCCCCAGCATGTCCCAATCAGCCCGCCACAAACGCACAAACATCTGGTGATGCGGAAACACCCAGACCGCGTAGATTATGATCCCGATCAACGCCACAATCTGGGTCACCACCGATGCAACAGCAGCACCCACGACGCCCATTTCAGGCGCCCCCCAATTGCCAAAAATCAACGCCCAATTGACGATTGCATTGGCAAAGGCAGAGGCAATCGTGATCACCAACACCACATTCGTCCGTTCCAGCGCT
This sequence comes from Ascidiaceihabitans donghaensis, assembly GCF_900302465.1. Taxonomy (NCBI): domain Bacteria; kingdom Pseudomonadati; phylum Pseudomonadota; class Alphaproteobacteria; order Rhodobacterales; family Paracoccaceae; genus Ascidiaceihabitans; species Ascidiaceihabitans donghaensis. The sequence continues at coordinate 1,295,321 of NZ_OMOR01000001.1, read as the reverse complement.
GCAAGGTAGCTTTTGATGGTCATAACCAACAAAGCCGGCACAATACCAAAGCCCGCAATGCGCAAGTACCGCGCCGCGTCCTCGGCGACCCCCGGATCCTGCCCCAGCAAATCCAGCACCGGGCGCGACCAGAACATCAATGGCAAAACCAAAAGCGAATACGCAACAGACAACCACAAGCCCATGCGCGTGGTGCGGCGCAATGCAACCTCATCGCCTTCGGCCTCTTGGCTGGCAACCATCGGCATCACGGCCCATGCAAACCCCGCACCAAACAAAAATAACGTAAAGAAAAAAGTGGATCCCAAAACACCAGCAGCCAAAGCGTCGACCGAATACCACCCCAACATAACCGTATCAGTCACACCAATTGCCATCTGCGCCAGATGCCCGCCAATTAAAGGCAAGCCCAAAACCGTTACGGCCTTGACGTGGCCGGGATATGTCATTGTCTTAGTGTGCATATGCACAGGGATATCTGCGCCAAGCGCAAAGTCCATCCCAAATCGCAGCAGTCAACACAAACACCACTTGGAGGGCAAATGCCAAAGCTGACATTCTGGTACGAACTGGCATCAACTTACTCTTACCTTTCGGCCATGCGCATCGACAAACTGGCTGACGAGTTTGACGTGACGGTGACATGGCGCCCCTTTTTGCTGGGGCCGATTTTCGGGGCGCAAGGCTGGACGACATCACCATTCAACCTGTTTCCAGCCAAAGGCGAGAACATGTGGCGCGACATGGAACGGCAGGCGATCAAATATGGGTTGCCAGACATCAAGCACCCCGATCCGTTTCCTCAAAACACCATGCTGGCTGCCCGCCTTGCCACTTTGGGAGCCACCGAACCTTGGGGGCCCGCCTTCACAAAAGCGATGTATTCCCGCCAGTTTGCCCAAGGCTTCAGCATTGCGACATCCGAAGATGTGGCATCGGTTTTGCAAACACTGAACCTTGATGGTGAGGCTTTGATCACACAGGCGCAAACCGACCAGACCGTCAAAGACACGCTGCGTGCAACAACGCATTCCGCACAGGAATTGGGCTTGTATGGTTCCCCAAGCTTCACAACCGAAGACGGTGAACTGTTCTGGGGCAACGACCGTTTGGAAGACGCTTTGGCATGGGCTAAAGCCCTTTAAACACCCCACGCTGTTCAAAAACGTCCCAGACATTGCGATCCACCCAGTAGCCCGTGTGCCCCTTGGGACGCACGCGGGTGTTGGTGGCGGCGGTGCCATGGCCTTGTACTGTGGTGCCCACGAAGTCATCTGCACGGTAAATATTGTGCCAGTGCTTTAACCATTTTGGGCGCGGACCGTGGAACTGGTAGTCTTCATAGAAATATTGCCCGTAGATGTGGCTAAGCGGCGATCCCATCGTGATCAACGTGGTCTGCGGCAAGTCCAGATGAGACATCGCTTGAAGACCGCGCCGCGCAACAACGGTGCCTTGTGAATGAGACACAACTGTGATGCGGGCCACCTCTGGGCCTTCTTGTTCAAGCAATTTCTCAACCGTGTTGGTAAAACGGCGTTCAATCCGGTCGCGGTAGACATAGCGGCTGGGATTTCCGGGATCGGTCGGGTTTGCCCATTCGGACCGCGTCACGTAGATAATCACGTCCCGCGCCACGCCCAGGACCATGGCCACCACGTCCGAAAAATTGACAATCAAAAGCCCCAAAAGCGCGACAACGGCGATTGCACCGTGCCCGTAGGCTTTCAAGCCTGTGTCGACAACACAAGAGACACGCAGACCAAAGTGCACAAGCGTTTCACAGTCAAACGGGACCGATTGATGCCGCAAATGTTGGGACACAAACGGCAAAACAAACTCTGCCACCGCATAAAAGACCCCGAAGGCCAATATCAAAATGCCCGAAAACAATCCCATATTCAGGCTCGGATTCAAAATCAGCCGCCCGTACCACCGGTCCTGCTGAGACGGGGCGTCAGGGTCCATCGCCAGCACATGTTTAAACTGGCTACGGCGCACAACCACAATAGCCGCCACAAACCCCAACACCAACATCGCCAATACCGAATAGACCAAAGTTTGTGTTAAATCCGCAAAATGCACATCCAAAAACCGGATCAATGCGGCCTTTTCCACAATGTTCTCGGATCGCGCAATCGATGTCGCCACCTGCTTGAACACCCACCAGAACCCAACGGAAAACGTCATCCACAGCAGTAGCATGGCAGCACAAATCGCAAGGTAGATGGACCGCTTCTGCCCGAAGTCCCGCAAAGCACCCCGCACAGACACGACTACCAGCGCGATCAAAAGCCCGACTGCGAACACCCAAACCGACTTCAGGAACAAAGTCACGCTGCTGACATAGCAACTTAGCGCGGGCATATCCCCCAACAAACTGATCAACGGATCAGCGCACCCCGAAACCCCTGCAAAAAGGCTTTCGATCCAGTCCGGAGCCACCAGAAAAACCGTACCAAACAAGGCCGTAAACACAGCAAACCATCCAAAGGACCGCGCAAAACTGCGGGCCAGAAAGCTTTCGGAATGGGCCGCAATCACGCGCCCCAGAATAGCCAATCCTACCCCTAATGAGGTCAGATAAGCAGGTCCACGCCACGGCGCGACATTCAGATCATACACCATAGGATCAACCGCTAAAGCCGCGGCACAAATGAACAAAAACAAGTTTATCGGCGCAATGACCGCATAAAACACCCAAACAAACCAAGGCACCATCCAACGCACAGCTGCGCCGCGCGGAATGCCATTGTTTTCCACATTTTCCAACGCGAGGTACCCCAAACCAAGGACAAGGCGCATCAAATCCAACAGCGTCGCCAGAACGCCCGACGGGGCACGCGACAGATCCGCCCAGTGGGCTTCTGCAAACACCAGTTCGGTATCATCGGTCTGTTGGATGCGGCGCATATGGCAGGGGTACAAATCAAGTTGCCCGTCATCTTCATGTTCTTTGTCTGCCAACATCACTGTTGTGTTGGTCACCGGACCTTTCAGGTCCATCTGCTCACGCGCTGTTCCTGTTAACGCATCCACTGTCGTACCGGGCACCTGTTCACCAATGCCATGCACGCTTAAAACCAAATGCTTGCGCACGGGGTCGCTCCAATCACTTTAATCAAATGCCACATCTCTAGCATAGATTGCGTGGACCGCAGCAAAAATTGCAGCGGCTGCCGACGCCGGGCCTACAGGCGCAAAACCTGTGATGACCCTGCCGTGACCCTAGGGAACGCAAGGTCACTGCTTGATTTAAAACCGCCACATGTCACACTCAGACATGTAACCTTGTGTTTTGTTGCTATTTGCCCCCTCGCACGCAACAGGGGCCTAACGGGCGCCCTGCCCCTGCATACCGGAGAAACAATTTATGAAAACCGCCATTTCACTTGCCGTCGGAACCTGCATGTCACTTGCCACCTTTGCCGCCACAACTGCCAACGCCAACCCAATCGACGTAGTGCGCCCCGACGCACCGGAACTTGCCGTATATGGCGCACGTGTGATCGGCGTACAAACGCTTGAGTTTGTGAACCCGGGCCAAATCGACATTGTAAACACCACAGAAGACAACGCCCCGACCTACGACCGCGCCCTGACCGTAGAAGTCTGGTATCCAGCCGCAGCAGGCACCGAAGCCGGTGGAAGCTACACCGCGATCCTGCGCGACGGGAAAACGGAAGTGCCACTGACAGGCCAAGCTGCCCGTGACGCGGCCCCGGCCAGCGGCGAAACCTATCCGCTGATCATCATTTCGCACGGCTACCCCGGAAACCGCTACCTGATGAGCCATCTTGGCGAAAACCTTGCGTCCAAAGGCTATGTGGTGGCCTCGATTGATCACGCAGACAGCACCTACTCCGATCAAGCGGCCTTCGGATCAACGCTTTTGAACCGCCCCTTGGACCAACGCTTTGTTATCGACCAGATGGAAGCATTGGACGGCCCATTGGGCGCCATCACAGACGCATCGACCACGGGTGTCATCGGCTATTCGATGGGGGGGTACGGCGCACTGATTTATGGCGGCGCAGGTGTGACACAAGCCTCTACGGAATATGTATGGGGCACGCCAAACGGGCTGCTGGAACGGCACCTTGCCGGTTCCGAGACCCACGAAGCATTGGTGGACGACCGCGTCAAAGCCATGATCGCCATCGGGCCATGGGGCAAAAATGCGGGCTTTTGGGATGCACAAGGCATGTCCGGTTTCCGCAAGCCGTTGTTGTTGGTTGCAGGGGGTGTTGATGACGTATCGGTCTACGCTGCCATGCGTACAATTTTTGAGGAAGCGACAGGCACCGACCGCCATTTGCTGACATTCGAACACGCAAACCACAACGCGGCCGCACCGATGCCCGCACCAGCCGCAGCCTATGCTCTGGCTGCCGAAGGCGACAGCGGCCCGTTTGAACACTACGCCGATGCCGTGTGGGACAACACGCGGATGAACAACATCACGCAACACTTTGCCACAGCCTTTATGGATATGCACATCAAAGGGGACACCGACAAAGCGGCCTATTTCGATTTGGTGACCAAAGCAGGCGACGGTGTTGTGGCTGTTGATGATGCAGGAAAAGAAACGGCAGATCATAGCTATTGGAAAGGGTTTGCGCCGCGCACTGCGGCTGGCCTGACCTTTGAAAGCAAAGCAAAAGGCGAATAATATGAAAGGCACCAGCCATTTCGTGCAGCTCAATGGGGAAGAATTCCATGTGCAAACATGGGGGCAAGCCCACCTGCCGAAATTGCTGATGCTGCATGGCTTTCCGGAATATTCGGGAGGCTACGCCGACCTCGCGCCCAAGTTGGCAGGGATGTATCATTGTATTGCCCCGGACCAACGCGGGTACGGGCAAAGCTGGGCTCCGGCAGAGGTCGGGGCCTATACCACGTCGAAATTGGTCGGGGACATGGTGGCGCTGATTGAAAGCGATGTGATTGGCCACGGCCCGATTGCGGTGATGGGGCACGACTGGGGGGCCGCGGTGGCCTATGGGTTGGCTATGTTCCGACCAGATCTGGTGCAACGGCTGATCATTGCAAATGGAGTGCACCCAGTTCCCTTTCAAACGGCGATGGCTGCCGGCGGCGCACAATCCGAAGCGTCCCAATACATCAATTTTCTGCGCTCTGACCAAGCAGAAGAGGTATTGGGGGCAGATGATTGCGCGAAACTTTTGTCTTTGTTTTCTGCAAATATGGACATGGGCTGGCTGCAAGGCGACACCCGGGCCGCATACCTGACGGAATGGCAACGACCTGGGCGTTTGCGCGGAATGATCAACTGGTACAAAGCCTCTCCACTAAAAGTAGCAAATCCCGGGCAACCTTTGGAAAACCTGCCTCAGTTGCCACGCGAAAAACTGATGGTGCACTGCCCGCATTTGTTGATCTGGGGCGAAAACGACACAGCACTGTTGCCAGAAACAACACTGGGGTTGGAAGAGTTTGCGCCGCAATTAACACGCACAAACATCGCAAATGCGGACCATTGGGTGCTGCATCAAAACCCTGAAGCCGTTGCTGACGCAATTCTGGATTGGGTGATTGGACCGGAAACCTACATTCCCTGAAACCAATCTTCTTTTCGCCAAAAATATCCCGGGGGAGTCCGAATGGACGGGGGCAGCGCCCCCCGAAGGCAGACACGCAACAAAGCTTGACGCAAACCCAAAACACCTTCTGAATAGCGGCATTATTGCAAGACCTTTACAAAGGACCTCACAATGCACCGCTATAAAATTTCCGACGCCGTGAATTTGGCAGAAGCATCATATTCTGGCAAACGACACACAAGCCTGACGACAAAAATTAAACGCAGCTTGGACAAAGACGACGTACAGGCGCATCTGATGACCAATGGAATTTTACTTATTCCGGGATCAAATTCCCTAATGGATTACCTGCGCTTCAATCTACGGATCATGAACATTGGTGGCAAACGCTACCGGATGAGCGACGAAACAACGCAAAAAGGCGCCAGCGGAACAGTCTGGCACCAAGGGTTTCTGGCACATGCCAAAGTCATTTACGATTGGATCGAACACCATGACGAAAAGCCGATTTACATCATCGGTCATTCGCTTGGCGCAGCGGCCACGCAGATCCTGTCCAAAAGCTGGGCAGTGCCAGGCATCGGCTTTGCAGCGCCGCGCACCCGACGCAGCCGGGGACGGATCAAAAACGATGGCTTTTGTTTGTGCATCAACCGCAACGACGACACTGTGTGTGATCTGCCCACAAGCTTCAAGCATATGGGCAAAGTACACCGCTGCGCCCCCAAATCGTCAGTGTTCGGGCCAGACCATGCGATGAAACACTACCGCACAGCTGTTGCAGACCAACAAGGCGACAATACGCTGCCAGTTCAATGGCCCTAAACCGGCCATTTTCGGCGGTTGGTGGTGCCCGCTTCTTCCGGACTAATTGGTGGTACCTTTGCGGCTTGTCACATTCACAAACGCATTGAAAATTACAGTGCCGTCATAGTTCCCGATGTCCGTCAGGGGCTGATTTGGGTCTATAGCGACAGCGCCCAATGCAGCCATCAGCGCGTTGTCACCGGACAGGCGGGCCAGAGCATCCTCATGGGCCGGTAACGGTTTAAACTGGGCAAATTGCGGCGGCATCACAGTGTCCAACGTCAGATCATGTTTGCGCAATACGCGCCGCAGTTCTTTTTCTGTAAACAGCCCACCCACACCTTGGTGTTTGATACCGTTCAGCACTGTTGTGCGGGCCACCGACGCATCCAACGCCGCGCGTAGCGCCATCAGATCATCATCCATTTCGCCTGAAAACAACGTCACATGTGCCGCTCCGATCGCACCCTCCGGGCGCGAACGTGTGGCAAGGTCGGTGTGACCGGATTGCGCAAGAATTTCTTCAACCTCAAAACGTCCGTTGTTGGCATTGGGATCATCAAGGATCATACGCAAGAGCATTCCAGCACCGTAGGCTTCCTGTACATGGACCACACCGTCAGCGGCCAACACGCGCTTTAGTTCAGGAAACAAGGCGTCGCGGTCCATGCGAAACAGTGTTTGGCCATCCAGCCAGACGCCGTCAAAACTGTCATCGGCAAATGGTAGCGGCTTCAATGGGTCCAGCTGTGTCGCTTTCGCATCTATTCCGAAACGGGACACCACCGATGTCATAAAGTCGCCTTTGACACGGGAAAAGTCCGCCGCTTCAAAATGTGGATTAGCCTCAGCCAAAAACGGCGATGCCAGCGCATTGCGCAATCCAATTTGCAAGACACGACCAATTTGGAAGAACCTGTGTTTGCTGACCCGGCGCCGGTAAAACATGGTTTTATCTCTGAAAAGACGCACAGTTTTCCCGTTTGGTTTTACAAACTGCATGTCGCTTAAGCCTTCACCGATCTCGTTCAGGTCGCCGCGAAAAACGTCTTCTCGCAGTTTGCCTTCAATCGAGTGGTACAGCTTGCGTGTTTCGGTCTGCGCTTTACGTCGCCAATCGTAATTGTTCACAGCGCGTTTGTTCGATCGTACACAAATGTCACAAAAGGGCACTGCGTCCGTGGTGCCCATTCCGCCACGCATGCGTTGCATAAATGGATGGTTCCACATCTGGTCTTCTTTGTGAAAGTCTTCCGTGGTGGGCCAATCAAAACGCGGCAGGCGGATCGGAAAATCAGAACAAACCTTCGTTCGGTTGTCCCGCAACACAATGTCCAAACGGTTCCATGGGTATGTGCACCGCGGATCTTCGCCACGCGCAATCTGGCGGCCAAATTCTTTGGAAATTTCCCCTGAATGGCGGTACTTCAGATATTTTTCCTGGTTTCGATCTTTGACCGTTGGCCGCGGCGTCTCTTCGGCTTCAGAAGCGGCCGTATCTGTTACAACTTCGGGCTGTTTTTCGTCTGAAGACATGCTGTACCCTCTTTCAAAATGCCGGAAGTGGTTGGGTCAACCGGATGTTGTGAATACGGCATTCCGATTCAAATTCTTCAAATTTTTTCAGCGCGTGCGCCTTGTCATGGGATGCCACATCATCTTTGGTTAAAAGCTCTCGACTTTTGATGGGTTCGGGCACTTTCAATTCAATGATACGGCAGCCCGTAAATCCGATACTTTTCAACAAAGCCGGCAGTTCAGGCAATTCGTCCAAGTTGTGTTTGTTCAGAACGTAACCCGCCTGCAATTCGGGGTGTGCCCGACCTTGCCGCGCTTTTTCTTCCTGAATACGTTCAAGATTGCGCAAAATCCGGTCCCACTTTAATGGCGGCATCAGGAATTCGTATGTCTCTTTTCGTGCAGCGTTCAAGGAAATGATCATCAAATTCAAATTTGATACCAAAACCGGCAGCAGGCGGTCAGACACCAAAGACACATTGGTCGTCAAATGCATGTTGATGTGAGGCGCGTTATCCCGAACGATTTCAAAAATCTCTTCGATTTCGGGATGGATCAAAGGTTCACTTAGTCCGGCGTTGGGAAAGAAAGATCGCACATATTTCAACCATTTGGCACGACGCAGATCGTCTGCTTTGATCATGTTGGCCGTTGATCGTTCCGGCGCATATTGACAAAATGCGCAGCGTGCGTTGCAGACATCGTTCAAGCCGACATGCAGCTGGGTCGGGAAAGATTTCACCTTGGCAATGCCCAAGTATGCTTCCCAAGCCACCAACCTGTTGTTGATCTTTATGTGCTCGGGCGACGGTGGCGCGTCTTCTTCCAGCGCCTGCTCCATAGCCGCCAGGCTTTCTTCGTAGGTCCCGGGTGGCACAGGTTTGTTACCGCGCTGCGCTTTGATGGCCTCAAGGTCGATCATACGTTTCTCTCAAAGTGCAAAATCAATCAGGCGCCAAAAAAGAACCGCCCCATGAATTAACATAGGGCGGTTCTTTTTGCTTTTCCATCCTGAAATAAAGGGCGGTTCAGCATCGCAAACGAAATGTCACTTGTGCCTTTTTCGCGGCCGTCAATGCCCGCCTAAAATACCAGTACGTACTTGGTAGTTTACGGCGATTTCGTAGTCAGGATCATCATCACTGTCGATCATCAAATGCCCTGCTTTGGTCAACAACTGATGGCAATCGCGGCTCAGGTGGCGCAATTGAATGCGTTTGCCGGCAGCCTCGTATTTTCCTGCAACGGCTTCGATCGCTTGCAAGGCAGATTGGTCCACCACGCGACTGTCTGCAAAATCCACGATGATTTCTTTGGGGTCACCTGCAATGTCAAACATTTCAACAAATCCATCAGACGACCCAAAAAACAACGGTCCCTGGATCTGGTACACTTTTGCACCTTCGGGCGTGGTGTATGATTTGGCGTGGATGCGGCGTGCATTGTTCCACGCGTAGGCCAAAGCACTCACAATCACACCGACAACAACGGCTACAGCCAAGTCTTTGTAAACAGTGACCACAGTCACCAGAAGGATAACGAATGCATCCGTCAAAGGGACTTTGCGCAAAATTGTCAAAGAATTCCACGCAAAGGTGCCAATCACCACCATGAACATCACCCCGACCAAGGCCGCCAGCGGGATAAGTTCGATGACAGACGATCCAACCAGAATGAACAGCAACAAGAATACGGCTGCCGCAATGCCCGCAACACGCGTGCGACCACCTGATTTCACGTTAATCATGGATTGGCCGATCATCGCACAGCCCCCCATACCGCCGAAAAAGCCCGTTACGGTGTTTGCAACACCTTGGGCAATACATTCTTGCGATGCACCGCCACGCGAATTTGTCATGTCACCGACCAAATTCAGGGTCAAAAGCGATTCAATCAGTCCAATAGCCGCAAGGATCACAGCATAAGGCAGAATGATATACAGCGTCTCAAGCGTGAACGGCGCAAGAGCTGTCCCATACAGCCCCAACCCTTCCCCAAACGGATTATGAAACGGCGGAAACGTACCTGAAATACCGTCCGGTGTCAGATCGCCAACACGCGGCACATCCATGCCTGTGAAAATAACAATAGCCGCGACAATGCCGATGCCGGCCAACGGGGCGGGTATTAGCTTTGTTATACGTGGCATCACCCAGATGATGGCCATGGTGCAAACAACCAAAGCCAACATCAGATACAAAGGCCCGCCAGACAACCATTCGCCGCCGCCCATACCGTGGCCGGTGTTTTCCATAGTTCCGGGCACTTTGAACTGGCCCAATTGCGCTAGGAAGATCACAATCGCCAAGCCATTGACGAACCCCAACATCACGGGATGTGGCACAAGCCGAATGAACTTACCCCACTGCATTATCCCCGCAAAAATCTGCAAAAGCCCCATCAAAACGACAGTGGCAAACAGATATTCCACACCGTGTTGCGCGACCAAAGCCACCATAACAACAGCCAAGGCGCCGGTCGCGCCTGAAATCATGCCTGGCCTGCCACCAAATAATGCCGTGATCAGCCCAACCAAAAAGGCCGCATAAAGCCCCACCAACGGATGCACACCCGCGACAAAAGCAAATGCCACAGCTTCAGGAACCAGTGCCAAAGCCACAGTTAGCCCCGACAGCAGCTCAATCCGCAGTCGGCTGGGCGTAAACCCTTCCCCTGCGTTCCACCGCAAATCGGTGACGTCCATGTTCTTCGTAAATGCAGCCAAAGTCGCGCGCATACCTAATCCTGTCAGTGCAAGGGGTTTTTCGTTGTTTTGCTGGCCCTAACGGGTTTTACAGCCCTTGTGAACCCTCACACACCGCGCAGCGATACCAAGCGCAGGTAAATAACCCATTTAGACCGGTGGAGTATTCCCAATCCGGCCGATTTTGATAGCATCGCGAAAAGCACTTCCAAGGAGCCATCCATGGCGCATATTCGAACCCTTTCCGCGCTAGAAGACCTTGGGTTAACCCCCGCTGAACAAGCGCTTTTGCAAGCCTGCGAAACCGGATCCGAATGTGCCTTGGACGGCGGCGGCTTACCAGACACAGACATACCGCAGCACGCACGGGAAATCCGGGCAGAAGTCCTGAGGTTCTTGATTATTGGCGGGTGCGAAGCTTGCGCCTTTCATGAGGCAGGCGTGGTTCTGAAAGGCGCTGTGATCACTGGCGAACTGGATCTGAACTATTGCAAAGCGCCAGGTGCGATTGACATCCAAAACTCTGTTTTTGAACAAAAAATCAAAGCTGTAGGGCTGCGGTCGGAACTGATCAATTTTGACGGGTCACACTTGAGCGGCCTTGAAGCGCAGGGGATGGAGATCACCGGAAGCGTACTGATGCGAAGCACCCTCCACACCCGCAGCATTGAACTGAACGGTGCTACGGTCGGTGGGCAACTGTCTTTGCGCAAAGCCGTCCTGAACGTCACATCCAAAAACGCAATCAATGGGCAAAACATCCACGTAGAGGGGCACATGATCCTGCATGGCCTGCAGGCCAATGCAACACTGTATCTGATGAGCGGCGTCATCGGCGGCCAGATCAACTTCCGTGACAGCACCTTTGGGTCCGAGGAAGGCACTGCATTGCAGGGACAAAGCCTGACGGTGCATGATATGATGATCTGGAAGAACGTCACGGTCACAGGTGGCGCGATCCAGTTTCTATCTGCCAAGTTTCAAAGCATCTCGACAGATTTCGAAAACTGGCCCGGTCAGGGTGACTTGAAAATTGACGGTATGGTCTATGATCGCATCAGCGCGTCAAAAACCGGCGCAGACGAATTTCTGGCGTGGTTGGCCAAAGGCAGCAAACACAAAGGCACTTTCCGCCCGCAGCCCTACACACAATTGGCCAAGGTGCTGCACGACATGGGGCATGACACCACCGCCCGCAAGGTTCTGGAAAAACGCGAAGAACTGCTGCGCAAAGATGAACGTCGCAAAATGGGGGTCTGGGCCCCCTTGCACTATGTGTTTGCTGACAAAGCCTTGAAACATTTGATCGGGTACGGTCATCGCCCCTTCAAAAGCCTTTGGGCGCTGGCCTTTTTAATCCTGGCCGCAATCATCCCTGCCCACTTCGCATGGGATGAAGGCAGTATGACGCCCAATTCGCCTGTGATCCTAAATTCACAAGGGTGGGCTGCGCATTTAGACGCCCAGAACCCCGCTGACAGTTGGTCTGCCAAGGAAGCGGCCGGGCAGGATTGGGAAACATTCAACCGTTATGCTTATGGTTTCGATGTGGTCATGCCAATTATCAACTTCGGCCAAACAGACGCATGGGCCCCTTCGACAAACCGCGGATGGTGGGGCCAACAACTTTACTGGTTACGGTGGGTTTTGGCCGTTGCAGGGTGGATCGTGTCCGCCTTGGGCGCCGCAGCCATCACAGGGTTGATCCGGCGCGATTAATCCGCTTTTCAATCCGGTTTCAATCCATACACTCGTGCCAAATCAGGCTTCAGGAGACACCCCATGACAAAAACCAAAATCGCTGTGATCGGCGGCTCGGGTATCTATGACATTGACGGATTGGAAAATGCCGAATGGACTGCTGTGGACACCCCATGGGGTGCACCTTCCGATCAAATTCTGACGGGTGTGTTGAATGGCGTCGATATGGCATTTTTACCCCGTCACGGGCGCGGGCACATACACAGTCCGACAACCGTGCCCTACCGCGCCAACATCGATGTACTGAAGCGGATCGGCGTTACAGATGTAATTTCAGTCTCCGCCTGCGGCAGCTTTCGTGAACAGATGGCCCCCGGTGATTTTGTTATTGTGGATCAATTCATTGATCGTACTTTCGCACGGGAAAAATCCTTTTTCGGAACCGGATGCGTGGCCCATGTCAGTGTGGCGCACCCCACCTGCCCCCGCCTGTCGGCCGCCTGCCTTGCAGCCGCTATCGATGCAGGTATTACAGTACACGACGGTGGCACCTATCTGGCGATGGAAGGGCCACAGTTCTCGACGCTTGCAGAAAGCAAAATGTACCGGGAAAGCTGGGGCGCGGATGTCATCGGCATGACCAATATGCCAGAGGCAAAGCTGGCCCGCGAAGCAGAGCTTTGCTATGCGTCCGTTGCCATGATCACAGACTACGACAGTTGGCACCCGGACCACGGCGAAGTTGATGTGACCCAGATCATCCAGACTTTGATGGGCAACGCCGACAAAGGCCGCGATATGGTGAAACGGTTGCCCGATTTGTTGGGGGCCACCCGCGAAGATTGCCCGCATGGCTGCGACAAGGCGTTGGAATATGCCATCCTGACGGGGCCCGATGCACGTGATCCTGCGCTGATGGCCAAACTGGATGCTGTGGCAGGACGGGTTTTATGACATTTGAACTTTGGTTGACCTTTTGTGCGGCGTCCATGGCACTGCTTTTGATCCCGGGCCCCACTGTGCTTTTGGTGCTCAGCTATGCGTTAAGCAAAGGACGCTCGGTTGCAGTTGCGTCCGCCGCCGGGGTGGCCCTTGGTGATCTGATCGCAATGTGCGCTTCACTGGCTGGACTTGGGGCCTTGGTATTGGCTTCAGCCACAGCGTTTACTGTGTTGAAATGGGCCGGCGCCGCCTATCTGATCTGGCTTGGGATAAAGCTGATGCGCTCTGCACCATCCGCCGGTTTGGGTGTTCCGCAGGCCGAGGTCACGGCCAAAAGCGTCTTTGGTCACACAGCGGCGGTCACTGCGCTCAACCCCAAGTCCATCGCATTTTTCATCGCGTTCGTTCCGCAATTCGTCACGCCCGAGGCGCCTTTGTTGCCGCAGTTTGCCATATTGGTGGCAACCTTTGTGGGTCTTGCAGCCGCCAACGCCTTGGCCTATGCGCTTCTGGCCGACAAAATGCGGCATATGGTTGGGCAACCACATATCATCACTTGGCTTACACGCGCAGGCGGGGCGACATTGGTCGCGATGGGCCTTCTTACCGCCACGCTCAGGAGAGCTGCATGAAAACTGTTCAGGATTACATCCGCACCATCCCCGACTTTCCCCACGAAGGGATCATGTTTCGGGATGTAACAACTTTGTTCGCCGATCCACGCGGATTTCGTTTGGCGATTGACCAACTGTTGCACCCTTATGTGGGCCAGCAGATTGACAAAGTGGTTGGGCTGGAAGCACGCGGGTTTATCTTGGGCGGAGCAATCGCGCATCAGCTGAGTGTGGGCTTTGTGCCGATCCGCAAAGCCGGCAAATTGCCCGGCAAAGTTATCTCGCAGGCTTATACTTTGGAATACGGTGAAGCGGTGATGGAAATTCACGACGACGCCGTGCAACCGGGCGAAAAAATTCTGGTTGTCGACGATCTTCTGGCAACCGGCGGCACCGCGGCGGCAGGTATTCAGCTTTTGGAACAATTGGGTGCAGACATTCTGTCTTGTGCCTTTGTGATTGACCTGCCCGAACTGGGTGGCCGTAAAAAACTGGAAGCCATGGGAATGGATGTATCCGTGTTATGCGAGTTTGACGGCGCTTAGGGTCAGGACCCACATTCAGGTGCGTAAAACAGCACCGGGGTTCATGATACCAAAAGGATCAATTGCGGTTTTGATGGCCCGCATCGCGGCCAATTTGGCCGGATCGCCGTAGCGTTCCAGATCGTCGACTTTCAAGCGGCCCACTCCGTGTTCTGCGCTGACAGAACCGCCAAGTTCATGCACCAGATCATGCACCACACGTTTAATTTCGTCACGTTCGTTCATGTGGTCGGCGCGGCTGCGGCCGGGCATCGGAAACACATTGTAGTGCAGATTGCCGTCCCCCACATGCCCAAAGCAATTGATGCGAAACTCTCCGAGTTTATCGATGCGGTGTCCTGCTGTGTCGATGAACTCTGCAAGGGCACCCAAAGGCACCGAAATGTCATGGGACGACACAGACCCTATGCGTCTGTTGGCTTCTGGAATATGCTCTCGCACCGACCAGAACGCATCAGATTGTGCCTGTGATTGTGCGATAATGCCGTCGCTGACCAAACCACGTTCCAACGCTGTCTCGAACAGTGTTTCCAAGGCATCTGCCGGGTTCATGGCTTTGGGCAGGCCCACTTCGATCAAAACGGACCATTGTGGGGCGACCGTGAATGGCCGACGCACATCAGGCAAAGTTTCTTCCAAAAAATCAATGCCTTGCTTATGGATCAGCTCAAACGCAGAAACAGATTCCCCAATCTGGTCACGGGCCAGCGCCAACAACGACAACGCAGCTTTGGGATTGTCCACGACCAACATAGCTGTGCCCGTTCGGGCCGGACGCGGCGATAGCTTCAGGGCTGCCGCAGTGATGATCCCAAGGGTTCCTTCCGATCCGATCAGCAAGTGCCGCACGTCATAGCCTGTGTTGTTTTTGCGCAGGCGTGACAGCCCATTCAGAATTTCGCCGTTTGGCAAAACGGCTTCGACCCCAAGGCACAGGTCCCTGGTGTTGCCATATCTTAACACCCCCGTTCCGCCAGCATTGGTGGCGAGGTTACCGCCGATGCGGGCGGTGCCTTCAGCCGCCAATGACAGCGGGAACAAGCGGTTCACCTCCTGCGCTGCCGCTTGAACGTCGGCCAAAATCACACCGGCTTCTGCAACCAATACGTTTTCTTCGGGGTAGACCGCGCGCACGGCATTCATCTTTTCCAGCGACAAAATCAATGGCGCAGGACCCTTCACCATCACTTGGCCACCGACCAGACCTGTGCCGCCGCCATACGGTACGATCCCGATTTTTTGCGCATTGCAAAACGCGACCAAAGCACTGACTTCATTGGTATTTCTAGGTTGCGCCACAAGCCCGCTGGACAGGTGATACCGCCCCCGCGGCTCCTCCAGATACCGCGCATCTGCGGGTTTAAATCTGTCGGAAGGCAACAGGTTTTGTAATTCTGCCCAATGGTCTTCAGTTAACGCATTCAGCATACTCTACCCCACATCAGTTTTTCCGCGTCGGTCACTGCGCAAGGCCGCATACAAGACATGGGTGCGCCAACGTCCGTCAATTTGCAAATAGGACTGGGCCACGCCCTCGTACTTGAATGAACATTTTTCCAACAACCCGCGAGACGCGGCATTCTCGGGCAAACAGGCCGCTTCAATCCGGCTTAGGTCCAATCGGGCAAACGCGTGATGCACCACGGCCAGAATGGCCTCGCGCATGTAACCGTTGCGGGCATAGCCCTGCCCCGTCCAATACCCCAAGGTGCCCGATTGCGACGGACCACGGCGAATGTTGTCTAAGGTGATGGCCCCCAGCAACCGGTCGTCTTCGCGCCGGATCAGGAACAGCGGCATCGCTGTGCCTCCCGACACTGATCTTTGCGCCCAATAGACACGGTTGGTAAACGCTTTGCGCGTCAGGTGATCCTTCGCCCAGCTCGGTTCCCATGGGCTTAGAAAACCATGGCTTTGCTGTCGCAACGCACTCCATGCGCGGAAGTCGGAATGAACCGGAGGGCGCAATGTCATACGCTCCGTTTCAATCCGCAATTTGCGCTTGGCCAATAGCATCAGGCGGCCCGTTGCTCCTGTAGACGGCTTAATGTCGGTGCCGCCTCGACCGGCCCATACAGGGCCAACGCCGGTGTTGCGGTTGCGGCCATTGCTTCAGCAAATGCCCGCACGTCCCCCGTGGTCACAGCATCAATCATCGACACGGTTTCCTCCAAGGGCGGGACACGATCCCAGATTTGGACAAGACGCGCGAGACGTTCTGCCCGGTTAGAGGAACTTTCCAGCCCCATCAACAAACCGGCTTTCATTTGCGCCCGCGCCCGCGCCACCTCTGCGGGTGACATGTCTTCGGCGGCGCGCTTCATTTCGTCGATTGTGATCGACGCCAAATCCGCCACCTCATCGCCCGATGTACCAGCATAGACCGTCATCATGCCTGTGTCGGCATAGGCCCCGGCCTGCGCAAAGATCGTATAACACAAGCCGCGCTTTTCACGGATTTCTTGAAACAACCGCGACGACATGCCCCCACCCAATGCACTGGCATAGATTTGCGCCACGTAAATATCATCAGCGCGGTAGCCCGGGCTTTCAAACCCAAGCGCAAAATGCGCCTGTTCCAAAGGTTTGATCTGACGCGTTTCGCCCCCGATGAATTTGGCAGGGGCCACATCAAACTTGGGTGTTGGTTTGAGGCGCCCAAAGAGACTTTCGGCCAATTTGACCAACGCATCATGATCAACAGCACCTGCAGCCGACAAAATCATCTGTTCCGGACCGTAGTGCGATCCAACAAAATCCGACAGATCCTGCTGTGTGAATGATGACACGCGTTCCGATGGTCCTAATATCGTGCGGCCCATCGGTTGATCCGGAAAAGCTTCTTCCTGAAGCCAATCAAAGATCACATCATCCGGCGTATCCAATGCCTGACCGATCTCTTGCAAGATCACGCCGCGTTCGACCTCAATCTCGCTGTCTTCAAACACAGGGTTCAGCAAAATATCCGCCAAAACATCCAGCGCCAAAGGCACGTCGTTTTCCAAAACGCGAGCGTAGTAGGCCGTGACCTCGCGGCTGGTGTAGGCGTTGATATAGCCGCCTACATCTTCGATGGCTTCTGCGATCTGCAACGCCGACCGGCGCTCTGTGCCCTTAAAAGCCATGTGTTCCAGAAAATGCGCGATCCCGTTTTGCTGTGGCATCTCATGGCGTGCGCCTGCGCCCACCCAGATCCCCACAGTTGTCGAAGCCAGACCCGGCATGTGTTCTGTAACGATGCGAAAGCCATTGGACAGGCGGTGCGTTTGCAAGCTCATGAGCGGATGTTCTTTCGAATATGATCCATCAATGCGTCAAGGTTGTCGGGTACCCGCGTGACGCGTTCCGACCTGTCATAAAGGTCATCCATGCGTGGGGGAAGAGGGGGATGTACATCAGATGCCGCTTCGACCGCTGCTGGGAATTTCGCAGGATGCGCTGTGGCCAAGGTAATCATCGGTGTACCTGTAACGCGCTGTTCTTCAGCTACTTTCACACCAATCGCCGAATGGGGGCACAACAATTCCCCTGTAGATGCCAAGGCCGCCTTAATTGTCGCACGGGTGTCCTCTTCCGATGCGCGTCCAGAATCGTAGTGGCTTTGCAAAACCTGCATTGCGCCTTGGCTGACGTCAAAACCACCAGCTTTCAGTTCATCCATCAACTGTGCAACCGCGGCACCGTCCCGATCATAGGCGTCAAACAATGCCCGTTCAAAGTTGGAGCTGACCTGAATATCCATAGACGGGCTGATCGAGGGCACGGTGTCCCCCTTATGGTAGCCTTTGCCTTTCAGACAACGGTCCAGAATGTCGTTTTGATTGGTGGCCACAACCAGACGGTCAATCGGCAAGCCCATCTGTTTGGCGATGTAGCCTGCGAAAATGTCGCCAAAATTGCCTGTTGGCACGGTAAAGCTGATTTTGCGGTGAGGGGCGCCAAGGCTAACGGCAGAACTGAAATAGTACACCACCTGCGCAAGCACCCGCGCCCAATTGATCGAATTGACCCCGGCAAGACGCACGCCATCGCGGAAATCGAAGTCATTGAACATATCTTTAAGGCGCGCCTGACACGCGTCAAAATCCCCGTCCATGGCCAAAGCATGCACATTGTCCTCTGTGGGTGTCGTCATTTGACGGCGCTGCACCTCGGAAATCCGGCCATGAGGGTACAGAATAAAGACATCAACATTGTCCAAACCCCGAAAGGCCTCAATGGCGGCGGACCCTGTGTCCCCGGACGTGGCCCCCACAATTGTCACACGTTCGTTCCGCCGCGACAGGGCCGTTTGGAACAATTGGCCGATAAGCTGCATTGCAAAGTCTTTGAAAGCAAGCGTCGGGCCATGAAACAGCTCTAGCAAGAAATGCCCTTGATCCAATTGCACCAAAGGCGCACGGGCGTCGTGGCCGAACCCTGCATAAGCTTTGGCAATGATCGCCTTGAAATCATCATCGCTGAACGTGTCACCCACAAACGGCCGCATCACCGTAAAGGCGATCTCTTCGTAGCTTTGCCCTTCCATTGCGGCGATTGTGGCGTGATCCAACGTCGGGATCACTTCGGGCACATACAGCCCGCCATCGCGGGCAAGGCCCGACAACATGGCATCTTCAAAGCTAAGCGCGGGGGCTTTGCCCCGGGTCGAGATGTATTTCACGAAACTTTACTCTGTTTTGGCGCGGCGTCCGCGCGTGAGGAAATAGGCGGTCATCGCCAGCCAAATCGCAGCCAGCGAGAACCAGGTTATGGCGTATTGCAGATGGTTGTTGGGGATGTTTCCGGTCTCTACGGGCCATGGTGTGACACCCAGATCGACCTGAGGCGTCTCTGAAAGCACCATCAGTACAGGGCCCACCCCAAGTATCTGCGCCATGGCATCCACGTCGCGGGCAAACCAGACATTGTCTATCACATCCGGGTCCGGTGTGAATTGGTCGATTTCCTGCGGGCGGTCCAAATTGCCTTTGATCTGGACCCGGTCCATGGGTGCAGGCGCTACAGTGTCCGCTGTGCGTTGCCACCCTGTATCGACCAAAATCGTGCCAATGCTGTTTGACTGAAAAGGGCGAATGATACGGTACACGGGCCCGATGGTCTTGCGCGATGCCAGCACCCGCAAGTGGCCTTCCAAAAACACGCCGCTGGCTTTGACGGGGCTATAGCGGTTGTCTGCATCCGCGACCAACTCTGGCGTCAGGGCACGGGGGGACGCTGTTGCGCGGGCTTCGATTTCAGCCAAAAGGCCCTGTTTCCATGCCAGTCTCTGGACCTGCCACGTGCCAAGACTGATCAAAATGCCAGCGCCGCCCAGGCCGAAAATCACAAAGAAGAAGATACGCGACATCAGTGCAGTGGCTCCGAACAGCAAAGGCGCGTGAAAGTCTCACGCGCCTTACGGGTTTTAAGGGTTTCGAGGTTTAGTGCAAGCCAAACCACTGCAGATCACAAGGCTTAGACGCCCCAGAGATACACGGCGAAGAACAAGAACAACCAAACCACATCAACGAAGTGCCAGTACCAAGCAGCGGCTTCGAAACCGATGTGTTGTTTGGGGGTGAAATCACCCTTCATTGCCCGCACCAAACACACCGTCAAAAAGATCGTCCCGATCAAAACGTGGAAGCCGTGGAAGCCTGTGGCCATAAAGAAGTTAGAGAAGAATTCGTCCCCGCCAAATTCCCAGCCTTGCTTCAGAAGGTAGCCATATTCGTAGGCTTGCAATGCAGTGAACAAAACGCCCAAAGCGATAGAAATCGACAAGCCTGTAATCAGGTCTTTGCGGTTGTTTTCATGAACCAATGCGTGGTGCGCCCACGTCACGGCACAACCCGACAACAGCAACACAAGCGTGTTGATCAAAGGCAAGTGCAGCGCATCGACCTGATAGAAGATCGGGGCGACGTATTCGGTGCCGGCGTAGTCTTCCATTGGGTAAATAGCATGTTTGAAGAATGACCAGAACCATGCCGCAAAAAACATCACTTCGGACATAATAAACAGGATCACACCATAGCGCAGGCCGATTTGGACCACTGGTGTGTGATCGCCAATTTTGGCTTCGGCAACACATTCTGCCCACCAACCAAACATCACGTAAAGCACAGCGGCCAGCCCCATCAGGAACATCCAAGGGCCAGACAGTTCAACGGATTTGAAGAAGATCGTCAAACCGCCCGACATCCAGACGACCGCGCCAAACAGCATGACAAAACCGCCAACTGCGCCCAGCAGCGGCCACGTTGAGGGAGCGAGGATATGATAGTCGTGATTTTTTGCGTGGGCCATTAGAAGCGTCCCTTAGTTCAGGTTGGTGTCATTGTCTGTCTCAACGGCTGCAAAGCCTTCGGGCAGATCGATTTCGTAAAATGTATAACTCAGCGTGATCGTGTGCACGTATTTTCCGTCGCGGTCATCAACAATTTCCGGATCCACATAGAACGTGACGGGCATCATGACGCGTTCACCGGGGGCCAAAACCTGCTCTTCGAAGCAAAAACAGTCGATTTTGTTGAAAAAGTAACCCGCTTGATACGGGGCAACATTGTAGCTGGCGGACCCTGCGATGGGGCGGTCCGTCGGGTTATAGGCCTCGTAGAAAGCCAATCCCGTTTCGCCAATCCGCAATTCCATTTCGCGCACTTCAGGCTTGAAGTCCCACGACATATCCGCGTCCAGCGACGCGTCAAAACGGACTTTTATAGTCTGATCCAGGACGTCCTCGGATGCCACTTCCGACACGCCCGTGGTGCCACCAAAGCCGGTCACACGGCAGAACCAATCGTAGAACGGCACCGACGCCCAGGCCAGCCCGCCCATAACAACAACCAAAGCCACTGTTTGAGCGACAGTTTTTTGAGGACCTTCAAGCCGCATCATTGCAGTTCTTCCGCACGCGGCAGTTCAAAATCACCGCTTGTGACTTTTGTGAACGTCAAGGCAAGCACCAACACCACAAAGGCGGCCAGCATCAGGCCGACGCCCACATTACGCCCTTTGCGACGGCTGTGGATTTCATGTTCTGCTTTAATCGCCATTACCAGCCTCCCAGACCCCAAGGACGCAACAACGCCTCGGCCAGAATAGCACCGAAGTGCAAGAAGAGATAAAGAAGGGAAAGTTTGAAGAATTTCTTTTCAACCGCGTAATCGTCTTGGTCGGCGATGATTTCATCGCGCTGCCAAATATCATAGGCCCCCTTCAGGAACAGTGCATTCAAGATCACAGCGGCCAAAAGATAGATCGGGCCGCCAATGGACGTGAAGCCCGTACCGACAGCCAAAACAGCCAGCAAAACAGTATACGCCAGAATGTGGCGACGGGTTGAAGGACGCCCGTGGGTCACTGTCAACATCGGCACGCCCGCATCATCGTAGTCAGACCGCATGAACAGTGCCAATGCCCAGAAATGGGGCGGCGTCCACATAAAGATCAATGCAAACATCAGCCAAGGTTCAACGGCCATAGACCCGGTTGCCACAACCCAGCCGATCACAGGCGGAAAGGCCCCAGCCGCACCACCAATAACGATGTTCTGCGGCGTCGCGCGTTTCAACCACATGGAATAAACGACCACATAGAAAAAGATGGTAAAAGCCAAAAGACCAGCCGCAAGCAAATTGGCTGACAGCGCCAGCATCATCACCGCAAGGCCGGAAAGTGCCACACCAAGGTTCAGCGCTTCGCCCGGCTGGACCTT
The DNA here is from genome assembly GCF_900302465.1 of Ascidiaceihabitans donghaensis. Taxonomy (NCBI): domain Bacteria; kingdom Pseudomonadati; phylum Pseudomonadota; class Alphaproteobacteria; order Rhodobacterales; family Paracoccaceae; genus Ascidiaceihabitans; species Ascidiaceihabitans donghaensis. The sequence continues at coordinate 1,273,224 of NZ_OMOR01000001.1, read as the reverse complement.
GCCTGCGGGGATGGGACGCTTTGCGGTGCGCTTCATCACCTGATCAATGTCTGCATCCCACCACATGTTCAGCGACCCCGAAGCCCCTGCCCCGATGGCGATAAACAAGATCGACGCAAACCCGATGACCGGATGCACAGACACCGGCGCCGCAAGCAGGCCAACCACGGCCGTGAACACCACCAATTGCATGACACGAGGCTTCATCAGCTCATAGTAGTCACGCAAAGAGGGCTCTGCCTCTTGGGATTGGGGGGAATAGCTGACGTCAGTCATGGGCTGGCTGTCCTCAATGAATGCGATGCGAATAGGCGGGGATTACACCCCGCCCAGCGCTTAGTTGGATGCGACCTGAATTGCAGCTGGCGCCTCTGCATATTCGTCGATAGCGCCCTTCAACCATGCGTCATACGCTTCTTGGCTGACAACTTTGACGGTGATCGGCATGTAGGCGTGGTCTTTGCCGCACAGCTCTGAACACTGGCCAAAGTAAATGCCTTCTTTTTCGGCAGCGAACCACAGCTCTGCCAGACGGCCCGGCACGGCGTCTTGCTTTACACCAAAGGCCGGAATTGTCCATGCGTGGATCACGTCCGCGCCTGTCACTTGCATAACGACGGTTTTCCCTACTGGCACAACCACAGAGGTGTCAGTGGCCAGCAGGTATTCACGTTGCGAATAACCGGCCGCTTCCAGATCTTCGCGTGGCAACATGAAGCTGTCGAACGCGAACTCGTGGTCTACATATTCATAGCCCCAGTACCATTGGTAACCTGTGACCTTGATCGTGATGTCGGCTTCGGGAATTTCTTGCTGCTTGAACAAGATCGGCAAGGAAAACGCGCCGATAAAGACCAGAATGACGATAGGGATAACTGTCCATGCTACTTCCACAGGTGAGTGGTGCGTGAAAGAGGCCGCTTCAGGGTTGCGCTTGCGGTTATAGCGATACGCCGCCCACAACAGCAGACCCGTGACAAACAACGTGATGACGGTGCAAACCACCAACAACATGCCATCCAGCCATTGAAGGTCTTCTGCCAGTTCCGTCGCAGCAGGCTGGAAGCCCATCTTGCCGTCGACCGGCGCCCCGATGATTTCCAGATCGCCCAAAGCGTCTTGTGCAAACGCAGGTGCCGCCGCGAAGGCCGCAAAAAGGCCAGAGAATGAGAATAGGTTTTTCATGTGTCGTCCTGATCTTGTGATCGCTTTGGGTTCGGGTGAAAGGTCAATCGCGCGCACCGCTTTCGCCTCCCGTTGTATTATCGTCGCTTACAATCATATTCTTAACTCAAGATAAAGTCTTTTGAGGCGCGGCAAACGGACGCTTTTTGTGTAAAGCGAAGGAAAGCCGCCAAAAACAGGAACACAATTATGGCCGATGCCCCCTTTTCTCCGTTCGAATCCAATCTGGATCGTGACGCCGCCCTGACCCATTTGCGCAGTGCAACAGCGGGCGCAGACGACGGAGAGCTGTTTTTGGAACGCCGCAGATCGGAAGCTATGGTGTTCGACGATGGCCGTTTGAAAACCGCCAGCTATGACGCATCCGAAGGCTTCGGGCTGCGTGCGGTGCGCGGCGATGTCGCAGGCTATGCCCATTCAACGGACATCTCCGAATCTGCACTAAAACGCGCAACCGAAACCGCCCGTCTGGCTGTTGGCGGTGGCGGTGGCACATGGGCTGACGCGCCGCAGGCCACAAATGAACGGCTTTATACCGATGAAGATCCCATCGCGGGTGCTGCGTTCCCCGTAAAACTGGACACGCTGCGCGACATGGATGCCTTCGCCCGCGATCTTGATTCGCGCGTGGTCCAGGTCACGGCCAGCATCGCCGCATCCCTGCAAGAGATCGAGATTCTGCGCCCTGAAGGCACATCGGTGCGTGATGTGCGCCCCATGACCCGCGTGAATGTATCGATCATCGTTGAACAGAATGGTCGCCGCGAATCTGGGTCGGCAGGCGGCGGCGGGCGCGTTGGGCTGGACGGCTTACTGGACCCCACCGACTGGCAAGGCAAAATCCGCGAAGCGCTGCGCGTGGCTGTTGTGAATTTGGACGCCGTCCCTGCCCCTGCAGGCATCATGGACGTGGTGCTTGGCCCCGGCTGGCCGGGCATTTTGCTGCACGAAGCCATCGGGCACGGGCTTGAAGGGGACTTCAACCGCAAAGGCACCTCTGCTTTTGCAGGGCTGATGGGCCAACGGATCGCGGCCCCCGGCGTCACCGTTTTGGACGACGGCACGATTCCCGACCGTCGCGGATCAATCACTGTGGACGATGAAGGCACGCCTTCCGCCAAGAACACGCTGATCGAGGACGGAATACTGGTCGGCTACATGCAAGACCGTCAAAACGCCCGCCTGATGGGTGTCAAAGCCACCGGAAACGGGCGCCGCGAAAGCTACGCCCATGCCCCGATGCCGCGCATGACCAACACCTACATGCTGGGTGGCGATGTGGCCCCCGGTGACATCGTAGCGGACCTGAAAGATGGCATTTATGCCGTTGGCTTTGGTGGCGGTCAGGTTGACATCACCAACGGCAAGTTTGTTTTCAGCTGCACGGAAGCTTACCGCGTGCGGAACGGCGTTGTGGGTGAGGCCGTGAACGGCGCGACGCTGATCGGGGATGGGGCCACCGCCCTGAAACATATCCGCGCGATCGGCAACGACATGGCGCTTGATCCCGGCATGGGCAACTGCGGCAAAGCGGGCCAATGGGTGCCAGTGGGTGTTGGCCAGCCGACATTGATGATTGGCGGGTTAACGGTCGGAGGTTCAGCAGCTTAGGGTCCTGCCCCTAGGCCCAACCCCGTAAGCACAAGTCGCACCGCAAAGGTTGACAGAAGTGTGTAACCAAATCTAAAAATATCCAATATTTTTAGATTTGCGGAACATAAATGATCTTCACCAGCAAGAAATCTGACGACAGCACCATCGTTGAACTGCTGGCGTCATCCTTGCGGCGCGACATTGCGTTTGGGACGCTGTTGCCGGACCAAAAGCTTAAAATTAACGAACTGCGCACCCGCTATGGCGGATCAAACCATTCCATGCGGGAAACGCTGCGCATTTTATCGACCGAAGGTCTGGTAGAAGCCACGGCCCAGCGCGGGTTCCGTGTTACCTCTGCCACCGAGGACGATGTGCGTGATATTCAACTGGTGCGGGTTGAGGTCGAAAAAGTGGCTTTGGCCCGCGCCATCGCTTTGGGCGACGTGGCCTGGGAGGGACGCGTTATGGCAGCGCATCACGCATTGCAAAAAGCCGAAAGCATGGCTGCAACCGATCCCGATGATCTGGTGGCCTTGGAATGGGACGAAGCCTGCCGTGCGTTTTCCTATGCGCTGTTGCAGGCTTGCGACAGCCCGCGCCTTATTGATTTGCACCGTAAGTTCTTTGATCAAAGCCGGCGGTTCCGGTTGGCCCAAATGCGCGAAGGACGACTGGACTGGACGGCCCGCAGGCTGCGCCAAAAAGGTCTGCTGGATGCAGTGTTGTCGCGCAACGAAACGGATGCGCTGCGCCTTCTACAAGAAGATGTAGAGGCAGAGCTGCGACATTAATCAAAACGCAAAACAAGTGATCAATCTGGGAGGATAACATGACACTATTCAATCGCCGAAAGGCACTGGCCCTGATGGGCGGCACAGTTGCGGCTTCGGGGCTGGCGGCCCCTGCTTTGGCTTCAAACCGAAAGATCAAAGTGGGTGCGTTGCGCTTTACATCCCACTCCGGCAATTTTGTAGCCTACGAGCGCGGCTATTTCGCCGAAGCCGGTCTGGATGTTGAGTTCGAATTTTTCCAAGCGGCCCAACCTATGGCCGTGGCCATTGCGTCAGGCGACGTGGACTATGCGGTCACGGCTGTGTCCGGCGGTCTGATCAATTTGGCCGAAAAAGGTGCCATTAAGGTGATTGGCGGCGCTTTAAGCGAAGAGGCGGGCATCGACGGGCAAAAATACCTGATTTCCGATGCGTCCTATCAGGCCGGCATCACATCGCTGAAAGATCTGGACGGCAAGACCTACGCCGTGACCCAAGCCGGGTCGTCCTTCCATTATATGGGATCCAAGATGGCTGCAGCAGAAGGCATTGATCTGCGCTTTACCCCCTTGCAAAAGGTCGGCGCGATCATTGGCGCGATGAAGTCCGGCCAAGTGGACGTATGGTCCATCGTTCCGCATATCGCCAAGCCGCTGGCCAAGGCGGGCGCATGGCACATGGTTGGCAATGTTTCGGACTATGTACCGGACTATCAGGTCACGACCGTTTTCACCTCGGCCAAGAATGCCGCAGACGAACGCGGCATGACCGAAAGCTTCCTTGCGGGCTTTTCCAAGGGTGTTGATGATTACGCCGCGGCGATGATCGATGGCACGGCAGATCAGGACGCCATGATCGATCTGATTCACAAATATGTCTACACGGACCGCGAACGGGCAAAAGCCGCACCATCCATCGTTAACGGCACGATGCGGATCAACAAGGGCGCGGCCCTGAACATCGCATCCATCAAGGACCAGCTTGCGTGGTTCCAGTCCGAGGGTCTGGTGGACACGGATATTTCGATCGAACAGCTGGTTGACCCGTCCTATGTGGACATGATTGGCGCTTGATCACCATATCATCACCGGGGCTTGCATGACGCTGGCCCCGTTTTCACTTGTGAAGGGTCCCCAATGGACATTCGGTTGGACGGCATTGGCCATTTCTATGATGATTTCGAAGTTATGCGAGACATCTCGCTGGACATTCCAAGCGGTCAGATCGTGTGTATCGTTGGCCCGTCCGGTTGCGGAAAATCGACTTTGTTGCGCTTTATTGGCGGGCTGGAGCGCCCCCAAAAGGGCCGTGTCCTGCAGGTGGGGGATGCACCGCGGGGGTGCCTGAACCCATTGACCTATATCTTTCAGGATTTCGCGCTGCTGCCGTGGCGGTCGGTGGCGGGCAATATTTCTTTGGTGCTTGAGGATCACGGAATCAAAGGGGCTGCGGCCAAAACAATTATCGCAGATGTACTGGCGCGCACCAAATTGACGGATTTCGCAGGGGCGCTGCCCAAGCAACTGTCGGGGGGAATGAAGCAACGCGTGGCCATTGCCCGCGCACTTGCAGTGAACCCGGCTGTGATGCTGATGGACGAACCGCTGTCGGCATTAGACAGCCAGACCCGTGAGTTGTTGATGGACGATCTGGTTGAGCTGTGGACCCGCCAGCCGTTTACGGCCATCTATGTCACACACAATCTGGCCGAAGCCGTGCGCCTCGGCCACAAAGTCGTGGTCCTGTCACGCCGTCCGGGCCAAATCCGTGAAATTGTTGAGATCGACAAACCCCTGTCCCAGCGTGAATTCGGTGATGCCGATCTAGACCGCGCCCAAAAACAACTTTGGCAGTTGATGCGCGACGAAGCGCGCGCTGCCGATCAGGAGCTGCTGCATGGATAATGCCGGAAAATCAGTTGCGTTTCGGGGCGGTGGTTTCGCACCGCAATCGCGCCGTTGGGTGGGTGTTGCGGTCTTTGTGGCGCTGATCCTTTTGACGGAATGGGGCACACGTGCAGGCTGGATTTCGTCGCTGTCCTTGCCCCGCCCGTCGGATGTTCTGGACACATTTCGCAAACTTTATGACAGCGGTTTGCTGTTCAAGCACCTGTTCCCCAGCCTGTCACGTCTGTTTGTCGGCGCGTTGATCGGCGCCAGCGTCGGCATCAGTGTCGGCATCCTGATCGGTCTGTTTTCTTATGTGCGCTCAGGGCTTGTGCCTTTGGTCGCGGCCATTTTTCCGATCCCCAAGATCGCACTTTTGCCGCTGTTCGTGATCTGGTTTGGCATTGGAGAAGGATCAAAATACGCATTGATCGCCTTTGGCACCTTCACCCCTACCGTTGTCGCAACCTATGGCGCGGTTGACAATGTGGACCGCACCTTGATCCGCATGGGCCAAAGTTTTGGACTGTCTTGGTGGTCGATTGTGCGCAAGATCGTTCTGCCTGGGGCCATGCCGGGCATTCTGTCCGGTCTCAGGATCAGCTTGGCGATTGCCATTATCCTATTGGTTGCAGCAGAAATGCTTGGGGCTGAATATGGCATCGGGGCCTATATCCTTGAGGCGGGATCGCTTTACGATCTTGAACGGTTGTTTGCAGGTGTTGTGATCTTGTCCTTGCTTGGGGTTTTGATCAGTGCCGTGATTGGAGTATTCGAGCGACGATTGCTGGGGTGGCGCACGTGAAGTCTTATTGCGCCTGAAGTGATCTGTAGCTTTTGACACTGCGCAGGCCGCTGAACACCGACACCAGAAAGGACGCAGCGAAAGCGGCAACCACCACAAACAGGCCCGCCTTGGCCCCAAAACCGCCCGTGACCATCCCCCCTGCAAGTGCGCCAAGGGGTCTAACGCCATAAATCGCTGTTTGAATGACCGCATTGACCCGTCCAAGCATCGCAGGCGGTGTCACGATCTGGCGCACAGAGTTTTGGGCGATCAGCCACATGGATGGCCCGAACCCAAGCAACAGAAAACAGGCGTACAGCCAGATTTCAGACGTCTCTGGCCCGATCATGGTCAGACCAATGGCCGCAAGAACCGAGCTTCCCGGCCCAAAAAGCAATATAACAGACGGGGCAATCCGATCCAGAACGCGCCCCGCCAGCCATGATCCAAAGACCGCGGCCAGCCCGAACGCCGATAACGCAAACCCGAATGCCCCCGGCGCGAACCCGTAGATGTCACGGATCACCGGAACCAACGCAACAAGAAGGGCTGCAAAAGCCAAATTCCAAAAAATTGCACATAGTGAAATCGGCAGCAAAAGCCGATGGCGCACCGCATAACGGCCCCCTTCGAATATCCGCGACAAAACTGAACCTTGTTGCTTTGGAATGACATCAAAGCGGGGCAAGGTTATCGACAAACCGAACGCGCACAGCGACCCAAAGCAAGCGGCGGCAAATATCACCCATGCAGGCACTTCGCTGACGACCAGCCCGACAACGAGGGGAACGGCAAAAGAACACAAGGCACGCGGGATTTCGACGGCGGCATTGGCACGCGCCAAGGTCCCCGCCGCGACGGCACGCGGCAGAATCGACAATACGGTCAAACCGAACAGAACCACGCCGAATCCCGCGACGGTTATCGCCACCCCGAACCAGACGACCGATCCGAACAAAGTGGCAAATACTGCCCCGGCAAAGCCTGTAAAAGACGTCATCGCAGACAGCGCCGCCAACGTGCGAAGATCTTTCTGATCGACCAGAATCCCAAACGGAATCGATCCCAGCAGATGGGCCATGGATTGGCAGGCAACCAAAACTCCGATCGTTTGCGACGAGGCCCCGAACGCCAAAGCCGCGATAAGCGGGACGGAAACGATTGCAATTTGATCAGCAAAATGAGTGCCATAGGCAGCCCCAGACAAGCGATGAAGTGCCTTCACCATAATTACTCCTGCGGTTTTTGGTGGTGCATAGGCTTGCCAAGATTTCGAAGCGACCCGTTACCTGCGCAATGGCCGTGACCGATGTATTTGATCTGTTTTGGGATGGGCTTTTGGTTTCTCGTGGTTCTAGGTTTTCCGCCCAGGACCCGGACAACAATCAAAGTTTGAACCAACAAAAAAAGACAATATCCCCATAAATAGTGAGGATTTCGTTCACCTGCTGTTAACCACCTTATCGCTATACAAGGTACAGCAACGGACGGAGCTACGGATGACTGACCAAGGATTTACTCCTTCTTCCACTCACCCCCCACTCCCACCCACCTCGGAAGTTGACCAGTTTCATCGTCTCCGTCTGTTGCGATCCCGCCGGGTCGGCATCTCTACGTACAAACGCCTGCTGATTGAACACGGCACTGCGCAAAACGCGCTGGCCGCGCTGCCCGAGGTAGCGCGTGCCGCCGGCGTTTCCGGCTATCAGCTATGCCCCGAAGGCGTGATCCACGCAGAAATGCGTGCGGCACGCGATTTTGGCGCGGTTCTGGTTGATCATCTGCATCCCGCCTACCCGTCTTCATTGGCCGAATTGGATGACGCACCCCCCTTTTTGTGGACGCTGGGCGACGTATCCATTTTGCAAAAGCCCATGATTGCAATGGTAGGTGCGCGCAATGCGTCCTCGCTTGGCACCCGCATGGCCAAAAAGCTGGCCGCCGACCTGGGCGAAGCCGGATATGTTGTTGTGTCAGGACTTGCCCGCGGCGTTGATGCAGCCGCGCATTTGGCCGCATTGCCGACTGGCACAGTCGCCGTGCAAGCGGGTGGGGTAGATGTGATGTACCCCGCCGAAAACACCGAACTTGCCTTGGGCATCGCCCAACAGGGCTTGCGTGTAAGCGAAATGCCGATGGGACAACAACCGATGGCGCGGCATTTCCCAATGCGCAACAGGATCATTTCGGGACTGGCGCAGGCCACGATCGTGGTGGAAGCCGCCGCAAAATCAGGCAGCCTGATCACGGCCCGTGACGCTTTGGATCAAGGGCGCGACGTGCTGGCGGTGCCGGGGCATCCTTTTGATGCCCGCGCGTCGGGGTGCAACATGCTGATCCGTGACGGGGCCACATTGGTGCGCGGCGCCGATGATGTGCTTGCGGCAATGGCGCCACTGTGCCAATCGCCCTCCCGACAAGCCGAATTGCCCCTTGTCGCCGAAGAAACGCCGCCCAAACATCCCAGCCTGCGGGACACATCCGCCTTGCATATGCAGATCTTGGACCGTCTTGGCCCCGCCCCCATGGCCGAAGACCAATTGATCCGCGACATTGCGATCCCTGCGTCTCAAATCACGCCAGTTCTTGTGTCGCTTGAGCTGGACGGGCAAATCCAACGACGCCAAGGTGGCCTTCTGACCAAAGCGTAGGATCAAAGCAATTTCTTGGGGCAAATCGGGGCAAATCCACCTGCGACATCATTGGCATCACGCGGCTTGGTTGACAATAAAAGCTTGCACCCCACATCTTGCGCAGCCATAGACGCCCTGAAATCCAGCCTAAAAGGTGCCTTAATACATGCCAGTTGTTGTTGTTGAATCGCCAGCCAAAGCCAAGACAATCAACAAGTATTTGGGTGACAACTATACTGTTTTAGCCTCTTACGGGCATGTGCGCGACCTGCCCCCGAAAGACGGATCTGTCGACACAGACAATGAATTCGACATGCTTTGGGAGATCGGCAGCGACAGCAAAAAACACGTCAAAGCGATTGCCGATGCGCTGAAAGACGACAACGAACTGATCCTTGCAACTGACCCCGATCGCGAAGGCGAAGCCATCAGCTGGCACCTGCAAGAGGCACTGACAAAGCGCAAATCCATCAAGAAAGACACACCTGTCAGCCGCGTGGTGTTCAACGCAATCACCAAGGCCGCTGTCACCGAAGCCATGCAAAATCCGCGCGAAGTGGACATGCCTTTGGTTGAGGCCTACCTGGCCCGCCGTGCGCTTGACTATCTTGTGGGGTTCAAGCTGTCGCCCGTCCTGTGGCGCAAACTGCCCGGCAGCCGGTCTGCTGGCCGCGTTCAATCGGTGTGCCTGCGCATCATCACAGAACGCGAAATGGAGATCGAGGCATTCCGCAACCGCGAATACTGGTCGGTCAAAGCCATCTTGTCGTCACCCACGGGTCAAGAATACGAAGCCCGCCTGACGACGCTTGCAGGTAAAAAGCTGGACAAATACGACATCGAGAACCAGCAACAGGCCGAAATGGCCGAAGCTGCAATCACCAGCCGCGACCTGACCATTCAATCTGTCGAAGCCAAACCCGCAACGCGCAACCCGTCTGCCCCGTTCATGACATCGACATTGCAACAAGAAGCCAGCCGCAAGTTCGGCATGGGCGCGCGCCAATGCATGAGCAGCGCCCAACGTCTTTATGAAGCCGGCCACATCACCTACATGCGGACCGATGGCATCGACATGGCCCCCGAGGCCGTCACGATGGCACGTGACGCAATCAAGGACCGCTTTGGCGGTGAATACGTGCCTGCCCAGCCGCGCATGTACAAAAACAAAGCCAAGAACGCGCAAGAAGCCCACGAATGTATCCGCCCGACGGATATGACCAATGATGCGGCGTCTTTGAAGATCATGGATGCAGACCAGCGCAAACTATATGACCTGATCTGGAAGCGAACATTGGCATGCCAGATGGAATCGGCCCGTCTGGAACGCACCACAGTCGAAATCGGCAGCGCTGACGGCCAAGTCGGCTTGCGTGCCACAGGCCAGGTGATGCTGTTTGACGGGTTTCTGAAAGTCTATGAGGAAGGCCGTGATGACGTTGTGGTCGATGACGACGACAAACGCCTGCCGCAACTTAACCAGAACGAAAAAGCCGATAAAAAGTCGATCACACCGGAACAACACTTTACCCAGCCTCCGCCCCGCTACACCGAAGCGACGCTGGTCAAGCGGATGGAAGAACTGGGCATCGGTCGCCCATCAACCTACGCTAGCGTTGTGACGACGATTCAGGACCGCGATTATGTGCGCAAGGAAAAGAACCGCCTGATCCCCGAGGACAAAGGCCGTTTGGTGATTGCCTTCCTCGAAAACTACTTCCGTCGCTATGTGGGATATGACTTTACCGCGTCTTTGGAAGAAGAACTGGATGACGTCAGCGCGGGCGATCGCAATTACAAAGACGTGTTGGGCTCATTCTGGCGCGATTTTTCTGCGGCCATCGCCGAAACCAGCGAATTGCGCATCACCGAAGTGCTCGAAAAGATCAACGAAGTGCTCGAACCGCATTTGTTCCCTGTCACAGAAGAGGGCGGCGATCCGCGTCTGTGCCCCAACTGTGAAAAGGGCCGCCTAAGCATGCGCACCGCCCGCTCTGGCGGTGCTTTCATCGGCTGTTCCAACTATCCGGAATGCCGGTATACCCGCGCCTTCGGCCCTCCCGGCGCTGAAGACACCGGTGGCATCCCCCCCGAAGGCAAACATCTGGGCGACGACGACGGCGACAAGATTTATGCGTTCAAAGGACGTTTCGGGCCGTATGTGCAGCGCGGCGAAGTCACGGACGACAACAAGAAACCGCCACGTCAGTCGATCCCAAAAGACTGGCCGCCTGCCGATGTGGACCTAAGCCAAGCGCTGATGCTGCTGTCCCTGCCCCGCGAAATCGGACCGCATCCGGAAGACGGCGTGATGGTTTGGGCCAATATCGGGCGCTATGGCCCCTATCTGAAACACGCTGCCAGCACATCAGAACGCGGTGGCACAAACGCCAACCTCGAAGGCATAGACGAAGTCTGGACAGTTGGTATGAACCGCGCTGTCCAGCTTTTGGCCGAAAAGGTAGCATCCCGAGGCGGGCGCGGCGTGGCCGCAAAACCGATCCGCGAAATGGGCGAACACCCCGATCAGGGCGGCAACGTCGCCATCATGAGTGGAAAATACGGGCCTTATGTGAAGTGGGAGAAAATCAACGCCACTATCCCCAAGGAAATCGAACCCGAAGATCTAAGCATGGATCAAGCTGTCCAGCTTTTGGATGAGAAGGCTGCCAAAAAAGGCACCGGACGCCGGAAAACCGCTGCGAAAAAGCCAACAAAAGCAGCGGCCGCCAAAAAAACCACAGCCAAAAAACCAGCTGCCAAGAAAAAGCCCGCCGCCAAAAAGAAGCCAGCTGCGAAAAAAGAATGATCTGATCCTCCCAAGGGCGCTTGCACTATATCGCATGCGCCCTTGTGCGAAAATCCGCCGTTTTCAGCAGGAAAACGGCCTTTTCCCCTCGTTTCTCAGCCAGATGACACAATTCTGGACATGTAAATTGACAGAATTCGTGTGCAACGGCATACATATATGAGTTGGTCAGAATACTCGGGGAAATTGTGGCCAACCCTACCCCCAAAAGAAACATAACGAACCATACGCATCAGCCAATGCGCAATGGAAGCCAAGGAAACAGTATGAAAACGGGCTATGGGTTTGTATCCAAGGCTTTAGGAACCAAAGCGTTCAGCGCTGAGGCAGCTTGCTGTGCCCGTCCGTTTTCCTTGCACGCGTCCAATGGTTTAATGACACGGGGAAAACGCCGCTATGCATGACACCATTGAAACCCATTTCGCCGAAGATGAACTGTTTCATAGTTTTGCTGGCGCGCAAGTGGCTATGATCATCACGAACCCAAACCTAGATGATAATCCGATTGTGTATGTAAATCAGGCGTTTACCGCTATGACCGGATACAAGCGCAGCGCAATCATCGGCCAGAACTGTCGTTTTCTGCAGGGCGAAAACACCCGCAAAAGCGACGTGGACCAATTGCGGCAATGCATCGAAACAAACACAAGCGTTTCTGTTGATATTCTCAATTACCGTTCAAACGGCGAACCTTTTACGAACCGCTTGGTCGTGGCCCCCATCCATGATGCGCAGGGACGCGTACAGTTTTTTATGGGCATCCAGAAAGAACTAAGCCCGCAAGACGTGTCGTCCTCTGCCAACGAAATCGACGATAGGCTGGTTGAAATCCAGAACCGCGTTCGGTCCGATCTGTCGATGATTATCAATATGATCCGGCAACAATCCTCCCAAGACAGCTCTGTTCCTGAAGATTTCGCGGCCCTGTCACGCCGTGTCGAAACGTTGCAAGTGCTGTATGATGAAATGAAGCTGGCCGATGCCAATTCCAACCGTGATGGTATTCAACTTGGAAACTTTTTGTCGCGCCTCATCGTGGCCATCGCGCATGTTCAAGGGCGGCCAGGTGTGCGCATGAACATGCAGCTGGAATCCCTGGTTCTGCCAATTGAAACAGCGGCGCGTGTGGGTCTTGTGGTTTCGGAGCTGCTGACCAATGCCTTTCAACACGCATTTGAGCGCCTGGACCAAGGTATGATCGAAGTGCGCATGTCCAGCCTGTCAGGTGGCGGGGTGCGACTAACGATCTCTGATGATGGTGTTGGCATTCCCACCGACATGGCATGGCCTGACCCAGCGAATGTTGGGGGGCGCATCGTAAACGGTTTGATCGAAGGCTTGGAAGGCACCTTGCATTTGGGACGCGGCGCAGCAGGCAGCTTTGTTACGATAGATGTGCCAGCGGGTGGCGACATGTCGGATCAATTCCTGTCCTAATATCTGATGCCTGCCGGTTACTTGGCGTTTAGTGCTGCAAAGACGCATCCATCCGTGACCAGTTCCGGTGGCGTCAAACACAAGCCCCGCGCCACCTGAAACGCTGCAAGCACTTTGGGAACGTAGTCGCGGGTTTCCGCAAATGGTGGAACACCACCGTGTTTGCGTACATTGCCTTCGCCCGCATTATATCCCGCAAGCACAAGAATAGGGTCCCGTTCGAATTCCTGCATCAACCAGTTCAGGTATTTTACACCACCCAGAATATTAGCGCCGGGTTGAAAGCTGTCCGTGACCCCGAACCGCGCAGCCGTGTCCGGCATCAATTGCATCAAACCCTGCGCCCCGGCCCCGCTTTCGGCGTCTGGGTCACCCGCTGATTCAACCGTCATGACAGCAAGAACCAAAGCAGGCGATACGTCTGTGTCTATGGTGGACTTCAAAATATCAATGCCGCGCGCCTGCGCGATGGTCTGCATCTGCTGCAGCCGTGGACTGGGCACCGTGCCATTTGCAGCCAAAGTGCGCATTGCAACGTCCAGACGCCCCGGGCCGGTTTTTGCGGCATCTGGTGATACTTTGTCCCAGAACCAGGCATAAGACCCTGCGGGTACAGAAACCGCACCAGAGGGTGTGATCGTCGCCGATGCTTCAGGGGCTTTGGGGGCTTGAGCCGCGGGATCAATCTGAATCGTTATCCGCTTTGCACCCGATTTTGGTGGTTTTACACGTTTTGCAGAGAATTCGGGAAAGGGTTTCGGGGTATCCGCCACGCAAAACGACGCAACACAGGCCAAGGCCAACGCTGAAATGGCAATTTTTGAGTTTTTCATGCCTGCTCGACACCGATTTTTTATAATTCTGGACAAAGTATCTCAGAAAATCGGCCCAAAAACCAGCCAATCGGGACAAGATCATGGCGAAACCGCCACATTTGAAGGTGTTAACGAGCTGTAAATCAATTAATGGAATTTAATTTATAATTTTTCCTTATACTTATCATATAGTTACAAGAAAAATACAAAGTTCTTCTACAGAAATTGCAAAAGCCATATTTGCCGCCAAATTCATGCCCCATTCAAAGTGCAAAACATGTTCATACCAAGTCGGACAGGTTCAAATGAGAGAACGAGCCGCTACGGACGACAAGGTTGAAACTGAAAAAAACACACTGATCCTTTGGAGGGACACTACCATGATGAAATTTATCAAAAACTTCCGTAAAGACGAAAACGGCGCCGTAACAGTTGACTGGGTTGTTTTGACAGCCGCCGTTGTTGGCCTGGCCGTTGCAGCTTACTCTTCCATCGAAGGCGGCGCGTCCGAGCTGACAGCAGACACAGACACATTCTTGGGCAAGCAAGACCCTAACCTGTAAGGTTAGCCCAGTTTGAACGAGTGCGAGGCCGCATCCAGGATGCTGGATGCGGCCTTTTGCTTCTCACCACACAAGAGTATTTGAACCGGCGAGGGTCAAAGGATGTTAAACTTTTTTAAATCATTTTTGAAAGACGAGGACGGTGCCATCACCGTTGACTGGATCGTTTTGACTGCTGTGCTTGCCGGTGGCGGCCTGCTCCTGACCGGTTTTTTAATAGAGTCTGTTCTGGCTCTTGCCGCGCAGATCGTGGCGTTTCTGGCCGACTGGAAACCTTAAGGTCTCCACACAAAATGCTATGATTGCGCCACGTTCGTTCGTTGGCGCTTTTTGGCCGTTTGGCCCCCCCGTGTTGCGCGTGTTTGCGTATCAATTGCGGACACAAGAGACGTCGCACAACCGTCACGGCCCTACCCTATTTCAACCACAATTGCGTGACATTGATAAAAGGGACAAAAACCGAGGGCACCAAACGCCCTGACAGTTATATGAGGTGATAAAATGCGTATGGTATTTGGGCTTGTTCTTCTGGTGGGTGTCGCGCTCGCAGGCGGGGCTGTTTACATGGCCAAAAACTATATCGGAGCGTACCAGAACGAGCTGGCGCGCGAACGCGCAGCCCGTGCGAAGGTTGTTCCCACCGTAGACGTGTACGTCGCAGATCGCGCACTCAAGTACGGTGAAGAGATCACCACTGAAGATGTTCGGATGGTAGCTTGGCCCGAAAATGCCATCCCCGAAGGCACATTCCTGGACGACGGCACACTGTTTCCAGAAGGCAAAGACGAAAAACGCGTTGTCCTTCGCGCCATGGAAAAGGACGAGGCCGTGATGGCCATCAAAGTGACACTTCCTGGCGAAGAAGCCGGCCTGACGTCTAGGTTGGAACGCGGCATGCGAGCCTTTGCTTTGCGTGTTGACGTGGCATCTGGCGTGTCCGGCTTCTTGCGCCCCGGCGACCGTGTCGACGTTTACTGGACAGGTCAGGTTGTCACCGATGGTGGCCGTGATCGCTCTGAAATCACAAAACTGATCGAACCGGGCATCAAATTGATCGCCATTGACCAAAGCGCCACAGGTGATTTGGAGGGCGCTGTCATTGCACGCACGGTAACTGTCGCCTTGCGCCCAAATCAGGTCGCCGCATTGGCACAGGCCCAATCGACAGGATCCTTGTCCCTGTCTTTGGTTGGCGCTGACGACGACACCGTGGCGGGCGAGATCGAAGTAAACCAACAGTCTTTGTTGGGTTTGGCGACAGAAACCGTCAAGGTCCAAGCCAAAAAGGAAGAAGTCTGCACCATCCGCACCCGCCGTGGCGCAGAGGTTCTGGAAATCCCAATCCCTTGCACAAATTAAGCAATATCAAACGGTTGAAAGGCGCTGCATCCCCGCAGCGCCTTTTGTCTTTTGGGGCTGTTGCCCTTTATCCACATACACAAACACGATCAACCCATTGATTCTTGCAAAAAAAATGGAATTGACGCATGGTGATCCAAACGTGGGCAAAAAGACCCAATATTGAGGCGTGATCACAAAAGGCAGGTCACATGAAAATTGATAGATTTCTAAAAGCAGCCCTTCTGGGGCTGGCTGTAAGTGCATCGCCTGTTGCGATGATGTTCGCCACAGATGCGGCGGCCAACAACTTGCGTGTGGTCAAACAAGGCACCTCGCGGACGCTAGATGTACCGATGAACCGCGCTGTTGTGGTTGAAAGCGACGTGCCTTTCGCGGAACTGAGCATCGCAAACCCCGGTATCGCGGATATTTCGTCCCTGTCGGATCGTACAATTTATGTTTTGGGCAAAGCGCCTGGCTTAACCACGCTGACCCTTTTGGATGCAGCGGGCAAACTGATCACAAACGTCGACGTGCGTGTGGCCGCCGATGTGTCCGAATTCAAAGAACGCCTGCGTCAAATTCTGCCCGGTGAAAAAATCGAGGTGCGTACAGCAAACGACGGGATCGTTTTGTCTGGCATCGTGTCCAGCTCCTCCCGTTTGCAACGCGCACTTGATTTGGCCGAACGCTATGCGCCGGACCGTGTTTCCAACCTTATGAGCGTCGGAGGCATTCAACAGGTCATGTTGAAAGTCCGTTTTGCCGAAATGCAGCGCTCTGTTTCGAAATCCCTGTCGTCTTCCTTGGCTTTGAACGGATCTGTTCTGGGCAATAGCGTGGGCGTCAACGGCGGGTCGGGCACGTTGAATTCGTCGGGCGGTGTTGGCACCGCATTAGGTGGCAATGTGCCATCCGTGAACGAAAACGCCGGCGCATTGCTGTTCGGGTTTAGCGCAGGCAACACGCAAGTGGGTCTGTTGCTTGAGGCCTTGGAAACCAAAGGTGTCGTACGCACCTTGGCAGAACCAAATCTGGTGGCGTTGTCCGGTCAAGAAGCTAAATTTCTGGCGGGTGGTGAATACCCCGTCCCTGTCAGCCAAGACAACGGCGCCATCACGGTTGAATTCAAACCCTTCGGAATTGAATTGAACTTTATTCCCCGTGTCGTCGACAAAGACTTGATCAATTTGGAACTGGAAGCCGCCGTATCCGCCATCGACCCAACAAACGGGTTCTCGGTCAACGGCTTTGAAATCGACGCCTTTTCACGCCGCGAAACATCGACCACGGTCGAGATGCGCGACGGCGAAAGCTTTGCGATTGCAGGTTTGCTGCAAGACGACTTCACCGACGATAATTCACAGTTGCCATGGCTTGGCGATGTGCCCGTCTTGGGCGCTTTGTTCCGGTCCGCCAGCTACCAGCGGCAGCAGACGGAACTGGTGATCATTATCACCGCGCATTTGGTGTCACCAACACGCGGCGAAGCCTTGTCGTTGCCCACCGACCGGATCAAACCACCCACCGAAAAAGACCTGTTTTTGTACGGTCGCACAGCTGCGGGCACCCGCACCCCCAAGAAAGGGGCCGCTGGCGAGGTTGCCAAACAGGACTTCTCCGGGTCATATGGCTATGTACTGGATTAATATCATGCGAGCCTACATGCGAAACACACGACATATTGTTGGTTTGACTGCCCTTTTGGGTACGTTGGCCGCCTGTGGCACCAGCAGTGATCCAGTTTATACGCAGTTCTACCGGGAAGCAGGCGCTTTGACCGACACAGGCGAGTTTGGCAACGCCACCTTGAACAACACACTCGTGTTGACAGGCGAACGCCAATACACCTTTGATCTGGCAAATCGGTTTTCCTCCGAAGTCCTCACCACAGTCAATTTTGCCTTTAATTCTGCACAGTTAGATGGTGGTGCGCGCGACACCCTGCGCGAACAGGCCCGCTGGATCAAACAGTTTCCGGAAATCCGGTTTCGGGTCTACGGACACGCAGATGCCGTGGGCAGCAGCAGCTACAACAAACGCTTGGGCCAACAACGCGCAAACGCAGTTGTCCATTATCTGACGTCCCAAGGCATCAGCCGCAAACGTCTTGAAGCGGTCGCATCCTTTGGGGAAACCCAGCCTTTGATCGTGACCCAGGGCCGCGAACGCCGCAACCGCCGCACCGTGACCGAAGTCACCGGATTTGTGCGTGGTCACCAGAATGTTCTGGACGGCAAATACGCACAGATCGTGTACCGCGACTATATCAACAGCGCCGTGCCACCGTCCCAATTGGATGGCATTCAAGGTTCTGACTTGCGTACAGAAGAATAACAGTAAGGGGGATTTCCCCCTTACCGTGTCAAAAGACCCAACAATAGAAGTTTTTTGGCCCCAATCTCGCCCCACTTCACAGCGATAGTCGATCCAATAGGACACGTGTGTCTGGCTAAAATGGCCGGGCATGGGCTTCCGCGAATGGGTTAAGAAAAGGTTAAGGCCTTAGATAAGACTCATCCGCCAAGCCCCTGAGAAAAGGACGATTTGGCAATGAGCAGTGTGATGCCACAACCCGAGACCGCGCCCATCGTGGCCTGCACCATCAGTCGTGATGTGCAGAACTTTGATCTGTTGATCGAAGACATGGAAACCGCCATGGGGGAATCCTGGGGTGACCTTGGTTTCGCAGAGGCTTTGGCCTTCTTCGGGCAACCCGAAGCAAGTGCAATGGAATTTGTGGCCCTTGCCATGGACGACATCGACGAAGACAACCTTGTTTTGATGGGCGAAATTATCGTTCAAGCCAAAAAACGCGACATCAAAGTCATTTTGATCGCTGAGGATATGACACCTGCGTCGCTGCATTCGTTGTTGCGTAAAGGTGCTGATGAATTTGTCCCCTACCCGCTGCCAGAAGGGGAATTGCAACAGGCGATTGACCGCGTGCGCACGGCGGATGTGCCGGTTGTGTCTGAACCAGCGGGTCCGCAGTTGAAAAGCGGTGCCAACAAACAAGGTGCCGTCATTGTATGTCACGGCTTGGCAGGTGGAACCGGTGCAACAACTTTGGCCGTTAACCTTGCGTGGGAATTGGCAAATGTTGCATCCGACAATGCGCCAAGTGTGTGCCTCTTGGACTTCGATTTGCAGTTCGGTGCCGTATCCACGTTCCTGGATTTGGCCCGTCGCGATGTTGTTTACGAAATGCTGTCAGACACAGACAGCATGGATGCCGACATGTTCAGCCAGGCGCTGTTGACCTTTGAAGACAAGCTTCAGGTGCTGACAGCGCCCGGTGATATGCTGCCTTTGGATCTTATCAGCCCCGAGGACATCCAGCGCGTGTTGGACATGGCCCGCAACCACTTCGATTTTGTCGTGATCGACATGCCGTCCACTCTGGTGCATTGGTCTGAAACAGTTCTGACCGCCGCCCATGTCTATTTCGCGACACTTGAGCTGGACATGCGGTCTGCGCAAAACACGATGCGTTTCAAGCGCGCGCTGCAATCCGAAGAATTGCCGGTCGAAAAGCTGCGCTATGTGATGAACCGCGCGCCGAAATTCACGGACCTAAGCGGCAAAAGCCGGATCAAGCGCATGGCTGAAAGCCTTGATATTTCTATCGATGTTCAATTGCCCGATGGCGGCAAACCCATCACCCAAGGTGCAGATCATGGCCTTCCACTGGCCACCTCTGCCCCCAAAAACCCACTGCGCCGCGAAATCGCCAAACTGGCCGCGTCGCTTCATGAAATTAAAGACGATCAGGCCCACGCAGCCTGATCACCTCCTTGGGGTAGAGCAATGTTTTCCAAATATAAAAAACCTACAAAAACGGCGCCCGTTGCAGAAGCTGCGCAAATAGCAGCCGTAGACACACCCGCCGCCAAAGTCACCGAATTGCCGGTGAACTCTGCCGCGTCGCAGGCGTCGGTTTCGCGCAAGTCCCACAATCAAGTGGCCGCAACAGCTGTGCCCCTGGACAAGGAACGCAAACGCAAGGAACGCATGGGCGAGCTGAAGCTGGAACTGCACCGTGCGTTGCTGGACAACTTGAACCTTGCAGCTTTGGAAAGCGCCTCGGAAAACGATCTGCGGTCTGAAATTCAGGCCATTGCCAGTGAATTTCTGCAAGACAACAACATTGTGCTGAACCGCGAAGACCGTCAGACGCTGAACCAGGAACTGTATGACGAGGTTACGGGCCTTGGCCCCTTGGAAACCTTGCTGCAGGACGAATCCGTCAACGATATTCTGGTCAACGGCCCGCAACAAATCTTTGTGGAGCGCTCAGGCAAGCTGGAATTGACCGATGTTACGTTTAAAGACGAAAAGCATCTCCTTCGAATCATTGATAAAATCGTGTCTGCCGTGGGTCGTCGCGTTGATGAATCCAACCCCTATGTGGATGCGCGGCTGAAAGACGGGTCACGTTTCAACGCCATGGTCCCCCCTGTCGCCGTAGACGGCAGCCTGGTTTCCATCCGGAAGTTCAAAAAAGACAAGCTGGGCATCGACGATCTGGTCAATTTCGGTGCCTTCACAGAAGAAATGGCTGCATATTTGCAAGCCGCTGTTGCCACACGTCTGAATGTTATCGTCTCTGGTGGTACGGGTTCGGGTAAAACAACAACCCTGAACGCATTGTCGTCGTTCATCGACAACGCCGAACGCATCCTGACCATCGAAGACACCGCCGAACTTCAGCTGCAACAGACCCACGTGGGCCGGATGGAAAGCCGCCCCCCCAACGTGGAAGGCAAAGGTGAAGTATCTCCGCGTGACTGTTTGAAAAACGCCCTTCGGATGCGACCTGACCGGATCATCGTTGGTGAAACGCGTGGCGAAGAAGTTATCGACATGTTGCAGGCGATGAACACCGGCCACGACGGCTCGATGACCACCATTCACGCCAACTCTGCCCGCGATGGGGTCAGCCGTTTGGAGAACATGATCGCAATGGCGGGCATTGAGATGCCTTTGAAAGCAGTTCGGTCCCAGATCTCTAGCGCTGTGAACCTGATTGTGCAGGCATCGCGTTTGCAAGACGGCTCCCGCCGTATGACATCCATCACGGAAATCACCGGGATGGAAGGCGATGTTATCTCGATGCAGGAAATCTTCCGCTACCAACGTGTGGGCCTGACGCCTGACAACAAAATCATCGGTCACTTCACTGCGACCGGCGTGCGCAGCCACTATGCGGAACGTTTCCGCATGTGGGGTTACGATCTGCCCGCCGCCATCTACGAACCCATCGCAGCCGAGTAAACGATATGTGTCCCACCATCCCAGTTATTATTGAGGAAATGAAATTATGAGCGCGGAACCCATTATTTACGGTCTCATCTTCATCGGCGTATTGGTGTTGGTTGAGGGGCTTTATCTGGTCGCTTTTGGCAAATCGATCAGTCTGAACAGCCGTGTGAACCGCCGTCTTGAAATGCTGAATAAAGGTGGCAAGCGCGAAGAAGTGCTGGACCAGCTGCGCAAGGAAATGCGCCAGCACATGAACGCGAAATCCATTCCCTTGTATTCGCTTCTGGCTGACAAGGCCCAAAAAGGTGCCATCGCCTTTACACCACAGCAGTTGATGATGGTGATGGGCGGGTTGGCCTTTGTCGCGTTCATCGGATTGTCGATTGGGACCGAAACCGAGGTTCCTTTGCGTCTGCTGTTGTCTGTCGGCATCGGTATCGGGGCCGTCTATTTCTGGATCAGCTCAAAGGCCAGCAAACGGTTGGCGATGATCGAAGAACAGCTTCCCGACGCTGTGGAACTGATGGTGCGGTCGTTGAAAGTGGGGCACCCGTTTTCCTCTGCCATCCAGATCGTGTCCAAAGAAGTGCAAGACCCGTTGGCATCCGAATTTGGCGTCATCGCGGACGAAGCAGCCTATGGCCGTGATATGGGCGAAGCCCTTAAAGACATGGCAGAACGTCTGGACATGCAAGACATGCGCTTTTTGGCCGTGGCCGTGACCATCCAGTCCCAATCCGGTGGTAACTTGGCCGAAATTCTGGCTGGCCTTGCATCTGTGATCCGCGCCCGCTTCCGCCTGTTCCGCCGTGTGAAAGCGATCACTGCTGAAGCAAAATGGTCAGGCAAGTTCCTGTCTGCCTTCCCGATTGTGGCCTTGATCGTCATCAACATTGCCGATCCGCATTACTACGACGAAGTCCGCGAACATGCGTATTTCATCCCCGCTTGTATCGCGGTGGGCCTGTTTCTGGCCGTCAACCTTGTGGTGATGCGTGTCCTCACCAACATCAAAGTATAATGAAAGGGAGCCCTGCTGCATGGAACTCTTCAACTCTGTAAACACTGCCATTCAAGACGTTTTAGGTCCGCTTGGTCCGATGATCTTGGTGGGTGCTTTGGGCACGGTTATGGTTGTTTTGACCGTGATCATTATGCTGCGTCAGCCCGAGGACCCGCTGAACAAGCTTAAGCGAGACGCTGCGAACCGAAACGGTGGCTCTGTTCATCGCGAAAAACTGCGTCAAGGCGGGCACAACGAACAGTTGGACCGGTTTGCCAGCTTTCTTGAACCCAAAGACGTGGCCGAACTTAGCGCCAAGCAACTGCAACTGCGTCAGGCGGGCTACCAGTCCAAAGATGCGGTACGCATGTTCCACGCGGCCCAGATGCTTTTGGGACTGCTTGGCCTTGGTCTTGGTGTGTTCTATTACACCTTCTACATGAACGTGGACGGGGCCGAAGTTTCGACCCAGAAAATGATCATGTATACGGTCGGCCCGGGTGGCATTGGCTATTACCTGCCCCAATATTGGGTGACGCGCCGTGTCGAAGAACGCAAAGAACAGATCACACAAGGCTTTCCCGACAGCTTGGACATGATGCTGGTCTGCGTCGAAGCCGGCCAATCACTAGAGCAATCTATTGTGCGCGTCGCCCGTGAATTGCGGGCCTCGTTTCCGGCGCTGGCAGACGAATTCGACGTGGTTGCCTACGAGATGAAAGCCGGTAAGGACAAAGCCACTGTTCTGAACGACATGGGCGAACGCTGCGGCGTGCAGGACGTGGCCAGCTTTGTGACCGTTTTGGTGCAATCCACTAGCTTTGGTACCTCTATCGCCGACGCTTTGCGTGTTTATGCAGGGGAAATGCGTGACAAACGTGTTATGCGTGCGGAAGAAGCTGCAAATAAGTTGCCAACCAAAATGACACTTGCCACAATGATGTTAACCGTGCCGCCATTGCTGATCATCCTTGTGGGTCCATCGGTGATGGGGATTACGAAAATGGGGAGCTTAAGTGCTGGTGGCAACTGACCGCATTTTAACAAAGCTTCGGCGCATCTGTGCCGGAGCCTTCCTTTTTGGACTTGCCGCCTGCGGAACGGGCGGCATTTCCACGTCTGACAGCGGGCCTTATGCGCCGGGCGTCGACAGATCCAAACAAGCCGTTGACGGTGTAGAAGTCGGGCACCGGTTGATTGCTGCAGGCGAATATGAATTGGCCATTCGCGCCTTTAACCGCGCAGCTTTGGCAAATGGACTGGACGCCGAGATCCTATCCGGCTTGGGCACGGCGAACCTTGAACTGGGCCGTTTGGGTCAAGCCGAAACCCTTCTTAGGCGCGCCACAGCCCAAGATGACGCGTGGCCGGAAATCTATAACAATCTTGGCGTTGTGTTGATGGAACGCGGCAAAACCGCTGAAGCACAGCAAATCTTTCGCAAAGCCTTTGCCCTAGACAATGGCGAAAGTGCACTAATCCGCGATAATCTGCGCTTAGCACTCGCAAAATCGGAAAATACTGTTAATACTGCTGGACAAAACAATAACTATAAATTGGTGCGACGCGGGTCCAGTGACTATCTGATCCGCCCGACGCCATAACCGAGGCAGAGCAGTAAAGGACGCAAAAATGCGCCATTCTTTCGTTGTACCTACCGTTTTGGCAGGGGCAGTATTCCTGTCCGCATGCGCCCAAAAGAACGCCGATGACACCGTCGAACGCGCCTTTCAGGACGTCAATGTGGTGGATGAAACCAATCTGACCGATGTCATGTTGACTGTGGCCGATCCAAACGAGGCCGTTGCGTATTTCACGCGCTCCGTTGGCGAAGACCCCGACCGCCTGGAATTTCAACGTGGTTTGGCCGTCAGTCTGGTCCGCGCGAAACGCTATACCGAAGCGGCCGCGGCCTACACCAAAGTCATCAAGATGGAAGGCGCCACACAATCCGACACCGTCGATTACGCCGATGCGCTGATCCGGTCCGGTGACTGGGCCAAAGCCGAAAAAATCCTTGATACCGTGCCCCCCACCTTTGAGACCTTCAAACGCTACCGCCTTGAAGCGATGGTGGCCGACAGCAACAAGGAATGGACCAAGTCCGACAGCTTTTATGAAACCGCCGTGGGCCTGACGACCCGGCCTGCCGGTATCATGAACAACTGGGGGTATTCCAAATTGACGCGTGGTGATTACAAGGCGGCAGAACGCTTGTTTGGCGATGCCATCCGTCAGGATCCATCGCTGTTCACGGCCAAGAACAACCTTGTGTTGGCACGCGCAGCCCAGCGCAATTATGCGCTGCCTGTTGTTCCTATGGACCAAACGGAACGCGCCCAGTTGTTGCACACAATGGCTTTGTCAGCGGTGAAACAAGGCGATGTTGAAACGGGCAAGACCCTGTTGCGTGACGCCATTGAAACCCATCCACAGCACTTTGAAGCCGCAGTGCGTGCGCTGAACGCGCTCGACAATTCCAACGGTTAAATGCTGTATATTCCTGCCTCTGCCGCGTTGTGGTTTTTGCCATTCGTGCTGCCGTTATGCCTGTACACGGCCTTCA
This sequence comes from Ascidiaceihabitans donghaensis, assembly GCF_900302465.1. Classification (NCBI taxonomy): domain Bacteria; kingdom Pseudomonadati; phylum Pseudomonadota; class Alphaproteobacteria; order Rhodobacterales; family Paracoccaceae; genus Ascidiaceihabitans; species Ascidiaceihabitans donghaensis. Next base: position 1,248,568 of record NZ_OMOR01000001.1, on the reverse strand, counting down.
CAGACATGCGCGAGATGCGGATCACAAACCAAACGGTGATCGCACTGGCTTTGGTTTTTGTGGTCGTTGGACTGGTTGCATTGCCCTTTGATGTCTATGCATGGCACCTTGTTTATATGGTGGTTGTGTTTGTGATCTGCGTATTACTAAACGCGGTTGGTGCTATGGGGGCCGGAGATTCCAAGTTCATTGCGGCCGCATCCCCCTTCGTTTTTATGGGCGACTTGCGTCTGGTTATGGCAATCGCCGCCGCCAATCTTCTGGCGGCCTGGGCGACACACCGATTGGCCAAACATACAAGATTGCGCAACATAGCACCCCATTGGCAAAGCTGGGATGACGCCCTTGGCAAGAAATTCCCAATGGGTCTGGCCTTGGGCTGCACATTGGCGATTTACCTGATCATGGGCGCCATCTGGGGCGCGTAAGTGCCCCAAAACTGGCGCCGTACCAAAGGCAATTGCCCTGCTAATTCCCGCACCCGGTCACAATCTGGGCGCATTAATCCGTCAGGTTGAAAGGTGACCCAAATCGCCCGAGGCCAGATCATATGAACATGCAGACCAGCGCCGTAATGGCCCCCCCTGCCCCGAAACGCATCGAAGAGATGAAGCTGCCCATCGTTATGATGCGCGACATCCTTTTGAAAACGATCTTCCGTAAAAATATTGATATGGTGTCTGATCTGGCAAAGGCGCTTCGCCTGCCGATCCCAGTGACGCAAGAACTGATCGATATGGCCCGTGAACAGCGTTTGCTTGAAGCCACAGGCACATTGAACGCCAACAACGGCAACGAAATGGGCTATCAACTGACAGACGCCGGCAAAGCCCGTGCTTTGGATGCTTTGGCGCAATCGGAATACTTCGGGGCGATGCCTGTGCCTTTGGATGTGTACCGCGAACAGGTCAAACGCCAGTCCATACGCAACCTGATGGTCACGCGCGCCCAACTGACCAACGCTATGGGGCATCTGGTTTTGCCTGATGCGTTGATTGGCAATCTTGGGCCTGCCGTCTCCGCAGGGCGCTCCATTCTGATGTATGGCCCCCCCGGCAATGGTAAATCCAGTATTTCCAACGGCATCCGTGACGCGCTTGGGGATATGGTTTATGTGCCCCACGCCATTGAATACGCGGGCCAGGTGATCACCGTTTATGACCCTATCGTGCACAATGCTGTGGCCGACGAAGTTGACGATCCCAATGTATTGCGGAAAACATCCGGCAAGTTCGACACACGTTACATGAAATGCGAACGCCCCACCGTGATCACCGGGGGCGAGCTGTCGTTGAACATGTTGGATCTGGTCTACAATCCAACAGCCAAAACCTATCAGGCCCCGCTGCAATTGAAATCCACCGGTGGCATCTTCATCGTGGACGACCTTGGCCGCCAAGCCGAACCGCCCCAAGCCTTGGTCAACCGCTGGATTGTGCCTTTGGAAGAAAGCAAAGACATCCTTGCCCTGCAGTCGGGCGAAAAATTCGAAGTGCCCTTCGACACGCTGGTGATCTTTTCGACCAACTTCCACCCCAATGAAATCTTTGACCAAGCGGCTTTGCGCCGGATTTTCTTCAAGATCAAAATTGACGGGCCAAATCAGGAAAACTTCCTCAAAATCTTTGCGATGGTCGCCCGCAAACGCAATATGCCGCTGAACGAAAAGGCGTTGGTCCATTTGCTCAAAGTGAAATATCCCACTATTGACAACGTCTATGCGAACTACCAGCCGATCTTTCTGATCGATCAGATGATTTCAATATGCGAGTTTGAAGGCATGCCGTACCAAATGACACCGGAATTGATTGATCGTGCTTGGGCAAACATGTTTGTCAAAGATGAAACGATTGTGAAATGATCGGTGTCGCAGGATGTGGGCGCATGGGCCGTCCCATGCTGGACAGCCTGCGCAATATGGGTGTGCGTGCAAAAGGGTTTGATGTTGCCGATGTAGGATCAGCCTGGGTGACGCAAGATGCTGCACGCTTTGCCCAAGACCTTGAAACTCTGATCACCGTGGTGCGCGATCAACCGCAAACCGATGAAGTGCTTTTTGGATCGCAAAACTTTGTCGAAACGGCCCCGAAGCTGTCGCGTATCATCATCAGCTCGACCCTGTCACCCCGCTATGTGCGGGATCTGCGCGACCGCGTTCCAAGCCATGTAACCTTGATTGATGCGCCCATGTCAGGCGCACAGGTTGCCGCTGAACGCGCCAGCCTCAGTTTTATGTTGGGGGGCAGCAAAGATGACATCGAAGCGGCGCAGCACCTGTTTTTGGCCATGGGCAAACATATGCATCATATGGGTGACTTTGGCGCGGGCATGCAGGCCAAGGTGCTCAACAATTTACTGGCGGCCTCAAACACCGCCATGACACGGTTGGTTCTGGATTGGGCGGATCAAGCGGGGCTGGATGAAGGCAAGCTGTTGCGTTTGATCCATACGTCTTCGGGACAAAACTGGTTCGCAAGCGGGTTCAACGACATCGAATTCGCACGCGACGGACTGCAAGACGACAACACCATCGGCATATTGGTCAAAGACGTCGCATCCGCTTTGGATGGGGCACCACAAAGCGCCGACACGCGCCTGCCCCGGCAAGTACAAGACACCATCCGCACCCTCAAACCGCGCAACTGACCGCCTTCTAAATCAAAATTCCCAAAATCCACCTCTGGCCATAGGCGCAGGCTGCGTTAACTATGCGCTATGGTTCAACTTCCACAGCGCTTTCATGACTGGTTTGCCACCAAAGGCTGGGCAGTACACCCCCACCAACAGGCCATGCTGGACCGCGCAGCGGATCCTGCACTGCTGCTTATTGCGCCGACGGGCGGGGGCAAGACTTTGGCGGGCTTTTTGCCAACATTGGCCGATTTGGCAACGTCACCACATGATGGCATCCACACGCTGTATATCTCTCCGTTGAAAGCGCTGGCCGCAGATATCAAACGTAATCTGTCAACGCCTATAGCAGAGATGGGCCTGGATATCCGCGTGGAAGATCGTACCGGAGACACCCCAGCCAGTCGCAAAAGGCGGCAGCGGGCGGACCCGCCCCACATCCTTCTGACGACACCTGAATCCTTGGCTCTTTTGACAAGCTTTGACGATGCACCGCGCATGTTTCGCGGTCTCAAACGTGTCATTGTCGACGAAATCCACGCGCTGGCCGAAAGCAAGCGCGGCGACCAGTTGTTTCTGGCACTGGCCCGGTTGCAAACCCTGTGCCCGGACATGAAGCGCGTAGGACTGTCTGCTACGGTGGAAGACCCCGCGGCCATCGCCCATCTGCTGGCCCGCCATCCCGACCCCTGTGACATTCTGCTGGCAGATCCCGGCCCTGCCCCCGACATTCAGATGCTGACCACCGATGAAGCCCCCCCCTGGTCTGGCTCTGGCGGCAAATACGCCATTCCTGCGGTGCTGGAAGAAATCAAAAAACACAAAACGACGCTTATCTTTCACAACACCCGCGCACAGGCAGAGCTGTATTTTCACAACATATGGCTTGCCAATGAGGACAGCCTGCCCATTGGCATTCACCACGGGTCTTTGGACAAGGTGCAACGCGAAAAAGTCGAACAGGCCATGGTGCGCGGCGATTTGCGAGCCATCGTATGCACAGGATCGCTAGATCTGGGCATCGACTGGGGGGATGTGGATTTGGTCATCCAGATCGGCGCCCCCAAAAACGTCAAACGTCTGGTACAGCGCATTGGGCGTGCAAACCACCGTTACAACGCGCCATCCAAAGCCCTTTTGGTGCCTGCCAACCGTTTTGAGGTCGTGGAGTGTGTGGCAGCACTGGACGCGGTGCGCGAAGGGCAATTGGACGGTGAACCGCGCAGCCCGGGGCCGCGTGACGTTCTGTGTCAACATATCCTGATCACAGCTTGCGCCGGCCCCTTTGATGCAGACACGCTGTTTGCCGAAATCAAAAGCGTGGGCGCCTACAGTGCTCTGTCACGGGCTGACTTTGACGATTGCCTCGATTTTTGCGCCACAGGCGGCTACGCGCTGCGCGCCTACGACCAATGGAAACGCCTTTTGCAGCGCCCGGATGGCACATGGCAGCTGCGCGATCCGCGTGCCACGCAGAATATCCGTATGAACATCGGCACAATTCAAGACACCGACACATTGAAAGTGCGCATGAAACGTGCGCGTGGCGGCAAGCCATTGGGCGAAATCGAAGAAAGCTTTGCAGCCACCCTAACCCCCGGCGACACGTTTTTGATTGGCGGCCAGATTGTGCGGTATGAGGGACTGCGCGAAATGACTGTCGAGGTCAGTCGGGACAAAGGCAAAAAGCCCAAGATTGCCACATTCATGGGCACCAAGTTTGCGACGTCCACACAGTTGAGCGAACGGATACTACACAAATTCCAACAAGACACCTGGCCTGATCTGCCCGACCACACCGCTGAATGGTTGGCTTTGCAACGCAAAGTGTCCCGCCTGCCAGAACCCGGACGTTTGTTGATCGAAAGCTTCCCCCACGATGGTCGCGCGCACACGGCCGTCTACGGGTTTGCAGGACGCAATGCCATGCAAACGCTGGGCTTGCTTTTGACAAAACGGATGGAGGAATTGGGGCTGAACCCGCTTGGATTTTTGGCGACAGATTACGCCATCCTGATTTGGGGGCTTGATCCCGTCACCGACCCGGCCCCTTTATTCGACATTGACGCTTTGCGCGACGGCTTGGATAAGTGGTTGGCTGGCAATGCTGTGATGAAACGTACTTTTCGGGCCTCTGCCACCATCGCGGGGCTGATCCAGCGCAACACCCCGCAACAGAAAAAATCGGGGCGACAGGCCACGTTTTCATCCGACATACTCTACGACACATTGCATAAATATGACCCCGATCACGTCATGATGCACATCACCCGCGAAGAGGCCATGAAGGGCCTGATCGATTTCAGTCGCATCGAAGATATGGTGGCGCGTGTGGGTGGGCGGATTGATCTTATCGCACATGATCGCGTCACCCCGTTGGCGGCCCCGCTTTTTCTGGAAGTTGGACGCGTGCCCGTAAAAGGTATGGCAGAAGAAAAGCTGTTGGCCGAAGAAGCCGCGCGCCTTATGGCAACGGCCGGATTGCCCCCCATCACAAGCTGAAGAAATCGCTGGCGGTTTAATGGGTTGGGCACTAAGAAACAAAACATGAACGGCTGTGCAGCACAACTTAATCAAGCCCGATTGACGGCGTTAGGGTCCGGTGCTTTGTGGTGGGCGGACCAAAGTCTTTTGTGTGTCTCTGACCTGCATCTGGGAAAATCCGACAGTATGGCGCGGCGCACGGGCGTCCAAGTCCCGCCCTACGACACAGGCGATACCCTGCTGCGGTTGTCACAGGATCTGGACCGGACAGCCCCACGGACAGTTGTGTGCCTTGGGGACAGCTTCGATGACCTTGCCGCAGCAAACGCATTGTCCGAAGACGACCGCCTTTGGATTACAAAGCTGCAAGCCGGGCGCACATGGATCTGGATCGAAGGCAACCACGATCCCGGCC